>NZ_KB913032.1:2187664-3458265 GCF_000384215.1 Amycolatopsis alba DSM 44262 | reverse complement strand
TCGTGCTCACCGCGCTGGAGATGTACGGCGTCTGGCTGACCGACGACGTCTGCGTGCCGCGCACCCGGATCGCCGAACTGATCGCCGGTTGCGAGCGCATCAGCGAGGAGGTGGGGCTGCGGATCGCCGTCGTCGGCCACGCCGGTGACGGCAACATGCACCCGACGATCGTCTACGCGCCGGATTCCGAGGAGGAGTTCGCCCGCGCGCGGAAGGCCTTCGACGCGATTCTCGAGGTCGCCCTGTCACTGGGCGGGACGGTCACCGGCGAGCACGGCATCGGCCGGATCAAACGCGAATGGCTCGCCAAGGAGATCGGCGAAGTCGGCCTCCGCGTGCATCGCCAGATCAAGCAGGCCCTCGACCCAGGAAACCTCTTCAACCCCGGCTCGATGTTCTCCCTCTAGCCCCGCCGACGGTCACGCGTACCTCACGTGATCAAACACGGAACTCGCGTGATTGAACACGGAACTCACGTGACTGGGCGCCGTACTCGGGTGTGCGGCGTCTGATCACGCGAGTCACGTCTCTGATCACGTGTGTCCCGTCTCCGATCACGCGAGTCACGTGCCGGATCACGCGAGTGCGCCGTTTTGTCCGGAACTCGCATGATTGGGCGGACGACACGCCCGCGGCACGGAACTACACGCGTGTCGTCCGTCTGGACACGGGTGGCGTCCGTCCAGTCACGCGAGTTCGCCGTTTCGTCCGGCTCGCTGTCGCGGGGAGGGTCAGTCGCGCACGCGCGGGATCTGCTGCGTCGCGTCCATGTCCGCGGCCGGAGCGGCCGAAGCGGCGCTGCCGCCCGAGTGCTTCTTCTCGCGGCGCGCCTTGAGGTACTCGATCACGATCGGCACCACCGAGATCAGCACGATCAGGACGAAGATCGCGTCGATGTTCTTTTCGATGAACGGGATGTCGCCGAGCAGGTGCCCGAGCGCGGTGATCCCGGCGGCCCACAGGATGCCGCCGATGACGGTGTAGGTGAAGTACTTCTTCGGGTCCATCTTGCCGATGCCGGCGATCCAGGTGATGAACGTCCGCACGAACGGCACGAACCGCGCCAGCACGACCGCCTTCGGCCCGTGCTTCTCCAGGAAGGCATGTGTCTGGTCGACGTACTTCTTGTTGAAGAACTTCGAATCCGGCTTCCGGAACAGCCAGGGCCCGATCTTCCACCCGAGGCCGTAGCCGAGGAGGTTGCCGATCAGCGCGGCGAGGGTGACCAGCACGCACACCAGCCAGAGCGGGGCCTGGATCGAGCCGTTGGCGATCAGCAGGCCCGCGGTGAACAGCAGGGAGTCGCCGGGCAGCACCGGGAAGACACTGCTCTCGATGAAGATGATCACGCAGAGCACGGTGATGACCGGGACGGTCAGCCCGCTCAGCAGGATCTTCGGGTCCAGCCACTCCGGCAGGAGGCCCATCGTCGTCACGGTGTTCTGCGCCAGGATCACACCAAAACGGTACAGGGTGACGCTGAGTGCTTTGACCCGACGGGAGAGCCCGGCTCAGATCAGCGTGAGCAACCCGATGACCGAACCGGCGGCCAGTCCCAGCAGTACAGCCAGCAGCAACACCCAGTACGCGGGCAACGGGGCACTGCCGGGCGAAGGAGGCAGAGGCGGTGTCGGACGCTCTGCCAGCCTGGCTGTCTCCGCGTCCTCCAGCGCGACGCGCTCCCGTTCGAGCGAGTCGGCACCGGCGCCGGACAGCAGCCCGTACTGCGCAGGCAGCTCGTTTTCCCCGGAAGACGGCTGAGGGGTCTCCGGGGAACTCGAAGTGTCCGAATTACTCTCAGTGTCCGGTTCGACCGGTTTCTCGGTGGAAGCCTCGGAGACCCGCTCGGCCGAAGGGGCGAAGACCGCCTGAGCGCGCAGAGCGTCGGCCAGGAGTTTTTCCGGGTCCTTGGGCTCGCTCATCCGGGACTCCCTCCGCCGCTACCCGTCGGTGACCGACACACCGCCTTCGACCGCGCCACTGAGCGGGGCCGTGGCGCTCAATGTAGCCGCAGCCTCGTCCTTGACCCATTCGCCCTGGCGCAGCACCTTGGTCGGCCGCAGGTCGCGGCCGAGCACGACGACGTCGGCCGCGAGCCCGGCGCGCAGCGACCCGGTCCGGTCGGCGATGCCGAGCAGTTCGGCGGGTCGCCCGGAGGTCGCGCGGACGGCGTCGAGCAGATCGATGCCCGCGCCGCGGACCAGGTTGCGGAAGGCCGCGTCCATGGTCAGCGTGCTGCCCGCCAGTGAGCCGTTCCCGGCCAGCGTGGCGACGCCGTCCCGGACGTCGACCTCGAGGCGGCCCAGGATGTAGCTGCCGTCGGCGGCGTCGGTGGCCGACATCGCGTCGGTGATGAGCACCGTCCGGCCCTTGCCGGCGTGGTGCGCGGCCAGCCGCAGGACGGTCGGGTGCACGTGGACGAGGTCGCAGATCAGTTCGACGGTGATCCGCTCGTCGTCGAGGAGGGCGCCGATCGGGCCCGGCTCACGGTGGTGGAGGGGCCGCATGGCGTTGAAGAGGTGGGTCGCGACGGAGGCGCCCGCGTCGATCGCGGGGATGATCTGGTCTTCGACGCCGTCGGTGTGCCCGATGGCGGCGATGACGCCCGATTCGGCCAGTTGCCGGACCGCCTTGATCCCGCCGTGCAGTTCGGGGGCGAGGGTGACCATCCGGATGTCGCCGCGGCCGGCGCCGAGCAGCGCGTTGACCGTCGCCGTGTCCGGCTCGATCAGCGTCGCCGGGTCGTGCGCTCCGCAACGGGCCTTCGAGATGAAGGGTCCTTCGAGGTGAATTCCGGCAAGTTCACCCTCTTGGACCAGCTCACGCAGGGCCGCGATCTGATCCCGGAGCACCGGGATGGGATCCGAGACCAGACTGCCGAGCATGGTCGTGGTCCCGTGCCGCCGATGCGCGCGGACCGCGCGGAACAGCTCCTCGGGGTTCGCACTGGAAAACGACCCGCCTCCACCGCCATGGCAATGGGTGTCGATGAAGCCGGGAATTACCAGGCCTCCGTCGACGTCGACGCGGTCGATGTCCGGGGGTGTCCCGGAACCGACTTGGACGATCTTGCCGCCGGCGATAGCCAGCCAGCCGTCGTCGAGTACACGGTCCGGGGCGACTACCCGGCCGCCCACGATCACGAAATCTCCGGCGCCTCTCACGCCCCCCAGCATATATTGGTCTGGACCAAGCATGGCGGCACAACCCAGCGGTCGAGATGAAAGCCGAGCATCAGTTCGGTGACTGCATGGCTTTCTGCAGTGCTTCGAGTGCCCGGCTGGCGGTTGACTTCACGGTACCTTTCGAAATACCGGCGGCCTCGGAAATCTCGGCCTCACTCAGCCCACCGTAGTAACGGAGCACGAGAACTTCGCGCTGACGAGGCGGCAGTTTGGACAAAGCGCCCACAACGGCCTGATGTTCACTCGACAGCATGGCGAGGCTTTCGGCCGAACGCGCGTTGACGGCGTGCGGCGCCACGTACTCGCGCGCGGTCTTGCGGCGGCGCAGCACACTGCGTGATCCGTTGACCACGGCGGTGCGCAGGTAGCCGACGGCCGCGGCGGCGTCGCGAAGTTTTCCCCAGTTGCGGTGCAACCCGGTGAACGCCTCCTGGACGACGTCCTCGGCCGTGGCCGGTTCGTCCACGAGCAGGATGGCCAGCCGGACGAGCCGCATCCGGTGCTGGCGATAGAGATCTTCAAGGGTCAGCGGTGCCGCAGGCGGCGGTGGCGTGACCGGTCCGTCCATGGTGCGCAGGTGGCCGAGGGTCGCCTCGACACTGCGTTCCGCATTGCCCTCGAACATGTACCCCTACCTGTTCATTTACCCCTTTGAAGCACAACCTGTGCCGGACGCTCGGTCAGCGTATCGGGTGGGACGGGACTGCTGCCTGATCGGATGCTGAGAACGCCTTTCCGGTTCGGATAACGTCTACCGACGACCCGTTCGCAGCGATCTTGGAGATGTCGATGGCCTGGTTCCTGGTGGAGATCCGGTACGTGCAGGAAAAACTGGAGGACGTGCGTCCCCGGCACCGGAAATTCCTCTCCGACCTGGCGGAACAGGGTGTCGTCGCGCTCGGTGGCCCGCTGGGCGACGGCTCCGGCGGCATCTCGCTCTACCAGGCGGCAGACGAGGCGGCGCTGCAGGAGATCATCGACCAGGACCCGTACCACCTCGAAGGTGTTGTAGCGGAGCGGACCGTCCGCGAGTTCAAGCCGGTGATCGGCGCCTGGCTGCCGCAGGAAGCCTGACGGCTCAGAGGTCGAGGGTGACCGGCCCGCGGTCGACGCAGACCCGGACGCGGTCGCCGGTCACCGTCGGCAGCTCACACGTACCGCAGAACCCCTGACGGCACGAATAAGCGATCCCTGGCACGGTTTCGCGCAGGATGTCGAGCGTCGTGCGGTCGGCGGGCACGTCCAGCGTCCGGCCGCTGCGGGCCAGTTCGACACGGAACGGCTTGCCGCCGACGATCGGCGGCGTCGAGAACCGCTCGAAGAAGACCGGCCCCGAACCGCGCAGCGCGGCGTCCGTCCGGACGCCCACGATCATCGGAACCGGGCCACAGCAGTAAATCGGGGCACTCTTTTGTGCCCCTTCGAGCAGTTCCGTGCCCGAAGCGGGAATCCCGTAGTCCGTGTCCGGACGGATCCAGACACGGTCCCCGAAGCCGGACAATTCATCCAGAAACGGCATCGAAGCCTCGTCGCGACCGGTGTAGACCAGTCGCCAGTCCGCGCCAGCGGCGGCCGCCTGCCGCACCATCGGCAGGATCGGCGTGATCCCGATGCCGCCCGCGACGAACAGGTACGTGGGGCTCGCGACGAACGGGAACGCGTTGCGCGGGCCGCGCGCGGTGATCCTCGCGCCCTTCTTCAAGGCGTGCACCGCTGTCGATCCCTCGCCGAGCAACCGGACGCCGACGCGGTAGGCCGAGCGGTCGTCCGGGTCGCCGCACAGGGAGTACTGACGGACCAGTCCCGGTCGCGGCGAGAGGTCGACGTGCGCGCCGGGCCGCCACCGTGGCAGCGGCTCGCCGCGCTCGTGCACCAGCTTGAGACTGACGACGCCTTCGGCCTCGACGCGGAGATCGTCGACGACCAGCGGGAGATCGCGGTCGACGGCGGCCGTCGACGGCCGCTCACGCCGCTGAGCCTGCGGTACAGCGCGACGACACCGGTCAGCGACGCCATCGCGCGGTCGGTCCGCCCGCTGCCGTCGAGCCGCAGCGGGCGCGTCGGCGGCGTCACCGCGGTTCGTCGGCGGCCAAGGCGGCCGGGGAGCTCGCGAGGTACGCGACGGCCTGATCGGTGTTGCCGGTTTCGGTGGGGTGATAGGACTTCCGGAAGTACGGCAGGAGTTCGTGCCGCAGCTGCTTTCCCGAAGGCAGCAGCCCGAGCTTCGCCACGCGCAGATAGGTCCGGAACCTCGTCTTGCCCGGCCGCGTCGGGTCGTTCTTCATCAGGAACCTGGTACCCCGCAGGAAGACCCACGCGAGCACCGGGGTCACGACGAGCATGCTGCGCACGCGGCGGCCGTAGCGGCCGTCGAGGTGCATGAACAGATCGAAGGCCACCGAACGGTGCTCGACCTCTTCGGCGCCGTGCCAGCGCAGGAGATCCAGCATCGTCGGATTGGCGCCTGCCTTGTCGAGCGCTTCGGCGTCGAGGATCCACTGTCCGAGGAACGCGGTGTAGTGCTCGATCGCGGCGATGACGGCGAGCCGTTCGATCAGCCATTCCTCGCGTCGTTTCGCGGAGAGTTCGCGATCGCCGAGCAGGCGGCGGAACATCCACTCCATCTGCGCGATGTACGGCCGCACGCGGACGCCCGCCGCTTCGAGGTGCTCGGCGGCGCCGTCGTGCGCCTCGGCGTGCATGGCCTCCTGGCCGATGAAGCCGAGGACGTCCTCCTTGAGCCGCTCGTCGCGGATCAGCGGGACGGCCTGCTTGAACACCTCGACGAACCAGCGCTCGCCCTCCGGCAGCGCCAGGTGCAGCACGTTGATCGTGTGCGTGGCCTGCGGTTCGCCGGGGATCCAGTGCATCGGCAGCGACGCCCAGTCGAACTTGACGTCGCGCGCGTGCAGGACGATCTGCTCGTGGTCTGTCATCACGACCTCCCGCTGAGCTCGTAGTCGCTCGGGTCGACCTTGCGGGTCTCGAGCCAGTAGCGCCAGGTGAAGCCCGGCCAGATCGTGCGGTTGACGCCCTTCGCGTCGAGGTACCAGCTCTTGCAGCCGCCCTGGGTCCACACGCCCTTGACGAGCTTGTCCTGGATCTCGCGCTGGAACTTCTCCTGGACGCCGGTGCGGACGTCGAGCGCGGCGGCGCCACGCGAATCGGCGAGCTTGATCGCGTCGACGACGTACCGTGCCTGCGATTCGATCATGAACACCACGGAGTTGTGGCCCAGCGCGGTGTTCGGGCCGAGGAGGAAGAACAGGTTGGGGAAGCCGGAGACGGTGATGCCCTTGTGCGTGTGCATCCCCTCGGCGGCCCACTCCTTGGCGAGGTCGCGGCCGTCGATCCCGGTGATGTCCAGGTACTCCAACGCGTCCGTGACCTTGAAGCCGGTGCCGTAGACGATCGCGTCGACCTCGTGCTCGACGCCGTTCCCGTCGACGACGCTGTGCGCCTTGACCTCGCGCACGCCGTCGGTGTTGACGTCCACATTGGACCGGTCGAGCGCCGGGTAGTAGTCGTTGGAGATCAGCACCCGCTTGCAGCCCATGGTGTAGTCCGGGGTGACCTTCTTGCGCAGCTCGGGATCCTTCACGCCCTTGCCGATATGGCGTTTCGCGATCACCTCGCCGGCCTTCATGATCGCGGGATGGCCGTTGAAGCCGATGGCGCGCACTTCGAGGAACCAGTACAGCGCGTTGCGGTAAAGCCGCTGCACACCGGGAATCCGGCGGAACGCCGTCTTGGCCCAGCCCGGCATGGCGTGGTCGGGCTTCGGCATGATCCACGGCGGCGTGCGCTGGAACAGCGTCAGCTCGTCGACGTCGGGGGCGATCTTCGGGACGAACTGGACCGCGCTGGCGCCGGTGCCGACCACGGCGACCTTCTTGCCGCGCAGGTCGTACTCGTGGTTCCACTGCGCGGAATGCCAGGTCTGGCCCTTGAACTTCTCGATCCCCGGCAGCTTGGGGACCTGCGGGATGTGCAGGCCACCGACGCCCGAGACGACGAACTGGGCTTCGAGGTCACCCGACTTCGTGTGCACGCGCCAGAGCCGCGCGGTGTCGTCCCAGTCGGCGCCGGTGAGTTCGACGCCGAACCGGATCTTGCGCCGCAGCCGGTACTTGTCGGTGACGTCCTTCAGGTACTGGAAGATCTCCGGGGCGGGCGAGAACGACCGCGACCAGTCCGGGTTCTGCTCGTAGGAGAACGAGTACATGTGGGACTGCACGTCGCAGGCGCAGCCGGGGTACGAGTTGTCGCGCCACGTACCGCCGACTTCGTCCGCCTTCTCCAGGATCACGTAGTCGGTGATCCCGGCCTTTTCGAGCTGGATGGCCTGGCCGAGCCCGGAGAATCCGGTGCCCACGATCACGACCTTGAATCGCTCGGTCATCTTTCTACGCCCTCCGCGTCGAGGCTTTCCTGCGCGGATGACGTTACCTGAAGTAACAGTTACTTTCTAGTACGACTTACTCATCAGTATGTTCCGCCGAGCTTCGTGTGGTCCCAGCTCACGATCTTGGTCGGGGTGAAAATCAGCCCGATTCGCTTCGGGGCCTGCTTGCCGATGAAGCCGGTGAGCTGGTCGGGCACCGGGTCGCCCGGCTTCGCGCCCGCGTACCGCTGCATGAGGTTGATACCCATCTGGGTGACCACGGCCGTATCGGTGATGACCTCGACGTCGGCTTCGAGGGAGATTCCGCGGAGCTTGTCGTAGCTTTCGCCGTCCTCGATCAGCACCGTGGCGTGCGGGTCGCGCTCCAGGTTCTTCGCCTTCTGGGACGAGCCGTAGGTCCAGGTCGCGATGCCCGTCCCGTGCGGGTAGTACCAGAGCGGCGCGAGATGCGGGCGGCCGTTCGGCCCGATCGTCGCGACGTTGATGACCTTCTGCTCGTCGAGGTACGCGGCGAGTTCGTCGGCTGTCATGCGGATCTGGTCGCGACGCGACATGCGGTCAGCCCTTCTTCGTGGCGGCCCGGCCTGCCTGACCGGTTATCGAAGATTCGTACGCGCCGCGCTCCTTGATGTCCACGAGTGCGGCCGCGTCGGCCTTCTTGATCCGGCCCTTCGCGCCGATCTCGATGATCGGCGGCAGGAACGCGCGGATGAGCTTGAGGCCGCCGACCCAGCGCGGCACGTGCACGGTGCGGGCGCGTTTGTTGACCCCGGCCTGGAGGTGGTCGAGCGCGACGGACAGCGGGTAGGTCTTGCCGAGCAGGCCGGGCATGCCGGTGCGGAGCTTGCCGAAGACCGGGTGCTTGTCGGCGCTCTCGACTAGGTCGGTGCGGATCCAGGTGGGGTGCGCGACGCCGACCTTCACGCCAAGGTGGGCGACTTCGGCGCGGAAGCTGTTGCAGAACGCCTCGACGCCCGCCTTCGCGGCGGCGTAGTTGGCCATGCCGGGCGCGTGGGTGATCGCCGCCAGCGAGGAGATCGCGAGCAGGTAGCCCTTGCGGTCGAGGACATGCGGGAGGGTGACGCGGAAGGTACGCCAGACGCCGAGGAGGTCGACCTCGATGACCTTCTCGAAGGCGGCCGGATCCACCGACCGGACGAAACCGGAGGTCGCGATGCCGGCGTTCGCGATCACGATGTCGATCCCGCCGAAGTGCTCGACGACACCGGCGGTGGCCCGTTCGAGGTCGTCCCAGCTGGTGACGTCGGCTTCCCAGGCGTGGGCGTTCGCGCCGATCTTGTCGGCGACGGCCTGCTGTTCCTTGGCCTCGATGCCGACCAGGGCGACCTTCGCGCCTTGTGCGGCCAGGCGTTCGGCGAGTCCCGCGCCGATGCCCCTCGCGGCGCCGGTGATCAGGACGACCTTGCCGTTCACGCTGTTCTTGGCCACGTTGCCTCCTCGTCCGAGCCCTAAGGCTTTCGGACGTTACCTCAACCTACCCGGAGTAAGCTACCCACAAGTAGGTCGAGCGTCAGCGCGAGGCGGTGGTGAGGGCGTCGAGCTCGTCGGCGGTGAGCGAGAGGTCGGCGGCGGGCAGGAGATCGTTCAGCTGCTCGACCGAACGGGCGCTCGCGATGGGCGCGGTGACCGTCGGCTGCGCGAAGAGCCACGCGAGGGAAACGGCCGCGACGGAGACGCCGCGGCCGTCCGCGATCCCGTCGAGCGCCGAGAGGACCCGTTCGCCACGTTCGTCCAAATAGGACGAAGCACGGGCGGCGCGCGGGCTGTCGCCGAGGTCGTCCTTGGAGCGGTACTTTCCGGCGAGGAAACCCTTGGCCAGCGAGAAATACGGGAGGATGGTCAGGCCTTCGCGCTCGACCGTCGGCGCCAGGTCGCGTTCGTAGTCCCGCTCGACGAGGTTGTAGTGCGGCTGCAGCGCGGCGAACTTCGCGAGTCCCTCACGGTCCGAAATGGACAGTGCCTCGCCCAGTCGTTCCGCGGAGTAGTTCGACGCCGCGATGTAGCGGACCTTGCCCGCGCGCACGAGCGCGTCGAAGGCCCGCAGCGTCTCCTCGATCGGGGTCTCCGGATCGTCGATGTGCGCGTAGTAGAGGTCGATGTGGTCGACTTGGAGCCGACGCAACGAGTCCTCGGCCGCCGCCGCGATGTTCGCCGCGGACAGCCCCCTCCGCTGCTCCCACATACCGGTCTTGGTCGCGATGACGACGTCGTCGCGGCGCCCGCGCTTGGTCAGCCAGTCGCCGATGATCGTTTCGGAGCCCCCGCCCGAGTAGAGGTCGGCGCTGTCGATGAAGTTGCCGCCCGCCGCCGTGTAGGCGTCGAGGACGGCGAAGGACTGCTGCTCGTCCGCGGTCCAGCCGAAGACGTTCCCGCCGAGGTTGATCCCCTGGACGTCCAGGTCGGTGTTCCCGAGTTTCGTCATGCTTCGAACATAGGGGAAGACATCGGCGGGGGCTGGTGTTGGCTCGGAGCATGGGAATCGAACTCGGCAGGATCGGCATCTGGCAGCACGAAAGCGTGTTCACCCCGGAACTCGCGCGTGAGCTGGAGGAACTCGGCTACGGTGCCATCTGGCTCGGCGGCTCACCGGACGGCGACCTCGCGAAGGCGGAGGAACTGCTCGACGCGACGAAGACGATCAAGGTCGCCACCGGCATCGTCAACATCTGGAAGGACGACGCGGCGACGGTCGCCGAGTCGTACAAACGCGTCGAGGCGAAGCACCCTGGCCGCTTCCTGCTCGGCATCGGCGCCGGGCACCGCGAGCACACCGCGGAGTTCAAGAAGCCGTACACCGCGCTGGTGGAGTACCTCGACGCGCTCGACGAGGCCGGAGTGCCCGTCGAAGGCCGCGCGCTCGCCGCTCTCGGCCCGAAGGTGATCAAACTCGCAGGAGACCGCACAGCGGGAGCCCACCCGTACCTGATGACGCCCGAGCACACGCGCCAGGCGCGCGAGATCCTCGGCGACGGACCGCTGCTCGCGCCCGAACAGAAGGTCGTCCTCGAGGCCGACCCGGTGAAGGCCCGCGAGATCGGACGGCGCGGTGCCGGGTTCTACCTCAGCCTCGTCAACTACACGAACTCCCTGCGGAAACTCGGTTTCACCGACGAGGACCTGACAGGCCAGGGCAGTGACAAGCTGATCGACGCGCTGGCCGTGCACGGCGACGCCGAGACGGTCGCCCGCGGGGTCACCGCGCACCTCGAAGCCGGGGCGGACCACGTGAACATCCAGGTACTGAACCAGGACCCCCTGCCGGTCTACCGCGCGCTCGCCGCCGTCCTGCTCTGACGCGACGGCTGTAGGCACCTCCCGGCCGACCTCGTACGATTCGGCCGAGAGGTGCACCAGCCTGCTTCGAGGAGGAGTAAACGATGCCCATCGCCACCCCCGAGGTCTACGCGGAGATGCTCGACCGGGCGAAGGCGAACGAATTCGCCTACCCGGCCATCAACGTGACCTCGTCGGAGACCCTGAACGCCGCCATCCGCGGGTTCGCCGAGGCGGAGAGCGACGGGATCATCCAGTTCTCCACCGGCGGCGCCGAGTTCGCGTCCGGCCAGAAGGTCAAGGACATGGTGACCGGTTCGGTCGCGCTCGCCGAGTTCGCCCAGGTCGTCGCCGCCAAATACGACGTCAACGTCGCGCTGCACACCGACCACTGCCCCAAGGACAAGCTCGACGGCTTCGTCCGCCCGCTGATCGAGATCTCCGCGGAGCGGGTCAAGAACGGTCAGCACCCGCTGTTCCAGAGCCACATGTGGGACGGCTCCGCGATCGACCTCGACGAGAACCTCGAGATCGCGCAGGAGCTGCTCGCCAAGGCCGCGGCCGCGAACATCATCCTCGAGGTCGAGATCGGCGTCGTCGGTGGCGAGGAAGACGGCGTCGAGGCCGAGATCAACGAGAAGCTGTACACCGCCGAGGGCGACTTCCTGAAGACGATCGACGCACTCGGTTCCGGCGAGAACGGCCGCTACCTGCTGGCCGCGACCTTCGGCAACGTGCACGGCGTCTACAAGCCCGGCAACGTGAAGCTGCGCCCGGACGTGCTCAAGGGCGGCCAGGAGGCGGCGTCGAAGAAGCTTGGCCTCGCACCCGGTTCGAAGCCGTTCGAGCTGGTCTTCCACGGCGGTTCGGGCTCGCTGCCCGAGGAGATCCGCGAGGCGGTGTCCTACGGCGTCGTGAAGATGAACGTCGACACGGACACGCAGTACGCCTTCACGCGGCCGATCGCGGACCACTTCTTCAAGAACTACGACGGCGTCCTGAAGATCGACGGCGAGGTCGGCAACAAGAAGGTCTACGACCCGCGTAGCTACCTGAAGGCCGCCGAAGCGGGCATGGCCGCGCGCATCGTCGAGGCCGCTCAGTCGCTGGGTTCGGCGGGCAACAAGCTCTCCTGACCAGGGAACGCACCAAGTACGTGAAGGCCCCCTTCCTTGCGCCTGACGCAAGGAAGGGGGCCTTCACGTAGGTGGAACGTGGTCCCGGTCGGCAGTTTCAAGATCAGCAAAATGTCGGTTACTTGTGCTGTGGAATGTCGGTTCATCCGTTCGTGAAATGTCGGCTAGCGGTACTGTGAGATGTACACGACCCTGGCATTTCGAGGAGATATGGCCGAATCGGACCGGTACGGGCCTGTTACGCCGTCGCGGAGGAGTATCTGGCGAACTTCCGCGTCGTGATCCTCAACGGTCCTCGCCAGGCAGGCAAGACGACCATGCTCAGGCATCTGCACCGGCGCCACGGCGGGACCTCCTTCAACCTGGATGACGAGCAGCTTCTGCAGGCGGCCATCGAGGATCCCGTCGGGTTCGCCGGTACCGGTCCGGAGCCCAGGCTCATCGACGAGGTGCAACGGGCAGGGGATCCGCTGATCAGGGCGATCAAGGCGGAAGTCGACGCGGAAAGCGGGCCAGGACGCTACGTCCTGGCCGGGTCCACCCGGTTTCTGGCGACGCCCAGTCTTTCGGAGTCCTTGGCCGGCCGGGGCGTCGTCGTCGATGTTTGGCCGTTCTCGCAAGGGGAGTTCGAGGGGCGGTTCGAGCGGTTCATCGATGTCGCTTTCGACGAACCCGGCCGTTTGCTCGGCCTCGGTCCCGCGAACGTCGATCGCGCGGACTACTTCGCGCGTATCTGCCGTGGCGGTTTTCCCGAACCCGCGCTTCTCGGCAGCTTGCGTGCGCGCAAAGCCTGGTTCCGTGCCTACGTGCAGGCCATCGCGGAGCGCGACATCCGGGAGATGTCCAGGGTCAACGAACCCAGCGCCATGACGGCTTTGCTGGCCTACCTGGCCTCCATCACAGCGCAAGAGCACAACAGCGTGAACACCTCGACCAGGACAGGCCTTCATCGCACCACGGTGAACAAGTACGTTGAACTGCTCGAAGCGGTGTTCCTGGTCCACCGGCTCCCGGCGTGGTCACGAAACCTGACGTCCCGTGCGGTGAAACACGCCAAGCTCCACGTCACCGACACCGGACTGGCCGCTTCCTTGCTGGGCGTGTCCCCCGAATCCCTGGCGAAGCCCGTGGCGCCGACCCGTGGCCCCCTTGTCGAGACCTTCATCGTCAACGAACTCGCCAAGCAAGCCACGTGGAGCGAAGCAGAGGTCCGGCTGCACCACTGGCGAGTGAGCGGAGGCGCGGAGGTCGACGTGGTCCTGGAACGGGACGACGGGCAGGTCGTCGGCGTCGAATCGAAGGCGCGAGACACGGTGACCGCGGCGGACTTCCGCGGGCTCGCCCAGTTAAGGGACCTTCTCGGCGATCAGTTCACGCAGGGAATCGTCTTGCATACAGGAAAGCAGGGCGCCGTCAGCTTCGGTGATCGGCTGACGGCGCTCCCGCTCGCTTCGTTGTGGCAGGCCGGGCACGATCCGGCCTGAGCCTCAGGCGGCCGGCAGTTCCGTACGCCCCCGGCGCTTCTCCAGCAGCGAGTTCACCGCCCGCGTCCCCGGCCCGGCGGCGGCCCACAGCGCGCCGACTCCGACCAGGCAGACCGCGGCCGTCCAGTAGGCCACCGGCGGCGCCGATTCCGTATGCGCGTCGCCGAGGATCCACGGCCGGAACTGCGACTGCACCCACAGCATCCCGTAGCCGAACGACGTCACCAGCAGCGTGCCGGCGCCCGCCGTCAGCAGCGGATGATCCCGGCCGATCCGGAACGCCAGGTCGACGGCGAGACCGACGGCGAGCAGGTAGAACGGCACGACCGAGATCGGGAAGCCCATCCCGAGCAGCAGCGGCCACATCACCAGCCGGTAGCCGAGGTAGACGGCGGCGACCGTCGTGCCCGCCCAGCGGAAGCCGGTCGTCTGCCGCGCCAGCGCGAAGATCAGCGCCATCACGCCGATGCCCCACAGCGGGTAGACCCAGTCGGCGATCGGCATCGTGAAGTACTCGACGGCCACCCGGTCGACCGGATGCCCGATCTGGTTGGCGGCGAAGTTCAGCAGCTCGGGTTCGGCCTCCGGCGTGCCGCGTTCCCAGGCGCGCAGGCCGAGGATGCCGTACTCCTGCTGACCGTTCGGGAAGAACGTGTTCTCCAGGAAGAACGCCCACAGTCCGATCAGGACGCCGGTGCGCAGCCTGCCGGGCTTGGCGTACTTCAGCCAGCCCATGATCACGCCCGCCTGCATGATGCCCGTTCCGATGTAGAGCATCATGTGCGACGGGCTCCACGCGGTCAGGTCGAGACCGTTGACGCGGTGGTTGATGACGTCCAGCGGCGCCGCGATGAGGAACACCACGAGCCCGAGCTGCATCAGCCGCAGCGAACGCCTGTCGGCGCCGAGCCCGGTGTAAGAGTGGATCGCCACCAGCACCATGATGATCACCGTGCCGACGGTGTTGATCAAATGCGGCGGGGCGAGGTCGTCGCGCAGCCACATGAAATGCCACGACATGTCCCAGGACGAGCCCACCAGTTTGAAGGCGAACGCCGCCAGCCACATCGAGTAGCAGAACTTCAGCACCCAGTCCGGCGTCGCCTGTCCCGGCGCCCCGCGGTGCCAATGGAGCTTGAAGAACAGCCTCGTCTTCGCGATCGGGCTGCGGGGGATGACACCCGGCGAAAGGTCCCCGGTCACTTCTGTCGCCTTTGTCATGCGGGACATCTTCCCTGCTCCAGATCACGAGCGGGGCATTTGGGGTCGAAAATCGGGGTTCACCCGTAGGGGTGGTGGATTTGCGGTCGGCGTGCGAAGCAGGGCAAGGTGTGCCGCCATGATGCCGAAACGTCTTGTCGCTGCGGTACTCGTCGCCGCTCTGGTGCTGGCCGGTGGGGGCATTCTCGGGAGCCTGTTCTTCTGATCACACGGCACGGGGAGAATGGCCGTATGACGAACCTCCTCGGCCCCCAGCCGACGCATCTTCCCGAGCACACCGCCGCGCAGGCGGCGCTGGACGCCGGGACCGACCCGGCCGCCGTCGCCGCCGAGCACCCCGACTACAGCGAGGCGTGGGCCGCCCTCGCCGAGAAGGCGCTCGACGCGGGTGAGACCGTCGCCGCGTACGCGTACGCCCGCACCGGCTACCACCGCGGCCTCGACCAGCTCCGCCGCGCGGGCTGGAAGGGACACGGCCCGGTGCCGTGGGCGCACCGCCCGAACCAGGGGTTCCTGCGTGCCCTCGCTGTCCTCGGCAAGGCCGCCGGCAAGATCGGCGAGACCGAGGAGTACGACCGCTGCCGGACCTTCCTGAGCGACTCGGATCCCGCCGCCGCGGAAGCCACCGGCCTCAAGTGACCTCGTGAGTGGTAAGGACGGTTCTGGCCGTCCTTGCCACTCATGACCCCAAGGCGAGACTGGCTGTCTCACGTGACTGCCCGGACGACACGCGTGATTGAACGGACGACTCGCGAGTCGTCCCGCCGGACACACGTGTCGTCCATCCCGTCACGCGTGTCGTCCTGCTGGACACACGACACCGCCATCCGCGCACCACGGCAGGTACCTAAGACGCCCTTGGTCCTAGCCGTCCTGACCGCTCACGACCGCCGAGAGACTGCGCGGCCCGGACACAGGCCGCGTGTCGCGAAAGCCACTTTCGGGACGTCTGATGTCCCGAAAGTGGCTTTCGCGACACGATCACCGGGTAGCGACCAGGGCACACAGGTCACAGGGCAGGCGCCTCAGGCGTGACTCGCGTGATCCGACTCTGATCACGCATGACCGCCCACCTCACCCGAACACGACACCGCCACCCGCGCACCACAAGTAGGTACCTGAACCCCCTTGGCTCTCACCGGCCTGACCACTTACGAGACCCGCGATCCCCTGGGATCTGGTGCGATCTGGCGGGGAGGTCGCGTTGCGAAAGCCACTTTCGCAACGTTGAAGGTTGCGAAAGTGGCTTTCGCAACACGACCAGCGGGGCGCGTGCTACGACC
This sequence comes from Amycolatopsis alba DSM 44262, assembly GCF_000384215.1. Lineage (NCBI taxonomy): Bacteria > Bacillati > Actinomycetota > Actinomycetes > Pseudonocardiales > Pseudonocardiaceae > Amycolatopsis > Amycolatopsis alba. The sequence goes on along the minus strand of NZ_KB913032.1, from coordinate 3,442,257 downwards.
CCTAGAACAGACCGCAGTTCCCCACGGCGGGCAGCCCCGCGAAGCGCCCCTCAAGCCAGGCGAAAGCCTCCGGGAAAGCCCGAACGGCCCCGCCTACGTGCGTAGGAACCAGCGAAGTCGAGAACTGCACCTTCGCGCCCTTCGCGCACCACGAGCGCGCCATCGTCCGTCCCTGCTCGTAGGGCACGATGTCGTCGAGTGCACTGTGGACGACCAGCGTCGGTGCGCCCGGCTTCCGTGCCCCGATGAGCTGCTCGCCGACTCGCGTCTTGTACGGCTCCTCGGCGAGGTACGCGGTCAGTGGCCTGCCGTCCTTCGTCAGGTTCTTCGACTGGGTGAACGCGTGCGCGAAGATCGCGTCCACAGTGCACTCCTGCTTGACCTTCTCGAACGCTTCGACGCCCTTCGCGTTCAGTACCGCCGGGATGTTCAGCTCCGGGTACGCGGCGTCCATGCTCACCAGCGTGAAGCCGAGGAACCCGAAGGCGTAGTGCCCGTCGATGTTCTTGCCAACCTCGGACAGGTCGGCCGGGACGGCGCCCGCGTACGAGCCTTTCAGCTTGAGTTCGGGCGCGTACGACGGTTGCAGTTCGGCCGCCGCCGCCGAAGCCCCGCCGCCCTGCGAGTAGCCCGCTGTCGCGACAGGACCGTTGTCCGGCAGGTTCGCTTCGGACAGACGCTGCGCCGCGCGGATCGAGTCGAGGACGGCGTTGCCTTCCGCCGCGCGGTTGACGTACGTGTGGACGCCGGGGGTGCCGAGGCCTTCGTAGTCGGTGACGACGACGCCGTAGCCGCGAAGCAGCAGCCCGGCGATGAAGGGCCCTTCGTACTCCATACCCGCCGAGAGCGCCTTCGACGGCGCGCACTGGTCGCCGACGCCTTGTGTCCCGGCCGCGTAGCCGATGACCGGCCGTTCGCCCGCGCCGGTCCACGCCTTCTTCGGGGTGAGGACGGTGCCGGTCACGGCATTCGCTTTGCCGTGGGTGTCGGTGCTGCGGTACATGATCCGCTGGACGTCCGCGTCGGCCTTGATGAGTTTCACGGGATCGACGTAGAACGTGGACGGTTCGTGCCGGATGATGTCGCCGGGAGCACCCGCGGGCAGTGGCGACGGGGGATCGTAGAAGGACGGGGCGGCGAAGGCCTGCTGTGCCCCGAAGGTCAGCAGGGCCGCGATGGCGACCGCTGAGACGGCGGCGGCCATCCCGCGCCGGGATCCTGGACGCATGCTTGCTCCTCGTTGAGCAGAAACATTTTCGACAGGGGTGTCGAAAAAGAGAGTCAGTGAGGTGGCGCACGATGTCAAGTCCGGCGCCGAGAGGGAGGCCCCGCAAGCTCCCGATCGGCGAGCAGCGCGCGCGGGTGCTGGCTTCGGCGGCCGGCGTCTTCGCGGTGCACGGCGCGCAGGCCGCGACGATCGAGCAGATCGCCCGGCGCGCGGGAGTGTCCCGCCAGGCCGTCTACGAGCAGTTCGGCGACCGCGCGACGCTGTTCACCCAGGTCGTGGCGGATATCGAGGAGCGGGCCTTCGAGGCGATCGGCGCGCCCGCCCTCGACCTTTCGCAGCCCGAACTCCGGTCGTGGGCGCGCGCCAACTACGCCAACATGTTCGCCTTCGTCGCGGCGAATCCCGACGCGTTCCCCGTGTTGCGCGAGGCGGAACGCCTGGGCGATCCGGCCGTCACCCGGCTTCGGGCACGGCTGGCGGGGGTCTACACCGAGGCGAGCAGGCAGCGCTGGGCCCGCCACGGCGTCGACTCAGGCCGCGCGGACAAGGCTCTGGTCACGCTGTTCTTCGCGATGACAGAGGCACTCGTCCAGGCGAGCTGGGACGGTGAGCCGCCCGACGCGGACGCGCTCATCGACCTGCTCACCGAATTCACCGTCGGCGGCGTGGTCCGGCTTCGGACCGCGGCCGCCGATGTCATGGAGAGGCTGCGCTAGGCCGCGACGGCCTCCAGTGATTTTCCGGCTTCTTCGGTGACCGCCGCCAGGTCCGGTGAAGACACGACCCGGTTGCGGCCGTTGCGCTTGGCCGCGTAGACGGAAGCGTCGGCCGAGGCCATCACGTCGTCGATCGTCCGGCCGTCGAGCGGGAAGGTCGCGACGCCGACCGACGCCGTCCGCCCCTCGATGACCACGGAGTTGCCCTCGTTGTCCTGGGTCTTGATGACCATTTCGCTGATCCGCTGCCGGATCCGCTCGGCGACCGCGACAGACTCCTGCTTCGACGACGAGGTCAGGAGCACGACGAACTCTTCACCGCCGAAGCGGCCGGCGAGGTCCTGCGCCCGCGTTTCGGCCTTGACGAGCGCCGCGACGCCCTTGAGCACGTCGTCGCCCGCCAGGTGGCCGTAGGTGTCGTTGATGCTCTTGAAGTGGTCGAGGTCGATCATCAGCACGCCGAACTGGCCGTGCTCGCGCTCGGCGCGGGCGATCTCGCGGACGGCGCCCTGCTGCCAGGTCGTGGCGTTGAGCAGCTGGGTCTTCTGGTCGGTCGTCGCGAGCTCTTCCAGCTGCTTGATCAGCACCGAACGCTGGAGCAGGTAGAGCGGCAGGAAGACGAGCAGCACGAGCACCGGCTGATGCGGCACCACGGTGAGCACGAGCGCGCCGATGCAGACCGTGGAGGCTTCGAGGATGTTGTCGTCCCAAGAGCCGAGGAGCGTTTGGACAGTCGCCTGCTTGGGCGCCGCGAAGTACAGGCCGGTGCCGGTGAAGACGGCGTTCATCAGGAAGAAGGCGAGGCTCGCGGCGCAGATCGACGTCACCGACGCCAGGTCGGCGCCGACGGCCTGCACGGCCGCCCACGCGGCGAACGCGGTCAGCGTCATCGATGTGGCGTTCGCCACAGTCCTATGGGGATTGACCGTGCGAAGTCCCGCCCAGCTGCGGTATCCGAGGTGCAGGTAGATCACTGTCACGAGAAGCGCGGTCAGCTGCGGCGGAAGCAGAATCGCACCCGGCAGCACCCAGACCGAGGTCATGTTGATGTGCGGGGTGACGCTCATGCTGCGGCGCTGCCGCTCGATCCGGCGGGTCGCCTCGGTGTGCGCGATGGCGAGCCCGGCGAGCAGGAAACAAAGCAGGACCTGCGAAGACGTGATGGCGATGGATGCTGCGAAGACCCCCGTCAGTGCCAGCATCGTCGCCACGGACAGCCCGGTGTAGGCGATCCAGTTCTTGGGCCTCTTCCACAGCTCCCACGTCGCTACCGTGAGAGCCGAACGATGTCCAGCGCGTTCCTCCGATGTGATCATCTTTCCCCCTGACTCTTGCGTCATTCTCCGAAACCCCCTACTTACGGACAGCTTCTACCGACTTGCGGGCTGTCGACAAGCTCCCTAGGTGTGTACTTTTCTCTGAGAGGTCGAGGGAAAGGTGCCAGCGATGGCCGGTAGGGATCAGTGAACTGGGGCGCGCGCCGTCAGGCCGCGCTGTCGGGCCGGCGCGTGGAACACCTCAATGTTCTGCGCGTGCGGCGTCTTTTTCCTGCCATCGTTCCGGGTCACCGCTGAGAGTCCGCCACCAGCTCAACGCCAGCGGGATGGTCAGCAGCAAGCCCGCAAGCCCGAAGACGCCGACCGTCGACTGCGGGCCCACCTGATCGGCCAGGATGCCGCCGATCAGCGGACTCACGCCCATCGTCGTGGTCAGCCCGGTGTTCGACAGGCCCATGACCTGCGCCCGGCTCTCGTCCGGCACGGCCAGCGTCAGTGACGCCGTCGCCTGCATCAGCGCCACCGTGCCGAAACCGCCGCAGACCACGAACAACACGATCGACGACAGCGGACCGGGCTGCAGGAAGCAGAACAGCAGCGGGATCGCGGTCAGCGCGGAAAGCGGCCCGATCAGTTTCGGTCTGACGTGTGCCGGTACCCAGCGCGAGTAGATGAACGCGCCGATCACGCTGCCGATCGGGTCGGCGGCCAGCAGCAGGCCGATGACTTCGGGGCCGCCGCCCGAGGAGGCGACGTAGGGCGCCGCGATGCCCTCGTACACCGGCAACAGGCCCATCAGCCAGGTGAACAGCAGCAGCGAGCGCAGGCCGGAGCTGGCGAAGACGATCTTCCCGCCCGAGCCGATCGAAGCGAAGAACGACTTGCGTTTCTCGCCTGCCGCCGCGGCCGGGCGCGAAGCCAGGCCGAACCGGACGAACAGGGCCGAGATCAGGAAGGTGACCGCGTCCAGCGCCAGCGCGATATGGGGTTCGAGCGCGGTCAGCAGGAACCCGCCGCCGGCGAATCCGGCCAGCTGTGCCGATTGGACGGTCATGCTGCGGATCGCCATGCCGACGACGAACCGGTCGCCTTCGAGGATCTGCGGCAGCAGGGCCAGCTGGGCGGCCTTGAACGGCGGATTCAGCAGCGAGACGGCGCCGACGAGGACGCACAGCACCCAGAACGGCAGTACCGGGACCGCGACCAGCGCGATCAGCGCGGCCCGCAGCAGGTCCACGACCACCATCACGGTGCGCCGGGGGAAGCGGTCCGCGAAACCGGTGAGGAAGATGCCGCCGAGCAGAGACGGGGCGTAGGTCAGCGCGTAGGTGAGCCCGGTCAGGGTCGCGGAGCGGGTTTCGGTGAAGACGAGGACCGAGAGGGCGACCCTGGCGAGCTGGTCGCCGAAGATCGAGAACAGCTCGGCGAACCAGAGCGAACGGAACTCGGCTACGCCGAACACTTCTCGGTAAGTGACCCGTCCGGCCGAAGCCATGTTGCCCCCAATAGGGTCCTTATTACGCGACAAACTCGTGACCGAGAGTAACGCGGTCACGAGCTCGTCACGAAGCGTCATTCGTTCACGTAAGTGTCTCCTGACTGTTGGTGATTGGCTAGGTTCTTTCGCCGGGTTTCTGGAGTCGGAGATCTTTTTCGCGAAAGGGCCGCCGCCCGTTGCGATGTACCGCTGATCGGAATCTGTATGCGGACCTGCGACTTTCTGCTGTTTCGGATGTTTCGCCGGTAAAGGCCGCATGCGGCTCACGCGGCGCGGTCGGGACTCCCGCTTCGGGGCTGGTGGCCACGCGAGCCTTCGCCGCTCGTGCGCGGAGCGTGTCCGAAGCTTGCTTTGACTCCGCTGAGCGAGCGTCGCGGCGCTCGCGCGATACGCCGAATGGATGACCGGTGGAGTGAGCGGCTCAGCCGTCGACGGCGAGCACTTCCCTGGCCGAAGAGGCCTTCGCAGCGTCGCGTTTGGCGACCTCTTCGCGCACGATCGGGATGACGTACCGGCCGAAGTCGATCGTGTCGCCGAGCATGTCGTACCCGCGCGCCGAGAGGATGTCGACGCCGAGGTCGTAGTAGTCGAGTAGGGCCTGCGCGACGGTTTCGGGCGTGCCGACCAGCGCGGTGGAGTTCCCGGCGCCGCCGGTCGCGGCCGCGGTCGGGGTCCACAGTGCCCGGTCGAACCGCTCGCCCTCGGCGGCGACCGCGAGGAGCCGCTGCGAGCCGGTGTTCTCCGGGCTCGTGAGCGAATGCCGCCTGGTCAGCTGCCTGCCCCCGCTCGTCCGGGACTTGATGGTGTCGACCGTGCGATGCGCCTTCTCCCAGGCGAGTTCTTCGGTCGGCGCGATGATCGGGCGGAAAGCGACCTGGATTCGCGGGACGTCGGTCCGGCCCGCCGCCTTCGCCGCGGCCTTGACGGCCTCGATCTGCTCGGCCGTCTGCGCGAGGGGCTCGCCCCACAGGCAGAAGATGTCCGCTTCGGCCCCGCCGGCCGCGTACGCCGCTGGAGACGAGCCTCCGAAGGAGACGCCAGGGCGGGGTTGCTGCACCGGACGGACATCAAGGACGAAGTCTGCGAAACGGTAGTGCTCGCCTTCGTGGTCGAAGGGCTCCTCGGACGTCCACGCCTGCTTCACGATCTGGATGTACTCGCGCGTACGTGAGTAGCGCTCGTCCTTCGTGAGGTAGTCGCCTTCACGCTGCTGCTCGTGGTCGCTGCCTCCGGTGATGAAGTGGACCGTGAGCTTTCCGTCGGAGAGCTGGTCCAGCGTGGCGAACGTCTTCGCCGCGTAGGTCGGATACGAGACGTTCGGCCGATGCGCCAACAGGATCTGGAGCTTGTCGAGCTTCGCCGCGACGAAAGCGGCCGCCTGCGCCGGGTCCGGACCGCTGGAACCGTACGCGAACAGCACCCGGTCCCAGCCGAATTCTTCGTGCGCCCGCGCGAGGCGCAGCGTGTAGTCCTTGTCGAAGGCGCCACCCGATCGCGGATGGGTCTCCGAACCGTCGTTGGTGCCTCCGATACCCAGGAATTCGACCGGCATCGTCCGTCCCTCTCGTCCGTGTCCCCCTTCCACGACGAGTACGCGCAGGTTCCTCGGCGTGGCAACGAGTTCCGCTCCTTGAGAACCCGCACGCTCCCCGGAATCCCGGCGTAGCTTCGGCTTCGTGAGTACCGCAGACCTTCCCTACGTGCTCGCGGTGGTCGGCGCGGGGCCGCGTGGGGTGGGCGTGCTCGAGCGGCTCGGCGCCAACGCCGCCGAGCTGCTTCGCGGGCGGCGGCTGGTCGTGCATCTGGTCGATCCGTTTCCGGCGGGCCCCGGACGGGTCTGGCGGTACGAGCAGTCGCCGCTGCTGCGGATGAACTCCATGCCCGAGGACGTCACGGTCTTCACCGACGACACCGTGCTGATCGACGGCCCGATCCGGCCGGGACCGTCGTTGATCGAGTGGGCGCGGCAGGTCCGCGAGGGCGAGCTCGGCGCCGAGGTCGACGACAGCCTGCGCGCCGAACTCGAGGCGCTGCAAAGCGATCACTTCCCGACGCGACGGTTGCAGAGCGCGTACCTCGTCTGGTTCCACCGCAAGGTGCTCGCCGAACTCCCCGCCGGGATCGAGGTCGTCGAGCACCGGACCCGCGCGGTGCGGCTCGAAGACGGTGAGCGGCAGTCTCTCTGGCTGGAGGACCGCGCGGAACCACTCGAAGCGGACGCGGTCCTGTTCACCGTCGGGCATCTCGACGCCGAACCCGACGACCGCGAGACAGAGCTAGCGCGCTTCGCCGCCCGTCACGACCTCGCCTATTACCCCGCCGGCTACACCGCCGACGTCGACTATTCGGCGATCGCGCCCGGTGAAACCGTGCTGGTGCGCGGATTCGGCCTCGCGTTCGTCGATCTGATGCTGCTGCTGACCGAAGGCCGCGGCGGCCGTTTCGAAGAACAGGCGTGCGGCGGGCTGAAGTATCACCCGAGCGGCGCCGAGCCCTTGCTGCACATCGGTTCGCGTCGCGGGGTGCCGTATCACGCGAAGATCGGCTACCGCCTGAGCGGGAAACCGTTGCAGCTGCCCAGGTTCTTCGACGCCTACGCCATCGAGAAGCTCTGCGCCGTGCCAGGGCGGATCGACTTCCGCCGCGACGTCTGGCCGCTGATCGCGAAGGAACTCGCCTGGGCTTACTACAGCGAGCTGTTCACCGCCCACCCCGAACGGGTGCGGATGGACTACGCCGTCTTCGCCGACGCCTTCGCGGACACCCCGCCCGGCGAACTCGACGCACTCGTGGCGCGGGCGGTCCCGGCGCCGGACGACCGGCTCGACCTCGACCGGCTCGACCGGCCGATGGCGGGCGCCGAGTTCGGCACCGCCGAGGAGTACGGCAAGGAACTGCGCGAGTACGTCGAGGCGGACTTGAACCGTCGCGCGGACGGCGAGTACAGCGCGGATCTGGGCGCGTTCATGGCACTGTTGTCCGTGATGGGCCAGCTTCCCGCGCTGGTGCAGACCGGACGGCTCGACGCGGCGTCTCAACTGTCCGATCTGGACGGCTGGTTTCTCGGCTTCTTCTCGTACTTCGCCAGCGGGCCGCCGCCGCGACGGCTGGAGGAACTGCTCGCGCTCCAGGAGGCCGGTCTCGTTTCCTTCCTGGGCGCCGAAATGCGGGTGTCGGCCGATGAAGAACGCCGGTCGTTCGTCGCTTCCGGGGCGAGTTTCCCCGGTGAGACCGAGGCGCGGACCCTCGTCGAGGCCCGGTTGCCCGAGCCGAGTATCGCCAGGGCGTCTGACGTCCTTTTGCGACAGTTGCGCGACAGTGGCGCGCTGGGCGAGGAGGCCGTGCTCGACACCGTCACCGGCGACAGGCTGCTCGCGGGCCGCATCCACACCCGCGTCTCCGACGGCCGGATGCTCGACGGCGAAGGCCGTCCCCATCCGCGCCGGTTCGCCCTCGGCCCGCACACTTCCGCGCGGTCCGCCGGGGCGTTCACCCGGCCGCGGACCAACGCGATTTCCTTCAGGCAGAACGACATCGTGGCGCGCGAGATCTTGAAGCTCGTGAGCGGCGAGGACGGTTAGAACCAGCCTTGCCACTCACGCGGATTCAGACCGCGGCGAACTCCGCCAGCCTCCGGACGACCTCGGACGGCGCGGGCATGGCGGCGATCTCGTGCCGCGCCCTGGCGGCGACCTCGCGCACGCGCGGGTCTTCGAGCAGGAGCGCCGCCGTTTCCTCGACGGCGTCCGCGGTGACCCGATCCCCGAGCAGCGCCCGCCCGGCGACGGCCGTTTCCAGCATCGCTGCGTTGACGAACTGGTCCGCGCCCTGCGGCAGCACCAGTTGCGGCAAACCGGCCGAAAGCGCGCCGAGCACGGTCCCGGTTCCGCCGTGGTGCACCACGAGGTCGGCGCGCGGAAGAAGCTCGGACTGTGGCACGAAACCGGTGATGTGGACGTTCGGCGGCACCTCGCCGAGTTCGGCGGGGTCGCCGGGGCCGCGTGCGACCAGGACGTCCACCGGCAGCCGGGAAAGCCCGTCGATCGCCGCGCGCAGCGGGCCGGTGGCGCCGAAGACGACGGTGCCCAGCGTCAGGTAGACGAGCGGCCGGTCGCGTCCGTCGAGCCACGACGGCAGCGTGCCCGGTTCGTTCCACGGCACCGGCCGGAGCCGGAAGACCGTCGGTAGCCCGGTCAGTTCCGGGTCGCGGAAGCTGTCCGGCCACACGTCGATCCCGGCGTCGCCCAGCATCAGGTTGGCGGGCGGGTTCCCGTCCCACAGCGGCGCGAGCCTGTCCGCGGCGACGGCCATCAGTTCGGCGGGCATCGAACGGCCGATCACGTGGGACACCACCGGGATCCCGGCCCGCCGGGCGGCCGTCGCCGCGCCGACGTCGCTCATTTCGTAGACGACCAGATCCGGCCGGAGCACCGGGAGCAGCGGCGTCAGATCGGCGATGGTGGCGCGCGGCAGGATTTCGGCGAACGTGGTGAGGATGACCTGCACCGGGTCGCCGCCACCGGCTTCGTCCGCGGCCTCCTGAATCGAGGCCCCGACCTTGTGCGCGTCGAAACCGAGCGCGCGGACCTTGTCCAAGAACGTCTCGCCGGTCCCGAAGAGCACCTCGTGCCCGGCGTCGCGGGCGGCGATCGCGAGCGGCATCAACGGGTACAGGTGGCCGTACGCCGGGCGGCAGGTGAAGAGGATCCGCACTCCTCCGAAGGTACTAGCTTTCCCACACCCGAGAGGGCAGTTCTTTCCGCACGATCGGGATGACGTCGGAGGCGAAGAGCTCCAGGACGTCCCGTGCCTCCCCGGCGGTCAGCCCGTCGACGGAGACCGCCTGGACCTCGTGCCCGAAGGACGCGTGGTAGTCGCCGATCTTGTCGATCACCTGTTCCGGGCTCCCGACCAGCGCGGAACCGTTTGCGATCTTGTCCTCCAGCGAGGTGAACTCCGACTTGTTGTGCTGGTACGCGGGCGTCTTCGTCAGCGCTTCGAAATACGGCCGGTAGCCGTCCAGCGCCTCCTGCGAGGTCCTGGCGACGTACAGCCCGCCGGCGCCCGAACCGACGAGCGCGTCCGCCGGGTCGTGGCCGTATTCGGCCCACCGCCGCCGGTAGTGGTCGATCAGATCGGCGTACTTCTTCTTGGGGTGGAAGCCGTTCGCGGTGAACAGCGGGTCGCCGAACTTCGCCGCCAGCTCGGTCGACTCGGTGCTCGACGCGCTCCCGTGCCAGATCCGCGGCCGGGCGTGGAACGGGCGTGGCTGTGTCGTGATGCCGGTCAGCGGAGTGCGGAATTCACCTTCCCAGGTCACGCCTTCTTCCAGGTAGAGACGGCGCAGCAGGGCGAACTTCTCCGCCTGGTACTCCCACTGGCGGTCCTCTTCGAGGCCGAAAAGCGGGAAATGCCGGGGATCGTTGCCCTTCCCGATCATGAGTTCCAGCCGTCCGCCGGAAAGCTGGTCGAGCGTCGCGTAGTCCTCGGCGACGCGGACCGGGTCGAGCACGCTGATCACGGTCAGCGTGGTCAGCAGCCGGACGCGGTGCGTGCGTTCCGCGACCGCCGCGAGGATCACCGGCGGCGCCGACGAGAGGAACGGTTCGCCGTGCCGCTCGCCGACGCCGTACGCGTCGAAGCCCAGTTCCTCGGCGAAGATCGCTTCGTCGATGATCCGCCGCAGGCGTTCGTGCTGGGTCGGTGTCACCCCGGTCACCGGGTCGGGGTGATTGGCGACGAGGGAGAAAAGCCCGAATTTCATCGTGCCTCCAACGGTTTCCGGCCGGGGATCGCGGCGAGGAGTTCCCGTGTGTAGTCCGCGCGCGGTCGTTCCAGCACGTCCTGTGCCGGGCCGAGTTCGACCAGTTCGCCGCCGCGCAGCACGCCGACGGTGTCCGCGATCTGCCGGACCACGGCGAGGTCGTGCGAGATGAACAGATACGTCAGGCCGAGTTCGTCCTGGAGGTCGGCGAGCAGCCGCAGGATCTGCGCCTGCACCGAGACGTCCAGCGCGGACACGGGTTCGTCGGCGACGATCAGCTCCGGGCGCAGGGCGAGCGCCCGCGCGATGGCCGCCCGCTGCCGTTGCCCGCCGGACAGTTCGGCCGGTTTGCGCTTCAGCGCCGAAGAAGGCAGGGCGACCTGATCGATCAGTTCCGCCGCCCGCGCCCGGCGTTCCGCCTTCGTACCGACGCCGAACGCCCGCAGGGGCTCGGAAACGACGTCCTCGATGCTGAACTTCGGGTTCAGCGACGCGTACGGGTTCTGGTACACCAGCTGGAACCGGCGCCGCAGCCGCCGCAGTTCCTCGCCGCGCAGGGACGTGATGTCCTGGCCGTCGAACTCGACGACGCCGTCCGTCGCGGTTTCCAGGCGCAGGATCATCCGCGCGGTGGTCGACTTTCCCGAACCGGATTCGCCGACCAGCGCGAGCGTCCGCCCGCGCGCGATGTCGAAGGAAACCCCGTCGACGGCACGGACCGCGCCGAAGGTCTTGCCGAGGTCGCGGACCGAGACCAGGACGTCGGACGACGGCGGTTTCGGCTCCCGCAGCGGGCTGTCGGAAAGACTGGGCGCGGCGGCGAGCAGATCCCGCGTGTACTTCCGCGACGGCGCCGAGAGGATTTCGCCGGTGGTTCCCTCCTCGACCACCTTCCCCTCGGACAGCACCACGATCCGCGACGCCCGGTCGGACGCGACGCCGAGGTCGTGAGTGATCAAGAGGACGGCGGTGCCCGCTTCTGCGGCGAGTTCTTCGAGGTGGTCGAGGATCTGCCGTTGCACGGTGACGTCGAGCGCGCTGGTCGGTTCGTCCGCGATGATGAGTTTCGGCCGTCCGGCCAGCGCGGCGGCGATCAGCGCGCGCTGACGCAGTCCGCCGGACAGCTCGTGCGGATACTGCCGCGCCCGTGCCTCCGGATCGGCGATCCCGGCCTTGCGCAGCAGTTTCACCGCCTCCGCGCCGGCCGTGCGCTTGTCCGCGAGGCCGTGGATCAGCAGCACCTCGGCGACCTGGTCACCGATCCGGTGCACGGGGTTGAGCGACACCGTCGGATCCTGGGGGACCAGGGCGATCTCGCGGCCGCGCACCGAACGCCAGCCGCGGTCGGACAGTTTCGCCAGGTCACGGCCATCGAAGGTGATCTCGCCGCGGTCGATCCGCCCGCCCCGCGGCAGCAGCCCGATCGCCGCGTGCGCCGCCGTGCTCTTGCCGGAGCCGGACTCGCCGACCACCGCGACAATCTGTCCCTTGTGGACAGAAAGGTCGACGCCGTCCACGGCGGGTACGTTCCGGTAGGAAACCGCGAGATCACGGATGGTCAGCAGTGCGCTCATCGCTCGTCTCCTTCGATCGCCCGTGACAGCCGGTTCGCGGACAGCACCACGGCCGCGACGGTGAGTCCGGGGAAGGTCGTCATCCACCAGGCGGTGGCGAGGAAGCCGCGCCCGCCCGCCACGAGCGAGCCCCACTCCGGCGTCGGCGGGGTGGCGCCGTAGCCGAGGAAGCTCAGCGCGGAAACCTCCAGCACCGCCGTGCCGAAGGTGAGCGTCGCGAGCGCGAGCACCGGGCCGAGCGCGTTGGGCAGGACATGCCGCCCGAGCACCCCGGTCCAGCGCACGCCGCCCGCGCGAGCGGCCTCGACGAACACGCCGCTGCGGACGCGCAGGACTTCGGCGCGCATCAGCCGGGCGAACTGCGCGAGATTCGCGACACCGACCGCGATCGCGATGTTGGTCGTCCCGAAGCCGAGCGCGGTGACGAGCGCGAGCGAAAGCAGGATGGACGGGATCGCCAGCAGGACGTCGACGCAGCGCATGATCGCCGAATCGAGGGCGCCGCCCCGGAATCCGGCGAGCAGGCCGAGCGCGGAACCGGCCACGAGCGCGACGAGCACGGCGATCACGGTCGCCTGCAACGAGAGCGCGGCGCCGTGGACCACCCGCGCGAAGATGTCGCGTCCGGTTTCGTCGGTACCGAACAGATGCGCGAGCGATGGGCCCTGCATCTTTTCGGCGGGGACACCGGCGAGCGGGTCCTGACCGGTGAACAGCTCCGGGACGACCGCGGAGAGCAAGGCGAAGGCGAGGACCGCGATCGCGAGGATCAGCCCCGGCCGCCGCCGGGTGCGCACGAGAACGTCAGGCATCGGCCGTCTCCCGGTATCGGATCCGCGGGTCCAGCAGCGGGCACACGAGGTCGACGAGCAGGTTGATGACGACGAACACCAGCGCGGCGAGCACGATCACCGCCTGCACCACCGGGATGTCCTGCGCGGTGACCGCCGACGACGTCACGCGGCCGAGGCCGTCACGGGAGAACACCGTCTCGGTGATCACGGAACCGGCGATCAGGTTTCCCGCGACCACGCCCGCGATGGTCAGTGTCGGCACCGCGGCGTTGCGCAGAAGGTGTCCGAAATGGACTCTCAACCGGCTCGCCCCCTTCGCCAGCGCGATCTCCGAGTACGGCTCGGCGAGCTGAGTGCGGAGGCTCTTCGCCAGCACCTGCCCGATGATCGCGCCGGTCGGGATGGCGAGGGTGATCGCGGGCAGGATCAGCGACTCGAAGCCGTTCGAGCCCAGCGCGGGCAGCAGCCTGAGCTGGAAGGAGAAGAACTGGATGAGGACGAGCCCGACCCAGAACGGCGGCAGCGAGATCCCCAGCGGTGGCAATGCCAGCAGCGCGTTGCCCAGCCAGCGATGCCGGGTGCAGGTCCCGGCGATCGCGACCCCGCCGCCGAACAGGATCGCGAGCACCAGGGCGAATCCGGTGACCGCGAGCGTCGGCGGCAGGGCCGAGACCACCATGCCCGTGGCGTCGTCCCCGGTGGAGATCGAGCGGCCGAAGTCGCCCTGCAGCGCGGCGACCAGCCGTTTCCCGTACTGCAGCGGCAACGGGTCGTCGAGGCCGTACTCCGCCCTGGCCAAGGCCAGTTGCTCCGGCGTCACCGAAAGCCCGGCTTCGCCCCCGCCGAGTTTCGCGCTGACAGCGTCGCCCGGCAGGAGATAGAGGATCGCGAACGACACGGTGAACGCCGCCCACAGGACGAAGACCGCTTGCAGCAACCGGCGGAGCAGATACCGGGTCACGACCCGGACACCCAGGTGTCGAACAGCTGCAGCCTGGACGACGCTTCGAAACCGACGCCGTGCGCGTTCGGCCCGTGCGCCAGCACCTGGGTCAGCTCGAACACCGGCGCCGAATAGCCGTGCTCGATGATCGCGCGCTGCGCTTCGGCCGCCGCGGGCTTGCGCTTCGCCGGGTCCACAGTGGACGCCTGCGCGTCGAGCGGCGCGTCGACGGGGTTGACGGCGGGCAGCCTGCTGCGGTTGCTCGCCTTGGTGGAGAAGAGGCTCCGCAGGATGTCCGGATCCGCGCGGGTGGTGTTGTACCAGAGGTATTCGTAGTCGCCGCTCTGCGTGATCTGCACGGTCTCGGCGGTGGTCCGCTGGTCGATCCGGAGATCGAAGCCGATCTTGCGCAACTGCTGCTGCACGAGTTCGAGCACGCTCTTGTTCTGGTTGAACACCAGGGAGAAAGCGACCTTAGCGCTCAGCCTTTGACCGTTCTTCGTGCGGATTCCGTCGGGACCTGGCACCCAGCCCGCGCTCTCCAGCAGCGACGTCGCCCCGGCCGGGTCGTAGGCCAGCAACGGGGAAAGGTCGGCGTGGAACGGGGTCGCCGAGCCGAGAACGCTGGTGGCGGGCTTGTAGTTCGGCGTCAGCACGGTGTTCGTGACCTCGGGCCGGTTGATGCCCTTGACCACCGCCTGGCGGACCTTCTCGTCGGTGAGCACGCCCCTGGTGACATTGGCGTGCAGGTTGAACACGATGCCGGGATTCGGGCGGGTGGGCTCGGTGAAACCGTTGCCGGTGAACTGCGGTTCGTCGACCGGCTGGACGTCGGTGATGGCGTCGAGCTGGGCGGAAGCGAGACTTCCGGTGCGCACACCGGGTTCCGGCACGATCTTGTACGCGATCTTGTCGAGGTACGCTTCGCCCTGGTGCTTGAACAGCGACGAGCCCCAGTGGTAGCCCTTGCGTTTGGCGAGGACGATTTCCTGGTTCTGCTTCAGGCTTTCGAAGACGAACGGGCCCGAGCCGAGCAGGCCGTCACCCTGGCACCGCTGATCGGCGGCCTTCCGGTACGCGGCGGGCGCGAGGACACCGAGCGACATCGTCGAGCTGGCCTGCAGGAACTGGGCGCTGGGCACGGAAAAGTCGATCCTGACCGTCTTCGGGTCGACGACCGTCGTGCCCTTGTACACGGCCAGGTAACCGGCGCCGAGCTGGGCTTTCGGGCCGAGGGCCTTGATCCCGTCGAAGCTCGTTTTGACCGCGGCGGCGTCGACAGGGCTGCCGTCGGAGAACGTCGCCCCGTCGCGCAGGTGGAAGGTGAACGCGGTCGAATCCGCGTTGCTCTCCCATTTTTCGGCCAGCCATGGCTTGATCTCGCCGGTGGACGGGTCCTGGTCGGTCAGGGAGTCGACCAGCTGGCGGCCGACGTTGAGCGAAGCGTTGGTGCCGACCTGCTGCGGGTCGATGCAGTCCGGGCTCGACGAGATCCCCAGGCGCAGCGTGCCCCCTGGTTTGGGCGGTCCGGCGTCGGCGCCCGTCGCACCGCCCGCGGACGAGCAGGCGGTGAGGACGAGTGCCGTGAGCGCGAGTAAAGAAGTGGCGGCGGTACGGGACACCGGGTGGCCTCCAGCGAGGGGACGGGGCGCTTGTTTTGGATAGCACTGCTGCTTGCGCTGACCCGATTCACGCTAATCACGGCCTTGAGCCCCGCCCACATGCTGAGCCCGGCTCCCACCCCGCGAAACATCCCACGATTCCGCTTGACAGCCCCGAAAGTACGTGAAGGCCTCCTTCCCTACCTTGAGAGTAGGGAAGGAGGCCTTCACGGACAGGCCAGGTTTCAGCAGCGGTTGAGCATGTCCGTCAGGGCGGTCTTCTCGGCCGACTTGATGGTGAGCTTGTACTTGGCCTTCACCGTGGTCCACATCTTCGCGTAGGTGCACCAGTAGCCGGTGGACGGCGGCTTCCAGGCGTCCGGCGACTTGTCGCCCTTCTCCTGGTTGACGTTGTCGGTGACGGCGATCAGCTGCGGCGCGCTGAGGTCGTTCGCGAACGCCTGCCGCTGCGCGGTGGTCCACGAAGACGCCCCGGTGCGCCACGCGGCGGACAGCGGGACGACGTGGTCGATGTCCAGATCGGACGCGGCGGTCCAGGTGGCGTCGTCGTACGGGCTGAACCATTTGCCGGAGACCGCGGCGCAACTGCTGTCCTGCTGGACGTTCGTACCGTCCCGCTTGAGCACGACCTCGCGCGTGTTGCAGCTGTTGCCCTGGTCGGCCCAGTGCGGGAACTTGTCGCGGCTGTAGCCGCTCGACGAACCGTCCGGTTTGACGGTGAGCGCGGCGAGCTGGCTCTTCGCGGTCGCGGTCGACGGGATGCCAGGGGGCGTCGCTTCGGCGACGCCCACGACGCCTGCCGAGACGATCGCCGAGACGGCGAGGACGGTGAAGGAGCGACGAACAGCAAGCGCAGTTGGCATATTGCTGCCTCCGTGTCAGGTTTGGGGACCTGGTCACCATGAGGCACGGATATGACCCACGCAACACCATCGGATGACACTCTGCTGGCTCTTCGTGAACGGAGGGTGTCACGAGCAGGTCGGACGCGGTGTACGCCGCCGAAAAAGTTTCGGAAAGTCCAGCTGATGGTTCTGGGCCGAACGGACTACACGAGGCCGCGGACCAGCCGGAGGTCCTCGGTGTGCCGGTACCAGGTCCACCGGTTCATCGCGCGCGGATGGACGACGCCGTCGCTGCTCGGCCGGGTCGGGATGCAGCCGAGCTGGAACGCCCGCGCGTACTGCGTCGTCGGCCGTTTGAAGAGCGTCCCCTTGGTCACCCTGACCATCAGCCCCGGCCCGCTCGTGTCCGGCTCGACCTCGATCGAGCGCGCGGGCCCGCGCAGGACGGTGTGCTCGTCGCAGTAGGCGACCCCGCGGAGCATGCCGAGCACGCCCCGGCCCACCAGCACGCCGCCGGTGTCGTCCCGGATCAGCGGTACCGGGTCGACTTCGCCGCGCAAGGCGAGCGCGAGGGCCCGCAGCGGCTCTGTCGGCAGGCTCCAGATGCGGGCGACGTCGGAGTCCGGCGAGGAGGGCACGAACCCGAGCGACACGCCCGAGAGCTGTTCTTTTCGTAACAGCCGGAGCGCGACCGCCGCGAGGTCCGCGTCGGTGCCCGCGACCACCAGGTGATCGTGTTCCCCCAGCAAGGGGTCGATATCCGCCTTGCCGGGACGGCTCGGGACACGCACCATCTCGACGTCGTCGATCTCCGGGAGGGTGGGCTCGCCCGCCGGACAGACCACCACTATTCCGCGCACCCGAAGGCCCTCCGTTACGCTCATGCACCGGCATTTACCAGCGCCAAAACCACAAGTCGCCGAACACCTGGAGTGTCACATGCCGGCCATCGTGCTGATCGGGGCCCAATGGGGGGACGAGGGCAAGGGCAAGGCCACCGACCTGCTCGGCGACCGCGTCCAGTGGATCGTGCGTTACCAAGGCGGTAACAACGCGGGCCACACCGTAGTCCTTCCCGACGGGCAGAACTTCGCCCTCCACCTCATCCCGTCCGGGATCCTCACGCCGGGCGTCACCAACGTCATCGGCAACGGCGTCGTCATCGACCCCGCCGTGCTGCTCGACGAGCTCGCCGGACTGGAAGAACGCGACGTCGACACCAGCAAACTGCTGATCTCCGCCGACGCGCATTTGATCATGCCGTACCACGTGGCGATCGATAAGGTCACCGAGCGTTACCTCGGCAGCCGCAAGATCGGCACCACCGGCCGCGGCATCGGCCCCTGCTACCAGGACAAGATCGCCCGCGTCGGCGTCCGCGTGCAGGACCTGCTCGACGAGAAGATCTTCCGGCAGAAGGTCGAATCGGCCCTGGAGTTCAAGAACCAGGTGCTGGTCAAGGTCTACAACCGCAAGGCACTCGACGCCGACCAGGTCGCCGACGAGGTGCTGGCCGCCGGCGAGAAGTTCGCGCACCGCATCGCCGACACGCGCCTGCAGCTCAACCAGGCCCTCGAACGCGGCGAGACCGTGCTGCTCGAAGGCTCGCAGGGCACCCTGCTCGACGTCGACCACGGCACCTATCCGTTCGTGACGTCGTCGAACCCGACGTCCGGCGGCGCGAGCGCGGGTTCGGGCATCGGCCCCGGCAAGATCACCACCGTGCTGGGCATCCTGAAGGCCTACACGACCCGCGTCGGCTCCGGCCCGTTCCCGACCGAGCTGGACGACGAGTCCGGCGAGTACCTGCGCAAGCAGGGCGGCGAGTTCGGCGTCACCACCGGCCGCTCGCGGCGCACCGGCTGGTTCGACGCGGTCATCGCGCGCTACGCGGTGCGGGTCAACGGCATCACCGACTACTTCCTCACCAAGCTGGACGTGCTGTCCGGCCTGGAGAAGGTGCCGGTGTGCGTCGGCTACGAGGTCGACGGGTCCCGGACGTACGACATGCCGATGACGCAGACCGACGTGCACCACGCGCTGCCGATCTACGAAGAGCTGCCGGGCTGGTTCGAGGACATCTCGGGCTGCCGCACCTTCGAGGAGCTGCCTGCGAACGCGCGGGCGTACGTGGAGCGGCTCGAAGAGCTTTCGGGCGCGCGGATCTCGGCGATCGGCGTCGGTCCCGGCCGGGAGCAGACGATCGTGCGGCACGAGTTCGTTTGATGCCCCCGTGAGTGGCCAGGGCGGCTACGCCTGACCTGCACGAAGGGCGATGGTCGCCGGGGTCGACGGTGAAGGAATCAGGACGTTGAACGTCCTGATTCCTTCACCGTCACGGGCCTGCTCCGGTCTCGGATCTTGATCAACGGAGGATCCGGGACACTCACCGTCCCCAATTCTCCGTTGCTCAAGGTCGTGCCGGTGATGTCCTGGGGGCAGAGACCGAGCGTGGAGGATTCCGGACGTTCAACGTCCCGAATCCTCCACTCACGACCGCCGCCCCGGCGCGCCCGCATTCAGCCGACCGAACGCGACGAGCACCTCGCGACCCGCGGGTGTGATCCCAGCCGGTGAACGGCGAAATATCCTTTCGACAGCGCGGTTAGCGTTGAACATGACCATCGGAGTGGCACTCCCCTCAGGCGACACCGCGAACGCCGTCAACATCGTCGACGAGCTCATCACCCAGACCCGGCAGGCCGCGGACGCGGGCCTGACCTCAGCCTGGTTCTCCCAGCAGATGGAGCACGACGCGATCACCGTCGCCGCCCTCGCCGGCCGCGCGGTCCCCGGCATCACGGTCGGGACCGGCGTCGTCCCGATCTACCCCCGGCATCCGCTGCTGATCACCGGCCTCGCCCAGACCGCGCAGGCCGCCACCGGCGGCCGGTTCGCCCTCGGCCTCGGAACCGGCGCGAAGAACTGGCTCGAACCGGCGTACGGCATCGAGTACCCGTCGCCGATCAAGCACCTTCGCGAGTACCTCACGATCCTCCGTGAGGTACTCGGCGGCGGCGAGGTCGACTTCCACGGCGAGACGGTCAGGGCACACGCCAAGGGCTTCGCGGCTTCACTCACCGTGGCGGGCTCCTCGGACATCCCGCTGATCATCGCCGCGATGGGACGGCAGGCGCTGCGCGTCACCGGCGAACTCGCCGACGGCACGATCCCGTTCCTGGCCGGGCCGAAAGCCCTTTCCGAGCTGATCGTCCCGGAGATCACCAAGGCCGCCGCCGGCCGTCCGGCGCCGCGGATCATCGCGATGGTCCCGGTCGTCGTGACCGACGACCCCGACGCCATCCGCGCGACGGTCGACAAGCAGTACGCCTTCTTCCGCGACATCCCCTCCTATCGCGCGGTCTTCGACGCCCAGGGCGTGGATTCCGCGGGTGAGCTGGTGATCGCGGGGGACGAGGAGACCGTCGCCGCCGAGATCCAGCGGTACTTCGACGCCGGGGCGACCGAGGTCATCGCCACCCAGAGCGGCATCCGGAACAGCGAAGAGCGGCTCCGCACCTGGCATGTCCTGGGAGGCCTCGTGAAGCGCTAGCCGACATCCATGGGGCCAGTGGCCTTGCTCACAGCGTTCGGATTGTGCATACTCGTGCGCATAGCGAACACAGCTGGAGGTCCCCATGTCCCCTGCCGCGGCCCGTTCGTGGGTGGTACCGCTCGCCTGGACGGCGGTACTGCTCGACGGATTCGACCTGGTCGTCCTGGGTACGGTGCTGCCCGCGCTGCTCCGTGACCACGTCTGGGGCCTGGCACCCGGCACGGCGTCGGTGATCTCGACGTTCGGCCTGATCGGCATGACGATCGGCGCGCTGGCGATCGGCACGATCACCGACCTCATCGGCCGTCGGAAGGCGCTGATCATCGCGGTCACCGCCTTCTCGGTGTTCACCGCGCTCTGCGCGATCTCGCCGTCGGCGTTCGTCTTCGGCCTGCTGCGCTTCCTGGCGGGGCTGGGTCTCGGCGGCTGCCTCCCGACGGCGATCGCGCTGGTCACCGAGTACGCACGCAAGGGAAAGGGTGGCAGCGCGACCACCACGGTGATGACCGGCTACCACGTCGGCGCGGTGCTCACCGCCCTGCTCGGCATTTGGCTGATCCAGCCGCTCGGCTGGCGCGCGATGTTCGTCGCGGGCGCGCTGCCCGCGCTCGTCCTGGTGCCGCTGATGATCAAGTACCTGCCCGAATCCGAGTCCTTCGAGCGGGCACGGGAGAAGCAGGAGAAGTCGGCGGCGGACGTCGTCGGCGGGCTGTTCCGCGGCGGGCTCCTGCGGGCCACCATCGCGTTCTGGGTGACGTCGTTCATGGGGCTGCTGCTGGTCTACGGGCTCAACACCTGGCTGCCGGAGATCATGCGCCAGGCCGGGTACCCGCTCGGCGCGGCGCTCGGACTGCTGCTCACGCTGAACCTCGGCGGCGTCGTCGGTCTCCTGATCGCGGGCCGGGTGGCGGACAAGGCAGGTGTGCGGCCGGCGGTGATCTTCTGGTTCCTCGGCGCGGCGGTGTTCCTGGCCCTGCTGAGCGTGAAACTGCCCGCCGTCGGCCTGTACGCGGCCGTGTTCCTCACCGGCGGGTTCGTGTTCAGCGCGCAGGTGCTCGTGTACGCCTACATCGGCAAGACGTACCCGGACTGGCAACGCGCCACCGGAATCGGCTGGTCGGCGGGCGTCGGCCGGGTCGGCGCGATCTGCGGCCCGATCCTCGGCGGCGCGCTGCTGAGCGCCGGGATCGCGTACCCGTGGGGTTTCTACGCGTTCGCCGGGGTCGGGGCGCTGGGCGCGGCCGCGGTGGCCGGAGTCCGCGTCGGCCGCGCCCGGCAGGACAGCACCGCTACCCCAGTTCCTTGAGTTCCTTTTCCACGGCGGCGAGCTCTGCCTCGGAACCCTGCACCTTCGGGCCGGTGAACCACTTGCGGGCCGAGGCGAACCACCACACCGCCGCACCACCGAGTACGACGAGGAAGGCGATAGGCGTGTAGTTGAAACTGTCGATGGTGATCGGTGATCCCTGCGGGAGCATGAACAGCACGAAGATGAAGCACACCCACACGGTCGCGATGGTCCCGACGAGCTTGCCCCAGCGGCCGAGGTTCCATGGCCCTGGCTCGAAGTCGTCGCCCTTGCGCACCCGCAGGAACACCGGGATCACGTAGGCCACGTACAGGCCGACGACCGCGATCGAGGTCACGGCCGTGTAGGCGGTCTGGCTCCACAGGTACGGCAAGGCGAGCAGGAGCGCGCCGCCCGCGGCCAGCCAGACCGCGTTGGTCGGCGTCTGGGTGCGCTTGTTGATGCGGTGCCAGAACCCCGAACCAGGGATCGCGCCGTCACGGGCGAAGGCGTAGATCATCCGCGAGTTCGCGGTCACCGACGCCATCCCGCAGAACAGCTGCGCGCCGATGCAGATCAGCAAGAGGAACTTGCCGGTCGTCGCGCCGGTCGCGTCGATGAAGATCTGCGCGGGCGGCACCCCGGTCGCGGAGTCCACGGCGCCGTCGTAGTCCTGGATGGCGAAGGTGAGGCCGATCAGCAGGATCCACCCGGCGACCAGGGAGACGAGGATCGAATTGATGATGCCGCGCGGCCCGGCCTTCGCCGCGTTCTTGGTCTCTTCGGTCATATGCGCCGAGGCGTCGTAGCCGGTCAACGTGTACTGCGCGACCAAAAGCCCCAGCAAGAACACGTAGACCGGTGAAGCCCAGCCCGTCTTGTTCACGAACTCGCCGAAGACGAAAGAGGCGTCCTGGTGCTTGGCGGGCACGACGATCAGCACCCCGACGATGACCAGCACGCCGAGCAGATGCCACCACACGCTGATGCTGTTCAGCAGCGCCACGATCTTGACGCCGAAGGTGTTCAGCAGGCCGTGGATCACCAGGATGATCCCCAGCAGCAGGATCGTGTGGCCCGGCGTCGCCTCGAAACCGAACTGCAGGTCGAGGAAGGCGTTGAGGAACAGCGCCGCGCCGAAGTCGATGCCCGCGGTGACGGCGATCTGTCCGATGAGGTTGAACCAGCCGGTGAACCACGACCAGGCCGCGCCGTTGCGCGGGGCGAGTTTCGCGGCCCAGTAGTAGAGACCGCCCGCGGTCGGATAGCTGGAGCAGACCTCGGCCATGCCCAGCCCGACCAGGATGACGAACAGGCCGACCAGCGGCCAGCCCCAGATCATCGCGGCCGGTCCGCCGGTCTTCATGCCGAACCCGTAGAGGGTCAGGCAGCCGGAGAGGATCGAGATGATCGTGAAGGAGACGGCGAAGTTGGAGAAGGTCGACATCGTGCGCCGGAGTTCCTGCGCGTAGCCGAGCTGGTGGAGCCGGGCACTGTCTTCATCAGCGGGTTCTGCGGCCTGCTTGGCTGAGACATCCATCGGGCACCCACCTAAAAGGTATGCGGACAGACCATTGAGATCCGCCGAAATTAGGCCCGCCCACCTGCGGATGTCAAGGTCTTGTCAAGAAGCCCGCCCACTGGATGCAAAAGAACGGTCCGTCCCGGCGAAACTCGCGAGGAACGGACCGTTCGTGGTGCGGCCGGGCGCGTCAGCGTCCGCGGAAGGCCTTCACGGCCTCCAGCGCGGTGTCCGGCTGGTCCGAGAAGTAGCCGTCGACACCCGCCTTGAGGAACGCCTCCTGCTCGGCGAACGCGTCGCCGTACTCGGCGAGGTTCGCCGACGAGCGCAGGTTCTGCGGGAGGAAGTTGTTCTCGTTGCGGAACGTGTACGGCCCGACCTTCAGCCCGGCCTTGTGCGCGTCGGCCACGAGAGCGGTCGGCTTGCCCAGCGCCCCGTTCACCACCGGGATGACCTGCGCCTTCTCCGGGCCCAGGTAGTCCGCGTACTTCGAGATCTCCTTCAGGCCCACAGGCGTGACGAGGTCCGCGTACGTCCGCGGGTCGCCCTTCGCGACGAAGTCGGCCGGGGCACCGGTCGCCGAGGTCAGCTGAAGCAGCGGCACCCGCACCTGACGCGAGAGCGCGATCAGGTTCGACACCTCGAACGACTGGATGATCACCGGCGCCTTCGGGTGGTTGAGCCCGTTGCGCTTGAGCAGCTCGACCAGCTTCGGCTCGGTCGGGTTCTTGATCGAGGAGAAGTAGGTCGAGTGCTTGACCTCCGGGTACGTCCCCAGCTCACGGCGCAGTTCACGGCCCAGCCTGCGCGTCAGGTCGAGCACCTCCTGGTAGGTGGCGATCTGGTAGCGGCCGTCGTAGATCTTGTTGTTCGGCCGCAGCTGCGGGATCCGCTCGGTCGCGCGCAGGGTCTTCAGCTCGGCGAGGGTGAAGTCCTCGGTGAACCAGCCGGTGAACGACGTGCCGTCGATGACCTTCGTCGCCTTCCGGTTCGCGAACTCGGGGTGCTTCGCGACGTCGGTGGTGCCGCCGATCTCGTTCTCGTGCCGGGCGACCAGCTGGCCGTCCTTGGTGGGCACCAGGTCGACGTCGACCCAGTCGACGCCTTGGCGGTAGGCGAGCTCATACGAGGCGAGCGTGTGCTCCGGGCGGTAGCCCGGCGCGCCGCGGTGTCCGACGATCACCGGCCCATCGTGGCCCTTCGCCTGCGCCGACACATCTCGGGCACCCGGCTCGGTGGCGCTCGCCAGGCCTGTGACGCTGAGTACGGCGAGTCCGGACAGGGCGAGCACGCCCAGGCGCTTTCGCATGGTGGATGACCTCTTTCGCTTGAACTCGGGGTACCGCGCCACCCTTGACGCAGGAGGCGTCCGGACGGCGAAGACGGACCGGCGGAACGCTGACCGCCGGGTGAACGCCGGATGGAACCACCCGCTCGAGGACGGCGACGTGTTCGAGTATCACCGGCACGGTTACCCTGTGCTTCGTGCGCGTACTGGTAATCGGGTCCGGCGCCCGTGAGCATGCACTTGTCCTCGCGGTCGCGGAAGACCCTTCCGTCACCGCGCTGGCCTGTGCGCCGGGCAACGCCGGCACCTCTTCGGTGGCCGAGCAGCTCGGCGTGGACGCGGCCGACCCCGAATCGGTCTCCGCCCTCGCCAAGCAGTGGCAGGCGGACCTGGTGGTGGTCGGTCCCGAGGTCCCGCTGGTGGCAGGCGTCGCCGACGCGGTCCGGAAGGCGGGCATCGCCTGCTTCGGCCCGTCCGCGTCCGCGGCCAGGATCGAGGGCTCGAAAGCCTTCGCGAAGGACGTCATGGCGGCCGCGAACGTGCCGACAGCGCACTGCGAGGTCGTCGACAACCCGGCCCGCCTCGACGCCGCGCTCGCCCGCTTCGGCCCCACCTGGGTGGTCAAGGACGACGGTCTCGCGGCAGGCAAGGGCGTCGTGGTCACCACGGACGTCGACGTCGCGCGCAAGCACGCCCTGATGCTGCTCGACGGTGGTCACCCGGTGCTCCTGGAGTCCTTCCTCGACGGCCCCGAGGCCTCTCTCTTCTGCTTCGTCGACGGCCGCACGGTCGTCCCGCTGCTGCCCGCGCAGGACTTCAAGCGCGTCGGCGACGGCGACGCGGGTCCGAACACCGGCGGCATGGGGGCGTACGCGCCGTTGCCGTGGGCGCCGAAGGACCTGGTCGACGACGTCGTCGAGCGGATCGTCCAGCCCGTGGTCGACGAGCTCGACAAGCGCGGCGCCACCTTCTCCGGCCTGCTCTACGCCGGGCTCGCGCTGACCACCGAGGGCCCGCAGGTCATCGAGTTCAACTGCCGCTTCGGCGACCCGGAGACCCAGGTCGTCCTGGCGCTGCTGCGCAGCCCGCTCGGCAAGGTCCTGCACGCGACGGCGACCGGCAAGCTCGCCGACCTCCCGCCGCTGGACTGGGACTCCGGTGCGGCGGTCACCGTCGTGCTCGCCGCGGACGGCTACCCCGGCAAGCCCAGGACCGGCGACGTCATCACCGGAGGCGAGATCGAAGGCGTGCTTCACGCCGGCACCCGCCGCCGTGAAGACGGTGCTGTGGTCTCTTCCGGCGGCCGCGTGCTGTCGGTCGTCGGCACCGGCAAGAACCTGAAGGCCGCCCGCAAGGACGCCTACGCGACGGTCGAGAAGGTCCACCTGGCAGGCTCGCACCACCGCACCGACATCGCCCTCCTCGCCGCCAAGGGAGAGATCGCCACCCCGGTGTCGTGAATTCGAGCGGAACCGTTCGGGCCGCCGGTGCGTCAAACCCGGTATTTCCTGTCGAAGCTCAGGCGCTCGATACATCGGCGTTGGTAGCCTCGACGGGGCGAACGGTCACCGTGCGTGTTTCCAAAGGGGTGGGGAATGGCAGCATCGGGCAAGATCCAGGACCTCACGTCGGCGGTCCCGACGCCGCCGTCGGTGGCGGACATCAGAGTGGATCCGTCGAAGCTGCTCGAAGTCGCGAAGATCGTCGAAGAACAGGTCGACGCGCTTCAGGACAAGCTTCTGACGCGGCTCGACCAGCTGCGCATCGACACTCCGGCCAACGACACCGTGAGCGTGCACTCGACCAGTGTCTGGAACGAGCTCGTGGCCGACGGCGATCAGTCGTACGCCGCGCAGGTCAAGGCATACGTGGCCGGTCTGCGGGGGCTGGTCAACCAGCTCCGCACGGCGGCCAAGGAGTACAAGACCAGTGATGCGGACAAGGCCGCCGCGTTCGGGGACCGTGGTGTACACCGGGCGTAAGACCCGTGTGCTGGTGTCCGGCGGCGTGCTCACGCTCGCGCTGGCCGGATGCGCCACGGACACGGGCGGGCAGGCCTTCCCCAACGAACCGGCGCTGGCTTCGGCGACGCAGGGCGCCAAAGCGTCCGCGCTGCCGGCCAGGCCGGCCGAGTTGAGCCTGCAGGGCGTCGATCCGTGCGCCTTGCTCGGTGCGCCGCAGCTCGACCAGCTCAAGATCAACAGCAAGCCGCGCGCGGCCGCGGAACCGATCGACGGACCGACCTGTGTCTTCGACGCCAACGCCGCGCAGCCCTTCCACACCTATTACGTCCGCACGGTCACCGCGGACGTCGAAGAGTGGCTCACCGGCAAGCGCCGCAAGAACAGCATGACGACGGAACCGAAGGCGGTCGGCGGATTCCCCGCCGTCACGAACTACCGCGACGCCGGGAAACCGGGCGATTGCGAAACGCTCGTCGGTGTCGCGAAAGGGCAGACGCTGGCGGTACGGGCCGTCTCCGTCACCGCCGGCGCGTTCACCATGCCGCAACTGTGCGAGATGTCCGCGCAGACGGCCGATTTGGCTTTGCAGACCTTGAAAGCACGCAACTAGGGAGGGCGCCGTGAACGTTTCCGACCTCGCGGGCAGGCTCCGCGATCTTCGGTTCGACGGCTACACCGACACCGGGATCGCGACCGAGATCGAGTGCTTCCGCAGCGGCGACGGCACCGGCAGCATCGGCATCGCCGTCGAGGCGCTGAAGTCCGTCGCGGGCGCGCTCGCCGACACCGACAAGACGCTGCGTGACGAGCTGGGCAAGCTCGGCGTGGAATGGCAGAGCGAGGCGGGTGGCGCCGCCGGTCAGGTGTTCACCGAGCAGGCGGGCTTCTCCCAGGACGCGAACTCGAAGGTCTCGCACTCCGCGGAGATGATCTTCGCCCAGGGTGAGGCCTTCAACCGGACGTTGCACAAGCTCCCGGATCCCGAAACGGTCCGGAAGGGCGCGGGCGGGCTGACCCTCGGCGACGTCGTGCTGAGCCTCATCGGGTTCGAGACCGACCACGCCAAGAGTGTCAGCGCCGCGAACAACGCGCGTGCGCAGGCGCAGGAGGCGTTGAACGACTACGCCAAGACCAGCGGCGAGAACCTGCTGACGACCGACACACTGGCCGATCCGCAGGCGATGAACCTGACCCAGACCACGACCGCCGCCGGCGCGGGCGGTGGCCCCGGCCCGCTCAATCTCGCGGGCACGGCCACCGACCTGACCCCGGACGGCAGCGTGCGGCCCGCGTCGGCCGCCGTCGAGTCGAAGTACGTGCCGCCGGTCGTGCAGCCCGTGAGCGCCAAGTCGCCGTCCTTCGACGCGCCGACCCCGGCCTACGGCGTCGCCATGGGCGGCGGTGTGGCCAGGAAGACCGGTGCGTCGGCCCCGCACGGCGGTGCCACGGTTCCGGCGGCTTCCGCGCCGACCACGCCGTCCGGTACCTCGCGGCCCGTGCCCGCGCCGGGCAGCGGCTGGGTGACGCCGAACCGGCCCGCCCCGCAGCCCGAGCCGGGCAGGCCGTCGTACCCGGTCACCGGTTCGCCCAGCTCCCCGCCGTTCATCCCGCCGGGCGCGCCGAACCTGCCGCCCGGTGCCACGAACATCCCGCCGGGCCAGTCCACCGGAAGCTTGCCGCCGAACAGCACCACGTCCCCGCAGCCCGTCGGCAAGTCGTTCGGCCCCGGTGCCGAAAGCGCCTTCGGCAAGGGCCCCGGCTCCAGCTCGGGCCCCGGTGTCTTCACCGGCGTCGGCGGCGGCACCGGTGGCGGCGACCAGGCACTCGGCAAGGGCCGCTCGGTCGGTACCGGACCGCAGGCGCCTCTCGCCGCCGGCAACGAGTCCGGACGCGGCTTCCCCGCCGTCCCGAAGATCACCGGCCCGGCCGCGGGCGACGTCGGCGCGGGCGCGGCCGCGCTCGGCGCCGGTGTCGCGGGCGGTGCGCTGAGCGGCGACAAGGAACGCGACCGCCGTCCCCGGCAGGAAGGCGGCGGCGTCAAACCGACCCGTCAGCTTCCGATCGGCGAGCTTCCCGAAGAGGAGGCCATGCGGCGCTCGGAGAAGATCGGCGCGAAGCAGCCGAAGACCGAGTCGAAGTTCATGGAGCGCGCGGCGACACAGGACGTCGACGAGGACGCGGAGCACATCAGGCGTTACGGCGTCGATGACAAGGACCTGTTCACCGACGAGCGCATGGTGTCGCCCGACGTGATCGGTGACCACGGCAACTCCGAAGCGCGCTGAACCTGTGCCGAACGACAACGGCAGCCTGGTGCTGTCCGCACTCGAGTTCGAAATGCTCTGGGAAGCCGAACGGCTGCCCCGCCGCCATGTCGCACTCGACGTGCCGAGCCCCGGAACGACCCATACGGAGCGGGCGGCTTTGATCGAAGAGGCCTGGGAATCCCTGCGCGCGCGAGGTCTCGCGCGGGGACACCAGGCGTCGGGCGAACTGGTCGATATGCTGAACCTGTTCGCGCACCCCAGGGTCGCGATCGACGTCTGGGTGTGGACCGACCGGGAGATCAAGGGGCAGGCGGTCAGCGTCGGCAACCAGGCGATCCTCGGCGTGATCGACTCCGGCCAGGTGTGGCTGATCCCCGCCCGCGAAAGCTCCCTTGCCGAAGCCGCCGTCTCGGTCGCGGGCGACCTCGGCCCCGGCGTCGGCCAGTCGATCAGCATCCCGCACGACCTTCTCCGCGAGGCCGACGCCGCCTCGCGCGGCGACGCGAAAATGCTGGTCACCGCCCTGGAAGACCTGGACGTGCCGCTGTGGCAGGCCCAGGAGGTCGCGGGCATGCTGCTCGGCCAGGAGGCTCGTGGCCAGTTCGGCATCGAACGCGCGGGCCGCGACGGCCGTCCCCGCCGCGCGGACAACGTGGTCGCCTTCTACGACACGGACGCGGGGCGGTACCTGTTCCAGGTCGCGCGGAACCGGGACGGCCGGGACTGGGCGACCATCACCCCGGCGGACAACCAGCTGCTGGCGACGCGGATCCGGGAAGTCGCCGACTTCTGAGTGCGCCCGGCTTAATAAGGTTCACCCTGATTCGACCGTTTCGCGAAGTCGATATCGGCGGGGTGAGAGTTGGCGTGGATGCGCACATCGTCCGCTGCCGAGGTCTTAAAGTATGCGCGGGAACCGTCCTGATCGGCCGCGCGTCTGATCAGGCGGATACGAGTTTTCCGTGAAGGGGATGACGAACCGTGCCTGTGTACGACCCGGATTCGATGGGGATCGCCGCCGGTCAGGTGGAGAAGCTCAAGGACGAGTTCGAGAAGACCAAAAAAGGCGTCACCGGGATGGATGACGAGAAGGAAAGTCCCTTCGGCGGAGTGGACGAGCACGGCGACGCGCACGGCGCGGTCGGCAAGTTCAAACAGGGAGTCCACAACGAATTCGATTCGGCCGGTCAGCTGATGGAGGCCACCGCCTTCGTGCTGCGAAAGGCGGCAGGGCTGATCAAGGAGACCGAAGCGGTCCACGTGGACAACCTGAAGGTCCACGGGGACCTGTGACGATTCGGCAGGCCTGGGGGCCGCAGACCAAGGGGGCTTGAGCAGTGGGTTTGAACGGTGTCGGCGCCGGTACGCCGGATGGCTGGGATGAACTGGTCAAGAAGGCCGATCAGGTCGCCAAGGTGAACCTCGACGCCATTCACAACGCTTCGGTCCAGTTCAAGAAGGCCGCCGACAATGCGGGCGACCACAGCGCGGCGTTGTCGAGCTCGACCGAAGCGTTGAACGGTGGCGTCTGGGTCGGGCCCGCCGCCGACGAATTCTTCACGTACGTCAAATCGATCACCACGGCCGGGAAGAACGTCGAAGACCAGCTGGGCAAGGTCGTGGACGACCTCGACCGTGTCCACACCGACCTCGGCAACATCAAGACGCAGGTCGCGAGCGTCTACCAGGAAGCCGAAGCGGCGGTCAACAAGCGGAACACCCAGGCTGAGACGGACAAGAACGCGGCGACTCAGGCCGCCGCGCAGGCCGAGAAGGAGCACAAGCCGGCGCCGAGCCCTTCGGCCGCCGAGATCATCCAGAAGGCCAAGACCGACATCAACAGCATCTCCAAGGATGCCGACGCACGGGTCAAGGGCCTGCTCGACCAGGCCAACCAGATGATCCAGAAGTCCCAAGCGCTGATGAAGAAGGACATCCAGAACGGCTACTCCAAGGTCCCGCTGCCCGGCAAGGACGGCACCGTCCCCAAGCGCACCGGCGGTCTCCACGCCGGCGGTGGAGGAGGCGGCGGCGGTGGCGGTGGGGGCGGCGGCCTCGGGCCGAGTGGCGGCCCGCCGTCGACGACGCCGCCGGGCAACGTCCAGCAGTGGATCCAGGAAGCCATCAAGATCCTTCAGGCCGCCGGTATCCCGGTGACGGACGCGGACATCCAGAAGATCTGGACGATCATCGAGAAGGAGTCCGGCGGCAATCCCAACGCCATCAACAACTGGGATTCCAACGCGGCCAAGGGGACTCCGTCCAAGGGGCTGATGCAGTGCATCGACCCGACCTTCAACGCGCACAAGCTGCCGGGGCACGACAACATCTACAACCCGGTCGACAACATCATCGCGGGCGTGCGGTACACGTTCTCGCGGTACGGCGGGTTCGAAGGGCACCCCGGCCTGAAGTCCATGGCCGGTGGCGGCGGATATCAGGGCTACTAGCAGTACGTCCCGAGCGCCACGTTCGAGACGGTGAGCGTCCCAGGCGTGGCGCTCGGGACACGCTCATCGCGAGTTAATCTCACCCCATGTCCTTCCCCGGTCCCGCCGCGCGTTCCGACGTCCCGCCATTCCACGTCATGGACGTCCTTTCGGCCGCGCAGGCACGGCAGCGCAGCCACGGCGATCTGGTCCCGCTGCTCGCGGGGCAGCCGTCCGCGCCCGCGCCGCAGCCGGTGCTCGAAGCCGCCCAGCGGGCGCTGAAGGAGCATCACCTCGGCTACACCGAGCAACTCGGCATCCCCGAGCTGCGCGAGGCCGTCGCGGCGCATTACAACCGCACGTACCCGGTCGACGTGAGCCCGCAGGACGTCATCGTGACGACCGGTTCGTCCGGCGGTTTCCTGCTCTCGTTCCTCAGCGCCTTCGAGGCTGGCGACCGGGTCGCGATGGCCCGCCCCGGCTACCCGGCCTACCGCAACCTGCTGAAGGTGCTCGGCTGCGAGGTCGTCGAGTTCGCGACCGGTCCCGAGACGAACTTCCAGCCGACCGTCGCGCTGCTCGACGAGCTGGGTCCGATCAAGGGACTCATCGTGGCCAGCCCGAGCAATCCCACCGGCACCGTGCTGCCGCCGGGTGAACTCGCCGCGATCAGCGGCTGGTGCTCCTCACGCGGTGTGCAGCTGATCAGCGACGAGATCTACCACGGTGTCTCCTACGACGGCGGACTCGACTGCGCCTGGCAGTACGGCGACGAGGCGCTCGTCCTCGGCTCGTTCTCCAAGTACTTCGCGATGACCGGCTGGCGTCTTGGCTGGATGCTCGCGCCGCAGCGGCTGCACCGGGCGATCGACGTCCTGACCGGTAACTTCACCATCTGCCCGCCCGCGGTCTCCCAGCACGCCGCGATCGCCGCGTTCACCGACGAGTCGTACGCGGAGGCCGACGGTCACGTCGAGCACTACCGCGCCAACCGCGACGTGCTCTTCGCCGGGCTCAAGGGCATCGGGATCGACAAACTCGCACCGGCCGAAGGCGCCTTCTATGCCTACGCCGACGTCTCGGCGTACACGACCGACAGCCTCAGCTGGTGCCAACGGCTCCTCGCCGAGACCGGCGTCGCGATCGCTCCCGGCATCGACTTCGACCCGGTCGACGGCGGCAGGTTCGTGCGGTTCTCCTTCGCGGGTTCGCGCGAGGACATCGACGAAGGGGTCCGCAGGGTCGGTGCCTGGCTCGCCGGGTCAGGGGGAACCCGGAATTCACCCTGAACGTTGGACAGAATGAAGGCGCTCGCGAGTTCCGCCTGACAACCTGGACTCACCAGGCCCGCTCGGGCAGGGTGAGGCAATCGGAGGATGCCATGTTCTGGAAGATCGTCGGCGGGCTGATTCTGGCTTGGGTGGCCTTCATGGTGCTCGGGTCCGTGCTCGGTTTCCTCGTGAAGGCCGTCTTTTGGATCGCCGTCATCGGCGGCGCGGTCTTCCTCGGCACGGCCGCGTATGGCGCCATCAAGGGCAAGGGCACCCCGAAGCAGCTCCGTTAAGGTTTGCGCGCCACCCCGCCGAGCGACGTGAAGTTCACGGGCGAAAGCGGGGTGAAGCGCGGCCCGTCCGGCCACCACAGATGCGGATAGGTCAGCCCTGGCTCCATGAGTTCGAGTCCCTCGAACAGTGACTCGATCTCCTCACGCGTGCGGTACTGCGTATCCAGTCCCGTGCCGTTGAAGCGCTTCTCGAGTGACGTCGCGATGTCGGCCGCTTCGGAGCCGTCGGCGGGGTTGTGCTGGTGCAGCAGCGCGACGAACGAGCCGGGCGCCAGCGCGTCGACATAGGCGCGGACGACCTTGCGCGCCTCGTCGAGGTCCTGGATGTGGTGGACGATCGCGCACAGGATCAGCCCGGCGGGCCGGTCGAAGTCCAGCCGGTGGGTGCGGGAGAGTTCCTCGATGACCTCGGTCGGCCTGCTCAGGTCGGCACCCGCCATATGCGCGAAGTCGTTCGCCGCGAGTATCGCGCGGCCGTGCGCCTGGACCACCGGATCGTGGTCGACGTAGACCACCCGAGCCTCGGGGTTGTACCGCTGCGCGACCTGGTGCGTGTTGTCCACGGTCGGGAAGCCGGAGCCGAGGTCGAGGAACTGGTCGATGCCTTCCCGGTCGGTCAGGTAGCGCACCGTCCGGACCAGCCAGTGCCGGACCTCCTTGGCCATGACCTGTGATTCCGGCGCCAGCTCCAGGATTTGACGCAGCACCACCCGGTCGGCCTCGTAGTTGTCTTGTCCGCCCATGAGCGCGTCGAAGACCCGCGCGATACTCGGCCGGTCGAAATCGACTGGCACGAAGGGGCGCTGGTCCGCTGACATGGGCACCTACCGGAGGAATCGGTTTGGACGAGTCCAGCGTAGGTCATCGGATTCACCGCGCGTAAGCGGATGAACGGCCTGGGTGAATTATTCCTCCGAAGAGCCGAAGGAAGATTGCGCCGTTGTCACACCGACCCAGCGTTCGGCCTTCATCCCGACCGCCCGCGCACCGTCCACATTGGACTGACGGTCGTCGAAGAACAGGCAGTCGGCCGGTTCGGCACCGAGTTCGGCGAGCAGGATCCGGTAGATCTTCGGGTCGGGTTTCATACAGCCCAGATCGCCCGAGAAGAGCTTCACGCGGAAGAGGTCCGCCCATTCCTGCTCGCGCACCCAACGGCCGAAGGTCGACGACGCGTTCGAGAGCAGCGCGAGCGCCGCGCCCGCCTCGTGCAGCCCTTCCAGCAGTTCGAGCACGTCCGGTTCGACGTGGGTCCAGCCCGCGACGTCGATGCGGGTCAGTTCGTCGGCGAAGGCCTTGTCGACCGGCACGTCCAGCGCGCGGCCGACGCTCTGCCAGTACTCGAGGTCCGAGCCGCCGGAGTCGTACCGGTCCCGTTCGGCCCAGTAGTGCGGCTCGAAGTCGGCGAGCGGGAGGTCGAAGGCCTTGGCGAGGGTCGGCAGCGCGTCGGTGTGCGCGCAGATGACGTCGCCGTAGTCGAAGACGATCCAGTTCATGTTCAGCCCCCGGTCTTGACGCGGTGAAGGGTTTCTTCGACGTCGGCCGCCGAAAGGTCCCGGTGCAGCACGAAGCGGATCCGGCCTGCCGACGGCAGCACCTGGATCCCGAGCCCGGCCAGCCAGGCCAGCCTGCCTTCGAGGTCAGGAGCGGTGACCTGCACGATGTTGGTCTCGGGCACGTTGACCTCCCAACCGTGCTCGGCGAACCCGGCCGCGAGCCGTGTCGCGTTCTCGTGCGTCTCGGCCAGATCGCCGATGCGGTCCAGCGCGACCAAGCCTGCCGCGGCCAGCACGCCGCCCTGGCGGACGCCGCCGCCGAGCATCTGGCGCATGCGCCTCGCCTTCTCGACGAACTCCTCGCTGCCCGCCACGACCGAGCCGACAGGCGCGCCGAGCCCCTTGGAGAAGCAGGCGGAAACGGTGTCGACGCCGACCGTGAGCGCCGAGGGCGGGAGCCCCAGCGCGACCGCCGCGTGCCAGAGGCGGGCGCCGTCGAGGTGCACGGTCAGCCCGGCCTCCTTCGCCACCGCGACCAGCCGGGCGTGCTCGTGGGGCGGGGTGATCGCGCCGCCCGCCGAGTTGTGCGTGTTCTCCAGGCACAACAGCGGGGTCCGCAGCGCGTAGTACGGCCCGCGCGGGACGCCGATCGCGGCCGAAAGCGTTTCCGGTGTCGGCCGCCCAGGTCCGGCGTCGTGTTCGAGTGGCTCGGGCATGCCGCCCGCGAGCCAGGCGGCGGACCCGAGTTCGTCGGTGATCACGTGCGCGCCGCGCGGCGCGAGGAACCGGTCTCCGCGCTGCAGATGGAGGCACAGCGCGATCAGGTTCGCCATGGTCCCGGTCGGCGTCCAGAGCGCGGCGGGCATGCCGAGGAGTTCCGCGGCGCGCTTTTCGAGCGCGCCGATGGTCGGATCGCCGTCGAGGACGTTGTCGCCGACCTCGGCGTCCGCCATGGCCTGGCGCATGACGTCGTCCGGTCGGGTCACGGTGTCGGAGCGGAAATCGATCGTCGAGGTCACGGTACGATCACATCACATCGTCGGCCTCGCCATGAACCTCCTCCCCGGCTGGTCCGCCGCGCCCGCTCATGCAACCGTGGACGCCCCCGGTTCCGTCCTACCCACCGACGAGGCAAGAGCGGAGACAAAAACCGCGTGAACCAGCGCGACGAACAAGAGTTCGCGGAGTACTTCGCCGCGAAGCGGGACTCCGTGCGCAGGACCGCGTACATGCTTTGCGGTGACTGGCATCGTGCGGACGACCTCGCGCAGACGGCGTTCGTCGCGCTGCACCGGAGGTGGAAGAAGATCAGAGAACGGGCGGCGACCGACGCCTACGTGCGGAAGACGCTGGTCAGGGCGGCCATCGACGAGTCGAGGCGGCCGTGGCGGCGGGAGTGGCAGACCGAAGAGCTGCCCGAACCGCCGCAGGACGGCTTCGACCTCGGCGAACAGGTCGTCACCAGGGAAGACCTGCTGGCCGCGTTGCGGGAAGTGCCCCCGAAACAGCGGGCCGTGCTGGTGCTCCGGTTCTTCGAGGGGCTGGACGTCGGTGCGGCGGCGAAGGTGCTCGGCTGCAGCGAAGGGAACGTGAAGAGCCAGACCGCGCGCGGGCTGGCGAACCTCAGGCAGGTCATGGAGAAGGAGGAGGTGGCACGGGATGGACGAGAATGACTTGAAGGCGTTGTTCCGTGACGCCCCCGGCGACGCGCCGTCGCCGTCCTTCGACACCGCCGACGTCGTCCGTGCCTCCAAACGCGCCACCGCTCGACGCCGAAACGGTATCGCGGTGGCCTGTAGTGCGGTGGTTTTGGTCTTGGCCGGAGTGGGCATGTTCGGCGTGCTCGGCGGAACCGAGCTCCAGATGGGGGCCTCGGGCAAATCCGACAGCGAAGCCGCTTCCGCGGGGCAACCCGGAGCGGCGTCCGCACGTCCTCTTGACAGCGGGGACCCCTCGAACTTCTCGAATCCGCCGCCTCAGCAGGGGGGCGGCGGACCAGAGAAGACCGGCCAGATGACGGCCGAAGGCACCTTCGGGTGCGACCAGGTGGACCGGGAGCTCGCCACCGCCCTCGCTGGCGAGCTCCCGGTCCCCGTGGATGTCGCCAAGTCGACGCCCGGCGACATCTGTACGACGGGGGCCAGGTCCGCGGGGTTCCAGGTGCCGGGCGGCTCGGTCGCCGTCGCGGTCCTCCCGGCGGCCGCGGTCGCCCCGCCGATGCCCGCCGGAGCGGCCGAGGCGCGGCGGACCACCGCCAAGGGGTCGCTGGTGATCGTGGTGAGCCTCGGCGACGGTTCGGGCAGGCCCGCGTTCTCCGAGTCCGACGTCGACAGGTTCGTCGCCGTGCTCGCCGCCCGCTACTGAGCCTGGTCCGCGCCGCTGGGCGGGATGAGCCGGTCCAGCGGCATGAAGCCGTCACGCCAGACGATCCGCAGCTCCATGTCGCGGAATCGCCGGCCTTCGCCGGTCCGGACCGCCTCGCCGGTGATCACGCTGCCCGCCGTGAAATGGGATCCGAGGGACAGTTCGTCGCGCAGCTCCGGTGCCCAGACGTGGACGGCCGTCATGGTGGCGCGCAGCCGCGCGACGTCGCCTTCGACCTCGACGAGGTGGCCGCTGATGGAGTGATGCGTGGCCTGGAACTTGAGTTTTCTCCTCGGGTTACTTGCGAAGGGGGATTTCCCTGACGCTGCCGCCGAAATCGGTGTCCCCGAGGACGATCCGCGGTGCGCGGCCCTGGCGCGTTTCGCGGTGGAGGCCACGGCGCTCGCCCAGCGGTCCGATGACCCGGAACGCACCGTCGAAGCCGCGTTCGACCTCTTGGAAAACGGCTGGCACGCCGGGAAGTAGGGCTGCTCCCGGCGCGCCTGGCAAAATAGCCCGCCATGACCGCCGCAGCGACAACGCCGAAGGGTGAGCGACGCCGTGCCGAGCTCATCGACGCCGCCGCGTCACTGCTGGCCGAGGGCGGTTTCGACGCCGTGCGGCATCGTGCGGTCGCCGAACGCGCGGGGCTTCCGCTGGCTTCGACGACGTACTACTTCGACTCGCTCGAAGAGCTCGTCACGGCCGCCGTCGAGCACCACGCGAACCAGGAGCTGGAGACCGGGCGGCACCGCCTCGACGAGCTGGCGACCCGCAACCGCGGTGTCGAGGCCACCGTCGACCTGGTGCTGGACATGCTCCTCGGCCCGCTCCGCCCGGATCGCGAGGCCGACGCCGAAGCGGTCCTTCTGCGCTACGAGCGTCTCGTCGGGACAGGACGTCGTCCGTACCTTCGGCCCCTGATGCGGACGCTGTCCGCGCAGCTGTACGAACTGCTCCACGAGATCTTCGCGCGCTCCGGCACCCCGGTGGACGCCGCCGAGCTCGAGCGGCTGGTCGCCCTGGTCGACGGCGCCGTGGTCAACGCGCTGATCGAGGTCGATCCGGAGCCGAGGGCCGCCGCCGCCCGGATGCTGCAGGCCGCCCTCGCCTAGCGCCCGGTTAGTCTGGCCGCGTGACGGACAAGCCCCGCATCCCCAACGTGCTCGCCGGCCGCTACGCCTCGCCTGAGCTGGTCGAACTCTGGTCCCCGGAACGCAAGGTCGTGCTGGAGCGTGAGTTCTGGCTCGTCGTGCTCCGGGCGCAGGCCGACCTCGGCGTCGAGGTGCCGGACGGTGTCGTCGCCGACTACGAACGCGTGCTGGAGCAGGTCGACCTCGACTCGATCGCCGCGCGCGAGCGGGTCACGCGGCATGACGTGAAGGCCCGGATCGAGGAGTTCAACGCGCTCGCCGGACATGAGCACGTCCACAAGGGCATGACGTCGCGGGACCTCACCGAGAACGTCGAGCAGCTGCAGGTGCGGCGCTCGCTGGAGCTGGTCCGCAGCCGCGTCGGCGCGGTTCTGGCCCGGCTCGCCTCGATCGCGGTCGAGCACTCCGACACCGTGATGGCCGGCCGCTCGCACAACGTCGCCGCGCAGGCGACGACGCTCGGCAAGCGGTTCGCCACCGCCGCCGACGAACTGCTGGTCGCGTTCGACCGGCTCGAAAACCTGATCGCCCGGTATCCGCTGCGTGGCATCAAGGGCCCGGTCGGCACCGCGCAGGACATGCTCGACCTGCTCGGCGACGAGTCCACTTTGGACGAACTGGAGTCACGGGTCGCGACCCACCTCGGGTTCGAGAACGTGTTCACCAGCGTCGGCCAGGTGTACCCGCGTTCGCTCGACTTCGACGTGCTGTCCACCGTCGTCCAGCTCGCGGCCGCCCCGTCGAGCCTGGCGAAGACGATCCGCCTGATGGCGGGCCACGAACTGGTCACCGAGGGCTTCAAACCCGGCCAGGTCGGCTCGTCGGCCATGCCGCACAAGATGAACACGCGTTCGTGCGAGCGGGTCAACGGGCTCGCCGTCGTGCTGCGCGGCTACCTGTCGATGATCGGCGAGCTCGCCGGCGACCAGTGGAACGAAGGCGACGTGTCCGACTCCGTCGTCCGCCGGGTCGCGCTGCCCGACGCGTTCTTCGCGCTCGACGGCCTGCTGGAGACCTTCCTCACGGTGCTGGCCGAGTTCGGCGCCTTCCCCGCGGTCATCGGGCGTGAGCTCGATCGCTATCTGCCGTTCCTCGCGACCACCAAGGTGCTCATGGCCTCGGTCCGCGCGGGCGTCGGGCGTGAAACCGCTCACGAGGCCATCAAGGAGAACGCCGTCGGCGTCGCGCTCGCGATGCGGGAGCAGGGGCTGGCGGAGAACGACCTCCTCGACCGGCTCGCCGCCGACGAGCGCATCCCGCTCGAC
Source organism: Amycolatopsis alba DSM 44262 (assembly GCF_000384215.1). Lineage (NCBI taxonomy): Bacteria > Bacillati > Actinomycetota > Actinomycetes > Pseudonocardiales > Pseudonocardiaceae > Amycolatopsis > Amycolatopsis alba. The sequence goes on along the minus strand of NZ_KB913032.1, from coordinate 3,403,839 downwards.
CGCGGTGAGCTGGACAAACTCCTCGCCGACCGGATCTCGTTCACCGGTGTCGCGCCGCGCCAGGTGGCCGCGATCGCGTCACGCGTCTCGGACATCCTGGAGCGTTTCCCGGAGGCCGCCGGCTACTCGCCCGCACCGATTCTCTGACCACGGCTGCGGTGACCAAGGTCTCTTGATCCCTTGAAGTCGCGCGTTTCGGCCGTCAGGCCCTGGGATCACGATGGCAGGGCGCCCTTCAAAGGCCGCTTGACCTGCGAAATCACCAGCGGGCGCCCTGGCAGCGTGATCTCAGTCGCGCGATATCACAGAGTGAGACGAGATTACTCGATCGGGCGAAATGTCTAATCTCGATCGCTGAACCCGGAGCGCCAGGCCGCCCATGAGGCGGCCTGGCGTGTTTGTATCGCGCCTTGGCGCCGAAACCCACGGAAGAAGCGATGAGATCCACGCTGTCGAAAATCGTCGCCGTCGTCACGGCCGGAGCGGCCACGCTCGCCCTCGCCGCCTGCGGCTCGGGTGACACCGCCGCGAGCGGTCAGAAGCTGCGGGTCGGCACCCTGACCGACGCGCCGCCGTCCATCTACCTGGAGAACGGCAACTTCACCGGGTACGACAACGAGCTGCTCCGCGACATCGCGAAGCGCGAGGGCTTCGAGGTCGAGTTCGTCGGCACCGAGTTCGCCGGTCTGCTGGCCGCCGTCGCCACGAACAAGTTCGACATCGGCAGCTCCACGATCTCCACCACCGAGGCCCGCAAGAAGACCGTCGCGTTCAGCAACGGCTACAGCACCGGGTTCACCTCGATCATCACGAAGAAGGGCGCGGGCCTCAAGGACGTCGGCGCCTACAATGGCAAGCGGCTCGGCGTCGTGCAGGCGTCGGTGCAGGACGACTTCGCGAGCGGCAAGGTGGCGGGCGCCAACGTCGTCCGGTTCCCCGACTACAACGCCGGTTTCGCGCAGCTGAAGGCAGGCAGCCTCGACGGCTGGGTCGTGCCGAAGGACATCGGGCAGAAGTACATCGACCAGAACCCGGACTTGCAGCTGGAGTTCGGCTACACGGTCGAGACCAAGGACACGCCGTCCGCGTTCGCCGTCCGCAAGGACAACAAGGACCTGCTGAAGAAGCTCAACGACGGCCTCGCGAAGGCCGTGGCGGACGGCACCGTCGCCCGCCTGCACGCTCAGTTCTTCAAGACCGAGCCGCTGCCCAAGGAACTCGAACAGGGCGGCCCCGGCCTGCCCGTGCAGAACACGGGGGTCTGACCACCATGAAGAAAACTCTGCTCGCCGCGCTGGCCGCCGGTCTCGTCGCCGTGCTCGCCGCTTGCGGCGGTGGCGAATCCGCCACCGAGAAGACCCTGCGTGTCGGCACCCTGAGCGACGCCCCGCCGAACATCTACGTCGAGAACGGCAACTTCACCGGCTTCGACAACGAGCTGCTGAAGGCCATCGCCGCCAAGCAGAACCTGAAGCTGGAGTTCGTTTCGACGGAGTTCTCCTCGCTGCTCGGCCAGGTCTCCAGCAACCAGTTCGACATCGGCAGCTCGGCCATCGCGCAGACCGAAGAGCGCAAGAAGAACGTCGACTTCTCCAACCCGTACAACTTCGAAGTGATGAGCATCCAGACCAAGGACGGCTCGCCGATCGCCGACGAGAAGGCCTTGTCGGGCAAGCGGGTCGCGGTCATCCAGGCGACCGTCGGCGACAAGTGGCTCACCTCGACCGTGCCCGACGCGCAGGCCGTGCGCTTCCCCGGATACGCCCCGGCGCTGGCCGCGCTCAAGAGCGGCGCCGTCGACGCCTACATCCTCGACCAGGCGATCGCCGAGACGAACGTCAAGGAGAGCACCGACACGAAGCTCAAGGTCGTCAAGTCCTTCACCACCGACGTGCCCCACGGCTTCGCGGTGAAGAAGGGCAACACCGAACTCCAGACGAAGATCAACGATGGCCTGAAGCAGGTCATCGCCGACGGCACCTGGGTCAAGCTGCACGAGAAGTTCCTGCCGACCGCACCGGTGCCGGACCAATTCAAGGCGTGAGGATCACGATGAAGAAGTCACTCGCCGCCGCCCTCGGCGCTGCCCTGCTGGCTGTGCTGGCGGCGTGCGGCGGCGGTGAGGACGCCGGCGCGGGCACACTGCGCGTCGGCACCCTCAGCGACTCGAAACCCAACGCGTATCAGGAAAACGGCGTGTTCACCGGGTTCGACAACGAGCTGCTGAAGGCCATCGCCGCGAACCAGAACCTGAAACTCGAGTTCGTCTCCACCGAGTTCGCGACGCTGCTGAGCCAGGTCGCCACCGGCAGGTTCGACATCGGCAGCTCCGCGATCTCCCAGACCGACGAGCGCCGCAAGACCGTCGACTTCTCCGTGCCGTACAACTACCAGTCGCTCGGCATCGAGGCCCGCGAGGGCACCGGCATCACCGACGAGAACTCCTTGGCGGGCAAGCGGATCGGGGTCGTGCAGGGCACGGTGTCGGACAGCTGGCTGGTGGCCAACGCGCCCACCGCGCAGGCCGTGCGGTTCCCGCAGGACGCCGCCACGCTCGCCGCGCTCAAGACCGGCGCGATCGACGGCGCGATCTTCGACCAGGCGACCGCCGAGGACTACGCGGCGAAGAACCCGGACGCGAAACTCAAGGTGGTCAAGGCGATCACCACGACCATCCCGCACGGTTTCGCGGTCAAGAAGGGCAACGCCGAGCTGGCTGGCAAGATCAACGCCGGGCTCAAGGCGGTCATCGCCGACGGGACCTGGGAAAGGGTGCACCAGCGCTTCGAGCCGAACGCGCCGGTGCCCGCGGAATTCAAGGCCGGGAAGCGGTAAGTGAACGACTTCTTCAACACCTTCCTGAAGTGGGAGTACATCTGGGAGGTCTTCCCCGACCTCCTCGGGACGGGCCTGCTGAACACGCTGATCCTGTCGGCGTTCTCGGCGCTGATCGGCACCGTGCTCGGCATGCTGCTGGCCACGATGGGACTGTCCAGCAAGGCGTGGCTTCGCTGGCCTGCCAGGGTGTACACCGACATCTTCCGCGGCCTGCCCGCGATCCTGACCATCCTGGTGATCGGCCAGGGCGGTGGCATCCTCATCCCGTCGCTGTCGCGGAATCCTTATCCGCTGGGCATCCTGGCGCTGAGCCTGATCGCCGCCGCGTACATCGGCGAGATCTTCCGCGCCGGTATCCAGAGCGTCGAAAAAGGACAGATGGAGGCCAGCCGCGCGCTGGGCATGAGCTACACCAAGGCGATGGCGCTCGTCGTCATCCCGCAGGGGGTGCGGCGGGTGCTGCCCGCGCTGGTGAACCAGTTCATCGCGCTGGTCAAGGACTCGAGCCTGGTGTACTTCCTCGGCTTCCTCGCCGAGCAGCGCGACCTGTTCCGCATCGGGCAGGACCTCGCGGCCAACACCGGGAACCTGTCGCCGCTGGTCGCGGCCGGGGTCGTCTACCTGGTGATCACCGTCCCGCTGACGCATCTGGTGAACTTCATCGACAAGAAGCTGCGCACCGGCAAGAAGGTCCAGGCCGACGACGACGGCGGCGACTTGGAAGTGCTGAACGCCGGAAAGGTGCCGATGTCATGACCGCCGCTGTCCGTTCTTCCAGTGTCGAACTCCGCGACATCCACGTCTCCTTCGGCACCCTCGAAGTGCTCAAGGGCGTGAACCTCAAGGTCGAAAAGGGCCGCACGACCTGCATCGTCGGCCCGTCCGGTTCGGGCAAGTCGACGCTGCTGCGCTGCGTGAACCGGTTGCAGGAACCCGACTCGGGAGACCTGCTGCTCGGCGGTGAGAGCGTCATCTCCGCCGACCCGGACGCGCTGCGCCAGCGGGTCGGGATGGTGTTCCAGCACTTCAACCTGTTCGGGCACCGCAGCGTGCTGGACAACATCACCCTGCCGCTGCGCAGCGTGCGGAAACTCGGCAAGGAGGAGGCGGCGGAGATCGCGCACGCCCGCCTCGCCGAGGTCGGCCTCGCCGACAAGGCGCCGTACCGGCCGAGCGCGCTTTCCGGCGGGCAGCAGCAGCGGGTCGCGATCGCGCGGGCGCTCGCGATGGAGCCCGAGGTCATGCTGTTCGACGAGGCGACCAGCGCGCTGGACCCGGAGCTGGTCAAGGGCGTGCTCAACCTCATGGCGGGGCTGGCCGAGCGCGGTTTGACGCTGCTCGTGGTCACCCACGAGATGGGTTTCGCGCGCAGCGTGGCCGACGAGGTCGCGTTCATGGACGCCGGGAAGATCGTCGAGCATGACGCTCCGGAAGCGATCTTCGACGCTCCGCAGAGCGAGCGGCTTCAGCGCTTCCTGTCCCAGGTGCTCTGACCGGGCATGTTGCGAAAGCCACTTTCACAACGTTGATGGTTGCGAAAGTGGCTTTCGCAACACAGGCCCCGGATGTCCGCCTGGCGATTACGCGTGTCTGGACGGACGACACGCGTAATCTGCGGTCATGGCGAGAGTCGCGAAGCTGGTCTATTACCCGGTCAAGGGCTGCGCGGGGACGTCGGTCGACACGGCCGACGTCACCCCGGCCGGCCTGAGGTTCGACCGTGCCTGGATGGTCGTGTCCCCGGAGGGCGAGTTCCGCAGCCAGCGCAAACATCCGGTGATGGCCGCGATCGGGGCCGAAGTGACCGACGACGGCGCCCGCCTGCGCCTCACCGCTCCCGGCGTCGAGGATCTCCTGGTCGAGACCGTGCCGGACGGGCCGCGGCATCCCGCGGCGACGTTCACCTGGCAGGGCAAGGGCATCCATCAGGGCGACGAGGCCGCCGAGTGGTTTTCCGACGTCCTCGGCCTGCCGTCGGTGTTCGTCGGCCTCGCGCCGGAGCACGAGCGCGTCACCAACGGCGAGATCCCCGGTACCGCGGCCTTCGCCGACGCGCACGCGATCCTGCTCACCTCCGAGTCCTCTTTGGACGGTCTGAACGAACGCATCGCTTCGCGCGGCGCCGAAGCCGTGCCGATGGACCGCTTCCGGCCCAACATCGTCGTCGCGGGCTGGCCGGAGCCGCATCGCGAGGACGACGTCCGCGCGCTCACCGTCGGCGGCCTGGAGCTGGGTTACGCGAAGGTCTGCATCCGCTGCACGGTGCCGATGGTCGATCAGGAGACCGGCAAGAAGGCGGGTCCCGAGCCGATCCGGTCGCTCGCCGACTACCGGCGCGAACCCGAGGGCGGGGTCTCGTTCGGGATCAAGATGGCGGTGACCGGGCCGGGTCAGCTGACCGTCGGTGACGACGTGATCGTGCACTCCTGGGCGGGTCCCAGCCCGAGCACGGCGGAGGCCGAACCGCCGTTCACGGCGACCGCGAGCTTGCCCGCGGAATCGGTGTAGAGCACGTTCCAGCCCGGCGGCACCGTGCCGAAGGTGTCGCCGACCAGCGCTTTCACCAGGACGTGCTCGCTGCTGACCGAGACCGTGCCGGACAGTCCCGCCAGTTCGAGGTCGGCGGGGCTCGCGGCCAGCTGGACGTTGCCGAAGTGGTCGACCGTGAGCACTTCGGCCACCAGCTTGCCGGGGAACACCGCGACGAACGGGTCCGGCAGGCGCACGAGGTCGTCGACCCGCGGCCCGAATTCCTCGGGGGCGACGCCGAGCGCGAGATGCGCCGCCGCGGGGGCGAAGACGTCGCGGCCGTGGAACGTCGACGACGTCACCGGAAGGCGGTACTCCGGGGCCGCCAGTTCGTACGCCGCTATCACCCCGGTGAGTGTTTCGGCCGCGGGAATGAGGAGTCCGTTGTCCGGGCCGACGAGCGTTCCGCGTTCCGTGACCACCACGACGCCGCGCCGCGCCGTGCCGACGCCGGGGTCGACGACGGCGAGATGGACGCCATCCGGCAGATACGGCACGGTCTGGGCGAGCACCTCGGCGCCGGTCCTGACCTGCTGCGGAGGGATCCCGTGGGTCACGTCGATCACCCGGACGGACGGCGCGATCCGCGCGATCACCCCGTGGCACGCGGCCACGAATCCGTCGCACAGCCCGTAGTCGGTCGTGAACGAAACGCAGTGGATCGGCATGATCAGCCATCATCCTTGATCGCTAGGGTGCAGCCGTGACGACGCTCGAATACCCGAAGATCGCCGCCGGCAAGGTCCGTGAGCTCTACGCCGTCGATGACGAGCATCTGCTGCTCGTCACTTCGGACAGGATCTCGGCCTACGACGTCATCTTCAACACCCCCATCCCGGACAAGGGTCGGGTGCTCACCGCGATGAGCGTGTTCTGGTTCTCCCAACTCTCCGATGTCCTCCCCAACCACCTGGTCTCCTACGACGACGAACGCATCCCCGCCGAGGTACGCGGCCGCGCGCTGCTGGTGCGGAAGCTGGCGATGCTGCCGTTCGAAGCCGTCGCCCGCGGCTATCTCACCGGCACCGGCCTCGCCGACTACCGCGCGACCGGCACCGTCTGCGGTGTCGAACTTCCCCCCGGCCTGACCGAGTCCGCCAAGCTCCCCGAGCCGATCTTCACCCCCGCGACCAAGGCCGATCACGGGTCGCACGACGAGAACATCGCGTTCTCAGACGTCGTCGGGCAGCTCGGCCGTGAACGCGCCGAAGAAGTCCGCGAGGCGACACTGGCGGTGTATCGCCGCGGCGCGGAATTCGCCGCCGAACGCGGCATCCTGCTCGCGGACACGAAACTCGAATTCGGCATCGACCCGGACGGGAACCTCGTGCTCGCCGACGAAGTCCTGACCCCGGATTCGTCGCGCTACTGGCCGGCGGCCGGGCGCACCCCGGACAGCCCGCTCCCGTCGTTCGACAAGCAGCCGCTGCGCGACTGGCTGACCGGTCCCGCGTCGGGCTGGCACCGGCTGGAGAGACCCGAGCCGCCACCGCTGCCCGACGAGATCGTCACCGCCACCAGGGCGAGGTACATCGACGCCTACGAACGCATCACCGGCTGTTCGCTCGATGACTGGCCCAGCTGATTCGCCCGGCTGACCTGCGGTGTTCACTCCGCCGTCAGTCCGGCGCAAGGCCGGTCTGTCCCAATGAGGACCGTGGACGCACGTTTGCTGGTTTCCCTGTCCGGCGTGACCACCCGGACGTTGCACCGCTGTGCCGACCTCGCGGCCGAGCTCGACAGGCGCAAGGTCCCGTTGTCCGTGCTCTACGCCGCCCGCACCGGCGAGGGCCCGGTGACCGAGTGGGTCCGGACCCGCCGCGCACATGGCGATTCCGTCCTCCTGCACGGTTACGACCACCGGATCACTCCCACGCACCGCGCCGTCCACCTGGGCAAACGCGCGGAGTTCGCGGCTCTCCCCGCGCATGAGGCGCGGCTGCGGCTGATCGCGGCGAAGGCGGCGCTCGACGCCAACGGCATGGCCGTCGACGGGTTCGCGCCGCCGCGCTGGATCGCGTCGGAGGGCACCGTGCAGGCCCTGCGCGAGCACGGGTTCAGGCTGTGCGCGGACCTGGTCTCGGTGCGGGACCTGGTGTCCGGTGAGGTCCGGCGCGCCAGGGTGCAGGAGTTCGGCGGCCCGTCGCACCGGACGGAGACCGTCCGGTGTTTCGCGCTGGTGCTGGCCGCCGCCAGGGCCGCGCGCCGCGGCGGGCTTGTCCGGCTCGGCATCGACGCCGCGGACCTCGCCCGGCCGGGGCTGCGGCAGGCGTTCCTCGACGCCGTCGACGTCTCGCTGGAGAACCGCGCTTTCGGGACCACCTACGGCTCGCTCTCGCGGCCGCGGTCGCTGCAACTAGATTGACGGGATGACCGACGACGCCGACCGGAGCGACGCACAGGCGACGTTGCTGCGGCTCTGGCGTCGTTCGGAACGCCCGACGCGCGGCAGGCCGTCGGTGCTCGACATCGACAGCGTCGTGGCGGCCGCGGTGGCCCTCGCCGATCGCGAAGGCGTCGCGAACGTGACACTGGCGAACGTGGCGAAGGACCTGGGCGTCACGAAGATGTCGCTGTACCGCCACATCGGCTCGAAGGCGGAACTGCTGGAGCTGATGGCCGATTTCGCCATCGGTGACCCGCCGCGGGTGGAGTCCACCGGTGACTGGCGGGCCGAACTGACCATCTTGGCCGAGGCCAACCGCGCGGTGCTGATGAGCCATCCGTGGCTGGTCGAGCTGCCGTTGTCCGGTCCGCCCGCCGGTCCGCACGGGGTCGCCTGGATGGACGCGATCCTGCGCACGCTGCGCGACACCGGTCTCGACTGGGGCACCAGGGGCGGGGTGCTCGTGCTGATCAGCGGCTATGTCCGCCTCGCGTGCGCGCAGGCCATCCAGCTCGCCGAGGGCAGGAAGGACAGCGGGCTGAGCCAGGCGCAGGCCGAACAGGCCTATGGCAAGGGGCTCGCCGAGCTGATCGACCCCGAGCGTTTCCCCGACGCGGCGGGCTTCCTGACCTCCCTGGGCGCTCCCGACCAGGCCGAAGATCCCGATTTCGGCTTCGGCCTCAACGTCGTCCTCGACGGCGTCGCCGCCCTCATCGACGCGAACTGACAGCCGCCCTCTCCGCATTTAGTATCCGCCGGACATTAATTAGTGTACGTTGGATACTAAGGATGATCGAGGGGGAATCATGAAGTCGTTGCCGACCAGTGAGCGAGTGCTCGCACCGGATCTGGCCAGGGGTTTCGCACTGTTGCTCGTCGCGCTGGCGCATACCGCGAGCATCTTCCTCGGCAACTCGCCGGGGGTCGATCAGACGCCGCAGGGCCTGGAACGGCCGTACTTCGTGGGGCTGTTCGTCTTCGTGCACGCGTGCGCGTTGCCGCTGTTCGGCATGATGCTCGGTTACGGGATGGTGCAGTTCGCGGATCGCCAGCTGGCGCTAGGCGAGTCGTGGCCCCGGACGCGGGGCGTCCTGCTCCGGAGGCACGCGTGGTTGCTGGTCTTCGGCGCCGTCGACGGGGTGCTGTTCTTCTCCGGTGACGTGCTCGGCGCGTATGGCGTCATCGGTGTCGTGTTCACCCTGCTGCTCCTGCGGCGCAGCAAGGGTTTCTACCGGCTTCCGGCCTTTTACCTGGTTTTCGCCCTTTGCTACCTCTCCGTGCTGATGTACCTGGTGCTCAGCGGGAACTCCGGCGACGCGCCCGTCCCGTCACCCGAGGACAAGTCCTCCCTGGCGCCGACGTACGGCGACGCCCTGGGAGAACGCCTGGTGGAATGGCCGTCGATCACGATGGTCCTGCTGCCGTCGATCCTCTTCGTCTGGGTGGGCGCCTGGGCCGCGAAGAAGCGCTTCTTGGAGGAGCCGAACCGGAAGATCCTCCTCGTCGGCGTGTTCGGCGGCTTCGGCGTCGCGATCGCGGGCGCCCTGCCGATGGGTCTCTTCGCCGGCGACTACCTCGGGTTCGACACCGACACCGCCGGGTTCGCCAAGCTGCTGTACGAGGGTGCGGGCGTGTTCGGCGCGATCGGCTACCTCAGCCTGTTCGGCCTCATCGGCATGGCTGTCGGCAAACGACGTCGCGGCGTGGTCGTCACCGCGATCTCCGCCCTCGGGCAGCGCACGCTGAGCGCGTACCTGTTCCAGTCGGTGGCGTGGCTGATCCTGGCGCCCCCGTTCATGCTGGGCCTCGGCGGCCAGGAGAAAGACCCGACGTTCGTGGCGGCCGCCTGCGGACTCGGCGTGTGGCTGCTCTCGGTCGTCGTCGCGTACTGGATGCACCGGAAGGGCTACCGCGGCCCGGCGGAGATCCTGGTGCGGAAACTCGCCTATCGCTAAAGCTTGACCGGCTCCCCGACATCGAGCACCTTCACCTCGGTGCCTTCCGGAGCGAGGTTGGCGAACAGGCCGTAGTGCATCTGCGGCCGCGCGAGGACGGCTTCGTGGATCGGGACGGCGAGGCGCGGCGACACGGCGCGCAGGTAGTCGACCGCTTCGCCGGCCTTGAGCCACGGGGCGCCAGTGGGCAGGCCGAGGACGTCGATCTTCTGTTCCGGCACGAAGAACGAGTCACCGGGGTGGTAGAACGCGCCGTGATCGACGATGTACCCGACGTTCGGGATCGCCGGGATGTCCTCGTGGATCACGGCGTGCTCACCGCCGACGACGTTGACGCCGCTGGACCCGATGCCGAAGGAGTCGCCGGGGCTCGCGATCTGGAACTCGGCGCCGATCTTCCGCACGGTGTCGGCCGAGCCCGGATCGACGATCAGCTGCGCGCCGGGGTTCGCTTCCAGCAGCGCGGGCAGCCGTTCGACGTCGAGGTGGTCGAAGTGCTGGTGGGTGATCAGGATGGCGTCCAGTTCACGCTCGCCCTCGAAACCAGCCGAGAAGGTGCCGGGGTCGATCAGGATCCGCGCGCCCTCGGTCTCCAGAAGTGTGCAAGCGTGTCCAAAGTGGACAATACGCATCAGTGTTCTCCTTCGCGGTAGGTCATTTTCCAGCCTATGCCCGGAGCAGGGCGTCGCCAAGTTCGGTGCGCAGGTAACGCACCTCGCGGCCGCGTCGCCGCGTGTCGAGCAGGCCCGCCGCGCGCATCGCGGTCAAATGCCGCGAGACCGTCGGCGCGGAGAAGCCGAGCCTGCGTGCCAGCTCGGTGGTGCTCGCGGGCTCGTTGAGCGTCGTGAGCAGTGAGGCCTTCGTCCGGCCGAGCACCCCGGCGAGCGCGTCGGCCGGGCGTTCGGGATCCGACCAGAGTTCGGCGACGCCGCGGGCCGGATAGAGCAGCGAAGGCTGCCACGGCTTCATCGTGATCACCCCGACCGACGGCCACGCGAAGACGCCGGGGATCAGCAGGAGCCCGCGCCGGTCGAGGCGGAAGCGGCCGCGTTCCTTCATCTCGATCACCAGGACGTCGTCGACGAGCCGCACCCGCGGGTGGATGTCCTCCAGTACCAGCGCGATGCCGCCGGCGGCCAGCCGCCGTGAACGTTCCTCGATGTCGGCGACGAGGAAACGGCGCATCCGCGGCCAGTGCGGTTCGACCAGTTCGGTCCAGGCGATCTCCATCTGAGCCGCCAGCAGATTCCTCGCCTCGGCCGGGTCCGCCGGGAGCCCGCTCAGCTCTGCATCCACTTTGGACAGTTCGCGGGCGACCTGGTCCGGCGGTGTCCGGCGGATTTCGGCGAGCTGGGCGGACGCGGTGGTCTCCGGCCCGCTCGGCGGCGGGCTGAGGAAGTCGGTGATGTAGTGCCGCGCGCTCATCACCTTGGCGAAGCCGTCGATGGGCAGGTCCGGCAGTTTCGCGGCGGCCTCGCGCAGCCACGGCAGATGACTCGGATGCCCGCGCCGTCCGAGCAGGGTCTGCATCGCGCCCATGGTCTCGTCGAGCGGGGAGATGCCGAAGCGGACCCGGTTGGCGCTCTCGGCGGTCAGGACCAGCTCGATCATCGGATTAGGCTATGGGCTAATCAATGGTTCCCGCCATCCCTCGTTCGGCAGGGTCTCCTGACATGACCTTGCTGCGTAATTCCGGGTATTGGCGCTGGTCGGCGGGGGTACAGCTGAACCGGCTGCCCGCGACGATGGCACCGCTGGCCTTCACCGTGCTGACCACCGCGACGACCGGTTCGTACCGGCTCGGCGGAATCATGATGGCCGTCTTCGTCGGTGCCGAGATGGCAGGCGCCGTGCCGACCGGGCGGCTGCTCGACCGCGTCGGACCGGCACGGGGTCTCGTCGTGCTGTTGCCGCTGGTCGCCGCCGGACTGTTCCTGCTGGCCGCCGTCGCTTCCGCCGGTGCCCCGGATCTGGTGCTGCTCGCGTTGGCGATCCCGCCGGGCCTGGTCGCGGGCGGGCTCAACGGTGGTTTCCGGACGCTGCTCGCCGCAACGGTGACCGAAGACGAGCTGCCCCGTGCCGTTTCGGTCGACGCGATGATCCTCGAAGGCGTCATCGTCGGCGGCCCGCTGCTGGTGGCGCTCCTGGCGACGTCCGGCCCGGCCGTCCCGGTCCTCGCGATGGCCGTCGTCGCCCTGCTCGCGGCCCTGCTCGTACCGCGGCGGACCGGCACCCGCGATCCACAAAGGACGGTCGAGCGGCAGTCGATCCCGGTCGCGGCCTGTGTTCCCTGGCTGGCGGGTTTGTTCACCGTCGGCCTGCTGCTGTCGGCCATCGAGGTCGGCCTGCTGCCGCTCGTGCAGCGCCTCGGCGCACCCGATTCGGCGACGGCGATCGTCATCGTCGTGCTGTGCGCCGCCAGCGTCACCGGGAGCGCGCTGTACGCGGCGCGGGGGAAAGTCGGCGATCCGCGGCTGTTCCTGGCGGGCTTCGTCCTCGGCGGGGTCGTGGTTTCGGCCGGATCCGGCTGGGCCGGGCTGCTCGGCGGGGTCACGCTGATCGGGCTCTGCACCGGCCCGCTGATGGCCGTTTCGTCGGTCAACCTGCAGAAACTGCTGCCGGAACGCCGCCGGTCGGAGGGCTTCTCGCTCGCTTTCACCGTGCAGGCTTCGGGGTTCGGGCTGGGCTCGCTGGCGATCGGGGTGCTGCCGGTGTGGCTGTGCCCGCTTCTCGGAGTGGGGGCGGCGATGGTGGCGGGGGCTTTGCAGCTCCGCACGACTGTCACAACGGGCGACGTGCCTGGTGTTCCCGCAGGACAGGAGTCATGATCGGGACCCGGCCGCGAGCGTGTCGCCTGTCAGGTCACGCGTGTCGTCCGACCAGTCGTGCGAAAGTGCCGGGCCCACGTCTCGCCGCACCCCCGGTGTCGCGAAAGCCACTTTCAAGACATCAGACGTCCTGAAAGTGGCTTTCGCGACACGCTCCAGCCAGCCCGTACATCGCGCGGTCACCCAGCCGAACCCGCCGCGGTCACGACGCGTTTGCCTTTCGGCTCAATACGATCTCGGCGAAGTGGCCCGCAAAGCCGCGCAGGAGTTCCTGAGTGCTGGAGGTGCTTCGGAGTCCTTGCGGCTCTCGTCTCCTGTGTAATGCTGGTGGCCCGCCCCAGGCGAGCTATTGGCACGCCGTCAGTAACGTCGTAGCCTGGGCTTTGAGCCGAGACACGGGAGAAGTCGATGACCGCAGTCCAGCCGAAGCCGACCGCGCACAGTGTGGGGGAGACCTTCGATTCCCTCAGCCCGGCGACCGACGAGGTCGTGGGCACCTACCCCATGAACACCAGGGAGGACGTGCGCGCCGCCGTCGCGCGGGCGAGGGACGCCGCCGAATGGTGGGCCGGGCTCGGTTACGACGGTCGCGCGGAGCGGTTGCGCCGGTGGAAGGGCGTCATCACCCGCAGGCTGCCGCAGCTGTGCCAGGTCGTCCGGGACGAGACCGGCAAGCCGATCGCCGACGCGCAGCTGGAGAGCGTCCTCGCCATCGAGCACATCGCGTGGGCGGGCAAGAACGCACGCAAGATCCTCGGCAAGCAGCGCCGCGCGGCCGGGCTGATGATGTCGAACCAGGCGGCGACGGTCGAGTACCAGCCGCTCGGCGTCGTGGGCGTGATCGGCCCATGGAACTACCCCGTGTTCACCCCGCTCGGCTCCATCGCCTACGCCCTCGCCGCCGGCAACACCGTCGTCTTCAAACCGAGCGAGTACACGCCCGGCGTCGGGAAATGGCTGGTCGACGCGTTCAACGAGGTCGTCCCGGAGTGGCCGGTGCTCCAGCTGATCACCGGTTTCGGCGAGACCGGCGCGGCACTCGTCGAGGCGAACGTCGACAAGATCGCCTTCACCGGTTCGACCGGAACGGGCAAGAAGATCATGGCCGCGGCCGCCGAGACGCTGACGCCGGTGATCATCGAGGCAGGCGGCAAGGACGCGGTCCTGGTCGACGCGGACGCCGACCTCGAGGCCGCCGCCGACGCGACCGTCTGGGGCGCGTTCTCCAACTCGGGCCAGACCTGCATCGGCGTCGAGCGCGTGTACGTCCACGAGCGGGTGCACGACGAGTTCGTCGCGAAGGTCGTCGAGAAGTCGAAGGACGTGCGGGCCGGTTCCGACGAGGCCGCGCAGTACGGCCCCGTGACGATGCCTTCGCAGCTCGCGGTGATCAAGCGGCACATCGCGGACGCCATCGAACGCGGCGGCAAGGCGCTGGTCGGCGGCGTCGACGCGGTCGGCGACCGCTACGTCCAGCCGACAGTGCTCGTCGACGTGCCCGAAGACTCCGAGGCGGTCAAGGAGGAGACGTTCGGCCCGACCGTCACCATCGCCAAGGTCCGCGACATGGACGAGGCCGTCGAGAAGGCCAACGACACGAAGTACGGCCTGGGTTCGACGGTGTTCTCGAAGTCGCGCGGCCTCGAACTGGCCGCCCGCCTGCGCACCGGCATGACGTCGATCAACGCGCCGCTTTCCTTCGCCGGTATCGCTTCGCTGCCCTTCGGCGGCGTCGGCGATTCGGGCTTCGGCCGGATCCACGGCCCGGAAGGCCTGCGCGAGTTCGCCCGCCCGAAGGCCGTCGCGCGCCAGCGCTTCACCGCGCCGATCGTGCTGACCTCGTTCTCCCGCAAGGAAAAGACCGACGCGCTGGTGGCGAAGCTGATCACCGTCCTGCACGGCAAGCGCTGACCCCGAACCCGTGACTCGCGTGATCAGAGCCGTAACTCGCGTGCTTGAAGACGGAACTCGTGAGTCCCGTCTCCAAGCACGTGAGTTCCGCCTTCAAGCACGCGAGTTCGGCGTTAACGCACGCCCCGGATGAGATCCGCGGCCTTTTCGGCCACCATGATCGTCGGCGCGTTCGTGTTCCCGCGCGGCACCACGGGCATCACCGACGCGTCCACCACCCGCAGCCCGTCCACCCCGCGCACCTTCAGCGACGGGTCGACGACGGCGTTCTCGCCCGTTCCCATCGAGCAGGTCCCCACCGGGTGGTACAGCGTCTGCGTCTTCTCGCGCACGTAGTCGGCCAGTTCGGAATCGGTCAGGTCGTGGCGCTCCGGCAGGAACGGTTTGTCCAGGTACTTCGCCAGCGGACCGGACTTCCCGATCTCCACCAGGGTCCGCATCCCGGCGAGCATCTTCTCCATGTCCACGGACTCCGCGTAGTACGCCGGGTCGATTTCGGGCTTCCACAACGGATTCCCCGACTTCAGCCGCAGCCGTCCGCGGCTCGCGACGTCGACCAGCGTCGCCGCGGACGTGAAACCCGGCATTGTCGGTTCGCGCATTCCGTTGTCGTAGAACAACGTCGGCGCGACGTGGATCTGCATGTCCGGCGGCAAGACGCCGTCCGCGGCGGGGAAGAACGCGCCGGCCTCACCGATGTTCGACGCCAGCGGGCCGCGTTTGGTGAGCTGGTAGCGCACCAGCCCGCCCGGTGTCGCCGCGTCCACCAGATCGGTGGTGCCGCGGGTCGACCAGATGATCCCGCAGGCCGGATGGTCGTGCAGGTTGTCGCCGACGCCGGGAAGCGCGGCCACGACGTCGATCCCGTGCTCGCGCAGGTGTTCCGCCGGGCCGACCCCGGACAGCATCAGCAGCTGCGGCGAGTTCACCGCGCCGCCGCTCAGCAGGACTTCGGCCGACGCGCGGACCGTCGTCTCGACCCCTTTGTCCAAATAGGACACGCCGACCGCGCGGGTGCCTTCGAAGACCACGCGCGTGGCCTGCGCGTGGGTCCGCACGGTGAGGTTCGGCCGCGTCAGAGCGGGCCGCAGGTACGCGTCGGCCGTCGACCAGCGGCGGCCCTTCTTGCACGTCACCTGGTAGACGCCGACGCCTTCCTGCGACTCGCCGTTGAAGTCGTCGGTGCGCTTGAGGCCCCAGGCGACGGCGGAATCCACCCAGGCGTGCGAAAGCTCGTGGGTGAAGCGACGGTCCTCGACGTGCAGTGGCCCGTCGGTACCGTGCAGCGGCCCGCCGAGCCGCTGGTTCGCCTCCGCCCGTTTGAAGTACGGCAGGACGTCGTCGAAACCCCAGCCCTCGGCGCCGTGCCCGTCGCGCCAGCCGTCGTAGTCGGCGCGGTTGCCGCGGATGTAGATCATCGCGTTGATCGAGGAACAGCCGCCGAGCGTCTTCCCGCGCGGCCAGTACAGGGTGTTGCCGGTGTGCTTCTGCTCGACCGTCTCGTAGTTCCAGTCGTACTTCGTCTTGAACAGACCGGGGAACGCGGCGGGGATGTGGATCTCGTCGGCGTCGTCCTCGCCGCCGGCTTCGAGCAGGAGCACCCGTGCCGACGGATCCTCGCTCAGCCGGTTCGCCAGCACGCATCCCGCGCTGCCCGCGCCGACGATGACGTAGTCGAAGGAGTCCTGATCGGACACGGTGCCTCCTGCTGCTCGCCCCGGTGTTGGCGCCCCGCCAATGGGCTCATCTTGGCCCACCGCCGCGCTCCGAGCATCCCCCAGACGAAGGACCGCTGCGAGCTCAGTCGGAGTCGGGTGAAAAAGAAGCCACGCAGGGGCCGCCGTCGGCCTTGTCCTCGGTCTCCACCCGGCCCGGCGCCTGGATGCCGTCGATCCGGCCGTCGAGGTGCAGGATCGTCTGCTCGGCGGTGGTCAGCACGTCGGTCTTCGCGACGGTGTACCGCGCCTCGCCGTGGATGATCTGCTGCACGCCGTCGCGGGTCGTGTCCGGCACCTTTTCGCACAGCACGGACAGCGCCGCCGGGATGTCGCGCGCGTTGATCGCATCGACGAACTTGGTCCCCGCCTCTTCCCCCGTCTTGACGTCGGGGCGCGGCGACGGTCGCGTTTCGACGCTCGGGAGCGGCTCGGGCTCGCTCCCGACCTTGGCGTCGCGCACGCACCAGCCGCCTTCGCCGGGGATCATCGCGATCCCGACGGTCTGACCCCCGGTGGTGAACGCGGCCGAGTACTCCTGCGCCGCACGTTGGTGCGCGGGCGTGCTCAGTTGTGCGCCATCGGAGACGCCCATGGTCTGCTCGAACGCGTAGGACCGCTTCGAGCGGATCGCGCACCAGAGCTGACTCGCGCTGTCTTCGGCGACGCCGTTCACGAACGACTGGCTGAGCTGCTCAGGTGTCGCGCGCGAGGTGGTGTCGGCTTTGGACTTGAAGAACCCCGGCGTCACGAAACCGGTGAACGCGACACCGCCCGCGATCAGGACCACGACCAGCGTCAGCGTGATCCAGAGCCAGGTCTTCGGCTTCTTCGGCGGCGCGTACTGCCCGTAGGTCATGCCGCAACCGTAGTGAAGTAGGCTCGGGCGGTACCCACGACCTGCGTGAATAAGGAGCAGCCTGCCGTGGCCCGAGTCGTCGTCGACGTCATGCCCAAGCCCGAAATCCTCGACCCGCAGGGCCAAGCCGCGCTCGGCGCGGCCGGTCGTCTCGGCTTCACCGGGATCACCGGGATCCGTCAGGGCAAGCACTTCGAGATCGAGGTCGACGACTCCGTCGACGACGCGACGCTCGAAAAGATCGCCGAAGGTTTCCTCGCGAACCCCGTCATCGAGCAGTGGACCATCACGCGGGTGGACGCGTGAGCGCCCGTATCGGGGTCATCACCTTCCCCGGCACGCTCGACGACGGTGACGCGGCCCGCGCGGTCCGCTACGCCGACGCCGAAGCCGTCCCGCTGTGGCACGCCGACGAGGACCTCAAGGGCGTCGACGCCGTCGTCGTCCCCGGTGGCTTCTCCTACGGCGACTACCTGCGCGCCGGCGTCATCGCCCGGTTCGCGCCGGTGATGTCCTCGGTGATCGAGGCCGCCCACAAGGGCATGCCGGTGCTGGGTATCTGCAACGGCTTCCAGATCCTGTGCGAGGCCGGGCTGCTGCCGGGCGCGATGATCCGCAACGCGGGCCTGCACTTCATCTGCCGTGACCAGTGGCTGCGTGTCGAGAACAACGACACCGCGTGGACCACCCGGTACGACAAAGACGCCGAGATCCTCATCCCGATGAAGAACATCGACGGCTGCTTCGTCGCCGAGCAGGCCACCCTCGACGAGCTGGAGGGTGAGGGTCGCGTCGTGTTCCGCTACGTCGGCGGCAACCCGAACGGCTCGCGCAACGACATCGCCGGGATCCGCAGCGAGAACGGCCGCGTCGTCGGGCTCATGCCGCATCCGGAGCACGCCATCGACGCCCTGACCGGGCCTTCCGATGACGGCCTCGGCATGTTCTACAGCGCCGTGGACGCCCTCGTCTCCGCCTGAACGCACGCAATGAACGGTCCTTTCCTTGCAAATTTGGCAAGGAAAGGACCGTTCATTGCGCTTCAGGACGCAGCGGCCACCAGGGCCGAGTAAGGCCCACCGGCCGCCAGCAGCTCCGAGTGCGAACCCAGCTCGGTCACCCGCCCGCCCTCGATGACGGCGACCCGGTCCGCCGCGGCCGCGGTGTGCAGCCGGTGCGCGATCGCGATCACCGTCCGCCCTTCGAGCACCGCGCTCAGCGACCGCTCCAGTTCCCGCGCCGAACCCGTGTCCAGCAGTGACGTCGCCTCGTCCAGCACCAGCGTGTGCGGGTCGGCCAGCACGACCCGCGCCAGCGCCAGCTGCTGCGCCATCGCCGCCGGGACGGCGACCGCCCCGGCCCCGACCTTCGTGTCCAGGCCGTCCGGCAGGCTCGCGACCCACTCCGAAGCACCGACCGAGGCCAGCGCGTCGAGGAGCTTTTCGTCGGTCCAGTCCCCGGCGGGCAGCGTGAGGTTGTCCCGCAGCGTCCCCGCGAACACGTGCTGTTCCTGGGTCAGCAGGAGAACCTCGCCGCGCAGGACGTCGTCCGGCAGCGTCGACACCTCGGCGCCGCCGATCCGCACCGAACCTGACGTCGGCGCGGACATCCCGGCCAGCAGCCGTCCCAGCGTCGACTTGCCCGCACCGGACGGCCCGACGATCGCCAGCCGCTCCCCGGCGGGCACCCGCAGGTCGATCCCGTGCAGCACTTCGCGCTCCGCGTTGTAGCCGAAGCGCACGTCGCGGACCTCGATGTCCTGGCCGCGCGGAGCCTCCGGAGCCGAAGCCTCCGACGAAGGCGGCCGTACGCCCAGCAGCCGTCGCAGCGACGCCCCGGCGACCTGCATGTCCGCGAGCCAGAACAGTGCCTCGTTCAGCGGACCCGTCATGACCTGCGAATACAGCAGCATCGCGGTGATCGTGCCGAGCCCTTCCCAGTCGTTCGAGTAGGCGAGCAGGCCCAGCCCGAGCATCACCGGCACCGGCAGCACGTAGCTGATCTCCAGCGACGGGATCCACCGCATCTGCAGCGCCCGGATCTTGCGTTCGCCCAGCATCGCCTCGTCGAGACCGTCGTGCCCGGTCTTCACCCGGCGGCCGGTCAGGTTGAGCGCCTCCGCCGTCCGCGCGCCCTCCGCGGTCTCGTGCGTGGTGGACTGCAACTCGGCCCACTTGTCGAGCATCCGTCGCATCACGTCCGGCACCCGCCGCTGGTACCAGATGTTCACCGGCACCAGCAGCGGCAGCGCGACCAGCAGGCCCAGCGCCAGGAACGGCGACGTGACCACCATCGCCACCACCGTGAACACCACCGTGACGGCGGCGATCAGGATCTCCGGCGCGCCGAACCGCACCGCGTGGTCGATCCGGCTGACGTCGGTGGTCGCCCGGCTCAACAGGTCACCGGTACCCGCCGCCTCGACCGTCCCGAGCGGCAGGTTCAGCGCGTTCCCGACGAACTTCTCGCGGTTGTCCGCCAGGATCCGCTCGCCGAACACCCGCGCGCGCAGCCGCGCCAGCCCCTTGAACCAGGCCTGCGCGCCCAGCACGATCACGAACGCGACCGCGAGCCACGTGATCGTGGCGGTCGTCGTGCCTTCGACGACCTCGTCGACCAGCGCGCCCAGCAATTGCGGCCCGGCCAGCCCGATCGCGGTCGCGACGCAGAACAGCCCGAGCATCACGGAGAACTCGCGCTTGTTGTCGCGCGCGGTCTCCCTTATCCATCGTCGAACGTCTTTCTTGTCTGCCAAAGGCAGCTTTTTCATGCTGTCATTTCCTTACCCCCGAGGTGGTCGTCGCGAACCCGCCGGAGGGCCTCCGGCCCGCCAACGGATTCGCGAGGCCTTCGGCCAGAGGCGGGCGCGGCTACTCCGTCTTCAGGCGACCACTTTCGTACTCACGACCACATCCGCCACATGTGTCCACAAAGGACTCTGACTGAACACGACGGTGGTCTTGCCGCGCCGCAGTTTCGCGACGCGTTCGGTTATGCGGGCTTCGGTATGCGCGTCGACGGCCGAGGTCGGCTCGTCGAGCAGCAGGACGTCGGCGTCGGTCGCCAGCGCGCGGGCCAGGTTCAGCCGCTGCCGCTGACCACCGGAAACCTCACGTCCGCGTTCGCCGATCACCTCGTCGACGCCGTGGGGCAGCGCGTCCACGATGTCCTCGGCGTCCGCCGCGTACAGCGCTTCGGTGATCTCGACATCGCCAGGCTCGGCGGGGGCGACCTGCTCGCGCAGCACCCCGGAGAACCAGATGTCCTGGTTGTGCGCGTAGACCACCCGCCGCCGCAGCTCGCCGAGCGAGACCCGGTCCACCGGGACGCCGCCGACGAGGGCAGGTTCACCCGGATCGGTGAACCGCGCCATCCGCGAAGCCACCGCCTCGGCATCAGCTCCGACGTCGATGACGGTCAGCTTCCCGGCCTCGGCCTTGATCCCGGACGTTTCGTCGACCAGGTCCAGCGGGCCTTCCGGCAGCGGCACCGGGTTCTCCGGTTCGGCGAGCGTGCGTTCGGTGGACAGCAGTTTGCACACCTTCCGCGCCGAAACCAGCGCGGCGCTCAGCACCCCCGCGAACTCGGTCGCCGTCGTCACCGGGATCACCAGGAACACCGAGACGCCGTAGAACGTGATCAGCTCGCCGACGCCGATGGTGCCGTTCATCGCCAGCTGCGCGCCCAGCCAGGTGATGACCACCGTGACCAGGCCCGGCAGCGCGACCTCCGCCGCCGAAAGCCATGCCTCGCTGCGCCCGACCTGGACACCGGCCGCCCGGACCCGCTGGCTGGAGCGGCGGAAGCGGTCGAGGAACTGCTTCTCGCCGCCGACGCCGCGAAGGATCCGCAGGCCAGAGACGATGTCCGCGGCCAGCGCGTTGACGTCGGTCTTCTCCTCGCGCTGCTTCGTCTGGCGCTTCTCCAGCGGCTTCAGCAGCGGCCCGATGCCCACCACCGCCAGCGGGACACCGACCAGCGCGACCACGCCGAGCAGCGGGGACGTCGTCAGCAGCGCCGTCGCGCACACGATGAACGCGATCAGCGAACCGAAGGCCCGTCCGAGCACCTCGAAGGAATCACCGATCGGGTTGATGTCGCTGGTGGTGATCGCGACCACGTCACCGGTGGTGGTCGTGTCCCGCAGGTTCGCGCCCAGCTTCGCGGCGTGCTCGGTGGCGAGCCGCTGGGTGACCCCGGCGCCGTGGATCCAGCAGCCGTAGGACGCGAAGTGCTGCACCGTGCCCGCGAGCGTCTGCGCGATCCCGAGCCCGGCGGCCGCGAGCCCCCACAGCCAGACGGAGTCGCCGTCGCCGCGGCCGATCGCGTCGATGCCCCGGCCGATCGCGACCGGCAGCAGGGCGATCGGCAGCGACCACAGCGCCCCGCTGATCGCCGACACGACGAGCAGCCCAGGGCGCGCGAGCATCATCGCGGCGAGGTATCGCCAGGCGGTCGGCTTGGCGGGCAGCCGCAGTCGCGGAAGGGGATATGTGGCGGAAAGCACGATTATCGACGGTAAGCGGATCACCGTCTCCGGCGCGACCGATTTATCCGTGGGCGACCGCGAGGTGAACATTCCCCTGACCTACTCTTAGGGCCGTGGCGAACCTTGATGTGGACACCGTGACCAGCACCGACGTCGACACCACCGCACGCGCCGAGGCGACTCCCGAGCAGACCCAGCCGTACGTCGAACTCGGCCTCGCCGACGACGAGTACGCCCGGATCCGCGAGATCCTCGGCCGCCGTCCGACCGACGCCGAACTGGCGATGTATTCGGTGATGTGGAGCGAGCACTGCTCGTACAAGTCGTCGAAGAAGCACCTGCGCTACTTCGGCGAGACCGCCACTCCCGAGATGAAGGAGAAGATGCTCGCCGGTATCGGCGAGAACGCCGGCGTCGTCGACATCGGCGAAGGCTGGGCGGTCACCTTCAAGGTCGAGAGCCACAACCACCCGTCCTACGTGGAGCCGTACCAGGGCGCCGCGACCGGCGTCGGCGGCATCGTGCGCGACATCATGGCGATGGGCGCGCGCCCGCTCGCGGTGGCGGACGCGCTGCGCTTCGGCCCGGCCGACGCGGCCGACACCCGCCGCGTGCTGCCCGGTGTGGTCGCCGGTGTCGGCGGCTACGGCAACTGCCTCGGCCTGCCGAACATCGGCGGCGAGCTCGTGTTCGACCAGAGCTACTCCGGCAACCCGCTGGTCAACGCCCTGTGTGTCGGCGCGATGCGCGTCGAGGACCTGCACCTTGCCTTCGCCTCCGGCAAGGGCAACAAGATCATCCTGTTCGGCGCTCGCACCGGCCTCGACGGCATCGGCGGCGTGTCCGTGCTCGCGAGCGACACGTTCTCCGGGGACGAATCCTCGGGTGGTCGCAAGAAGCTGCCCAGCGTCCAGGTCGGCGACCCGTTCACCGAGAAGGTGCTCATCGAGTGCTGTCTCGAACTGTTCGCGCAGAAGCTCGTCGTCGGCATCCAGGACCTCGGCGGCGCCGGGCTCTCCTGCGCGACGTCGGAGCTCGCGGCGGCCGGTGACGGCGGCATGCACATCTACCTCGACCGGGTTCCCCTGCGCGCCACCGGGATGACCCCGGCGGAGGTGCTCTCCAGCGAGTCGCAGGAACGCATGTGCGCGGTCGTCTCGCCGGAGAACGTCGAGGCCTTCATGAAGGTCTGCGAGAAGTGGGACGTCATCGCCACCGACATCGGCGAGGTCACCGACGGCGAGCACCTGGTCATCACCTGGGACGACGAGATCGTCGTCGACGTCCCGGCGCACACCGTGGCGCACCAGGGCCCGGTGTACGACCGCCCGATCCAGCGACCGTCCACACAGGACGCCCTGCAGGCCGACACCTCGGCGAAGCTGCCGCGTCCGTCCACTTCGGACGAACTGCGCGCCGACGTGCTCAAGCTGATCTCGTCGCCGAACCAGGCGTCGAAGGAATGGGTGACCTCCCAGTACGACCGTTACGTGCGCGGCAACACCGTGTCCGCGCAGCCGTCGGACTCCGGTGTCATCCGGATCGACGAGTCGACCGGCCGCGGCGTCGCCGTCTCGACCGACTGCAACAGCAAGTTCGTCTTCCTCGACCCGTACGAGGGCGCGAAGCTCGCGCTGGCCGAGGCGTACCGCAACGTCGCCACCAGCGGCGCGAAGCCGGTCGCGGTGTCGGACTGCCTGAACTTCGGCGCGCCGACCGACCCCGGCGTGATGTGGCAGTTCGAGCAGGCCGTGCACGGTCTGGCCGACGGCTGCGTCGAACTCGGCATCCCGGTCACCGGCGGCAACGTCAGCTTCTTCAACCAGACCGGTGACGTGGCGATCCTGCCGACCCCGGTGGTCGGCGTGCTCGGCGTGATCGACGACGTCACCCGCCGCATCCCGACCGGGATCGGCGCCGAGGCCGGGGAAACCCTGCTGCTGCTCGGCGAGACCCACGACGAGCTGGACGGTTCCGCCTGGGCGCGCGAACTGCACGGCCACCTCGGCGGCCGCCCGCCCAAGGTCGACCTCGCCCGCGAGAAGCTGCTCGCCGACATCCTCATCGCCGGTTCCCGCGACGGCATGATCTCTGCCGCGCACGACATCTCCGACGGTGGCCTGATCCAGACGCTCGTCGAGACCGTCCTCATCGGACAGTGCGGTGCCCGTGTCTTCCTCGACTCGGAGCAGGACCCGTTCGTGCAGCTGTTCTCCGAGTCCGCGGGCCGGGTGCTGGTCGCCGTGCCGCGCACCGAGGAACTGCGGTTCACCGAGATGCTGACCGCGCGCGGCCTGCCGTGGCGCAAGACCGGTGTGGTGGACCCGGAGTCGGGCTCGCTCGAACTCCAGGACATCACCGAGTTCACGCTGGACGAGCTCCGCGAGACCTGGGAGAAGACCCTCCCGGCGCTGTTCGACTAAAGGCTCTCGTGAGTGGCAAGGACGGTTAGAGCCAAAGGCGCCTAGGTACCTGCGGTCACGCGTGTCGTCCGTCTGATCACACGTGTCGTCCACCCGGTCACGCGAACGTACCGAGCTTGGTCACCGTGGTCGTGAGTGGCGTTTCGGGTTAGGGCCAAGGGTGTCTTAGGTGCCTACTGGTTCGTGGCTGCGGTTGATCGCGGGGTCCGCCGGGTGGCGTCCAGCTGGACACGCGTGTCGTCCCTTCCATCACGCGAGTCCGCAGCCGCGGGTGTCGCGAAAGCCACTTTCGCGACGCCTGATGTCCCGAAAGTGGCTTTCGCGACACTGCCCGGCCTCACTAGACGCGGGGTCGGCCGGGCGGGGACGTGAACGAGCCAGAGATGCACGGGTGTCCTGAAGGCCCCCTTTGAGACGTTGAACGTCTCAAAGGGGGCCTTCAGGACACCGCGACAACCGTCCTAGCGATGGTCGTGAGTGGTAAGGACCGCCAGAACCCGAAACGCCACTCACGAGCCAGGCAGCACCGAACCCTCCGCGAACTTCGCACCCTCCACCGACGGCGGCTCCGCAAAGGTCGCGACACTGAAGTCGACAGCGGTCTCGACGACCGTATTGTCCAGCGACACCTTCCGCTCGAAACTCGCCCGTGTGAGCACGAACTCGCCGTGGATCGTCGCGTTCTCCAGCAGGAACTTCCCGGAGAGCTGGGCGTCGGTGAGGTCGAGATACGTCAGCACCTCGCAGCGATCCGCGCCGAACCAGCCGACCCGCCTGCCGAGCAGCCCCAGCTTGTCGAGCCGGGCGTCGCTGAGGTTGAGCGAAAGCGTCGGCCCGGTGGTCCCGGCATGGGGAAGGATGTCGCGGATCAGCCGTTCGGCCGCGCGCCGGACCAGCCGCTCGCGTTCCGCGGCCGCCTTGTCCTCGTCACTCCACTCGATCTTCTTGCCCGCCGCCAAATCGAACTTCGGATGGTCGAACGGCCGCCGCAGGTAGGCGCACAACACGTCGAGCACCGTCTGCCGGTACTCCGGCCGCGTCCTGGCCAGCCCCGCGAGCGAATGCATCGCCCCGACCCGGACCTGGTCGGCGTCGTTGCCCAGCAGTTCGATCGACTTGGCGAAGCGTTCGTCGGAGATCCGGCTGCGCTCGATCTCGTGCCGGTCCTCCTCGGTGCGCCGCCGCCGGTCGTTGAGCCAGAGCCCGTAGAGCGCGGCGATCGCGCCGCCGGCGAGGGCACCGGTCTTGAGTGCTTCGACCCGGCTCGTCGCGCGATCCGCGAGCAGCCAGGCGGTGACCCCGACGAGCACCGCGATCGAGGACGCCAACGTCCACACCAACGGTGACCTGAGCAGTCGTCTCATCGGTCCTTCACCGTGAGCCGGGCCCGGCCGTCGGGCAAGGAGTCGACGGACCAGCCCGCCGGGAGTTCGTGATCCCTCGACGCTTCGACCATCGTGTTGTACAGCGACACCGTGCCGGGCGGTTCACCGAAACCCAGATCCGCGAAGCTCTCGAACCGCGCGCGATGCAGATCCAGCGTCTTCCCGAATTTCGCGTCGGCGAACACGGCGTTCTTCACGAAAACGCTGTCCTTGAAGGAGGTCTCGCCCCCGAAGGTCGTGCCGCGGAACTCGGCGTCCTCGGAGAATCGCACCCCGCTGAACCACGCCCGCTGCTCGAACTTGGCTTCACTGCACCGGAAGAAGCCGATCCGTTTCTTCTCGCTCGCTCCCGCGCCGGTCAGGTACACCGGTCCGCGGAACACGCAGCCGGACAGGTTGGTGCTGCTGTACAGCCCGGCGTACCGGAGCAGCAGCTTGCCGACTTTCCGTTCCGACAGGTCGAAATACTCGAGCACCGCCCCGGTCAGGTCGAGGTCGTACGCGGGTGTGTCCGCGGAATCCGCCGCCGGGAGCAGTTCCCCGATGAGGCGCTGCGCGGTCTGCCGCACCTGGAGTTCCTGGTCCTGCTCCGGGGTCGCCTTCAGGGTCGGGTCGTCCCTGGGCGGTTTCGCGGTTTCGTCGTACCGCGGATGCTCGAACGGCCGCCTCAGGTACGAGCACAGGATGTCCAGCACGGTCTGCCGGTACACCGCCCGACCGCGGGCCAGCCCGGCCAGCGCGTGCAGGGCCCCCACCCGCACCTGGTCGGCGTCGTGCCCGAGCAGTTCGACGGCCTTCGCGAACCTCTCGTCCGAGATCCGGTCCCGGTCCTGGTCGGCCCGCCGCAGTTCGAGTTCCTGCCGCTGCCGTTCGACCTCCTGCCGCCGCTCCTCGACCCGGCGCCGCCTGTCGTTGAGCCACAACGCGTACAGCGCGACAATGGCACCCCCGGCGATGCCGCCGGTCTTCAACGCCTCGCTGCGGCTGGTCGCCGGATCGGTCAGCAACCAGCCGCCCACAGCGAGCAGCAGCACGAGGGAGACGAAGAACGTCCAGAGCAATGGGGAGCGGAGCAACCGCTTCATCCGCTCAGAATACGAAGAAGTTGCGGACGCAGAAGGACTTGTCCGGGTTGTCGTCCGAGGAGATCCCCGACCCGCTCACCTTCTTGCCCTTGACCGTGCCCTCGATGTCGCCGGTGATGAAACCGTCGCCGATGCCGGCGGTCGAGGTGACCTCCAGCTGCGAAGGCGCCGGAGCCATGATGTCGATCGAGTCGCCCATGGTCGCCTTCATGTCGGCGCAGACCAGCGAGAGCGCGCCCTCCTTGTCGCCGGCGCTCACCTTCGCGAGGAAGTCTTTGAGGTTCTGGACGCCCTTCGGGTTGCCTTCGGAGCCCGTGCCACCGCTTTCGGTGCTCTTCGGGCTGCTCTTGGGCGCGCTCGACTTCGGGCTGCTCTTCGGCGCCGAGGTCGGTGCCTTCTCGGACGACGACGCGGGCGGCGGCGCGGCCGTGTTGTTGCCTTCGTCCTTGCTGAGCAGGAAGCCCGGCGCGAGGAAACCGGTGACACCGAAGGCGATCAGCACGACCAGGCCGATCACGATCCCGATGATCAGTCCGGTCTTGCTCTTCTTCGGCGGCGCGGGCGGGCCGCCGTAACCCTGCGGGTAGCCGGGGTTGTTGGGGTCCCAGCCCTGCTGCTGAGCGTTCGGGTCCCAGCCTTGCTGCGGCTGCTGCTGGTATTGCTGAGTCTGGTCCCAGCCCTGCTGCGGCGGCTGCTGCTGGTACTGCTGGGTCTGATCCCAGCCCTGCTGCGGCTGCTGTCCGTACTGCTGCGGCTGACCGTACTGCTGGGTCTGGTCCCAGCCACCGGGCTGCTGTCCCTGGGGGTCCTGCCCATAGGGCTGGCCTGGCTGGGGTGGGTAGGTCATCGGTCTCGCCTTCCGTGCTGGGGCCTGAGGCTTCAGATCAGACGACCGGCGGTCAGCGCTGGTTCCGGATCCGCCCGTGCCAGGGGTTTCAGTGGGAAGGTACCTTGCGTCGAAAGCGGCTCCCGGCCGAGGCTGGGAGCCGCTTCTTCACGAAATGCGCAGCTCAGCCGTTGGCCAGTGCCTGCAAGCGGTCATAAGCCCCGTTGAAGGTGTTCTGGTCGAGCGGGCTGGAGGTGTACTGCCACACGGTGTAGAAGCCCCAGCCGTTGGGAAGAGCCCCCACGGTGGACGCGTACCGCGCCACCCACAGCGGAACCGTGCCACCGAAGTTCTGCGACGTGCCGACACAGGTGTTCCACCAGTTCGTCGAGGTGTAGATGACGGGCCAGCGGCCGGTGCGTGCCTGGTAGCGGTCGTGGAACGCCCGGATCCATGCCCCCATGGACGCCTGGCTCAGGCCGTAGCAGGTGGCGCCGTACGGGTTGTACTCCATGTCCAGCGCACCGGGCAGGGTCTTGCCGTCCTTGGACCAGCCCCCGCCGTTGTTGATGAAGAAGTCCGCCTGCGCCGCGCCGCCGGAGACGTTGGGCAGGGCGAAGTGGTACGCGCCGCGGATGAAGCCCTGGCCGTAGGAGCCGTTGTACTGCTGGGCGAAATACGGGTTCTTGTAGCTCGTGCCTTCGGTGGCTTTCGTCCACACGAAGCGTTTGCCCTGACCCCACCAGTTGGCCCAGTCGACATTGCCCTGGTAGCTGGCGACGTCCATGCCCGCGACAGTCGCGAGAACCCCGGCTTCAGGCTGCGGCCGGGCCGCTTTCTCCTTGGAGTCCGGGGTGGAGGTGTCACCTTCCACCCGCCGGATCTGCGATCCGATGGTGTGGTCGTTCTGCTGGAGATCCTGTTCGATCGACATGATCTCGGGGGACGGGGCGGCCGACGCCTGGACCGTGCTGCTGAGCAGGAGCAGCGCGGAACCGACGGCGATGGCGACTCTTCGGGAAGTGCGCATACGACAATCCCTTCACGGATAACCCTCGCTGAGGACGGCTAACTTGCAGGTGGTAGCCGTCCGGGCACGATTGTTGACGACGGGTGCCGGGTTTGTCACTAACTTCCGTGAAATTGGTACTACGCGTGGGTGATTTTCATTTCCATCTTGGGGGTGCTTTGTGATCTTGTAACCCCCAGGCGGGGGATCCGTCAGCCGATAGACAGCGCGCGTACGCGATCTTCCGTGCCGTTGAACCAGTTCTGGTCACCGGGCAGGCTGCCCTTGTTCGAGAACTGCCAGATGGTCTGGGTCTTCCAGCTCGCGGGCAGCTCGCCGATCTCCGTGTTGTAGCGCGCGATCCAGAGCGGATTCGCCCAGAAGTTGTTGCTGTTGCCGGTACAGCGCTTCCACCAGCTCGTCGACGTGTAGATCGCCGGATGCCGCCCGGTCCGCCACAGATAGGTCTCGGCGAACGACGCCATCCACGCCACCATCTGCGCGGCCGTCTTGCCGTAACAGGTTTCGCCGTACGGGTTGTACTCGACGTCGAGCGCGCCCGGCAGCGTCTTGCCGTCGTTGGACCAGCCGCCGCCGTGATCGACGAAGTAGTGCGCCTGCGCGGCGCCGTCCGAGATGTCGGGGCGGGCGAAGTGATACGCGCCGCGGATCATGCCGACGTCGTAGGAACCGTTGTACTGCTGGGGAAACCGGGGATTGACGAAGCCGGTGCCCTCGGTCGCCTTCACGTAGACGAATTTCGCGCCGGTCCTCGCCGCGCCGGGCCAGTCGACGTCACCCTGATGGCCACTGACGTCGTGGCCGAGCGTCTGCGCTTCGCCGCCGTACAGCGGCCCGACCGGCACACCGACGCCTTCGTAAAGCGCGATCTGTGAACCGGCGTAGTGCTCCTCGGCCCCGTCGTATCTGGGCCCGCCTTCCCGTGCGACGGCGGGGGTCTGCGCGAGCAGCAAGACCCCCGCCGCGAGGACGGCCCCCCAGCCTTTCGAACACACTCTGCGACTCATCACGTCGCCACGATCCCTCGGGAAAAGAGAATCAGCGACTCGAACATCACCCGAAAGAGTTGCTTTTGCCCTGAATAAATTGGGCCGAGTGGGTTAATCGAGCCCTAACGGCGCTCGTCCGAAAGGGCCTTGTCGAGGTGCTCCGAGGGGATGATCGCGGTGAGCCGATCGTGGGGATTGAGGGTCACGGGGTGCCCGGCGAGCAGCGGGACCATGTCCCGGCCCAGCACCGCGCGGGCGTGCGGCCATTCACGCGGGACCAGCGACTTGGCCGTGTACGCGGGCACGAGCACCTGGCCGTCGACGTTGTGGAAGCCGATCACCGTGCGCTGCACCGGCGAAAGGGCGTAGACGAACAGCGTCGAGTCGAGGAAGACCCGCGGCAGGTCGGCGGCCGGACGGTGGTTCGTGCGCACCAGCTGGAGCAGCTGCTCGAGGTCGTTACGCGGCTCCGGGAAGCCGAGCGCCTTCGGCGAGGGCCGGTAGCGGTCGTTGGGGTGGAAGTCCTCGACGATCTCGCCCCCGCCGTTCACCGGGTACGCGCCGACGACCGCCCAGGACGGCACCGGGCCGTCGGGGTCGAAGGCCTCGTCGATGACATAAAGCCAGCTGTTGGGGTTGGCCTTGGCGTTGGCGCGCATCTCTTCGGTGATCTTCGGCTTGCCCGGTTTCCGCTTGCCCGCCGGGCTCGACGCCAACCGATCCGCCTCGTCCCGCTGCGCCATCGCCATCCCCACGTTCCGGGTGCCTGAAGGTTTGTTCGCGCTCACTCTACTGTTCTCCCATGGCCTCTTCGCGTTCGGTCGACCCCGCTGAGTTACGTGCCGCGATCACGGCGATCTCCCCTTGGTTGAGCGGATCCGGCCCGGATCCGGCGCGGCCCGAACTGGCCGCGGCGGTCCGGCTGAGCCTGCGGACGCTGGCCTCGGACGCGCCGGGGAAGAGTGTCGAAGTGCGGGTGCCGCCGTTCGCGGCTGTGCAGTGTGTCGAAGGATTGCGCCATACGCGCGGGACGCCGCCGAACGTCGTCGAAACGGATCCGCGCACGTGGCTGGAACTGGCGACCGGGCTGCTCGGCTGGGCCGACGCGGTCGAGACGGGACGGGTCACCGCCTCGGGGACGCGCGCCGATCTGGCCCACTGGCTGCCGCTGGTCCGCCTGTGACCCCGCTCCGGCAGGCAATGAACGGTCCGTTCCTTGCAGATTTCGCAAGGAACGGACCGTTCATCGCAGCAGCTGGGCGGTCTTACGCCTTGCGGCCGATGCCACCGGAGATGGTCCGCTGAGCCGCGTTGAGCTCCTTGATCCGCGGGCCGTCCGGCCACCAGTCGACGCACAGCTTGACGCCGGGCTCGACCATTTCGAGGTCGTGGAACAGCGCCTCGATCTCGGCCTTGGTGCGGAAGGTGCCCGAGCCCATCGGGCTGTGGATGAAGAAGTCCTCCATCTTGCGGGCGACCTCGGACAGCTCGTCCTCCGGGTCGGAGAAGTGCGAAATCGCCACGTACGAACCCGACGGCAGCGCGTCGATGTATTTCTTCATGATCTTGGCGGGCTGGTCCTTGGGCCCACTGTAGTGGTGCAGTGTCCCGAGCTGCAGCAACGCGATCGGCTGCGTGAAGTCGATGTGCCGGAGGATGTCCGGGTTCTCCAGGATCCGCTCCGGCTCGAAGATGTCGTCCGAGACGAAGTGGGTGTTCTCGTTCTCCTCGAGCAGGGCGCGCCCGTGCGCGAGGACGACCGGGTCGTTGTCGACGTAGACGACCTTGATCTCCGGGTTGATCCGCTGGACCACCTGATGCGTGTTCTCGGCCGTCGGCAGGCCGGATCCCAGGTCGAGGAACTGGGTGATGCCCGTCTGGCTGGCGATGAACCGGCACGCGCGGATCAGGAAGCCGCGGTTCTCGGTGGCCAGGTCCTGAGCCTCCGGGGCCGCCTGCTGGACCTTGTGCAGGACCTCCCGGTCGATCTCGTAGTTGTCCTTGCCGAGCAGGAAGGCGTCGTACACCCGTGCGATGCTGGCCCGCGTCGGGTCGACACCCACTGGCACTCGTTCCGTCCGCGTCGGGGCGTCGGGCATCTTTAACCTCACAAAACTGTGTCGGAAGTCTCGGGCTCTACGTAGAGTAGAACCACGTACGCGACGGGTAAACCGAGCCATCCCTGTCGTGTCGAGGTCCAAACGTGTACTTTCAGTAACCGGCTTGTCCCCTGGCGAGTGTTGTCGTACGAAAGGTCCCCGGTCGATGAACGCGGTCACCCCGTCCGGCGGTGAGCAGTCCCTGGGTCCCACCGCACGGCGGATGATCCTCGGGTCTCAGCTCCGGCGGATGCGTGAGGACGCGGGCATCACGCGCCAGGAGGCCGGCTACAGCATCCGGGGTTCCGAATCGAAGATCAGCCGTCTCGAACTCGGCCGCGTCGGGTTCAAGGAACGCGACGTCGCCGATCTGCTGACCATGTACGGGATGACCGATCCCGGTGAGCGGCAGCAGTTCCTCGACATGGTCAAGGAGTCGAACGAGCCGGGTTGGTGGCGCCGCTACGGCGACCTGATGCCGAGCTGGTTCAACGACCTCGTCGGGCTCGAAGAGGCCGCGGCCCGGATCCAGGTCTGGGAGCCGCTGTACGTCACGGGCCTGCTGCAGACCGAGGACTACGCGCGGGCGATCATGAGCCACGGCCGCAAGGACATGGTCAACGAGCAGATCGACCGCCGGGTCGTGCTGCGGATGCGGCGGCAGAAGATGCTGTCCCGGCCGGACGCGCCGCGGTTGTGGCTGGTGCTCGACGAGTCGGTGCTCCACCGGCCGATCGGCGACCGCGAGGTGCTCAAGGGTCAGATCGACTACCTGCTGGAGATGATCCAGCAGCCGAACATCTCGGTCCAGGTCCTCCCGTTCGACCGGAGCGGTTACTCCGCCGACAGCGCGTTCTCGCTGCTCAGGTTCGCGGAAGAGGAACTGCCGAACATCGCCTACACCGAGTACCTGACCGGCGCGCACTACATCGACAAGCGCGACGAGATCGAGCGGTACAGCCGGGCGCTGGACATGCTCGCGGTCGACGCGGAGACGCCGGACCGCAGCCGCCAGATGCTCATGAAGCGCCGCGCGGAAATCTGAGCCGCTCACCGTTGTGGGGTTGTCCACCGCCCCGGTGACTCACGAGGTTTTCTTGCGTGACCCCGAAAACGCGGCCACGTGTAGTGGTTGTTCACCCGATGGTGGCTGTGATCGTCACGCGTTAGTGGTACGAAGGATGACTTGAGTCATCACTGCACGCGAATTCTGCAGAAACTTCTGCACGTGCATTTACCGTTGCAGTCACACGTGCTAACTTTGGGATCACAGGCAAATGCACATGCAGATGCATCGCCCGAAGTTTTCTGTCGGGGAAGGTGGGGACCATGGCTGAACAGTTCGACAACGGCATCCCGGCCGATCGGCTTACCGGCGCGCAATGGCGCAAAGCCAGCTACAGCAACGCGATCGGCAACTGCGTCGAGGTGGCGCCGCTCGCGTCCGGCGAGATCGCGATGCGCAACTCGCGTTTCCCGACCGGGCCTGCGTTGATCTACACCCAGGCCGAGATGGCCGCGTTCCTCGCGGGCGCCAAGGACGGCGAATTCGATGACGTTCTCGGGTGACACCATCACCGCGGAAATCACCGACATCGAAAGCGGTCTGCAGGAACTGATCAACCGCGGGTATCAGTTCGTGCACCCGTGCGACGCGAACGGCGAGGTCATCGCCGTGGTCGGCGTGCGGGTCCACGACAACGTGGTCGACGTGGTCCGGCTCAACGCCGAGGACGATGTCATCGCGACCCGTATGCCCGGCACCGAGGAAGACATCCTCGAACCCGAGGTCCGGCTGTGGCAGACAGCCGGTGACGCGGCGACGGTGCTGACGGCACTGCTCGCGCTTCCGGACGAACGGACCCCCGGCTCGCTGCTCCTCCCGGAGACCGTGTCCAAGGGCTGCTGGGTCCCAGGCCGCGGCGGCACGTCCAAGTGGCTCGCCGCGAGCTAGTTGCCCTCAAGCACAGTCGACCGCCTCTGTCGAGGGGGAGCGGTCGGCTGGTCGGGGGTCGTGAGTGCCGGGCCTTGACACCTGCCCGTCACTCACGGTCATAGGGAACCCTGCCGACGTCGATCGCGGCTGCGGGTTCACTCAGTGTGACAGCTCAAAGCGTGTCCAGTGCCACGTCGCGCGGCGCGTTGATCTACGCCCCACCGTTTACACTGGTGGCGGCCTGCCCTCTTTCTCCCTGGGAGCACCTCGGTGGTTTCCGACCCGTCCCTCGCCGGACAGCCCGTGACCGACCAGCCCGATCCGGAACCCCGCGAGGAATGCGGTGTCTTCGGTGTCTGGGCGCCCGGAGAAGAGGTCGCGAAGCTGACCTACTACGGGCTCTACGCACTTCAGCACCGCGGCCAGGAAGCGGCCGGCATCTCGGTCTCCGACGGTTCGCAGATCGTCGTCTTCAAGGATCTCGGCCTGGTCAGCCAGGTGTTCGACGAGCAGGTCCTGCAGTCGCTGCAGGGACATATCGCCGTCGGGCACTGCCGCTACTCGACCACCGGCGCGACCATCTGGGAGAACGCGCAGCCGATCTTCCGCACCACCGCCACCGGCAGCGGACTGTCCTTCGCACACAACGGCAACCTCGTCAACACCGCCGAGCTCCGCGATCGCACTGTCGAAGCCGGGCTCAAGCCGCACGCGGGCCTGACAGGTTCGTCCAGCGACTCCGACCTGGTGTGCGGGCTGCTCGCGGCCAACGCCGCGGACAAGGGCATCGAAGCCGCCGCGCTGGAACTGCTGCCCACCCTCAAGGGCGCGTTCTGCCTGGTCTTCGCCGACGAGTCCACCTTGTACGCCGCGCGCGACCCGCACGGGGTGCACCCGCTGGTGCTCGGCAGGCTCGAACGCGGCTGGGTGGTCGCGAGCGAGACGGCCGCGCTGGACATCTGCGGCGCGTCGTTCGTCCGCGAGGTCGAGCCCGGTGAGCTCATCGCGATCGACGCGGAGGGCCTGCGCTCCTCGCGGTTCGCGAACCCCGAGCCCAAGGGCTGTGTCTTCGAGTACGTGTACCTCGCGCGCCCCGACACCTCGATCGCCGGCCGCAGCGTGCACGCGACCCGTGTCGAGATCGGCCGCAAGCTCGCCGCCGAGCATCCGGCCGACGCCGACCTGGTCATGCCGGTGCCCGAATCCGGCACCCCGGCCGCCATCGGCTACGCGCAGGGCTCCGGCATCCCCTACGGCACCGGCCTGGTGAAGAACGCCTATGTCGGCCGCACCTTCATCCAGCCGTCGCAGACCATCCGCCAGCTGGGCATCCGGCTGAAGCTGAACCCGCTGCGCGACGTCATCCGCGGCAAGCGGCTCGTCGTGGTCGACGACTCCATCGTCCGCGGCAACACCCAGCGCGCGCTCGTCCGCATGCTGCGGGAGGCGGGTGCGCTCGAGGTGCACGTCCGGATCGCGTCGCCGCCCGTCCGCTGGCCGTGTTTCTACGGGATCGACTTCGCGTCCCGCGCCGAACTGGTGGCCAACGGCGTCGACCTCGACGGCATCCGCCGCTCCATCGGAGCGGACACCTTGGGCTACGTCTCACTGGACGGGCTGGTCGCGGCTTCGGAGCAGCCGAAGTCGCGGTTGTGCACCGCTTGCTTCTCCGGCGAGTACCCGATCGCGCTTCCCGAAGACGCGATGATCGGGAAGCACCTGCTGGAAAGCCTGGACTCGGTCAATGGCGCGGCGAAGCCCGTCAGCCCTGCCGGGTACGGTGCTGAAGACGCCATCCGGCGTCCCTAGTCCTTTCTTCCAGAGTTGGAGTCCGCTTCCGTGAGCGAGTCCACGAGCGCCACGTACGCCGCCGCCGGGGTCAGCATCGACGCCGGTGACAAAGCCGTTGAGCTGCTCAAACCACACGCCGAGAGGGCCACGAGGCCCGAGGTGATGGGTGGGGTCGGCGGTTTCGCCGGGCTGTTCTCCCTGAAGCTGGACAAGTGGAAAGAGCCGGTGCTGGCCTCGTCGACCGACGGGGTCGGCACCAAGATCGCCGTCGCGCAGGCGCTCGACAAGCACGACACCCTCGGCATCGACCTGGTCGCGATGGTCGTCGACGACCTGGTCGTCACCGGTGCCGAGCCGCTGTTCATGCAGGACTACATCGCCGTCGGCAAGGTCGTGCCGGAGAAGATCGCGGCACTGGTCGGCGGCATCGCCGAAGGCTGTGTCCAGGCGGGCTGCGCGCTGCTCGGCGGCGAGACCGCCGAGCACCCCGGCCTGATGGGCGAGCACGACTACGACCTTTCGGGCACCGGCGTCGGCGTCGTCGAAGCGTCGAAGGTGCTCGGCCCGGAGCGGGTCCGCCCCGGCGACGTCGTCATCGCGCTCGGGTCGTCCGGCCTGCACTCCAACGGTTACTCGCTCGCCCGGCATGTCCTGCTGGACATCGCGCGCATGCCGCTCGACGGGCACGTCGAAGAGTTCGGCCGCTCGCTGGGCGAGGAGATGCTGGAGCCGACCAGGATCTACGCGAAGGACTGCCTCGCACTGGTGGCCGAGGCCGACGTCCGCACGTTCGCGCACGTCACCGGCGGCGGACTGGAGCAGAACCTCGCCCGCGTCATGCCGCGCGGCCTGGTCGCCCGGCTCGAACGCGGCACCTGGACCCCGGCGCCGGTGTTCGCGCTGATCGGCCACCGCGGCAAGGTGGAGCGCGCCGAACTGGAGAAGACGTTCAACATGGGCGTCGGCATGGTCGCGATCGTCGGCCCCGACGACGTCGACCGTGCGCTCGCGATGCTGACCGCGCGGCACGTGCCGTCGTGGATCCTCGGCGACGTGCAGCCCGCGGAGGACCCGGACGGCCCGCGCGCCGTGCTCTCCGGTGACCACCCGCGTTTCTGAATCTGGTTGAGCCAAGGTGACACACTGGGTCCGTGGCTGATGACGTGGTGATCGGCACCCGGTTCGTGATCCCTGGTGCCGAATTGAGCGAACGGTTCTCCCGGTCGTCGGGTCCGGGTGGGCAGGGCGTGAACACCACGGACTCGCGGGTCGAGCTTTCCTTCGACGTGGCCGGTTCGGCTTCCGTCCCGGAACATCTCCGGGCCCGGATGCTGGACCGGCTTTCGTCGCGTCTCGTCGACGGCGTCGTCACGATCGCCGCGTCCGAACACCGCTCCCAGCTGATGAACCGGGAAGCCGCGCGGGCGCGCCTGGTGATGTTGCTGCTGGACGCGTCGGCGCCCCCGGCCGCCAAGCGGCGTCCCACCAAACCTTCGAGAGGTTCGAAGGAACGCCGCCTGGCCTCGAAGAAGCGCCGCGGCGACGTCAAGAAGTCACGCCGCGGCGGTTTTTCAGACGAGTGACAGTCGCACGCTTTCGGCCACGGTCTTGAAACCGACCGGGCCGTAGACGGGTTCCCGCTGCCCGAGAGCCGGTATCAGGAACACCGATCGGGCACCGCGGGCGTGAGCTTCACGGGTCAGATACTCGGCCATCGCCCCGGCGATCCCGCGGCTCCGGTACTCCGCGATCACCGCGATCCCCTGGATCTCGCTCGCGCCGTCGATGATCCCCGTCGCGACCCCGCCGCCGACGACCTCGCCGTTCTCGGCGACAGCCATCACCGAGGTGCTTTCGCCGCTCAGCTGACTCGGGAACGGGTCGACGTGCTCGTCGGGATCTGCCTCCCCGAAGGCCACATTCTGCGCCCGGATCATCTTCCGGAACTCATCGACGGTCTTCGGGACGACCAGGCTGATCCCGGCCGGTTTCGGTCGTTCGACGACCTGCTCCGGAGTGCAGATCATGAACGGGAGCCCCCGCTCCGGCGTGTAACCGCACTGGACAAGCACGGCTTCAGCAGCCGGAACGGCTTCGCGCAGGAAGTCCAGATTCGGCACGCGCCCGCGCCTGCGGAACGCCTCGGTGAGCCGGGCCACCTCGTCCTCGGTGGGAACGGCACCGAAGTCGGGGATCGCGTAGTTGCAGCCGCAGTAATCGCTCTCGGGGTCGAACATGGCCAGGAACGGCCCGACCCGCTCGGTTTCGTGGAACTTCGCCGCGGTGATGCGGAGGTAGGACTGCACAGAACGAATCGTCTCGGAATGCACTGGTGAGAGCCCTTCAGACGGTTTCCCGGACGACGGACAGGTGCACGCATTCGGCCGCGGTTGTGAAGCCGACCCGGCCGTAGACGCGTTCCGCCTGACCGGCGCCCGGTGTCAGGAACACCGAGTCGCCGCCACGGGCGTGGGCCTCACGTGTCAAATGCTCCGTGATCGCCGCGGCGATCCCACGCTGCCGATATCCGTCGAGAACCCCGATCCCGGCGATCTCGCTCGCGCCGTCGAGGATCGCCGTCGCGACCCCGCCGCCGACACAGTCACCGGTTTCGGTGAGCGCCATGACCGAGATCATCTCGCCGCTCAGCTGGGCGGGGGACGGTTCGACCTGCTCACCAGGGTCGGGTTCGCCGAACGCCAGGTTCTGCGCGCGGATCATCAGCCGGAGTTCGGCGGGGGTGACGGGCGTCTTCAGGACCGCCCCGGCGGGAATCGGCTGCTCGACGACCTGCCCCGGCGGGCAGACCATCAACGGGATCCGCCGTTCCAAGGTGTAGCCGCCTTCGACGAGCACGGCCTCTGCCTCGGGAACGGCCTCGGTCAGGAACTCCAGTCGCGGCGTGAGCCCGCGCGCGCGGAACGCCTCGGTCAGCTTCGCGACGTCCTGCGCGGTGGGCGTTCCGCCGTTGTCCGGGATCGCGTAGTTGAGGAACATGTGGTCGTTCCCGGTCGTGTAGGTGGCCAGGAACGGCCCGATCCGCTCGGTTTCGCGGAACTTCGCCGCGGTGGTGCGAAGGTAGGACTGCAGAGCACGAATGTTCTCGGAATGCACTGGTGAAAAGCCTTTCAGGCAAGAAGAAGGGACGCACGGGAGAACCCGCGTGCGTGTGAAGCTGGCGTGGGCGCCGGCTAGCTCGTGCCGACGCCGCTGAAGGCGTCAGACATGAGGCATCCCTCTTTCCCGATAGGCAGGGCTTTCGCGCTCACCTTCGCATGGAGGTCAATCGAATTACCGCCGCTGGGGATGCGCGATGCTCGAATACCGCTCGTCCCACACCGACCTCGGGACCCGCATCCGCACGGGGGCGTCGCACACCCGCCGGACCTGCGCCGGGATCTTCACCGGGGGCCGGACGTCCAAGCGGTGCCAGAGCCGTCTGCTCACCGCGGCGCCGATCACGGCGCCGAGGGTGTTCAGCAGGATGTCGTCGGCGGAGGTCACCCTGCCCGCCTGTATCAGATATTGCGTACCCTCCACCAGCACCGAGACGGCGAGCGCGCCCAGCGCGATCCGGCCAAGTGAACGCAGACGACGGGAGCGCAACGGGAGCAGCGCACCGAGCGGGCTCAGCATGAGGACGTTGCCCAGCACCTGCCAGAGATTGGCGCCGTCGCTCAACGCGAGCCGCAGATCGGTGCCGGGTTCGAGGTTCAGCGTGCTGCCTTTGGCACCGGTCACCGGCATCGTGACCAGGCACAACACCAGAAAACAGGTCAATGCGAGAGCCATGTCCACGGCGGCGGTCGCCGACGCGGTGAAACGGTCTGCTTGTCTTCGCCGTCGATGCGCCGCGAGCAGCGGCCACCCGAGCAAAGCGTAGGGAATCGCGGTGATCGTCAAGGGGATCATCGCGCCGAAAGCGCGGAGCAGCTCGCTCATGGCCCTTCCTTTCCGGAGCGCTCAAGATCACCTTCGCATCACAAGATCGGCTCGGCATGACGGAGCGGCCGCTCTAAGAGGTGATCTTTTCCGGTAGCGGAAAGGGGTTTCCCATGCTTGTGACCGTCCACAAAGGAACCTGTGGACAAACCTGTGGATGGCCGCGAAGTAACCGGAAGAAGGTGTTATCCCACAAGGAAAAGCCTTGTGGGTGACCTGTGTACTACTTGCCGTGTCCGGCGAGCTCGCGTGCGCGTTCGATCAGCTTCTGCAGGTGCAGTCCCCGGCGCACGTCACAGGGGTGGGACGTCGTCCCGCTCGCGGCCATCGCGGCGAAATCGTCCAGGAGCGCGGTGTACGACTCACCGGCCGACCCCGGTTTCCGTCCCAGGGTGCGATAGCCGTGCTCGCCGTAAACGGACACTTCGACGACCGTCGGCTGGATCGGCAGCCGCAACGACAGGGTCGCCGTACTGGTCGCGCCACCCGCGTGGGCGAACAGGAACTGCCACAGATCGTCATCGGTCCGGTCGGCGGCGAGCACCTCGGTGATCTCGCCGAGCGCCGCGTCCAGCAGATCGAAGGCATGCGGGCCGATGTCGGCGAGCGCGCCGGAGTCGTGCCGCCACGCCGAAGACTGATATTGGCCGCCGAGCAGCGCGCCCGAAAGCCACCGCGCCCCGCCGCCCCGCCAGCCGCCCGTCTCCTTGATCCCGTCGAGCCACTCGCGGGTCATCGGCGAAAAACGCAAGGTCAGGACCACGAGAGCGGCCACGCCGGCGGCGTCGACCGCGTCCGCGAGCCGACGCGCGCCGTCGAGATCCGCGGCGATCGGCTTCTCCAGGATCAGATGCTTGCCTGCCTCGGCCGCCTTGACCGCCAGCTCCGCCTGAACGGCGGGCGGCACGGCGAACGCGACAGCGTCCACCTGGTCGAGCAGCTCCTCGAAGCTGTCGACGGCCTGGGCGCCATGCGCGTCAGCCAGCTCTTTCGCGGCTTCGGGACGCCTGGTCCAGACCGTGCTCAACGTGGTACCGGGGTGTTCAGCGAGACCCGGCGCGTGCACCGTCTTCGCCCACGGCCCCGCCCCGACCAGACCTGCGCGCAGCTGTCCCTGTCCCACGACCCCGAGTCTAGGGCCCCGCAACCAGTCACCTGCTTGCGGTGTTCAGGTCAGGAGTAGCTGTAGAACCCGCGGCCGGTCTTCTTGCCGAGCAGGCCGGCGTCGACCATGCGCAGCAGCAGCGGCGGCGAGGAGTACAGCGGCTCCTTGAACTCGGCGTACATCGAGTCCGCGATCGCCTTGATGGTGTCCAGGCCGATCAGGTCCGACAGCCGCAGCGGCCCCATCGGGTGCGCGGTGCCCAGCTCCATACCGCGGTCGATGTCCTCCGCCGACGCGAAGCCCGACTCGATCATCCGGATCGCCGAAAGCAGATACGGCACGAGCAGCGAGTTCACGATGAACCCGGCGCGGTCCTGCGACCGGATCACCGTCTTGTGCAACGCCGTCGTCGCGTGCTCCTCCGCGCGGCGGGCGGTGTCTTCGCTGGTCAGCAGCGAGGGCACCAGCTCGACGAGCGGCAGCACCGGGACCGGGTTGAAGAAGTGGATACCGATCACCTGCTGCGGG
Organism: Amycolatopsis alba DSM 44262; assembly: GCF_000384215.1. Taxonomy (NCBI): domain Bacteria; kingdom Bacillati; phylum Actinomycetota; class Actinomycetes; order Pseudonocardiales; family Pseudonocardiaceae; genus Amycolatopsis; species Amycolatopsis alba. Next base: position 3,363,190 of record NZ_KB913032.1, on the reverse strand, counting down.
CGGTTGGTCGCCATCCCGAGCTTCATGATCGGGATCGACGAGGTGTTGGACGCGAACACCGCGTCCTCACGCTCGACGATCTTGTCCAGCGACCGGAACACCTCGACCTTGGCCTGCTCCTGCTCCAGGATGGCCTCGATCACGAGGTCGCGGTCGGCGAACTCGCTCATCTCGGTGGTGAAGCGGAGCCGCCCGAGCGCCGAGTCGGCGTCTTCCTGCGAGAGCTTCCCGTTCTTGACGCCGCGTTGCAGCGACTTCTCGATCCGCGCCCGCCCGGAGTCCAGCGCCGGCTGGTTCACCTCGGTGATGATCACGTCCAGACCGGCACGTGCGTGCACCTCGGCGATACCCGAGCCCATGAGCCCGGCTCCGATGACACCTACCCGCGTTACGTCCGACACGGCACCCTCCTCGTATTTTGGGCAGCACGCGACACGCGAGGGTGGACCACGGGGTTCAGCCCGTCCCACCCTCGCGTGTCACGCCTGCTCAGCGGCGGTATTCGTCGTACCCGTCGTACGGGTCGTCGTCATCCCGCTTGTCGTCCTCGTGCCCGTAATCCGAGGAACTACTGGACAGCTCGCGCTGCAAAGCATCGAAGTCGGTTTCGTGCGAGCTGTACTTGAGCTCGCGCGCCACCTTCGTCTGCTTGGCCTTAGCCCGGCCGCGCCCCATGGCTCGACCCCCTCGCACAGGGGCGGGGCGGCCGGGGGAATCGGCGGCCCCGCATCGTCTCGACAATTATTTCCTGCTGACACCGTACCGTGTCCGGGGGGTTGGATGCGACGTGGCACGGTGTGCCGGTGGCGACAGTGTTCACCGAACGCCGGTTACCGGCCGGTCGGTGGCGATAGTCGCAGGTCGGCGTGTCACGATGCTCCTGTGCCCCGTCCGTTCGCGGCTTATCTCCGCGTCTATGAGCCCCTGGTCGCGCTGGGGGACCCGCCGGACGAACGCCTGCTCGAGGCCGTCGAAGCGGCCCGGCTCGATCGTTCGGCCGCGGGGATACGCGAGCAGGCACTGTGGCTCAAGTCACAGCACGTCGGGCGGCTGTTGCCCGCCGAACTCGAGGACGGCAGGGCCGCGCCCAGCCTCGTCACCGACGTTCTCGTCCTGGACCCAGAAGACGTGCCGGAGGGTGAGCACGGCGACGCCGGTCCGGGGCCGCTGATCTGCCCGATGGAGATCCGCGCCCGCTCGGCCGCGGCGCTGGTGACCTTCCTCGGCGACGCGCATCCGGCGCTGAAGAACGCGGTGCTCGACGCGGGCGGCGCTTCGTTCGACATGATCCGCTCGCGCGCGAAGTCCGCGATCGGCGATCTGTCCGCCTCGGCCTCGCACACGCTCTCGACGACGTGGACCGTCCCGCTCCCGTGGTTCGTGCTGTTCGATCCCGGAATGCGCCGGGTCAAACTGGGCAAAGGCCGCGAAGACCCCGAACGCGAGGTGTCGTGGCGGGTCTCCATCGCCGACGCGCGGCATCGCGCCCGCGAGGTCGGGGACCTGCTCGAAGCGACCTTCGGCGACTCAGCGCCCGGCCGGGTGCTGCTCGAGACGCGACGCTGGCTCGACAGCTTCCACCCAGGTTCCGCGGTCGAACTCGACTACGGCGGCCTCGTGCAACTCTTCGCCGACTCGATCCTGCAGGCCGACACGACCGCCGAAGAGGTTCACGACATCCTCGACGCGCTCCGCACCGGCAACGTCGACGAGCTGGCGGAACTGTTCGCCGACCTGCGGGACTTCTGGGGAGACCTGGCCGCGCGGGAACGCTCGAACTAGCCGAAGAGACCGGCGACGACCCTCAGCTCGCCGACCGGCTTCCCACCGCCCAAGACCGCGTTGCGAGCGAGGTCGCCTGCCTCCTCGCCAGGGTCGATGCCGAGGTGGCGCAGGGTCGCGAGCAGCAGCGGGATCCGTGCCCTGGCGTTGCCGTCGTCGATTTTCAGCGCCAGCGCGGTGCCGTCCGGGAGGGCGAACGCGTGCACTCCCTCGGCGCCGCCCTTCGAGAGCAGGCCGTCCACGCCGCGCATCAGCACGGTGTCTTCGCGGCCGGTGCCCGCGACCTGCCACGGATACGCGCGGACGGCGTCCGCGACCCGGCGGTCCGGGCCGCCCATCGCGGTGACCAGCCTTCCGAAGGAACGAGCGAGGCCGGTGAGGGAGAACGCGAACAGCGGGGCGCCGCAGCCGTCGACGCCGACGGTCTCGATCGTCTCGCCGGTGAGGTCGGCGATGGTGGCCTGGATGACCTTCTGCAGCGGGTGGGTCGCGGCCGCGTAGTCCTCGGTCGGCCAGCCGAGCTGGGCGCAGGTCGTGAGCATCGCGGCGTGTTTGCCGGAGCAGTTCATGGCGGCGCGGCGTTTCCCCGACGCGGCCACGGCCAGCATGCTCGGCTCGTGCAGCGGGAAGGCGGGCGGGCAGGCCAGCGCGTCCTCGGTCAGGTCCGCGCGGGAAAGCATCGACAAGGCGCCCTCGACGTGGCCGGGCTCGCCGTTGTGCGACCCGCAGCCCAGCGCGAGGTCCTCGTCGTCGATGGTGAGGCCGGCGCGCAGCATCCCGACGGCTTGGAGTGGCTTGTTGGACGAGCGCGGGTACACCGGGCGCTCGATGTCGCCCGCGGAGAACCGCACCGATCCGTCCGGGGCGGTGATCACGAGCGCGCCGCGGTGCGTGCTCTCCACGAAACCGGAGCGGACGACCTCGACCAGGACGGGATTCGTCACTCGAGCCCGCCGCGTTCGGTGTCGAGCAGGTCGTCGACCGACGCCGTGCCCTTGCGGTAGCGGGTCGCGATCTCGGCGTTGATCGTGTCCATCACGCCCTGCACCTCGCGGCGGTACGAAGAGACCGAGACCTCTTCGTCGGCGTACCTGTTGAGGGCGTTGACCAGCTTCTCGTCCGAGAGCGTGCTGACGTCGGAAAGGTCTGTGTCACCGATGAGCGCCTCGGCGAACCGCCGGTGCTCGCCCGCGCGGGACGGTTCCAGCCGCTGATGCCTGCCCGAACCCGTGGCCGGGCCGATCGCGTTGTCCGCCAGTATCGCGGCCAGCCGCTCGACGACGCTGCTCTCGCCGCCCGAACTCCGGCGCTCCTGCTCGGCCCGCACGATGTCGATCCGCGCGTGCAGCAGGCGCCGAAGATACGACAGGTCGGTCTCCTCCTGCGCGGCCTCGTCACGGCGCTCGCGCAGCACGGAAAGAGTCAGCTCGCCGAGGTCGCTGAGATACCCAGGGCCGAGCACGCGGTCGATACGACGGCGACCACCGGGCCGGACTTCGATCACGCGCGTAGCTTATCGCGCTCCGGCCGAAATGTTCCGGAGGGAGCGATACCACAAGGATCTCTGCCCCTCCCGACACCCTCCTTTGCGCTGCCGCTCCTTCGGACTCCGCCAGCAGGTCAGAAGGTGGCGAAGGGCCCCTTCCCTACCCTCAAGGTAGGCAAGGAGGCCTTCACGGCACGAAAGCGCAAGTAGTCCTCAGCCCCGCAGCCGCTGGGCGGCCTCCCGGCCCGGAGCGGGGGCCTCGCCCGGCACCGAGTCCGGATCGATGGCCGCCTGCACGACCCGGTCCTCGGCGCCGACCAGCAGTTCGGCTCCCGGCCGCGTCGAGCGTTTGACCAGTGCCAGCGCGATCGGCCCCAGCTCGTGATGCTGCACCACGCTCCCGACGCGCCCGACGGTCCGCTCGCCGAGAACCACCGGGTCACCGGTTTCCGGGGTGATCTCCGGCGAACCGTCCAGATGCAGCAGCGCCATGTACCGCGGCGGCCGCCCGACGTTGTGGACCTTCGCGACGGTCTCCTGCCCGCGGTAGCAGCCCTTCGCCACGTGCGCGGCGGAGTCGACCCAGTTCACCTCGTGCGGGATCGTGCGCTCGTCGGTGTCGATTCCCAGCCGCGGCCGCAGCGACTCGACCCGCAGCGCGTCGAACGTCCAGCTGCCCGCCGGGCGCGCGCCGGCGTCGGTCAGGCGGCGCCACCAGTCGGCGAGTTCGGCGCGGGGCACGGCGAGGTCGACGCTGTGCCGTCCCGGCCACGGCATCCGCCGCGCGAAACCGCCGGGGATCGGCGCGACGGAGTACGCGTCCGAGTCGAGCGAGACATCCACGGAGGCCAGCACCCGGTCCGCGTCGGGGCCGAGGACGGTCAGCAACGCCAGTTCGGCAGAGGCATCGCGGATGTCCACTTTGGACCAGAACTTCATCGCTTCGAGGTATTCGAGCAGAGTCTGCTTGCCGCCGGACGGCAACGCGCTGGACGCCACCGCGCCCCTGTCGCTGTCCAGGAAAACCGTGCCGTCCGAGTGCGCGACGACCATGTGGGTGTCGACGCGGCCTTGGCTGTCCAGCACGAGCGCCTCGGTGCCGGTGCCCTCGGCGAGCCCGGTGACGTGCTGCGAGATCACCAAATGCAGCCAGGACAACCGTTCTTCCCCGGTCACGGCCAGGATCTCGCGGTGCGAACGGTCGATCACGACCGCGCCGCGCGCCGCGGTCCGTTGCTCGGCGAACGGGTCTCCCCAATGCCACGGGACACCCTCCTCCGGATGCCCGTCGGGTGCCGCGATCGGTCCGGGAAGGTCGAGCAAGGGGGAGCGGTAGGGCATGAAACCCATGCTAGTGAGTACCGTGTCCCCATGCGCGTGCTTGCCTTTCTCGACGGGACCCTGGCCGACCCCGAAGCCGCTCACCTGCGGGTAGACGATCTTGGACTGCTTCGCGGCGACGGCGTGTTCGAGACGATCCTCGTCGTCGACGGACGCCCCCGTGAGCTCCGCCCGCATCTCGAGCGGCTGGCCCGTTCCGCGGCCATGCTCGACCTGCCGGAGCCGGACCTCGCGGACTGGGAACGCGCCGCGCAGGCGGTCATCGACAACTGGTCCGGCCCCGCCGAGATCGCCCTGAAACTGGTGTACACCAGGGGAATCGACGGCGATCCGGAAGCGAAGCCGTTCGGGTTCGCGCTCGGGGTGGAGATCGACGAGAAGGTGCTGCGGGCCCGTGTCGAAGGCGTCGCGGCGATCACCCTCGAGCGCGGTATCGAGCCCGAACTCGCCGAGCGCGCGCCGTGGCTGCTGCTGGGCGCGAAGTCGATTTCGTACGGCGTCAACATGGCCGCGCTGCGTGAGGCAGGCCGCCGTGGCGCGAGCGATGTGATTTTCACCGCCGCCAACGGTTCGGTCTTCGAAGGGCCGACTTCGACGGTCGTCCTCGCGAAGGACAAGACGCTCTACACGCCGCCGGCGACCATCGGCATCCTGCCGGGGACGACGCAGGCCGCGCTGTTCCGGGGTGCCGAGCGGGCGGGCTGGTCGGTCAAGGTCGAGCCGCTTCAGGTCTCGGACCTCACCGAGGGCGAAGGGCTGTTCCTCGCCTCGTCGGTCCGCAAGCTGACCAGGGTGCACACGCTCGACGGCGTCGCGCTCACCGACTCCAGCGCCATCCATGCCGAGCTGGCCGCCGCGTACGAGAGCGAGTACGCGATCAGTTGAGCTGACTGATGATCAGCAGATGCGGCAGGATCTCTTCTTCGCGGTAGGCCGCGATCTTGTGGTGCCCGTCGAGGATCACCGCCGCGTCGGCGGTCTCCAGTACGACCGCGACCGGCCGGTGCCCGCTCTTGATCGCCGTCCGGTAGTAGCCGACCCGTGAGACGTCGGCGGGCGGCCAGTCGGCGCTCGGGGTCAGGTAGCGGTCCTCGGCCAGCCGTTCGGGGCCGGTGACCTGGTACTCGCCGTCGGAGAAGAGATCGAGAAGCGGGCGGAGCGTGTCGCCGAGCGGACGCCGCATCTGACCGGTGGCCAGCGCGATCCGCAGCGACTGCGGCAGTTCGGGCTGCGAAGGGACCGAATTCGTGTCGATGACACCTGTGCCACCGTCGACCTTTACCTGTTCCACACTCTCGTGGACGAGTGAAAGCGGAGAAGGGTTCCGGGACGGGCCTGCGCGAGTGCCGGGAGTGACGCCCGTCTCACCACCGCCGCCACCGGATAACCACCGGTAGTCGGATGATCCGCCAGGAAAACGACCGGCAACCCGTTCGGCGGAACCTGGATGGATCCGGTCAGCAGGCCTTCGCTCGGTAGCTCCTGCTCGACGTACTCGTCCTCGCGAGCCAACGCGGAGCCGTCGAGCCGGAGCCCGACGCGGTTGGACTCCGCCGTCACCGTCCACGTCTTCGCGAGCCCGGCCGCCAGGTCCGCGAACCAGTGCGCCCGCGGTCCAGGGTCGACAGTCACGGCCAGCTCCGCCGGAGCGACCGTGGGCAGCACGACGTCGGCGCCTCCGGGCAAGGACGGTGTGCCGAGCGGGAGGACGTCGCCCGTCTTCAGCGGCGTGGGCCCGATCTCCGAAAGGACGTCCCGCGACCGGCTGCCGAGTTCGGCGTCCACCACGATCCCGCCGGAAACCGCCAGGTAGCACCGCAATCCGGTGGCGGGCGCGCCGATCGCCACGACCTGGCCCTCGGCCAGCCACACCGGAGCGTGCGAGCCGACGGCGCGCCCGTCGACCTCCACGTCGACGGCCGGGCCGGTCACCGCGATCGTGCAGGACGCCGTCGCGCGCAGCCGCAGCCCGCCGAATAGGCACTCGACGCCCGCGGCGCCCTCGTCGTTGCCGACGAGCCGGTTCGCCAGTCGCAGCGCCGGGACGTCCAGCGCACCGGACGGCGGGACGCCGAGATGCGCGTAGCCGGGCCTGCCGAGGTCCTGGACCAGCGCCAACGGGCCAGGCCGGACCACTTCGAGCGCCCTCATCGGGCACTCCGGAACCGCACCCGGTCGCCGGGCGCCAGCAGCGCGGGCGGATCGGCGCGTGAATCGAACAGGACGGTCCGGGTGTGGCCGATCAGCCGCCAGCCGCCGGGCGAGACCCGCGGGTACACCCCGGTGAACTCGCCCGCGATCCCGACCGAACCCGGCGGCACACGGGTGCGCGGAGACGGCAGCCGCGGCTGCCGGAGTGGTCCGGGAAGTCCGGTCAGGTAACCGAAACCGGGCGCGAAGCCGGTGAAGGCCACGGTGTAGACGGTGCCGGTGTGCAGCCGGACGACGTCCTCGGCGGACACTCCCGCGTCCCGCGCGACGAGTTCGAGGTCTTCGCCGTCGTAGGTGACGTCGAGGGTGATTTCGCGGGCTTCGCCTTCCGGCGGATGTTCGAGATCCGCGTCGGAGAGGAGCTCACGGACGGCGGCGAGGGCGCCCGAGCCAGGGGTTTCCACCACGAGCAGGCTGCGGGCGCCGGGGACGAGTTCGGTGATCCCGGACGGGCGCGCGGACGAGATCGTGGCGTGCGCCGCGATCGTCTGGGTCAGGGAATCGCAGTCGAGCAGGGCGGCGTGCTCGCCGTAGGCACGCCACCGCACGGGAAACGGTCAGCCCACCACGCGACGCAGCAGCGCCGACGTGTGCGGCTGCAGTTCCTGGCCCATCATGGCGCGCTCCTCGACGTAGCCGAGTTCGCCGTTGACGATGCCGTAGAGCCGCGAAGAGGCCGTGACGTCCTTGGCCGTCGAAGTGCGGACGACGGCGTCGGTGCCCAGCTCCCAGGCCGGAACCGAGGCCTGGCCGCGCGGCTTGCCGTAGAAGAGTTCCACGATGCCGGTGTTGTGGGTCAGCAGCAGTTCGATCGTGTCGTCTGCCTGCGGGCGCCAGAACCCGGATTCGCGCGCGGCGGGACGGATGACCTTCCCGTCCTCGTCGAGCAGCCAGGCGCGCGCCTCGTGCGTGAGGAACGGGCGGCCGTCGTGCGCGATGGTCAGCTGCATGCCGAACCGGTACGGGCCGTCGATGGTCGGGTAGTCGACCTCGCCTTCACCGCGCCACACGCCGACGAGCGGCAAGAGCGCCAGGCAGGCGTCATTGAGGTTCGGACCCTCGCGCAGATTCGCCGTGTCGCCCGGAATGGGCATGTCGTCGAACTGGGGAAGGTTGCGCTCGCGCGTGCTTTCCGCGCGCTTCTCCGCGGCCTGGATGGCCTCGTCGCCACTCGCCGTCATGGGTCAGCGCTGGTCCGCGTAAAGCCGGTAGACGACGTACACGGCGAACCAGGTGATCGCGACGCCCGCGAGCACCAGCAGGGTCGTAAACAGGATCTCCACGCCACGCACTTTAGTCGCTACCTGGAAGCACAGCCCCGCGAAGGGGTGGTGGTAGTGCCCACACGGTCTCCCAAAGGGCGCTCCGCGCCCGGCGGAGACTTCACGTCGCGCGCCTCTTTTGGGCCGGAGGCCCACGGAAACGCGATGAAGGGGCGCCCTCCGCGCTCACCGTGAGGTGAATGCGGAACGACGCCCCTTCGGCGCGTTTTCCGTCAGCGCGCGACCTATGACACAGCGATGGCCAGCTGGTGTACGCCGGGACCCTGGGCGGTCACGGACGCTTCGCCGTTGCCGGAGCGGTGCAGCGCGCGCACCGTCCAGTCACCGGGGGCCGCGTAGAAGCGGAAGTCGCCGTCGGCCGACGAGACGACTTCGCCGGTGAAGTCGCCGCCGCCGTCCAGCAACCGCACGAAGGCGCCGCCGACGGGCCCTTCCGCGCCGGTCACCTTGCCTGCCAGCACGACCTGGCCGCGGGTGTCGTAATCGGCGGGCGTGGCCTCCTGGACCGGTGCGCCGCAGCTGTCGTCAGCCATCACTTAGCTCCCAACTCGACCGGCACGCCGACGAGCGAGCCGTATTCCGTCCATGAACCGTCGTAGTTCTTGACGGCGTCGTAGCCGAGGAGCTCGTGCAGCGCGAACCACGCGATGGACGAACGCTCCCCGATGCGGCAGTACGCGATCGTGGACTTCGACTCGTCGAGGCCCTCGTCGGAGTACAGCTCCTTGATCTCGCCCTCGGTCTTGAAGGTGCCGTCCTCGTTCGCGACCTTCGCCCACGGGACGTTCAGCGCGCCGGGGATGTGGCCGGGGACCTGCGACTGCTCCTGCGGCAGGTGCGCCGGGGCGAGCAGCTTGCCGGAGAACTCGTCGGGCGAGCGCACGTCGACGAAGTTGCTGGCGCCGATGGCCTGGACGACCTCGTCACGGAACGCGCGGATCGAGAGGTCCTGCTCCTTGGCCTGGTACGTGGTGGCCTCGCGCTTGACCTCTTCCGAATTCAGCTCGCGGCCGTCGAGCTCCCACTTCTTGCGGCCGCCGTCGAGCAGCTGCACGTTCTCGTGCCCGTAGAGCTTGAAGTACCAGTACGCGTACGCGGCGAACCAGTTGTTGTTGCCGCCGTAGAGAACCACGCGGTCGTCGTTCGAGACGCCCTTCTCCGAGAGCAGCTTCTCGAAGCCCTCCTTGTCGACGAAGTCGCGGCGCACCCCGTCCTGCAGGTCCTTGCGCCAGTCGAACTTCACCGCACCGCGGATGTGTCCGTTGTCGTACGCGGTCGTGTCCTCGTCGACCTCGATGAACACGACACCCGGCGTGTCCAGGTTCTCCTCGGCCCACTGGGTGGTGACCAGGACGTCTTCACGGCTCATGGAGCTGACTCTCTTTCTGGGTTAGGACGCGCGAGGGCTGGGGCTGAAACGCTTGATGAGCAGGTACATCTCGCAACCGAGACAGAAGTTGAACGCCGCGTTGAGGAACGCCGCGAACAGCGCGAACGCCGTCGCGACCAACCCGAGCGCGGGCAGGTCCGCGGCGAAACCGACGGTGCCGACGACGGCGAACACGAAACCGACGGCCTGCGCGAACCGCAGCGGGGCGGCGTCCTCGCGTTCCGTCGCCGGGCCGAGCCGCGGCGCGATCAAGTAGCGGTAGACCAGGGAATACGGCGCCGGCTTCAGGCCGACGAAGGCGCCGATCGCGAACACCACCGCCTGCGCCGCGAGCAGCGGCCACCACTGGGTGACGAGCACGACCGCGAGCACGACCGTCGTCAGGATGGCGGCGAAACGCGGACCACGGGGGTCGACGGCCGGTCCTGCGGACATGGTTCCTCCTGCGAACGAGAGGGAAAGAGATGCGTGCCGGGCACGCGCGGCGGCTTCGAAGGCGCGATCAGCAGGCCGGACACAGGCTGCTGCGAACGCGGCACAGATCCACTGCGCGGCGCTGGGTCAGCAAGGTTCGGGGCAGCCTGTTCACGGGTGCGAGGGTACGCAGAGCTCCCTCAGGTTGGGAACCGTGTTCACACCTTGGGACGCTTCCCAAAATTCGGGATCAGGCGTTCGCCAGATGGGGCTTCAGGGCTTCGAGAAGCTCCTGACCTCGGGGAACGCCGCCGACACGGAAGACCTCCCGGCCGTCCGGCGTCAAGGCCAGCGTCGTCGGAGTCCGCAATACCGAAAGTGCCTGTGCGACTTCGGGGGTCTCGGTGACGTCCAGATCGACGTGCGTGAGGCCGTCGGTCTTCTCCGCGAGCGCCGACAGGATGACGCGGGTGTGGCGGCACGGCGCGCAGAACGTGGTGGAGATCTGGACCAGGGTGACACCTTCGGCCGCGAGGGCGCCCGAGACGCGCTCCGGGAGGTTCTTCACGTCAGACGCCTTCGCGGCCCTGATCCGGCCGTTGCGCGCTTGCAGCAGCGCGCCCGCGACCCCGCCGAGCACCAAGACGCCCAGCAGCACCCACACTCCGGTCAAATCCGCTCACCCCTGGGGCTTCGCTCCGCTGAAGGCGACGTTCTTGCCTTCGCCCTTGATGGTCACCGAACCGCTGTTCACGCGCACCGACGTCGGGGTCACCGAGAACGGCATCGCGCCGGTGTCGATGGTCGCGTTGAAGTTCGGCAGCAGCGCGTCCTGCACCGCCTGGGGAACGACGGTGGTCTCCTTGTCATTCCCGAACTGCAGCCGCTTCGGCTCGAGACGGATCTTCTGCCCGTCCAGTTCGATCATCGCGAAGCAGAAGATCTCCACCTTCTGCCCGGCGATCTGCACGTTGCCCGAGACCCGGATCCCGGCGCTGGAGGAGTCCACCGGCTCGCCGTTCTCGTTGGTGGTCGTCGTGGGCTTCGTCTCGCCCTGCCCGCTGTCGCCGTTGCGGACGTAGTCCTCGGTGACCGGCTCGATCTTCAGGTTCTCGATCTTGTTCAGCGGCGCCTGCCTGGCGATGTCGGCGGCCTTGACGATCACCTCGCCCTTGAGCGTGCCGATGGTGATCGCCTTGGTGTTGCCGGACGTCAGGTCCGAGAGCGGCGCCGTGACGTCGCTCATGTCGGCGTTGAAGTCCACGTCGTTCAGCTTCGGCGGGACGGCGACGCCCTGGGCGTTGATGGTGATGTGACTGTAGTCACCGGAGAGGGCCTGCGTGAGGAACGGGAAACCGTGCACCGTGACCGCCGGATCGTTGGCCAGCTTCAGCTGTTCACGGGCCTTCTGGGAGATCGTGTGCTCCGCGAACGCGGCCGCCCCGAAATCGGCCCCGACCAGCAGGACCAGCAGGACGGCGAGGGCGATCAGCCAACCCCGGCCACGCCGCTTCGGTCGCTTGGCGGACCGGCCGGGGGACGGTCGGTCGTCACGCGCCACGGGCCTGCTCACCATCGCGTCAAATCTCCTTCTTGAACCTCTTTGGCCAGGTGTGATCGATCCAGCACAGGGTAGGTACCCGGCTGTTCACCCGCTATTCTCACTAAGCACCGGCTGTAGCCACGTACGAGGCGACTACGAGTTAGGGCGGTGCGGCGATGAGCCTGGACCTTCTGGTGTTGACTGCGGAACCCGATGCGACCGCGGTGCTGCCCGCCCTGGATCTGCTGCCCCACACCGTACGCGTCCGCGCTCCAGAGGTGACCGCGCTGCTCGACGCCGGCCACCGCGACGTCATCGTCCTCGACGCGCGCACCGATCTCGCCTCCGCGAAGAGCCTCTGCCGCCTGCTCAAGGGCGCCGGTGAGGACGAGACCTCCACGCCGGTCATCGCCGTCGTCGGCGAAGGCGGGCTGGTCGCGGTCAGCGCGGAATGGCGCACCGACGACATCCTGCTTCCGACGGCGGGGCCCGCCGAGGTCGACGCCCGGCTGCGGCTGGCCACCACCCGCGACGGCGGCGTCCCGCAGGTCGACGCCGAGCTCCGGGTCGGCGAACTGGTCATCGACGAGGCGACCTACACCGCGAAGCTCCGCAAGCGCACTCTCGAACTCACCTACAAGGAGTTCGAACTCCTCAAGTACCTCGCGCAGCACGCCGGCCGGGTGTTCACCCGCGCCCAGCTGCTGCAGGAGGTCTGGGGCTACGACTTCTTCGGCGGCACGCGCACGGTCGACGTCCACGTCCGGCGCCTGCGCGCCAAGCTGGGGCCGGAGCACGAGCAGATGATCGGGACCGTGCGCAACGTCGGCTACAAGTTCGAGCGGCCGTCCAAGGGGGCCGCGGCCAAGCCGCAGGCCATCGCCCCGGACGCGAGCGTCTACGAGCCGAGCGGGTTTTCCGCGCACTGAATCCCTCCCCTTCTTGTCTGACAAGACGTCCAGGCGGTGACCGGGTTCCCCGGTAGGGTCGATTTCATGCTCGATCTGACTTGGACCGGTGAACCGGAAACGGAAGAGGTCCACGACTTCCTCCTCGCCGTGCGCGAGGCCGACGGCGATCCCCTGGACACCGGTTTCCCCGGTGGACAGCATCTTCTGGGTCATGTCGACGGCGAGCTGGTCGCGTACGCGCACCTCGACACCGAAGGCGACTCGCACGGCAACCAGGTCGCCGAACTGTTCGTCCACCCCGCGCACCGGAGAGCCGGTCACGGCAGGGCGCTCACCAGGGCGCTCGTCGAACACGTCGACGGGAAGCCGCTGCGTGTCTGGGCGCACGGGGATCACCCCGCCGCCGTCCACATCGCCGGGACCGAAGGCTTCGAGCGTGCCCGCGAACTGCTGATCCTGCACGTGGACGTCGAGACGGCCGACTGGCCGGAACCTGCGACGCGCGAAGGGGTCACGCTGCGCACGTTCGTTCCCGGCCAGGACGAGGAAGCGATGGTCCGCGTCAACGCGCGTGCCTTCGATTGGCATCCCGAGCAGGGCGCTTTGACCGCCGACGAGGTCCGTGCGACCGAGAAGGAAGCCTGGTTCGACCCCGAGGGCTTCTTCCTCGCGGAGTCCGGCGGCGAGGTCGTCGGCTTCCACTGGACGAAGATCCACGAGGCGGTCCCCGGCCGGTTCGGCGGCGAGCCCGCCGGTGAGGTCTACGTCGTCGGCATCGATCCGGACGCCCAGGGCGGCGGCCTCGGGAAGGCGCTCACCCTCGCCGGGCTGCGGTATCTCCGTGATCGTGGACTGGGGCAGGTGATCCTGTACGTCGAGGGTGACAACGTTGCCGCCCTCGCGGTCTATTCGAAGCTCGGCTTCACCCGATACGAGGTCGACGTCCAGTACGCTCGGTAACCGCGTTCACACGTGCGGCACTTGACCGGTCACGGAGAGCAGACGCGCAGGTCACGGCCGGGACACGGCCCACTTTCGGAGTAGTCGCGCTGCTCACATCGGCCGCCTTGTTCACTTGTCGTTCATCCTTAGACGGTCGCCTGTCCACTGTCGGTGCTTAATGTCCGGGTCCGGAAGGAACGCTCCCGTTCCACCGATCCGGCGAAAGTCTCCCAGTGGAGGAAATGCAGTGAAGATCATGCGGCCCGCAGGCGCGATCGGCATCGTGGCCACCGCCGCCCTCGTGCTCGGCGCGTGCGGATCCGACCCGTCGGCGACCAAGCCCCAGAACTCGGGTGCCGCTTCCGCGCCCAACGGGACGGCCGGCGTCGAATGCGGCGGCAAGAACCCGCTTTCGGCCGAGGGTTCGTCCGCGCAGAAGACCGCGGTCGACATCTTCGTGCAGCAGTACGCCGCCAAGTGCGCCGGCCAGAAGGTGAACTACAACCCCAGCGGTTCCGGCGCGGGCATCAAGCAGTTCAACGCGAACCAGGTCGACTTCGCCGGTTCGGACTCGCCCCTCAAGGACGGCGAGGAGGCCGACAAGGCCAAGGCCCGCTGCGCCTCGGACGCGTGGAACCTGCCGCTCGTCATCGGCCCGGTCGCCGTCGCGTACAAGGTCTCCGGTGTCGACAAGCTGACCCTGACCCCCGAGGTCACCGCCAAGATCTTCAACGGCGGCATCACCAAGTGGAACGACCCGGCCATCAAGGCGGTCAAGGGCAACGAGGCCGTCAACCTGCCGGACAAGGCGATTCAGGTCATCTCGCGCTCTGACGAGTCGGGCACCACCGACAACTTCCAGAAGTACCTGAAGGCCGCCTCGAAGGGCGCCTGGACCCAGGGCGACGGCAAGAAGTTCGCCGGTGGCGTCGGTAACGGTGCCGAGAAGTCCAACGGTGTGGCCAGCGCGGTCAAGGCCACCGACGGCGCCATCACCTACGTCGAGTCCGCGTTCGCGAAGGACGGCATCAACGCCGCCCTGATCGACAGCGGCTCCGGCGGTGTCGAGCTCACCGCGGCGAACGTCGCCAAGGCCCTCGACGCGGCGAAGTTCAAGAAGGAGGGCACCAACGACCTCGCGCTGGACCTGAACGCGATCTACTCCAGCAACGTCGCCGGTACCTACCCGATCATCCTCGCCACCTACGAGATCGTCTGCTCGAAGTACGCCGACGCCGAGGTCGCCAAGGCCGTCAAGGCGTTCCTGAACGTCGCCGCCACCGACGGTCAGAAGCCGCTCTCGGACAAGGGCTACGTGCCGATCCCGCAGAGCCTGCAGGACAAGGTCCTGACCGCCGTCAAGGCCATCGCCTGACCCTGTTGCCGATCTTCCGGTTGATCAGTAAACAGGCTGGACAGAAGTAGTCGATGAGCGATTCGTCTTCGCCCAGAACGCCCACCGGCGACCCCGGTGGGCGTTCTGGCGTCCGCGAGACCTTCACGGAGGACCCGATTTCGGAGCAACCTGCCGCGTCACCGCCCGAGAAGTCCTCGGTGCCACTCGCGAGCCCCAATTCCCGGACGGTGCGGCCCGGTGACCGCATCTTCCAGTTCCTGACCACCGGAGCCGGCGTCTTCGTCGTCTCGCTGATCGGCCTGATCGGGCTGTTCCTGCTGGTGCAGGCCATCCCGGCGCTCCAGGCCGACAACGTCAACTTCCTGACCAGCCAGGTCTGGCAGACCGAGCCGAACGACATGAAGTTCGGCATCATGGGCCTGCTGCTGGTCACGGTCTACTCGGCGCTGCTGGCCCTGATCATCGCGATGCCGATCTCGCTCGGGATCGCCCTCTTCCTCACCCAGTACGCGCCGAAGCGGCTGGCGAAGCCCTTCGCCTACGTGATCGACCTGCTCGCCGCGGTCCCCTCGATCATCTACGGCCTGTGGGGCCTGATGGTCTTCGCGCCGACCATCGAGCCCTTCTCCCAGTGGGTCAACGACACCTTCTCGTGGATCCCGCTCTTCGCGGCGGGCAACGTCTCGCCGGACTTGCGCGGCACGATCTTCACCGCGGGCATCGTGCTCGCCGTGATGATCCTGCCGATCATCACCTCGCTGTCGCGTGAGGTGTTCGAGCGGACCCCGACCCCGCACATCGAAGGCGCGCTGGCACTGGGCGCCACCCGCTGGGAGGTCATCCGCACCACGGTGCTGCCGTTCGGCAAGGCCGGCTACATCGGCGCTTCGATGCTGGGCCTCGGCCGCGCGCTCGGCGAGACGATCGCGCTCGCGATCATCCTGACCGGCGCGGTGGGCCGCGAGTTCACCTGGAGCCTCTTCGACGGCGGCGCCACCTTCGCCTCGAAGATCGCGGCGGACTACGCGGAACTCAACAACGAGATCTCGGCGGGCGCGTACATCGCGGCCGGTCTGGTGCTGTTCCTGCTGACGTTCATCGTCAACTTCGCCGCGCGATCCATCATCGCCAAGAAGGGGGACTGAGCATGTCCACCACGCTCGAGAAGACCCCTGCCACCACCCCCGCCTTCCAACAGGTCAGCCTGGCGAGGAAGACCAAGAACGGCCTCGCGACCGTCCTGATCTGGATGTCGTTCCTGGTCGCCGTCGTGCCGCTGGTGTGGCTGCTGGCGACGGTGGTCATCAACGGCATCAAGCGGATCCCCTACAGCAACTGGTGGACCGAGGACTTCGGCTCGGTGCTGTCGGACGAGGTCGGCGGCGGCGTGCTGCACGCCGTCATCGGCTCGGTGCTGCAAGGCCTGGTCTGCGCGATCATCGCGGTCCCGATCGGCATGCTGGTCGCGATCTAC
This sequence comes from Amycolatopsis alba DSM 44262, assembly GCF_000384215.1. Lineage (NCBI taxonomy): Bacteria > Bacillati > Actinomycetota > Actinomycetes > Pseudonocardiales > Pseudonocardiaceae > Amycolatopsis > Amycolatopsis alba. The sequence goes on along the minus strand of NZ_KB913032.1, from coordinate 3,347,056 downwards.
CTGGTCGAGTACGGCCGCGGCAGGCTCGCGAAGATCACGACCTTCATGGTGGACATCCTCTCCGGTGTCCCCTCGATCGTCGCCGCGCTGTTCATCTACGCCCTGTGGATCACGACGTTCGGCCTCCCGCGCAGCGGTTTCGCCGTGTCGCTCGCCCTGGTGCTGCTGATGATCCCGGTGGTCGTGCGTTCGTCGGAGGAGATGCTGCGGATCGTCCCGGACGACCTGCGTGAGGCCTCCTACGCGCTCGGCGTGCCCAAGTGGAAGACGATCATGAAGATCGTCCTGCCGACCGCGCTGTCCGGCATCATCGGCGGCATCATGATGGCGCTCGCCAGGGTCATGGGCGAGACCGCGCCGCTGCTGGTCCTCGTGGGCTACTCCGCCTACGTGAACTGGGACATCTTCGGTGGCGAGCAGGCCGCACTGCCGCTTCTGATGAACAACGAACGGGTCAGCAACCCGTTCGACGAAGGTACCGTCGCGTTCGACCGGATCTGGGGTGCCGCGCTCACCCTGGTGCTGATCATCGCGATCGTGAACCTCCTCGCCATGCTCTTTGCCCGTCTTGTCGCCCCGAAGAAGAAGTGAGCTGTTTGAGATGGCCAAACGAATCGACGTCAAAGACGTGGACATCTACTACGGCAAATTCCACGCCGTGGACGGCGTCACCCTCTCGGTGCCGCCGCGGAACGTCACCGCGTTCATCGGCCCGTCGGGCTGCGGCAAGTCGACGGTGCTGCGCACGCTGAACCGTATGCACGAGGTCATCCCCGGCGCCCGCGTCGAGGGTGAGGTGCTGCTCGACGGCGAGGACATCTACGGCGCCGGGGTCGACCCGGTGCAGGTCCGCCGCACGATCGGCATGGTGTTCCAGCGGCCCAACCCGTTCCCGACGATGTCGATCCGCGACAACGTCGTGGCGGGCCTGCGCCTCGGCGGCACCAAGGGCAAGAAGGAGCTCGACGAGGTCGCCGAGCGTGCCCTGCGCGGCGCGAACCTGTGGAACGAGGTCAAGGACCGGCTGAACAAGCCCGGCGGCGGCCTCTCCGGTGGTCAGCAGCAGCGGCTCTGCATCGCGCGGGCGATCGCCGTGCGGCCGGACGTGCTGCTGATGGACGAACCGTGCTCCGCGCTCGACCCGATCTCGACGCTGGCCATCGAGGACCTGATCGGTGAGCTCAAGAAGGAGTACACGATCGTCATCGTGACGCACAACATGCAGCAGGCGGCGCGGGTCTCGGACCAGACCGCGTTCTTCAACCTGGCGGGCGTCGGCCAGCCGGGTCGCCTGGTGGAGCTGAACGACACCGAGAAGATCTTCTCGAACCCGGACGAGAAGGCCACGGAGGACTACATCTCCGGCCGGTTCGGCTGAGTCGCGCGGCGGGTGCCCGCTCGCGCGGGTCGTGAGTGGCGTTTCGGGTTCTCTTGGGCAGGATGGCCAAGTTGTCCTGTCGGATGGCCAGGTCAACGCTTGTCGGGGTGACCGCTACTGCCGGCTGGGCAGGTGGTCTCGCCGGACGGTGTTGTGAAAGCCACTTTCGCAACCTTCAGCGTTGCGAAAGTGGCTTTCACAACATCGCCCCCGGCTCAGCGCGCTCCGACGGGTTCGGGTGTCGCGAAAGCCACTTTCGAGACATCAGGCGTCCCGAAAGTGGCTTTCGCGACACCCGCCGAAGCCGCCAGACGCACGAGCAGCCGGGCACGCCACGTTTGCCTCACCCCTCAGTAACCTGAATCGCCGCTCACGACCAACCCGCCCCATGCCGACATGCCGAAGGGGCCCTTCACCGCATCTGATGCGGTGAAGGGCCCCTTCGGCACGTCTTATGCGGGGAAAGCCCCCTCAGCCCCTACAGCTCGTCGGGGCCGTAGCCGGGCATCTTGCCGGTCACCACGAAGATCATCCGGCGCGCGACCGAGACGGCGTGGTCGGCGAAGCGCTCGTAGAAGCGGCCCAGCAGGGTGACGTCCACGGCCGCGGCGACGCCGTGGTCCCAGTTCCGGTCCATGATGACCGTGAACAGGTGCTTGTGGATCTCGTCGACCTCGTCGTCGTCCGACTCGATCGTGCGGGCGGCCTCGACGTCCTTGGACTTGATGACCTGCTCGGCCTGCCGGGCCAGCTTGACGGCGACTTCGCCCATCTTGGCGAAGTCGCCTCGCACGGCCTCGGGCAGCACGGGGTCGGGGTGACGGCGGCGCGCGGCCTTGGCCACGTGCAGCGCCAGATCGCCCATCCGCTCCAGGCTTTCCGCCGCGTGGATCGCGGCGAGGACGGTCCTCAGGTCGGTCGCGACGGGCGCCTGCAGGGCGAGCAGCGCGTACGCCTGCTCCTCGCATTCGGCGCGCGCGTCGTCGACCTTCGCGTCGTCGCTGATCACCTGTTCTGCGAGTCCGAGATCGACCTCGAGCAGCGCACGGGTCGCCCGCTCCATCGCGTCGGCGACCTGGAGGGACATGCTCGCCAAGTTCTCGGCGAGCTGTTCGAGTTCGACATGGTAAGCCTCACGCATGGCCCAACCCTACGGGGAAGAGGGTCCAAAAGCCGCATCCCAGAGTGAACCTGACGTGAACCCGGACTAACGAATGATCCTCAGCCTGAGCTGCCGCTCTTCTTGGGGTCGCCGGACTTGGCGGAGCCGCTCGAAGCGCCCTCGGTGTTGCCCGCCGGGGGTGCCGGGGCCTTCTCTTCCAGCGGCGTGTTGTTGATCAGCGCCTGGAAGAGCGTTTTCGACTTGCTCTGCAACAGCACCTCGTTGCCGCGCTTGTTCGCCTCTTCGGTGGTGGGCACGGTGAGGAACTTGACCTTGTCCGAGCCCATCCCGTTCATCGACTTCGCCAGCGTCATCATCTGCTTGATGCCGAGGTTCTCGCCGAAGGTGGCCTTGGCGAACGCGTCGATGAAGCCGCTGAGCTTGCCGGTGTCGAGGATGACGTCCTTCGACATCACCGTCTTCAGCAGCGCGCCGAGGAAGGCCTGCTGCCGTTTGATCCGGCCGTAGTCCGACGTCGGGTCGCCCTTGACGTGCCGCGCCCGGACGTAGTTCAGCGCCTGGTCGCCGGAGATCCGCACCTCGCCCGCCTGCGGGATGACCATGCCGAGGGTGTCGTCGTCGATGGGCTTCTCGTTGTAGACGGTGACGCCCTGCACGGCGTCGACCATGGACTTGAAGCCGTTGAAGTCGATCCCGACGAAGTGGTTCATCTTCATGCCGGTGATCTGCTGGATGACCTTCGTGACGCACTGCGGGCCGCCGACCGCGTAGGCGGTGTTCAGCTTCGTGATCTTCTGCGCAGGCGAGGTCTTGTCCGTGTACGACGACGTCGCCGGGTCCCACCGCTTGCATTCGGGACGGCTGATCTCGAGGTCGCGCGGGAAGGACACCATGACGACGCGCTGCCGGTCGGCGGGGACGTGCGCGATCATGACCGTGTCCGAACGGGCGCCGGGGTTGCTTTCCGCGTCGCCGACGCCGTCTTCGGCGGACGCGCCGTCACGGCTGTCGGAGCCGACCATCAGGAAGTTCTCGTCGCCGGTCTGGCCCGCCGCGTCCTGGATGTCGGCGGAGTCCTCGTCGAGCGAGGCGACGGTGTTGAACTTCGCGTCGAACCAGGTCTGGGCACCCCATGCCGAGCCGATGGAGAGGAACACGAGCGCGGCGGCCACGGCGGCCGTGATCCGGCCCGCTTTGGCCGACTGCCTGGTCTTGCGTTCCTTCTTCTCCTGCAGACGGGTCTGCGGGGAGGACTGCTCGGCGGCTTCGGCAGGCTCGGAATCGGTGGTCGTGACCACCCGCTGCAGCGCGGTGCGCGTCTGCTCCAGCAGCGCGGCTGGACGGGAAGCGAGCCGTTCGCGGCGCTCGCGCTTCTTGGCCTCTTCGGCTTCGAGCTCGTCGTGCGCGGCGGAGAACCGGGCGAGCGTGTGGTCGATCTTGCGCTTGGTGATCGTCGCGTCGTCGATGGCCTCTAGCTCGTCGGTCATCGTGAGCCGGTCCATCTCGGACCGCGGCGGGACGCCGGGTGACAGGGACGGCGCCGGTGCCGGTGCCTGCTGGACCGGTCGCTGAGCAGGGCGGCGGGGACGACGCGGTGGTGCCGGGACCGCGGGCTGCTGCTGCGCGCCGGGGTTCACCACCGGAGGACGACGCTGCGTCGGTGCCTCGGGGCTGGGCGCTGCCTGTGGGGCGCGGCGCGGCTGGCGCGCCCGAGGCGGGCGCTGGGCGTCGGCAGGCGGCGGTGTCTGGGCCTGAGGTGTCTGAGTCTGGGGTGTCTGGGCCTGCGGCGCGGCGGGAGGCGCCGGGGTGTCGGCGGGAGCGGCCGGACGGGGGCGCCGCGGTGCGGGCGGTTCCGCCCGGTTCGCGCGCGGGGCGGGTCTCGGAGGCTCGGGCGCGGGCTCGTCCTGCCGGAGACGGCGCGGAGCGGGAGCCTCGGCGGCGGGGTCGAAGATCGGGCGTTCACCCGTATGACGTGCGACGACGTCGGAAACGCTGATCCCGCCGTGGGTTTCCATCGAGCGTCGACGGCTCCGGCGGCCTCGCTCACCGGCACTTCTGTCGGTGTGGCTGTGGCGACCGGTCCCCGTGGTGTGGTGCTCGTCGGGCACTCGGTCTCCTTTCACATGCTGGCGTCGAAGCTCTTTCGTTATCGTACGGACACCTCAGGTTCGTGACGACAACCATCCCGGAATTTTCTTCACCCAAGGTACCGATAAGCGCCGAACGGTCCATGCGATCGGGTGAGCGGTCCCGGTTAAAGCTGCGTTAAAAGGTTCGAAACCGTCACGCAGAGTGCGACTTGTGTCGGTGTTGCCCCAGTGAGTGGCTACGCGCCCGCGGACTCGGCGGCGTTCATCGGTTGAGGAATCATCCGCGAAGATTCTTTATCCTGATACGCCACTTTGTTCCGGCCGGCCCGTTTCGCCATATACAACAAAGCGTCGGCGTGGCGCAACTGTCGTTCCGGTTCCACCGCGCGACCGGGTTCCGTGCGGCCCTCGTGCGCTAGCCCCACGCTGATCGTCACCGAAAGGCCGCGCCGGATCCGGCGCCACGGATGGCGGGCCACCCGGATGCGGGCGGTGTCGGCGATCCGCACCGCGCGGGCGGCGTCCACATCCGGGATGACCAGCGCGAACTCTTCGCCGCCATAGCGGGCGCAGAACGCTTCCGGCGGAAGTCCCTGCTGAAGCAGGTCGGCCACTTCGCGCAGCACCCGGTCGCCGACCAGATGCCCGAAAGTGTCGTTGACGTCCTTGAACAGGTCGAGGTCGACCAGTGCGATCGCGATCCCCGGCGGGCCGCGGTGGTCGACGGCCGGGCCGTGCAGCCACTGGTCGAGGTAGCGGCGGTTGTAGCTGGACGTCAGCGTGTCCCGCAGGCTGCCGGCGCGGGCGAGGTCGAAGGCGGACTTGAGGTGGTGGTAGGCGCGCCGCCAGTCACCTTGGGTGGCGAGTACTCCGGCGATCGACTCGTGGAGGCTGAGCAGATCGGTGGACGGCGCGCTCGGTGGGAGCGCGGCCTCGTCGTCGGCTACCACGCCCACCTCCGCCACGAATTGGTTTTCGTCGTATAGGAGGGATCTCTTGAGGTGTGAGTACGGGCCAAAGTGAATATCGCTCAAGAGGACGACGGATCCGCCCCATTGTCACGCACCGAAGTACCGTTCTGTAAGGCCGAAAACGGCTCGAAGTCTTTGAGCTGCGAAAACTGATCCTTCGCCCAGTAACTCACGTCAGTCACATCGTCATTCAGCAACAGTGCGTAATCGTTCCAGCTCACCCAGCGCCAGTCGCCCACTTCATCCGGATGCGGTCGCGGGTCTTCGTCGACCCAGGCGACGAAGACCGGGCAGAACTCGTTCTCGATCACGCCTTCGAACGGTGGCGTGGAGTAGCGGTACGCCGGAAGGACACAGCGGAGCCCGGCCAGCCGGGGCAGCCCGAGCTCGAAGGCGGCGCGGCGCCGGACGGCCTCCTCGATCGGCTCACCCGGCGCGGGGTGCCCGCAGACACTGTTGGTCCAGACGCGGGGCCACACCTTCTTCGACGCGGCGCGGCTGGTGATCAGCAGGGCCTGGTCGCTGCTGCGCAACAGATAGCAGGAGAACGCCAGGTGCAGCCGGGTGTTCTCGTGGTGCGCGGCCAGTTTGGGCGCGGTTTCGCCGGTCGGCTCGCCCTCTTCGGTCACGTAGACGATGCGTTCGGTGTCCACTTCGGTCGTGTTGTTCACCGGGCCACTGAACCACCAGGCTCGCTGTAACCGGTACCGCGACCAGAGTTACCCCTGTTAGTGGGATGAAAGGTGCTCCACTAGCAAAGAAGTGACGGCCTCGGGTGCCTCTTCCACCACCCAGTGTGAGGCGTCCTCGATCATCTCGAAGCGGTACGGGCCGGTGACCCGGTTCGCGGTGTCGAGCGCGGCCGTCGAACCGAAGGCGGCGTCCTCCGTGCTCCAGATGTAGAGCGTCGGAACCTCGATCGGGCCGATCTTCCCGCCGGGACGGCCGGCGCGGTACCAGTTGAGCGCGGCGGTGAGCGCGCCCGGTTCGGACAGGCGCTGGACGTACTCGTCGATCTTGCTCGGCGGCACCTTCCAGTCGAAGATGCGGCGCAGCGCGTCGGCGTTGTTGTCGAGCATCCGCCGTTCGGTGACGCGGGTCTGCCGCCATTCGGTCATGTACGCCGAGCGGAGATGCTGGTCCTCGTCGGTCTTCATGGCTTCCGCGAGCGCCGCCGGATGCGGCGTCGAGACGACGGCGAGGCTGCGAAGCCGACCGGGATGCGCGTCGGCCGTCCACCACGCGACAGCGCCGCCCCAATCGTGCCCGACGAGATCGAATTCGTTCCACCCCAAACGATCCGCGATCGCGAGGACGTCGCCGACGAGGTCGTCGATCCCGTATTCCGACGCCTGTTCCGGCCGGACGTCGGGTGAGTAGCCACGCTGATCCGGTGCCACCGCGCGATAGCCGAGCACGCCGAGCGTCGCGACCTGGTGCTCCCATTCCACCGCGGCCTCGGGAAACCCGTGCAGCAGCAGGACAGGACGGCCGTCTTCGGGGCCGGCCGCGATGGCGTCGAAGGAACCGGCGGCGGTGGGGATGCTGAGCTGCTCGATCACGAGGCCGACTCTACGGGCCACCGGTTTCGGGCAGGCGGCAAGGGATTGACGGCGGATGTCCGATTCGTTCTCATGAGCGCCGCGGCCGATCTTCGGCCGCACTGGGGAAACTGGGGTAATACATGTCGAACAGTTGGAGGCGCCGGCGAATGTCGCGGTGGCCGAAGGGGCGCCGGTTTCGGTCGCCGGGGTCTGTGACGGGAATCCGGGCTGCCGGCTCGGGCCGTATTCCAGCCTGAGCAGTTGCCAGATCGAGCAGAGCAATATGGCCCGGTACTACACGATCACCATGCGGTGCTTCGAGGTCGACACCGGCCAGTGGAAGTTCGCCTACAAGACCAGGGGCACCTGAGTCGTGAACGAAAACGCTCCCGCCGGCCGGTCCGGCGGGAGCGTTCTTCGGTTCAGCCCCCCGAGTGCATGTCCTCGGTCTCGGGGACGCAGTCGTCGTCCGGGTCGTCGAGCCAGCCGTGCGGCAGCGTGACCTTGCCCGGCGACCCCTGCCGCCCGCGCGGTCCGTCGGCGTTGTCGGGGAACGGCGCGTCGTGGTCAAGGCGGCCGATGAGATCGTCGAGTTCGGCCAGGCCGGACACCATCGCGAAGCCGCGGCGCAGTTCGGAGCCGACCGGGAAGTTCATGAAGTACCAGGCCATGTGCTTGCGGAGGTCGCGCAGTGCCTTGGTCTCGCCGTCGTGCTGGATGAGCAGTTCGGCGTGCCTGCGCAGCACCTTCGCGACCTCGCCGAGATTCGGCGGTGTCGGCAGCGGGCGCCCGGCGAAGGCGGCTTCCAGCTCGCCGAACAGCCACGGCCTGCCCAGACAGCCGCGGCCGACCACGACACCGTCGCAGCCGGTCTCGTCGACCATGCGCAGCGCGTCCGCGGCAGAGAAGATGTCACCGTTGCCGAGCACCGGAATGGTGGTGACGGCTTCCTTGAGCGCCGCGATCTTCGTCCAGTCGGCCTGGCCGGAGTAGCGCTGCGCGGCGGTGCGCGCGTGCAGGCTGACCGCCGCCGCGCCCTCGGCCTCGGCGATGCGCCCGGCGTCGAGATACGTCAGGTGGTCGTCGTCGATGCCGACCCGGAACTTGACCGTGAACGGCACCCCCGCCTCGGCCGCGGCCTTCGACGACTCGCGCACGATGTCGGCGAACAGCTTGCGCTTGAACGGCAACGCCGCGCCGCCGCCCTTGCGCGTCACCTTCGCCACGGGGCAGCCGAAGTTGCTGTCGATGTGGTCGGCGAGCCCTTCGCCGGTGATGATGCGGACGGCCTCGGCCATCGTCTTGGGGTCGACCCCGTAAAGCTGCATCGACCTGGGCTTTTCGTTCTCGCCGAAGGTCATCATGTGCATCGTGCCGGGGTGGCGTTCGACCACCGCGCGGGCGGTGATCATCTCGCAGACGTAGATGCCCGCGCCGTACTCCTGGCACAGCTGCCGGAACGCGACGTTGGTGATGCCCGCCATGGGAGCGAGCACGACCGGGGGATCGACCTCGTAGGGGCCGATCTTAAGGCTGGGCTTGCTCAGGGTGGCAGTCACGTCCTCCATTGTCGCCTGTGGTGTCTGTCACTCGCAGGTGGGCCGGTCTCCCTCGCGTGAGACTCAAGGTTCGGCTTGGCACGGCCGATACGAACGGAAGTCCGGTGTGAGCGGGTCCGGCTGCGTGGTCGGCCGCTCTTCAGCGTGAAGACGCGTCGGCAAATTCACGAGCGGTCTGTCGGCAGATCAGCGACCAGAGCTTCGGCAGATCAGCGGAGAACTGTTCGGCAGATCCACGGAATACTGTAGGGTCGAGTCGTGCATGGACCTGATGGCTACCTTCCGCGCAAGGCCGCTGACATGGTCGCGGAAGCTCTTGGTGACACCCGTGTGGTCATCCTCAACGGGGCACGTCAAACGGGTAAGAGCACTCTTGCCGAGTGGTGTTTGCGCGATCATCCGGACGGCGTGCGGCGCTATCTGGATGATCCTCGGACGAGGGCTTCGGCCGCGGCGGATCCAGTGGCTTTCCTGGACGCGCCGGGAGCCATGCTCATCGATGAAGTCCAGCGAGTCCCGGAACTGTGGTTGACCATCAAGCACATAGTGGACCGCGATCCTCGCCCAGGGCGTTTTCTGCTGACCGGTTCTGCCCGGCTCCTCGGATTGAGCCAGCTTCCCGATTCCCTGCCAGGACGCTCGGAGACGATCGAACTGTTCCCCTTGTCCCAAGGGGAGATCGGCGGCGGACCTGACGGTTTCGTCGACGCCGCGTTCGCGCACGGCAGTCGATTGCGAGCAACCTCCTCTCCGGCATTGCGCCGACGCGACTATCTGGCTCTCGCCACTCGTGGCGGATATCCCGAAGCCGTTCGTCGCGAAACTCCACGGCGACGTGCTCAGTTCTTCAGGTCGTATCTCGACGACATCATGAGCCGGGATGTGCATCAAGTCGCGGACATCCAACGCGTCTCCGACATGCGGCGTCTCATCGGAACGCTCGCGGCGCAGTCCGGCGGCTTGCTCAACTACAGCCGTCTCTCGTCGGATCTGGCGCTTCCAGCGTCGACTGTCCGCGATTACGTCGGACTCCTCGAACTGATTTACCTGATCCGGCTGATTCCAGGATGGTCGGCGAACGCGACGACCAGGGCGGTTGCCACACCGAAGCTGGTGTTCAACGACGTGGGCCTCGCCGGGCACTTGATCTCCGGCGTCACCAACGACGTCACGACAGGTGGACTTGTCGAGACATTCGTCATCGGCGAACTCGCGCGCCAGATCACCTGGAGTCAGACGATGCCCCGTCTGTATCACTACCGTGATCGTGACGGCTACGAGGTTGACGCGATTTTGGAGGACAACGCAGGTCGCGTGGTCGCTATCGAGGTGAAGGCCGCCGAAACCGTCCGCGCCGATGATTTTCGTTCGATTCGGGTCCTTCAGCGACGACTGGGTGATCGGCTTCGTGCCGGTTTCGTCCTCTACTGCGGCGACCAGCAGCTTCCTTTCGGGGACAACCTCGCTTGCTTCCCGATCAGCGCGCTATGGACCACTCCGCCGGAGTGAGCCCTGGATGGCGAGGGCTCCTCAGGACGACTTGGCCAACTGGCTGACCCGCTGGAACGACATGCCGAGGACTTCACCGGCTTCGCACTGTGAAACGCCGAGCGCGAGGAGTTCCTGAACAGCCGCACGGTGTTCAGTGGCGGCCTCGGCCTGCTTTCGCTGAGCCTCTTCGCGCAGGACTTCAGCGCGGGCTTGGTGGTCCTTCACCGAATTCGGCAGATGTACTTCGAGGTGCAGGTCGTACTCGTGGCCCTTGGCGCCGTCCATGATCTCGTTGGCCCTTCCCGCTCGCGTTGCCGCCTGGCGGCGACCGCGATCTTCTTGATGACCTCTCGTCTCTTCATGACAGATGTCTCGGCGGGGCTGGACGCAACCGTCAAGGGCGGACTGGACAGTTCGTGAGATGAGGTGAAAATCGTCCACTTGTCGCCGCCGCGCAAGTCTCCGATTTCGGTAGTTTCGCTTCCATGAGCGTCCGAACCAGACTCGACGACCTCTACGCGCGACGCCTCCGCAACCGCCTCCGCCAGGGCCCGCTGCCCCGGCACATCGGCGTGATCATCGACGGCAATCGCCGGTGGGCCCGGCAGATGGGCTTCGAGGACGTCCGTGAAGGGCATCGGCACGGCGCCCAGCAGATCGCGCGGCTGATGTCGTGGTGCGAGGGCCTCGGTATCGGGCACGTGACGGTGTACCTCGCCTCGGTCGACAACCTGACGAAGCGCGCGTCGCCGGAGATGGCCTTTCTGATGCAGGTGATCGAGGACGTCGTCCGTGACCGGCTCACCGCACCGGGCGCGAACTGGCGCGTCGAGCCGGTGGGGCGACTCGACATGCTGCCGTCGTCGACGGCCGAGGTGCTGAAGCGGGCCGAAGAGGACACTCGCGGTGCGACGGGGCCCGAGCTGACCCTCGCCATCGGGTACGGGAGCCGCGAGGAGATCGTCGACGCCGTCCGTGACCTCGTGCTCGAAGAGGCGGCGAGCGGCAGGTCACTGGCGGAGATCGCCGAAACGGTTTCCGTGGACGCACTCGACGAGCATCTGTACACGGCGGGCAGTCCCGAACCGGATCTGATCATCCGGACCAGCGGGGAGGTCCGGCTTTCCGGGTTCCTGCTGTGGCAGGCCAAGGATTCCCAGCTGTACTTCTGCGACGCCAACTGGCCGGGCTTCCGGTATCTCGACCTGCTGCGGGCGCTCCGAAGCTGGGCGCGATCACGATGATCTTGCAGGTCGCGACCACATCGTCATCACGATTGAGTAGTGCTACGGATCCCTCGGCGGCCCTCAAGCCGCATGCTGATCGCCATGACCACCGATGGGGATGTGCTCCTCAGGCTCGCCGGGGAGATCGACGACCTTGGGGCCCGCCTCGCGCGGGTCGGTACGGAGCTGAGGACAGTCCGGCCCGGAGCGGAGCCGGCGCGCGAAGAGACAGCTGAGCAGGCGCCCCAAGAGCCCGCCGCGCAGCCCGAGCCCGCCGCACAGCCGCAGCCCGAGCAGCCCGCCGCACAGCAGGCCCCGCCGCAGCAGACACCGCCGCACCAGGCAGCGCCGCACCAGGCACCGCAGCCGCAGGTGCCGCCGCAGCAGCACCAGGTGCCCCAGCAGCCGTACCCGCGCTACTTCACACACCCGCAGCACCCGCAGTACCAGTCCCAGTACCAGCAGGCCCAGTACGCGCAGTGGCAGCGCCAGCAGCCACAGCAGCCGTACCGCCCGTATCAGCCTGCCCCGAGGGTCACGCTCGCCGAGAAGCTGAGCAAGGAAGGCGCCGGCAGCAGGCTGCTGGCCTGGGTCGGCGGCGCGATCACGCTGCTCGGTGTCGTGCTGTTCCTGGTGCTCGCCATCCAGCGCGGCTGGTTCGGCCCGCTGCCGCGGGTGATCGGCGGCGCCGTGCTCGGAGCGGCACTGGTCGGGATCGGCCTGCGGCTGCACCGCACCCCGGCGGGCCGGACGGGCGCCTTCGCGCTCGCCGCGACCGGGATCGGGGCGTTGTACCTCGACGCCATCGCCGCGACGACGATGTACGAATACCTTCCGGCCTACGCCGGTCTCGCCATCGGGCTGCTGATCGCGGTCGGCGGGTTGCTGCTGGCCGTGAAGTGGAAGTCTTCGCTGCTCGCGACGGCCGTCGTGCTCGGCTGTGTGATCTGCGCGCCGATCATCACGCAGGGGTTCATCCCGGAGCTGGTCGCGTTCCTGCTCGTGGTCCAGATCGCCTCGACGCCGGTGCAGCTGCGCCAGTCGTGGCCATCGGTCGCGGTCGCCGCCGGGATCCCGCCGCTGGTCGCGTCGGTCTTCAGCACCGCGTTCACCGGTTTCGGCGGCAGCACGGCCAACACCGCCGCCGCGCTGGCCGCGGGCGCCGTGGGTCTCGCGCTCGCCCTGATCGTCACCCTCAAACGTCCGGGTGACGCCGCCGCGTTCGCCTTGCTCGCCGTCGCCCCGGCGCCGTCGTTGCTGGCCGCGCTGTTCCTCCCGAAGACCGCGGCCGTGCTCGTCACCGCGTCGGTCACCTTGGTGCTGCTCGGGGTGTGGGCGGCCGGGCAGTGGCTCGACGGCTGGATCGGCGAACTCGCGGGTGCCGCCGGGCTCCTCGCGTCCTTGCAGACGACGATGACGCTCTTCGACGGCAGCGCCCGTTCCGCGATCCTGATCGGTGAAGGTGTCTTGCTCGCCCTGGTCGCGCTGTGGACGAAGAAGCACGTGGCGCTCGCCGGCGGGCTGGTCTTCGCGGTGATCGGCGGCCTGAACGCGCTGGCCTTCGACGTCCAGCCGACGCTCTTCTTCGTGATCTGGGACCGGCCTGCCGGCCGCCTCGCCACCGGCTTGCTGGTGTCCGTCGCGATCCTGGCCGTCTCGATCACGCTTCCGTGGGTCGCGCACCGGCTCGGGCTGTTCAAGGCCGCGTCGGAGAACCTCGTGCCGTGGCTCTTCGCCGGGGTCGTCGCGCTCTACGGCGCCGCCGCGATGGTGCTGTGCGGCGCGTTGCTGGCCGTGCCCGGCCGCTCGGGTTTCCTGCTCGGGCACGTGGTGATCACGGTGTCCTGGACGGTCGCCGCGCTCGTGCTGCTCATCCGCGGCATCTCGGTGGTCGGCCTGCGGGTGATCGGCCTGGTGCTGGTCGGCGCGGCGGTGCTGAAGCTGGTCCTGTTCGACCTCTCCGCGCTCGACGGCCTTGCCAGGGTCGCCGCCTTCCTCCTCGCCGGTCTGGTGCTGCTCGGCGCGGGGACGCGGTACGCGAAACTCGTCGCATCTCGCTAGGCGGACGCGGAAGAAAAGCCGCCGGGTCGCGGTTGGTCGCTTTTATGAGCTACCAACCCGACCCGCGGCTCGCCGAGCGGGCGAAGGAGAGCGTTGCCTGGCTGACCACCATCAGCCCGAAGGGCCGTCCTTCGCCCCGACCGGTGTGGTTCGTGCTCGACGGTGAGGACATCGTCCTCTTCAGCCAGCCGGACACGGCGAAGACGCGGCACATCGAAGCCAATTCCGAAGTCAGCCTCCACTTCAACAGTGACGAGCACGGCGGCTCGATCCTGGTGATCGGCGGCCGGGCCGAGATCCTGCCGGACGGTCTCCCCTCGGAGCAGCCGGGCTTCCTCGCCAAGTACGAGAAGCACTACCCGGCGATCGACTACGACGTACCGAAGTTCGACCGGGAGTACCACGTCCGGATCAGGATCCGGCCCGAACGGTCTTGGGGCTTCTAGAAACCGACGGTGACACAGGCCAGCCGGGCCCCCGCGGTCCCGGCGTGGCCGGGGTCGGTGTGCGTATGCGTTTCGTGGATCACGATCGAACCCGCCCGCCGGTCGGTGAACGTCCAGTCCACTTTGGACACGGCGGCGCCGCGGCCGGTGGCGTCGGTGGTGAGGTCGAGCCAGATCTCGTTGCGGGGGTTGGCGTAGGCCGGATCCACCGACGGCTTCACCGGGTCTTCGACGTTCTGGTAGTGCGGTCCGGCGAGATCACCGGTGGCACCACACGGCTTCGTGTGCGCGTGGGCGCCGTATTCGCGGTTGGGCAGCAGACCGGTCACGAGTACCGCGGTCGAGGTGCCGTGAGCCTTGGAGGTCAACCCGAAAACGTGCGCGCGGGAGCCTGCCGGCACCAGGTCCGGTTTGTAGATCGTGAGACCGCTCTTGGCGGTGATGACGTGAACACGGGATCCGGGGGTGGCGGTGGCCGCCCCGGCGCCGGAAGTGAGCGCCAGTGCGGCGGTGGACAGGGCCAAAACTAGTACGGGGACGGGGCGCATGCCCCTTGCCTAGTCCGCACGAATCGGACACGCCAGACAGGTCACTCGGTCGGGCGATCATTCTCAAACTATGAGCAGAGTGCGCGCCAGCGTCCGTTGAGGGCGGTGGCGGGGGCATGGATGGAAGGACAAGTGAGTAGCAACCCTCCGGATCGTACTTGGCTGGTCGCGGTGGCCGCCGCACTTTGGGGCACAGACGGGCTTTTGCGGCTCCCGCTCGCCGAGGCGCTCCCTGCGGCCACGGTCGTCTTCTGGGAGCACCTGCTCGTGGTACTCGTGCTGAGTCCCCTCATTCCCGGTGCTTTCCGCGCACTGCGCCGGTGCGGGCCGCGGGAATGGCTGGCCGTGCTTGCCATCGGCGGCGGTTCCTCCGCGCTCGCGACGGCGATGTTCACCGCGGCTTTCAAACTCGGCGACCCGGTGACGCCGTTGGTGCTCCAGAAGCTCCAGCCGGTTTTCGCCGTGCTGGCGGCATATTTCGTACTCCGTGAGCGAGTCCGTCCGGGGTACGCGTTCTTCGCGATCCCGGCGCTGCTCGGCGCTTGGCTGCTGGCGTTCAAGGATCCGCTGAACATCCAGCTGGCCGCCGCGAAGGCGGCGCTGCTGGCGATCGGCGCGGCCGTGCTGTGGGCGGCGGGCACGGTGCTCGGACGGCTGCTCTCCACCGAGCTGGCGCCGAAGGAGGTCACCACCCTGCGCTTCACCGTCGGTCTTCCGGTCGCGGCGGGCATCGTGGCGTACCAGGGCGGCGGGTTCGCGGTCGGCTGGGACAACGCGCTCGGCCTGATCCTGCTCGCGCTGGTCCCCGGCCTGCTGGCGCTGAGCCTGTACTACCTGGGCCTCCGGTCGACACCGGCCGCCAGGGCGACACTGGCGGAGCTGGCGTTCCCCGTCACGGCCGCCGTGATCGGCGTATCGTTCCTGAACGCGCAGCTGTCCGGTACGCAGTGGCTGGGCCTCGCCGTCGTGGTCCTGTCGGTGACCTCGCTCGGCTGGCACGAGAAGGTCACGCGTCAACCGATGGTCTTGGAGCCGCCGCATGGTCGAGCACACCGGCGAGACGAAGAACGAACGCCTGACCCGCAACGTCAGTGAGCTCCTGCAGGAACTCCGCGTCGCGCAGGCGGGCGTCCAGATCCTCTTCGGTTTCCTGCTCACGGTGGTGTTCACCGACGAGTTCCACGAGGCGAGCGGGTTCGAGAAGTCCGTTCACCTGGCGGCGGTCGTCCTCACGGTCTGCTCGACGGTGCTCCTGACGGCGCCCGCCGCGTGGCACCGGCTGCTGTTCCGCACCGGCAACCGCGAGCGGATCCTCACCTACGGCAACCGGTCCGTCCTGATCGGGCTCGGCTGCCTCGCGGCCGCGATCACCACGACCGTCGCGCTGATCGCCAAGGTCGTCTTCGGCCCGGTCGCCATGACGATCCTCGGCGTGGTTTCGGGCGTGCTGTTCGTCGGCATGTGGTTCGTCGTGCCGAAGCTGATCGACGGGAGCGGCGGCTGATCGCGGGGTGTCGTCCTACGGCAGGCCGAACGCGGCCCGCGACACCGTTCCAGGGTCGTCCGGGCTCGCACCGTCGATCACCCGGCGGGCACCGACCCACGAGAACATCGCCTTGACCGAACGCGAGTAGCCCGCGCCGCCCTCCGCGATCTTCCGGTCGATCACCCGGTACCCGCCGGGAGTGCGTTCGACGCGGTAGACCATCGGCTGTCGGCGGAATCCACCGCGCGTGACGAGCCCGTCGCCTTCCTTCGCGACCTCGTCGCAGTTCGCGACCAGGCCTACCCTGACCTGATCGCCGTCCGTGCGGGTCTCGATCACCTTCTGTGTGCACACCCAGCGGATCTCCGCGCCGCCGGAACCGGCGAGCGCGCGCAGATGCTCGTCGATCGGAGGCAGCGCCTCCCGCGCGACGGTGTCGTCCACCGACGGCATTTCGTCCACGATCCACCAGGCGGCCGCGGTCACCACGACACCGACCCCGGCGAGCACGGGCCAGCGTTTGACGTTCCCCATGGTGACGAAGCTACCGAGCGGGGCAAGTGTTCACCCGCGGTTCGGGACGCGTTGCCTGGGCGACCGTAGGTTTCGGCCGTGAACGACTCCTCCAGACGGACCTTCCTGCGCGGTGCGGGCCTGCTCGGCGCCGGTGCGGCGGCGTCCGCGTTGCCCGTGCTCGGCGCCCCGGCGGCTTCGGCGACCTTCGGCCGTCACGGCCCGGACGCCGAAGACGGCTGCTTCACCCTCGCGGTCCTGCCCGACACCCAGTACCTCTTCGACGCCGACCGCGGCGACCCCGCTCCCTTGGACGCCACGTTGCGCTACGTCACCGGCGGTGACGAGAACATCGTCTTCCTGGCACATCTCGGCGACCTCACCGAGAACGGGCAGCGGGGCGAGTTCGACCAGATCAGCCGGTCCTTCCAGCAGCTGGACCGGTGGCGGTTCCCGTACAGCACCCTGGCAGGCAATCACGACATCAAGTCCTCGACCGACGACCAGCGCGGCCGCACGCCGTACCTCGACGCGTTCGGACCGCAGCGGCAACGGGGTTCGCGGACCTTCCGCGGCGCGAGCCCGGACGGCTACAACAGCCATCACGTGTTCCGCGCGGGCGGCCGTGAGTGGCTGCTGCTCGCGCTTGACTGGCGGCCGTCGGCGGGCGGGCTGGAATGGGCGCGGTCGGTGCTGGCGCGGAATCCGCGGCTTCCGGCGATCCTGACCATCCATGAATTGGTATGGGCCGACGAGGCCGGTCAGGCGCAGCTTTCCGAGTTCGGGCAGAAGGTGTGGGACGAGCTGATCGCCGGGAACGACCAGATCTTCCTGACGCTCAACGGGCACTACTGGCCGCCGGGCCGCGCGGTGAAGCGGAACAAGGCCGGCAACGACGTCCATCTGCACATCACCAACTACCAGGACCGCTACTACGGCGGCAGCGCGATGATCCGGCTCTACCGGTTCGACCTCGCGCGGAACGTGATCGACGTCCGCACGTTCTCGCCGTGGCTGGCCGATCAGGCGCCCCGGCTGAACGAGCTGCAGCGACAGGAGATCGAGCGCACCGGCCCGTCGGACTACTTCAGCCTGGAGAT
This sequence comes from Amycolatopsis alba DSM 44262, assembly GCF_000384215.1. Classification (NCBI taxonomy): domain Bacteria; kingdom Bacillati; phylum Actinomycetota; class Actinomycetes; order Pseudonocardiales; family Pseudonocardiaceae; genus Amycolatopsis; species Amycolatopsis alba. Next base: position 3,329,520 of record NZ_KB913032.1, on the reverse strand, counting down.
CGACTTCGACACCAGGTTCGCCGGTTTCGCGCCCGTCCCGGTCCCGCCCGCGCGGCCTGCCGAACGGCAGCTGATCCGCGGGACCGTGGCGTACTGGCGGTTCGAAGGCCGCGACGGCGCGCCCGTCGACGGGGTCCGCGACCTTTCGGGCCGGGGCAACGACCTGGTCCGGGTGACCCTGCCCGGCAGCGCGGCGGAAACGCTGCGGTTCTCCGGTGAGTTCTCCGGGCGGCAGCCGTCGAGGTCGAGCCTGAAGTTCGACGGCGGCAAGAAACCGGCCCGCGGCGCGTATCTGCGCACGGCGGACTCCGCGCCGATGAACGCGGAGACGTTCGCGCGCGGCTACACCGTCGAGGCATTCGTGAAGCTGCCCGAGGATTTCAAGGACGGCAAGCATTCCTGGGCCGCGATCTTCGGCAGGCAGGGCTCGGGCGGCAAGGCGGGCAAGACCGGCGACGATCCCGGCGAGCCGTCGGCCACACTGTCCCTTTCGGACGGTGCGGCGTTCCAGTGGGCGGTGTTCCCGGTGAACCAGAACGGGATCTCGACCGCGTGGGGACATGAGCTGGCCTTGAAGGAATGGATCCACGTCGCCGCCGTCAACGACGGCAGGCGGACGACGCTCTACGTCGACGGCTGCCCGGTGCTGCGGAACCCGAAGACGGCCGCGGCGGGGATCGCGAACCCCGGTGGCTCCTGGCTGATCGGCGCCTACGCCTACGACTCGATCGTCGAGCAGGCGTTCCACGGCTGGCTGGGTGACGTCCGCGTGGTGGGGAGGGCGCTGGAGCCGCGCGAGTTCATGCTCGGCTGAGCGCTGCGGATCGTGCGCGGTAATGGTGGATGTCCGTCCCCATTATCGCGCACGATCGTTTCCCGAGGAATGCGGGGTCCCTCTTGACAAGGGGTGGACAATAAAAAATCGGCGTCCGATCAGCAGTGCTCGTTCAAACACTGATCAGTACGCCGAATGTGTTGTCAGTCTAACCGCTGTGAGGGGAACTTGTCAAATCAGGGGTACGACGAGGAATTGCGATCCGAACAGGAGTACATCACGTCGCTCTACGAGCGGCTCGACACCGAACGTACGCGGGTGAGCGACGCGTATGCCGGTGCACTGCGGGGAGAAGGCCTCGCACTGTCCGACCGGGAAGTCTCCGTCGGCACGAAGGCACGCGAGATGGCCAGGCTGAAGATCGCGGACGAAGGCCTTTGTTTCGGCCGTTTGGACGCCCTTTCGGGAGAACGGACGTACGTCGGCAGGATCGGCCTTTTCGACGAAGGCGGCGACTACGAACCTTTGGTGCTGGATTGGCGGGCGCCGGCGTCGCGCCCGTTCTACTGCGCGACCGGCGCTTCCCCTGAAGGAATGTCGCGGCGCCGCCAATTCCGCACTCTCGGCCGCAAGGTCCTCGAGTTCAGGGACGAGGTCTTCGGCCGACCGGACCCGGCTGGGGAACGGGGCGACGTCGCGCTGCTGGCGGCGGTCAACGCGCCGCGCGGCGAGGGGATGCGGGACATCGTCGCGACGATCCAGGCCGAGCAGGACGAGATCATCCGGCTCGACCACGCGGGCGTCGTCGTCGTGGAGGGCGGCCCCGGCACCGGCAAGACCGTGGTGGCGCTGCACCGGGTGGCGTACCTGCTGTACACGAAACGGGAGCGCATGGAACGCCGCGGCGTGCTCGTGGTCGGGCCGAGCACCGGCTTCCTCGACCACATCGGCCGCGTCCTGCCGTCGCTCGGCGAGACCAGCGCCGTCTTCGCGACGCCCGGCGGCCTGGTTCCCGGCCTGCGCACCGAACGCGAGGATCCGCCGGAGGTGCAGCGGATCAAGGGTTCGCTGGCGATCCTGGACGTGCTCGCGGCGGCGGTGACGGACCGGCAGGAACTGCCTGCCGTGCCGGAGCCGATCGAGCTCGACGACGTCACCGTGCCGCTGGACGCCGAGGTCGTGGCGGCCGCGCGCGAGGTCGCCCGTGACAGCGGCCTGCTGCACAACGAGGCGAAGGCCGTCTTCGAACGCGAGGTCATCGCCGCGCTCACCACGCGCGCCGTCGACCGGATCGGCGCGGGCTGGCTGCCGAAGGACGACAAGCACACCCGCCCGGAAATGCTCAAGAACCTCCGGCGCGACCTGGAGGGCAGCGTGGCGCTCGGCGCGGTGCTCGACCGCCTCTGGCCGGTTCTGACGCCACAGCGGCTGCTCGCCGACCTCTACGCCTCGCCGGAGCGGTTGCGGGCGGCAGGGGCCGATCCGGCGCTGTTCCGCGAGGACGCGGCCGCGTGGACGGTGTCCGACGTGCCGCTGCTGGACGAAGCCGTCGAACTGCTCGGCTGGGACGATACCGCCGGGCGGCGGGCCGAAGAGCGGCGGCAGCTGGCACAGAAGGACTACGCCGAGCGGGTACTGGAACTCATCGAGGTCGAAGAGGACCACGACGACTACGAGTTCGCGCTTCGCCCGACGGACGTGCTGAAGGCCGAGGACCTGGCGGAGCGGTTCGCGAAACGCGACGATCGGGACCTGGCCGAACGCGCCGCCGCCGACCGGGAATGGACCTACGGCCATGTCGTGGTCGACGAGGCGCAGGAACTGTCCGAAATGGACTGGCGGGTGCTGATGCGGCGCTGTCCCAGCCGGTCGTTCACCGTGGTCGGCGATCTCGCGCAGCGTCGTTCGCCGTCCGGCGCGCGGTCGTGGGACGCGATGCTCTCCCGGTACGTCGCCGATCGGTGGGTGTACCGGAAGCTGACCGTCAACTACCGGACGCCGTCGGAGATCATGGCGGTGGCGGCCGCGCTGCTGGCGAGTTTCGCCCCCGATGTCGTCCCGCCGGAATCCGTGCGGTCGTGCGGCGTGCGGCCGTGGGCCCGTCGACTGTCCGAAGTGGACATCGAGGCGGCGGTCGCGGAGTTCGTCCGCGAGGAATCGGGACGTGCGGGGACAGCGGTCGTCATCGGGCCGCCAGGAGTGCCGGGTGCCATCGCGCCGTCCGCGGCGAAAGGGCTGGAGTACGACGCCGTCCTGGTGGTGGAGCCGGAGCGGATCCTCGCGGAAGGCACGGGCGGTGAGGCGGAACTGTACGTCGCGTTGACCCGTGCGACGCAGCGGCTCGGGGTCCTGCACGGCGGCCCGCTGCCGAAAGTCCTCCGCGGTCTTGATTCCGGGCGGCGGACTCCCGACGCGTATCTGCGTTGCGTCTAGGGGGTGCCAAGGCGCCGTGAGTGTTCTGGCGACCCCAGAACACTCACGACTCCCCCCCCAACGGGGCTACCTGGTCAGATTTCCCCAGGCGTATGTCTGTTTTGCGAGTTTCAGGTAAACCAGTGTTTCGGTGCTGACGACACCCGGAATGGGCCGGATGTCGTCGTTCAGCACACTCAAGAGATGCTCGTCGTCCCGGCAGGCGACCTCGGCGAGCAGGTCGTAACCTCCCGCTGTGAGCACGACGTAATGGACGTCCGGCAATCCGGAGAGCTGGTCGGAGACAGCTCGCGGATCGCCTTGGACTCTGATCGCGACCATCGCCTGACGGCCGAGCCCGACGTTCGCCGGATCCGTGACCGCGACGATCTGCATCGTCTCGTCCCGCAGCAGCCGCTGGACGCGCTGCCGTACGGCACCCTCCGACAGTCCGACGGCCTTGGCCAGTGCCGTGAACGAGGCCCGCCCGTCGACTTGCAACAGGGCGATCAGAGTGCGATCGGTATTGTCCAAACCTCTAGGTGTGCGCTGCTCCATCTGCGCGCGTGGTTCGTCACCCATGCCGTCCCTCCCTTTGTTTCGGCATGCGATTCTTGTCGCGCAGCGTATCGATCAATGTCCAGAATGCTACCGCCGTTAAGTTGTTTGTCGCGATTCTCTTTCCCGGCACTCTCGTGCGAAGGATTCTGTCGCCTGACAGGGTGGGTGCCGAGGTTTTCGGACGACGAGTCAGCCCAGATCGCGTTTCAGCAGGTCTTCCTCGGTTTCACGGCGTACGAGCAGGGTCGCCGTGCCGCGGGAAACGCCGACGACGGGCGGCCTGCCGACGAGGTTGTAATTCGACGCGAGCGAGTGGTGGTATGCCCCGGTGCACGGGACGGCGAGCAGATCGCCGGGGTGGACGTCGTCGGGGAGCGCGAGCCCGTCGGCGAGGACGTCGCCCGATTCGCAGTGCCGTCCGACCACCGTCATCGGCCGCCTGACCGAGCGGCTGCGCCTGCCGATCAGGCGCGCGGTGTACGCCGCTCCGTAGAGCGCGGGCCGCGCGTTGTCGCTCATTCCGCCGTCGACGGCGACGAACGTGCGCGAACCGCGTTTCACCGCGCAGACCCGGTACACGGTGATCCCCGCCGGGCCGACGATCGCGCGGCCCGGCTCGATCGTCAATTTCGGCGACGGGAAGCCGTGCGACGCGCATTCGTAGGCGAGCGCGACCCGGAGGCGGCGCACATAGCCGTCGATGTCGAATCCCGTGTCGCCGGGCAGATAGCGGACGGCGTGCCCGCCGCCGAGGTCCAGCTCCCGCAAGGTGACGCCGTGGGTCTCGCGGAGCCCGGCGAGCACCCCGATCATCTTGCGGGCGGCCAGTTCGTAGAAGTCCACACGGGACACCTGCGAACCGATGTGGCAATGCAGCCCGACGAGGCGCAGCCCCGGCTGCGCGAGCACGGCGGAAACGGCGCGGCCGAGGTTGTCACGGACCTCCTCACGCAGCGAGAAGCCGAATTTCTGGCCTTCGGTGCCGGTGGTGATCGCCGCGTGCGTGCCTGCCGAGACGTCGGGTGTCACGCGGATCAGCACCTGCTGCGCGCCGGTGGCCAGCGCGCCGAGCTGCTCGATCTCGTCGAGCGAGTCCACCACGATCCGGCGGACGCCGTAGGACAGCGCGGCCTTGAGGTCTTCGGGGGTCTTCGCGTTGCCGTGCAGCAGGATCCGCTCGGCGGGGAAGCCGACCGACCGCGCCACCGCGATCTCGCCCGCCGAGCAGGTGTCGAGGGAAAGGCCCTCCTCAGCGACCCAGCGCAGCACCGCGCGGGTGCACAGCGCCTTGCTCGCGTACGCCACCTCGGCGTCCGGAAGTGCCCGGCGGTACGCGCGGGCGTTCTGCCGGACCTCGTCCTCGTCGAGCAGATACGCCGGGGTCCCGAACCTCGCGGCCAGATGGGACACCGGCGCGCCGGCGAACAGCAGTTCCCCGCCGGGCCCGAGCCGGGTGCTCCGCGGCCAGACACCGGGTTCGAGGAGGTCGGCGGCCTCGCAACCGAGGCTGGGCAGGAGCTCGCTGAGCGTCACGGTTACCTCCGTGTCGATCGGTCAGTGCTCGCCCCAGCACAACTCCGATCGGCCCGGCCCGGCCGCTCCGGCAACGTCTCCCTGACGCGTTCCGGGTGCTCGCTGACGCCTTGTTAACGCGCGAGTAACCCCGGCCACACCGTCAGCGGACGTGCTCCGGGACGGTGTCGAGCGCCCGCACCATGTGCACGGCCAAGGCGAACGCCGCCTCGTTGTCGAGGTCGGTGTGCTCGGTGACGATCTTCTTCACGGTGTCGACCCGGATCTCGTAGCGGGAGACGGGGACGGTGTCGGCGTTCATGGTGATCCCCTATTCGGTTGTTTCGGGTTTCGTGGCGCAGGTACAGCCGCGGCTGAAGCTGCCTGCCGCGGTGGCGAGGCAGAACCGCCTCGCGATCACGTCGTGCAGGGACAGCGGATGCGGGCAGCACGGGCACCGGTCGTCGGCCGCGGGCTCGGCCACGTCGCCGAGGGACCGGACGGAGGTCATCGCACCGCCACCGGTTGAGCGCGCAACGGCGCCCCGACTTCGTGCAGGTGCCGGAGGACGTACCCGTAGGACGCCGCCCAGCCGCACTGTGCGTAGTCGATGCCGTGCTTCGCGCAGAACTCCCGGACGATCACCTGCGCGTGCTTGAGGTTCGGCCGGGCCATGTTCGGGAACAGGTGGTGCTCGATCTGGTAGTTGAGGCCGCCGAGGGCGAAGTCCACGACCGGACCGCCGCGCACGTTGCGCGAGGTGAGCACCTGCTTGCGCAGGAAGTCGAGCTTGTGCCCTGCCGACAGCGTCGGCATGCCCTTGTGGTTCGGGGCGAACGAGCAGCCCATGTACACGCCCCAAAGGCATTGGTGCACGGCGATGAAGACGAAGCCGACCCCTGGCGAGAGGACCACGAACACCGCTGTCAGGTACGCGGCGAGGTGAGCGAGCATCAGCGCCGATTCGAGCTTCCGGCGCTTGAAGCCGCGTTGGAAGATCGCCGTCACGCTCGACACGTGCAGGTTCAGGCCTTCCAGCAACAGCAACGGAAAGAACAGGAACGCCTGGTACTTGGCCATCCAGCGCAGGAAACCGCGGCGTTCGGCGCCCTGGGCCTTGGTGAAGATCAGGGCCGCGAGGTTGACGTCCGGGTCCTCGTCCTCGTGGTTGGGATTCGCGTGGTGCCGGTTGTGCGTTCCGAGCCACCAGCCGTAGCTGAGGCCGGTCAGTCCACCGTGGACGAAACCGGTGACGTCGTTCGCCTTGCGGCCACGGAAGATCTGTTTGTGTCCCGCGTCGTGGCCGATGAAGGAGAGCTGGGTGAACATCATCGCGAAGAACGCGGCGAGGAACAGCTGCCACCAAGAGTCGCCGAGGTGGGCGAAGGCGACCCAGCCGCCCGCGAAAGCGAGCAGGTTCAAGAAGATCTTCGTCGCGTAGTACACGCGCCGCCGTTCGAGCAGACCGGCCTCTTTGACCAAATGGGACAGTGCGGCGAAGTCGCTGCCCTGCCTCGTCTGTGTGGAGGTCATGGGAGATCACACCGTTCTGGTTCGTGAAAGTGGGCAATCCAGCAACGGTTTTCAGAACACCGAAAGGGTCCGGTCCGGCCGAGAAAGGCACTGGTACCACAACACGCCACGGACGCTCCGTGGTCTTCTTCCAGCGTCCCACGCCGGCGGTGCGGAAAGCAATTCACCGAAGCAGCACGATCTGGCGTACAGTCGAGGTCATCGAGGGAAACTTCCCCCGGTTCCGTCCGGTCGCGAGGCTCGACCGGAGGCAGGAGCGCCGGCCAGAAATCGATCCTCCGCGTTCATGGTCCCGCCGGCTCCGCCGGTGAGCAGCCGCCCGCCGCGCCTCACAGCGCGCCCCGAGGCGCCCATCAGGGCCACGCCGCGCTCATCGATACCCGGTCTCTGACCTGTCGCCGTGTGCACGTCCGTTCCCGGCGGGCGTGCACACGGTCAGAAGACATTCCGGTGCGGCGGCCGGTTTTCGAGCGCTTCGGCGACCTTCCCGCGTTCTTCACCGGTCAGCGGGCGGCTCGGCGGACGGACGTCGCGGCGGCACAAGCCCAGCTGCGCCAACGCTTCCTTCACCACGCTCACGTTGTTGGCGTTCCCGTCCGCGGCCCGCAGTTCCTCGAAGGGCCGGACACGTTCCCAACAGGCCATCGCGGCGCCGAAGTCTCCGTCCCGCAGCGACCGGAACATCTCCAGCGAGAGCGACGGCGCGACGTTCACCAGTCCCGAAGTGAACCCGGTCGCGCCGACGGCGAAGTAGCCCGGTGCCGACAGCTCCGCCAGCCCGGCGATCCACACGAAGCGCGCGAGCCCCGCGTCCCGCGCCACCGACGCGAACCGCACCGGATCCGGCACCGCGTACTTCACCCCGATGACGTTCTCCGCGGCGTCGCCGAGCCTGGCCAGCTGCTCGCCCTCGATCCGCGCGTCGCGTACGTACAGCACGACACCCAGTTCCGGGACCGCGGCCGCGATGGCGCGGTGGTATTCGACCCAGCCCTCCGCCGAGACGTACGGGTGCACCGGCTGATGGATCATGATCAGGTCCGCGCCCGCCTCCCGCGCGTGCCGTGCCGCGCCGATCGCGGTCCCGAGGTCGTGCCCGACGCCGGCGACCACACTCGCCCGCCCGGCCGCCGCCTCGACCGTCAGTTCGAGGCAGCGCCGCGCCTCGGTCACGTCCAGCGCGTAGAACTCGCCGGTGTTGCCGTTCGGTGTCACGACCTCGACGCCGGCGGTGATCACCCGGTCCACCAGCTTCACGTAGGTCTCCGGAGCCACGGCGCCGTCGGCGTCGAACGGTGTCACCGGGATGGCCACGACCCCGGACAGCCGCCGTTTCCGCTCGTCGAACCGCGCTGAGGAGATCACTGGCATGTCCGATCTGATATATGATGTGACGTCTCACGGTAGCACGGTGAGGTATTGGGGCGGGCGTCCTGAATCTTGGGACGGGTGACTCGATGTCGTGTCCCGAAGGGTCCCTTCAGGACGTTCAACGTCTTAAAGGGGGCTTTCAGGACAGCCGGCGTAGCGGCTCAGGACACCTGGCATGTCTGTAGACGGTGTCGGTGACTCTGCGCGACACTGGGCCTGTTGGCGTCGACCCTGTGGATTTCGGTGCGTTGGATGACCAGAAATCCACACACCTCGCGGACTCAGCCGAAGTAGGAGTTGAAGTTCTTCGAGAACTCCCAGCCGCTGAACTTGTCCCAGTTGATCGACCACGTCATCAGCCCGCGAAGCGCCGGGAAGGTGCCGTGCGGCTTGTAGGCGCCGCAGCCGCTTCCCTTGATCAGGCAGTCCAGCGACGCGCGCACGTCGGACGGCGTCGTGTGCCCGTTGCCCGCCGAAGGGGCGGCGGGCAGGCCGATCGCGACCTGTTCCGGCTTCAGCGCGGGGAAGACGTTCCCGGCGTCGCCCGCGACGGGGAAGCCGGTGAGCACCATGTCGGTCATCGCCGTGTGGAAGTCCGCGGTCCCCATGGTGTGGTACTGGCCGTCGAGCCCCATGATCGGGCCGGAGTTGTAATCCTGGACGTGCAGCAAGGTCAGCGAGTCCCGTAGCGCGTGGATCACCGGGAGGTACGCCCCCGACCGCGGATCGGCGCTCCCGCTCGCGCCAGGGCCGTAGAACTGGTGGCCGAGCTGGACGAAGAACGTCTCCGGCGCCATCGTCAGCACGAAGTCGTTGCCGTACTTGGCTTTCAGCGTCTTCAGCGCGGAGATCAGGTTGGCCACCACGGGGGTCGTCGGGTTCTTGAAGTCGGTGTCGCCCGCGTTCAAGGACAGCGAGTGGCCCTCGAAGTCGATGTCGATCCCGTCCAGGCCGTACTTGTCGATGATCGCGCTCGCCGAACTGACGAAGGCGTCCCGCGCGGCGGCGGTGGTCAGCTGCACCTGGCCGTTCTGGCCGCCGACCGAGACGACCACCTTCTTGCCCTTGGCCCGTTGCGCCTTGATCCCGGCGATGAACTCCGCCTCGGATTCGACGCCGGGGCATTCCGCCGCCGGGCAGAGACCGAACCGGAGTTCGCCCGAGGTCACGGAGGTCGGCTCGGCGAAGGCGAGGTCGATGATGTCCCAGTCATCGGGCACGTCGGCGATCCGGGTGTAGCCGGAACCGTTCGCGAAGCTCGCGTGCAGATAGCCGACCAGGGCGTTGGCCGGGATCGAGGCCTGGGCCGTGGCGGGCATCAGCAGGCCCAGCAAGAGGAAAACGATGCCGACGGCGGCATTCCGGCGCATGGGGACTCCCTCGGGTGTGGTTCAGGTCACGTCAGGGATTGGACTAGACCACTACGAGTTTGTCAAGAAATCACCGGAGCTCGTCCGGTTTTGCCGCCATCGCACGGAGTTGTCCACACGTGAACAACCTGTGGACAACTCCGTGGATTGTCCACTTAGGACAGTGTGGCGAGGAAGGTTTCCAGTTGCTCGACGACGAACGCGTGATCGTCGGCCTGCGGCAGTCCTGAGATGCCGACCGTGCCGACCGGGCCCACGCCGTCGACGATCACCGGGAACACGCCGCCGTGCGCGGCGTAGAGGTCCGGATCGAGGCGGGAGTCGGCCTCGAACGTCGTGCCTTTCGCGCGGAACCGCTCGCCGACGAGGAACGAGCTGTGCCCGTAGCGGTCGACGACGCGGCTCTTGCGGTCGATCCACGCGTCGTTGTCGGCCGACGTGCCCGGCAACGCCGCGTGGAACAGCCGCTGGCCGCCGCGGCGCACGGAGACCGTCACCGGGAGGGCGCGGTCCCGTGCCGCCGCGAGCAGGTGGGCGCCCAGCTTCAGCGCGGTCTCGTTGTCGAACCGGCGGAAGACCAGGCGCTCCTCCTGTGCGGCCAGGACGGCAAGGGTGTCATCGCTCATGACACCCATTAAATCAACACTGTTGTGTAATGGCTACCGAAGTGCGTCCAGCGCGAACGCCGCGTACATCGCGACACCGTTGGCCATCGCGTCCTCGTCGAAGATCACGCGGTTCGAGTGGTTCGCCTCGACCGTGGCCGGGTCGGATCCGGGCGGGGCGGCGCCGAGGAAGGCGAAGGCACCCGGAACGCGTTGCAGGACATACGAGAAGTCCTCCGCGCCCATCACCGGGTGCTCCATGAACTCGGAGTTCTCCGCACCGAGGACCTCGGCCGCCAGCTCCAGTACCCGGCCCGCGACCTGCGGATCGTTCACCGTCGTCGGGTAGCCGGCGGGCACTTCGGCGTGCACGCGGACGCCGTGCGCCGCGCCGATCGCCTCGCACACCTTCGGCAGCTCCTCGCGCACGAACGCCTGCGTCCGCTCGGACAGCGTGCGGATCGTGCCCTCCATGAACGCTGTCTCCGGGATGATGTTCGTCGCGGTCCCGGTCTCGATGCGGGTCACCGAGACCACGGCGGGCTCGAACACGCTCACCTTGCGGGTCACCATCGTCTGCAGCGCGGTCACCATCGCGGCCGCCGCCGGCACCGGGTCGATCGCCTGGTGCGGCGCCGAGCCGTGCCCGCCCCGGCCGGTGACGGTGACGTGGAAGGTGTTCGCCGACGCCATGATCGGACCGGGCCGCGTCTGCACGACGCCGGTCGCGGCCGAGGTGAAGATGTGCAGGCCGAACGCCTTCACGACCCGTTCGCCTGCGGCGTCGAGCACGCCTTCGTGGATCATGTGGCGCGCGCCGTGCTCGCCCTCCTCGCCGGGCTGGAACATGAACACCACCGACCCGGCCAGCTCGTCGACGTGCTCGCTGAGCAGCCGCGCGGCCGACGCCAGCATGGCGACGTGGGTGTCGTGCCCGCAGGCGTGCATCGCTTCGTCGTCTTCGGAGGCGAAGCCGAGGCCGGTGTCCTCGTGCAGCGGAAGCGCGTCCATGTCGCCGCGGAGCAGGATCGCCGGGCCCGGCTTCCCTCCCCGCAGGACGGCGGTCAGCGAAGTGGTCGATTTGCCCTCGACGATCTCCAGCGGCAGGCCGTCGAGGGCTGCTTTGATCGAGGCCTGGGTCTTCGGCAGATGGAGGCCGATCTCCGGATTCCGGTGGATCTCACGGCGGAGTCCTACGGTTTTCGTCTGAAGAGCGCGGGCTTCGTCCAGCAAACCGGCGAAGCGCGCATCGGGGAGCGTGGGCAGGTCGGTCGGTCCGGTCATGTCTCGATAGTGGCGCATGCGGCGCTTCGGGCGCACCGTGCGTGCGTTCCGAATGCGGGCGGAATACGGTGTGCGCATGGCGGTGCAAGAGCCGATCACGGGGTTCGCGGTGGCCGTGGTGCGGGAGGACGGTCGGTGGCGGTGCAGCTCTCTTGATCCGGGGGCACTCGCCGAGCTCGACGCTGCGATCACCGAGCTGGGAAAACTGCGTTCGACCGGTGCCGCGTTCGGCCTGCTGGCGATCGACGACGAGTTCTTCGTGATCGTCCGGCCGAGTCCGAGAGGACCGTCGCTGCTGTTGTCCGACGCCGCCGCGGCGCTCGACTACGACATCGCCGCCGACGTGCTCGACGTGCTGAGAGTCGACCCCCCGGACGAGGACGACGACGCGGTCTGGCCGGAAGGCGATCTGGAGATCCTGGCCGATCTCGGCCTGCCGGGGGCGGAGCTGCAGGTGATCGTCGGCGAGGTCGACCTCTATCCGGACGAACAGCTCCAGATGGTCGCGCAGCGGTGCGGATTCGCCGCCGAGTTCGCCAAGATCCTGGACGAGATCTGAGCCCCGCCGCCTCCGCCGCCGACATCGCCGCCGTCCAGGCGGCGATCGATGCGGCGCGAGGTGCGGGCGACGACGTGCCGATCGGCGCCGTCGTCCTGTCCCCGGACGGGACCCCGCTCGCTTCCGCGCGCAACGCCCGCGAAGAGCTCGGCGACCCGACGGCGCACGCGGAGATCCTCGCGCTGCGCGCCGCGTCCGAGATCTACGGCGACGGCTGGCGGCTCGAAGGCTGCACGCTCGCGGTGACGCTGGAGCCGTGCACGATGTGCGCCGGGGCGCTCGTGATGGCCAGGGTCGCGAAGCTCGTCTTCGGCGCCTGGGAGCCCAAGACCGGGGCCGTGGGTTCGTTGTGGGACGTCGTCCGCGACCGGCGGCTCAGCCACCGCGCGGAGGTCGTCGGCGGCGTGCTGGAGCCCGAATGCGCGGCCCTGCTCGAAGACTTCTTCCACGGGCGACGGGGTAACCGCACCGGGTGACAGATGTGTCGGTCCCGGTAGGACGGGTAACCCTCCGATAGGCGGCCGCAAACGGTGGCCGCGGTCGAAGGAGGAACACCCGCCATGAGCGTTTTCGACAAGGCGAAGGACAAGGCCGAGCAAGCCATCGGCGCCGCCAAGGAGAAGCTCGGCGAGAAGACCGGCAACCAGGACCTGGAGAACTCGGGCCGGGCGGACCAGACCGAAGGCCAGGTCAAGGAGGCCGGACACGATCTGCGCGACCGCGCCGAGAGTGGCGTCCAGGACCTCAAGGACAAGTTCACCAAGTAGCCCTCACGCGGAAGAGCCCGGTCTCCGTGGAGACCGGGCTCTTCGCTGCGGTGGCGGTGGGATTTGAACCCACGGACGGTTATTAGCCGTCACACGATTTCGAGTCGTGCTCCTTCGGCCGCTCGGACACGCCACCGCCGAGAACAATACCGGAGGGCTCTCCGGGACCTTCAGGGGGTCAAGAAAGCTGCGCGGTGATCTCGTCGATCGCCGCCGTCTGGTTCTCCACGATCTCCTGCGCGAGCGCCTTGGTCTCGGCGTGTTCGCCCGACGACAGCACGGTTTTGGCCATCGCGACGCCGTTGCGCAGATGCTCGGCCATCAACGGGAGCCACGTCTTGTCGAACTCGGCGCCGGTCAGGTTCTGCAGCGAGGCGACCTGCCCGGCGGTGATCATCCCCGGCATCGCGTGCCCGGCGTGGCCCGCCGCCGGGAGTACGGCCGCGTTCCACGACTGCAGCCAGCCGGTCATCGTCTGGACCTCCGCGGACTCGGCTTTCACGATCTTGGCCGCGGTCGCCTTCACGTATTCGGAAGCCGACCGTTCCGAGGCGAGGTTCGCGACCTGGATCGACTGCTGGTGGTGCGGGACCATCTGTTGGGAGAAGGTGACGTCGGCCTGGTTGGCGCCCGGAGCATTCGTCGCCGGTGCCGCGCCCGTGGCCGTCGAGCAGCCCGCGAGCACCCAGACGACCAGCCCGAACAGTGCCATCGGCAGTCGCCGTCGCATCGATACCTCCGTAGTCAGGGGAAACCGGGCCCTCCGTTCTGTGATACGGCTGTGACCTTCCGGCGGTTCAAAACCGGATTAGCCTTGGGCGGCATGACGGATCCGAAGACCGTGGTGACCGGTTTCCTTCAGGCCCTCGAAGAGCTCGACATCGACCGCGCGCTGGGCTTCGTGGCGATCGATATCGTCTATCAGAACGTCCCGCTTCCCGCCGCCCGTGGCCTTTCGGCGGTGGAGAAACAGTTGCGCGCCATGGCCCGCTACGGCAGCGGGTTCGAGGCGCGCACCCACCACCTCGCCGCGGACGGGCCGATCGTGCTCACCGAGCGCACCGACGTCCTCCGGCGCGGTGCGTGGGAGGCGGAGTTCTGGGTGTGCGGCACGTTCGAGGTGCGCGACGGCCGGATCGTGCTGTGGCGCGACTATTTCGACTGGACGACCTTCCTGGCCGCGAGCGCGAAGGGCGCGGGCAAGGCGGCGGTCGCCGGGGCGAAGTCGCTCATCGGGAAGTACAAGGCGCGGCACGAACTCACGTGACTCGCGTGTGCGGCGGTTGATCACGCGAGATCCGTCTCTGATCACGCGAGTGCGGCGAGGCGTGAAACGACACACCGCCGGTGTACGGGCTCCGTCCTCCCCCGACGGGTCCCGTGCACCGGCGGTGCGCCCCCAGTTCCCCCCGCTCACTCTCCCCGGTGAGCGTCAGAAACTCATGTGCCGATCCGCGAGCCGCTCGCCCATGTCGGCTTCGCGCAGTACGGCGTCCAGTCTCGCTCCGCCGAAGTGGGCCACCGGACGGCCCCCGCGTTTCCGGTCGCGCAGATCGACGGCCAGCGCGATGCTCAGCAGCAGAACCAGTGCCGTACCGACGATGAGCCAGCCCATCGGACACCTCCTCCGGCGACATGAGGGAGGATTTGTGTCCTCGCTCACGTCGCCAAGGTAGCTCCGGAAATGCCAGGTTGAACCCGGACTTGAGGTTCATTTAAGGCAGCGGAACACCAATGGGCTATTTCCGGGGTGTCCCCGCCACGTAAATGTCACCGTCGGCCACGGAGACGTCACGCGCGCTGGACGCGCCGGTCGCGAGAATGCGCGCGGGGTCCCGGAAGCCGGCGATCACCTCGACGCGCTGGACCGGTTTCGGTGTGGTGATCACGGTTTCCGGCTTCCAGACCCGTCCGTTCTCGAGCAGGAACGTCTCGATGCCCGGTTGCCCGTCGCGGGTTCCGTAAACGCGCCAAGTGCCGCCGGTGAGCGGTTCGATCTCGCGCAATCGGAGTCCGTTCGCGACTTCGCGCACTTCCCAGTTCCGGCCGTTCCAGGCGCCCGCGAAATCGCGCGGCGAGCCGGCGGCGTCGAACTGGAACCAGGTGACGAACGGTTTGCCGTCGCGCTGGGTGCCTGCCTGCAGGATGTAGTCCGGCGACTTGAGCCCGCCGGGCAGTTCGAGCGGGGTTTCGACGACCTTGAGGTACCGCTCCTGCTCGGCGTCGTCGACCTGGGTGCCGAGGTCGCGGCCCGCCGCGGAGAAGAAGCGCAGGGTGTGGACGTCGAACGACAGGTAGTAGACGTTCCGGTGGTAGACGTCGTGCTTGTGCTGGTCCGGCCCGCCGCCCGCGAGCGTGTAGACGAACTGGATCCGCCCGGACGACGGCAGGTAGCGCAGCTGCCCGACGTAGACCTCGTCCATGTGGTCGGCCCGGCCCAGCGAGCCGAACGCCCACTGCTTACCGGTCAGCTGCACGGAGTTCTTCCACGTCTTCCCGTCGTCGCGGGAGACGATGTACTTCATCGGACGGAAGTCCGGGGCGGCTCCGGGATCGAGTTCGTTCGTGGTTTCGCGGTAGAACATGAATAGCGTGCCGTCGGCGGTCTTGACCGGCATCGGGTAGCTCGCCGAGTCACCCGCGGCGACCTCGGTGTCGGTCCAGGTGCCGTCGAGTGAATGGGCCAGCGACGCGCGGCTGATCACGGTCCGCGTGTTGTGCATGCCGCGGAAGATCAGCAGGTGGCCGTCGCCCGCCAGCAGCATCGTCGGGTAGTTGTGCGGGTCGGACTCGCCGTCGGCGATCTTCTTCGGCGCGGTCCAGGCGCCGGTCCGGTGGTCGTAGGCCTGGACGTAGGTGTCCGCGGCCTTGCCGGACCACGAGATGAACGTCTTGCGTGAGACCGGGTCGAAGACCCCGCCCGCGTTCGGACGGCGGTCGGTGCGGGACGCGACCGTGCTCGCCGGGATCATCACCTCGAACGCGGTCTTTTCCGGCGGCTTGGCCGCCGCCTGGGGAACCGGGATGACGAGACCTGCCATGACGAGCGCGCAAAGAAGTCCGCGCATGAAGACGCCTCCTGGTGTATCGCAGGCGGCGGACTTTGATCTTCTCACGCGAGAACACGGCGGAACCAGCGGCCGAACGGGCTAGCGGTGACGAATCGTTGTCTTGTCGTCTTCCTCATTTCACTTGTTCGGGGGAGTATTCCTCGACCGATCTTGCGAAAAGGGGACTCAGCGTGACCATTTCCCGACGTGCTGCCCGGAGACGGGCCCTGACCGCGGCCGTTGCCTCCGGGCTGGTCGTGAGCGGTGTCTCCGCTCCGGCCGCGCTCGCCGCGCCCAGTGCCGACGCCGTGATCGCCGAGGTCTACGGCGGTGGCGGCAACTCGGGCGCCACGCTGACGAACGACTTCGTCGAGCTCGCCAACCGCGGCGCGGCCGCGGTCAGCCTCGAAGGCTTCAGCGTCCAGTACGCGTCCGCGTCGGGGAACAGCTGGCAGGTCACGCCGCTGACCGGCACTGTCGCGCCCGGCGCGCGGTACCTCATCGCGCAGGCGAAGGGCGCGGGCGGCACCGTCGCGCTCCCGACACCGGACGCCACCGGCTCGCTGGCCCTGTCCGCGACCGCCGGCACCGTCGCGCTCGTCCAGGGCGCCACGGCCCTGACCTGCAAGACCGCCGCCGACTGCGCGGCCGACAGCCGGATCAAGGATCTGGTCGGCTTCGGCCCGGCCGCGGTCATCCGTGAGGGGACCGCGGCGCCCGCGCCGTCGAACACCGCGTCCGTCGCCAGGGGGACGACGCTCGCCGACACCGACGACAACGCCGCCGACTTCACCTCCGGCGCGCCCACCCCGACGAACAGCAAGGGTGAGACGCCGGGTGAGACCGGCCCGCCGGCGGTGACCGCCAAGATCCACGACATCCAGGGCACCACCCGGATCTCGCCGTTCAAGGACCGGAAGGTCGCCGGGGTCACCGGCGTCGTGACCGCGATCCGGAGCTTCGGTTCGGCCCGCGGGTTCTGGATCACCGACACCGCCCCCGACGCCGACCCGCGCACCAGCGAGGGCCTGTTCGTCTTCACCGGCTCGACCACGCCCGCTGTGGCCGTCGGCGACGCGGTGACCGCCACCGGCACCGTCCGCGAGTTCTACCCGGACGCCCCGGCGACCTCGCCGTACCAGTCGCTCACCGAGCTGACGAGTGCACAGTGGACGGTCGATTCGAGCGGGAACGCGCTTCCCGCGCCGACCGTCGTCACGCCGGACTCGGTCCCGGACACCGTCGCCCCCGCGCCGGGCGGCAGCATCGAGCCGCTGCCGCTGGAGCCCGCGAAGTACTCGCTGGACTTCTGGGAGTCGCACGAAAGCGAGATGGTCAGCGTCTCCGACGCGCGCGTCGTCGGCCCGACGTCGTCGTTCAACGAGCTTTACGTGACCACCAAGCCGAAGCAGAACCCGAGCGTTCGCGGCGGCTCGGTGTACCTGGACTACGACCGGCTCAACACCGGCGTGCTCAAGGTGGCGTCGCTGATCCCGTTCGCCGAGCAGCCGTTCCCGAAGGTCAACACCGGCGACGTGCTCACCGGCGAGACCTCCGGCCCGGTCGAGTACAGCAACTTCGGCGGCTACACGCTGTTCGCGACCAAGCTGGGCGCCGCCAAGGACAACGGGCTTCAGCGCGAGAGCACCCGTGCGCAGCGCAGCGGTGAGCTTTCCGTGGCCACCTACAACGTCGAGAACCTGTCTGCTTTGGACAGTGACGAGAAGTTCGGCGAGCTGGCGAAGGCCATCGCCACCAACCTGGCGAAGCCGGACATCCTGAACCTGGAAGAGATCCAGGACAACAACGGGCCTGCGAACGACGGCACCGTCGTCGCGGACCAGACCCTGAAGAAGTTCGTCGACGCGATCGTCGCCGCCGGTGGCCCGCGCTACGAGTGGCGTCAGATCGACCCGGAGAACGGCAAGGACGGCGGCCAGCCGGGCGGCAACATCCGCGTCGGCTTCCTGTTCAACCCGGCACGGGTGTCCTTTGTGGACCGCAAGGGCGGCGACGCGACCACCCCAGTCGACGTGGTCAAGGAGCGCGGCAAGACCCACCTGACCGTCTCACCCGGCCGGGTCGACCCGCTGAACGAGGCGTGGGAGGCCAGCCGCAAGCCGCTCGTCGGCGAGTTCGTCTTCCAGGGTCGCACGGTGTTCGTCATCGCGAACCACTTCAACTCCAAGGGCGGCGACCAGCCGACCCACGGCCGCAACCAGCCGCCGGTCCGGAGTTCCGAGGTGCAGCGGGCCAAGCAGGCGACCGTCCTGCGGGGCTTTGTCGACAAGCTGCTCGCGTCGGACAAGAACGCGAACGTCGTCGTGGCCGGTGACCTGAACGACTACCCGTTCTCGCCCGCCGTGAAGACGCTGACCGCCGGCGGTGCGCTGAAGGACCTCATCGCGTCGCTGCCGGAAAGCGAGCGGTACAGCTACGTCTTCGAGGGCCAGTCGCAGGTGCTGGACCACATCCTGGCGTCGAAGGCGCCGCGCGGGGCCGACTACGACGTCGTCCACCTGAACGCGGAATTCGCGAAGCAGGCGAGCGACCACGACCCGCAGGTGCTGCGGTTCCGGCCGAGCGCGGGCAACCCCGTCCAGGACGCGTTCTACGACCTGGCGGACTACCTGGAGAAGGTGCTCGGCCCTTACCTGCCTAAGCCCTGACCCACCCGCGTTCAGTCATCTGTTTGCGTAGTCCGTGAAGGCCTCCTTGAGAGACTCAGAGTCCCTCAAGGAGGCCCGGTATTCGTTCACCTGTGCCTGACCTGCGCGAGGGTGATGGTTGCGCGGGTGTATTCCGGTCACCGACCTTGATCAACGGAGGATTCGGGACACTCAACGTCCCCGATCCTCCGTTGATCAAGGTCGTGCCTGCCATGCCTGTGGCAGACAACCCGACGGGGGAGGATTCCGGACGTTCAACGGCCGGAATCCTCCCCCGTCGACCAGAGCCCGCCTGTGAAGGATTGAGACGCTCACTATCCCAAATCCCTCATCAACGAGACCGAGCGTGGAAGATTCAGGACGTTGAACGTCCCAAATCCTCCACACCCGACCGCCAACCGCACCAATGGGTAAGCAAATACTGGTCCCTCAAGGAGGCCTTCACGGACTTCAGGCGTACTTTCAGGTGCCGCGGAGTTCGGCGACCGCCGGAGCGAAGGCGTCGAGGGCCGAGCGTTGATCTTCACGTACGAGAGGCTCAGCGTCTCCCGCCGGGAACGCAGCACGTCGGCCGCTTCGGCGGGATCGCCGGGCAGTACGGTGACCGCGCCGGCGGCGGCGAGGTCGGGTGCGTCGACGCCGAGCGCCTGCCGCATCCACGGGGTGGGCTCGGCGCCGATCGCCAGCAGATTCAAACCCAGCTCGATGTCGCCGAAGCGGTCTCCCGCCGAGCTGCGCACGAGGTCCACAATGGACTGGCGACGGCGGCGTCGCTCAGCGGCGGCAGGGCGGGCGAGATGATGTCGGCCTTCCTGGCCGCGAGATCCAGCACCTTGGGGCCCGCTCCGCTGATCAGCAGGGGCGGCCGGTCCCGTGCGACGGTCAGCTGGTCCACCGTCGCGGCGAGTTCGGCGAGCCGCTGGGAGCCGGTACCGAACGGGCGTTTCAGTCCGGCGGCGACGGTCTCCGCTCCCGGCCGCCCGGTGCCGATGCCGAGTTCGAACCGGCCGCCGGACAGGGTGTGCAGGCTGCCAGTCCAGCTGGTATCGGTCACGGAAGGCGTCGGCCAGCACGAACGTGCCGAAGCGCAGTTCCGAGGTCGCCGCGAAACCGGCCGGAAGCACGGCGAGCGGGTCGAGTCCGCCGATCGGGTCCGGGACCA
This sequence comes from Amycolatopsis alba DSM 44262, assembly GCF_000384215.1. Classification (NCBI taxonomy): domain Bacteria; kingdom Bacillati; phylum Actinomycetota; class Actinomycetes; order Pseudonocardiales; family Pseudonocardiaceae; genus Amycolatopsis; species Amycolatopsis alba. The sequence goes on along the minus strand of NZ_KB913032.1, from coordinate 3,309,890 downwards.
GCATCGTGTGGTAGCCGAAGGACTCCGCCCGGCGCGCGAGGTCGGTGAACGACCCGAGTTCCGGGTTCACCGCGGCGACGACGCCGAAGCGGAACGGTCTGGTGGTCATGACCACCATCGTGCCCGCGTCCGGTCCTGGAAGCCCTTCGCCCGGAGCGAACTAGGAGCGTTTCGCGCGCCACCCCAGGGAAAGGACGGCTTTCACGAGTTCCTGGTAGCCCGGTTTGACCTCTTCCAGGTACTTCTCCAGGTACGCGGCTCGCGCGGTCGGCACCGGCTGCGGGTCTTCGCCATCCGGCAGCCAGGTCAGGCCTTCGACGTTGTGCTGCGCCATCTTCCACCACCGGGAAGCCCGCTCGGCGGCGCGCTGCTCGCGTTCGGCGGCGTCCGCGACGGCCTGGTGTGCCTCGGCGAGCCGGGCCTCCAGGTCGTCCGCGCGGGCGATCTCCCAGCTCCGGAGGTTCTCCGCCGAGGCGCGGGCGAGGCCGACGATCTCCTTGTACCGCATGGCCGCGGTGGTGCCGTCATCCATCGAGAAGCCCTTCCGGACGCTGGAACGGGATGATCACCTCAGGGGCGCCGTGGGTGGTGCGGTCGAAGAACAGGGCCCGCCCCGGCCGCGGCGACCAGTGCACGACCTGTCCGGCGGCGAACGGTGACAGCTCGTTGCCCTGGACGTCCAAAGCCGCCCAGGTGCCGATGTCGTCCGTGCCCGCGAAACCGAGCGTGTCCTTCAGCCGCGCGATGCTGCGCCACCAGCCGATGGTGTGGACGCCGTGCGTCGGCCCCTGCTTCAGCAGCACCCGCAGCTGGTCCAGGCCGCTCTTGAGCTGTCCTGGCGCCTTGGCCTCCAAGGCGGGGATCGACGCGTCGACGCCGTACAGCAGCAGCACCTGCGCCCTGTCCAAAGAGGACAGGTTCTCCGCGATATCGATTACCCGGCCGGGCAGATCGTCGACCAGTTCCGCGCGGTGTCCTTCCGCCTCCAGTCGCTCGGCCAGTTCTTGCACCGCCGGGACCGACGCGTCGATGGGGCACGACAGCACGAAATCCACCGACCCCTCAGCGTGCTGTTTCGCCAGGGATCGCGCGGCGGAGTCCATGATGGACAGTGCCTCCGCGGTGGCCGCGCCGAGGACGGCGATGTTCCGTCCCGGCGCCTTCGGCAGGTCGACCCCGCAGGCGGCCTCGTCGACGTCGATGGACTGGCCGAGCAGCGCGCGCGGCTTGCTCGTCAGCTTCAGGTCGGTGAAGGCGGGGAACTGTTCCAGCACCGGGAAATGCGCGCCGTCGAACAGCCGGGGCCGTTTGAACGACTCCGAGTACCGCTCCCAGAGCCGGTGCTGCAGCTTGTTGAAGACGTCCTTGCTGCTCGCGTCCGGTACGTGGGCCAGCTGGTTCCCGTGCGCCACCCCGGAATCGTGGTTGATCACCGCGTGCCACTTCGGCGCCGAAACGGCCGCGTTGTTGGTCTCGGACAGCACGCGCCGCGCCTTCGGCATCGCGATCCGCAGTGTGCACTGCTCGAATACGGCGGGTTTGCCCCAGAACGCCTCGATCCCGGCGACGTCCTGGCTCGCCAGCACCAGATGGATGCCCTGCGACCGGCCTCGCCGCGCGATGTCCTCCAGCAGCTGGGTCGCCGTCGCCGTGACGCCGTCGCGGCCGGCGAACAGGTACTGGAATTCGTCGATCACCGCGACGATCCGCGGCCAGTGCCCGCCGGGGTCCTGTTCGCGCAGGTCCGCGAGGTTGGTGACCTCGTGCAGTTTCGCCGCGGCCGACCGGCGGCGCAGCTCGTCGGCGAGGTAGCGCAGCAGCGCCAGGCCGAACTCGCGGTCGGTGTTGACGTTGACCCCGATGAGCTTGGCGTGCGGCAGCCAGCTGGCGTCCCGCCGCCCCGGCGCGAGCCCGGCGAACGACACGCCCTCCTTGAAGTCCAGCAGGTACAGCGCGAGCTCGTCCGGCGAGTACCGCGCGGCGAAGCTGCCGAGCAGCGAATACAGGAAGTTCGTCTTCCCCGAACCGCTCGGCCCGCCGATGAGCACGTGCGGGCTGGCGTCGCCGATGACGACCTCCACCGCCTCGCCCTCGAAGAACCCGACCGGCGCCCGCAGTTCCCGCGCCGAACTCTCCTTGCCCAGTTCGGTGGGCAGGAGGTCGGCGAACGCGCGGGGCCCGCCCTGTTTGGCGATCAGGGCCTCGGCGATCCGCCCGGCGGCCCGGATGACCTGCCCGGACGGCATCGGCGGATCGAGGTCGACGGTGAGGTCGGGGCCGGTCATGCTGCTGATCGCGCGGCGGTCGTCGAGCAGGCTCAAGGTTTCCACCGACGTCGACAGCATGGTCGGCACGTCGATCAGGATCAGGCAGATCCCGGCGGCCAGCGCCCCGGTGGCGACGCGTTTCAGTTCGCGGGCGCGCTCCGGTTCGAGGGTCTCCCCGTTGCCGTAGAGCACCGCGACGCGGAAGGGCTCGACGCGCTGGCCGCTCGCCCGCCGGATCTCCCGCAGCGACGTGTGCCCCGCCTGCATCCCGGTCGCGTGGATGCGGCGGATGTGCCCGGCCAGTTCGTCGAGGAGGTCTTCGAGCCGCCCTGGGTCGTACAGGGTGAGCGCGCTCGTGCGGCTCAGCGGGTAGAGGTCGGGCAGGATCGCGGTCAGCTGCCCGACGTCCCACAGGTGGATGCGCACCGCGCCGGGTTCGAACGTGCTCAGGACCCGCATCAGCAGGTTCTGCACGATGCCGTCCACCGCGGTTCTGGTCTTCGGCGCCGACGTGATGAACAGATGGGACTCGTCGAGCAGGGGCATCGCGACGTCGAACGTGCGCGGGACGTCCGTGCCCGGCACGGTCGCCGACCCGACCCGCCACAGCCCCGGCGCGGTGATGCCGGGATTCCCGCCGACCCGCCCGAGCCAGTTGCCCGGCTGCTGGCTCGCGGGGCCCGGCGCGTTGTGCGCGACGAGCTCCCGCAACGCGTTCGGGCCCGCTTCCCACTCCGCGTAGAACTGGCCGCGCACGCTGGAGAGCAGGCCGAACACCTCGGTCGAGGCGGGATGCCGCGCCCATTCGGCGTACTGCTCCGAGGTGGAGTTGTTCATCCCCACCCGGACTATGTGCTGTTCGAGTTCCAGTTTGGCCAGTTCCGCCTCGGCCGCTTGGCGGGTTCCGGCGGCGGCGCCGAGGACGAGCCCGATCTGGTGCCGGACCCGATCCAGCGCCGTGGTGACGCGATTGCGCTGTTCACTCGCTTTGCTGCCCATACCGGCTCGCCGATCTCAGAGGCGTGATTGGTAACCGCTGACCAGGTCGTCAGCGGCGGAGAGGCGCGTCAGGAGGTTCTCCATTCCCTCGTCGGCCTGTGCCAGCTGTGGAGGCACCCAAGGGACGGCTTGGGCCTGCGGCTCCACGATGGCGCGCCGGGACTCCTCCAGCAGGCTCCTGGCCCGCTCGGCATGGGCACGGCCGTCGGCGAGGCCGGTTTGGACGGCCGTCAGCAGCTGGTGCAGCTCTTCGAGGTACATCGTCAGAGGCGGGTCGAGTACGACTCGGCCGACGAGATGCCGGCCTGGATGGTGCTCTGCATTCCGGTGATGCCCTGCAGGGCTTCGGCGAGAAGCCCGTGCGCCTGGCTCACCTCGTGCTGGGTGCTGCCTTGGGTGGCCTGTGAAAGGGAAAGCTGGGCTTCTTCGAGAGACTGCGCTGCCTGCTGAAGTGCGGCGATACTCGCGGATGCCTTCTCGTTCGCGAGCGCGATACCAGCGCGGATCTCTTCGACTCCGGCCATTTTGGCGGACTCCTTGGGACGTCGGGGGCTGGAACGACCACACTTAAACTTAGCGTGATCATCTGACTCTGTTAAGTGAAGGTCCTGCGAAGTAATCAACAAGGCCCCGGACATCGAGACGTCCGGGGCCTTGCCGAGGGCGGAGGATACAGGATTCGAACCTGCGAGGGCGTGAACCCAACACGCTTTCCAAGCGTGCGCCTTAGGCCGCTCGGCCAATCCTCCGTGGGGAACTTTACCGGATGCCCGTTCGCCCCTTCGAAGGCGGGTCTGACCTGGCTTTCCGGCTGGTAGGGCTCATGCGGGCGAGGGGGCGAGCACGTCGGCGACGACGCAGGTGATGTTGTCCGGTCCGCCGCCTTCGTTGGCCAGGTCGATCAGCCTCGGGACGGTCTCGGCGGGGTCCTGGAAGGCGCCGAGGACGTCCTTGATAACGGTTTCGACAACCGTTGCCGTCAACCCATCCGAGCACAGGAGAAGACGGTCGCCGGGGGCGGCGTCGAAGGCCCAGATGTCCGCTTCGCCGCTTCCGGTGCTCAGAAGGGCCTTCATCAGAAGTGAGCCGCGAGGGTGTCCCTCGACCTCTGAGGGGTCGATGCGCCCGTCGTCCGCGAGGGCCTGCGCGAGGGTGTGGTCGCGGGTGAAGCGCTGAAGCGTGCCGTCGCGGAGGAGGTATCCCTTGGAGTCGCCGATGTGGACGGCGGTGAAGTGCGCGCCGTCGAACAGCAGGGCCGTCAGAGTGGTGCCCATGCCGTGGGTCTCGGGCTGTTCCTCGGCCGTCGCGGCCAGCCGGTCGTCGATGGCGCGAAGGCCGCCGGAGAGCACCTCGAACAGGTCGACCTCCGCGAGGTCGAAACCGCGGAGATCCAGGTCGAGCCGGGACAGGACGCCCACCGCCTCGGCGCTGGCCACCTCGCCGTGCGGCTGGCCGCCGATGCCGTCGGCGACCGCCAGCATCCTCGCGCTGGCGTAGACCGAGTCCTGGTTGACCTGGCGACGCTGCCCGATGTCCGAGCCGGCGGCGTACCGAAGGGTGTACCTCATGGTCCCCAGTAAAGCAGTTGTGTACTGAGTTCACAAACATAGGGCTGGAAAGGTCAACTGTCGGCTACGATACGGCGATGGAGGAGCAAGCCGCCGTGAGCGCGGCGGACATCGCCCGGATCGCCGGTGTCGGCCGCGCCGCCGTGAGCAACTGGCGTCGACGTTACGGAGATTTTCCGCCGCCCGTCGGCGGGACGGCGTCGAGCCCCCTCTTTTCCCTGGTCGGCGTCGAAAACTGGCTGCGTGAGCGCGGCAAACCGTTCGAAATATCGCTCGGTGACCGAGTCTGGCAGCGGCTGCGGAACCTCGGCGACGACCTGTCGCTCGGCGACCGGGTCGGCCGGGTGGCCACCTTCCTGTCGCGGCGAGGTGCCGAGGAATGGACCTTCTCGCCCCGATACGACGACGCCGAGCTGCTCGAACTGCTGGACCGCTTCGCCGGGGAACGGGGCGCGCGCGAGGCTCTCGAGTTCCTGTGCGAACGCTATGTCGAGGCGCACTCCCGTCAGCTGTCCGTCACCCCGGAGCCGGTGGCCGCCTTGATGGCCAGGCTCATCGGTCCCGATCCCGGCGTCGTCCTCGATCCCGCGTGCGGGCTCGGGACCCTGCTCCTCGCCTCCGGCGGGACCCGGCTGCTCGGCCAGGTCGACGACATGACGACCTCGTGCATCGCCGCGCACCGGCTGCTGCTCGCGGGCGCGGACATGGAGATGTACGGCGCGGGCGCCCTCTTGTCGGACTCCTTCGAGGGGCTCCTCGCGGACGCCGTCGTCTGCGATCCGCCGTTCAACGAGCGGGAGTGGGGCTACGACGAACTCGTCGGCGACCCGCGCTGGGAGTACGGCCAGCCGCCGCGCGGCGAACCGGAACTGGCCTGGGTTCAGCATTGTCTCGCGCATGTGAAACCCGGCGGGCTGGTCGCGATCCGCATGCCGCCCGCCGCCGCCGGGCGCCGGACCGGACGGCGGATCCGCGGGAACCTGTTGCGGGCCGGGGCCTTGCGCGCGGTGGTGACGGTCGGCGGGGCGGATCTCTGGCTGCTGCGGCGGCCGGAACCCGGTGAGCGGCCGCCGTCCCGACTGCTCCTGCTGGCCGATCCGTCCACCGTGGAGGAACAGTGGCGGGACCACCTGCGCGGCGCCGAGGTGCCGGGCGCGGTCCGGATCATCGACCTGCTCGACGAGGAGATCGACCTTTCCCCGGCCCGGTACCAGGCACGAAACGAACACGCGGGCGAGGCCTTCCTCGAAGTGCGGCGGCATTTCGAGGGGATCCGGCCGGAACTGCCGTCACTGGCGGTGTCCGGCGGGAAGGCCGCGTTCACCACGATCGGAGAGCTGCTGAAGTCCGGTGTCCTCACGGTGCCGGAAACGGTGGAGGAGGGGGACGTCCTGGCGTCGCCCGCCGTGCCCGCGTATGTCCACAATGGAGCTTCGTTCGCGGCGGAGCCGACGATGTCCAAGTACCGCGTCGATCCCGAACGGCTGGACGCCGCGTTCCTCGCCGGCTGCCTGCGCGCGGCCGGGGCGCTGGCACCGACCTCGTCGACCAGGATCGACCTCAGGCGCACCCGGATCCCGCGCCTGCCGATCGAAGCCCAGCGGGCCCACGGGGAGGCGTTCACCCGGCTCGCCGCCTTCGAGGACGCCCTGCGCGAGGCGGCGGAATCGGGCCTGGAGCTGGTGAGACTAGGCTTGGCGGGACTCACCGAAGGACAGCTCAAGCCGGAGAACTAGTGCTGATCGCGGACCGTTACGAACTCGACGAGCTGCCGCTCGGCCGCGGTGGGATGGGCGCGGTCTACGCGGGCCACGACCGGCACCTCGGCCGCCGCGTCGCGGTGAAGTTCCTCGGGCTTCCCGGTGGCCCGGACGCCGAACTCGAACAGCGTTTCATCCGCGAGGCGCGGATCCTCGCCACCCTGGAACACGCGGGCGCGCCGACGTTGTACGACTTCGGCACCTACGACGAGCGGTTGTACCAGGTCATGCAGTTCATCGAGGGCGTGACCGTCGCCGATCTCGCCGCCGAACACGGGCCGCTGCCGGTGCCGTGGGCGGCCGCGATCGCGGCACAGGCCTGCGCCGTGCTGTCCGCCGCGCACGCGCTTTCCATCTGTCACCGCGATCTCAAGCCCACCAACCTGATGCTGTGTCCCGACGGCAGCGTGAAGGTGCTCGACTTCGGGCTCGCGATGCTGCGCGAGACCGACGTCGCCCAGTTCACCCGTGCCGGGCAGATCCTGGGCACCCCCGCGTACATGGCGCCCGAGCAGATCCAGCGCGGCATCGCCGGACCGCGCAGCGATCTGTACGCGCTGGGCTGTGTCCTGCACGAAATGCTGACCGGCAGGCAGCTGTTCACCGGTCCGACGGCGTACGCGGTGTTCGAGAAGCAGGTCAAGGACAGCCCGGCCGAAGTGGACGGTGTCCCGGACGGACTGAACGCGCTCCTCGCGGATCTGCTGGAGAAAGATCCGGAACGACGCCCCGCCGACGCGGACGAACTGTTCGGCAGGCTGGCCGTGTTCGCGCGGGACTTGCCGCCGCTGCCGGGGTATCTGGACGAAGGCGCCAATCCGGGCCGGATGTACGCGCGGGTCGTCGGCCGCGTGCCCTGAGATGTGATCGTGACCTTCCGATCAACAACCCCGGACCGGTGAGTTCCGTCTTTACCCATGTCAGACGGACCACGGACAATCGGGGGTAAGGGTTGTGAAGAAGTTCCTGGTGGGGGTGACCGCACTGGCCACGGCACTGGTGCTGACCGCGTGTTCCGGCAACTCCGGCGGTGGCGCGCCCGGTGGCGGCGCCGTCGCGCAGGGCGACCCGGCTGGCGGGACCACGACCACGTCCGCGCCGGTTCCGACCTCCTCGTCCGCCGCGCCGACCACGTCGTCCCAGCCCTCGAGCAGCAGCAGCTCATCGCCGAAGCCGACACCCTCGAAGCCCAAGCCGACGCCGAAGCCCACGCCGAAACCGGAAGTCAAGCCCGCCGCGAACGCCACCGACGTACCGTGCAAGGCCGCGCTGGCCTCGCCGGGGGTGAGCGCCTGCGTGGACCTCTCCGCGCTGAAGACGTGGCTGCTGCAGGACGGCAAGGTCATCTACGGCCCGGTCAAGCAGCTGCCCGGCAAGAAGGGGCACGTCACCCCGACCGGCGTCTTCCACGTCACGGGCAAGGTCAAGAACTACCACTCCAAGGAGTTCGACGCGCCGATGCCGAACTCGGTGTTCTTCCTGCCGGGGATCGCCTTCCACACCGGCAGCCTCTCGGTGTACTCGCACGGCTGCGTCCACCTGTCCGCGGCGGCTTCGCAGAAGTACTTCACGACCCTGCAGAGCGGCGACGTTGTGCAGGTCGTGGCCTGATCGCTCCGCCGCGTGACGATCATTGCGGTTCGATTGCTTTGAGATAAATGAAAGCTCCTGGCGGCAATAACGCGGGCTTCCCCGGCGACGTGCCATGACACGTCGAAACCGGGGAAGCGCCGATGACCAGGAGCCGGGCACTCACTCACACCTTCGCCGCACTGTCGATTTCTCTCCTGCTTCTCCCTGGATGGGTGGGCGCTCCGGAAGCGACCGGGGTGCCCACTCTGCCGTCCGGCTTCGTCCTGCGTGACCAGCCGAGCGGTCAGGCCGCCTTCGACCTGACCGATTTCGCTTACCTGCCGGACGGTTCCGTGCTCAGCACCGGCAAGAGCGGCAAGGTCGCCTGGGTGCCCGTGACCGGTCAGGCACGGACGCTGGCGACCCTGCCCGTCCACGCCGGCGGTGACCTCGGCCTGGTCGGCCTCGCCGTCGCCCCGGATTTCGCCACGTCGCGCCAGATCTATCTCGCGCGGTCGTTCGACACGAGCGGCGGCGCGTTCACCATGCGGGTGGCGCGCTGGACGGTGACCGGCACGGACGTCCCGACCGGCCTCGCGAACGAACGGGTGCTCGTCGATCTCCCCGGTTTCTACGACGTCCACGGCGTCACGGGACTTGTCGCGGCGGCCGACGGGACGTTGTGGATCTCCATCGGCGACGCCGCCGACTTCACCAGGATGGATCCGGGCGCGTTGCGCTCTCTCGACCTCGATCAGCTCTACGGCAAGATCCTGCACGTCACCCCGGACGGCGCCGGTGTCCCCGGAAACCCGTACTACTCCGTGTCGGCACCGGATTCGAACCGCTCCAAGGTCTTCTCCAGCGGGTACCGCAGCCCGTTCCGGTTCTCCCTCGATCCGCGCCTCGGCCTGCCGGTGGTCGGTGACGTCGGCTGGAACACCTGGGAAGAGGTGGACGTCGTGAAGCCGGGGGCGAACCACGCCTGGCCCTGCTGGGAAGGGAACGCCCCGACACCGGGGTACTCCGGGCTCGCGGGGTGTGCGGGTGTCGTCAACACGCCGCCGATCACCGCCTACCACCACGGTTCCGGCGCCGACGAAGGAAACAGCGTCACCGCCGGGATCGTCTACAGTGGATCGTCCTATCCGGACGAATACCGGGGCGCGTTCTTCTTCGGCGACTACGTCACGCAGAAGATCTGGACGATGACCTACGACAGCCAGGGCAGGCTCGTCCAGCCGCCGCAACGGCCGCCGAAGTTCACCGGGGTGGGCGGCCCGGTCAAGTTCGCGGCCGCGGCGAACGGCGACATCGTGTACGCGGACATCCACACCGGGAACCTGCGGCGGCTCAGTTATCCGGGGACGAACGCGGAACCGGTCGCGGTGGCGACGTCGAGCACCGACCCGTCGACCAGGACGGTGACCTTCGACGGCACCGGCTCCTACGACTTCGACGGCGATCCGCTGACCTACCAGTGGGACTTCGGCGACGGCACGAGCCAGGCCGGCGTCCGGGTGAGCCATGCCTACGGGACCGGAGTCACACGGGCGACAGCGCGCCTCACCGTCACCGACCGGCTCGGCGCCTCCGACGGCACGGACGTCGTCGTGGTGCCGGGAAACCACTCGCCGGAGCTGGTGCTGACGGATCCCGGCTCGCGGACCTTCGCGGTCGGGGAACCGGTCGTCGTCGGCGCGGTGGCGACCGACGCCGAGGACGGTGTCCTGCCGGTCGGCTGGACCACGCTGATCCGGCACTGCCCGGAAGAGGCGACCTGTCACGCGCATCCCGGTCCGCCGGGCAGCGGCCCGGTGCTCACGACGCCCTTCACCGACCATCAGGACTCACGGGTCGAGATCACCGCGAGCGTGACCGACAGTGCCGGGGTGACGTCGAGCCGGACCTATGTCGCCATGCCGCGTGAGCACCGGCTGACGTTGACCTCGAACGTTCCCGCGGCGCTGGGCATCCCGGCGGAGGGCGGGGTCGGCACCGCGATGGTGACCGAGGGCGCGACGTTCGAGGTCGTGGCGGAGGAGATCGCCGCGGACGGTGCTTCGACGTTCGCGAACTGGTCCGACGGGCGGACCTCGCGCACGGTGACCATCACCGTCCCGGCGCACGACCTGACCATGGCCGCGAACTACCTCACCCCGATCGACAAGCGCTACCGCGACGAACCCGCGCTGCGGCAACGGCTCGGCGCGCCGACCGGGCCGGAGGTCACCGACGGGACCGTGCGCTACCGGCCGTACACGAACGGCAGGCTCTACTGGAGCACCGAGACCGGCGTGAAGGAGATCGAGGGCCAGATCCTGGCGAAGTATCTCGGCCTCGGCGGGCACCGGAAGTTCGGTCCACCCGCGACCGACGAGACCGCCACCCCGGACGGGACCGGCCGCTTCAACCACTTCCCGGACTGGCCGGGCACCCTGCGGTCCTCGATCTACTGGACGCCGTCGACCGGCGCGCATCCGGTGTACGGGCGGATCCGGGTCAAATGGGAGGCGCTGGGCTGGGAGACGGGTCCGCTCGGCTATCCCACGACGGACGAGACCTCCACTCCGGACGGTGCGGGCCGGTTCAACCACTTCAGCAAGAACGCGTCGATCTACTACACGGTGCAGACCGACGCGCACGCGATCTGGGGCCGGATCCGCGTCCGATGGGAGGCGCTCGGCTGGGAGACGGGTCCGCTCGGCTATCCCACGACGGACGAGACCTCCACTCCGGACGGTGCCGGCCGGTTCAACCACTTCACGAAGGCGGGCTCGGTCTACTGGACGCCGTCGACCGACTCGCACGCGATCTACGGGGCGATCCGGCAGCGCTGGGCCGCGCTCGGCTGGGAGCGGTCGTACCTGCGCTACCCGACGACGGACGAGTTCACCATCCTCATCGGACGCCAGAACAGCTTCCAGGGCGGCTACGTCACCTGGAACCGAAGCACGGGCCAGGTGATCGACCGACGGTGGTGATCACAGTTCGATAAAGGCACTCGAAAGTGTGAAATGCCCAGCTTGACCCTGTCGATGAGACGTTCGACTGGGGAAAGGGGCTTACGTGCCTTCGAGATTCCGTGCGCTCTGTCACGCCCTCGTGACGCTGCTGATAGTGACCTTGCTGGTGCCGTTGACGTCCACAGTGGCGTCCGCGGCGCCCGTCCTGCCGCCCGGCTTCGTCCTGCGTGATCAGCCGAGCGGACAGGACCCGCTCGACCTGACCGACTTCGCCTACCTGCCCGACGGCTCGATGCTGACCACCGGGAAGCAGGGCAATGTCAGCTGGGTGTCCACCACCGGCCAGGCGCAGAAGATCGCCACCCTGCCCGTGCGCAGCACCGGTGACCTGGGGCTGGTCGGGATCGCGATCGCGCCCGACTACGCCACCTCCCGCGTGATCTACACGGCTCGCGCGATCGACGTCCCCGGTGGCATCTCGCTGCGGGCTTCGCGCTGGACGGTGTCCGGCACTGCCCAGCCGACCGGGCTGACCGCGGAGAAGGTGCTGGTCGAGGGGCCCGCGAACACCGACATCCACGGCATCACCGGCGTCGTGGCCGCCCCCGACGGCACGGTGTGGGTTTCGACCGGCGACAGCTCCCGCTTCCAGGGACAGGCCGACCCGTTCGCCCTCAATGTGCGTGACCTCGACAAGATCTACGGCAAGATCTTCCACGTCACCGCGGACGGCGCCGGCCTGCCGGACAACCCCTACTACACCGCGGCGACCCCGAACTCGTTGCGCTCCAAGGTCTTCGCGAGCGGCTTCCGCAGCCCGTTCCGGTTCAGCCTCGACGCCAGCACCGGTCTGCCGGTGGTCGGCGACGTCGGCTGGGGCACCTGGGAAGAGATCAACTTCGTCCAGAAGGGTGCGGACCACGGCTGGCCGTGCTTCGAGGGCAACCAGCCCGCCGACGGCTTCTCCGCGATGGCGGCGTGCGCATCGGCGGTGAACACCCCGCCGATGCTGGCTGTCCGCCACGGCACGGGCATCGACAACGGCAACAGCATCACCGCCGGTATTGTCTACAATGGAGAGTCGTACCCGGAGGAATACCGGGGCGCGTACTTCTTCGGCGACTACGCCACCGAAAAGCTGTGGACGGCCAAGTACGACACGCAGGGCCGGGTCGTCCGCCCGCAGGAGACGCCGCCGAAGTTCACCGGCATCGGCGGTCCGGTCAAGTTCCTGGCCGCGGCCAACGGCGACATCGTCTACGCCGACATCTACAGCGGCAAGCTGCGAAGGCTCAGCTACACCACCGGGAACAAGGCGCCGGTCGCGGTGGGCACGTCCGAGACGGACCCCGAAACCCGCACGGTCTCCTTCGACGGCAGCGGTTCTTACGACTTCGACGGCGATCAGCTGACCTACGAGTGGGACTTCGGCGACGGCACCACCGGCACCGGGGCGAAGGTCAGCCACACCTACGCGGCGGGCCTGGAGAAGTTCACCGCGAAGCTGACGGTGAAGGACGGTCTGCAGGCCGTCGGGAGCGCGGAAATCGCCGTGGCGCCGGGGAACCACTCGCCGAAACTGACCATGACCGACCCCGGTGAGCACTTGTTCGCGGTCGGCGAGCAGGTCAAGGTCGGCGCGACCATCACCGACGCCGAGGACGGCGACCTCCCGGTCACCTGGAGCACACTGGTCCGGCACTGCCCGGAGAACGCGGTCTGCCACGCGCATCCGGACCAGGGTGCCACCGGTCCCGAATTCACCATGCCGTTCACCGACCACACGGACTCCAACCTGGAGTTCACCGCGTCGGCGACCGACAGCGCCGGCGTCAAGGTCTCGAAGACCTACGTCGCGAAGCCGAAGGAACACCGGCTCACGCTGACCAGCAACGTCGCCGCGGCGCTCGGCATCACGCCGGAAGGCGGGGCCGCTTCGGCGATGGTGGTCGAAGGCGCGACCGTGGAGATCCAGGCGGCCGAGGTCGCTTCGGACGGTTCGTCGACCTTCACCGGCTGGTCCAACGGGGCCACCGGGCGGCTGACGAACATCACCATGGGCGCTGCCGACCAGACGATCACGGCGAACTACATCACCCCGATCGACAAGCGCTACCGCGACGAACCCGCGCTGGCGCAACGACTCGGCGCGCCGACGGCCCCCGAAGCCGTCGACGGCACGGTCCGCTTCCGCGCCTACGAGCGCGGACGGCTGTACTGGTCGAAGGAAACGGGCGTCAAGCAGATCGAGGGCGAGATCCTCAAGAAGTACCTCGCCGCCGGTGGGCACGTGAAGTTCGGCCCGCCCGCGACCGACGAACAGTCCACTCCGGACGGTGTCGGCCGGTACAACCACTTCCCGGTCTGGCCCGGCGTCCTCCAGACGTCGATCTACTACACCGTGAACACCGGGGCGCACCCGGTCTACGGCAGGATCCGGCAGAAGTGGGCATCGCTCGACTGGGAGCGGGGGCCGCTGGGCTACCCGAGCACCGACGAGGCGGGCACGCCGGACGGGATCGGCCGCTACAACCACTTCAGCAACGCCGCCTCGATCTACTACACCGTCGAGACGGACGCGCGGGCGATCTACGGGCGGATCCGCGCCCGGTGGGAAGCGCTCGGCTGGGAATCCGGGCCCATGGGGTACCCGACCATGGACGAAGCGGCGACGCCGGACGGTGTCGGCCGGTACACCCACTTCACCAAGGGCGGTTCCATCTACTGGTCGATGGCGACCGACTCGCACGGTGTGTGGGGCGAGATCCGCAAGCGCTGGGCCGCGCTCGGCTGGGAGCGGTCGTACCTGAAGTACCCGACCACCGACGAAATCGGCGTCACCGGTGGGCGGCAGAACAACTTCCAGGGCGGGTACGTGTTCTGGAACGCCGCCAACGGCGCGGTGACCGACCGTCCCTGGTAAGCGGTAAGTCCGTGAAGGCCTCCTTCGCTACCTTGAGGGTAGGGAAGGGGGCCTTCACGGCCTTTGCCGTGAGGTAAGGCGAGGACTGAGTACCAGCCGCTCTTCCGGCGATCATGCGGGCCCTGACGCGCGTTGCGAAAGCCACTTTCGCAACGTTGAGGGTTGCGAAAGTGGCTTTCGCAACAGCCTGCTGGTCCCTCAAGGGGGCCTTCACGGACTTCTGCCGGGCTCGCCCGTGACCGGTGTCGCGAAAGCCACTTTCGGGACATCAGACGTCGCGAAAGTGGCTTTCGCGACGTGCTTCGGTCACAGAGCCCGAGAGCGTCCCCGGTGTTCACTGGCTCGCATTGCCGTGAAGGCCTCCTTCGCGCTGCTCAGCCGAGCAGATCCGCCGGTGAGGTGCCCGCCGAAGTGAGCGGCAGCCCGAGCGCGACCCGTTCGGTGAGCCAGCCGCTCGGGCGGTAGCGCTGGTCCCCGGTGCTCGCGACGAGCCCCCGCAGGACCTGCAGCACGAGGTCCGCACCCGCTTCTTCGCCCCACGCCAGCGGTCCGCGCGGGTAGCCGAGGCCGAGCCGGACGGCGGTGTCGATGTCCTCCGGGGTCGCGAGCCGCTGCCCGGCGATGAAGCAGGCGGTGTTGACGATCGACGCCAGCAGCCGCTGCGCGATCGGCGCCGGGCCGTCGCGGACCACGGTCACCGGCAGCCCGGTCGCGGCGAGCGCGCCCCAGGCGATGCGGCCGGCGGCCGGGTCGAGCGCGGGGTGCACCGAAAGCGTCAGGCGTTTCCGGTAGCCGCCGAGCGGATCGACCCCGACGACCCGTTCCACCGGGAAGCCCGCGGCGAGCGCGGTGTCCACAGTGGACGCTCCGGTCGGGCTGACGATCAGGACCGTGTCCGGGTAGGCGGAGTGCACGACCTGGATTCCCGCCGCCGAGAGCAGCGTGCCGAGACGTTCGTCGTCGACCCACACCGGGGTGTTCGGGGCTTCCGGCGCGGCCGGTTCCGGCTCCACCTGCTGTTGCCCGTCGACATAACGGTAGAAGCCCTCGCCGTTCTTGCGCCCGAACAGCCCGGCGGCGACGCGGGGACGCGTCAGCCACGACGGCCGCAGCCGCGGTTCGCCGTGGAAACCGCTCCAGATGCTTTCCAGTACCGCGTGCGAGACGTCGAGACCGGTGAGGTCGAGCAGTTCGAACGGGCCGAGTTTCAGGCCGAGCACGTCACGCGCGACGCGGTCCACCTCGGCCGGGGTCGCGATCCCTTCGGCGAGGATCTGCAGCGCCTCGGTGCCCAGCCCCCGTCCGGCGTGGTTGACCAGGAAACCGGGGGCGTCGCGGGCGAGTACGGGTTCGTGTCCCCAGCCGCGGACGAGTTCGGTCACGGCGGGCGGCAGCCAAGCGGCGGTCCGTGCGCCGGGCACGATCTCGACCAGCCGCATCAGCGGGACCGGATTGAAGAAGTGGAGCCCGAGCAGCCTGCCGGGATCGGTCAGCGCGGCCCCGATCTCGGTGACCGACAGCGAACTGGTGTTGGTGGCGAACACGGTGTCCGAGCCGCAGACGCGTTCCAGTTCGGCGAACAGCGCGCGTTTGATCTCCAGATCCTCGCGGACCGCTTCGACGACGAGGTCGACGCCGTCGGCAGGGGCCAGCGGGCCGTCGGCGGCGATCAGCCTCCCTTTCGCGGACTCGGCGGCTTCTTCGGTGATCTTGCCCTTCGAAGCGAGCTTGCCGAGCATCGCGCTGACGTGGTCGATGGCCTCGCCGACCGCCTCGGGCCGGGCGTCGGCGA
Organism: Amycolatopsis alba DSM 44262; assembly: GCF_000384215.1. Lineage (NCBI taxonomy): Bacteria > Bacillati > Actinomycetota > Actinomycetes > Pseudonocardiales > Pseudonocardiaceae > Amycolatopsis > Amycolatopsis alba. The sequence continues at coordinate 3,294,043 of NZ_KB913032.1, read as the reverse complement.
GCTCGACCTCGAGCCCAGCCGTCACGGCGAGCTGGACGATGCCCCGGCCCATCACCCCGGTTCCGATCACCCGGATCCTGCCGACCTGCTTCGCCCACTTCTCCACCGCGAGCCGCCTTTCCCTCGATGTCGTCCCCGGCGTGACGCTAGCCGCCACGCCGATATCTCGCCCGGAAGGGTGATCCGTGCCCCGCCCGGCGTAAGGCCACCGAGCCGTCGCGGTCCCATCCGCGAAAACCGAGTGTTCCGCGCACCACCCCCGAAGGGAAACCTCCCATGGCCACCGTCCCCGCCGCCGCAGCCGTCCGGACCACGCCGTTGCTCCTCGTCGCCGTCCTCTTCGGCGCCGTCGCCGCGTTCCTCGCCAGCCAGGCGTTGTGGCCGCTCACCGCGCTGGCCGTGGTGGTCGCCGTCGCCGTCCTCGCGGGCGGGGTGTGGATGACCGGCCGTAAGGAAAGCCGCGAACTCTAGGATCGACGTGTGACGGCGAAACGCTTGACGCGGGAAGAAAGCCGCGAGCAGACCAGGCAGCGCTTGCTCGCGGCGGCCGCCGAGCTGTTCTCCGAACGAGGGGTCAACGGCACGTCCGTCGAGCAGATCGCCGAACGGGCGGGCTTCACGCGCGGCGCCTTCTACGGCAACTTCGACGGCAAACACGAACTGGTCGTCGAACTGCTGCGCCGCCGGACCCAGCGTGAGGCCGAGGAGGTCACCGCGCTGGGCGAGGGTGTCGGCTCGTTCGCCGAGATGATGGACAGACTGCGCGGCTGGAACGTCGAGCGCGCGGAACACCTCGACGGCTGGCTGACCCTGCGCACCGAGCTGGCCCTTTACGCGCTGCGGAATCCCGAGGCGCGGCCGCTCGTCGGCGAAGGCGAGAAGTCGACAAGGGCGCTGCTGGAGACCTCGGTCCGGACCGAACTCGCCGCGCGGGGCGCGCAACCGCCCGCCGACCCGGCCTTCCTCGCGTTGATCCTGCACGCGCTCGAGGACGGTCTCCTGCTGCAGCGCTTCCTCAGCCCGGAGGGGACCGGCGACGAGGACGTGGTGGACGCCGTCCAGTTGCTGATGCGGTCGTGGACCGCGCTCAGCCGGTCATCCTGATCCCGGTGAACTCCGCCATCTGACGGATCCCGTGCGCGAAGAAGGCGTCCGACGGGTCGACGGAGCCGACGTACTGGCCGAACAGCTCGAAGTTGATCATCCCGAACAGCTGGGTCCACGCCATGATCAGCCGGGAAGCCGTTTCGGGGGCCAGGGTGATCTGGAGGATTCCGGTGACGGCGTCGAGCTGCTGAAGGAGCTCGGCGGGCATTTCGCCGACCTCGGTCTCGACCCGGAGGTTCGCGTCGCGCAGGACCGCGACCAGCGCGAACGCCACCCGTCCGGCGGGCGCCACGGTGTCCTGCGGGGCCTGGTAGCCGGGGATCGGCGAGCCGTAGATCAGCGCGTACTCGTGCGGGTGCGCCTTCGCCCAGGCGCGGACCGCGAGCCAGATCGACTCCCACCGTTCCAGTGACGCCTTCTCGGGGTCGTCGGCGGCTTCGGCGGCCTCGCCGACAGCGTTGTAGGCGTCGACGATCAGGGCCGTCAGCAGCTCCTCGCGGCTGGAGAAGTACCGGTAGAGCGCGGACGAGACCATGCCCAGCTCCCGCGCGACGGCGCGGAGCGAAAGGCCGAGCGCGCCGACTTCGGCGAGCTGTCGGCGGGCTTCGTCCTTGATCTCGCGGGTGAGCTCGGCGCGGGCGCGTTCACGCGCGGTCTGGGTGGCAGCCATGCTCTCACTGTAGAGCATCGCACCTAAATGAGAGCAGTGCTCTTGACACGATGCACCGCCCTGGTGTTCACTGCTCTTAACAGAGAGCACTGCTCTCCTGGACTTCAAGGAGACGAGATGACCGCCGCCACCGGTACCTACAACGCCACCCGCTACATCAAGCCCGCCAAGGCGACCAACGCGTTCCACCAGAGCGTTCTCAAACTGACGAAGCTCGGCGTCAGCATCATGGGCAGCCGGGTGCTTTCGATCCGCGGTCGCAAGAGCGGCGAGCTGCGCTCGGTCCCGGTCAACCTGCTGAAGCTGGACGGCGAGCGCTATCTGGTCGCGCCGCGCGGTGTCACGCAGTGGGTGCGCAACCTGCGTGCCGCGGGGGAGGGACAGCTCACCGTCGGCCGTCGCACCGAGACGTTCACCTACCTCGAACTCGCCGACGACGAGAAGCCCGAGATCCTGCGCGCCTACCTCAAGCGCTGGAAGTTCGAGGTCGGGGTGTTCTTCGACGGTGTCGACGCGAAGGCCTCCGACGAAACGCTCCGGGAGATCGCGCCCGGCTACCCGATCTTCAAGATCGCCTAGCCTCCGGCCCGGTCCGCATGTCTCCAGCGCCTCGCACGGGACGCTCGCCGTCTCGAACGTGGCGCTCGGGGCACGACCCTCAGTCGTCGGTAGGTGTCCGTGGGGCCCGGCGGGCGGTGGCCGCCACCAGCACCACCCCGACCAGGAACGCGACGAGCCCGATCAGGAACCACAGTTTCTGCCCGGTCATGAAGCTGCCTGTCAGCACTCCGGCGCCCTGGAGCACCCAGACGCCGCCCACCAGCAGGAAGACCAGCCCGATCGTGAGCGTCACCCAGCGTTTCATATCCGGCTCCCGGCCTCGACGTTCCCTGCGGCGATTCTGGCATCGGCGGCCCGGCCGGGCGAACCGATCACCGGCCGCCGACGAGACCGTTGCGGTAGGCGTAGACCACGGCGTGCACCCTGTCCCGCAATCCGAGCTTCGCGAGGATCCGGGAAACGTGGGTCTTCACCGTCTCTTCGCCGACATGCAGTCGCGTCGCGATCTCCGCGTTGCTGGAGGCGCCGGCGACCAGCAGGAGAACTTCGCGTTCGCGTGAGGTGAGCCGTTCGAGTTCCGCCGGTTCGGCGGCGGCAGGTTCGATGCTGGTGGCGAAGGTCGACACGAGCCGCCGGGTCACCGTCGGGTCGATCAGCGCGTCGCCGCGCGCGGCCACTCGCATGGCCGAGACGAGTTCTTCGGGGGCGAGGCTCTTCAACAGGAACCCGCTCGCGCCCGCCCGCAGCGCGCGGTAGACGTACTCGTTGGAGTCGTACGTCGTCAGCACGAGGACACGGGTGTCGTTGCCGGGCGCGGACATGATCGCCTCGGTCGCGGCCAGCCCGTCCAATTTGGGCATCCGGACGTCGAGTACGGCGACGTCCGGGCGCAGCGCGGCCGCTTGCGCGACGGCCTCGCGCCCGTCGGCGGCCTCGCCGACGCAGGCGAAATCCGCCTGGGTGTCGAGCACCGCGCGCATCCCGGACCGGAACATCGCGTGATCGTCCGCCAGCAGTACCCGGATCACTCCGCCTCCAAAGGAAATCCGACTCGAACCCGCCAGTGCCACCCGTCGTCGAGCGGCCCGCATTCCGCCTGCCCGCCGAACAACGCGACCCGCTGCCTGATCCCGGCGAGGCCGCGTTTCGTCGACTCGGCCGACGGGCGCCGGGCCGGGCGGCCGATCTCGTTCGTGATCGAGAGGACGATTTCCGTCTGCCGGTAGGTGAGGTCGATCCGGACCGTTCCGCCGGAGCCGTGCCGGAGTGCGTTCGTCAGCGCTTCCTGCGCGATGCGGTACAGCGCGATGTCCACCGAGCCGGGGAGTTCCCGCGGCCCGCCGTTGCTGGTCAGCCGCACGGGCAGGCCGGCGGTGCGGAGGTTGTCGAGCAGTTCGTCGAGGTTGTCCAGCCCCGGCTGTCGTTGCGCGTCGTCGTTCTCCTTGCCGTGCAACAGATCCAGCAGGCGCCGCAGATCGGCCATCGCGGACCGGCTCGACGATTCGACGGCCGAGAGCGAACGCCGCACGGGGGATTCACCTTCGGGCAGCCCGAGCCGGGCGGCCCCGGCGTGCACGCCGATCGCGCTGACGTGGTGGGAGATCACGTCGTGCAGGTCGCGGGCGATCGTCGTGCGCTCTTCGGCGACCGCGCGGCGCACCGCTTCGGCTTCGTGCTGCTGTCGCTGTTCCTCCGCGCGCTGGAGGTCGGCGATGTACGCGCGCCGGGCGGTCGTGTAGCGGCCGACCATCCACGGCAGCAGTCCGGTCACGCCGACGTTGATGAGCACCAGCCGCCAGTCCCGGTCACCCCGATCGGCCGGGATGAGGATGCAGGCGAAGAGCCCGGCGATCATCACGGCCAGCGCCGCCAGCGCCGGTTTGGTCGAAAGCCAGGCGCCCGCGCGATATCCCGCGATCAGCACGCCCGCGTGGGTGGCCTGCAGGTAGTGGTCGAACGGGTACAGCAGGAGCGGCGCGGCGATGAGCAGCGCGCCGTGCGCGGCCGAGACCCAGCCGGAATAGCGCGAAGGCCCGGCGAGCGCGGTGTTGGCGAGGATCCCGCCGATCAGCACCACCCACGCCTGCCAGCCCAGCGAGAGCGGCGGCCCGGAGATGAGGAACAGCCCGGCGTCGGCGACCAGGCAGACGGCCGCGACCGCGCACGCCTGTCTCGCCAGCGACCCACTGATGTCCCGCACGAACCCAACTCTGCCCTATTTCACTGGACAGGGGTTCCTAAGATCACAAGCCATGGGGATCAACAAGGCGCCCGTGCTCTGGACGACCGGCGCGCCGGGGCGGGGAAAACGACCACCGGCTGGGGGTTGTACCGCCGTCTCGTCGAAGCGGGCGGCAACGTCGCGTACGTCGACATCGACCAGCTCGGGCTGATCGGCCCGCCACCGGGCGGTGGCGAGGCCTCGCACGCGATCAAGGCGGCGAACCTGCTGCGGGTACTGGAGATCCTGCGCCACTGGGGTGCCGGACAGCTCGTCGTGTCCGGGGTCGTGGACCCCGAAAACGGTGTCGAGCGGGACTTCGAGGGCCGCGACTTCGAGCTCACGCTCGTCCGGCTGACCTGCGATCGCGACGAACTCCGGAGCCGCTTCCTCGGCCGTGGTTCGCCCGAAAGCCTTCTGCCCGATCTCTTCGCGATCGCGGACGCCTACGACCGCATGGGTTTCGGCGAGGCGATGGACACGACAGGGCAGTCTCCAGAGGAGACCGTGGAAGCCTTGTTCTCCCGCTGCGTCGCGGCAGGCGGCCCGGTCCGCCCGCCGGATCCCGTGGCGCCGCTGCCCGGCCCGGTGACCGTGGTGACCGGACCGACGGCGGTCGGCAAGTCGACGGCCGCGTGGAGTGTGCTGCGGGAGCTGTGGCAAGAGGAAACGCCGGTCGCCTACGTCGATCTCGCGCAGCTCGGATTCGTTTGCCCTGGCCCGGATCCCGCCGTGCAGGCGGCGAATCTCGCGGCCGTCTGGAGCGGCTACCGCGAGGCCGGAGCGCGGCAGCTGCTCGTGGTCGCCAGGGAATTCCTTCCTGAGCACAGGCAGGTCTTCAAGGAGGTCGCCGTCGTCCACCTCGACGCGGACGACCCGACGCTCACCGAGCGCGTCCGGCGCCGGGCCGAGGGCGGATCCGCGTTGCTGGCCGGTGACGAACTCCGCGGCGCGCCACCCGGTGTGCGGGACCGGGTGGCCGCCCGCGCGATCACCGAGGCGGCCCGGATGCGTGCCTCCGGCGGCGACCGCGTCGTCCTCGACACCTCCGGGCAGGAACCCGCCGAGACGGCCGCCGCGCTGCTCGACGCCGTGCGTCAGTAACCGGGCGGCGGTCCGCCCGGCCCGTCCTGGCCCAGCTGTCCTTGTCCTGGCTGACCCTGGCCTGGCCGGCCCTGACCCCGCTGGCCACCGTTCTGGCCGCGCTGGTTCTGCCCTGGATTGCCGATGCTCGTCGCCGTCGCGGTGTTCCCGGTGACCTTGGCGTTCACCGTCACCGTCTGACCGGTCTTGGGATCGCCGGTCTTCTTGGTCGACGCGTCGATCGTGTAGACCTGCTTGTAGCCGTCCTTGCTGGTCAGGCTGATCGACGTCGCGCTGATCTCGGTGACCTCGCCGGTCTGCATCCGTTCGGTGCTGTAGCCGCCCTTGCCGTCGGAGACGACGAAATCGCCATGCAGCGCGTCACGCGGCATACCTCCGCCGGGGCCGAAGAGCATCCGGCCGCCGCCGGGTCCGCCCGTCATCTGGCCCTGTTCGGAGCCGTTCGCGGCGGTCCCGGCCCAGATCGCGGCCCCGCCACCGGCGGCGATCACCACCGCCACCCCGGCCGCGATCGCGGTCTTGCGGCCCGACCAGGCCTTCTTCGGTTCACCGGCCGGCGCGGGCGCGCCCCAGGCGGCGGTCTCGCCCGCCGGGGGTTCGGCGGGTTTGGTCGGTTCGGTCATCTGGTCGCCTCCGTGTACTCGGTTGCGGCCATGCTCGGCGCCGTCGCTGTGCGGAAGCTGTGCCGTCGGTGGGTTCGCGCTGTGATTCCCGCCCGGCCGGGTGATCGTTCACAGGAAACGCACAGGCGGGACACAGAGAGGGCTCATCGACGCCGCCCAGGATGGCACCATGACCAGTGTGAGCGTCCCTTCGTCCGGTTCCGCGAAGGCCGGCCTGCGCCGCGCCGACGGCAGCCCCGTGCGGGTGCTGGTCGTCGACGACGAGGCGACCTTGTCCGAGCTCGTGTCGATGGCCCTGCGCATGGAGGGCTGGGACATCCGCACCGCGGGCGACGGCGCCGAGGCCGTCCGCGTCGCCAGGGAATTCCGGCCGGACGCGGTGGTCCTCGACGTCATGCTGCCGGATATGAGCGGCCTGGACGTCCTGCGCCGCCTGCGTTCCGAGGTGCCCAACCTGCCGGTGCTGTTCCTGACCGCGAAGGACGCGGTGGAGGACCGGATCGCCGGGCTCACCGCGGGCGGCGACGACTACGTCACCAAGCCGTTCAGTCTGGAGGAGGTCGCGTTGCGGTTGCGCGCGCTGCTCCGGCGCGCGGGCGGGGTCGCCGGGCCGAGCGGTTCGACGCTGGTCGTCGGCGACCTGACCCTGGACGAGGACAGCCGCGAGGTGCACCGCGGCGGCGATCTGGTGCCGCTGACCGCGACCGAGTTCGAACTGCTGCGCTACCTCATGCGCAACCCGAAGCGAGTGCTGTCGAAGGCGCAGATCCTGGACCGGGTGTGGAGCTACGACTTCGGCGGCCAGGCCAACATCGTCGAGCTGTACATTTCCTACCTCCGCAAGAAGATCGACGCCGACAGGGAGCCGATGATCCACACGATGCGCGGCGCCGGGTATGTCCTCAAGCCCGCGGGTTAGGCGGCCTTGGTCCCTGCGGCGGCGGTTGATCGCGCAGGTCGCTGGGCTGCTCGCGCTCGTCTGCCTGGTGGTGGGCGTGGTGACCGAACTGGCGTTGCGGGACTTCCTGCTCGGCCAGCTCGACGCGCGGCTCCACGAGACCAGTGAACGCGCGAGCCGCCCGCCGCCACCGGGCCGTCCCGGCGGGGAAAGGGTTCCCGAGGGCCTGCGCGCCTACGGGCAGAGCACCGGTTCACTGTTCGTGAACGTGTTCCCGGACGGCCGCGTGCTCGCCGCCGTGCTCCGGTCCAGCTACGACGCGAAGGTCGCCGAACCGTTCCCCCACGACGAGATCAGCAAGCCGCAGATCGCCGCCCTGCTGAGGTCGGGGCTGGGCAACGAACCTCGCGACGTGGATCTCGGGTCTCTCGGTGAGTACCGCTTGGTCGCGAAGCAGACGTCCAGTGGCGGGGTCGCGATCACCGGTCTGCCCACCAAGGACGTCACGGACACGTTGTGGAACCTGGGTTTCATCTTCGGCGGGGTGGCCGTCGGCGGTATCCTGCTGGCGGGCGCGCTCGGCGCGGTGACCGTGCGGCGCACCATGAAACCCCTCGACCGGCTGGCCGCCACCGCGACCAGGGTCGCCGAACTCCCGCTGGACCGCGGCGAAGTCGCGTTGTCCGAACGAGTGTCCGAAGTGGACACAGACCCGCGGACCGAAGTCGGCAAGGTCGGCTTCGCGCTCAACCGCATGCTCGGCCACATCTCGAACGCGCTTTCCGCCAGGCAGGCCAGTGAAAGCCGGGTCCGCCGGTTCGTCGCGGACGCCAGCCACGAACTCCGGACCCCGCTCGCGGCCATCCGCGGCTATGCGGAACTCACCCGGCGGTCCGGTTCCGAGGTGCCGCCGGACATCGCGTTCGCGATGGGCAGGGTGGAGTCGGAATCGACGCGGATGACCGGCCTCGTCGAGGATCTGCTGCTGCTCGCCCGGCTCGATTCCGGCCGTCCGGTGGTGCACCAGCCGGTCGATCTCTCCCGACTGGTCGCGGACGCCGTCGCCGACGCGCACGTCGCCGGGCCGGGGCACAAATGGCGGCTGGAGGTCCCGCCGGAGCCGATCACCGTCCTCGGCGACGCGGATCAGCTGCATCAGGTGGTGATCAACCTGCTGGGCAACGCGCGCACGCACACCCCGGACGGCACCGAGGTCACCGCTTCCTTGTCCATAGTGGATTCGATGGCGACACTGTCCATTGTCGACAGTGGGCCGGGAATCCCGGCGGAGATCCTCCCCGAGGTCTTCGAACGTTTCGCCCGCGGTGACGATTCGCGGTCGCGGGCGGCGGGCAGCACCGGACTCGGGCTGGCGATCGTCGCGGCCGTCGTCGCCGCGCACGGCGGGCAGGTCGGGGTCACCAGCCGTCCGGGGCGGACGGAGTTCCGGGTCGCGCTGCGGGCGGGCTGATTCAGGGAGTCCACTCGCTGTTCGCGCCGCACAGGACGACGCAGGGCAGCTCGCCCTCGGTCCGCCCGGTCAGCCACGCGGCGAAACCGACCGCGGCGGCCGGTTCGACGGCGAGGCGGAACTCCTCCCAGAGCCGGTCCCGCGCGGCGAGCAGTTCCGCGTCGCTGACCAGCACGGACGTCACCCGATCGCGGAGCACGGCGAACGGGACGCTCCCGATCCTGGTCGCGCCCAGCGCGGACGCCGCCACCGAGTCGATCTCCACGTCCACCGGTTCCCCCGCCTCCAGCGCCGCGCCGAGCGCACGGCACCGCTCCGGTTCGGCGGCGAACGTCGGCAACCCGGCCAGCGACGTCCCCGCGACCAGCCCGCCACCGCCGACCGCGACCAGGAACGCGTCGACGTCCGGCGCGTCCTGGACCACTTCCGCCGCGACGGTGCCCTGACCGGCGACGACGATGGGGTCGTCATACGCGTGCAAGTACCGCGTCCCCGGCTCAGAGGCGCTTTCGAGCGCCTTCGCGGCCGCCTCGGCGTACGTCGCGCCATGGCGGATGAGTTTCGCGCCGGCGGCCTCGATCCTGGCCGTCTTCGCCTGCGGAGCCGACTCCGGCACGTACACCGTCGCAGGCAGATTCAGCAGCGAAGCCGCCGTCGCCACACCCAGCCCGTGGTTCCCGCCGGACGCCGTCAGCACCCGCTCCGGCAACGGCCCGCTCACCAGCGCGTTCACCGCGCCCCGCAGTTTGAACGATCCGCTCCGCTGCAGATGCTCCAGCTTGAGGACCAGCGGCCGCCCGTCGACCTCCGCGCGCAACACCGGCGTGCGTCGCACGAACGGGTGGACGGCTTCGGCGGCTTTCAGGACATCTTCCCAGGTCGGAGTACTCATACCCCCCACTGTCCTCCATGTCCGGACGGGAGTGACTACACTGGTCCTCGGATCCCGCGCGGCGTCCATCTTGTGAACCTCCCCAGGGCCGGAAGGCAGCAAGGATAAGCAAGCTCTGACGGGTGCGCGGGATCCGCCTTATTTTCGGGGTGCGACCCCAAACCTGCCCGGCGGGCTTCGCCTCCGGACCCCCGCGGTTGGTCGCTCGGGCGACCGGAGTGCGGTTTATTGAGGGGAAAGGCGAAAGTGCCCTGCCGGGTTCTGGTGCCCTCGGCCGCACTTCGGGATGTCTCAAAGGGGGCCTTCAGGACGTTGAACGTCCCACAGGGGGCCTTCGAGACATGACGTCGAGTCACCCGATACCCGGTCGTCCCCAATGCCACGACACGTTGCCTTTCCCCTCATTAGAAGATCCCGAAGACGTCTTTTGGTGGGGTCGGCGACGGCAGGGCTTCGGCGTCCGTGACGGGTTTCGCCTTGCCTTGCAGGTCGCGTAGGTCGTTTCCGGCGACGCAGCGGGCAGGGTAGGCGGATGACGCGGCACGGCGGGTCAGGTCCTTGACCGGGAGTTCGATACGCGAGGCGGCGACCACGATGTTGCCGAAGCGGCGGCCCCGGAGGACGCCCGGTTCCGCGAGCAGGGCCAGGTGGGGGAAAGACGTCGCCAGTGTCGCCAGGAACCGGCGAAGGAACGGCAGGTTCGGGCCGTCCGAGACGTTGGCGACGTAGGTTCCGGCCGGGCGGAGGACCCGCGCGATCTCGTTCGTGAACTCCACGGTCGCGAGCCCGCCAGCCAGGACTCCGCGTTCGAAGGCGTCCACGATGACCAGGTCGGCCGAAGCGTCGTACCTCGCGGAGACGCCTTCGCGGCCGTCGCCGACACGGACCTTCAGCCCCTTCAGTCCCAGCTGCTCGCGTACGAGCGCGACGAGTTCGCCGTCGGCGTCGAACACCAGCTGTCGTGAGCGAGGCCGCGTGGCGGCGATGTAGCGGGGAAGCGTGCAGGCCGCTCCGCCGACGTGCAGCGCGTCGAGTGGTCCTTCGCCGAGGCAGTCGACGACGTCGGCGATACGGCGGACGTAGTCGAACTCGAGGTCGGTGGGATCGTCGAGGTTGACGTGCGACTGGGCGACGCCGTCGACCGAGATCATCCAGCCGTTGGGGCGGTCGGCGTCATGGAGCAGCTCCGCGGTGCCGAAGCGCACCGGATACGTGCCGGGGGTCGGTACCGGTCTCACCTGTCGGGCCCTCCCGGTAGTCTCGCGGCCGTGGCATTAGCTCTATACCGAAAGTACCGTCCGGCTACCTTCGCCGAGGTCGTCGGGCAGGAGCATGTGACCGATCCGCTGCGCATCGCGCTGGCCGCCGGTCGCATCAACCACGCCTACCTCTTCTCCGGCCCGCGAGGCTGCGGCAAGACGTCGAGCGCGCGCATCATGGCGCGTTCGCTGAACTGCGCGAAGGGCCCGACGCCGGATCCGTGCGGCGAGTGCAACTCGTGCCGGAACCTCGCGCCCGAAGGCCCCGGCAGTGTCGACGTCACCGAACTCGACGCCGCCAGCCACGGTGGTGTCGACGACGCCCGCGAACTGCGGGACAGGGCCTTCTACGCCCCGGCGGACTCGCGCTACCGCGTCTTCATCATCGACGAGGCGCACATGGTCACCACGCAGGGCTTCAACGCCCTGCTGAAGATCGTGGAAGAGCCGCCGGAGCACCTGATCTTCATCTTCGCGACCACCGAACCGGACAAGGTGCTGCCCACCATCCGGTCGCGGACGCACCACTACCCCTTCCGGCTGATCCCGCCGAGTTCCATGCGCGAACTGCTCGAACGCAACGTCGCGGACGAAGGCGCGAAGGTCGAGCCCGCCGTGTACCCGCTGGTCATCCGCGCGGGCGGTGGTTCGGCGCGGGACACGCAATCGGTGCTGGACCAGCTGCTGGCCGGAGCCGGGCCGGACGGCGTCGACTACTCGCGTGCGGTGTCCCTGCTGGGCGTCACCGACGTCGCGCTCATCGACGGCATGGTCGACGCGCTGGCCGCGGACGACGCGTCCGCGGTGTTCACCACCGTCGAGAACCTCGCCGAGGCCGGGCACGACCCGCGCCGGTTCGCCACCGACCTGCTCGACCGCCTGCGCGACCTCGTGATGCTGCGTTCGGTGCCGGACGCGGGTGAGCGCGGGCTGGTCTCCGCACCGGACGACGAGCTCAAGAAGATGAAGGAGCAGGCGGGCAAACTCGAGCCCGCCACGCTCTCGCGGTACGCCGATATCGTCCACAATGGACTCCTGGAGATGCGGGGCGCCACCTCGCCCCGGTTGGTGCTGGAGCTGCTGACGGCGCGGATGCTGCTGCCTTCGGTCGCCGAGGGCACCGACGCGCTGCTCGCCCGTCTCGAACGGCTGGAGCGCCGCGCCGCTTCGGCTCCGGCGCCCGCCGCCGTTCAAGCCGTCCCGGTCGCTCAAGCCGCCCAAGCCGCGCCGGTCGCTCAGGCCGCGCCGCCTGCCCCCGTCGCTCCCTCGGGTGAGCCCGTCCGGGAGTTCCAGCGGCCGTCGCAACGAGCCGCCGCGCCCGCTCAGCCGCCCGCTCCGGCACCGCAGGCCGCACCGGCTCCCCAGCCCGTCTCGCGACCCACCGCTCAACCCGTCGCCCAGCCGGTGGCGCGGCCCGAGCCGGTCGCCGAGCGCCCTGCCGCGCCCGCGCCTGCCGCGGCTTTGGCGGGCGCGACGGACGTGGACGGCATCCGCGGTCGCTGGCCGCAGGTGCAGGCCGCGATCCGCAAGGTCCCCGGCGGCGCCGTCACCGGGGCGATGCTCACGCAGGCGAGCGTGGTGAGTGTCGATGGCAACGCCGTCACGCTCACACACAACGCGGAACCCGTGGCACGCAGGCTTTCCGAGCCGCAGCACACCGAACGCATCGCGGCCGCGTTCAAGGCGGTCTTCGAAGGGGACTGGCAGGTCCGGTGCGTCCACGGTGCCGCGCAGCCCCGGCAGGCCGCCGTCCCCAAGGCGGCCGCGCCGCCGCCACCCGCGGCTGAGCGGTCCTTCACCCGCCGGTCCGTCGAAGCGCCCAGCGCCCCCGCGGCGCCTCCAGCGCCGAAGCCGGAGCCCCAGCGGCCGAAGGTGACCACAGCCGAGCCGGACATCCCGCTCCCGCCCGAGCCGGTCGAGGAAGACGAGGACCTCTACAACGAGGACGCGAGCCCCGCGCCGCCTCCTCCGCCGCTCCCGCCGGAGGAGGATCCGGAGGAGATCGCGCGGAAGCTGCTCGCCGACCACCTCAACGCCCGCCCGCTGGACGAGCGCAAGTAGCACCGCGTCCAGAGGACGGAACGCGGGACGTCAGCCCGCCAAGTAGTTCTCGATGGCCTTCGCGATGACGGCGGCGTACTGCTGACGGCCTTCTTCGCTCGACATCGCCGCGGCCTCGTCGGCGTTGCGCATGTTCCCGCATTCGACGAGCGCGGCGGGACGGGTCGAGAGGTTGAGCCCGCTGAGGTCGGCGCGCGGCGCGAGCCCGTTCGAACCGAGGTACGTCGACGTCGGGAAGCCGCCCGCGCGGATCCCGTCCCGCAACGCCGTCGCGAGTTTCATCGACGGCTCGCCCTGCTGGGCGTTCAGCGGCGGGGCCGAGTAGGCGACGTGGAAACCGTGCGCTCCGGCGGAATTCGAGCCGTCCGCGTGGATCGACACCACCGCGTCCGCCTCGGCGTCGTTCCCGATCGCGGCGCGTTCGTTGACGCACGGCCCGACGCCGGTGTCGTTCTGCCGGGTCAAGACGACCTTGATTCCCTTGGCGGTCAAGGCTTGTGAGATCCGCTGCGTGACATCCCAGGTGAACGCGTGCTCGGAATAACCGGAATTCGTGGCGGTTCCGGTGGTGTTGCACGGTTTCGTCTTGCCGCGCCCCGCCGGGACCTGCCTGTTGATCTCACCGGGTTTGGCCGCGTTGCCGCCGTTGTGGCCGGGATCCAGCACGACGACCTTGCCCGTCTTCGGCTGCTGGGTGGGCGGAGGCGGCTGGAGCGCGCTCGACGACGGCGGCGGCGCGCTCGGCGAGGAACTCGGCTGCGGAAGGGTGGTGAAGACCGTGGTGGTCCCCGGAGCGGAAGGATTTCCCGCCGGTGGTGCGGCGCTGTCCACGCCGCACGCCGCGAACAGCGTCAATCCGATCGCCAGCACAAGACCCATCCGTCGTCGCACGGCGCCAACGGTGCCATACGCGTGACGGCTAGGCTGGTAGGCGGCACAGGATTTTCCAGGAGAGGACCGATCGGATCATGGTGCAACCCGGTGGCGGCTTCGACCTGTCGCAGATCATGCAGCAGGCCCAGCAGATGCAGCAGAAGCTGGTCGAAGCCCAGGAAGAGCTGGCCAACACGGAGGTGACCGGCACTTCCGGCGGCGGTCTCGTCACCGCGACCGTGTCCGGCGACAGCCAGCTCAAGTCGTTGTCCATCGACCCCAAGGTGGTCGACCCCGACGACGTCGAGACCCTGTCCGACCTGGTCGTCGCGGCCGTGCGGGACGCTTCGGCCAACGCGCAGAAGCTCACCGAACAGAAGCTCGGCCCGCTCGCCGGCGGCCTCGGCGGCGGGATGCCGGACCTCGGCGGCTTCCCAGGGCTCGGCGGCTAGCTTGTACGAGGGTGTCGTCCAGGATCTGATCGACGAGCTCGGGCGGTTGCCCGGCGTCGGTCCCAAAAGCGCGCAGCGGATCGCCTTCCACCTGCTGGCGGCCGATCCCGCGGATATCGCGCGTTTGCAGGAAGTGCTCGGCAAGGTCAAGGAAGGCGTGCAGTTCTGCGAGGTCTGCGGCAACGTCTCGGAGCAGGAGACCTGCCGGATCTGCCGCGACACCCGCCGCGATCTCACGGTCATCTGCGTGGTCGAGGAGCCCAAGGACGTGCTCGCCGTCGAGCGGACGCGCGAGTTCAAGGGCCGCTACCACGTACTCGGCGGCGCGCTGGACCCGTTGTCCGGCATCGGCCCGGAGCAGCTGCGCATGCGTGAGCTGCTCGCGCGGATCGGCGGCGCGGAGATCAGCGAGATCATCATCGCGACCGACCCGAACACCGAAGGCGAGGCGACAGCGACGTACCTGGTGCGGATGCTTCGCGACTTCCCCGGCTTGACCGTGACGCGGCTCGCGTCGGGGCTGCCGATGGGCGGTGACCTGGAGTTCGCGGACGAGCTGACGCTGGGACGCGCCCTCTCCGGCCGCCGCGCTCTCTAGCTTCGAAAATCCGTGAAGGCCTCCTTGCCTACCCTCAAGGTAGGGAAGGGGGCCTTCACGCGATTCCGGAGGGCTGGGAGCCGGTCGCCCGCGAACGTGTCGCGAAAGCCACTTTCGAGACGTCAGGCGTCCCGAAAGTGCTTTCGCGACATGCTTCGACTACGGAGCCCGAGATCGCCGAGCCCTCATCGGCGGCAGTCCGTGAAGGCCTCCTTCCCTACTCTGAAGGTAGGGAAGGAGGCCTTCACGGACTTCGGCAAGCCGCAGGATCAGACGTCGCCGACCCACATCCAGAGGTGCCACTTGTACTCGCTGGTGCCGGTGTTCTCCAGCCGGCAGAGGTAGTCGGTGTACTCGGGGTGGCGGTTGAACTCCACCGTCGCCTGATAGGTGCAGTCCTGTTCGGTGTTCCAGAAGCCCGCGCTGACCCAGTACCCAGGGACCATCACCGAGGCCGAGGTCGGCTCCGGGGCGGTGGTCTGAGCGGGCTCAGCGAACGCCACGGCCGGAGCCGACAGCGCGAACGTGACGGCCATCGCCGCCAATAAGGTCTTCCTCAAATTCCTTCTCCCCAGTGAGAAATGGATATCGAGAAGGACCTTATGGGCAGGTCGGGCGGCCGGTCAGGGTTTCAGGCTCGCCTGAAACGGAACGTCAGCAGTAGCCCAGGCGAGCCAGGGTGTCGACGATGATCTCCGACGGGTGGAACTTCTCGACCCAGGACTCACCGCGGCGGTTCTGGTAGGTGTCGAGGAAGTTCTGCAGCTTGTCCCCGCGCATCTCGGTCAGCACGACGGTCTCGCCGAGGTGCTGCGGCGTCTCGGTGCGCTCGCGGTGCACGGCGCACGGCAGGCCGAGGTAGTAGCACTCGGCCGAAAGGCCGCCGGAGTCGGTGACGACGTACTCGGCGCGCGCGACCAGCGGCAGGAACTTCAGGTACCGCATCTTCGGCTGGATGATGAAGTTCTTCTCGTCGAAGAGGTTCGCCAGGCCCAGCGCGCGGATCTTCTCGCGCTCGGGCGCGCCCGCCATGTAGAGGATCGGCATCTGCTTGCTCTGCTCGCGCAGGATCTCCAGCGCCTCGCGGTACTTGTCCGCGCGCGAGACCAGCTCGAAGCGGTGCAGGGTGGCGAGGCCGAACTTCTCCGGCAGCCCCTCGATGTCGAGCGGGCCGTTGATGGCCAGCCGCATCGCGTCGATCGCGGTGTTCGCCTCGGTGTCGACGACGACGCCGCGCGCGTTGCGGAGGTTGTTCACCTCACGCGCGCTCGGCGCGAAGTGCATGTCGACGATCTTCGCGGCGATCTTCCGGTTCAGCTCCTCCGGCAGCGGCGACATGATGCTGCCCGACCGCGCCCCGGCCTCGACGTGCCCGACCCGCGACTTGAGGATCCGCTTCCCGATGAGTGAGCCGTACGGCGTGGTGAAGGTGTCGCCGTGCACCAGCACCAGCGGCGGACGCCCGTCCTCGACCAGCGCGGCCTTCAGCTCGGCGCGGCGGCTCCACGCGGTCCGCAGCACCTGCGCGGCCCAGCCCGGCACCTGCGCGGGCGACTCCAGGTTGTGCGCCTTCTCCTTCGGCACGAGCCAGACGTCGGGCTCCGGGAGGTTCAGGTCGGCGAGCACGTCCGAGACCTCGTCGACGTGCTGGGCGGTGAACCAGATCTTCGGCCGGACCCCGCGTTCGAGGATGCCGTGGTAGACCGGCGCGATTTTGATCAGTTCCGCCGTGGTGCCGAGAATGAAGGAAATCACCGGAAGAGCCATTCTGTCGGGGTCTGCGGTGCCCGAAGGATACTGGTGGGCCGCGCAAGGTAGCCTCGCCGGGGTGAGTGCGAATTCGCTCCTCCCGGCCCTGTCCGTCGTGATCCCGGTCTACAACGAGCAGAACTGGATCGACCGCAGTGTCGGCGCGCTGATCGCGTCGGCTCAGGCGGCGAACTGGCCGGTCGAGGTCGTCGTGGTCGACGACGGCAGCACCGACGGCACCGGTGACAAGCTCACCAAGCTGCAGGAGCTGTACGGCATCACGGTCCTCTCCCAGCCGAACAGCGGCCGGTTCGAGGCACGCCGGGCGGGGATCGCGAAGGCGTCCGGGCGGCAGATCCTGCTGCTCGACAGCCGCGTGATCGTGGACTCCGGCTCGCTCACCTTCCTCCGCGACCAGCTCGTCGAACACCCGGAGCGCACGGTGTGGAACGGTCACATCAACGTCGCGTCCGAACACAATCCGTATGCGGGATTCATGGCGGGGCTGGTGAAGATCCCGTGGCGCCGTTATTGCGCGAACCCGCGGTTGATGTCGTTCGGTATCGAAGAGTTCGATGTGTTCCCGAAAGGCACCGGATTCTTTTCCGCGCCGAAGGACGTTCTCGAGGATTCGTCCAACGCGTTCGAGTCACTCTTCGAAGACGTCCGTTTCGCCAGTGACGACACGGGTGTTCTGCGTTGGATCGCCGAACGTCACCGTATCTTCCTCGCTCCCGAGTTCTCCGCGACCTACCACGGCCGCGATTCGTTCAAGAAGTTCATCGGGCAGTCGTATTTCCGCGGCACCACGTTCGTCGATTCGTATCTCGCGTCGCCCGGCCCCGCCCGCAACGGCCTGTTCGCCGCGATGGCCGTCGGCGTGCTCGGGCTCGGTGTGGCCGCGAAGCGCCCGAAGACCGCTGTGACGCTGGCCGCCGTCGGTTCGACGGCCGCCGGGTTCGCGGTGACGAAGTTCGGCGCGACCAAGGCCGAGGCCAAGGCGGTCGCCCAGCTCACGCCGGTGTTCGCCGCCGGATTCGGCGCCGGAGCACTCCGGGGCCTCTTCATGGCGCTGCGTGCCCGGCTGCGTAAATGAGCACCGCGGTGAGCAGCGAGAAACTGGCGAAGGACACCGGGAAATCCGCCGGACGCATCGGCGTCTACCTGCTGATCGCGATCGCGCTCGGTTATGTCCTCACCGTGGTCTGGGGACGGACGCTGTCGACGGCTGACAACGCTGTCCTTCTGTCGTTCTGGGGCATGCTGATGGGGCTGGGCGCCGCCTTGTCTCCGCTGGAGCAGGAGATCTCGCGCCAGTCCGCGCACGCCGCGCTCGAAGGCCGCAAGGCCGGGCGGCCCGCCGTGATCGCGTTCGTCACCAGCCTGGTCGCGGTCGCCGTCGTGGCCCTGTTCACGCTGATCCCGCCGATCACGGACAAGGTCTACGGCGGCCAGTTCGCGCTCGCCGTGATCGTGCTGGCCGGCGGTGTCTCGTTCGCCTTCCAGTTCGCCGCGCGCGGGCTGCTCATCGGACAGAACCACGTCCGGTCCTACTCGTGGCTGATCCTGGTCGAGGCCGCGGTGCGGATCCTCGTGGTCGCCGCGCTGGTGGTCGCCGGGCTCACCCAGGTGTACTGGTTCGCCGTCGCCGCCGCGACCGGCTCGTTCGCCTGGCTGCTCTTCGCCCGCGGCGCCGCCCGCCTGGTCGACCCCAAGCTGGACGCCGGCGAGCCCGCGAAGCCGATCGTCAAGAACATGCTGATGCTCCTCGCGGGCGCTGGACTCACCGCGAGCGTCATCACCGGCTACCCGGCGCTGGTCAACCTGCTCGCGCCCGGCGGTGACAAGGACAAGCTCGGTGTTCTCTTCGTCGCCCTGTTCGTGGCCAGGACACCCCTCACGCTGATGGCGCCGATCCAGGCCCTCGCGGTCCCGACCGTGGTGCGCCTGTCCAGCACCGAGGAGGGCAAGCACCGGCTGCGCAGGCTGCTCGCGCTCGGTTCGGTGGGCGCGCTGGCACTCGCGGCCCTCGGCGCGCTGATCGGCTGGCTGATCGGCCCGTGGGTGGTGCGCTTCGTCTACGACGCCAAGAACGACCCGGAGGCCTGGTGGATGGCCGGACTGGTCTGGTCTTCGGTGCTGCTGGCCGCGATGCAGCTGCTCGCCGCCGTCCTCGTCGCGCAGGCCAAGGCCACGAAGGTGCTGATCACCTGGGCCGCCGTCGTCGCCGCGACCGCGCTGGTCCTGCTGTTCTTCCCCGGTGACACCGTCGTGCGGGCCGTCGTCGGGCTCGCCGCCGGTCCCACGGTCGGCCTCATGGTCGTCATGTCTTTCGTGGTGAGAGGCACGCCTGAGACGGGCAACGCGAGACCGTCCGAAACGTCTCGATAGTGTGGCCGCGCCACGAACGGGGTGGCGTTGGTAACGCCGAATAGGGTTGGACAGCGAATTCGATGAACGTTCTTTTGGTCTTGCTGGCGTTCTGGCTGCCGGGTCTCGTCTTCGGCGCCGCGATCAGGCTGCGTGGGTGGACCCTCGCCGCCGCTGCTCCGCTGCTCACCTTCGGTCTCGTCGCCATCGGCATCCCGATCCTCGGCCGGTTCGGCATCCGCTGGACCATGCTGAACGTCGGCCTGTGGGTCCTGCTGCTGTCCGTGCTCGGCTTCGCCCTCTCGTTCCTGGTCCTTCGCTTCACCGCAAAGCGTCACGCGGACTGGGCGGAGGACGAAGACGACGACGAGACGAAGCGTTCCCTCCGGGACCACCTGCTGATCGGCGCCGGTGTCGTGGTCGGCCTCGGTGTCGGCATGGTCACCTTCCTGCGCGGCTCGCACACCCTGGAGAACGTCCAGCAGGGCTGGGACGCCCCGTTCCACGGCAACCTGGTCCGCTGGATCGCCGAGCACGGCGACGCGCGCGCGTCGACGGTCGGCACCATCGCCAACCTGCCGAACCAGACCGACTACTTCTACCCGGACACCTACCACGCGCTGCTCGCCCTGGTCTTCGGCAAGGGCGGCCTGACGATGATGCCGACGCTGAACCTGGCGGCGCTCATGGTCGTGCTGACCGTCCCGCTCGGGGTCGCCGCGATGTGCCGCGCCTGGCGCATGCCGGTCCTCGCGACCGCCGCCGCCGCGGCCGTGTCCACCTGGTTCACCGCGTTCCCGTACGACTCGCTGTGGCGCGGCCCGCTCTGGCCGTACGTCGCCGGGGTGGCGCTCGTGCCCGCGATGCTCGCGCTCGCCCGGCTCCTGCTCAAGCCGAACGGCATCGCCGGTCCGATCGCGATCGGCGTCGGCGTCGCCGGGCTGGCTGGCCTGCACACCAGCCTGATCTTCGTGATCATGGTCTACTTCCTGCTGATCCTGCTCGCGGTGCTGTTCCGCTTCGAGAAGATCGACTGGCGCCGAAGCGCCGCCTCGCTGGTGGCCACGGTCGTGATGGCGGCCGTGCTCGGCTTGCCGCAGGTCCTGCCGGCGCTCTACAACGCGGGCGGCGTGACCAGCGCGTACTGGGCATCGGAGACCAGCGTGTCCGGCGCGCTCGGGCAGACCATCACGTTCTCGCCGATGGCGTCGTTCCCGCAGTGGTGGATCGGCATCCCGGCGATCATCGGGGTGTTCTTCCTGGTCCGGCACCGGCGGATGCTCTGGATGGTCGGCGCGTACGTCGTCCTCGGCGGCCTGTTCGCCGCGACGATCTCGCTGGAGACCCCGCTCATCCACACCCTGACCGGCCCGTTCTACAACGACCACTGGCGGCTCGGCGCGCTCGTGCCGCTGGCGGGCGCCGTCGCGTTCGGCGAGTTCGTGCACACCGCGTCGGGCAAATTCGCCGAGAAGATCGGCGAGCGCAGGCCGAACCTGAACCCGTTCACCGCCCTCGTCGCGGGTGCTCTCGTGATCGGCCTGGTGGTCACGGTGCTGAGCCGCGGCGGCTACATCGGCCGCAACTCGGCGCGGCTCGCGATGAACTACGGCGAGGGCCCCTCGGTCAGCAAGGGCGAGGAAGAGGCCTACGACTGGCTGGGGAAGCACGTCGTGCCGGGCGAGCGCGTCATGAACGACAAGGCCGACGGTTCGGTGTGGATGTACGCCCTCGCCGGGGTCCAGCCGGTCGAGTGGACCAACTACGGCGCCGAGTTCACCACCAAGGCGGGCTGGCTCAGCGTCTTCCTCAACGACATCAACCGCGAGCCGCGGGTGCGTGCCGCGCTCACCGATCTCAAGGTGCGCTACGTGCTCGTCGGCAAGGGCAAGGTGGCCCCCAACGCGCAGTCCGCGGTGGGGCTCCAGCGCCTCGACATCACTCCGGGTTTCAAGCGCGTCTTCCACAACCTCGACGCGTCCGTTTACGAAATCGAAGGTCAGCAAGGTGTGGTCGCCGCAGGCGCCACCACCGGGTCCGACACCGCTCACGGCCAGTAAGAAGATAGAGTGATCCAGTGTCCAGTACGTCCGTGACCACCCGTCGCGTGCTCATCGTGATGCCTGCCTTGAACGAGCAGGCCAGCGTCGGCGAGGTCATTTCCCAGGTCAAGCAGTCCTTGCCGGGCATGGACGTGCTGGTGGTGGACGACGGTTCGTCCGACGACACGGCCAAGCTCGCCCGTGCGGCGGGCGCGGAGGTGGCGCGCCTGGCGGTCAACCTCGGCGTCGGCGGGGCGATGCGCACCGGCTTCCGGTACGCGGCCGCCCGCGGCTACGACGTCGTCGTGCAGGTGGACGCGGACGGTCAGCACGACCCCGAAGAGGTCGCCGCCCTGCTGGGCGCGCTCGACGACGCCGACATCGCGATCGGCTCGCGTTTCGCGGGCAAGGGCGCGTACAAGGCGAGCGGCCCGCGGAAATACGCGATGGTCGTGCTCTCGTTCGTTTTCTCCCGGCTCGGGAAGACCAAGCTCACCGACGTGACCTCCGGTTTCAAGGCGATGGGCCCGCGCGCGATCAAAATGTTCGCCGCGTACTACCCGGCCGAATACCTCGGCGACACGGTCGAATCGCTGGTGATGGCGATCCGCGCCGAACTGAAGATCAAGGAAATCCCGGTGATCATGCGGGAACGGGCCGGTGGCACACCGAGCCATTCCCCGGTGAAATCGGCCGTCTACCTCGGCCGCGCCGGACTCGCCCTGCTGCTGGCGCTGGTGCGCCGCCGTCCCGCCGTCGACTCGTCGGATTCGGCGTAAAAGGAGCTGATCATGGCTGGCTGGCGCATTCTCAGCATCGTCGTCGCCTGTCTGGTGCTGTTCGTCGTCCTCGAGATGATGCGACGGCGGAAACTGCGGGAAAAGTACGCGGGTGTTTGGCTTGTCCTCGCCATCGGTGTGGTCGTGCTCGCCCTCGTTCCGCAGGCCGCCGACTTCCTGGCGCGCGTTACCGGCGTCCAGACGCCGTCGAACTTCGTATTCCTCTTGGCCGGTGTGGTTCTCGCGCTGGTCGCATTGCATCTTTCGACAGAGGTCGGGCATCTCGAAGAAGAGGTCCGGACCTCCGTCGAGGAGATCGCGCTGCTCCGCTGCGAACTCGCCGACGCCCAGCGTGACCTGGAAGAACGCGTCGCCGCGCTCGAAGCACGGACGGCGACGCCCGACAACGTCAAAGGGCTCCCCGAAGTGAGCCCCGCACGCGCACGCTGATCGACGCTCTTCTGGCTGCCCCGCCGAGGCTGGGGACCGTCCGCGTACTCGCGATCGACGGGCCTTCAGGGGCCGGGAAATCCACCCTGGCCGGGAAGATCGTGGCCGAACTCGCCGGTCGCGACGTCCAGGTGGCGCTGGTCAGCACGGATGAGTTCGCGACCTGGGAAGAGCCCGTTTCGTGGTGGCCACGACTGGAAACCGGTGTCCTGGCCCCGCTGCGCGTGGGCAGGACCGGCCGCTACCGGCGCGTGGACTGGTCCACCGGTGTCCCGATGCCCGGTGAAGAGGTCGAAATCGGCGTCCCCGAAGTACTGGTGCTGGAGGGTGTTTCCAGTGGCAGGGCGCGGATGCGGCCGTCTCTGTCCCTGCTGACCTGGGTGGACGGTGGGAGCGAGGCCGAGCGCCTCGACCGCGCCGCCGGGCGGGACGGCGAGGAATCGCGGGCCGATCTGCGGCGCTGGCAGCTGTTCGAACGGGGCTGGTTCGCCGTCGACGGAACCCGTGCCGCGGCGGATTCCGTGGTGTCTCTGTCCACTTCTGTCAGTGATCCAACAAGCCTAGTGGTGGACACCCATTTGAGTTAGTGGACCGGCACTCTGTGCGTTAGAGTCCCGGAATTGATTACACTAAGTGCGGAATTGCGGACACTTTGCGGTCGTATTGGCCTTCGTGTAGCGCGATCGTAACCTCGCGTGCTTAAGTGCGGGCTGAGTTCCCGCTAGTGTCGGCGGGCACACCGATCGTCCGCGGAGTTCGAGTTTCCGATCGACGCCGGCGGTGCCCAAACACCGAAATATCTCCTCAAGGGGTGCCAGATGCAGCAACTGCGGGTGACCCGAGCACGCCGTGTGGCCCTGATCGGGCTTGCCGGCGCACTCGCGGTCTCCATTTCCGCCTGTGCCGATTCGAAGCGTGAAGAAGGCGCAGGGGGTGGCTCAGGAGGCACCATGGTCTTCGGCGCCGCCGGTAACCCGAAGACGTTCGACCCGCTCTTCAACGACGACGGTGAGACCTTCCGCATCATCCGCCAGATGATGGACACGCTGATCATGAACAAGCCGGGGACCGCGGACCTCGAGCCCGGCTTGGCCGAGAAGTGGGAAGGCAGCAACGAAGGCAAGACCTGGACCTTCAGCCTCAAGAAGGGCGTGAAGTTCCACGACGGCACCCCGTTCAACGCCGAAGCGGTCTGCTTCAACTTCAACCGCATGTTCAACATGAAGGGCGCGGCGGCCCAGAGCCAGATGATCTACTACGGCGACGTCTTCGAGGGCTTCGCCAAGAACGACGGCGACGCCTCCGGCGCCCCGGTGTTCAAGGACTGCCAGGCCAAGGACGAGTCGACCGCGATCCTGAACCTGAACAAGGCCAAGGGTGCTTTCCCGGCCGCCTTCACGCTGCCGTCGTTCTCGATCCAGAGCCCGGACGCGCTGAAGAAGTACAACGCGGACAACGTCACCCAGAGCGGTGACTCGTTCTCCTACCCGGAGTACGCGCTGCAGCACCCGACCGGCACCGGCCCGTTCAAGTTCGACAGCTGGGACCAGGCCAAGGGTGAGATCACGCTCTCCAAGGCGACCGACTCGCCGACCCAGACGGCCAAGCTCGACAAGCTGGTCTTCAAGGTCATCCCGGACGAGAACGCCCGCAAGCAGGCGCTGAAGGCCGGCGACATCCAGGGCTTCGACTACCCGTCGCCCGCGGACTACGGCCTGCTGCGCAACGACGGCGAGCAGGTGCTCATCCGCCCGTCGTTCAACATCCTGTACCTGGGCATCAACCAGGCGAACAACCCGAAGCTGAAGGACCTCAAGGTCCGCCAGGCGCTGGCCTACGGTCTCAACCGCGACCAGTTCGTGAAGTCGAAGCTCCCCGAGGGTGCCGAGACCGCGACGCAGTTCGTGCCGAAGGCGATCGACGGCTACAACGAGAACGTCACCAAGTACCCGTACGACCTCAACCGCGCCAAGCAGCTTCTGAAGGAAGCCGGCGCCGAGGGCATGACGCTGAAGTTCTACTACCCGACCGAGGTCTCCCGGCCGTACATGCCGAACCCGGCGGACATCTTCACCTCGCTGTCCGAGGACATGAAGGCCATGGGCATCAAGGTCGAGCCGATCGCCAAGCCGTGGAACGGTGGCTACAAGGACGACGTGCAGAAGGCAGGCAAGCAGGACGTCCACCTGCTCGGCTGGACCGGTGACTACAACGACGCCGGTAACTTCGTCGGCACCTTCTTCGCCCGCAAGAAGGCCGAGTTCGGCTTCGAGAACGCGGAACTGTTCTCGGCGCTGGCCGCCGCGGACGCCGCGACCGCCGGTGAGGCGCACACCAAGGCGTACCAGGAAGCGAACCAGAAGATCATGGAGTACCTGCCCGCCATCCCCATCGCCTACGGCCCCCCGGCGATCGTCGTCGGCCCGAAGGTGAAGGGCCTGGTTGCCAGCCCGCTGACCGACGAGCGCTTCTACACCGTCACGGTCAACTGATCCACCACCACTGAGCCATCAGGGGGTGGGCGCTACCGCGCCCGCCCCCTGTGGTCCATTCCCAGGGCTGGCAACAAAGGAACGCACGTGCTCCGTTTTCTCGTGCGTCGGCTGCTACAAGCGATACCGACGCTCTTGATCCTGTCCATTTTGATCTTCGCCTGGCTCCGGTCTCTTCCCGGTGGCCCCGCCGGCGCACTCCTGGGTGACAAGGCGACCCCGGAGAAGATCGCCGACCTGAACCGGATCCTCGGCCTCGACGATCCGATCTTCATCCAGTACTTCAAGTTCCTCGGCCGGGCCATCACCGGCGACTTCGGCAACTCGCTGGTCTCCGCCCAGCCGGTCATGTCGGAGATCGGGAACTTCCTTCCCGCCACTCTCGAACTCGGCTTCTGCGCGATGCTCATCGCGGTGGGCCTCGGCATCCCGTTCGGCTACCTGGCCGCCCGGTTCCGCGGCGGGGCCATCGACAACGTCATCATCGTGCTGACCCTGGTCGGTGTCGCCGTACCGGTGTTCTTCCTCGGCTACATGATGCAGGACGCGCTCGCCGCCCCGCTGGGACTTCCTTCGCAGGGCCGCCAGATGGCCGGTCTCGACGCCACCACCGTCACCGGTTTCGCGGTCTTCGACGGCATCATCACCCAGGAATGGGACGCCGCCTGGGACGCGATCCTCCACCTGATCCTTCCCGCGTTCGCGCTGGCCACCATCCCGCTCGCGGTGATCGTCCGGATCACCCGCGCGTCGGTGCTGGACGTGCTGAACGAGGACTTCATCCGCACGGCCAACTCGAAGGGCCTGACCCAGCCGATCGTCCGGCGCCGTCACGTGCTCCGCAACGGCCTGCTGCCGGTGGTCACCACCATCGGCCTGCAGACCGGCGCGCTGCTCGGTGGCGCGGTGCTGACCGAGCGGGTGTTCAACTTCCGCGGCCTCGGCTTCCTGCTCGCCGAGGGCATCGAACGGCGTGACTACCCGCGTCTGCAAGCGCTGCTGCTGTTCGGCGCGCTGGTGTACGTGCTGGTGAACATGCTGGTCGACGTCTCGTACGGGCTCATCGACCCGAGGGTGCGTGTCCGATGAACACATTGCTGAACAAGAAGAAGGAGCCGATCGACAAGCTCGCCGCGTCGACGGCGAAGGGGCACAGCCTCGGTGGCGAGGCGCTGCGCCGGATGCTCCGGAGCCCGGTGGCCATCACCGGCGGCGTGATCACCGGCCTGTTCCTGCTGGTGGCGATCCTGGCGCCGTTCATCGCGCCGAAGGACCCCTACGAGCGGTACCTGCAGAGCGAGGTCATCCTCGGCCAGGGCATCATCCCCGGCGCTCAGGCCGGTTTCCCGCTCGGTGTCGACGACTTCGGCCGCGACTACCTTTCGCGGCTGCTGGTCGGTGCGCAGAACACCCTGCTGGTCGGTGTGCTCGCGACGGTCATCGGCGTCGTGGTCGGCATGATCATCGGCGGGCTCGCCGGTGCCTTCGGCGGCTGGGTCGACACGGTGCTCATGCGCCTGGTCGACGTCATGCTGTCGGTGCCGTCGCTGCTGCTGGCGATCTCGGTCGCCGCGCTGTTCCAGAAGCCGAGCCAGTGGACCGTGATCGTGGCCGTGTCGATGGTCGGCGTGCCGATCTTCGCGCGGTTGCTGCGCGGTTCGATGCTCGCGCAGAGAAACAGTGACCACGTGCTCGCGGCGACGTCGCTCGGCGTCAAGCGCGGGACGATCGTGCTGCGGCACATGCTGCCCAACTCGCTCGGCCCGGTCATCGTGCAGGCCACGCTGACCCTGGCGACCGCGATCCTCGAGGCGGCGGCGCTGTCGTTCCTCGGTCTCGGCGACCCGGACCCGAACCGGGCGGAATGGGGAATCATGCTGAGCCGCAGCGCTCGGCAGTTCCTCGACATCCGCCCCGAGCTGGCGTACTACCCGGCCATCGCGATCATCATCGTCGCGCTCGGCTTCACGCTGCTCGGCGAGTCCTTGCGGGAAGCCCTCGATCCGAAGAACAGGCGGTGATTTGAAGATGGCACTCCTCGAAGTACGTGACCTCAAGGTCGTTTTCCAGCGACGCGGCGAGAAGCCGTTCACCGCGGTGGACGAGATCAGTTTCGACGTCGAACCCGGCCAGACGGTCGGTCTCGTCGGCGAGTCCGGTTGCGGCAAGTCCGTGACCTCGCTGGCGATCATGCGGCTGCTCGCGAAACGCGGCAACCAGGTCAGCGGTTCGGTGTCGTTCGAAGGCACGGATCTGCTTCGCCTGTCGGACAAGGAAATGCGGGACCGCCGTGGCCGTGACCTCGGCATGGTGTTCCAGGACCCGCTGTCGTCGCTGAACCCGGTCATCCCGATCGGGCTGCAGATCACCGAGGTGCTGGAACGGCACCGCGGGATGTCGCGCAAGGTGGCGTCGAAGGAAGCCGTCGAACTGCTGGACAAGGTCGGCATCCCCGACCCGTCGCGGCGGCTTTCCGAGTACCCGCACCAGCTTTCCGGCGGGATGCGGCAGCGCGCGCTGATCGCGATCGCGCTGGCGTGCCGTCCGCGGCTGCTCATCGCCGACGAGCCGACCACCGCGCTCGACGTGACGATCCAGGCGCAGATCCTCGCGCTGCTGCGGGAACTGGTGCAGGACACCGGGACCGCGCTGATCATGATCACGCACGACCTCGGTGTCGTCGCCGGTCTCTGCGACGAGGTCAACGTGCTCTACGGCGGCAAGATCGTCGAGCGGGCGGAGCGGCACGCGCTGTTCGCCGAGCCGCGGCACCCGTACACGCACGGCCTGCTCGCCTCGATCCCGCGTCTCGACGCGGGCCGCGGCGAGAAACTGATCCCCATCAAGGGATCCGTCGCCGACAACATCCCGTGGGACGGCGGTTGCGCGTTCGCGCCGCGCTGTCCGAACGCTCTCGGCGTATGCCGGGAGGTTTCACCGCAGCTGACCCCCGATCGCGGTGGGCTGCTGCGCTGCCACAACCCGGTGATCCCGGCCGTGGCCGCACAAGGAGGGGCCCGATGACGCACACGGTACCGGCGCAGGAAGTGCTCCTGGAGGTCGAAGACCTCAAGGTCCACTTCCCGATCAAGCGCGGCATTGTGGTCGACAAGACGGTCGGGCACGTGTTCGCCGTCGACGGCGTCGATCTGGCCATCCACAAGGGTGAGACCTACGGCCTGGTCGGGGAATCCGGCTGCGGGAAGTCCACTTTGGGCAGGGCGATCCTCCGGCTGACCGAGCTGACGGCGGGCAAGGTCGTCTTCGACGGCACCGACGTCGCCGGGCTCAAGGGCGAGGAACTGCGCAAGGCGCGCCGCCGGATGCAGATGGTCTTCCAGGACCCGATGTCCTCTTTGGACCCTCGGCAGTCGGTGGAATCCATTCTGACGGAAGGGATGAAGGCGCACGGCCTCGACAAGGACAAGGAAGCGACCGCCAAGCGGCTGCGTGAACTCCTTGCCGCCGTCGGTCTTCCGGAGTCCTCGCTGCGGAAGTACCCGCACGAGTTCTCGGGCGGCCAGCGTCAGCGCATCGGCATCGCGCGGGCGCTCGCGGTCGAGCCGGACCTGATCGTCGCCGACGAACCGGTGTCCGCGCTGGACGTCTCGGTGCAGGCGCAGGTGGTCAACCTCCTGGAGGACCTGCAGGAGAAGCTCGGGCTCACGTATCTCGTGATCGCGCACGACCTCGCGGTGGTGCGGCACATCTCCGACCGCATCGGCGTGATGTACCTCGGCTCGCTGGTCGAGGAGGCCGACGCCGACACGCTGTACGAGAACCCGCTGCACCCGTACACGCGGGCGCTGCTCTCGGCGATCCCCGTGCCGGACCCGACGGTGGAGGACAGCCGGGAGCAGATCCTGCTCGCCGGTGACCTGCCCTCGCCGGCGCGGCCGCCGTCCGGGTGCCGGTTCCACACGCGGTGCCCGTGGAAGCAGCAGAGCCTGTGCGACACCGACCGCCCGCAGCTGCGGGAGATCGGCGCCGGGCACCGGGTCGCGTGCCACTACGCGGAGGACATCCGCGACGGGCGGATCAAACCGCACGCGGTCGAGGCGGAACTCGTCGAGGCCGGGGACCTGAACCCCGACGTCGGCGGGCTGCCGGACGTCGGCTCGGCGGCCGAGATCCTCTAGTTCGTCCCGCATTGCCTGTCCGGTCCGTGAAGGCCTCCTTGCCTACCCTGAAGGTAGGGAAGGAGGCCTTCACGGACTTGCCGCATTCAGCGGATGAAATGCGTGGGCGGCGAGGGCGGGCGTGATCAGGCAGACTCTCCTGTCATGCGGGTCACAGTGCTGGGTGCGTCGGGGCGGACGGGGATTCACGTGGTCCGGCTTCTGCGGGGACGGGGGCATCAGGTGCGGGCGGGGCTGCGCAGCCGTCGCCGCGCCGAGGAGGTCGCCGGGCTCGGCGCCGAAACCGTGGTCGCGGACGTCACCGCCGACGCGGACGACCTCGTCGAGGCGCTCGCCGGTTCCGAGGTCGTGATCAGCGCGATCGGCGCGCCCGATCCGGATCAGGCCTCGGTCGACCTCGTCGACCGCGACGGCGTGATCACCGCGATCCGTGCCGCGGAGAAGGCCGGTGTCGCGCGGTTCGTGCAGCTTTCCGCGCAGTTCGCGGATTCGCCGGATCAGGGCGACCGCCTGGTGCGCTCGATCCTGATGGCGAAGCAGATCTCCGACAGCGTCCTGCGCCGGTCGAGCCTGAACTGGACGATCGTCCGGCCAGGCACGCTCACCGACGACCAGCCCGCCGGCCGCGTCAAGCTCGGCGGTCACCTCGAACCAGGGCACATCTCCCGCGCCGACGTCGCCGCGGTCCTGGTCGCGACCCTCGACGAGCCGCTCACCGAGAACCAGGGGTTCGACGTCATCGGCGGTGAGATCCCGATCCCGTCGGCGCTCGCCGCACTCAGCTGAGCGCTTTCTTCCGTTCCCGCGACGCCCGCAGGTTCGCGACGTTCCCGCAGGTCCGGACGTCGTGCCAGACCCCGCTGTTGTTGCGCGAGACGTCGTAGAACGCCGAACGGCAGCCGTCGAGACGGCACAGTTTCAGCCGCGGCCAGATCCCGGCCTGCTGCGCGAGCAGCGTCTCCGTCCACAGCGCCGAAGCGAGCCACTGCCGTCCGGCGCCGGAGGGGAACAGCCGGACGACACCGTCGCGCAGGGCCAGGTCCGCTTTGATCGGCTTGTCGAAGGCCGTGTCGTCGCCGTCCAAGAGCGAAACGAACGACTCCCGCAGATCGCGGAGCCCGCGAAGGTCGCCTGGGCCCAGCGTGATCTCGGGCACGTCGGAGTCTCGGGTCTTCGACCATTCCGCCAGCGCCTCGGCGGCCCAGGGGCGAGCCAGATCGGCGTCGCTCAGCAGGTCCAGGCCGTGCGCCTTGATCGCTTTCGTGTTGAGGAAGTCCTGAACGAGCGCCAGCCCCGAGGGGGCGGTGCGTAACCGGTAGCGGTCCGTCGCGGTCCATGACATAGGTCAAGCGTACTTGACTCTGTCGTCCCGTGCCGCCATCCTGACGACAGAGGCAAAATCTGAACACTTCTGTCAAGGAGTAAGTCATGACCACCATCGAGGGTGCGGTCGTCCTGGTCACCGGCGGGCAGCGCGGGCTCGGCAAGGCGTTCGTCGCCGAACTGCTCGCCCGCGGCGCCGCCAAGGTCTACGCGACGGCCAGGGTTCCGCGCGAGGAGACCGATCCGCGGATCGTCCCGCTCCCGCTCGACGTCACCGACCCGGAGTCCGTCCGCGCGCTGACCACCAGGACGAGCGACGCGACGATCGTCTTCAACAACGCCGGCGTCATCGGGCTCGGCTCGCTGCTCTCCGAAGACGTCGACGCGCACCGCCCGGTCTTCGAGACGAACGTCTTCGGCGCGCTGCGCGTCGCGCAAGCGTTTGCGCCCCAGCTCAAGGATGGTGGCGCGCTGGTCAACGTGCATTCGGTCCTGTCGTGGGCGGCGGGCTCGGGGTCCTACGGCGCGTCGAAGGCGGCCTTCTGGTCGCTCACCAACTCGCTCCGGATCGAGTTCGCCGAGCAGGGCACGCAGGTCGTCGGCGTCCACCTCGGTTACACCGACACCGACATGACGCAGGGCTTCGACATACCCAAGAACGACCCGCGCGACGTCGCCCGCCAGGTCGTCGACGGCCTCGAAAAGGGCGAGACCGAGGTGCTCACCGACGAGCTCACCCGCCGGGTCAAGGCCGCGCTGTCCTGCCCGGTCGAACACCTCGGAACCAGCCGGATCGCCGGGTAGAAAACCGTTGGCGGAGGCACTCCGGCACGGGGTAGCTTCGCCGCCATGTGTGCTTCCGCGTTCACCAGGACCCGCCGCGCCTAGCGGCGGATCCTGCGTATTTAGGCAAGGAACCGCCGCCCGAGCGAGTCGTCACCGGGTCTGCTTCGTGCTGCCCGGCTCACCTCGAAGCCGCGGAGATCCCTTGCGCACACATCGTCCTGGCCGTCACGAACTCGGCCAGAACTTCCTCATCGACCGGAACACCATCGAAACCGTCGTCGGGCTCGCCGCCGCGACCGCCGGGCCGATCATCGAATTCGGCACCGGCGACGGCGCGCTCACCCTGCCACTGGAACGGCTCGGCAGGCCGCTGACCGGCGTCGAGATCGACGCCCGCCGCGCCGCCCGGCTGGCGGCACGGGTCCGGCCGTCCACGGAGATCGTCACCGCGGACTTCCTGCGGTTCACCCTGCCGGAGACGCCGTACGTGGTGGTCGGCAATCTGCCGTTCCATCTGACCACCGCGACGCTGCGCCACCTGCTAGCCGCGCCTGGCTGGACGGACGCCGTCCTGCTCGTGCAGTGGGAGGTGGCGCGACGGCGGGCCGGGGTCGGCGGCGCGACCATGATGACCGCGCAGTGGTGGCCCTGGTTCGATTTCCGGCTGGCGGGCCGGGTCCCCGCGGCGGCGTTCCGGCCCCGGCCCGGCGTCGACGGCGGCCTGCTGGCCATGGCCCGCCGCGAGCGTCCGCTGGTCGACGGGGCGGATCGTGCGCGCTACCAGGACTTCGTGCGGCGGGTGTTCACCGGGCGCGGCGCCCAGCCCAAAAGGCTCACCGCACCCCAGTGGGCTGAGGCGTTTCGGCTTCGGCGAGGAAGTCCGGCTCGCGTACGCGGCGCTTCGTCGAACCGAACAGGACACCGCCGATGACGACGGCCGCCGCGATGATCTCCACCAGGGAAGGCCGCTCGTCGAGGACCAGGAACGCCATCGACAGGCCGACCACCGGTACCAGCAGGGAGAACGGCGCGACCACGCCCGCCGGGTTGCGGCGCATCAGCGACGTCCAGATCCCGGAGCCGACGATGGTGCCGAACAGCACGACGTAGGCGAGCCCGCCGAGGCCGATCAGCCCGGTGGTCGTGCCGAGGGTGCTCAGCGAGCGCCCGATCTCGGCGGGGCCCTCCATTACCAGCGACAGCGCGAACATCGGCAGCGGCGGCACCACGGACATCCAGAGGACGAAGTTCAGCGGGTTGTCCGGTGCCGCCTGCCGGGTGCTCAGGTTGCCGAAAGCCCAGCTCAGCGCGCCGAGCAGGGTCAGGATCACTGGCAGCAGGGCGGCGCTACCGGCCTGCTGCCAGGCGATCGTCGCCATCCCGGCGACGGCGAGCAGGATCCCGGCGAGCTGCCGTCCGGACACGCGTTCCCGTAGGAAGACGGCGCCGAGCAGGACGGTGAACGGTGCCGAGGCCTGCAGCACCAGCGACGCGAGGCCGGTCGGCATGCCGGTGTCCATCGCGATGAAAAGGAAGGCGAACTGCCCGGTGCCGAAGCCCAGCCCGTAGCCGAGCAGGTGCCGGATCTTCACCTTCGGCCACGGCACGAACAGGATGGTCGGGATCGCGATGACCGCGAAGCGCAGCCCGCCGGCGAAGACGGGTGGGAACTGCCCGAGGGTGGCGTGGATGGCGAGGAAGTTGCAGCCCCAGAGGACGACGACGAGCAGGGCGAGCAAACGGTCGCGGGCGGGCATGTCTTCACTCTTACGTGGGATGACCATTTAGGACCAGCGAGAATATTTGCAGCGACCGTTCAGTTTCGCTTCACATATGCTGGCGGGATGGACATCGGCCGGTTGCGGACCCTGCGGGAGTTCGCCGACCGCGGCAGCGTGACGGCGGCCGCGAAGGCGTTGCACTGCACGCCGTCCGCGGTTTCGCAGCAGCTGCGTGCCCTGCAGGGTGACGTGGGTCTCGCGTTGACCGAACCGGCGGGGCGCGGGCTGCGGCTGACCGACGCGGGCCGCGCGCTGGTCGCCCGCGCGGACGACGTGCTCGCCGCGCTCGACCGCGCGGAGTCCGAATTGGACACCTATCGCAGCGCCCCGCGCGGCCGGGTCCGGATGGCGATCTTCCAGTCGGCCGGGCTGATGCTGCTGCCCGGACTGCTGCACCGGACGGCGGAGTTCGACGGCCTGGACGTCATCGTGCGTGACGTCGACATGACCCCGCCCGAGGTGCCGGGACTCGTCGCGGACTACGACATCGTGGTGGCGCACCGCGACGAGCACGCGCCGCCGCTGGGCTCGGAGCGGCTGGAGTCGCGGCATCTGCTGCGCGAGCCGCTCGACGTCGCGCTCCCCACCGGGCACAGGCTCGCGAAGCGCCGACGCCTCGAACTCGCCGAACTGGCCGACGAAAGCTGGATCAGCGTCAACGCCGGGTTCCCGGTCGACGACATCCTCCAGTCGCTCATCATCCGCACCGGTGTCCGGCCGCGGGTCGTGCAGCGCATCAACGATTTCCGGATCATCGAACGACTGGTGGCCGCGGGGCACGGGATCGCGCTGCTGCCCCGGTACACAGTGGACACCCGGCGCGGCAGCGGCCTGGTCTGCCGTCCGCTCGCCGGGATCAAGGCGGCGCGGCACGTCGAGGCGGTCTGCCGGCTGGGCGCGTCCTCGCGGCCCGCGGTGGCGAAGGTGCTCGACGCGCTCGCCGACGAGGTCGAGGCGCTCACGGGCGGGCGTGACTCTTCAGGTGGTCCAGCGCGATCTTGAGCGCGTCGGCGATCGGCGTGATGTCGTGCCGCAGGTGCGCCATCAGCAGGCCGCCCTGGACGCAGGTCATCGCGGCCTGCGCGAGCCGGGCCGGGTCGGCGTCCTCGGCGAGTTTTCCCTGATCCTGCAAGGACTTCAGGCCGCGTTCGAGGTGTGACTCCCATTCGCGGTAGGCCTTGTCCAGCAGTGGGGCGATCTTGGGGTTGTCGCCGAGTTCGCCCGCGAGGTTGCCGAGCGGACAGGCGATCGGGCCCTTGGGTGTGGTCTGGATGGCCAGGATCTCCTGGGCCCACTGGTCGAAGTCGGCCCAGTCGTGCAGCTCGAAGATGGTCGGCTGGTTGCCGAGGATGCTCTCCAGGAAGCGTGCGATGACCGCCTCGACGAGCTGATCCTTGTTCTTGAAGTAGTGGTACATCTGCGATTTCCCGGCCCCGCTCGCCGCGAGCACCTTGTCGACGCTCGTCCCGGCGACGCCGTTGACGTACATCAGTTCCGCCGCCGCGTCGACGATCGCGCCCCTCGTCATCCGCCCCTGCGGGGTCTTCGCCGGTTGACCACCCATGGACCGAATAGTACAGTCGGGCTCACTGTACCGATCAGTACAACGAAAGGAGCCGATGATGGGGGATCTCAACACCGACCTCGCCGACCTGCGGGTCGCCGTCGCGGAGCACGTGCCGGCGGAGGTGGCGCCGGTGCTCAAGGCCGATCGGGAGAAGTTCGTCGGGCTGGTCGCCGAGGCGGCGGTGAAGCCGGGGGCGGCGATGCCGGACTTCACGTTGCCGGACGCCGGTGGCGCGCGGGTCCGGGTCGCGGACGGGCCCGCGGTCGTGGTGTTCTACCGCGGCGCGTGGTGCCCGTACTGCAACCTCGCCCTGCGCGCGTATCAGCAGGAGCTGCTGCCGGAGCTGGAGAATCTGGGGGTCAAGCTGGTCGCGATCAGTCCGCAGCTGCCGGACGACTCGTTGTCCACAAAGGAGCTTGAGTTCGCCGTCCTGTCCGATGTGGACAATGAGCTCGGCCGCGCGCTCGGCATCACGTTCCGCCAGGACCCGAAGCTCAAACCGACCTTCGATGCGCTCATCGGCGACGTCGAGAAGATCAACGGCGCGCGGGAATGGGAGCTGCCGTACCCGACCGTCCTGGTCGTCGACGGGGAAGGCGTCATCCGCTACATCGACGTCCATCCGGACTACACCACCCGCACCGACCCGGCCGATGTCCTGGCCGCGGTGAAAGCCCTTCGCGGCAACGCGAGCCAGTAACACCGGGGACGCTCTCGGCGTCCGTGGCCGAAGCGCGTCGCGAAAGCCACTTTCGTGACGTCTGATGTCCCGAAAGTGGCTTTCGCGACACCGGTCACGGGCGAGCCCGGCAGAAGTCCGTGAAGGCCCCCTTGAGGGACCAGAGAGCTGTTGTGAAAGCCACTTTCGCAACCTTCAACGTTGCGAAAGTGGCTTTCGCAACGCGCGTCAGGGCCCGCATGATCGCCGGAAGAGCGGCTGGTGCTCCGTCCTCGCCTTACCTCACGGCAAAGGCCGTGAAGGCCTCCTTCCCTACCCTCAAGGTAGTGAAGGAGGCCTTCACGGACAAAGCCGGAAATTACCGGTTCGCCCGGTTCACCGCCGACACGACGGCCCGCAGCGAAGCGGTCACGATCGACGGGTCGATCCCGATGCCCCAGTACACCCTGTCCGAGATCGCGCACTCGATGTACGAGGCCGCCCGTGCGTCGTCGCCCGGCGTGAGCGTGTGCTCGCTGTAGTCCAGCAGCCGCAGGTCGAAGCCGACGGTCGACAGCGCGTCGAAGAAGGCCGCGATCGGGCCGTTCCCGCGTCCGGTGACCTCGTGCTCGTCACCCTCGACCCGCACGGTGGCGGTGATGTCGTACTCGCCGTCACCGTTGTCCCGTACGTGCTGGCGCACCAGCTCCAGCGGCGTCTTCAGCTCCAAGTACTCGGCCGAGAAC
Organism: Amycolatopsis alba DSM 44262; assembly: GCF_000384215.1. NCBI lineage: Bacteria > Bacillati > Actinomycetota > Actinomycetes > Pseudonocardiales > Pseudonocardiaceae > Amycolatopsis > Amycolatopsis alba. Next base: position 3,258,371 of record NZ_KB913032.1, on the reverse strand, counting down.
GCGTTCCACATCGTGGCCGGGTCGACTTCGCCGCCCTCGGTGTCGGTGTGGCGCTGGACGACTTTCGAGAACTCGATCTGCAGGCGCCGCGGCAGGTCGAGCTGGTGCTCGGCCTTCATGATGTAGGCGACGCCGCCCTTGCCGGACTGCGAGTTCACCCGGATCACGGCCTCGTAGTTGCGGCCGATGTCCTTCGGGTCGATCGGCAGGTACGGGACCTCCCACGGGTGCTCGTCGACCGGCGTCCCCGCCTTGTCGGCGGCGGCCTTCAGCGCGTCGAGGCCCTTGTTGATCGCGTCCTGGTGGCTGCCGGAGAACGCGGTGAACACCAGGTCGCCTGCCCACGGGCTGCGTTCGTGCACCGGCAGCTGGTTGCAGTATTCGACGGTCCGCTTGATCTCGTCCATGTCGGAGAAGTCGATCTGCGGGTCGACGCCCTGGCTGTACAGGTTCATGCCCAGCGCGACCAGGTCGACGTTGCCGGTGCGCTCGCCGTTGCCGAACAGGCAGCCTTCGATCCGGTCCGCGCCTGCCTGGAAGCCCAGCTCGGCGGCGGCGATGCCGGTGCCGCGGTCGTTGTGCGGGTGCAGCGACAGGATCACCGAGTCGCGGCGCTCCAGGTTGCGGTGCATCCACTCGATCGAGTCGGCGTAGACGTTCGGCGACGCCATCTCGACGGTGGCGGGCAGGTTCAGGATGACCGGCTTCTCCGGCGTCGGCTGCCAGATCTCGGTGATCGTGTTGCAGACCTCGAGCGCGTACGACAGCTCGGTGCCGGTGTAGGACTCCGGCGAGTACTGGAAGCGGAAATCGGTGTCCGGCTGCTTCGCCGCGTAGTCGACGACCAGCTCGGCCGCCTGCGAAGCGATCTTCGTGATGCCGATGCGCTCCTCGCGGAACACCACGCGACGCTGCAGGATCGACGTCGAGTTGTAGATGTGGACGATCGCGCGCGGCGCTCCTTCGAGTGCTTTGAACGTGCGCTCGATCAGCTCCGGACGGCACTGGGTCAGTACCTGGATGCTGACGTCGTCCGGGATGGCGCCCTCGTCGATGATCTCGCGGACGAAGTCGAAGTCGGTCTGCGAGGCCGCCGGGAAGCCGACCTCGATCTCCTTGTAGCCCATGCGGACCAGCAGGTCGAAGAACTTGCGCTTGCGCGCGGGCGACATCGGGTCGATCAGGGCCTGGTTGCCGTCACGCAGGTCGACCGCGCACCACAGGGGGGCGGTGTCGATGCGCTTGTCCGGCCAGGTGCGGTCGGGCAGGGCGATGTCCTCGACCAGGTCGTACCAGGGGCGGTAGCGATGGACGGGCATCGAAGTGCCGCGCTGGGTGTTCCACGAAGCCTGCTCGGAAGGGGCAGGACGAGTGGGCTTGCGAATGCTCATGAGGGGACGGTTCTCCTGAAGAATCGGGTGCGACGACCGGCACCACGAAGCCCCGCGACGGGGAGCCGGTCCGATCAGGCCCCGTCGCGGCAGCGAAGCAGGAGAGCTCGAGCCACGACGCCACCTTAACCGCGAGATCGCCCGGAAGGAAACCCGGCCCGCGATCGAACCGTGACCAGAGTGGCGCCCATTCGGGTTACTCGCGGGTAGCAATCGGACCAGGGGGCGTGCCAGACTGCCCGGCATGGGCGAGCACGCTGAAGAGAAGGAAACCGCTGATCAGGAGACCAGGCGCAAGGTCGACTGGCGGGCCGGGAGCGGGCGCGCGGCCGGGATACTGGCGAGCGTCGTCCGCTGGGTCGGGCTGGTCTTCGCGGCGATCCTGGTGCTGCACGTCGTCTTCGTGATCGGCGAGGCGAATCCCGACAACGGCATCGTGTCGTTCGCCCGAGGCTGGGCCGACGGGCTCCTGCTTGGCTTCAAGGATCTCTTCATGCCCGAAGACGCCAAGCTTCGCGTGCTGATCAACTACGGCATCGCCGCGGTCTTCTGGATGGTGGTCACGGGCGTTCTCGCGAAGATCATCCGTCGTGTGGGCGGTTCCGCTTAGCACACAGCACGCCCTCGGAGCACTAGGCTCGGAGGATGCTCGGCCCCAGTCGCATCGAGGCGGCGGCCATCGAGATCGTCGCCATCGGATCCTCGGCGGGCGGAGTCAAAGCACTCATCGCGGTGCTCGGCGCCCTGCCCGCCGGCTTTCCGCTGCCCTTGGTCGTGGTCCAGCACCTGGACCCGCACCACAAAACCGTGCTCGCGGAGATCCTCGGCCGCCGGTCACCCCTGCGGATCAAGCTGGCCGAGGACGGCGAAAGCACCGAGCCGGGCGTCGTCTATCTCGCCCCGCCGAATCAGCATCTCCTGGTGAAACCCGGTGGCACACTGGCTCTTTCGGCGACCGAACAGGTGAAATTCGTGCGGCCGTCGGCCGACCTGCTCTTCGAATCCGTCGCCATCGCCTACGGTCCCTCCGCGCTGGTCTGTGTGCTGACCGGGACCGGATCCGACGGTGCGGCGGGCGCCGCCGCGGTGAAGTCGCGGGGCGGTACGGTGGTCACCGAGGATCCGGAGAGCGCCGAATTCCGGGGTATGCCACAAGCCGTGGCGAATGCCGTGGCAGTCGATCTGGTGCTGCCCTTGGCCGACGTAGCGGGCGCTCTCGTGGGCCTGGTGAAGGGAACGAGATCGTCATGACCGCACCTGATGGCGAACGCGACGAAACCGAAGATCTCGAAATCCTGCTGAATTTCATCAAGGACTCCAGGGGTTTCGATTTCACCGGCTACAAGCGGACTTCGCTCGCCCGCCGCATCCAGAAGCGCATGCAGGCCGTGCAGTTCGACCGGTACGCCGACTACCGGGATTTCCTGGAGACCAACGCCGAGGAATTCCTCGAACTTTTCAACACCATCCTGATCAACGTCACGAGTTTTTTCCGGGATCCCGAGGCCTGGGAGCACCTGCGGACCACCGTCGTCCCCGAAATCGTGGAATCGGTCGCGGACGACGAGGAGATCCGGATCTGGAGCGCCGGGTGTTCGAGCGGGGAAGAGGCGTATTCCCTCGCGATGGTCTTCGCCGAGCAGATCGGGCTCGAAGCGAGCACCGGGCGGGTCAAGATCTACGGGACCGACGTCGACGAAGAGGCGCTGCGCGAGGCACGGGCCGGGGTGTATTCGCGGAAAGCACTCGAGATGCTGCCCCCGGACCTGCTGAAGAAATACTTCGAACCGATCGGCGATCGGTTCGTGTTCCGCCGTGACCTGCGCCGCCGGGTGATCTTCGGCAGGCACGACATCACGCGCGACGCGCCCATTTCCCGCGTGCACCTGCTCGCCTGCCGCAACACGTTGATGTACTTCAACGTCGAGGCGCAGGCGAAGATCATCGAAAGATTTCATTTCGCGCTCAATGAAGGCGGTTACCTGCTCCTGGGGAAGGCCGAGATGCTGCTCTCCGACGGCGTGCGGTTCGACGCCGCCAACATCAGGAACCGGGTGTTCAAGATCCGGGCCGACGGGACGGTCGCTCCGAAGACTCCCCGGTTCGAAGGCCGGACGGGTGGGAAAATGCACGACGTCAGCCGAAGGCGGCTGGTGAGCGAACTCGCGTTCGCCTCGTCGCCCGATTCGGTGCTCGGCATCGACCGCGACGGCGCGGTCGCGTTGATCAACGGCGCGGCGCGGCTGCAGTTCGGTCTCTCCTCCCATGACGTGGGCAGGCCGTTCCACGACCTCGAAGTCTCCTACCGGCCGATCGAACTCCGGTCCGTGATCGACAAAACCCATGGCGAGCGCCGCAGCGTCCGGGTCAACTCCGTGCGACGGCAGAAGCCCGGCGGCGACCCGCAGTACTTCGACATCGTCGTGCGGCCGCTGATCACCATCGACGGCGAGGACATCGGCGCCGCGATCACCTTCATCGACACCACGGAGGCCACCCGCCTCCAGCATGAGGTCAAGCGCGTGCAGGAAGATCTCGCGGCGGCGTACGCGGAACTCCAATCCACGAACGCCGAACTCGAAACGGTCAACGAGGAACTCCAGTCGAGTATCGAAGAGCTGGAGACGACGAACGAGGAACTCCAGTCCACCAACGAGGAACTGGAGACAACGAACGAGGAACTCCAGTCCGGTAACGAGGAACTGGAGACGATGAACGAGGAGATGCGCATCCGCACGGCGGAACTCGACGAGACCCGCCTCTTCTTCGAAGGGGTGCTCTCCAGCGTCGAGGCCGGGGTGATCGTGCTCGACGGTGATCTCCTGGTGCGCAGCTGGAATCGCGGCGCGGAGGAACTCTGGGGGCTGCGCGCCGACGAGGTCTACCGTGAGGGTTTCTTCTCCCTCGATTTCGGCCTGCCGACCGAAGGGCTCCGCGACGCCGTCGAGACCTGCAACAGGACCGGGCACCGCTCGGCCAGGGTCGAGATCGACTCGGTGGACCGGAGGGGGCGGGCGCTCGTGGCCTCGGTCGGCTGTTCGCCACTGGACGGTATGGGCGGCGGAGTCGTGCTGCTGATGGAGAAGCGACCACGGCCCTGAGGGGTCACCGGCGGCGGCCTTGACCCGTCACGTGTTTCGGGACCGCGGCCACCAGTTCGGAAACCGTCATCCGCCTGGCGACCAGCTGCTCGCAAAGTGCGCCGATCCGCTGGTTGTGGCCGCGCGCGTAACGGCGCAGCAAGAGGAACGCCGCGCTGGGATCGATCTCCAGCCGGGCGGATACCAGCCCCTTGGCCTGTTCGATGATCACCCGGCTGGACAACGCTCCCTGGAGTTGCGTGGTGGTCCTCGTCAGTTCGGTGATCGCGTGGTGGTTCAGCATGGCGGTGGCGGCGACGTCGGCGAGCGCGTCCGCGATCAGGACGTCCGCGGTGGGCAGGTGGACGGTGCCGGTGGTCAGGATCGTCACGGTGCCGAGCACGTCCAGGCGGCGCCGGATCGGAAACGCGTGCACGGACAGGTAGCCGAGGGAAAGCGCGGCCGGTACCAGTTTCTCCCAGCGGACAGGTACATCGTCGAGACGCACGTTGACGATGTGCCCGCCGGTGCGGCAGTCGATACCGGGCCCCTCCTCGGCGAGGAGTCCGGTCATCTCGGGCGTACCCAGTCGTTCGTCGGTGTTCACCACGATCGGCTGGGCCGCCTGCCTGCTGTCGGCGACCAGCGAGATGGAGGACAGGGGGACCAACTGCTGGTATCTGTCGGCCACGCAAAGCCAATAGTTTTCCGGATCGAAAGCGGGTACCAGAGTGTCGGCCAGTTCGACCAACGTGTCGGCGACCCACTTTTCTCGGTTCCGCATCAAACGGCCTTTCCTGGGCGCGTAGGCGTGGGGTGACAACGCTAGACCCCTTGCGGGTGAGGTGGAACCCCGTTTCGCTCAGCCGTTCGGGTCTCTTCGGCGGGATATGGCAAGGCGTACGCTCCTCTCATGAAGGACGGCTTCGACGGTCGTTACACTCCCGCGGCGATGCGAAGGTTCGTCGAGGAGGAGCGCGGCCGCGCGATCCGTGCCGCGAGCCGCGCCGAGCGGCACGAAGGCCTGATCGAAACGGCCGGTACGGAAATGCGGCCCTTCCACCGCCGGATGGCCGGACTCCACCGGGACACGGAACGCCGTCACCGCGCCTCGGCCGAGCTGCACGCCACGCACGCCGACTCCCTGGAGTCCTGGGCGGCACGGGATTCGCGCACGCTGCCGCCGAAGTTCATGACGGCGGTCGCTCAGGCGTCCGGCAGCCGGAGCATGACCGTGACCCTGCTCGGCAGGAACAACGTCGAGGCCGCGGTCGCCTCTTCCGATCCGATCGCCGAAGCGGCGCACGACCTCGAATACGTCATCGGCGAAGGGCCCTCCAGGACGGCGATGATCCGCCCCGCCCCGCTGAGCGTCTGCGGTGAGGAGGCGCTGACGCGCGAATGGCCCACCTTTGGTCCCGCCGTGCGCGAACTCGGGATCTGGGCGGTGGCTTCGGCCCGCCTGGGCGCGATCGATCTTCCGCTGGGAGCACTCACCGCGTACCGGACCGGCGCGGAACCGGATCCCGTGTCCGCGCGATCGGTCGGTTCGGTGGCCGAAGTCCTCACAGCCACGGCGCTGCGGCTCGACGAGCCCTCCGGTGACGGGCTGCCCCCGCATCCGCTGTTCGACGAAGTGGATCAGCACCTCGTGGTGCATCAGGCCACGGGAGCGGTGATGATCTCCGACGAGTGCACCGCCGCGGACGCGCTCGCGCTCATCCGCGCGCGGGCCTTCGTCCGGAACCAGAGCATCACCGAGGTCGCGCTCGAGATCGTGGCCCGGTCGCGCGGGCTCAACTGACGGCGAGCCGTTCGTACGCCTCGACGGCGGCCTTCGGGTCGTCGGCCTGGAACTTCACGACGCGGACGGTCTCGGTCTTGCCGAGCGGGCGGGTCACCGTGACCGGGTCACGCAGTTCGGCGACCAGGTTCGTCTCGTAGAAATTGTCGCGGCTGAGCCAGGTTCCGTCGCGGAACTTCTGCGCTTTGAGCGGGTCGTGGCTTTCCTTCGAGTGCCGCAGCGCGGCGACGTTCTCTCTCGGGATCCGCACGTCGTAGAACGAGCTGTAGCGCACCCGGACCTCGCGCGACGAGACCACGTGCGGCCGGACGACGGTGCCGGCGTAGACCCCGAACACCAGCAGGACCGAGTACCCGCCCAAGACGAGCAGCACCACGTCGACGACGATGCCGAAGTCGATCAGCCAGAAGAGACCCGCCTCGACGGCGCTCGCCACCGCCAGGACGATGAAGATCGCCTTGCCGTTCGCGCCGTACGGCACCGCGACGGCGTCTCCGTCGACGCCGTCTTTGCGGCGTCTCAAATACAGCCAAAGACCCGCCATCGTGCGGGATTCGTTGCGGACAAGACAGCGCAAAGCCCCCATGACCCCAGGTTAGCGATCAAATCGGGTCAGGATCTTCAGCGCGTCGGCGGATCCCGGATCCTTCGGCGTGTAGATCTCCAGCCGGTGGCCGGGGCTGTCGGGCTGGAGCCACACCTGGTAGTCGACGTCGACCGCGCCGACCGTCGGGTGCCGCAGGCGCATGGCGCCGACGGTGCAGTCGGCGACGTCGCCGGTCGCCCAGAGCGTCGCGAACTCGTCGCTGCGCATGGTCAGTTCGCCGATGAGCCCGGCCAGGCGGGCGTCGGTGGGATACCGGCCCGCGGTCAGCCGCAGATAGGCGACGTGGACGCGGGCGAGTTCGGCCCAGTTGCCGAACAGGTTCCTGGTGAGCGGGTCGAGGAAGAACATCCGCGGCACGGACGGTCGTCGTCCGGGATCCCGCGGCGCGTCGAAGCCGACGTGTTCGGCGGTGAGCGCGTGCCCCGCGCGGTTCCACGCGAGGACGTCGCCGCGTCTGCCGAGCACGACGGCGGGCACGGCTTCGGCGAGGTTCTCCAGCAGCGCGAGGACGCGAGGATGCGGGTCTTCCGGGCCGGGGTCGGACAGTTCCGGGAGCGCGGACTGCCGGGCGAGGTTGTGCAGATGGCCGGTTTCGACGTCGTCGAGCCGGAGCACGCGGGCGAGCGCGTCGAGCACCTGCTGTGAAGCGGTTTCGGCAAGTCCCTGCTCCAGCCGCGTGTAGTACCCGGCGCTCACCCCGGCGAGCTGGGCGAGTTCCTCGCGGCGCAGGCCGGGCACGCGGCGGGAGGTGCCGTAGGTGCGCAGGCCGATCTCGGCGGGGGTCACCCGGTCACGACGGCTCTTGAGGTACACACCGAGGCTTTCCATGACTTCGAGCCTAAGTTCCCTCACGGCCGCGTGGGTGTACCCGCTGGGTGTACCCACGGCACGGGGATGGTTGCCGGTCGCGTGTTGTCACACCTTCGAGGGCATGACACGACAGCACAACCGGGCCTGGTTCGGCCTGCTGGTGATCCTCTGCCCGGTCTTCCTGGTCTCGATGGACGGGTCGATCCTGTTCCTCGCGATGCCCAGGATCAGCCAGGCGCTCACGCCGACGGCCGATCAGGCGCTGTGGATCCTCGACGTCTACGGCTTCGCGGTCGGCTCGCTGCTCATCGCGTTCGGCACCATCGGCGACCGCTACGGCCGCCTGAAGCTGCTGATGATCGGCGCCGCGGTGTTCGGCGGGGCCTCCACCGCCGCGGCGTTCGCCCCGAGCCCGGAACTGCTCATCGCCTTCCGCGCCCTGATGGGGCTGGCCGGCGCCACACTGCTGCCGTCCGCGCTGGCCGTGCTGAGCGAGCTTTTCCCCGATCCGCGACGACGGGCGCGGGCCATCGGTGTCTTCGCGGCCGCGTTCGCCGCGGGTTTCGCGATCGGCCCGGTCGTCGGCGGTGTCCTGCTGGAGCGGTTCTCCTGGGGTTCGGTCTTCCTGGTCAACTTGCCGGTGATCGTGGTGTTCCTGGCGCTCGCGCCGGTGCTGCTTCGGGAGGTGCGGGCCACGAGCGAGGGGTGCGTCGACGCGCTGAGCGTGGCGCTGTCCGCCGTCGGCCTGCTGCTCGCGATCTACGGGGTCAAGCACGCCGCCGCCGAAGGACTGTCCGCGGTCGCTGTCGCCGCGGGGATCGCCGGGGCCGGGCTGCTGGTGTGGTTCGCCCGGCGCCAGCGTGGTCTCGACCACCCGCTGATCGAGTTCTCCCTGTTCCGCGACCGGGTCTTCACGATCGCGATCGTGACCGGGCTGCTGCCCTTGGCGGCGTGGTCGGCGGCCGCCTACCTGTCGGGAGTCCACCTGCAGTCCGTGCTCGGCCTGCCCGTCCTGCACGCGGCGCTGCTGGCACTGCCCGGCGCGGCCGTGCTCACGACCTTCTGTGTCGTCACGCCCGCGCTGGTCGACCGGATCGGCAAACGCGCGGCGCTGGTCACCTGCCACTTCTCCATCGCGCTCGGGCTCGCGCTGCTGCTCATGACCGGCGTCACGGGCGGGGCGGGGTGGTACGTCGCCTCGACCGTGGTCGCCGGGGTCGGTTACGGCATCTCGTTCAGTGTGGTGGCCGACACGGCCGTCGCCGCCGTGCCTGCCGAACGGGCGGGAGCGGCGGGCGCGATCGCCGAGACGAGCAACGAGATCGGCAACGCGCTGGGGATCGCGCTCATGGGGTCGCTCGCCGCGCTGGTGTTCCGCCTGGCCGGGCCGGGTCTCGCGCCCACGCTCGGCGAAACCCTCCAGCTCCCCGGTATCGCGCCCACGGCTGCCGTTGACGCGAAGGAGGCCTTCGTCGCGGGCCTCCACACCGCCGTCGCGGTGCTGAGCCTGCTGCACGTCGCGCTCGGGATCCTCGCCTTGCGCTGGCTCCCTCAGTCGGAAAAGGCGCTCGTGCCCCAGGCGTCCGCGTAGGCGAACTCCGCCAGCGAAACGCGCTCGCGTGGCGCCTTCTCGCGCTCGATCCGCCAGTCCTCTTCGAGTACCGAGGGGTCCGCGGGGTGCCCGACGGCGATGGCGACCTTGGGGACGACGTCGTCGGGCAGGCCGAAGAAGTCCTTCGCCGCTTCGGCGGAGAAGCCGGCCATCTGATGCGCGATCAGGCCGAGTTCGACGGCCTGGAGCACGAGGTTCTCGCTCGCCAGCCCCAGCCCGTACTCGGCGTACGGAACTTCGCCCTTCTCGTTCGTGGTCACCATCACGCCGATCAGCAGCAGACCGGCGCGGTGGGCCCACGCGCGGTTGCCCGAGTTGAGCGTCGAGAGGACGCGGTCGAACGACGGCGTGCCCCGGAGACCGACCAGGTAGCGGGCGGGCTGGGTGTTGCCGAACGACGGTGCCCAGCGGGCCGCTTCGAGCAGCGCGCGGACCTGGTCGTCGGTGACCGTGGCGGCCTCGTCGTAGGCGCGAGGACTCCACCTGGCGGCCAGGATCGACGCGATCGGGGTACTCGTCTGGGCGGGTTTGTGCATGGCTCGGGAAGATACAGCGGAGCGAAGCTCCTCGTTTGAGGGTGGCGGCGGGGGCATGGATGGATAACAAGGGGTGCTCTCCGTCACTAAAGTGAAAGCCCTCCGACTATTTCGTTGGTGTCAAGGAAGATTTACTTCGAGAAGTCCCTGAAGTGGTGTTCAGGCCCACTTACGAGGGTGGCGGGCATGCGTGTCCCCGGTAGGCTTTCGCCCAAATAAGGGACGCGGGGGCTCCTCGGTGCCCACCAGGAGCACGCCCGGCCCGTCGAGGAGGTTCGGGCGTGGCCCTCGTGGTCCAGAAGTACGGCGGTTCGTCGCTGGAAAGTGCCGACCGGATCAAACGCGTCGCGGAACGCATCGTCGCCACCAAGAAGGCGGGCAACGACGTGGTCGTCGTCTGCTCCGCCATGGGCGACACGACCGACGAGCTGCTCGACCTGGCTCAGCAGGTCAATCCGGCGCCGCCGGAACGCGAGATGGACATGCTGCTCACCGCCGGTGAGCGTATTTCCAACTCGCTGGTGGCGATGGCGATTTCGGCGCAGGGCGCGGAGGCCTGGTCGTTCACCGGTTCGCAGGCCGGTGTGGTGACGACGTCCGTGCACGGCAACGCGCGGATCATCGACGTCAGCCCCAGCCGCGTGACGGAGGCCCTCGACCAGGGCTACATCGCGCTGGTGGCGGGGTTCCAGGGCGTGTCCCAGGACACCAAGGACATCACCACCCTCGGCCGCGGCGGCTCGGACACCACCGCCGTCGCGCTGGCCGCGGCGCTGAACGCCGACGTCTGCGAGATCTATTCCGATGTGGACGGTGTGTACACCGCCGATCCGCGCGTCGTGCCCGACGCCCGCAAGCTCGACACCATCGCCTACGAGGAGATGCTGGAGCTGGCCGCTAGCGGGTCGAAGATCCTGCACCTGCGCTCGGTGGAGTACGCGCGCCGCTACGGCGTCCCGATCCGAGTCCGTTCTTCCTACAGTGACAAGCCGGGCACCACCGTGACCGGTTCTATCGAGGAGATCCCCGTGGAACAAGCGTTGATCACCGGTGTGGCGCACGACCGCTCCGAAGCCAAGATCACGGTGACCGGTGTGCCCGACCACGCCGGCGCCGCCGCGAAGATCTTCCGGGTGATCGCCGACAACGAGATCGACATCGACATGGTGCTGCAGAACGTGTCCAGCACGTCGTCGGGCCGCACCGACATCACCTTCACGCTGTCGAAGGCCAACGGGGCGAAGGCCGTGCAGTCGCTGGAGAAGATCAAGGGCGAGATCGGTTTCGAGTCGGTCCTCTACGACGACCATGTCGGCAAGGTGTCGCTCGTCGGCGCGGGGATGCGTTCGCACCCCGGTGTCACGGCGACGTTCTGCGAGGCGCTCGCGCAGTCGGGCGTGAACATCGAAATCATCAACACCTCGGAAATCCGGATCTCGGTCCTGATCCGGGACGCGCAGCTCGACGACGCGGTGCGCGCGATCCACGAAGCATTCGAACTCGGCGGCGACGAAGAAGCCGTCGTCTACGCGGGGAGTGGTCGCTGATGGCTGAAGGTCTGCGAGTAGGAGTTGTCGGGGCGACCGGTCAGGTCGGCGGTGTCATGCGCCGTCTGCTGGCCGAACGGGGTTTCCCGGTCGCCGAAATGCGGTACTTCGCTTCGGCGCGGTCCGCGGGCTCGAAACTTCCCTGGCGTGACGGGGAAATCGTCATCGAGGACGCGACGACCGCGGATCCGTCCGGTTTGGACATCGCGCTGTTCTCGGCCGGTGGCTCGACCTCCAAGGCGCAGGCGGAGCGGTTCGCCGCGGCCGGCGCCACGGTGATCGACAACTCGTCGGCGTGGCGTATGGACCCCGAGGTCCCGCTGATCGTCAGCGAGGTCAACCCGGAGGCGGTCAAGGAAGCGCGCAAGGGGATCATCGCGAACCCCAACTGCACCACCATGGCCGCGATGCCGGTGCTCAAGCCGCTGCACGCCGAAGCGGGCCTGGTGCGGCTGGTCGCCAGCACCTATCAGGCGGTGTCCGGCAGCGGGCTCGCCGGTGTCGAGGAGCTGGAAGGCCAGCTGGCCGCGGCGGCGCCGAACGCGGGCGCGCTGACCCACGACGGCGCGGCGGTCACCTTCCCCGAGCCGAAGAAGTACGCGCGGACCATCGCGCACAACGTCCTCCCGATGGCTGGGTCCATTGTGGACGACGGCGAGTTCGAGACGGACGAAGAGAAGAAGTTCCGCAACGAGAGCCGCAAGATCCTGAGCATCCCGGAGCTGCGCGTCTCCTGCACCTGTGTGCGGGTGCCGGTGTTCTCGGGGCACTCGATCTCGATCAACGCGGAGTTCTCGCAGGCGCTTTCGGTCGCCCGCGCGACCGAACTGCTGTCCGGCGCTCCCGGCGTCGAACTGTCGGACATCCCGACGCCGCTGCAGGCCGCCGGCCAGGACCCGTCGTACGTCGGGCGCCTGCGGACGGATCCGGGTGTCGACGGCGGTCGCGGTCTGGCGCTGTTCCTGTCGAACGACAACCTGCGCAAGGGCGCGGCGCTCAACGCCGTGCAGATCGCGGAACTGATCGCCGCCCACTCCTGATGTGGGCTGAAGGGGCCTTTCGCCGCATGCGATGCGGTGAAAGGCCCCTTCGCTGCGTCAGATGCGTGAAGGGAGCTTTCGGCCCTGCCGCCGCTCCCCTTTGCGGCTATCGCCTGCTCGTACGGCGGCCGGTTTCGGTGTCGCGAAAGCCACTTTCGGGACATCAGACGTCTCGAAAGTGGCTTTCGCGACACGGGGTGCCGCCGGAACGCACTGGGCAGGGTGAGTCGTGAGTGGGCAGGTGAGAACCGGCGGGAGCTGGTGTCGCGAAAGTGGCTTTCGCAACCTTCAGCGTTGCGAAAGTGGCTTTCGCAACGCTTCCGGCGGGCCAAGTGCCCGGCGGCGGCAGCGGTCACCCGGACAAGCGCTGTCCCGGCCGCCGACACGACGACTTCGTCTTTCCGTCACCGCCGGCAGGTGACCGAACGCGTCAGGGTCAGGGTTGCGTGGCCCCGAAGCAGGCCGCGTACCGCGTCGCCAGGAACTCGCCGCGCGCGTCCCCGCTGTAGGCCCAGATCCCGGCGTCGGCCCGCGTCCCCAAGTGCCGGAACTGCTCGACGGCCTCGTCGAAGCGCCCGTTCTCCACGAGCGCCTTCGCCGCGTACGCCCGGTCCGTGCGTGTCGACGGGTGATCCCGCCCTTCGCCGTTCAGCCACGCGACGATCCCGTCGAGCGCGCCGGACACCCGCGGGTCCCGCCACGCGGGCACGTCCTGGAACTCGGATTCGTGCGCGGCGATCAGCAGCAGCGGAGCCAGCTTCGGCGACTTCGCCGCGGCGGTCTCGGCGAACTCCCACATCCGCTCGTTCGAGCCGAACCACTTCGCGCACCAGTACTGCAGTGCCCGCGTGTGCGCCCCGCGATGCTGCGGGTCGCGGTCGGCGAGTTCCGCCCAGATCTCCAGGTACCGGTCGTTTTCGTACTGCCGCCCCATCGCGACCGCGAGCGCGGTCACCCAGGGCGTCGGGTCCTCGGGAGCGAGCTCGGACGCCTTGCGCGCGGCCTCCTCGGCCTGCTCCAGCACCCGGAAGAACGCGGCGAACTGCTCTTCGGTGACGTGTTTCGCCTGCAGCCCGCTGCGCACCTCCCACGCCACGTGCACCAGCGATTCCGCGTCGACCAGTGTCACGTCCCGGTCACCGGGGCGGGCTTTGCGCCACGCGCGCAGCCACTCGTCGTCCTGCGCGGCGGCCTCGCCGAGCGCGCCGGTCACCAGGTTGCGACGGTCCCAGTTCCCCCAGGTCGACGCCAGCAGCGCGGCGGCGCCTTCCCATTCGCCGTGAGCGGTCGACGCCTGGACGGCGAGGATCTCCTCGTCGGTCCAGTACTCCTTGGTCGACACCTCGCCGTCGGCCGGGAGGCCCCAGCGCGTGACGTCCGGGATCTTGCCCTTGAACTTGGGCTTCTTCGGCGGCAGCAGCGCGGCGAGCTCTTCCGGCGTCATGGTCGCGGTGAGCTCGTCGACCTCGACGCCGCGCCGCTTCGCCTCCTTCATCAGGGCGAAGACGGCCTTGCGTTCACGGGATTTGAGCAGCCAAAGCATGGGAACTCCTTATGAGCGAACAAGAGTGGGTGACGGCCGGTAACCGGCAGGCACCCCGGTGGCCGTCAGCAGCGCGCGCAGCGGCGCGGTGTCGGATTCGGCCGCGGCGGCCTGGTCGAGCGCGGGTGCCAGCTGGTCCTCCAGCGGCTCGTCGAGGGCGAACGGCGCCGGACCCGACCACGACAGCGACCATCGCCCCGCGCCGACGTCGGTGAGCGCCGCGTGCACCACGACCGCCAGCCGCCCGCGGACGGAGGTGGCCGCGAACTCCCGGCGGGCCCGTGGGCCGACACCGGCGGGCGGCTTCGAGTCGGGATCGGCGAGCTCTTCGTGCCTGCCCGCGTCCAGCAGGTCCAGCGCCATGTCCAGGGTGCGTTCGCCGAGGATCTCGGCGGCCACTTCGGCGGCGGCGTGGCGACGGCCGATGGCGACCAGCGACTGCCAGTCCGTCCGCCGCTTCGCGAGCGCTTCGTCGGAGAAGACGGTGAACAGCGCCTCGTCGAGCATCTTCTCGGCGCCCGTCAGCAGTTCGGTCGCGGGGCGCTCGCCGCCGGGGCGGACCGGGATCCGGTCGCCCGCTTCGAGCGTCGCGACGCGGTCCCGCGTGGCCGGATGCGTGTCCCAGCGCGAGGTCTTCTCCTCCGACGGGTTCCGCCGCATCTCGTCCATCTGCTCGGCCCTGGTCGGGTCGGTGAGCAGTGCGCGGTAGCCCTCGCCGAACCGGTCCGGGAGGTAGCCCGCGTCCCAGCCGATCGCGGCGTAGTTGTTCATGAAGAACCGCCAGGTGACGGCCAGCGCCTCGATCTCACGCAGCGCCGAAGCCGCCGCGTCGGTACCGGCGAGCCGCGCCGAGACGGCGTCGGCCGCGAGTTCCTGCGCCCGGCAGACGCTCATCGAGACCATGAAATACAGCTTCGCGTACTGCTTGAACAGCCAGCCGACGAAGCGCTCGAAGTAGCCGTCGCGACCCAGGCCGTTGACCACCCGCGCGATGGACTTGCGCCCGCGATAGGTCAGCGCGGAGAACCGGGTGTCCTTGTTGCTGTAGTGCCCCAGTTCGTGCGCGAGCACCGCGCGGAACTGGTCCTGGCGCAGACCCATGATCAACGGGACCCCGATGATCATGCGCCGCCGTAGCACCCGCAGGCCGAGCCACGAGGTCCGCTCGGTGACCGCGGCGTTGACGTCGGCGTCGAGATAGATCTCGTCCGGCGGCCGGGTGCCCGCCTCGTCCGCCAGCTCCCGGACCAGCGCCCACAGTGCGGGCTGGGACTCCGGTGTCACCGCGACACCGGGTACGTCGTCGTCGGTGGCCCGCTCGACCGTGAGCAGGGTCTTGAGCAGGATCCAGCCGACCGGAACCGTGATGATGCCGAGCTTCACCGCGGTGAAGACATTGTGTTGCAGCGCCACTACCTCGAGCGTGACGATGCCGCCCACGAACGCCAGCACGAGCAGTGGAAACCCGGCGAGCAGGACGGCAGCGAGCAGCCCACGTGAAGACTTCACTGTGAAACGGACCTTCCCCAGAGTTGGTGTACCCCCGACACCGAGCGCTCATTGTGCCCGAAGCACCTCCCGCGGCCGATCACTTTTCGAATACGATCGAAGACTTCGCGATGAACATCACCTCACGCGTGGTAGTCGCGTGTGGACTGTCCACTGTGGATCGAGATAATTGCGTTGTCCGGCCCGTCCGGCCAGTGCATGCTCGAGAGCGACAAAACGTTTTCCACGAAAGGAAAGTCATGTACACGGCGGTCGAAGGCTCGCGGGTTCCGATCCGGATGTGGGCCGACCCCACGTCGGTCGAGGACCAGGCCATGCGGCAGCTGCACAACGTCGCCAACCTGCCGTGGGTGCACGGCGTCGCGGTCATGCCCGACGTCCACTACGGCAAGGGTGCGACCGTCGGCAGCGTGATCGCGATGCGCGACGCCGTGTCCCCGGCCGCCGTCGGCGTGGACATCGGCTGCGGGATGAGCGCGGTGCGGACCTCGCTCACCGCCGCCGATCTGCCCGACGACCTGCTGAAGCTCCGCCGCCGGATCGAATCTGCCGTCCCGGTCGGCTTCGGCCTGCACAAGACCCCGGTGAACCCGGCGAAGGTGCACGGTGTCGGTGGCTGGGACGCGTTCTGGAAGTCCTTCGGCGACCTGCACTCCGGCGTCCAGGACCTGCACGACCGCGCGGCGCGGCAGATCGGGAGCCTCGGTGGCGGCAACCACTTCATCGAGGTCTGCCTCGAACAGGGCGGCGACGACGAAGGCCGCGTGTGGCTGATGCTGCATTCGGGTTCGCGCAACATCGGCAAGGAACTCGCGGAACGGCATATGGCCGTCGCGCGGAAACTGCCGCACAACGCGGACCTGCCGGATCCGGACCTCGCGGTGTTCGTCGCGGGCACCCCGGAGATGCAGGCGTACCGGCGCGACCTGTTCTGGGCGCAGGACTACGCGGCGCGTAACCGCGCCACCATGGTCGCGCTCGTGAAGCAGGCGCTGAAGGACGTCGTCCCGCAGACGACGTTCGACGACGCCATCTCCTGTCACCATAATTATGTAGCCGAAGAGACCTACGACGACGTCGAACTGCTGGTGACCCGCAAGGGCGCGATCCGCGCGGGTTCGGGTGACCTCGGGATCATTCCCGGCAGCATGGGCACCGGTTCGTACATCGTGCGCGGTCTCGGGAACGCGTCGTCCTTCCAGTCCGCGTCGCACGGCGCCGGCCGCCGGATGTCGCGGAACAAGGCCAAGAAGCTGTTCACCGCCGAAGACCTCGCCGCGCAGACCGCCGGGGTGGAATGCCGCAAGGACTCCGGTGTGGTGGACGAGATCCCGGCCGCGTACAAGGACATCGAAACGGTGATCAAGGCGCAGACGGATCTCGTCGAGGTGGTCGCGCACCTCAAGCAGGTCGTCTGCGTGAAGGGCTGAATTACCCGGTGATTCGTGGGTGGTGGTCAGGGGAACCCGACATACCACCCACGAAATCGCTACGCTGAAAGCATGAAGAGGTTGGGATTCGCGGCGCTCATGGCAGTCGCCGGACTTTCGCTGGCGGGCTGCACCGAGGTCACGAACGCGGTCGATCAGACGAACAAGGCCGCGACGAAGGTCAGCACCTGCGCCGAGGCGCTCAGCCTCGCCGATCTCAACCCGGACCCGGCGACGCTCAAGGAGCGGGCCGCGGACAAGGAGCGGCGCCTGCGTGAGCTGGCGAACAACGTCGGCGAGAAGGACGTGGCGGGCGCGCTCACCGGCATGGCCGATTCGTATCTGCAGGCCCAGAAGGAGAACATCCACGACGCGGGCAAGATCGCGGACTGGACCAAGCGCAACCTCGACAAGCTGGACGCCCTCCGCAAGGTCTGCGCCTGATCCGCGTCAGGGGGAAGTGAGCTCGGGCACCTGGGCCGGGGTGGCCGGGGTGCGGGACCGCCGCCAGAACAGGCCGACCGAAGCGATCGCCAGCGCACCCAGCGCCGACGCCGCGAATCCCCAGCCGGGGCTGGAGTGGTCGATCACGAACCCGATGATCGGGCTCCCGATCGCCAGCCCGATCCGGCCGGCCGCGTCCAGCAGGCCCATCGCCTCGCCGCGCACCCGCGCGGGAGCGGCCGCGCTGACCGTCTCCGTGCTCGCCGCGAGGGTCGGCGCGCACAGCACGTTGCTCGGGAAGAGCACGATCGCCAGCAGCCACCACGGGTGGTCGACCAGTCCGACCGGCAGCGTGAGCACCGCGAGCAGCAGCATCAGCGTGCCCTGCGAAAGCGATCGCCGGACGGCGCCGTGGATCGCCCCGCCGAGGACGGACGCGACGCACATCAGCGTGATCAGCAGCCCCGACCAGGTGATGTCGCCGCTCGCGCGCAGCGTCGCCAGCGCGGCGAGTTCCATGCCGACCAGGCAGAACAGCGCGCCGGCGGCGATGAACATCGCCATCACGAGCCGTCCGGTGAGCCAGCTCCGCACGGTCGGGCGTTCGCTGGTGAACACCTCGGCGTCGGCCTCGGCGCGGATCGGCGGGTTCTGCCGGTAGATCAACGTCGCCGAAAGCGCGAAGCAGACTCCGATACCGGTGAGCGCGTAGACCGCGGGCAGCTGCGTGATCGCCATGATCCCGGCCGACGGCCCGATCATGAACGACGCCTCCACCAGGATCGTGTCCAGCGAGTAGGCCGCCCGCCGCTGCTCCAGCGGCACGAGCGCGGTGAGCACCAGCCGCGCGAGCGTCCCGGCGGGCACCGACAGCACGCCCGCGGGGAGCGCGACCGCCAGCAGCACCTGATACGGCAGATGCGGCGCGCTGATCCAGAACGCCGACGAGGCCAGCCCGCAGATCGCGACCACCGGCCGCAGCCCGAAGCGGTCGACGTACCGGCCGACGAGCGGTGCCCCGAAGGCGCTGCCGAGCGTGGTGGCGGCGCCGATCAGGCCTGCCGCCCCGTAGCCGCGGCCCAGGTCGTTGACGACGTACAGCGTCATCGTCACGCCCATGGCGGTCATCGGGAGCCGTGCCAGGAACATCAGCAGCATCGAGCTGGGAACACCGGGCACGGCCAACACGCGACGGTACGGAGCCAGGGCCATGATCCGATGAGAACGCAACTTGGTACGCGCGTGCAAGTTTATTTCGCGCCCGGCGGACGTCGCGACGGTCACCCGCGCCGAGAGTTATCTTGACTGATTCCAGATTACGCGAGAGGGTGGGTGAACCAGGTCGTCCACGACGTGCTGAGCGCGCGCACTCGGGCGAAGCTGGTGTGGCTGACCGCTTGACCACCACGAACCAGGAGGCACCGGCGTGACCTTGCCGACCACGAACAACGTGGGCATCCCCGTCGCGAGCGACAACGACTCGCTGACGGTGGGCGCCAACGGCCCGATCCTGCTCCAGGACCACTACCTGATCGAGAAGAACGCCCAGTTCAACCGTGAGCGCGTCCCGGAGCGTGTCGTCCACGCCAAGGGTGGCGGCGCGCACGGCTTCCTCGAGGTCACCGAGGACGTCAGCCAGTTCACGAAGGCCGCTCTCTTCCAGCCGGGTGTGCGCACCGAGAGCCTGGTCCGCTTCTCGTCGGTCGCCGGCGAGAACGGCTCGCCCGACACGTGGCGTGACCCGCGCGGTTTCGCGGTGAAGTTCTACACCTCCGAGGGCAACTACGACCTCGTCGGCAACAACACCCCGGTGTTCTTCATCCGCGACCCGATCAAGTTCCCGGACTTCATCCACTCGCAGAAGCGCCGCGCCGACAACCACCTGCGCGACCACGACATCCAGTGGGACTTCTGGACGCTGCGGCCCGAGTCCGCGCACCAGGTCACCTGGCTGATGGGTGACCGCGGCATCCCGTCGAACTGGCGCGAGATGGACGGCTTCGGCTCGCACACCTACCTGTGGGAGAACGCCGGCGGCGAGAAGTTCTGGGTCAAGTACCACTTCAAGACCGATCAGGGCATCGGCTACCTGCCCCAGGCCGACGCGGACCGCATCGCGGGCGAGGACTCGGACTACTACATCCGCGACCTGTTCAAGAACATCGAGAAGGGCAATCACCCCAGCTGGACGCTGTACGTCCAGGTGATGCCCTACGCCGAAGCCGCGGACTACCGGTTCAACCCGTTCGACCTGACCAAGGTGTGGCCGAAGGGCGACTACCCGCTGATCAAGGTCGGCCGCTGGGTGCTCGACCGCAACCCGGCGAACTACTTCGCGGAGATCGAGCAGGCCGCGTTCGAGCCGTCCAACCTGGTGCCGGGCATCGGCCCGTCGCCGGACAAGATGCTGCAGGGCCGCCTGTTCGCGTACCCGGACGCGCACCGCTACCGGATCGGCGCGAACTACACGCAGCTGCCGGTCAACGCACCGAAGTCCCCGGTGAACAGCTACTCGCGCGACGGCGCGATGCGCTACAACAACCCCGGCGACCCGGTGTACGCGCCGAACTCCAAGGGCGGTCCGCACGCGAACGCGGAGATCGCCGCCGAGACCGCTTCGGGCTACGGCGTCGAGGACGAGGTCATCCGGTCGGCGTACAAGCTCCACGCCGAGGACGACGACTTCGGCCAGCCGGGCACGCTCGTGCGCGACGTGATGGACGACGAGCAGCGCGAGCGGCTCGCGAACAACATCATCGGCCACGCCTCGAACGACGTCTCACAGCCGGTGCTGGAGCGCGTCTTCGAGTACTGGCGGAACGTCGACAAGGACCTCGGCGACAAGGTCGCGGCCGCCTTCCGCAAGTAGAACGACCTCTCACCAGAGGCTGCTCCCACCACCGGAACGCACCCGGTGCGCGACATCCCCGCGCACCGGGTGCGTTTCCATGTCCCCACTCGCATGTGAAACCAGAAGACGGCGGGGCGTGCGTGGGGGACACCCCGAGTGGAGCAGTGCGACACGCCTGTCCGACGGAGTGATGAAGCCAAACGATCACCGTTTACACCGCTGTGGGTGAACGAAACGCACGGCCGGGTCGCCCGGTCACGGCCAGTCATAAAACAGCGGGAAAAGGGTGATCTTCAGGGGGAGGCACAAGATTTTGACGTTAATCAATTGTGGGGGTCTTCGCCGGGAATGAATCCGGCACGTAAGGGTTGGAAAACGGTTCCAACCGGTGATCGGGTGGTGTTCGGCCGATACGGCGGGTATCGATTACCTCGTCAGGTCCCAGAGGCCAGGAGGTAAGGGAATGAAAGGCAACATTGCCCGGACGATTGCCGCGGTAGCCGCGGGCAGTCTGTTGGCGGTGGCCTCAGCCGGCGCCGCGACGGCTAGTACCGATGGTGGAAAGGGTTCGTCGAATACGCAGGCGCTCGCCGCGCAGGTGCTGCAGATGCGAGACGGTCTCACCAAGGTGGCCTACGGCGGTGACGTCGCCAAGACGCGGGCGGACTTGGACAAGCTGAGCCCCGTCCTCGGTGACATCGCCGCAGGCAAGCGCTATCAGATCCAGACCGAAACGCAGAAACTCGGCGACCTGGCCAAGGGCCGCTCCGACGAGTCCAGCAGGCTGCTGGCCGACCCGACGGCCAAGGCGCGCCAGCTGCCGCCACTGCCGGTGCCGATCCCGTCGCTCCCGGACCTGCCCGGACCGCTGAAGATCGTCAGTGACCTGGTGAAAGCCCTGTTGACAGCGGTGACCGGCATCCTCGCCGGCCTGCTCGGCGGACTCCCTGTCCCGCCGCTTCCGGTCCCGCCGGTGCCCCTCCCGACGCCCTAGGGAGACCACAGGAGTCATCCGGTTCCGCTGTGCAGGGCGGCGGGCCACGATATGGGGGCCGGAGCCCGAGCTGGGACATTTCTCCCCGCTCGGGCTCTGGCCGTCACTTCGGGGCGAGGCCCAGCCGCAGCGCCCCGGCCGCTTCGGCGGTCGCCTCACGGAACCGGCGGCCGACGCCGAGGAAGTTGATGTACCCGTGGATCAGGTCGGGCTGGCGGCTGAGCGCCACCGGGACCCCGGCCTTCCGCAATTTCTCCGCGTAAGCCTCGCCCTCGTCGCGTAGCGGATCGAAACCGGCCGTCGCGATATACGCGGGCGGCAATCCGGAAACGTCGCCGTGCAGCGGGGAAAGTTTCGGGTTGTACAGATCGGTGCCCTTCGGCACGTAATGGCCTTCGAACCAGGTCATATCCGAATCGGTGAGGAACAGATCCTCGGCGAACAATTCGCGGGAACGGCGGCGCACGGTGAAATCCGTCGCCGGATAGAACAGCAGCTGGAACGCCGGGACCCCGCCGCCGCGTTTCACCGCCTGCTGCGCGGTCACCGCCGCCAGGTTCCCGCCCGCGCTGTCGCCGCCGACGGCGATACGGGCCGGGTCCGCGCCCAGATCCCGCGCCTTCGCGAAGGCGTACTCGAAAGCCGCGATCGCGTCCTCGGTGGCGCCGGGGAACCGCGTCTCCGGCGCGAGCCGGTACTCGACCGAAAGAACCCGCACGCCCGCCTGTTTCGCCAGGTAGCGGACGGTGTTGTCGTGGGAGGCGCGGCTGCCGACCACCCAGCCGCCGCCGTGGAAGAACACCAGCAGCCCGGACGGGTCGGGAAGGCCGGCCGGTGTGTAGAGCGTGGCGGGCACGTCGCCGTCGCCCGTCGGGATCAGCAGCTCCCTGGTGGCGACCGGTTCGATCGTCGGTCCGCTGACCAGATGCCTGCTCGCCAGGAGCAGGCGGCGTGACTCTTCGACGCTTCCCCGCACCAGCGATGCCTTCGCCAGCTTCTGCAGGCGAAGCAGGAGCTGGGCGTCGAGGGCGAGTTCCTGTCCGTCCAGGCGGAGCGGCGATCCGGCGATGGCCCTTCTGAGCGGGCTCGGGAGCCAGAACGCCAGCTGCGAGAACGCGGCCTCGGCACGGATCTGGAGCGGGATCGCCATGCTTCCTCCTGGGGGCTTCACGTCAGGTTACTTGCGAGTAGGTAAGCCGTCCAGCGGGAACGGGGGCCGTTGCGGCGAACGGGTGTGACACAGGACTCCGTTCCAGATCCTGGTCCTCCACTTAAGTCGAGGGGCTAGCCTCGAAAGCGTGACTTCGACGAACGCGGTTCATGTCCTCGGTATCGGCGGCTCACTTCGACAGGGCTCGCAGTCGGAACGCGCGCTGCGCATCGCTTTGGGCGGCGCGGCCGAGGCCGGGGTCACCACGGAGTTGATCCCCGGACCCGAGCTGGTGCTGCCGTTCTATGACACCGCGTTGGCGGAACGGCACGAACGTGCCCAGCGTCTCGTCGAGGCGATCCGCCGCGCCGACGGGATCATCGTGGTCTCGCCCGGCTACCACGGAGCGTTGTCGGGTCTGGTCAAGAACGCCCTGGACTACGTCGAGGACCTGCGTGACGACGCCCGTCCGTACCTCGACGGCCGCGCGGTCGGTCTCGCCGCCGTCGCGTTCGGCTGGCAGGCCGCCGTCACGACGCTGGACCAGCTGCGCACGATCACGCACGCGTTGCGGGGATGGGCCACCCCATTGGGTGGTTCGATCAACAGCGCGGAAACGAAGTTCGACGAAGCCGGCGGCGCCTCCGATGACAAGACCGTCCGCACACTTCGCCTGATCGGGAGCCAGGTCGCCGAGTTCGCGATCAGCCGGGCGGGCCGTTAGGGGTTTGCCTCGTCGTCGTCCGGGTATTCCCGGACGTGATGCCTGCCATGGGGTGGCAAGGTTTCGCGGTTGCGGGACGTTGGCACCACAGAGACGCTCACTGGGGCGTGTCTTGAAACCAGGAGGTAGGCGAAGAATGGCTGAGGCTCTCTACACCGCTGTTGCCACCGCTCGCGGCGACGGCCGCAACGGTGAGGTCACGTCCTCTGACGGCGTCATCGACGAGTCGCTGGCGATCCCGAAGGAGATGGGCGGACCGGGCGGGGACAAGACGAACCCCGAGCAGCTCTTCGCCGCCGGCTATTCCGCCTGTTTCCACTCCGCGCTCCAGGTCGTCGCACGCGCGGCCAAGGTGAAGCTGGAGGGTTCCACCGTCTCGGCCGAGGTCAGCGTGCTCAAGCAGGGCGAGGGTTTCGGTCTCGCCGTGGCGCTCAAGGTTTCGCTGCCCGGTCTGGAGCAGGCGCAGGCCGATCAGCTCGTCGAGCAGGCGCACCAGGTGTGCCCCTACTCGAACGCGACCCGAGGGAACATCGAAGTCGCCCTGTCGGCGACGGTCTGATCCTCTCGCGCGGCAGCTCCACTCGTACCGGCAATTTCTGAAAGGAAGACCGAAGATGGGCAAGTCCCCGATCAAGAGTCCGCTGAGCGAAGCCGACAAGGAGATCACCGGTAACGCCTTGCAGGCCACGCTGGTCGATCTGGTGGATCTGTCGCTGATCGCGAAGCAGGCCCACTGGAACGTCGTCGGCGCGAACTTCCGCAGTGTGCACCTCCAGCTCGACGAGCTGGTCGACACCGCGCGCCAGTACACCGACGAGGTCGCCGAGCGCGCCAACGCCATCGGTGTCTCACCGAACGGCCAGGCGAAGGCCGTCGTAGAGAGCTCCGGGCTGCCGGGCTATCCCGACAACTGGCAGTCCGTCGAGTCCACGGTGGCGGCGATCGTCGACATCCTCGCGGCGCTGATCGAGCGCCTGCGCAAGCGTATCGACGAGACCGACAAGAGTGACCTGGTCACCCAGGACCTGCTGATCGCGATCACCCAGGAGCTCGAAAAGGCGCACTGGATGTGGCAGGCGCAGCAGGCCTGACGCTGTCTCCTCGTGAGTGGCAAGGACGGTTCTGGCCGTCCTTGCCACTCATGACCCCAATGTGAGGCTGGCTGTCTCACGTGACTGCCCGGACGACACGCGTGATTGAACGGACGACACGCGTGAGCCAACGGACGACTCACGAGACGTCCCACCAGACACGCGTGTCGTCCATCCCGTCACGCGTGTCGTCCTGCTGGACACACGACACCGCCATCCGCGCACCACGGCAGGTACCTAAGACATCCTTGGTCTTAGCCGTCCTGACCGCTCACGACCGCCGAGAGACTGCGCGGCCCGGATAGAGGCCGCGTGTCGCGAAAGCCACTTTCGCGACGTCTGATGTCCCGAAAGTGGCTTTCGCGACACCATCGCCGGGTAGCGCCCAGGGCACACAGGGCAGGCGTCTAAGGCGTGACTCGCGTGATCCGTCTCTGATCACGCACGATCGCCCACCTCACCCGAACGCGACACCGCCACCTGCGCACCACAAGTAGGTACCTGAAACACCCCTTGGCTCTCACCGTCCTTGCCACTCACGAGACCCGCGATCCCCTGGGGTCCAGTGCGGTCTGGCGGGGAGTGCGTGTTGCGAAAGCCACTTTCGCAACTTTCAACGTTGCGAACGTGGCTTTCGCAACGCGACCAGCGGGGCGCGTGCTTGGTGACCGTCGGTAGGTCTCCTCGTGCGTGGTGAGGACGGTTCTGACCGTCCTCACCACGCACGAGGCGCTACTTTTCAACCCATGGTGCTGCACAAGGGAACCTCGACCGACCCGGACCGCAAGAGCGGGGCCAACCCGATGTACGTCGGCGCGTATCCCGCGCTCGCCGCGGGCATCCGCCTCCCGCACGAACGCCTCGCCGAGGATCCGCTTCCGCCCGACACCGCGCTCCAGCTGGTGCGCGACGAGCTGATGCTCGACGGCAACGCCCGGCTCAATCTCGCCACGTTCGTCACCACGTGGATGGAGCCGCAGGCGCGTGAGCTGATGGCCGAATGCGTCGACAAGAACATGATCGACAAGGACGAGTACCCGCAGACCGCGGAACTCGAACGGCGCTGCGTGAACATCCTCGCCGATCTGTGGCACGCGCCGGAGCCCACCGAGGTCATGGGCTGTTCCACCACCGGGTCGTCCGAGGCCTGCATGCTCGCCGGGATGGCGTTGAAGCGCCGCTGGTCGAAGCTGGGGCGCACCGGGAAGCCGAATCTGGTGATGGGCGCGAACGTCCAGGTGTGCTGGGAGAAGTTCTGCGAGTACTGGGAGGTCGAGCCGCGGCTGGTGCCGATGGACGGTGACCGTTTCCATCTCACCGCGGACGAGGCGATCGCCCGGTGCGACGAGAACACCATCGGTGTCGTCGCGATCCTCGGGTCCACTTTCGACGGCAGCTACGAGCCGGTCGCCGAGATCGCGGCCGCGCTCGACGGGCTGAAGGATCGGTCCGGCTGGGACATCCCGGTGCATGTCGACGGTGCTTCGGGCGCGATGATCGCGCCGTTCCTCGATCCGGATCTGGTCTGGGACTTCCGCCTGGCGCGGGTGGCGTCGATCAACACCTCCGGGCACAAGTACGGGCTGGTCTATCCCGGTGTCGGCTGGGTGTTGTGGCGTGACAAGGCGGCGTTGCCCGATGAGCTCGTCTTCAACGTCAACTATCTCGGTGGCGACATGCCGACTTTCGCGCTGAACTTTTCGCGTCCCGGTGCCGAGGTGGCCGCGCAGTACTACACGTTCGTGCGGCTCGGGCGTGAAGGTTTCCGTGCGGTGCAACAGGCTTCACGTGATGTGGCGACGCAGCTGGCGGACGGGATCGCCGGGCTGGGCCCGTTCGAACTGCTGACGCGCGGCGATCAGCTGCCCGTGTTCGCCTTCACGACGAAGGCGGATGTCGAGGGCTTCGATGTCTTCGACGTGTCACGGCGGCTTCGGGAGCGTGGGTGGCTTGTCCCGGCGTACACGTTCCCGGAGCACCGGACGGATCTCGCGGTGCTGAGGATCGTGGTGCGCAACGGGTTCACGCACGACCTCGCGGATCTGCTGCTCGACGACCTCCGTCGGCTGTTGCCGGAGCTCGATCATCGCCCTGGACGGCGGACCGCGTTCCATCACTGAGCCGGGTGCCCTGCGTCACGCCGGATTTCCCCCGGCCCTACTGGCGCGTAACGTCGGGGGGTATGGGAGTCGCCGGAGACGAACGTCGTGCGTTGAGCGAGCTTTTCGAAGAGGTCGGCCCGGACGCGCCGACCTTGTGCGCGGGCTGGAAGACGCGGGATCTCGCGGCGCATCTGCTGGTGCGTGAGCGGCGGCCGGACGCGGCGCCGGGGATCCTGGTGCCCGCTTTGGCGTCGTACACGCAGCGGGTGCAGGACTCCTATGCGGCGCGGCCGTGGTCCGAGGTGGTCGGGAAGGTGCGGTCGGGTCCGGCGTGGTTCTGGCCGACGTCGATCGGCGCGCTCGACGAGCTGACGAACAGTGCGGAGTTCCTGGTGCATCACGAGGATGTCCGCCGGGGTCAGCCTGGCTGGGAGCCTCGTCCGGCGGAGTCCTCGCGGGACGCGGCGGCGTGGAAGTCGGCGAAGCAGGCGTCGAAGCTGAACCTGCGGAAGTCACCGGTCGGCGTGGTCCTGAAGACTCCCGAAGGCCGCGAAGCGCGGGTGAAGGAAGGCCCGGACACGGTGACCGTGGTCGGTGCGCCGATCGAGCTGCTGCTGTTCGTCTTCGGCCGCGACGCGGCCCGGATCACCTTCGAAGGTGACGCCTACGCGGTGGACAAGCTCCGGAAGCACGACCGCGGACTCTAAAATCCGGGTCATGCCGATGATCAATGTTTCGATGTTCCCCGGCCGGACGGCCGAACAGAAGCAGGCCCTCGTCCGCGAGGTGACCGACGCCTTCGTCCGCACCTGCGGCGGCAACCCCGACGGCGTCTGGGTGACCATCAACGAGATCCCCGCCGAACACTGGGCTTCCGGCGGCACCCTCTTCTCAGACCGCTGACCCCCCACACCTCGCCGCCAAACCACCCCACCCCACCCCAGCCCCCCGCCCTCCCTGGGGGACGGCCCCGCACCCAGCGTATCGAGGGGGTAGGACTTTTCCGGTCGATCGTGGGCTGGGAGGGGCCGGTTGTCCACAACGGGGTCCCGCTGTGGACAACCGGCCCGAAGGTCAGCGAAGCTGCGAAGGTCAGCGAAGGCCGACGGCCCGCAGTGCGAAGAACACCTCGATCGCCGTCTGCTTGATCGTCTCGGCGATCACCAGCGACCCGTGGCCCGCGTCGAAACGGTAGAACTCGAACGGGATGTCGCGCTTCGCGAGCCTGTCGAGGTAGTTCTCGACCTGCCGGATCGGGCAGCGCGGGTCGTTGTCCCCGGCGAGCACCAGCACCGGCGCCGTCACGGCCTCGACGTAGGTGATCGGCGAGCATTCCCCGTACACCGCCGGCACTGTCTCCGGCGAACCGCCGAACAGTGCCCTGTCGAACGAGCGCAGCTGCTCCATCTCGTCCTCGTACGCGGCGACATAGTCCGCGACGGGAACCCCGGCGACCCCCGCCGCCCACCGCGCGGGCTGGGTGCCCAGCGCCAGCAGGCTCAGGTAGCCACCCCACGAAGCCCCGTTCACCACGCACTTTTCCGGATCCGCGAGTCCACTTTGGACGGCCCAGTCGTGCACTGCGGCGACGTCTTCGAGTTCGGTCAGGCCGGGACGTCCTTCGATGGCGTCGCGCCATGCCGAGCCGTAGCCGGTCGAGCCGCGGTAGTTGACCTCGACGACGGCGAATCCGGCGTCGAGCCAGACCGCGCGGTACGCGGAGAACCGGTCTTCGTCGGCTGAATGCGGTCCGCCGTGCAAGGAGAAGACCGTCGGAAGCGGGCCTTCGGGAGCGTCTGCCGGACGTGAGACGAGTGCGTGGATCTGCCCGCCGATCCCGTCGACGAACGCGTCGGTGACGGGCGCGGATTCCGGAGCCCGCTCACCCGGCGGTTCGAGGAGGACCGAGTCGGTGCCGCCGGTCGCCCGCGCACGCACCGCCGTCGGCTGCGCGGCACTGGACCACGAGTACTCGACGGTGCCGTCGGGCCGCACCCCGGCGCCGCCGATCCGGCCGGGCGGAGTGTCCAAAGAGGACAGCTCGCCACTCGCGAGGTCGTACCGGTGAAGGGAACTGCGGCCCTGGTGGAACTGGACGACCAGCAATGCTCGCGCGTCCGGGTACCAGCCCGCGACCACTTCGCCGGGCAGGTCGAGTTCGATCTCCCGCTCGGTGTCCTCGGCCGTGTCCCAGATCAGCAGCTCTTCACGGCCACGCCGCTCGTGCAGCACCAGCAGCCGCTGGTCGCCCGCGACCGGTGAGAACTCCAGCGCGCCGAGGCCCTTGCCGTCACCGTCCCATTTGTCGGCAACCGTGGTGAAGCCGTCGGTCGACAGGACGCGCAGCGCGGGGTGTCGCGAATCACCGTGTTCGGAATGGGAGATCGCGAGCAGCGACTCGTCGCGGGAAAGCGAGGCGATCCCGGCGTCGTCCTCGTGCCGGTAGAAGCTCGTGGTCTCGCCGCCGATGGTGGCGAAGAGTTCGCTGCCGTCGTCGGTCGAGACGCCGACGGCGGTCACGCGGGTGCCGATCTCGAGCCCGGCGGGGTAGCCGTCGTGGACGTCCGGCACCGCGCGCTCGGCGGCGGCTCCCGCGGCGAACGGTTCGCGGACCCAGGAACCGAACTCGTCGCCGTCGGTGTCGTTGAACCACCAGATCCAGCGGCCGTCGGGGGACGGGGTCGCGTGCAGGGTGCCGTTGGGCCGGTCGGTGACGCGGCGGTGCTCGCCGGTCGACCGGTCCCAGGAGTAGACCTCCCAGACGCCGCTGGCGTTGGAGACGTAGACGTTCGCGTCGGGGGCGTCGATGGCCCACTCGGGCACCGAGATGCGCGGCGCGTGGAAGCGGGCCCGCCACCTGGCCTCGGCTTCGGCGTCGTCGAACAGACGGTCCGGGACCGCCGCGGACGGATATTTGTTGCCTGGCTGCGTGCTCACCCCTCGATCCTGCCACCCCGGAGCCGTACTGTGTGCGGGGTGCTGGAGGGAAACGCGCCGCGCGCCGCGGTGTCCGCGCGGTCCGCGCGCCAGACGGTCGAACGGGCCGTGTTCGCGCAACCCCTGTTCGGACCGGGGATGGGGTTCGTCGACGTCGGCTGCGGGCCGGGTTCGATCACCCTCGGTATCGGCGACGGACACAGAAAGTCCACAGTGGACTTCTTGGTGGCGGAGGCGTGCGCGTTGCCGTTCGCCGAGGCTTCGGTGGATGTGGTCTTCGCGCACGAGGTCTTCGAGCATCTGCGGGAACCGGATGCCGCGCTGGCGGAGCTCCGGCGGGTGCTCAAACCGGGCGGAGCGCTCGCACTGTCCACATCGGACTGGAGTCGGGCGAGGCTCCGGCCGAAGACGGCGAACGTCGACGCCGCCCTCCGTGGTCACTATCTGCTGTGCCGCCGCGCGGGCGGCGACCCGTTCGCCGGACGCTCGATCTCCGCCGCGGTCACGGCCGCCGGTTTCGTCGACGTGCGAACGAAAACCCGCTACCGCACGGACGCGACGTACCGGGCGCTGGCGACCTATGTGGAGGCGCGGCTGGTGACGGCGCTGGAAACCGCGACGACCCCGGACCGCGACCAGCTCGCTTCGGCCGCGCGCTCGGCGTGGTCTTGGGCGCGTTCGGGGGATGGCGATTTCGCCCAATGCTGGACCGAGCTCCTCGCCACTCGCTGACGGGGCTGCTCGAGTGTTCCCAATGCCCCATTGGAGACGCTCAGCGTCCCAGATGAGGCGCGCTGGTCCAGGTTGTCCACACTCAGCCGCCGTTGTGGACAACCGGCCCCCGTGACCCCTGCTTTCCCCAGTTCCGACAGCCCTGGGCGATACGCTGGGCACGGGGTCGCCCCCCTGGGAGCGGCGGGGGCTGTGTGGGGGCGGCTGTGTGGGGACTGAAGGGGGCTTCGCCATAGCTGCAGAGCAAAGCAAGAAGGCCCTGCTCGCGTGTTCTGCGAGAAGGGCCTTCTTGATCTAGCGTCGGGGTGGCGGGATTCGAACCCACGACCTCCTCGACCCGAACGAGGCACGCTACCAAGCTGCGCCACACCCCGGATACTTCTTAGCGGGTCGAGGAGAAGTTTAGCGGACGGTGTTTCGGGCTTTGCGGGGGGCTGCTTTCCGGTGATTGTCGCTGGTCGTGCCCCGTGGGACGAGGGTCAGCAGGCTCGCCTCGGGCGGGCACGCGAAGCGGGCCGGAGCGTACGGCGAGGTTCCCAGGCCGGCGGAGACGTGCAGCCACATCTGGGCGCCCCAGCGGGACGCGCCGCGGGCACGGGTCCGGTCGAGTTCGCAGTTGGTGACGAGCGCGCCGTAGCCGGGCACGCGGAGCTGTCCGCCGTGGGTGTGACCCGCGAGGACGAGGTCGTAGCCGTCGCCGGCGAACTCGTCGAGGACGCGGGGCTCCGGGGAGTGCGTGACCCCGATGCGGACGGCGGCGCCCCGGTCCGCCGGGCCGGCGATGTCGGCGTAGCGGTCTCGGCGGAGGTGGGCGTCGTCGACGCCGGCGGTGAACACGTACTGGTCGGCGACCTCGATGGTGCGCCGGACGTGAGTGAGGTCGTCCCAGCCGTGTTCGACGAAGGCCGCGCGCAGGTCGCGCCAGGGCAGGTGCTCGCCGTGGATCCGCTTCTTCTTGCCCTTCGGCATGAGGTAGCGCGCGGGGTTCTTCGGCTTCGGTGCGTAGTAGTCGTTGCTGCCGAAGATGAACACGCCGGGCCTGTCGAGCAGGGGGCCGAGCGCGCGCAGCACGGACGGCACGGCCTGCTGATGTGACAGGTTGTCACCGGTGTTGACCACGAGATCCGGAGCGAGCTCGTCGAGCGCGGCTACCCAGCGTTGCTTGCTCACGTGACCGGGGAGCATGTGCAGATCCGAGATGTGGAGGATCGTGAAGGGTTTCGCCCCTGCGGCGAGGACAGGGAGTTCCGCGGTGCGTAGCGTCCACCGGCGCCTTTCGATGCCGACCGCGTAACCGAGGGTCGCGGCTCCCAGGACGACGGTTCCCACGGCCAAGCGCCGTACCGTCGCCCCCGAAGTACTGTTGTTACTGAGCGTGCTCACAATGTCCAGTTTACGTGCTCATCCAGGGTGATCGTCCGCCCCCATTTCGGCGAAGCCGCAGAATCGCTGGAATGGCCTCTTTTCTTCACTTTCCGTGGTCGGCTCGGGATGTCGTGATCAGTTGACATGATCCCGTCGACCACTGTTCCCCGTTAGGCCGCCAGGCGCTCACTCAAAGTTAGATTCGTGTGACTCATCGTGATTTGCGCTGGTGAATACGGCCCTGGACGATCAGCGTCCGCCGCCCATGTACTTCGGGTCCGGCTGCGGCAACGGCAACGCTTCCTGGCCTTCGAGGATCTTCGACATCGCCCCGAACCAGGTCTGCGCCGGCGTCTTGCCGCCCCACATGTTTTCGCAGCCGCGAGCGGACACGTTACCCGGACCGAGGTAGCAGAGGCCGCCACTTCCACCCTTCGGGCGGAACACCATCGCCGCGCCCGCGAGCTGCGGGGTGGCCCCGAGGTACGAACCCGCGCCGTTGCTCTGTGTGGTCCCGGTCTTGCCGATCACCGGCCGGGTCCACCTGGCGCCGTTCGCGGCGCCGAACGACGTCCCACCGGGCGCGCTGTCCCTGCTCATCCCGACCGCGAGGGTGTTGGCGAGACCTTCGGGCACCACCTGCTCGCAAGCGGCTTCCTTGACGGGAACAGGCTTTCCGTCCCGGTCGGTGACACCCGCGAGCGGGGTCGGCGGGCACCAGACGCCGCCGCTCATGATCGTGGCACCGACGTTCGCCAGTTCCAGACCGGACAGCGGGCTCACGCCGAGGGTGAACGCACCGGATCCGTTCCAGCCCGGCTTCGGGCCGTACGCCTGGAGCTGATTGACGTTGACGCCGTCGTCCTTGGAGTTCGGGTCGACGGCGCCGCCGCCCCGGTTGCTGGCCATGGTGTCGCGCATGCCGAGCTTGCGCGCCATCTCCACGACCGGCCCGGTGCTCCCGAGCCTGTCCTCCAGGGCCACGAACGCGGTGTTCGGCGAGGTCGCCAGCGCCTGCTGCATCGACATGGCGCCACCGGCGGGGTTGTAGTCACCCGCGTTGCCGACGCAGTACCAGTTACCGCCCGGCCCGGCAGGGGGCCGGGGAGCCACGGGGCATTTCTTCGGGCCACCGGCGAACACGTTGGAGGTGTAGAGATCGGGCACCGGGAGTGAGCTGTTGATCCCGGCCACGCCCGCCTCCATCGCCGCGGCGGCGGTGAAGACCTTGTAGGCCGAGCCCGCGCCGGCGGTGTTGTAGACGCCGGAAGGCAACGCGAACGTCGTCTGGCCCTGGTCTTCGTGCAGCCCGTAGTCACGGTTCGCCGCGAGCGCCACGACTTCGTGCCGGTTCTTGCCCGGCTTCACCAGCGAGAGCGTGTTCGCGACGTTGTCCTGCGTCTTCTTGACCTGGGCTTCGGCCGACATCTTGGCTTCGTGGTTCGCCCGTTCGTCCAAAGTGGTCTTGATCTGGTAGCCGCCGGTGTAGAGATCGTCCTTCGTCATGCCGTTCTTGAGGAGATAGTCCTCGACGTACTGGCAGAAGAAGCCGTTTTCCGTGCCGGCGCCGGTGCAGTTCGACGCGGGTTTCTGCGGGCCGCCCTCGACGACGCCGAGCGGCTCGGCCTTGAACCGTTCCGCGTCCGCCTTCGCGAGCTTCTGGTTGTCGACCATGCGGTCCAGCACCAGATTGCGGCGTTCGGTCGCCTTCGCCGGGTTCTTCCACGGGTCGTTGACGATCGGGTTGTTCACCAGACCGGCCAGCAACGCGGCCTGCGGCACCGTGAGCTTCTCGACGGGCGTGTTGAAGTACGCGTTCGCGGCCGCGCCGACGCCGAAGATCTCACGCGAGAACTCGACGACGTTCAGGTAGCCGGTCAGGATCTGCATCTTGTTCAGCTTGGTTTCCAGCTGGATCGCGATCCGGGCTTCCTTCAGCTTCCGGGCGACCGACTGCTCCTGTGCGCGCTTCTGGCCCGGCTTGTCGTCCCGGTAGACGACGTTGATCAGGTAGTTCTTGACGTACTGCTGGGTCAGCGTCGACGCGCCCTGCGTGTCCCCGCCGGTGGTGTTGCTGACCGCCGCGCGCAGCGTGCCCTTCCAGTCCACCCCGTTGTGCTCGTAGAAGCGCTTGTCCTCGACCGAGATCAGCGCCCACTTCATGGCGTCGTTGATCTGCGTCTCGTTGGTCGGGATGCGGAACTGCTTGTACAGCGTCGCGATCTGCTTGCCGGTGTTGTCGGTGATCGTCGTCACCAGTGGCGGCGGAATGTCCGCGAGGTCCGAAGATGTCTTGTCGACGGTCTCGCTCGCCTGGTTGGAAAGCACCCCGGCGGCGCCCGCCACCGGGAACAACATCCCCGCGACCAGCACCCCCGCGAGCACACACAGGCCAATGAGCTTCAGCAGACCGTCCGTTTTGCGCACGCGGACCAGGGTACGCGGATCCCGTTAGCCCACCGTGACGTCACCTAGCTGTCGGTGTGGATCCGGTCACGAAAACGACCCCATGAGGTGACGGATGGTGACGGCAGGCATTCTAGGGCTTGGCGGAGGGAACCGAGGGCCCTTACAGTCCGTCAACGTCTCACGTATGAAAAAGCCGACAGACGGGTGAGTGCGAGCGGCAGTCGCATTCGACCGAACGGAGGCACCCGGCACCGGGGAGGTGCCGGCTCAACCGACGTGAGCACAAGGGAGACACGCTCATGGGGGCAGGAGCGCAGGCTTTTCGTCCCCCCGTGGTGTGTCGAACACCAGGGTAGGGAGCTGGGGGTATGGAAACCAACCAGTCGAGCTGGCGAGTCAATGCGTCGTGCCGCGACACCGATCCGGACGGCCTGTTCGTCCGGGGGGCGGAACAGAACCGGGCCAAGGCGGTCTGCCTCGGTTGCCCGGTCAGGACGGAATGCCTCGCCGAAGCGCTCGATGGCCGGATCAACTTCGGCATCTGGGGAGGTATGACCGAACGGGAACGGCGGGCGCTGCTGCGGCGGCGGCCGGATGTGACCAGCTGGGCGGATCTGCTCGAAGCGGCGAAGCGCAGTTTCACCGGGATTGACGAAGAGGAAGACGTACGCGTCCGAGTCTCGTGATCATGATTCCGTGAAGGGCCCTTCTCTGAGTCCAAGGCAGGGAAGGTGCCCTTCGCGGAAGATCAGGACTGGGTGGCGAACCTGGTGCCGATGTCGCGCAGGCCTTCGAGATCGTGCACGTCACCGGCGAGCGCGGGCACCCGCACCAGCGGGACCTCGGGATGCGCCCGCGTGAACCTGGCGAGCAGCCGCGTCTCTCGTTCGGCCAGCGCGACCCGGTCCGCGTGCAGGCGGAGGACGGCTTCGGCCAGCGGTGCGCTGGTCTCGCCCTTCGCCAGCTGCTCGGCGGCCGCGACCGCCTCCGCGCTGGACAGCGGGGCGAGCACGGGATGCGTCCGGTTCGCGACCAGTCCGGCCAGCGGCATGCTCTCTTCCGAAAGCCGCTCCACGAAGTAGGACGCCTCGCGCAGCGCGTCGGGCTCCGGCGCGGCCACCACGAGGAAAGAAGTGCCGCCGGACCGCAGCAGTTCGGAGGTCTTGCGCGCGCGTTCGCGGAAGCCCCCGAACATGCTGTCGAAGGCCTGCATGAACGCCGAAGCGTCGGTCAGCAACTGGCCGCCGATGATCGTCGAGACGGCCTTCGCGAACATCGAGAACCCGGCGTTGACGACCTTGCGCAGACCCCAGCCGCCCGCCTTGGCCGGACCGGTGAGCAGCCGGATCATCCGGCCGTCGAGCGCGCTGGAAAGCCGCGTCGGCGCGTCGAGGAAGTCCAGCGCGGACCGGCTCGGCGGCGTGTCGACGATGATCAGATCCCACTCGTCGGTCGCCGCGAGCTGACCGAGTTTCTCCATCGCCATGTACTCCTGCGTGCCGGAGAACGACGTGGAAATGGTCTGGTAGAAGGGGTTCTGCAGCAGCTGCTCGGCGCGTTCCGGGCCGGCGTGCACGCGCACCATGTCGTCGAAGGTGCGGCGCATGTCGAGCATCATCGCCCAGAGTTCGCCCTTGGGTTCGAAGCCCTCGACCTGCACCTGCTTCGGGTGATTGCCCAGTTCGCGCAGGCCGAGCGCCTGCGCCAGCCGCCGTGCCGGGTCGATGGTGAGGACCACCGTCTGCCGTCCGCGTTCGGCCGCGCGCAACGCCAGCGCCGCCGCGGTGGTCGTCTTGCCGACCCCGCCGGATCCGCAGCAGACGATGACCCGGCTTTCGGGATCGTCGATCAGCTTGTCGATCTCCAGGATGTCCGACATCAGCGCACTCCCTGCTCGGTCAGCGCTTCGGCGAGGTCGTAGAGCGCCGCGACGTCGACGCCGCCGGTCAGCTCCGGCAGTTCGAGACCCGGCAGATCCGCTTCGGACAGCTGCTCGCGGGCGCGCTGCTCCGCGGCGACCCGGACGGCGTGCTCGACGGTCTCTTCGACCAGCGCGTCGAGGGTGCTTTCGGGCAGGTCCAGCCCGGCCGACACGAGCCCGGCGCGGACGCGTGAGGCGTCGACACGGCCGTCCGCGGCGGCCGTCACCGAACGGGCGGGCAGCCGCGGCGGGCGGACCCGGTTGACCAGCACCGCGCCGGGACGCAGATCGGCGCCGTCGAGTTCGGCGACCGCTTCGACGGTCTCCCGCACGGGCATCTCTTCCAGCAGCGTCACCAGGTGGACGGCGGTCTCGCCGGAGTGCAGCAGCCGGACGACGCCGTCGGCCTGGCCGCGGATCGGGCCGGTCTTGGCGAGATCGGTCAGCGCCTTGGTGACGTCGAGGAACTTCACGACCCGGCCGGTGGGCGGCGAGTCGACGACGACGGCGTCATAGGTGTGGCGGCCGTCCGATTCGGTGCGGCCGACGCATTCCTTGATCTTCCCGGTGAGCAGGACGTCGCGCAGACCCGGCGCGAGTGTGGTCGCGAACTCGATCGCGCCCATCCGCCGCAGCGTCCGCCCCGCGAAGCCGAGGTTGTAGAACATCTCGAAGTACTCGAGGAGCGCGGCTTCGACGTCGATGTGCAGTGCGCGCAGCTCACCGCCGCCGGGGACGGCCGCGATGCGCTGCTCGGCGTACGGCAGCGGCTCGGTGTCGAAGAGCTGGGCGATGCCCTGGCGGCCTTCGACCTCGATCAGCAGGACCCGGCGCCCGCCCTTGGCGAGCGCGAGGCCCAGCGAGGCGGCGAGCGTGGTCTTGCCCGTCCCGCCCTTGCCGGTGACGAAATGCAGCCTGGCTCTCGCGAGTTCGTCGGTCCAGCCGGCAAGGGGTGTGCTCACCGGTCCCACCCTAATTGAGTGGTCAGCTTGCCAGCATCATGACGCCGAGCGCGGCCGTGACCACGGCGACGATGCCCCAGGTCAGGACGCCGGGCAGCACCGTGAGCATCACCACACCGAGCAGCAGGAGGACGACGAGGGTCACCGCGCCGGTGATCGCGACCGTTCCCGAGCTGTTCCGGCGGTCCCGTGCCTTGGCCATCAGGACCAGCACCAGCGGCAGCCCGGCCGCGGCGAGCAGGACGGTCGCGACCACACGCCAGGTCTCCACAGGCCCACCGTAGCGCCCGTCATGCGCGTGATCGGGCACCGATCTCACGTGCTTGAGCACCGATCTCGCGTGCTTGGGGCCGGATCACGCGAGTTCCGCCTTCAAGCACGCGAGTTCCGTCTTCAATCACGTGAGATCGGCGTCTGATCACGTGGGAGCGGGTCAGCTTCCGATGGGGGTCGCGGGCACGCACGGCACGGGCTTCGCGTGCGTGGGGTCGAGCGCGTTGAGGACGTGCCCGGCCGCGTTGCGGTCGGCGGCGACCCCGGCGTGCTCCGCCAGGTCCAGCAGGCAGCTGTCCTGGAGGACGATGTTCTTGACGTTGGCGCCCTTGCCCATCCCGCTCGTGTACGGCACGACGGCTTCGTCGTAGCGGGTCATGATGTTCGTGTACGTCACGCCGGGCTGGAAGATCCCGTTGCCGGAGCGCAGGTTCGTGAGGAATTCCGAGCCGCGCAGGAACGGGCGGCACGATCCGCAGACCGGGTCGAGGATGCCGTTGAACCCTGGCGCCAGCCCCAGCACGCCGGCGAGCGCGTACAGCTGCGACGCGCCGAACAGTGTCGTGCCGTCCCAAAGCGGGGTCAGGCTGACGTACTTGTCCACTTTGGACGCTCCGCCGAGGAACTTCACGTAATAGGAAGGCATCAGCGTGCCCTCGGAATGTCCGAGGAGGTCCACCTTGGACGCGCCGGTCGCGCCGAGCACCTTGTCGACGAACGCCGAGAGCTCCTTCGCGCTCTGTTCCATCGGAAGGAGTCCGCCGGGCTGATAGATCGGCAGCGGCTCGCCGGGGACCCCGTAGGTCAGGGAGAAGACGCAGTACCCGTTGTTCTTGAGCAGGGGGCCGAACGTCTGCCAGTTCACCGTCTGGTTGGCGCCGAGGCCGTGGGCGAGCACGACCGGGTTCGGATGGGCGTCGCCGGGACGGCAGCCGAAGTCGTTCGCGCCGGGTGGCGGGCCGCCGGGGTTCGCCGCCTGCGCGGGCAGTGCCGCCGCGAGGGTCCACGGAACGGGAAGTTTCCCGTCGGCGCCCGCCGGTGAAGCGCAGATCAGGGCAAGGGCCGCGGCCA
This sequence comes from Amycolatopsis alba DSM 44262, assembly GCF_000384215.1. Lineage (NCBI taxonomy): Bacteria > Bacillati > Actinomycetota > Actinomycetes > Pseudonocardiales > Pseudonocardiaceae > Amycolatopsis > Amycolatopsis alba. The sequence goes on along the minus strand of NZ_KB913032.1, from coordinate 3,220,436 downwards.
GGAAGGCGACGGCAAGGGACTTCGTCGTCCGCATGTCAACGTCCTATCTACTCCCGAGTAAGTGTGAAGTGAAACACATCGACGGGAAATCGGCGAGCCGGTCGCGAGAGGGTTTTCCGCATGTGTGTCGGGCGCCCTTGCCGGTTTGGCTACGCTCCCGGACATGAGCGACGCCAAGTGGGAGTACGCGACCGTCCCCCTGTTGATCCATGCCACCAAGCAGATCCTCGACCAGTGGGGCGAGGACGGCTGGGAGCTCGTCACCGTGCTCCCGAACCCGACCGGGGAGCAGCACGTCGCCTACCTCAAACGAGCCAAGAACTGAGGGATTGAAGCCATGACCTGGAGCGATCGACTCGCCGAGCTCGGTATCGAACTGCCCGGCGTCGCCGCGCCGCTGGCGGCCTACGTGCCCGCCGTCCGCACCGGTTCGTACGTCTACACGTCCGGGCAGCTGCCCTTCGTCAAGGGCGAGCTCGAAGCGACCGGCAAGGTCGGCGCCGAGGTCAGCCCCGAAGAGGCGAAGCAGTACGCGCGGACGTCGATCCTCAACGCCCTCGCCGCGGTCGACTCGGTCGCCGGGATCGACAACATCGCGCGGGTGGTCAAGGTCGTCGGGTTCGTGGCGTCCGCGGAGGGCTTCACCGGCCAGCCCGCGGTGATCAACGGGGCGTCCGAGCTGCTCGGCGAGATCTTCGGTGAGGCGGGTATCCACGCCCGTTCGGCCGTCGGCGTCGCCGAGCTGCCGATCGGGGCGCCGGTCGAGATCGAACTGATCGTGGAGGTGAAGTGATGGACCCGGACATCGAGAGGTCCTCGCACGAGCTCCTGCTCCGGCTGGCCGGACGGCTGCCGGACCAGCTCCTGTGGCGGTTCCGCGACTGGCTGGGCGAGGGCGCGATGGGCACGCTCGCGCGGACCCTTCCCCGGTCTTTGCTTAAGCACAGGATCGATCTGGACCAAACCGAGTATCGCCTGCTAGTCGCCGGGCTTATTCCTCACGGGGCCGACTGGCATCAGGTGAGTTCCACCCTGGGGGTAGACGACGTCACCGAGACCAGGTACACATTCACGCAGAGTGCGCCCGAATGGGTGAACTCCGTCGACTCTGTGTCCGTATTGATCCACGCAACGTTGCGGGGGCGGCCGGACGTGGGTGAAGTGCGGCAAAGCTGGCGACACCTCGGTGTGGTCGGCGAGGGTGGGGCGAAACGAGTCCTCCTGGTCACGGCGCTCAACGGTCTGCCGAGGCTGACGGGCGAACTGCAGCGCGTCCTGCGCGTGCTCGGTGACGAGGAGCCCGGCGTCGAGGTTCTCCCGCCGAGCATCGATCTCACCGGCTATCACCGCACCGCGCTCGCCAGCTCCGAACTGGTCTGCGTGGGCGCGGTGGACACCGGAAGTCGGCTGGTCGCCGCTTAACGCTCGCACCACCAGGCGAGCCGGGAGGGAGCAGAGCAATGGTGGAGGTCCACGACGGCCCGCCCATGGACGGGTTCTCGGTGCCCCTGCGCCTGCACAACCTGTTACTGGCCCTGGCGGGTCGAATCGACGACAGTGCTTTGACCGAAGCGCGTGAGCTGATCGCGCGTGCGCACATCGACGAAGCGGTGGAGCTCACCACCGGCACCCTGATCGCGGGGAAGATCCCGGTGAGCTCGTCCGAACAGCGTGAACTCGCGCTCGTCCTCGAAATGAGCCGGTCCGACGCCACCCTGGCGAACGACCTGCTCGTCGAGGAGGACGAGTCGGTGCTCACCCACCGGTTCACCGGTGAGAACACCCCCGAATTCGGCCTCGCCGAGGCGCTCGACCGCACCCTGCAGGTGCTGCCGGACGTCCGGTCGGTGCACGCGGTGTGGCGGAACACACCCGCGGGCAGCGTGCCCGGCGCGTTGCCGCAGCGGGTCGTCCTGGTCGAGATCGGCCCGGAGGGCAACCCGCCCGCGGTCGCGTTCCGCGTGGACACCGCGCTTCGCCGCGCGGGCATCCGCTCGGTCGTCGAGGTCGCGGGACCCGGCGTCGCCCGGTCCGCCTATCACCAGGCCGCTTCGTCGGCCGCGAGTCCTGTCTGGGTCACCGGGAGTACCCACTCCAGTGACTTTCGGTCCGAGCCGGTGACTCCGCCTGCCGCGCCCGCCCCGGCTCCCGAGCCTGCCAAGGAGCAGCCGAGCAGGCACGGGTTGCGGCCGGTGGGCAGTGGTGGCCACGAACCGGTCGAGCCGATCGCTCCGGTGGTGCCGATCGTGCAGCAGGCGCCCGCGCCCGCCGCACCGCTGTCGTCCCAGGAGCCGGCGCTGCCGCGCAAGTCGCGGGCGGAGACCCGCGCCGAGCGCACGGCCGACCTGACCCCGGCCGAGGTGGCGCAGCTGCGCCAGGCGCTCAAGGAGGACCCCGAAAAGGGTCGCGAGATCGCCTCGGGCAAGCCGAGCATGCACGAGGTCGTCGAGCTGCCCGCTCTCGACCTCGACGATCCCAGCCTGAGCGAGCGCGACCGCGCGCTCCTGCGCGAGCTGCACGCCGAGCTCGCCGAACGGGAGCGCGCCGAAGCGGCGAAGATCAGGCTGAACGGCGCTTCGCGCAGCAGCGGGAGCAGCTGGTCCTAGCAAGTCCCACGCGATTCGTCCTCTGGATGCGGTGGTTGCACGCGCAACTATCGCAACTGGAGGACGAATTGCGATGTTAGGTTGCGGGTGTGGCTGAAGAACTGACATTCGACATCCCGGTGGGGGCCGGGGTGGGCACCCGCGCCAACGCCGGCGGCGAGCCGGTGACGCCCAAGGACGCGGCGACCGTGATCCTCCTCCGTGACGGCGCGCGAGGCGTCGAGGTCTTCCTGCAGCATCGGGTGAAGGGCATGCCGTTCGCGGGCGGGATGACCGTCTTCCCCGGCGGCGGCGTGGATGACCGCGATGTCGACGCTTCGGTGAGCTGGGCGGGCCCGGAGCCCGCCTGGTGGGCGGAACGCTTCGGCTGCGGGGAACCGCTCGCCCGCGCGCTGGTGTGCGCGGCCGTGCGGGAGATGTTCGAAGAGTCGGGCGTGCTGCTCGCGAGCATCGGGGACGCCGTCGTCACCGACACGACGCCGTACCAGGACGCCCGCGAAAAGCTGGTCTCCCGCGAACTCTCGCTCGCCGCGTTCCTCGAGGCGAACGGCCTGACGCTGCGCGCGGATCTCCTGCGCCCGTGGGCGAACTGGCTCACGCCGCCCCAGGAACCGCGCCGCTACGACACCTGCTTCTTCGTCGCCGTGCTGCCCGAGGGGCAGGAGGCGGACAGCGCCACCTCCGAGGCCGTCAGCACCGGCTGGCAGCGCCCGGAAGAGGCCATCGCCGACGCCAAGGAAGGGCGCCGCATGCTCATGCCACCGACCTGGATCACCCTCGCCGAACTGGGCGAGTTCGACTCGGCGGCCACGGTGCAAGCCGTCGAACGCGAGATCGTGAAGATCATGCCGACGCTGGTGCGCGACGGTGACAAGGTCCGCGTCGTCATGGACCCGGCATGAGCGCCCCCGCGTACGGCGTACTGCGCCAGGTGACGCCGACGGCTTCCGTGCTGCTGGAGCACAACCCGTCATCGATGACGTTGGAAGGCACCAATTCCTGGGTGCTGCGCGGGCCGGGCGCGTCCGGTTCCGTGGTCGTCGACCCCGGTCACGAGGACGTCGAGCATCTGACCCTGCTGGCGGAAACCGGCGCCGTCGAGCTGATCGTCCTGACCCACCACCATCCGGACCACGCCGAGGGCGCGCCCTGGTTCGCCGAGCGGGTCGGCGCCCCGGTGCGGGCCTTCGACGAGTCGCTCTGCATCGGCGGGAAGTCCCTTGTGGACGGTGACGTGATCGAGGCGGGCGGCGTGCGGCTCTCGGTGCTGCACACGCCGGGACACACCGGCGACTCGATCTGCCTGGTGTCCGACGGGCAGATCCTGACCGGTGACACCATCCTCGGCCGCGGCACCACCGTGCTGCACGACCTCGGCGATTACCTGCGCTCGCTGCGCAAGCTCATCGAACTGCCCGAGGGCACCACCGGCCTGCCGGGGCACGGCCCCGAACTGCCGGACCTGGCCGCGACCGCGCGCGAGTACCTGGCGCACCGGGAAGAACGGCTGGGCCAGGTGCGTTCGGCATTGGAGACACTCGGCGCGGATGCCACCCCGCGCCAGGTGGTCGAGGTCGTCTACGCCGACGTCGACAAGGCTTTGTGGGCGCCCGCCGAGTGGAGCGTGCGGGCACAGTTGGACTACCTGAGGTCGGAGGACGGCGAATGAGTGACGTCGAGGTCGAGTTCTACTGGCGCCCCGGATGCGGGTTCTGCGCCGCGCTGGAGCGGCCGCTGGAGAAGAGCGGCTTCAAGGTGAAGCGGGTCAACATCTGGGAGGACCCGGACGCCGCCGCGCGTGTGCGTTCGGTGGCGGACGGGAACGAGGTCGTGCCGACGGTGTTCGTGGGCTCGACGGCGATGGTGAACCCGTCGTTCGGCGAGATCGAGGCTGCCGTGAAGGCCGCTTCCGCCTGACTTTCCCCGTGAGTGGCCGGACGGTTCTGTTCGAGGGGTAAGCCGGCTTCGAAGGTTGCGAAAGCCACTTTCGCAACGTTGAAGGTTGCGAAAGTGGCTTTCGCAACACCGCCGTCCCACCAGACCGCGCTGGGCCAAAGGGTCGCGAGGGTCAAGGGGTCGCGAGGGACAAGGCGAAGGTGGCGCCGGGTCTGAGCCCGCGGTGTGCGAAGGCGTGACTCGCGTGATCAGGAACGGAACTCGCGTGATCAGACGGCGAACACTGTGAACGCCGCCTGATCACGCGAGTTCCGTCTCTGATCACGCGAGATCGCCGCTCGGGACCGGTGTCAGCGCGGCAGCATCGGCATCACGTAGTACGTGAGTTCCACGTCGCCCGGCTCGACCGCGCGGATGACGCAGGCCCGCATCCCTGGCTGGATGTCGAGCCGCACCCGTTCCCCGGCGAACCCCTGCAACGCGTCCAGCAGGTAGCGCGCCTGGAACGAGGGTGACGTCCGGCCGCCGGACACCTCGGCCTTCAGGGTCTCCTCGGCTTCCCCGGTGTCCTGCTTCGAACTGGCCAGCCGTAGCTGAGAGTCGCCGACCTCCAGCGTCAGCACCCGGCGATCGTCCGCGTAGACGCCCACCCGGCGCACGGCGGCGGCCAGCGCGTCGGCGGCGATCTCGACCGAAGTGTCCACAGTGGACGACTCGATCAGCTTCTCCGACAGGAATCCCGCGTCGAGTACGGCGGTGGTGACGGTGACGCCCGCCCAGCTCAGCCCGAACCGGGTCCCGTCGCCGTGCAGGCCGACGGTGCCGCGCGCCTGCTTCGCCGTCTCGGCGAGCAGGCCCGCCGGGACGAGCGCGTCGATCGGCTCGCCTTCGGCGCGCAGCGGGAGGGTGGCCACGGCCATCCGGTACCTGTCGGACGCCGTCAGCCGCAGCTCACGGCTGAAGCTCTGCACGCGGACGCCGGTGAACATCGGCAGCGCGTCGTCCTTGGCCGCCGTGCCCGCGACCGTCCGCAGCGCCGTCGCGAGCGCTGGACCGTCCACTTCGGACACCTTGGGTGGCATCTCCTGCAGCCGCAGCTCGCGGCTCAGCAACGGCAGCGCGAACCGGCCGCCCTCCACCCGCACGGCCAGCCGCGATCCCTCGACGACCAGGCGCACCAGATCGTCTTCGAGCATGCGCAACGTCTCCGCGAGCGGCCCGGCCGGGACGAGGACTTCGCCGTCGGTGTGCGTGACGGCGTCACACGTCAGGCGGACCGCTCGTTCGCTGTCGTTGCCGCCGACGGTCAGGCCGTCGCGCCCGGCTCGCAGGAGCAGGCCGGAACGGGCCGTGAGCAGCCTCGCGGCGGCGGAAACGGCGGCCGAGAGGGAGCGGGTGGGAGCAGTCAGGTCCATGCCCGCAAGCTAGCGGGAGGCACCGACAAGTTCGGGGGCGTCGGTGACGGCTCCGGACGGCTTCGGGCGGAAGGTGCCGCGCAGCAGCCACACCACCGCGGCGAGCGCGAACCCGACGGCGCCGGCGGCGAGGAACGCCGCTTCGTGCCCCGCGTGCTCGACGAGGTAGCCGCTGATCGACTGCCCGAACGCGAGACCGAGGGTCACCGCGGTCAGCACCCAGCCGAACGCCTCGGCCGCCGTGCCCTTCGGCGCGGCGATCTCGATGGCCGCCGAATGCGTCGTCGACTGCGGCGTTATGAGCGCGCCCGCGGCGAGCATGGCGAGCGCGAGGCCCCAGAGCGAACCCGGCAGCGCGAGCAGCGCCACCAGCGCGCCGAACCCGGCCAGCAGCACCGGCAGCCGCAGGCCCATCTGGCGCGGCCACGGGCGCAGGCTGTACGCGACCCCGAACGCGACCGAGCTGACCGACCACGCCGAGAGCAGCAGCCCGCCGATGGAGGTGTTCCCCGCCTCGGTGGCGGCCGCCGGGACGGCGACCTCGACGAAGCCGATCACGGCACCGAAGCCCAGCGCGGCGATCGCGAGCGTGCGCATCCCAGGGCTGGCCAGCGCGCCGAGCAGTTTGCCGCCCGACGACGGCGCCGGTCCCCAGGCGCGCACCGTCGGGCTCAGCGCGAACAGCACCGCGCCCGCGATCATCGTCAGCGCACCGGCCACGATGCCGGTGCCCGCCCACGGCGCGGCGATCAGCAGCCCGGCGAAACCGGGGCCGAGGATGAAGAAGACCTCCATGCTGATCGCCTCGTAGGAGAACGCGGCGTTCCGCGTCGGCCCGGCGGGCAGCAGACGGGTCCACAGCGCCCGCGAGGCCGAACCGACCATCGGTTCCGTGATGCCGGTGCCGAAGGCGAGCGGGACCAGCACGAGCGTCGGCGCGTGCGCCTCGATCGCGAACACCAGCCCGGTCATCGCCAGCGCGAAGAGCACCGTGGTGGTCAGCAGCGGCCTTGTCGGCCCGAAGCGGTCGATGAGCCGCCCTTGCACGACAGCGCCGACCGAAACGCCTACCAGCGACCCGGCCGACACCAGTCCGGCCGAGGCGAAGGAGCCCGTCTCGCGCTGGACGTAGAGCAGCGCGGAAATGCCGATCATCGCGATCGGCAGGCGGGCGAGCAGGGACGCGACGACCGCGCCGCGGGATCCGGGCGCGGTCAGCGCGGCTTTGTAGTCGGCGAGGGAGGTGCGGTGACTCTCGGCGGAAGCGGACACAGACTGGGACACGCGTACCAGTATGAACCACTTTGGTACGCGAGTACCAGATCTGTCCCGGTAAGGTTTGTCACCCCCCGCTTTCGGGTAGTACGGGCCCGGAAGCACGCAGGTTCGTCACGATCGGGTAACAGTCAGTCGATTTTGAGTCGTTCGGGGCAACAAATCGACGCAGATGGCGTCCTTGAGAGTGAAAGAACTTGAATCCACGGCCGACGGCCGTGGATGGTTGTACGACAAACACACAGTCTCCAGCTCCCTCCGGCGTACGGGTCGGGGCCTTGTTCCGGAGGGCGGGGAGCGCGGATCGTCGGGGGATGGTCCGCGCACAGCGAAGAGCCGGTGCGCCACGTCGGGGGTGGCGCCCGGCTCTTCTGCTGCCCGCGCGCTGACGGAAACATTTCGCAGGGCGCAGCCATGCGAAATGCTTCCGTCAGCGTGAAGGGCGCCCTACAAAATGTTTCCGTGGGCCTTCGGCCCGAAAGAGGGCGCGCGGGGTGAAGTCTCCCCGTCGCGCTGGCGCGCTTCCGGGGAGACGGTCCGCCGGTCACCTTCTAGGGCGGGCGCGTTCGGTCACCTTGCCGGGCGCGTTTTCGTATCTGGGGACGGTGCTTGAACGCGCAACTGCCGCAAGTAGGGGCTACTTGCGGCAGTTGGCAGTTCGGCTTGGTGACCTAGCGGGCGCGGCGGGCCAGGCGCTCCGGGTCCAGGATCAGGACGCTCTTGCCCTCGAGCCGCAGCCAGCCACGGTGCGCGAAGTCGGCGAGAGCCTTGTTCACGGTCTCGCGCGAAGCGCCGACGTACTGGGCGATCTCTTCCTGCGTCAGGTCGTGCGTGACCCGCAGCAGGCCGGCTTCCTGGCTGCCGAAACGCTGCGCGAGCTGCAGCAGCGCGCGCGCCACCCGTCCGGGGACGTCGGTGAAGATCAGCTCGGCGACCATGTTGTTCGTCCGGCGCAGCCTGCGGGCGACCACGCGCAGTAACTGCTCGGCGATCTCCGGGCGGGTGGAGATCCACTGCCGCAGCGCCGGGCGGTCCATCGTCACCGCGCGGACCTCGGTCACGGTCGTCGCGCTGGACGTCCGCGGGCCGGGGTCGAAAATAGACAGTTCGCCGAACATGTCGGACGGTCCGAAGATGCCGAGCAGGTTCTCGCGGCCGTCGGGTGACTTGCGGCCGATCTTCACCTTGCCGGACTGGATGATGTAAAGCTTGTCGCCGGGTTCGCCCTCGTTGAAGATGACATGCCCGCGAGGGAACTCCACGGATTCCAAGGTCTGTGCCAGCGCCTCGGCGGCTGCCGGCTCAACACCCTGGAAAATGCCCGCTCGGGCCAGGGTTTCGTCCACCTCGGGTGCCTCCTCATCGAGATACGACGTCGATCCTCATCGGTCGAGGATCGTGTCGTCGATCACTTTTCGCGTCAGTCTAGGTCGTGCGGGCGAGTTCGCTCGTCGGCACGCCGCAGGCGCGCGCGGGCCGTGAACGATCTCGCTCGAACGTGGAGCCTAACTCCGCACGCGCCGCGCGCGAAGCCTGGCCGCCTTCCCGCCCAGCCTGCGCAGCCGGAACAGCTCGAGCGCGCGCCCGATGCCGTGCCCGTAAAGGGCCCTGACCTCGTTGGGCTGCGCCTGCTCGAGGAACTCCTCGACTTCGTTCTCCTGCACCGCGACGTGCTTGAGCCTGGTCTCCACGCGTTCCATGAACAGCGCGAAGAACATGATCACCAAGGGGACGAGGATGACGAACCAGACTGTCATGAGCCCTGCCCTGGGAATTCCGAAAGTTTGTGCATTACTCCAGATCCTCGCTCATGGCGTCCTCGATCGAAGCGCCGAGGTGGTGCTCTGGCGTGTCGGACGACGACCGGCGGGTGCTCCCACTGGCTCGTCCGATGGCGCCCGTAGGCTATCGGGGTGCCTCCTGCCCTCACCAATGCCCCCCGCGCGGGGGGTGCGGGTGAAAGCCGGCTCGCATTGGTGAGACGCGCCAGGCGGATGAAGCGTTGCCTCGACGACGAGTTCCCGGACGCCCACTGTGAGCTTGACTTCACCAACCCGCTCGAATTGCTGGTCGCGGTCGTGCTTTCGGCGCAGACCACCGACGTCCGCGTGAATCAGGTCACCCCCGCGCTCTTCGCGCGCTACCGGAGCGCCGCCGACTACGCCGGCGCCGACCGCGCCGAACTCGAGGAGTACCTCCGGCCGACGGGTTTCTTCCGCGCCAAGGCGAACTCGGTACTGGGCCTGGGCGCCGCGCTGGTGGAGCGCTACGACGGCGAAGTGCCCGGAAAGCTGAAGGACCTCGTCACGCTGCCCGGTGTCGGCCGCAAGACGGCCAACGTCGTGCTCGGTGACGCCTTCGGGGTTCCGGGGATCACCGTCGACACCCACTTCGGCCGCCTGGTCCGCCGCTGGGGCTGGACCGAGGAGGAGGACCCGGTCAAGGTCGAGCAGGTAGTCGGCGAGCTCATCCCGCGCAAGGAGTGGACGCTCCTCTCGCATCGGACGATCTTCCACGGCCGCCGCGTCTGCCACGCCCGTAAACCCGCCTGTGGCGCCTGTCCGCTGGCCAGGATGTGCCCCTCGTACGGAACCGGCCCGACGGGCTTCGAGGAGGCCGCGAAGCTGGTCAAGGGCGAAGAACGCGATCACATCCTCGAGCTGGCGGCCCGCCGGTGACGAGAGTCACCAAGATCGCCCTCGGCGCCGCCGTGCTGGTGGTGGCCTTGATTGTCGCGTTGCTCACGACCCGTGACGGTCAAGGGCCGGCGAAGACCTCCGGTGACCTGACCGCCGCCCGCGCGAAGGCCGGGCTCGCCGCGTGCCCGCCGCCTGGGCCTGGCGAGGTGGCGAAGCTGCGCGGGGTCGACGTCGAATGCCTCGGCGACGGCTCCAGGGTCGACCTCGCCAAAGTGCTCTCGGGCGGCCCCGTGGTGGTCAACCTCTGGGCGTCGTGGTGCCAGCCGTGCCGCGCCGAGCTGCCGCTGCTCCAGGAGTACGCCGCGCAGCCGGGGGCCGCTCGGGTGCTCCTCGTCCAGGTCGCGAGCTCCGGGGCCGACGGTCTGGCGATGCTGGCCGAACTCGGGGTGCGGCTGCCGTCCGTGTTCGACGGTGACGGTCAGTCAGGGCCCGCGAGGACGGCACTAAAGGTCCCTTCCTCTCTTCCGGCGACGTACCTGGTCACGGCGGCGGGCGAGGTCCGGCTCATCGAGAACCCACGCGTTTTCCTGAACACTGACCAGGTGCGCGCCGCTGTGGAAGGGACACCATGACCGGCCCTCTCGTGGACCCGGAGGACGTGCCCGCCTGGCTGCAGCCGCTGGTCAAGATCAGTGGCGACGTCGGCGCGGACACCTTCAGCCGGTTCAGCGTGCCCGCCGACGCGAGCTACCGGCCCGCGGCCGTCCTGATGCTTTTCGGCGAGGGCCCGCAGGGGCCGGACGTCCTGCTCCAGCGCCGTGCCGACACCCTCGGCGCGCACGCGGGCCAGGTCGCCTTCCCCGGCGGCGGCGCCGAGCCGGGTGACGGCGGGCCGGTCGGGACCGCGTTGCGCGAGGCGGAGGAGGAGACCGGCCTCGTGCCTTCCGGTGTGCAGCCGGTGGCCGTCTTCCCCGAACTGTTCGTGCCGGTGTCCGGATTCGCCGTGACGCCCGTGCTCGCCCACTGGCGGACGCCGTCCCCGGTGCACGCCGTCGACCCCGGCGAGACGGCGGCGGTGGCCAGGGTGCCGATCGCCGAACTGGCCGACCCGGCCAACCGGTTCCAGGTCGTGCGCAAGGGTTTCGGCTGGAAGGGACCGGCGTTCGACGTCGGCGGGATGTTCGTCTGGGGTTTCACGGGCGGCCTGCTGGCGATGACGTTGTCGCTCGGCGGCTGGGAACGGGACTGGGACCACGGCGATGTCCGGGAGCTTGACGTAGCGTTGGCCGAACATCAGGCGCGGGTCGACGGGCGGCAAGTGCCGGAGAAGGAGTAGGCGCCGGTGAACTGGGTTGACGTACTGGTGATCCTGCTCGCGTTGCTGGCGGGCGTGTCCGGGGCGTTCCAGGGGGTGATCATCGCGCTGCCTTCGCTGGTCGGGGTGGTGCTGGGTGCCCTGGCGGGGATCAAGATCGCGCCGCTGGTCGTCGAACTCTTCGAGCATCCAGCGGCGAAGGTCGCCTTCGCGGTGGCGACCGTGGTGTTCCTGGTCGCGCTCGGCGAGACCCTCGGCGTCTGGGCAGGCCGGAGACTTCGGCAGAAGATCAACCCGGACAAGCTTTCCGGGGTCGACAAGACCCTCGGCGCGGTGGTGCAGGCCGCCGTCGTGTTCGTGGTCGCGTGGCTGATCGCGACGCCGCTCACGGCCGTCTCGGGAGTGCCGGGGCTGGCGAAGTCGATCAACAGCTCGGTCGTGCTCGGCGGCGTCAACGACGTCATGCCGGAAGCGGCGCAGGGTTTCCCGAGCGAACTGCGCAAACTGCTGGACGCGTCGGGCTTCCCGTCCATTGTGGACCCGTTCCAGAAGCCGAACGTCCCGGACACCAGCCCGCCGGACACCGCGCTGCAGGCGAGCGCGATCGTCAAACAGGTGCACGGCAGTGTCGTGAAGATCCGCGGCAACGCGACTTCGTGCTCGCGGGCGCTGGAGGGCAGCGGATTCGTCATCGCGCCGCAGCGCGTGATGACGAACGCGCACGTCGTCGCCGGTACCGACGAGGTCGCCATCGAGTCGACCTCGGGCAAGTTCCCGGCCAGGGTCGTCTACTTCGACCCCGAGGCCGACGTCGCCGTGCTCGCGGTGCCGAGGCTGCAGGCGCCGGTGCTGCCGTTCACGCCGCGGGTCGCGCGGGCGGGCGACAACGCGATCGTGCTCGGCTACCCGCTCGACGGTCCGTACACCGCGTCGCCCGCCAGAGTGCGCGGCCGGATCAACCTGCGCGGACCGGACATCTACGAGTCCAACACCGTGCAGCGCGACGTGTTCACCGTGCGCGGGCAGGTCCGCAGCGGTAACTCGGGCGGGCCGATGATCAACCCGGACGGCGAGGTCATCGGGGTCGTCTTCGGCGCGGCCGTGGAGGATCCGGAGACCGGCTTCACGCTGACGTCCGAACAGGTGCGGCCGGTGGTGGAGACGGCTCCGGCGCTGAGCGCGAACACTTCGACCGGTCCCTGCGCTAACTAGCGGCTTCGCGCCAAGAGGCGACGGTCTCCTCGACGTCCAGCGGGCGGGCCCGCAGCACCGGACCGCCCGTGGGACGCCGGTGCTCCTCGCGGATCCGTTCGTTCAGGTCCTCGACGATCTCCCTCACCCGTGCCTCCCGGCGCACACGCGCGAGCGTGTCCGGCAGGTCGTCGAGTTCCTTCGCGATCGCCAGCGAAGGCGGCAGGAGAGCCGAAACGTCGTGTCCCTCCGTGCGGACCTTGTTCACCACCCAGGCCAGGGCCGTGTCCTTGCCGTCCGTCTTCGGCAGCGGCTTCCCCGCGCCGGGAAGGTCGTCGAACTCGCCCTTCGCCTCCGCGGCGCTGATCTGCCGATCCACCCAGGACTCGAACGACACGCCCGTCGGTTTGCGCTCGGTCATGCCCCCAGGATACGGAAGAACTCCACCAGGGCGGCCGAAGTGCGCTCCGGGGCCTCCAGATGCGGGAAGTGCCCGATGCCGGGCCAGCGCTCAAGACGCGCGTCCGGGGCCCAGCGACGCGACGCCGCCGCGGTCTCGGGCAGGACGCATCGATCTTCCTCACCGTGCAGTTGCAGCACCTGTGGAGCGAAGCGGCCTCGCAGCGCTTCGCTGAACCGGCGGCCTTCGCCTCGGAACTGCGCGCGGAACGCCCATCGGTAGTACTCGAGCGCGCTGTGCGGCACTCCCGGCACGAGCATCGCCTGCCGGAACGCCCGCACGGTCTCGTCGAAGTCCGAAGTGTCCGTCCATTGTGGACCTGACCAGTCCCGGAACAGCTCCTCGACGGCGAGCGCGTCGTTCTTGACCAGCCATTTTTCCGGCGCCATCGGCACCTGGAAGCGGAACAGATGCCCCGAAGCGCGCAGCTGCCCCGGCCGCCGGACGGCCCGGCGCAACGCCAGTGGATGCGCGCCGCCCAGCACCGTGACCGACGAGACCAGCCTGGGGTGCAGTGCGCCGACCGTCCACGCGAGCATGCCGCCCCAGGCATGTCCGACGAGGTGCGCCTTGCGCGCGCCGAGTGACTTGACCAGCCCGCCGACGTCGCCCGCGAGAGTCCAGGCGTCGTAACCACGCGGGGGTTTGTCCGAGTCGCCGTAGCCGCGCAGATCCACCGCGACCGCGCGGAAACCGGCGTCGGCGAGCGCACTCAGCTGGTGGTGCCAGGTCCACCAGAACTCGGCGAACCCGTGCAGCAGCAGGACCATCGGCCCGTCGCCGAGTTCGGCGACGTGCAGCCGGATGCCGTTCGCCGAGACGTCGCGATGGGTCCACGGACCGTCGATCCGGACGATCGACGGGTCCGGTGTCGCCTGCACCGCCCGAAGACTCAGTCTTGTTCGTCGGCGTCGTGCCGCGGTTTGAACGCGGCGGCGGTGTCCTTGAAGCTGTTGATCGTGCGCTCCGGCGCCTTGATCTTCTTCACCTTGCGGTAGCCGAGGAAGCCCGCGACCGCCGTCGTGGCGAGCATCAGCCCGAACACGATCGCGAACGCCGCCCAGCGCATCAGCCACTCCGACAGCAGCTCGCCGAGGAAGAAAAAGAAGAAGAACGAGCTGTACAGCCCGACGACCAGCGCGACCAGGAAGAAGATGGCGCCCTTGAGGCCCTTCTTCGCCTCCGCGACGACCTCGGACTTGGCCAGCTCGACCTCGGCGCGGATCAGCGTCGAGACATGCTGTGTGGCATCGCCGACGAGTTTCCCGAGGGACTGCTCGCTCGCTACCACGTCGTCATCGCTCGACAGGGGGAGGTAGGGCACGGCCCCCACGCCGTCGGGGCCGGTACGTTCGTGCTTGGGGCTGCTCACACCGGCCATCGTGCCACGTGCCCTCATCACGGGCGCGGCGGACCGGCGAGTGTCGCGCGCTCAATCCTCCCGCGCGTGTACGCGGCTGCGGTGCAGCAGCATCGCGGCGGCCGAAAGCGAGGCGATGGCCGAGGCGATCAGCACCGCCGTCTTCGCCAGTTCGACGGCCTCCCCGTCGAGCGCGAGATCGGCGATCAGCAGGCTCACGGTGAACCCGACACCGCCGAGCATCGACAGCGCGCCGATGTCCCGCCAGCCCATTCCCCTGGGTTTTTCCGCGAGTTTGAACTTCACCGCGAGCAGGCTGGCACCGAAGATCCCGACCAGTTTCCCGCCGACCAGCCCGATCAGCACGGCCAGCGGCAGCGCCGTGGTGAACACCGTGCCGAGCGACTCGCCGTCCACTTTGATCCCGGCCGCGAACAGCGCGAACAGCGGCACCGCGACCGCGGCGGACCACGGCTGGAGCCGGTGTTCGAGCCGGACCGCGGGCGAATGCTCCTCGCCGGAGTCGGCGCGAACGCGGGTCAGCAGGCCGAGCGCAACGCCGGCGATGGTGGCGTGGATACCCGCCGAGTGCACCGCGACCCAGGTGATCAGGGCCAGCGGCACGTAGATCCAGGCGCTGCGGACGCGACGGTGCTGCAGGTAGGCGTACAGCGCGAGGGCGGCGACGGCGACGCCCGCGGCGACGAGGTCGAACTTCGCGGTGAACAGGATCGCGATGACGAGGATCGCGCCGAGGTCGTCGACCACGGCCAGCGAGAGCAGGAATACGCGGGCGCTGCTCGGCAGGTTCGACGCGGTCAGGGCGAGGACGCCGAGCGCGAACGCGATGTCCGTGGCGACCGGGATGGCCCACGCGCGTTCGATGCCCGGCGTTCCCCAGCCGACGTAGAGCGCGACCAGCGCCGGGACGATCATGCCGCCGATCGCGGCGACCACCGGCAGGATCGCCTGCTTGAACCGGGAGAGCTCGCCGACCACGAGTTCGCGTTTGAGTTCGAGTCCCGCGACGAAGAAGAACAGCGCGAGCAAGCCGTCCTTCGCCCAGTCGCCGATCGTCAGATTCAGGTGGAGGAATTCGGGACCGAGTCGGAAATCGCGGATGGCGCGGTAAATGTCGTCAATGGGTGAATTCGCCCAGAGCAGGGCTATCGCGGTGGCGCCCAGCAGGATCAGCCCGCCGGTGGTTTCGGTGCGGAGATAGCGGGCGAAGTCGGCGACGACGGCTTTTGCAGGGCGATGGGGGCCGGACACGGCATCCTCCGGGTTTTCGGCGACACGAATACTGTTGCCGACCAGACTTCCCGGCGCACCTTGACGTCATTTTAACGTCTGGAGCTGCGGATTTCGCCCCTTCATGACGGCGGCCACAAGGTCCATCCGGATGTCGGTGTCAGTTCCACATGGTGGACTTCTAGCATGTGAGCGGAAAACGACAACGATGTCTTCGATAAGGACGGCATGGTGAGTACCTCTACCGAGGTCCAACAAGACACGAGGTTCTTCGGGCACCCACGAGGGCTGGCGAACCTCTTCGGCGTCGAGATGTGGGAGCGGTTCTCGTACTACGGGATGCTCGGCATCCTCCCGATCTACCTTTACTACGAAGTCAGTCAGGGCGGCCTCGCGCTGCCGAAGGCCTCCGCACTCGGCATCGTCGGCGCGTACGGCGGCATGGTCTACCTGTCGGCGGTGATCGGAGCCTGGGTCGCGGACCGCGTGCTCGGCTCCGAACGGACGCTGTTCTACAGCGCGATCCTGATCATGATCGGCCACATCAGCCTGGCCGTGCTGCCGGGATTGGCGGGCATCGGCGTCGGTCTCGCGTGCGTGGCCATCGGCAGTGGCGGGCTGAAGTCCAATGCCACCACCATCGTCGGGACGCTGTACGCGAAAGGCGACGAGCGCCGTGACGGCGGTTTCACGATCTTCTACATGGGCATCAACCTCGGTGGCTTCGTCGGGCCGCTGCTGACCGGGCTCGCGCAGAGCGAGATCGGCTTCCACGTCGGCTTCGGGCTCGCCGCGTTCGGTATGGCGCTCGGCCTGATCCAGTACACGATCGGCCGCAAGAACCTCGGCGAGAAGGCGAGCGAGGTCCCGAACCCGCTGCCCGCCTCGAAGCGTTCGCTGGTCTTCGGCGGCACCGTGGTGGGTGTCGCGGCGATCGTGCTGCTCGTGGTCTTCGGCGTGATCAACCCGGAGAACCTGGTCGACGTCGTCGTCTGGGCCGTCGCGATCATCTCGGTGATCTACTTCGTGGTGATCATCACCAGCAAGAAGATCACCTCCGAAGAGCGCAGCCGGGTGTACTCGTTCATCCCGATGTTCATCGCGAGCGCCGCGTTCTTCTCGCTGTACCAGCAGCAGTTCACCGTGGTCGCGGCCTACACAGACGAACGGCTGAACCGGACGATCTTCGGCTGGGAGATGCCGGTGGCGTGGGTCAACTCGATCAACCCGGTGTTCATCATCCTGTTCGCGCCGGTGATCGCCGCGATCTGGACGAAACTCGGTTCGCGGCAGCCGTCATCGCCGGTCAAGTTCGTGCTCGGCACGGTGACCATGGGCGTGGCGTTCCTGCTTTTCCTCCCGATGGTCGGCAGCGGCAAGAACGCCAGCCCGCTGCTCGCGCTGGCGGGCATCCTGTTCGTGTTCACCATGGCGGAACTGATGCTTTCGCCGGTCGGCCTCTCGCTGTCGACGAAACTCGCGCCGGAGGCCTTCCGGACGCAGATGGTGGCGCTGAACTTCCTGTCCATTTCGCTGGGCACGGCGATGTCCGGGAAGCTGGCCGAGTACTACACCGTGGAAGACGAAGCGCCGTACTTCAGCATCGTCGGCGGTGTGGCCGTTGTCGTCGGTGTCGCGCTTCTGGTGGCGACGCCGATGATCCGCAAGCTGATGAAGGGCGTCCACTAGACGCTCTTCTTCCCGCGCCGCCGGGCGACCCTCGGAAGTGCTGAAAGGGCCCTTCACCGCGTAGGACGCGGTGAAGGGCCCTTTCGCTACCCGACGGTCGTCCCGAACAGCACGCCGACGTAGTACGTCACCAGCATCGTCAGCGCGCCCACGCCGACGTTCCGCGCGATCGCCCGGCCGACGCGGGCGTCGCCGAGTTTCGCGCTGATGAACCCGGTCAGCACCAGGCCGACCACGACCGCCGCCGCGCACGCCCAGACCCGCGCCGAGGTCGACGTCCACGCGATCGACAGCAACGGCAGCAGCGCGCCGACGGTGAACGCCACCAGTGACGCCCACGCCGCCTGCCACGGGCTGGTCAGATTGTCCGGATCGATGCCGAGTTCGGCCTCCGCGTGCGCCTGCAGCGCGTCCTTTTCGGTCAGTTCACGGGCGACCTGGGCGGCGAGTTCCGGGGAAAGGCCCTTCGCCTCGTAGATTTCCGCGAGTTCCCGTTCTTCGGCCTCGGGCATCTCCTTCAGTTCGCGCTTTTCGAGCCGTAACTGCGCGCGTTCGGTGTCGCGCTGTGTGCTCACCGAGACGTATTCGCCGCCCGCCATGGAAAGCGCGCCGGCGACCAGTCCCGCGATTCCCGCCGTCGCGATCGCGGTGGAATCGGTGGTCGCGCCCGCGACGCCGACCACGATGCCCGCCACCGACACGATCCCGTCGTTGGCGCCGAGGACACCGGCGCGCAGCCAGTTCAGTTTGCCGCTCAGATCCGCGTGCGGTTCGTGGGGATGTGCTGTCGACACGGTTTCGGTCACCGTTTCAGTGAAACACAAAGAACGGTAATCGGCGACAGGGAACAGTTTCGGTCAATGCAGGCAATCCTTATTGACTATTGCCTTACCTAAGTCGTCTTCAGCCGGTCCGATAACGCAGCAGCGCGGCGGCGCCGCCGACGTCGGCACTCTCGTCACCCTGCTCACCGAAGACGCCGTCCTCGAAATGCCGCCCGTGCCGCTCTGGTACTCCGGTCGGGACGGCTACGGCCGGTTCCATCGCCAGGGTCTTCGCGATGCGGGGCACCGGCTGGCGGATGGAGCCCGCGGAGGCCAACGGGCAGCCCGCGCTCGCCGCCTACTGCCCGGACGAGGCGGGCGTGCTCCGCTTGCACACCTTGCAGGTCTTCACGGTCACGCCGTCGGGGATCTCCCACAACGTCGTGTTCCAGGACCCCGAGGTGTTCGAGGCTTTCGGGCTCTAGCCGATCGGTTCGGGCAGCCGCCGCACGCGGTAGGAGAGTGCGATCGTTTCGCCGGTCGCCGGGTCGCCCAGTTCCACGCGCCAGGAGTCGGCGAACTGGTCGACGCCGTGCACCATCGGGATCGTGCCGGAGATCAGCACGGTGCCCGTGGCGTACAGGTCGCGTTCGCGCAGCACGTCCAGCCAGTACGACGGCGGCAGCAGCTCGGCGAGTTTCCCTTGCTGGATCAGGGTTTCCCCTGCCCAGGCGGACAGCGTGAGCTCGTCGAGCCGGTCCTGGACGTCGACGAGACGCCAGGCCTTGGCGGCGAGGACGTCGGGGCCGGCGTTCTTGCTCCACGCGACGCCGTGCGCTTCGAGCGCGCGGTCGGTGTGGTCGCAGGCGGCGGTCAGGAGGACGTCCTCGGGTGCGGGACCGGTGATGACGATGGCCCACTCGGCCTCGCCGGAGGTCTTCTCGTGCTGCACCGGGACCTCTTCGGTCTGGCTCGCCAGGTACGGCGCGACCGGGTAGAGCGCCGGGATCACCGAGGGCGCGGGGACGCCGAGTTCGGCCAGTTCGGCCACGTGGGCGGCGACGTCCTCCTGGCTGCGACCGGCGTATCCGGCGTTCAGCAGCGTGTGGACCTCGGTCCGCCGCTCCTGGCCGTCGGGAAGGGTGAAACGCAGCTCAGGCATCTGTCCTCCGAGATTGGGGGTTGCGCATACAGCTTGTATACAAGGAGTATATCCGCAATTCAACCCCTCCCGGCGGGGTTGCGGACCTACTGCGGACGGGATGTGGACATGACCTCACCAGCCGGTGACCGGCGCTCGCTGCGCAAGGCCTTCGCGGCCAGCCTCTCGGGGACAGCGCTCGAGTGGTACGACTTCGCGGCCTACTCGGTGGCGGCCGCGACGATCTTCGGGCATCTCTTCTTCCCCTCGGAAGACCAGCTCGCGAGCACGATGGCGGCGTTCTCGACCTACGCTGTCGGCTACCTCGCCCGGCCGATCGGCGGGTTCCTCTTCGGCCGCCTCGGCGACGTGCTCGGCCGCAAGCGCATCCTGGTCATGACCCTCGTGCTCACCGGCGTCGCGACGTTCCTCATCGGCGTCCTGCCCACGTACGAGAGCATCGGCGGCTTCGCGGCGGTCCTGCTCGTGGCGCTGCGATTCGCGCAGGGTGTCGGCATCGGCGGCGAATGGGGTGGCGCCGTCCTGCTGTCGAGTGAGTTCGGGGATCCGGGCAAACGCGGCTTCTGGGCATCGGCCGCGCAGATCGGCCCGCCTGCGGGCAACCTGCTCGCGAACGGTGTCCTCGCCGTCCTGGCCGGGCTGCTCACCGAAGACCAGTTCAACAGCTGGGGCTGGCGGATCGCGTTCCTGCTGTCGGGCGCGCTGGTCGGGTTCGGCCTGTGGATCCGGCTCAAACTGGAGGAGACGCCGGTCTTCAAGCAGATCCAGGAGCGCGGCGAACGCTCGTCGGCGCCGATCTCCGAGGTCTTCCGCACCGAACGCCGCGCGCTCGTCGCGGCCGTCCTGATCCGGGTCTGCCCGGACGTGCTCTACGCGCTGTTCACCGTCTTCGTCCTCACCTACGTCACCACGCACACCGGACTCTCGCGTGGTGCCGGGCTGGCCGCGGTGATGATCGGTTCGGCGTTCCAGCTGGTGCTGATGCCGCTGTTCGGCGCGCTCTCGGACCGGATTTCGCGGCGCAAGATGTACCTGTTCGCGACCATCGCCGCCGGGATCTGGCCGTTCGTGTTCTTCCCGATGGTCAGCGGCGGCTCGTTCGCCATGCTGGCGATCGGGATCGTGTTCGCGCTCGTCATCCACGCCGCGCTCTACGGTCCGCAGGCCGCGCTCGTCACCGAGCAGTTCTCGCCGCGCCTGCGCTACACCGGCAGTTCGCTGGCCTACACCCTCGCCGGGGTGATCGGCGGGGCGCCCGCGCCGTTGCTGTTCACGGCGCTGCTCGCCGGCTTCGACAGCTGGCTCGCGATCGGGATCTACTTGCTCGCGACCGCGGTGGTGACCATCATCGGTGTCCTGCTCGCCCGTGACCCCGACCGCGAGGAGACGACGGCCATGGAGTCCGTGCGATGACCTGGCAGCCGATGTCCATTGTGGAGGGTCTGCCACTGATCGGCGGGCAGGGCCGGTTCCGGACGCTCGCGACGGCGGAAGGCGGTCTGGCGTACGAGATCTTCTATCCGGCAGGCGTCGCTTCCCCGGTGCACAGCCACGATCACGACAGCATCGTGTATCTGCACACGGGCTCGCTGCGCGGCACGCTCGACGGCCGGGAAGTGACGCTGGAGGCGGGCGGCACGATCGTGCACCCGCGCGGCGTCCCGCACAGCGTCGAGGCCATTGTGGACAGTCAGTGGGTCGAGTTCAAGACACCACTGCCCGCGCGGCCGCCGATCGACGGATGAAAAGAACCGGGGCGGGCACTGAAGGTTCCAGCGTCCGCCCCGGTCAGGAGGAAAGTCTTACGCGTCCAGCTCGGCCAGTGCCAGCTTCGCCTTCTCCAGCTCGGCTTCGAGCTGGGCCACCTTCGCGGCCTGCAGCTCGCGGGCGGCGTTGATGACCTCGTCGATCGGGCCCGACAGGTCCGCGTGCAGCTCCTTGGCGGCGCGGGACACGGCGGCGGCCGGGATCTCCAGGCCCTTCGCGACCCACTTGGCGCCGTTCTTGAGCTCGGCCTGCCACTCGCCGTCGGCGGTGCCGGTGACCGTGAGGGTCAGCTCGACGGTGCGGGTCTTCTTCGCGGTGGTGGCGACCTTCGGGCGGCCACGCTTGGGCTTGGGGGACTCCGCCGCTGCCTCTTCGGCGGGGGCCTCCGGGGTTTCCGAAGCCTCGGGGGCCTCGGTCTTGGCCTCGGTGTTCTCCGAGGTGGTCTCCGCCTGCGGCGTCGAGTCGACGGGCGCTTCGGTAGCCGCTTCTTCGGACACGGCGTCAGTGCGTGTCAAGGCATCCACGGTCATCGTCGGTGTCGCTCCTTGCCCGGTATGGGGTGGTACCCGGCACATCCTAGAACAGGCGTTCGACCATGGCCATCCGGGCCTATAGTCGACGTCGACTAGTCGAGTTCGGCTATGCTTCACTCATGACATCGCGATCCCGTGCCGCCCGCACTCCCCTCGTGCTGGCCGTGTTGAGCCTGCTCAACGAAGCCCCGCGGCATCCCTACGAAATGCAGTCGCTGATCAGGCAGCGCCGGATCGGCGATGTCGTGCGGATGCGGGGCGGGTCGCTCTACGACGCGGTCGTCCGGCTGGAAAAGCTCGGCCTGGCCGAGGTGGCCGGGACGAGCCGGGACGGCGCCCGTCCCGAACGGACCGTGTACGGCATAACCGAAAAGGGGCGTGCCGAGTTGCGCTCGCTGCTGAGCGAATACCTGGGCGAACGGGCCGACGAATATCCGGTTTTCCCGGCGGCGCTGGCGCACGCCCATCAGCTCGGGCGAGCGGAGGCGGGCGGCCTCCTGCGGGAGCGGGCCGCCGAGCTGGCGGTGCTGATCGACAAGGTCGAGGAGGACCTGCGATCGGCGCGGGAGGCCGCGGTGCCGCGAGCGGTGCTGCTGGAGACCGAGTACGCGCAGGTCCTGCGCCGGGCAGAGCTGGGCTGGCTGCGGGGAGTTCTCGCCGATCTGGAGACCGGCGATCTGGAGTGGGTCGAACTGGAGTGGGTCGAACTGGAGGAAGCATGAGCGAAGTGTCGTTGCCGCCAGGGCTGAAGACCATGAACCGCATGGTGCGGCTATTGCAGCGGCTGGGACTGGACTTGGGGCCAGTGTCCGTGCTGACCGTGCGGGGCCGGAAGAGCGGGCAACCCAGGAACACTCCGGTCGCGCCGTACGAGGTGGCGGGAAGGCAGTACGTGCTCGGCGGGATTCCGGGCGCGGACTGGGTGCGTAATGCCCGTGCCGCGGGTGAGGGAACGCTGAGGCAGGGCAAGCGAGTCCGGCGGGTGCGGCTGATCGAGGTGCCCGAGGACGAGCGCGGGCCGATCCTGCGGGAGTTCGCGGTCCAGCGGCCCAAAGGGGTCGAGATGGTGGTCAAAGCCGGTGTCGTGCGCGACGGGACACCGGAGGAGTTCGAGGCGGCGGCGGACCGGCTGACCGCTTTCAGGATCGAAGCCGCGTAAGCGAGGTTCGTGAAGGCGCGCAGCCGCGCGGACCGTCCGCCGTCGCGTAGCCCCGCCAGTCAGGACGTCGCGAAAGCCACTTTCGAGACATCAGACGTCTCGAAAGTGGCTTTCGCGACACGGCTACCAGGCAGTCAGGCGGCCTTCACGGAACGTGGAGCGGCTACTCCTCGGACTTGCCGGTCTTCAGGCCCGTGGAGATCAGGTCCATCACCGACGAGTCGGCCAGCGTGGTGACGTCGCCGACCTGGCGGTTCTCGGCGACGTCGCGCAGCAGGCGGCGCATGATCTTGCCGGACCGCGTCTTCGGCAGCTCCTGCACGACCAGGATCTGCCGCGGCTTCGCGATCGGCCCGATCTCCTTGGCGACGTGGTTGCGCAGCTCCTGCACGGCGTCCTGACCAGCACTGTCGCCGCCACTCTTCAATGTCGCTGCCGCGTTGCCGCGCAGGATGACGAACGCGACGATGCCCTGCCCGGTGGTCGGGTCGGTCGCGCCGACGACGGCGGCCTCGGCGACCGTCGGATGCGAGACCAGCGCGGACTCGACCTCGGTGGTCGAGATGCGGTGCCCGGACACGTTCATCACGTCGTCGACCCGGCCGAGCAGCCAGACGTCGCCGTCGGCGTCGTACTTCGCGCCGTCACCGGCGAAGTAGTAGCCCTGATCGCGGAACCGGGACCAGTAGGTGTCGCGGAAACGCTCCTCGTCGCCCCAGATGCCGCGCAGCATCCCCGGCCACGGCTTGTCGAGCACCAGGTAACCGCCGCCACCCTTGCCGACCTCGACACCCTGGTCGTCGACGACCTTCGCCGAGATGCCCGGCAGCGCCTTCTGCGCGGAACCCGGCTTCGTGGCGGTGACGCCCGGCAGCGGCGAGATCATGATGCCGCCGGTCTCGGTCTGCCACCAGGTGTCGACGATCGGCGCCGAGTTCGCGCCGACGTTCTCGCGGTACCAGATCCACGCCTCGGGGTTGATCGGCTCGCCGACGCTGCCGAGCACGCGCAGCGAGGAGAGGTCGTACTTCTCCGGGATCTCGTTGCCCCACTTCATGAAAGTGCGGATCAACGTCGGCGCGGTGTAGTAGATGGAGACCTTGTGCTGCTGCACGATCTCCCAGTGCCTGCCCTCGTGCGGGGTGTTCGGCGTGCCTTCGTAGACGACCTGCGTCGTCCGGTTCGCCAGCGGCCCGTACACGATGTACGTGTGCCCGGTGATCCAGCCGATGTCGGCGGTGCACCAGTAGACGTCTTCGCCTGCCTTGTGGTCGAAGACGTTGTGGTGCGTGTACGCCGCCTGGGTCAGGTATCCGCCGGAGGTGTGCAGGATGCCCTTCGGCTTACCGGTGGTGCCTGAGGTGTAAAGAATGAAGAGCGGGTGCTCGGAGTCGAACGCCTGCGGCGCGTGCTCCGCGGACTGGCCGTCGACCAGTTCGTGCCACCAGAGGTCACGGCCTTCGGTGATCGGCACCTCGTCGCCGGTGCGGCGGACGACGATGACTTTCTCGACCGATTCGGCGCCTTCGAGCGCTTCGTCGACGTTGACCTTCATCGGGGCGGCCTTGCCGCGGCGGTACTGGCCGTCGGTGGTGATGACGATCCGCGCCGCCTGGTCGTCCACCCTGGATCGCAGTGCTGTCGGGGAAAAACCACCGAAGACGACACTGTGCAGAACGCCGATGCGGGCACACGCGAGCATCGCGAAGATCGCTTCAGGCACCATCGGCATCTGGATGGCGACGCGGTCTCCCGCGGTGAGCCCGAGGGACTCGAAGGCGTTCGCCGCCTTGGAAACCTCGTCCTTCAGCTGGGCGTAGGTGATGTCACGGTTGTCGCCGGGCTCGCCGACCCAGTGGATGGCGACCTGGTCGCCGTGCCCGCCGTCGACGTGACGGTCGACGCAGTTGTACGCGACGTTCAGCTTCCCGCCCACGAACCACTTCGCGACCGGCGCATTGGTCCAGTCCAGTACCTGTGACCACTTCGTGTCCCAGTGGAGGCGGTCGGCCTGCTTGGCCCAGAAAGCTTCCCGGTCCGCGTCGGCCTCGGCGTAGAAGTCGGCGGTGGCATTCGCTTGCGCGCTGAAAGCCTCACTCGGGGGGAAGGTCCTGCTCTCCGTGAGCAAATTGTCCAGCGCCGGCGACTGCTCGGTCATGGTGCGATGCCTCCTGTGTTTCGCGTGTCTTCACGCCCGTTGGCACGCTATCGACGTTACGACGCGAAGTAAAAGGTTGCATCGTGGTT
This sequence comes from Amycolatopsis alba DSM 44262, assembly GCF_000384215.1. NCBI lineage: Bacteria > Bacillati > Actinomycetota > Actinomycetes > Pseudonocardiales > Pseudonocardiaceae > Amycolatopsis > Amycolatopsis alba. Next base: position 3,195,707 of record NZ_KB913032.1, on the reverse strand, counting down.
GCGGTCCGCATTCACACGCTTGAGGACAAGGCGGTACGGACCGCCGGCCATTCTGGTCCGGTGAGGGAGTAGACAACGGTGTCACGGATGCTTCCGTCGGGCCGGACGCGATGCGCGCGCAGCACCCCTTCCCGTCGCGCGCCGAGGCGTTCGATCGCCTTCTGCGACTTCTGGTTGCGGATGTCGGTCTCCCATGAGACGCGGTTCGCGCCGAGGTCGTCGAAAGCGTGTCGCAGCAACAGGAGTTTCGACTCGCGGTTGAGGCCGGTCCGCTGCCATTCGGAACCGATCCAGGTGTAGCCAACGGAAAGGATCTTGTGGCGCGCGTTCATCGCGTAGAACGACGTCGTGCCCGCGACCTCGCCGGTGCGCGCGTCGATCTGCGCCCAGGCGCGGCGGTCCGGGTCGGCGAGGATGGCGTCGACCATGGCTTCGGCGGCGGCGAGGTCTTCCGGCTGCCGGAGGCTGAGCCAGGTCCAGATCGCGGGGTCGGATCCGGCTTCGAACAGGCCTTTGGCGTGGTCACGGGTGAGGGGTTCGAGGCGGACGCGTTCGCCGGTCAAGGTCGCATGGATGTTCCAGTCGGTCACGATCTTGACGCTACGGACGGCAATGGCCTTGCTGGATAGCCAGTTTCGAAGCATTCGAGAAGGCCACTAGGGCGTTGCCTATGCTCGCGGGAACGATCGACGGAGGCGAGGCAGCATGGCCGAGGAGCGGGAAGAGCTCACCTGGGAGTTGTTCGGGACGGCCAGCAGGGATCTGGCGCAGGCCGTCGCCGACGACGGCTTCGAGCCGGATCTGATCCTGTCGATCGCGCGCGGCGGGCTGTTCGTCGCCGGCGCCCTCGGCTACGCGCTGGACGTCAAGAACCTGCACGTGATGAACGTCGAGTTCTATACCGGGGTGGACCAGCGCCTCGACCTGCCCGTGATGTTGCCGCCGGTGCCGAACGTCGTCGACCTGACGAAGAAGAAGGTGCTCGTCGCCGACGACGTCGCGGACACCGGCGCGACCTTGAAGCTGGTCCGCGACTTCTGCGCCGACCACGTCGCCGAGGTGCGCTGCGCGGTCGTCTACGAGAAGCCGCGCTCCGAGGTCAAATGCGAGTACGTCTGGAAGCACACGGACCGGTGGATCAACTTCCCGTGGTCGGTGCAGGCGCCGGTGGTGCGGCGCGCGGGGCAGGTGCTGGACGCGTGACGGATCCGCTGAAGCCGCTGCTGGACCTCGAAGGGGTCGCGGCGGCCGCGAAATCGGCGCAGGACGCGGTGTTCGCCGTCCACCGGCTGCCCGCCAACCTGCGCGGAGGCGCGGCGACGGCCGCCGAAGCGTCCGTGCGGTCGGCGCGGGCGTCGGCCGGGATCGAAGGCGCCGCGCCCGAACTGCCCGAATCCGGTGAGGTGACCGATCCGGTGCTGGCGGGTGCGCTGCGCGTCGCGGAAGCGCTCGAAGGGCTGCTCCCGACTTGGCGGCGCGCGCCGTTGCAGGCGTTGGCGCGGTTGCACGTTCTCGCCGCGTCGGACCTGGTGAAGGATCTCGACGCGCTCGGACGGCCGAGGGCTGCCGGTGACGTCGGGCCGCGGTTGGAGATGCTGGCGCAACTGGTCACCGGCGCGACGTCGGTGCCGGGGCCGGTGCTGACCGCCGTCGTGCACGGGGAGCTGTTGGCGCTGAAGCCTTTCGGCTCCGCGGACGGTGTCGTCGCGCGGGCCGCGGCACGGCTTTCGGCGGTGGCGACCGGGCTCGACCCGAAGGCGCTGACGGTGCCGGAGGTCGCGTACTTCCGGCGGGTGCCGAAGTACCTCGAAGCGTCCGAAAGCTTCTCTGGCGGGACTGCCGAGGGCGTCCGGGCCTGGCTGCTCTTCTCGTGTGAAGCCTTCGAGGCGGGCGCCCGCGAGGCGAAGTCCATCTCGGACGCGGCCGGCTGAACCTGGCGAGATCACACATGGGATCTTGCTCAGGTGTGGTGATTGACCACATGGCTTAAGCGGGCCGGGCGACCTAACGTCGTCCGGCATGAGTGGTGCGTATCACAGCGATCTGGCCGGTAAGTCCGCGCTGGTCACGGGTGCGGCGAGCGGGATCGGCCTGGCCTGCGCCGAGGCCCTGGCCGGGGCCGGGGCCACGGTCCACCTCGTCGACATCGACGACGCCGTCGAGCGGGCGGCGGCCGACGTCAACGGCATCGCGCACGTCGCCGACCTCACCGACGCCCAGGCCATCGAAACCCTCCCGGCCGAGATCGACATCCTCGTCAACAACGCGGGCTTCCAGCACATCGCGCCGATCCACGAGTTCCCGCCGGAGACCTTCGCGCGGATCCAGGCGCTCATGGTCACCGCCCCGTTCCTGCTCATCCGCCGTGTGCTGCCGTGGATGTACGACCACGGCCGGGGCCGCGTGGTCAACATGTCCAGTGTCCACGGCCTCCGCGCGAGCCCGTTCAAATCCGCGTACGTCACCGCGAAGCACGCGCTCGAAGGGCTCTCCAAGGTCACCGCGCTCGAAGGCGCGGAACACGGCGTGACCAGCAACTGCGTCAATCCCGGCTACGTCCGGACCCCGCTCGTCACCGGGCAGCTCGAGGCGCAGGCCGAAGAACACGGACTCGAACGTGACGCCGTCATCGAACAGGTCCTGCTGCGGCGTTCGGCGATCAAGCGGCTCATCGAACCCGAAGACGTCGCCGCGTGCGTGCTCTGGCTGTCCGGCGATCACGCCGCCCATGTCACCGGTACCTCGATCCCCCTCGACGGCGGCTGGACCGCCGCATGAACCCCCAGGAAAGGACCTCCCCGGTGACCACCCAGAACCGCGGCTCGATCGCGAAAGTCGTCAGCGCCAGCCTGATCGGAACGACGATCGAGTGGTACGACTTCTTCCTCTACACCTCCGCCGCGGCGCTGGTGTTCGGCAAATTGTTCTTCCCCACCAACGATCCGCTGACCGGCACGCTGCTCGCGTTCCTGACCTACGCCGTCGGTTTCCTCGCGCGGCCGATCGGCGGGCTGGTGTTCGGGCACTTCGGCGACCGGGTCGGCCGCAAGAAACTGCTGGTGCTGAGCCTGCTGCTGATGGGCGGCTCGACCTGCTTGATGGGTGTCCTCCCGACCTACGCGACCGTCGGTGTCCTGGCGCCGATCCTGCTCACGCTGCTGCGGCTGGTGCAGGGTTTCGCGCTCGGCGGCGAATGGGGCGGCGCGGTGCTGATCGTCTCCGAACACGGCGACGACGAACGACGCGGTTTCTGGGCGTCGTGGCCGCAATGCGGTGCTCCGGGCGGGAACCTGCTCGCGACGGCGGTGCTGGCGATCCTCGCCGCGACGCAGTCGGACGAAGCCTTCCTCAGCTGGGGCTGGCGGATCCCGTTCCTGCTTTCCGGTGTGCTCGTGGTGATCGGGCTGTGGATCCGGCTCGCGGTCAGCGAATCGCCGGTCTTCCTGGCGGCACAGGAAAAGAGCAAGCCCGAGCACGCCCCGGTCGTCGAGGTGTTCCGGAGCAATTGGCGCGCGGTGCTGATCACGATCGGCTCGCGGATGGCGGAGAACGTTTCGTACTACGTGATCACCGCGTTCATTCTCGTTTACGTCACCACCGGATTGAGCCTGCCGAAATCGATGGGACTCAACGCGGTGCTGATCGGTTCGGCCGTGCATTTCGTGACCATTCCCTTGTGGGGCATTCTTTCCGACCGGATCGGCCGTCGCCCGGTCTATCTGTTCGGCGCGATCGGCATGGCGGTGTGGAGTTTCGTGTTCTTCGCGATGCTCGACACGAAGAATTCCGGCGTCATCATTCTCGCGGCGACCGTCGGGCTGGTGCTGCACGGCGCGATGTACGGGCCGCAGGCCGCGTTCTTCTCCGAACAGTTCCCGACGCGGGTGCGCTACACGGGCCTTTCGGTCGGCGGGCAGCTGTCGTCGATCGCGGCGGGCGCGGTGGCGCCGCTCATCGCCGTCGCGCTGTTCAAGGAGTTCGGCAGCACGGTCCCGGTCTCGCTCTACGTCGTCGCGATGTGCGCGCTGACCGTGATCGCGCTGCTCGCCGCGCGTGAGACCAAGGGGCGGTCCCTGCACTCCGAAGTTCTCGCGGAGCGCGGTCACGTGTCAGCATGACCGTTGTGGACAGTGCGGAACAGCTACGCCGGCTGCTCGAACTGCTCGCCTCCGGGGCGGGCAGCGAGCAGCTGGCGCACGTCCCCGTCGATCCGAAGGCCACCGAGCTGGCGCTGCGGATCCGGGACACCGTCGCCGAGCACCGGCGGCGGGAGGCGGAGCTGGCCGCGTTGTTCGACACCGCCAGCGACCTCGCCCGGCTCGACGATCCGGACGCCGTCCTGCGGTCGATCGTGCGCCGGGCGCGGGCGCTGCTCGGCGTGGACGTCTCGTACCTCAGCCTGAAGAACGAGGCCGAGGGCAACACCTATGTCCGGGTCACCGACGGTTCGGTTTCCGCGCTGTTCCAGGACATCGTGCTGGGGATGGGTGAGGGGCTCGGCGGGCTGGTCGCGCAGACCGCGCGCCCGTACGCGACGGCGGACTACTTCCACGACGAGCGGTTCCATCACACCTCGTCGATCGACACCGGCGTGCTCGACGAGGGGCTGACCGCGATCCTCGGGGTGCCGCTGGCGATCGGCAGCAAGGTCATCGGAGTGCTGTTCGCCTCGGACCGGACCGCGCGGGAGTTCAGCGCGGAGGAGGTCGCGCTGCTGTCGTCGCTGGCCGACCACGCGGCGATCGCGCTGGACAACGCGCATCTGCTCGACGAGACGCGCCGCGCGGTCGCCGAGCTGAACGACGCCAACGCGACGATCAGCGCGCACAACGACGCGATGCGCCGCGCCGAGGACGCGCACGACCGGCTGATGGATCTCGTGCTGCGCGGCGGTGACCTGGCCGAGGTCGCCGCCGCGGTCGCGGACGTGCTCGGTGGCGCCATCGCCGTCTACGACACCGACGGTGTGGTGCTGGCCCAGACCGGCGGGGAGCTGCGCCTCTCGCGCGCCGCGGTGTCGGCGTCACGGGCGAGCGGGCGGGCGGTGTCCACTGAGGACGGTTGGTTGTGCGCCGTCCAGGCGGGGCAGGAGTTCCTCGGCAGCCTGGTGCTGGGCGGCGGCCGGTCGCTCGGCGAAGCGGACCGGCGGCTGTTCGAGCGGGCGGGCGTGGTCACCGCGGTCCTGCTGATGCAACGGCGTTCCGTCGCGCGGGCCGAGGACGAGGTGCGCGGGGAGCTGCTGTCGGACCTGCTCACCGCGCCGGGCCGCAATCCCGCGGCCTTGATGGCACGAGGACGTCGACTCGGGGTCGATTTGTCGACATCGCATGCCGTGCTGATCGCGCACTCCGACGACGTCTCCCGGCGGCGGCTGGCCGCGGCGGCGGCCCGGCACGCGGCGCTGGTCGGTGTGCACGCGGACGAGGTCGTCCTGCTGGTCCACGGCGCGGACGCCGGCGTGCTGGCCCGATCCGTCGCGGCCGAGCTTGCGTCCACAATGGACTGTCCGGTGACGGTGGGCGCGGCAGGCCCGGCCACCTCCCCGCAGGAGCTGGCCGTGGCACACGCCGAAGCCGCGCGGTGCGTCGCGTCGCTGCTGGCGCTGGGCCGGGCGGGCGAAGGCGCGAGCATGGCCGACCTCGGTTTCGTCGGGCTGCTCCTGGGCGAGCACGCCGATCTCGACGCGTACGTGACGGCGACGATCGGCCCGGTGCTCGACTACGACGAACGCCGCGGCACGGATCTGATCGGCACCCTCCGCGCGTATTTCGCCTGTGGCGGCAACCTGACGCGAGCGAAGGAACGGCTTCACGTGCACGTCAACACCGTCGTGCAGCGGCTGGACCGCATCGCGTCACTGCTGGGCGACGAGTGGCAGTCGCCCGAGCGCGCGCTGGAACTTCAGCTCGCGCTCAGGCTGCACCGCCTCACCAGCGACCGAAACGGATGACGTCCTCGAAGCCGCGTCGAGCGATCTTCGTCGCCGAAGATCCGGGGGAGGGGCCGGTTTCGGCGCCGTGCCCGAGCGCCACGACGCCGATCGGGTCGTGATCCTCCGGCACGCCGAACTCGCTGTGGAGGCGCTCCACGCTTTCCGGCGCGAGCCCGAAGAACACCGCGCCGAGATCCTCGTCGACGGCCGTCTGGAGGATCAGCAGCGTCGCCATCCCGGTGTCGACGTCCCAGTACGGAACGCGCCACCACGAGTCGTCACCTTCGGCGAAACCCTTGTCCGGCTTGGCGTAGCGGTCGAGATAGGCGTTCTTGACCGAGAGCGGCACGATCGCGACCGGTGCGGTGGTCACGGTTTCCGGCGCCCAGCTCGCTCCGAACTCCCAGAACTTCGCGAGTTCTTCGCCGGTGAGGACGAGAAATCCTTGTCCTTGTGAGAAACCGGCCGAGGGACCCTTCAGCGCGTTGCGCAGGATGCGCTGAAGGCTCGCCTCGTCGACGGGCTCGTCGGTGAACTTCCGGACCATGCGACGGCGTCGTACGACGTCCTGGAATTCCATACGATCAGTTTAGTGCGCAACTGGTCGCGAGATCACCGTCTCCGCGGGGGATGGTCGCGGAGACCGGCGGGCGAACGCCGTCGATCCAGCCTTCGAGAGCGGTGAAGGCCGTCCGGAAACACGGGCCGATGGGCCGCAGTTTGTCCGGGAAAGCGTCGTACAGGCCGTCGACGTGGTTGCCGTCGACGATCCGGTAGTAGCGCTGCAGCCCGGCGCGGCCCTGCTCGGCGATCATCCGCTGGTAGACGTCGGAATCGCGGGTGATCGGCAGGAGGGTGTCGAGGGTGCCGTGCAGGGTGATCAGCGGTTTGCCGATCCGGCCGGTCAGCGAGATCCGTTCGACCGCGCGGCGCGCCGACGGCGGGCGAGTGGCGTAGTCGTAGTCGGTCCCGGTGAACGCTGGATCGAATTCGGCCTGGTAGATGCGCTGGGTCAGTCCCCAGTAGACGTCGTTGTGGTACTGCCAGAGGAATTCCGAGCCCGGCGCGAAACCGGCGTCGAGAATCCGCTGGTGCGCTTGCGGTGAACCGGCGACGTACGCGGGGTAGGCCTTGATCGCGGGCGGCAGGAAGGTGAACAGGTTCGGGCCGTCCGCACGCCAAAGCGTGCCCTCCCAGTCGATGCCGCCGTCGTAGAGCCACGGCCGGTTCTCCAGCTGCCAGCGGACGAGGTAGCCGCCGTTCGACATCCCGGCCGCGAGCGTGCGGCTCGGCAGACGTCCGTAGCGGTGCGCCACGGCGGCCTTCGCGGCGATGGTCAGCTGCGTGACCCGCGAATTCCACTCGGCGAGCGCGTCGCCGGGCCGTCGTCCGTCGGTGTGGAAGTCCGCGCCGGTGTTGCCCTTGTCGGTGGCGGCGAACGCGTAACCGGCGGCGAGGACCTGGTCGCCGATCGCGCGGTCGTTCGCGTACTGGCGCCGCACGCCGGGGGAACCCGTGACCACGAGCCCGCCGTTCCAGCGATCAGGCAGCCGCAGCACGAACTGCGCGTCGTGGTTCCAGCCGTGCGCGGTGTTGGCGGTCGAGGTGTCCGGGAAGTAGCCGTCGATCTGGATACCGGGGACACCCTTGGGGGCGGGGAGGCCTGCCGAGGTCAGCCCGGCCCAGTCGGCCTGGACGGTGTGGCCGGTGACGAGCGTGCCGGTGGTCGTCAGATCGTCCAAACAGGACAGTTCTTGTTTCGAGGCGCCGGGAACGCGCACGTTCCCGCAACCGCTCGCCGCCTGGGCGGGCGTGGCCAGGGCCAGCATCATCGCGAGGACCAGAATGAGCCGCATCGGCCGACGGTAAGCGCGGTTCGCGTGTGCCGGTACCCGGCGTGACCACACAAAACGGGCCGCCGCTGTGGTGGTCGTCCACGTGGGAACCGGGCTTCTGCGGTTTTAGCCTGAGGTGATGCGAAAACTCCTCATCGGCGCGGTGGTTTCGACATTGGCCCTTCTCTTCGCGACTCCGGCACAGGCGGCGACGATCCGCCCGGTGACCGGGTTCGGGAGCAATCCCGGTGCTTTGCAGATGTTCGAATACGTTCCCGACGGGCTGCCGTCCGGACGTCCGGCGGTGGTCGTGCTGCACGGCTGCACTCAGGACGCCGCCGTGTACGCGCGTGGCTCCGGCTGGGTCGGGCTCGCGGACAAGTTGCGATTCAAACTCGTTCTGCCGCAACAGGTTTCGGCGAACAACTTCAACAAATGCTTCAACTGGTTCCAGGCGGGCGACATCAAACGCGGATCCGGTGAGGCCGAATCGATCGCGCAGATGGCGCGGTTCTCGGCCGGGAGCCGGACGTACGTGACCGGTTTGTCGGCGGGCGGCGCGATGACGTCGGTGATGCTGGCGGCGTATCCGGACCTGTTCTCGGGCGGTGGTGTCGTGGCGGGACTGCCCTACGCCTGCGCGACCTCGATGATCGACGCGTACTCCTGCATGAATCCCGGCAAGGATCTGACCCCGAAGCAGTGGGGCGACAAGGTTCGGGCCGCGAGTACGGGTTCGCGGTCGCCGGTCAGCGTGTGGCACGGCACCGCGGATTACACGGTCGCTCCGATGAACCTGCGTGAGCTTTCCGAGCAGTGGACGGATGTCGGCGCCGCCGTCGACACGCACGCCGTCACCGGGATGGGACACGGTCAGCCGATCGCGCCAGGGTCCGGTTGCGGGCAGGCGGGGCCGTATCTGCTCGACGTCGGCGTGTGCGCCGCTGCGGAACTCGCGGCGAAGTGGCGGCTAGGCGAGGACGGCGTCCAGTAGGCCGGGGAACCGCTTGTGGATGTCCTCGATCCGTAGTTCGACCCAGCGGGTCCGGCCCTCGACGAACGTCGTCGTGAGGCCGGCCTCGCGAAGGACCTTCCAGTGGTGGGAGAGCGTCGGCGCGCTGATCTCGACGTCGTACTCGGTGATGGCGCAGCTTCGCGGCGAAGGGTTGCTTCGCAGGGCGCGGATCAGCTCCAGGCGTACGGGGTCCGCGAGCGCCTGGAGGACCGGCACGATCTCGATGTCCTCGGTCGCCGGTTGCGGCAGCGTGCTGCTCACTTCGCTCCAACTGTTTGACAGGCATCGAATAGTCCGGCCACTATACCTCCCATGACGATTCGACGATCATCTAATGATCGGCTCGCCTTGGGGGCTCTGCTGGTACTCGCCGTCGGGACGTTCACCGTCGGCACCGACGGGTTCGTCCTGAACGGGCTGCTGCCCACCATCGCCGCCGACCTGCGCGTTTCCGAAGCCGTCGCGGGCCAGCTGACCACGGTCTTCGCGGTGACCTACGCGATCTCTTCGCCGCTCATCGCGGCTTTCACCGGACGGCTCGACCGGCGCTGGGTGCTCGGCGCGGGGATGGTGCTGTTCACGATCGGCATGGCCGGTCAGGCGATCGGCGAGTCCTTCGCCGTGGTCGCCGTCGCTCGCGTGCTGGCCGCCCTGGGCGCCGCCGCGTTCCAGTCCAACGCCTACGTGCTCGCCGGCGCGCTGGCGTCCGACGAACGGCGCGGCCGTGCGTTGGCCACGGTTTCGTTGGGGATGAGCGTGTCGATGGTGCTCGGCGTGCCGATCGGGGTGCTGGCGGGCACCTGGTTCGGCTGGCGCGCGGTGATGTGGGGGATCGGCGCGGTCGCGGTTGTCGTGGCGCTGCTCGTGCCACTGCTGCCGGGCCTTCGGGTTCCGACGGTGTCCTTGCGCGACAGGCTCGCCGTCGTCGTGCGGCCGCCGATCGCGCGCGTGCTCGGCGTCAGCGTTCTCGGCACCGCCGCGGGCTTCGCGGCCTTCGTGTACTTGCCGGTGCTCGTGGCTCCGGTGGCGGCGGGCGCGATGATCTCGTGGCTGCTCGTCGGGTTCGGGATCGGGCAGATCGCGGGTAACTCCTTCGCGGGCCGGGCGACCGACTCGCTCGGCCCCGCGCGTGTCCGGTCCCTCTCGCTCATCGGCACGGTCGTGACGCTGGCGCTGCTGGACGTCGCCGTGCTGAGCCTGCCCGGCGCGGTGGTTCTCGCGCTGGCTTCGGGGGTGTTCGGCGGGATGCTGATGGTGCCGCAGCAGCACCGGCTGTTCTCGCTGGCGCCTGACGCGCCGACGGTCGCGCTGGGACTCAACGGATCCGCGATCTACGGCGGTGGTGCCCTCGGTGCCGCGCTGGGTGGCGTCGTCCTGTCGTCGGCGGGGGTCTGGTGGGTTGGCCCTGTTGCCGCCTTCGTCGCTCTGCTGGGCTTCGCGCTTTCGGTCCTTTCGCGGACGCGAGTGCCCCAGCCCGCCTGACCAAAGTGAGAGCAAGGGACCTTTGCTATCGCCTCTCTTAACGTTGAGAGAAGTGGCAGCAAAGGTCCCTTACTCTCTTTTCGCAGGTCAGGGGCTATTTCGCGGGGAATCGGGCCGACCAACGCTCCTCGATACGCCCGAAGCGCCATACGAGGAGCGCGAAGAGCCACGTAAGCACGAAGAGCGCTACGACCGCGTAGCCGACGTAGTCCAGGCTAAGCGACCCGATCGCGGCGAGCGGACCGCTCGTGATGCCGAACCGTTCGGTGACGATCGAGATCACCTCGATCGTCCCGATGAGCAGCGCGACCGCGACGGAAAGCGCCGTCACCGTCAAGTTGTAGTAGATCTTCCGTACCGGCTTCGCGAAGGCCCAGCCGTACGCGTAGTTCATGAAGCAGCCGTCGGCGGTGTCGAACAGCGTCATCCCGGCGGCGAACAGGATCGGCAGCACCAGGATCGCGTACCAGGGCAGGGAGAACGCGGCCGCGCCGCCGGCGAGCACCAGCAGGCTGATCTCGGTCGCGGTGTCGAAGCCGAGGCCGAACAGCACGCCGATCGGGTAGATGTGCCAAGGCTTGCGCACCGCCTTGGTGGCGCCGCGGAGCAGGCGGTTCATGAAGCCGCGATTGTCGAGCTGCCGCTCCAGCGCCGCTTCGTCGAACTCACCCCGCCGCATCCGCCGGAACACCTTCACGATGCCCACCAGCACCACGAGATTCATGATCCCGATGAGGTACAGGAACACCGCCGAAACGGACGTCCCGATCAGCCCGGTCGCTTCGTGCAACGCCGACGTGTCGTCCTCGACGGCGCCGGCGAGCGCCCGCACGCCGAGCGACAGCAGCAGGCACAACACGAAGACGATCGTCGAATGCCCGAGGGAGAACCAGAACCCGACCGAAAGCGGCCGTTGCCCGTCGGCCATCAGCTTGCGGGTGGTGTTGTCGATCGCGGCGATGTGGTCCGCGTCGAACGCGTGCCGCATCCCGAGCACGAAGGCCGTGACGCCCAGGCCGACCCCGAACACACCCGTGGCGCCGAGCTCGTACTGGCGCGGCGCCACGAAAAGCGTCAGGACCCCCCAGCCCACGACATTGAGGAACAGGATGAATCCGGCCATCCCGGCGACGGACACCCGTTCGCGTCGCGTGAGCGCGAGGCGTCGGGATGAACGGGGTCGTCCGCCGATGTTCATGGCCCCCCGGTCTCTCGGTCGCGAATATCCGAGAGCCTAGGGAGATGAGCAGGTGATGGGCAATAAGTGATCTTTCAGCTCGCGCGCACCCGCAGGGAGTCGAGAGCCTTCCGTACGTGGCCGTCGTTGGCCGTCAGCGCCTTCGCCGCATTCGCGACGTCCTCGCCGGACAGCAGATGGACCAGCGCCACCTTGAGGTCGCCGTCGGCCTCGGTGAGCGCGTCGGAGCAGTCCGCCATGCTCATCCCCGTGGCCTCACGCAGGATCCGGATGGTCCGCCCGCGCAGCTTCGCGTTGGTCGCGCGCATGCTGACCATCAGGTTCGAGTACGTGCGGCCGAGCTTGATCATCGTCGCCGTGGAAAACGCGGTGAGGATGATCTTCTGCGCCGTGCCCGCCTTCATCCGCGTCGAACCGGCGATCGCCTCGGGGCCGGTGTCCACCGCGATGAGGACATCGACACCCGGCGGCGTCACCGCGGCCGGATTGCCCGAGACCAAAGCGGTCCTGGCACCGAGACGGCTGGCCGCCGCCAGCGCGCCGAGCACGTAGGGCGTCCGGCCGGAAGCCGTCAGCCCGAGCACGAAGTCGCCGGGCGCGACGGACTCGGCCACCTCGGCGGCGCCTGCCTTCGCGTTGTCCTCGGCGTCTTCGACGGCTTGGCGCAGAGCGCGCGCGCCGCCCGCGTGATGCGCGATGAACCAGTCGGAGGGCACGTTGAACGTCGGCACGAGCTCCGCCGCGTCCAACGTCGCCAGCCTGCCGGAGGTACCGGCCCCGAAGTAGTGCACGCGGTGTCCCGACCGCAGCGCTTCCACGGCGAAGTCGACCGCCCGCGCCACCTGCGGCAGGACCGCGGCGACGGCTTCGGGGACCCGGCGGTCCTCGGCGTTGATCGCGCCGAGGATGCCCATGGTCGACATCAGGTCGATGTCGGTCGTCCGTGGATTGCGCTGTTCGGTTGGCGAATCGACGTGCACCACCTGGCGTGGGACGGTCATCATGCGCCTCACTTTTTCGCTCATTTGCCGGTTTCCCGCGGCCGCCGCCTGCCGTCGGGCCGTACGCCCAGCCGGTGCGAGCCAACCGCGTCCCTGGTCGCGTCGAGTGCGTTGACCGACGCGTCCATGTGCCGCTGCGCGACACCGATGAACAGGCAGTCGATGACGGTCAGCTGCGCGATGCGACTGGCGGTCGCACCGGAACGGAACGTCGTCTCCCGCGCGGCCGTGGTCAGCACGTGGTCGGCGACCTCGGTGATCGGCGAACGCGGGAAGTTCGTCACGGCGACGGTGATCGCGCCGTGTTCACGGGCCACACGCAGCGCCTCGACGGTGTCCGTGGTCGCGCCCGTGTGCGAGATGCCGATCGCGACGTCTCCGGGGCTCAGCACGGCGGCCGAGGTGAGCATGATGTGCGTGTCCGACCAGGCGAAGCTGACCCGCCCGATGCGGTGCAGCTTCTGCTGCAGATCCGCGGCCACGAACGCGCTCGCGCCGACGCCGTAGACGTCCACGCGGCCCGCGCCCGCCACGATGTCGATCACGCGCTGTAGCGACGGGACGTCAAGCTGGTCAGCGGTCTCCTCCACGGCACGTGCGTCCGCGAAGCTGACCTTGCCGATGACCGCGGCCAGGTCGTCCTCCGGCCCGATCTCGCCACCGAGGTTGCGGCTCGACCGCGCCTCGGACCGGGCGGTGTCGGCCGCCAGGGCGATCCTGAGCTGCGGATATCCACCGACGCCGACCGCCTTGCAGAACCGCGTGACGGTGGTTTCGCTGGTGTTGGCCGCGAGCGCGACCTCGGTGATGCTGCGCCGCGCGACCTGCGCGGGGTCGTCGAGGACGACCTTCGCGACGCGCTGCTCGGCCCGTGCGAGCCCAGGCAGGAGGGAGCGAATCCGGACCAGCGGGCTCGCGTCAGCGTCCCGTGTCGGCTGCGCCGGCACGGCCTCGGACGGTGCGGCCGCGATTACGGATTCGGTATCGCCCACCGTGGGAAAGTTACTAACCGTTGGCATCTGCGACAAGGCTACCCACACCCTTCGGGAAGATCGCAACCTATCCGTGTCTGCGGATTCGATTTGCGATTAATCGTTGACCAGAAAGTCGCTAACCAGGTCGCAGCCGTTAACGAGGTCGAGCTAACGACTTGGCAACTTAGTGTCGCGATGCAAGGGGCTGTGTCCCGGTCAACGGGGCAGTTTGGTCAGCGATATGAAACCGCCTGACTACCTAGCGCTCAACTTCCACCCGGTAGCTGCGAAAGTAGGGGGATTATGCTCACTGTCCAGCAGTATGCGGCCCCGTTCAGTGACTTTCACACCGTCCAAGGAAATTCCGCGCCCCGTGTAACGGGCGTCGGTCGTGTAACGCCACCGGAGGGTGATTTGTGAGCTTTGCGATACCTCGGCGGCGGCCCGCCACCAAGCCCGGTGGCCGTGACCGCCGAGGCCGGTCAGGTCCCCAACAGGTGCGCCTGGTCCGCTTGCACGCAGAGTAATCGTTTTCCAGGTGGCGCCGGCGTCGGTACTTATTTCCAGGAAGAGCGAATCAGAGGGGCCTTCGGTGTCCACGAAGGTGTCGAAGGAGACCTTCAGCGGACCACCACGGCTCTGTAACGGCGGCGTCGTGAGCGTGGCCGTGGAGACGTCCCCGACACCGCTGAACCACGCGTCGCGGCCGTGCACCGGACGGACGGCCATCGCCTTCGCGAGCGAGCTCGCCCACGTCTCCCTGGCGAGGTTGATCGAGCCCCAGTTCCGCGTCGGGTGCACGCGGTTGGTGAGCAGGATCGCGAACGACCTCGACAGCGGGTCGATCACCAGCGAGGTCCCGGTGAACCCGGTGTGCCCGGCCGTCGAGGGCGCCGACAACGCGCCCATGTACCAGGGCTGGTCGAGCTCGAAACCGAGCCCGTGGGCGTTGTCGGGGAACTTCTGGTTGTAGTTCGTGAGCATCGCCCGCACGGTCTCCTGGCGCAGGATCCGGTGACCGCGGTACGCGCCGCCGTTGAGGATCGTCTGCGCCAGCACGGCCATGTCGGTGGCGGTGGAGAACACGCCCGCGTGCCCGGCGACGCCGCCCAGTGACCAAGCGTTCTCGTCGTGGACTTCGCCGCGTACGAGCCCTCGCGGTGGCTTCACGGCGTACTCGGTCGCCGCGACCCTGGCGAGCTTCGAGACCGGCGGGTTGTACCCGGTGTCGACCAGGCCGAGCGGACCGGCGATGCGATCCTGGACGACCTTGTCCAGCGGTGCTCCGGCCAGCTTCTCGACCAGGAAGCCGAGCGTCAGCAGGTTGATGTCGGAGTAGAGGTACGTACTGCCCGGCGGGTTCTTCAGCGGGCTGTCGAGGACGGCCTTCCGGCGCGACGGGATGTCCGGGTAGCCCTCCCACAGCGACGGGAGCGGTGTCGCGGCGAAACCCGAGACGTGGGTGAGCAGCTGCTGGACGGTGACGGCTTCCTTGCCGTTCACCCCGAACTCCGGCAGGTATCGCACCACCGGCGCCGAGATGTCCAGCTTGCCCGTCTCCGCCAGCTGCATCACCGCGATGGAGGTGAACAGCTTCGAGATCGAGGCCATGTCGAAGATGGTGTTCGCGCGCATCGGCACCTGCTGCTCCGGCGGCAGTTCCGTACCGTTCGCGTCGGCGTAGCGGACGGCGCCGCCGACGGCCTGACGCTCGACGACCACACCGTCGTGCGCGAGCAGGCCGACCGCCCCGGAGAAGTGCGGATGCCCGGTGGCGTCCGGCTTCGTCCAGCTCTCGACGAACCGTTCGGCCGCTTTGATCGGCTCAGGGTCGAGGCCGACGTCGGAGGGCGCGCCGTCACGCAGGACGGTGGAGGCGGGCGCGAAACCTTCGCGCGGCCTGTCGAACCGGCCCGCCGCGCGGTCTTCCTGTTGTCCGGTACCCGGAATCGCCTGTGCTCCCGCCGTCGACAGCGTGGTCGCCGCGACCAGGACGGAAACAGCCGCGATCAGGATCTTCCTAGCATGCAAGGTCGTTCCCTTCAGCGGTAAAGAAGATGGCGACGGCGTTTCCGGTCGAACTCGGCCAGCTCGGCCTGCCAGGACCCGACGATCTCGTCCACCCCGGCGCCCTTGTCGATCATCGTGCGCAGCCTGTCGGAGCCCGAGAGCTTGTCGAGGAAGTTGTCGGGCCGCCACTTGAACTTGTCCGGATGCACCTGTTTCGCGGTGACGAACATGGTGACCGCGGTGCGGATGGCGTCGAAGGCCCGCGCGTCCGTGATCGTCACCTGCACGCCGCCGCAAGGCTCGTTGACGAACTTGCCGAACGTCGGCACGAAGTACGCCTCACGGAACTTCACACCGGGAAGCCGTAGCTCGCCGAGCTTCTCGCGCCAGCGCCAATCGAGGCCCGGTGCGCCGATGATCTCGAACGGCCTGGTGGTGCCGCGGCCTTCGGAGAACACGGTGCCCTCGAACATCCCGGTGCCGGGATAGAGGAGCGCGGTGTCCGGCGTCGGCATGTTCGGGCTCGGCGGGACCCAGGTCAGCCCGGTGCGGTCGAAGAGCTGATCACGCCGCCAGTCCCGCACCTCGACGATCTCGAGCTTGCCCGGCGTGACCCCTTCGGCGGGCAGGAACTCGGCCGCGAAATACCGCGCGAGTTCGCCGACGGTCATGCCGTGCTGCTGCACGATCGGCTTCCGGCCGACGCCCGAGGCGTACGCCGGGTTCAGCATCGGACCGGCGGCCTTGCCACCCAGCGGATTCGGCCGGTCCAGCACGACGACCGCCGCGCCGACCTTCGCCGCCGCGACCATCGCCGTGTAGAGCGACCAGATATAGGTGTAGAACCGCGCACCGACGTCGGCGATGTCGAAGACGAGGGTGTCGACGCCCGCCTTCGTGAACATCCCGGCGAGCTTCGTCGCGTCGGCGCCGTACGCGTCGTACACCGGCACGCCGGTGCGCGGATCGGTGTAGTCGCCTTCGGAGCCGCCCGCCTGCGCGCTGCCTCGGAAGCCATGTTCCGGCCCGAACGCGGCGAGCGGCCGGACCCCGGCGGCGACCATCGAGTCGACGATGTGATCGCCGCTCACCAGCACCCCGGTGGGATTCGACAGCACGCCGAGCTTGCGCCCGGCCAGTGCCGCCCAGCCGCGGGCGGCGAGCAGGTCCGCCCCGGTGCGGGTGCGCGGGGGACCTTTGCTCTCGCTTTCCGGCTGGGCCGTCGCGACCGAGGAGCCCGCTGTCAGCGCGGGGACCGCGAGTGCTCCGGTGGCGAGGAAGTGGCGGCGGTTGAGGTTCACCAGGTCAGCCCGTGGCCGAACGGGTACTTCACCGTGCCCACGTCCTTGCCGGCGGGGATGTCCACCGGGAGCTTGCCCTGCGGCTTCACCTTCCCGAGGATCACCTTCGCCAGCGCTTCGAGCGAAGGCGTGATGTAGCCGTACGTCGCGAGCCACGTCTTGATCGGGTTCTCGTAGCCGGCGTCGTAGGGGATCTGGGCGGCGACCGCGACCACGGGCTTCCCGGTGTCGGCCAGCGCCTGCAACAGCTTGCCCTGCAACGGATACGTGCCGACGTTGTTGGTCAGCACGACGACAAGGTCGGCGTTCTTCGCCGCCGCGACGGCCTGCGCGATCTGCGCGTCGGTCGGGGTCTGGCCGGTCTGCAGCGCGGTCGCCTGCGTTCCGTGCGCGGTGAGTTTCGAGGCCAGCGCGGTCGTCGTGCTGACGCCCCAGCCGGTCACGAGGGTCTTCGCGGGCTGCTGTGCGAGCGGCAGGACGCCGCCGTCGTTGCGGATCGCGGTGACCGACCGGTCGGCGATGCCCTGCGCGGTCGCGAGGTTGGCCGGGGTGCCGACCTTCGACATCACCTTCGCCGGGTCGACGAACGGCGAGGTCAGGATGCCCCGGTTCAGCTTGAGCTTGAGCACCCGCAGGACACTCTCGTCGATCCGCCGTTCGGTCAGCTCACCCTTGCGGACCGCTTCGAGCACCGAATTGATCGCGACTTCGAGATGCACCGGCATGAGCAGCTGATCGATGCCGGCCTTGAGCGCGAGTACCGGGATCTCCGCGTCGGTGTGCATCGCGCGCACCGCGTCCATCTCGAGCGAGTCCGTGATCGCGACGCCGCGGTAGCCCAGTTCTTCGCGCAGCTTGCCGGTGAGGATCGGCTTCGACAGCGTCGCGGGCTCGCCCGACGGGTCGAGGCTGGGGAACTGGATGTGCGCGCTCATGATCGAGTCGATGCCCGCGCTGATGGCGGCCTTGAACGGCGGGACGTCGGTCTCGCGCCAGCTGGCTTCGCTCCGGTCGATCCGGGGCAGTTCGAGGTGACTGTCCGTGGCCGCGTCGCCGTGGCCGGGGAAGTGCTTCGCGGCGGCGGACACCGTTTCGGAGCGCCGTCCGGAGTTTTGGAAGCCCTTGACCTGTGCCCCGACGAACTGGCTCGCCAGATCCGGGCGGCCGGAGAAGGAACGGACGCCGATCACCGGGTTCGCCGGGTTCGAGTTCACGTCGGCGTCGGGGGCGAAGTCCTGATTGATGCCGACGGCGCGCAGTTCGTGCCCGAGGATCCGCGCGGCCTCCTGGGCGGCCTTGGTGTCGCGGCCCGCCGAGATCGCCATCGCGTTCGGCAGTTCGGTGGCGGGGGCACCCATGCGGGTGACCGTGCCGCCTTCCTGATCGGTCGCGATCTGCAACGGGATGTGGGCGCCGCTGCGGATCGCGGCCCGCTGGAGCCCGTTCGACAGCTTGGCGACCTGCACCGGGTCGTCGAAGTTGTCGCGGCTGTCGTTGTTGAAGTAGATGACGCCGCCCAAGTGGTACTTCTCGATCACCTGCGCGGGAGTGTCCACTCCGAAGTCGGCCTTGTTCTTGGCGTTGACCTCGTCGGCGGACTTCCCGTTCACCCACGTGACGAACAGCTGGCCGACCTTCTGTTCCAGGGTGAGCCCGCGCAGCGCCCGCTGCGCCTCCGCGTCCGCTGTCACCGGCTGCGCGGTCGCCGGGACGCCCGCGACGGCGAGGGTGAGCAGACCCGCGAGGGGCAGGGCGAGCGCATGGATCCTCCGATGACGGGCGTGCGCGGTTCGGGTCGTCACCTCAAGCCTCCCAGATTCGTGCCTGACTCTCAGGTGGAAAGAAGTCCACCTGGAAGCACTGATATCCGGAAGCTACCCACGGGCACTTTGCTTGTCCATCGGCCAGGCGCACGAACGGTCCGTTCATACACAAAGGGACGCGAACGGGCCTGTCACGCTTGAAAACGGGGGTAAAACACTGGCGGCGCCCGTCGGCAAGAAGCCGGCGGGCGCCGCCAGTCGGTGCGGACCACTCGGGCGACCAAGCGTGCAACTCTGGTCGTACCTTCATGGACTCGGCGTCCGGCGTCCCGGTACGCAGTCCCTAGACGACGAGCCTCCCGCGGCGCGCTGCGCGTGGGTACCCGGTGTCCGCACACGGAGATTCGCCGGGGTGGAACAGGCTTCTCTTCTACCTGTTCCCTGGCCGACCGAACGTCCGCACCTACTTTCTACGCCGTGAGCCGGGTCACTTCAAGTGCGCAGACGGGTGCACCGGTACAGAGGCTCGATCTAGTGACACGGGCACGCTGGGCGACGGACAATTCGCCGCCCTGGCTGCGAAAACCGGTTCCGTACCGCCGTCCGGGTTCGCGTTCAGCGGGTGCGTTTGCGCCGGTTGTAGCCGTACCAGGTGGCGCCCGCGGCGACGGCTCCGAGCGCGACCAGGCCCGCCGACCGGGCCGGGATCCGGGTCCGCAAGGACATCGGATGTTCGAAGGCGAGGATCTCCCAGCCCTGTTCGGTCGCGTGCTTGCGCAGGACGCGGTCGGGGTTGACCGCGTGCGGCCGCCCGACGACCTCGAGGAGCGGGATGTCGGTGCTGGAGTCGGTGTACGCGTGGCACTGGGTGAGGTCGTAGCCGTACGTCGCCGCGAGTTCCTTCGCGGCGATGGCCTTGTTCTCGCCGTAGCAATAGAAATCGACTTCGCCGGAGTAGCGGCCGTCCACGATCTGCATCCGCGTGGCCACGCTCCGCGTCGCGCCGAGCATTTCGGCGACCGGGGCGACGACCTCTTCACCGGTCGCCGACAGGACCACGACGTCGTGGCCGTCCGCGCGGTGCGCGGAGATCAGCTCGGCCGCCTCCGCGTAGACGAGCGGGTCGACGACGTCGTGCAGCGTCTCGCGGACGATCGCGGACACCTGCGCGACGTCCCAGCCGGCGCACAGCGCGGAAACCTCGGCCCGCATCCGCTCGGTTTTCGCCGCGTCCGCGCCCGCGAGGGAGAAGACGAGCTGGGCGTACGCGCTGCGAAGCGCTGCGCGGCGGTTGATCAGCCCTTCGCGCAGAAGAGGTTTGCTGAAGGCCAGAGCGCTCGAGGACGCGATGATCGTCTTGTCGAGATCGAAGAACGCCGCGACCGGGCTCGGTGTCGTGCTGGGTCGGTCCACCGGTCAAGGATAGGAGAGTCCGGCGTCCGTCCGCCCGTTGGTCGACCACGACCGGGATACGGCGGTGGAAAATTCACGACCGTGCCCCCGATCGGGCGCGGCGTGCCGTTATCGAATTGTGGGTACCGGCGTCGCCCGCAACGGGCAGGTATCGGAGTTACAGTGAGATTGTCCGGTGTAGCACCGGACCATGGTTCAGTCCGACCCCCCGGGACTGAACCCCGGGCGACCCTCGTCCCTCCCCCCTGGCGAGGGTCGCCCTCTGACTTCCAGCCCTGTCAATGGTTCAGACTTCATTGGGTGCGGAAACCTCGTCAGGGCAAGGCTAAATAGGCCGAATGTTCGTAAACTTTCTTTTCTCCCAACACTTTTCGTGACCGACCCGGCTGGAAAACGGTACGCGCGGAAAAGCCGGGAAGTGTTCCGTAAAGGTCCGACAAGAACGATGGGAAACCGGTTTCCCGTGGCGGAGTTGTCCACAACACCCCGGTTGTCCACAGGCGGGGCGGAATGGCGTTGTGCGCGGCGGGGGGTGAGGTGACCGTGGAGTCACAGCCCGAATACGACCGAATCCACGGGGGAGTCATGACCGAAGAACATCCGCTCGTCATCGCGGGAGACGACATCCTGCTCGACGAGATCCTGCGCGTGGCGGCGGCCGCGGGCTGCGAGGTCGAACGCGCACCCGATCTGGACGCCGCACGGGGGAGATGGGCCCGCGCGCCGCTCGTGGTGCTCGACGAGGAGGCCGCGAGCGCGCCGAACCGCCTGCTGCGGCGGAACAAGGTCCTCCTCGTCTGCAAGGGCGCGCCGACCCCGGTGACGTGGGAGCGCGCGTTCAACACCGGCTCGGAGAAAGTGCTTTCCCTGCCGGACGAGGAAGGCGATCTCATCGGCGAGTTCGCCGACGTCGTCGACGGGCCGGCCCGTGACGACGGCGTCGTCATCGGGATCATCGGCGGTCGCGGTGGGGCAGGGGCCTCCGTGCTGGCGGCCTCCGTCGCGTACCGGGCGGAGAAGTCCGGAGGCGGCGGTCTGCTCGTCGACTGCGATCCGCTCGGTGGCGGCGTCGACGTCCTCCTCGCCGCCGAACGCGATCGCGGGCCGCGCTGGCCGGAACTCGATCTCGGCGGCAGGGTGTCCATGACGGCGTTGAGCGAAGCCCTGCCGCGGAAGAGATACGCGACCGGCTCACTGTCCTTTGTGTCCTACGGAAGGGAAGGGCGCGGTCCGGAGCCGGACGCGATCGAGGGCGTGCTGTGCGCCGGACGGCGGGCGGGACGGACGGTCGTCTGTGATCTGCCGAGGTATTTCGGCGCCGAAACGTCCGCCGTGATCGGGCTGGCCGATCTGATCGTGGTCGTCGTCCCCGCCGAACTCCGTGCCTGCGCGGCGGCGAAACAGGTCCTCACCAGGCTCGAACCCCACGCGACCCGGATCGGCGTCGCGGTCCGGGGGCCGTCACCCGCCGGACTGATCCCGCAGGAGATCGCCGACGCCGTCGGAGCTCCGCTCATCACGTCGATGGGCCGGGAACGGTCCTTGTCGGTGGCCCTCGACCGAGGTGAGTTCATCCCCAGGCATCGCGGGCACCTGGCGACGGCCGCCGCCGAGGTCCTCGCCGCCGCGCGCGGGAATCTGGCCGGTGCCTCGCGATGAGCGACGAACTGGTCGAGCGGGTCCGGTGGCGGCTGGCCGCGTCGGACGCCCCGACGGATCCGGTGAGCGTGGCGCGGGCGGTCCGCGCCGAAGCCGGCGGAGCGCTCGGTCAGGACGCGGTCCTCGGAGCCGTCCGGCTCGCCCGCGACGAGTTCGTCGGGGCCGGTCCGCTCGCGCCGCTTCTCGGGAAGCCCGGCGTCACCGACGTCCTCGTCACCGCTCCGGACGAGGTCTGGGTCGACACCGGCGAAGGTCCTGAACGGACAGAAGTTCGCTTCGCCGACGAGGAAACCGTCCGCAGGCTGGCTCAACGGCTCGCCCTCGCCGGAGGGCGGCGGCTGGACGACGCGCACCCGTTCGCCGACTGCTGGCTGCCGGGAATGGGGCCGCGAGGCCGGATCCGGATGCACGCGGTTCTTCCACCGCTCGCGCCAGCCGGGACCGCCCTCTCGCTCCGGGTGCTCCGGCCCGCCACCCACGATCTCGCCGAACTTCGGCTGCGCGGGGTTTTCGGCACCAGCGGCGCGGAACTGCTCGACTCGGTCATCCGGCAACGGCTCGCGTTCCTGGTTTCCGGTGGCACCGGGGCGGGCAAGACGACGCTGCTTTCCGCGCTGCTCGGCGCGGTACCCCCGAACGAACGAATCGTTTGCGTCGAAGACGCCGGAGAAATCCAACCGGACCATCCGCAGTTCGTCAGCCTGATCACCCGCCCGGCCAATGTCGAGGGCGCGGGCGAGATCGGCCTCGGCGAACTGGTGCGGCAGGCGCTGCGCATGCGCCCGGATCGCCTGGTCGTCGGCGAAGCGCGCGGCGAGGAGGTCATCGCGCTGCTCAACGCGATGAACACCGGACACGAAGGCGGAGCCTGCACCGTGCACGCCAATTCGGCGGCGGAGGTACCGGCGCGGATGGAGGCGCTGGCCGCGCTCGGCGGGCTCAAACGGGACGCGTTGCACAGCCAGCTGACGGCGGCGGTGCGGGTAGTCCTGCACATGCGCCGGCTGCCGGGCGGGATCCGGCGGCTGGACGAGGTCGGTGTCCTCCGGTCGTTCCGGGGCGAGGCCAAGGTGGTCCCGGTCTGGAGCGAGGGCGACTGGATCGGCGACGAGACACCCTTCGAGGAGATGGCGGCATGAACCCCTGGTTCCTCTTCTCCTGCGGAGCGGGGCTGGCCTGCTGGCCGAGGCCGTCGATGCGCGTCCCGTTCGCCTGGCGCCTGCCTCAGGCCGCTCGCGCGGGCTGGTGGCCGCTGCCCGCGTTGCTCGTCCTGCCGCTCCTCGGGATCGGCTGGGCCACGGCGACACTGGTGCTCACCGTGACCGTCCGCCAAGAGCACCGGTGGCGGGCGCGGGCGAAGGCGGCGCTGGCCGAAGCCGAACTCACCGCTTCCGTGCTGCGGGCGATGATCGGTGAACTCCGGGCGGGAGCCCATCCGGTGGCGGCGGCCGAGGCCGTGGCGGAAGCGGTACCCGCCGCGTCCGGACGGCTGCGCGGGCTGGTCGCGGCCGCCCGGCTCGGTGGTGAGATCTCCGATCCGGACGTGCCGCCGTCCCTGGCGAACGCGTGGACGCTCGCGGGGAGATTCGGGCTTCCGATGGCCGACGTGCTCGACGCCGCGCGACGGGACGCCGAGGCGGAGATCGGTTTCCGGCGTCGTCTCCAGGCGAAGATGGCCGGTCCGAGAGCGAGCGCCGCCGTACTCGCCGTCCTTCCGCTGGTCTGTCTGGTGCTCGGCGAGGCGATGGGGGCGAGCCCGCTCGGTGTCCTCACCGGGACGGGTGCCGGCGGGCTGCTGCTCGTCGTGGGCAGCGGGCTGATCTGGGCGGGCACGGCCTGGTGCCGGGCACTCACCGGAAGGGTGGCGCGGTGCTGACCGCGGCGGCGTTGGTCTTGCTGGGCGGTGCTGTCTTCTCCTGGCCACGCGTCGGACCAGGGAAGGCCGCGAGGCCAGGTCGTCTCCTCACCTGGCTTCGCGGGCGGACGGCCAGGGAGAACGAGGTCTCCGAACTCCTCCGGTCGGCGGCCACCCTCGATCTTCTGGCCGCGTGCCTCGCGAGCGGGCTGCCGGTGTCCGTCGCGCTCGAAGCGGTCGTCCCGGCAGCGTCGCCGAAGACCGCGGTGGCGCTGCGTTCGGTGGCGTCGCGTCTCGCCGTCGGGATCGGACCCGCCGAAGCCTGGGCGCCGGTGCGAGACCGGCCCGGTCTGACGGAACTGTCCGTCGCCGCCGTCCGCACGGTGAGGGCGGGCACCGCGCTCGCGACCCACGCGAAGGACCTCGCGCGAAGGCTGCGCGAGTCGCTTTCCGCCGAAGCCGAGGAACGCGCCGAACGGGCAGGTGTGCTGCTGGCGGCACCGATCGGCCTGTGCTTCCTCCCCGCGTTCCTCTGCCTCGGCGTCCTGCCCGTCGTGCTCGGCCTCGCCGGTCGTCTCGACGGCATCCTCTGATCGAAAGGCGATTCCATGAGCAAGCTCCCCACCTTCCGCGAAGACGACGGCATGGCGACGGTCGAGTACGCCATCGCCACCTTGGCCGCCGCCGCGCTGGCAGGCGTCCTCTATCTGATCGTCAACGGTGAAGCCGTCGTCGCCGGGCTCACCGCGCTCATCGAGCGGGCCTTGTCGGTGAAGTTCTGATGCCCCGCGACGACCGTGGATCCGTCACGGTGGAGGCCGCGCTCGGCATCGGTGCGCTGACCTTCGTCTCGGCCCTGCTGCTCGCCGGGATCGGGGCCACCGCCGACCAGCTCCGCTGCACCGACGCGGCCCGCGAGGCGGTCAGGCTCCTGGCCCGAGGCCAGCCCGCCCGTGCCGAACAGGCGGTGCGGGAGATCGCGCCGCCCGGTGCGCGGCTGGACGTCGTCCGCGATGGCGACACCATCACCGCCGGCGTCGAAGCCGAACCGGTGGCCGGACTCTTGCCGGGTATCCGGTTGCGTGCTCACGCCTTCGCGGTGGCCGAGCCGTGAGCGGGGACGATCGCGGCGTCGCGACCGCGTGGACGGCCTCGATCGTCGCCGTCCTGGTCTGCGCGGCGGCGTTCGCCTTCTGGATCGGCGCCGCCGTCACGACCCGGCATCGCACCGAGGCCGCCGCCGATCTGGCGGCGCTCGCCGCGGCCTCGCACGCGCCGGACGGGCCCGGCGCGGCCTGCGAACGGGCGCGGCAGGTCGCCGTCCGGATGGCGGTCACGCTGCTGACCTGCCGGTGGGAGCGAGGCGATGCCCTGGTCGAGGTGCGGTCCGAGCCGACGGGACACCTGGGGGCCGTCGGCCGGGCGGAGGCACGGGCCAGAGCGGGTCCCGTCGACCGGCCACCGTGACGGGCGTCGCACGGTGAACGGTCGCCCAGCGGTGACCGGCGGGTAGTACGGGCGAGTAACCGCCGGGCGCGAGCAGCGGTCGTTGAGGCGCGGCGAGCGGTCGAAGTCATGATCAGCGCTCCGCCGAACGGTCGCGCACCGCAGGTCGTGAGCATGGTCACAGGGACAGGGAAGCCCAGCTCGGCTGCGACGAACGGCCTCGAACCGGTCGAGCACGCCCGTTAATCGGACGTCGGGCCTTCAGTCCGTCCTGTCGGACTACCGCGCGTTCATCGCTAAGTAACGGCCGGTTGTCGCGTGAGGTCTTCTCCCGATGTGCAACTTGCCGTTTATTGAGATGTGCGCCACCTCGAGAAGGTCGCCGGGTGGCAGCAGCGCAAGACACACACAGGACAGAGTTGACCTGAGGCAGGGACAGTAATGTTGGACGCGAATTGGCCGGACAGCTGGCGGGGCGCCTTCCGCATCGAGATGCGGGCGGAGGCGATCGGCCTCGCATGGCGTGGCTGGCCGGTGCTCCCCGGTGCGGAGCCCGCCGCGGTCACCGCGGAGGGTGACGACCTCACCTGGCGGCGTCCCGTCCCGGCCCAGGACAACTGGCGTGAACTGACCGAGACCCACCCGCACGAGGTCGCCACCTGGTTCGGCGACGACACGCACAGCCTGCTCGTGGCCACCGGCACCGTGCTGGACGCCATCGAGGTCGACGACGAGCTCGGCAAGGCCGCCGCCCGGCTGCTGCGCACCGGCGGTCACCCCGCCCCGATCGTCGCGATGCCGAACGGCCGCTGGCTGTTCCTCACCACCGTCGCGACGAGCATCCCGCGTGAACTGGCCGAGCACGCTTCGGTCCAGTGGCACGGTGCGAACGACTACATCCCGCTGCCCCCGTCGCCTTTCCAGCACGGTGTCGTGCACTGGCGGGTCAAGCCCGAGGTCTGGGGCTGGCAGCTGCCCGACGCCGCCGAGGTGCACGACGTGCTCGTCCGTGCGCTGGCAGGCGACAAGGCCGCCGCCCCCGTGGCGAGCCTGACCACCGCCGCCTGATCACCCCACAATTTCACAGCTCCAAGTGGCCTGACCGGGACCCGTGCTGACGCAACGCCCCGAGCACGGTGTCCAAAATGGCCACTGCCCCCGCCTTGTCCAGCGGATCGTTGCCGTTCCCGCACTTCGGCGACTGGACGCAGGACGGGCAGCCGGCCGGGCACTCGCAGGAAACGATCGCCTCCCGCGTTGCGGCCAGCCAAGGGACAATTGCGGCAAACCCGCGATCGGCGAATCCCGCACCCCCGGGATGGCCATCGTGCACGAACACCGTTGCCTCCCCGGTGTCCTCGTGCCACGCGGTAGACACCCCGCCAATGTCCCAGCGGTCGCAAGTAGCGAACAGCGGTAGCAGGCCGATCGCCGCGTGCTCGGCGGCATGCAGGGCACCGGGGACACGCGCCGGATCCAACTCGGCGCCTGTCCCCGGTGCTCCGCCAAGTTCCTTGGTCCCCACCCTGGAGCCTCCGGTCCCCACCGGCTCCAGAACCTCGGTCTCCGGCCGATGGCCCCCGGTCCCCGCCAAGCCATCGGAAGGGCAGAGCAGCTCCGCCGAGATCGTGTACCAGACGGCGCGGGTGTGAAGACTCTGCTCCGGCAGGTCCAGCGGAGTCTGGTCCAGCACCTCACCCGACGGGCGTCTCCGCAAGTAGCCGACCACTTGCGAACTCACCGACACCTCGCCGAGGTTCACCGTGATCCCGCCGTGCACACGGGTCTCCTCGGTGCGGAGCACGCTGATGTCGACGATCTCGCGCGGTGACGTCGTCCAGTCCGGATCCTCCGCGTGCACCAGGGCGAGCCCGGTCTCCAGATCGAGTTCGTCGACCACGTAGGAAGAACCTTGGTGCAGGTACACCGCGCCGGGATGCACCGCGTAGCAGGCGGAACCAGGGTCGACAGTGCCGAGCATCCGCCCGGAATCGGCTTCCACCACGGCGATCTGCTCACCGCCGGAACCGCGGATGCCGACTTCCGCGTGCGGCCGGTCGCGTGAAGTCCAGTACCAGCCGCTCGGGCGGCGCCGGATGATCTTCTCCTTGACCAGATCGGTGAGCACGGCACGCGCCGCGTCACCGCCGAAGGCCGCGACTTCCGGTTCGGTCAGCGGAAGTTCGGCGACGGCGCACGCCAGCTGCGGCCCCAGCACATACGGGTTCGACGGGTCGAGGACGGCGGACTCCACCGGCCGGTCCAGGATCGCGGCCGGATGGTGCACGAGATAGGTGTCGAGCGGATCGTCGCGGGCCACGAAGACGACCAGCGCCGCGTCTCCCGCGCGCCCGGCCCGGCCCGCCTGCTGCCAGAACGACGCGAGCGTTCCCGGATACCCGGCCAGAACCACCGCGTCCAGCCCGGCGATGTCGACACCGAGTTCGAGCGCGTTCGTCGTCGCCACGCCGAGCAGCCGCCCGGACAGCAACGCCGCTTCGAGGGCGCGCCGCTCCTCTGGCAGGTACCCGGATCGGTACGCGGCGACGGATTCCGCCAGCTCACTGTCCACTTCGGACAGAATGCGCCGGGCGCCGAGAGCCGTCAGTTCCGCGCCTCTTCGCGACCGGACGAAGGCCAGCGAGCGGGCCCCCTCGATGACCAGTTCGGCGAGGATCCGGGAAGCTTCGGCGCCGGCCGAGCGCCGCACCGGCGCCCCGTTCTCCCCCGAAAGTTCCGACAGCAGCGGGGGCTCCCACAACGCGACCGTGCGGGCGCCGCGCGGCGAGCCGTCCTCGGTGACTGGGACACAGTCCTGTCCGGAGAGTTTCGAAGCGAACGCCGCCGGGTCCGCCGTCGTCGCGGACGCGAGCACGAAGACCGGCGAAGCGCCGTAGTACGCCGCGACCCTCCGCAGCCTCCGCAGCAGCAACGCCACGTGGGAGCCGAAGACGCCGCGATAGCTGTGGCATTCGTCGACCACGACGAACGAGAGCCGCCGGAAGAACCGGGACCAGCGCGCGTGCGACGACAGGATCCCGCGATGCAGCATGTCCGGGTTCGTGAACACCCAGTTCGCGTGCGCGCGGACCCAGTCCCGCTCCTCCAGCGGAGTGTCACCGTCGAACGACGCCGCCCGCGCCTTCTTGATGTCCAAAGAGGACACGGAACGCAGCTGGTCGGCGCCGAGGGCCTTGGTGGGGGACAGGTACAGCGCCGAGGCCCGCTCGTCCTCGACCAGCGCCGACAGCACCGGCAACTGGTACGCGAGCGACTTGCCCGAAGCCGTCCCGGTGGAGATCACGACGTGCTTGCCCTCGCGAGCCAGCGACGCGGCTTCGGCCTGATGCCGCCACGGCGCCTTGACGCCGTTCGCGGTCAGCGCTTCGACGACCGGAGCCGCCGCCCACTCCGGCCAGTCCACCGAATCCGCCTCGCGAGCCGGCAGTTCGGCCACATGGGTGACCGGGTACAGCGAAGCCGGGATCCCCGCCGTCGCGCGGTCGAGAAGCCGCCGCCCCTTACCGGATTCCGCCGTGCCGTCCACCTTCGGAAGCTTCGCACAGCGCACCGACAAAAACGGACCGCCGCCGGAGGGGAACGAACGCCGGAACAGGCCTCCGGATGATCGATACAGTGATCAGACTCACAAGGTTACGGAACGTGCGGTGGCAGGGACGGCTTGCCGCCCGCCATCCCACTACCAATACACTCCCGCAATCCACACCGTCTGTGGCGAGCGTCATGTGAGACGTACCTTGCAGTGCGACTAGCGTGACATTCGGCTCAGATCCCATGCCAACGTCGGCACGTCGGTTCCATCGGCGGATCGCTCGTTGGCCAACGGCGACGTCTCCAGGAGGACGAATGTCCCGGCAGTTCCTCGCGGCGGGCGATCTCACGCTCACCGGAGGTGGTTACACCATTGTCGGTGTGATCGCCGTGGTCGCCCTTGCCGCACTGGTCATCGGCTACGTTCTGCTCAAGGAGGTGCTGGCCGCCGGCCAGGGCACCACCAAGATGCAGGACATCGCGAAGGCAGTGCAGGAAGGCGCGGCTGCCTATCTGAAACGGCAGCGCAACACCCTCGTGATCTTCGGGGGAATCGTATTCGTGCTGCTCTTCGCTTTGCCTGCCGATGACTGGAACGAGAAGATCGGCAGGTCCATCTTCTTCCTGGTCGGCGCGGGCTTCTCCTTCGCGATCGGCTACCTCGGCATGTGGCTGGCGACGCAGGCGAACCTGCGGGTCGCGGCCGCTTCGCGTGAGTCCGGCGGTCGCGAGAAGGCGATGCGCCTGGCCTTCCGCACCGGTGGCGTGGTCGGCATGATCACCGTCGGTCTCGGCCTCTTCGGTGCCGCCGTGGTCGTCTTGGTCTACACCGGGCAGGCCCCGAAGGTGTTGGAGGGCTTCGGTTTCGGTGCCGCGCTGATCGCGATGTTCATGCGTGTCGGCGGCGGTATCTTCACCAAGGCCGCCGACGTCGGCGCGGACCTGGTCGGCAAGGTCGAGCAGGGCATCCCCGAGGACGACCCGCGCAACGCGGCCACCATCGCCGACAACGTCGGTGACAACGTGGGCGACTGCGCCGGTATGGCCGCCGACCTCTTCGAGTCGTACGCGGTCATGCTCGTGGCGGCGCTGATCCTGGGTAGCACCGCCTTCGGCGTGCACGGCCTGATCTTCCCGCTCATCGTTCCCGCCATCGGCGTGATCACCGCGGTCATCGGTGTCTACATCACCAAGGCCAAGGCGGGCGAGGGCGGCCTCGTCACGATCAACCGCTCGTTCTACATCTCCGCGGGCATTTCCGCGGTGCTCTCGACGATCGCGGCGTTCGTCTATCTGCCCGGTTCGTTCTCCGAGCTGACCAGCGGTGCCACGAGCGAGCCCGGTAGCCCGGCGTTGATCGCGACCATCTCGGTGATCATCGGCATCGTGCTAGCGGCGATCATCCTGAAGCTCACCGGCTACTACACCGGCACCGAGCACAAGCCGGTCAAGGAGGTCGGAAAGTCCTCGGAAACCGGTGCGGCGACGGTGATCCTGGCCGGTATCTCGGTCGGCTTCGAGTCCGCCGTCTACACCGCTCTGGTCATCAGCGCGGCCGTCTTCGGCGCGTACCTGCTCGGTGGCGGCGTCGCGCTGTTCGCGGTGGCGCTGGCCGGTACCGGTCTGCTCACCACCGTCGGCGTCATCGTCGCGATGGACACCTTCGGCCCGATTTCGGACAACGCCCAGGGCATCGCCGAGATGTCGGGCGACGTCGACGAGGACGCCGCGCAGATCCTCACCGAGCTCGACGCGGTCGGCAACACCACCAAGGCCATCACGAAGGGCATCGCGATCGCCACGGCGGTCCTCGCGGCGACGGCGTTGTTCGGGTCCTATCAGGACGCGATCAGCAAGGCGCTGAAGTCGATCCCGGAAGCGGCCGAAGCCAGCATCTCGACGCTGAACTTCTTCGTGAACTCGGTCGTCAGCCCGAACACCCTCGTCGGCGTGATCGTCGGCGCGGCGGTCGTGTTCCTGTTCTCCGGTCTCGCGGTCAACGCGGTGTCCCGTGCCGCCGGCGCGGTCGTCTACGAAGTGCGCCGCCAGTTCCGCGACATCCCTGGGATCATGGAGGGCACCACCCGTCCCGAGTACGGCCGCGTGGTCGACATCGTCACGCGGGACTCGCTGCGTGAGCTGACCACTCCGGGTCTGCTCGCGGTGTTCGCCCCGATCGCGGTCGGCTTCGGTCTCGGCACCGGCGCGCTCGCCGGTTACCTGGCAGGCGCGATCGCGTCCGGCACCCTGATGGCGATCTTCCTCGCCAACTCCGGTGGAGCCTGGGACAACGCGAAGAAGCTCGTGGAGGACGGAAGTCACGGCGGCAAGGGTTCGGACGCGCACGAGGCCACCATCATCGGTGACACCGTGGGTGACCCGTTCAAGGACACCGCCGGTCCGGCGATCAACCCGCTGATCAAGGTGATGAACCTGGTGTCGGTGCTGATCGCCCCGGCGGTCGTGCAGTTCTCGATCGGCGCGGACGCCAACACCGGCGTCCGGATCGGGATCTCGCTGGTCGCCGTCGCGATCATCGTCGCGGCGATCGTCGTTTCCAAGCGTCGTGCGTCGGTTCTTTCCGACACCCCCGCGGAAGCGAAGGCATAACGCCGAAAAGTTCCCTCCGCCGGGCCCGCCACGGTTCTTCCGTGGCGGGCCCGGCGGCTGTCCGCGGCAGGCTAATCTCTGCGCGTCACGCTGATCCTGATCCGGGGAGTCCCTGCCATGAGGCGTTCGACCATTCTGTTCGCCGCCGCTTTCCTGCTGGCGGGCTGTGGCGGCGCCGAACCGGCGGCCACCGCTCCTTCTCCTTCTCCTTCTCCTTCTTCTTCCGCTCCCGCGGCCGGAGGCTCCTGGATGGACGGCTTCTGTGGTTCGCTGATCGATTTCGCCAAGATCGGCGACTTCCGGATGCCCGACTTCGAACAGAACGACCCCGCGAGCGCCCGCAACGCGATGGACGAGGCCTTCGGTGTTTTCGCGCCCGGTTTCGACAACGCCGTCACGGGCCTGAAAGGGCTCGGTCAAGCGCCGAGCGCGGAGGCCGAGAGCGTGCGCAAAAGCATCGTCGAAGCGCTGACACCGATCCGGGACCAGGTCGTCGCCGCGAAAGCGAAACTGGACGCGGCGCCCAAGGACGACAAGCAGGCGACGGCGGAGGCCGCGATCGCGTTCCGGCGGATCGGGTCCGACATCAACGACATGCCCGACCCGTTCCAGCAGCTGGAAACGAACGCTTCGTTGAAATCCTTGGCCGCACAGGCCCCGAACTGCAAGAAGCTGCCCTCTTGACCATTCTTTTCGCCGCGTCGATCGCCCGGCGATTTGCAATGCCCCCCGGTATCGGTACCGTCGGGGGCCAGCTGGGAAGTCGTGGAGTTCGGGAGGTGTTTTCGTGCGGCCGCGGTTCACCGTCCTTGCCGCGCTAGCAACAGGTATCGGGCTCGGCGTCGCCGGGTGCGGGCAGCAGCCCGCGGTGACTTCCCACGCCAGACAAGAAGGTCTCGCGACGGTCAGCGCGTCGGAGGCC
The DNA here is from genome assembly GCF_000384215.1 of Amycolatopsis alba DSM 44262. Lineage (NCBI taxonomy): Bacteria > Bacillati > Actinomycetota > Actinomycetes > Pseudonocardiales > Pseudonocardiaceae > Amycolatopsis > Amycolatopsis alba. The sequence goes on along the minus strand of NZ_KB913032.1, from coordinate 3,163,739 downwards.
GACCCCACTTCCGCCTGGGCGGAGGGATACTGCGGCGCGGCGGGTGGCCTCGTGCGGACGCTGGCGACGTTGCCCAGCGTCGATCCGAGTACCCCGCAGCAGGCCTCCCAGACCTCCGGTGAGCTGATGGCCTCGGTGTCCGAAGGGCTGAAGCGCACGTCCGCCGCGCTCGGGAATCTCGGTCCGTCCCCGGTTGCCGGCGGCGATGCCTCGCGGACGGCCGCTGTCGCCCAGCTCGACGCGATCCGCGCCCGCGCCGACGACGTCCGGCACCGTCTCGGCTCCTCAGCCGACCCCGAGACGACGAAAACGGCACTTCGCGACGCGAGGACCTCCCTCGACGAACTCGACCGCCTCGACCTTCTCAGGGGCCTTAACGACGTGCCTCAGCTCGCCTCGGCGAGCAGCCGGATCCCGATTTGCCAGGATTTGGTCAAGCAACCTCGCTGAGTCACCGCGCTATCACTGGCCATGACTCGAACTTGTGTTCTATTGTGTCGGGGTGGACGGGACGATCTCGCTCTTCTCGGCGGAGGCGAGCGGGCCGGGGCTCGCCGACCTCGCCGGGGTGCTGTGCGGGCCCGGACGGATGACGGGCTTCGGGCGGACGGCCGCGCGGCTGTCCGCCGTGGTCGACGAGCCTTGGCGGGCGAGTGCCCTCGCCAGGGAATGTCGTCGTCGCGGCGCGGACGCGCAGGTCTCGGCCGCCGAATGCGGGCGGCCACTCGTGAGAACGCCGTTCCGGGTCGATCTGCTGCCGCTGGAGCAGCGTTGGACCCGTGGTGAAGGGAAGGTCCTGCCGGACGGGTTCCGGCTCGACGGGGCGATGCTGAGGATGTGGGCGCTGGCGGCGGGAAGCCCTCAGGGCAACGGCTACCTGCTCGCGCTCGATCCGGAGGCACCGGAGACATATGAGCCGCTGATCGCGGCGCTGGCTCAGCTGGGCGTACCGGCGAAAGCGCAGAAAGGTGAAGAGGCACTGCTTCGGGTCACCGGACGGCGGCGGCTCGCGCACGTCCTGGAACTGATCGGGGACGCGCCCGCAGGAGCGGAGCCGGCTTGGCCCAGCCTGGTGCCGGTGGTGCGTGCCGTCTGAGTCTCGTGAGTGGGAAGGACGGTTCTCACCGTCCTTCCCACTCACGAGAACTTTCGTCAGGGTTTCGGCGCCTTGCAGTTCGGGTTCGCCAAGTCCAGTTCACTGTGTGCGAGACAGGAGGTCAGCTGATAGGTCTGTTCCCCGTAGTTGATGCCCTTCCGCACGGTCACCTTCCCGGCGGCGTCGACCTCGCACGGGTTGTTCATCGTGCATCGCTGGCCGCTCTCGTTGCCGGTGTTGTTGACGCCGACGACCTTCCCCGTCGAGGTTTCGACGATCGGCGACCCCGAGGTCCCGCCGATCGTCTTGCACGCCGAGGTGTACCGGATCGAGTCCTTCCAGACCCAGTTCGCCTCATGCAGCTCGTGGACGAAGCCGTCGATGTTGCAGGAGTAGATCTTCTTCCAGTAGCCGGAGACGACGTCCATCGCGACGCCCGCCGACGGACGGGTCGGCGAGAGCGTCAGCGGGGCGATACCGTGGCTCGACTGGATCTTGGCGTAGCTGGTGTTGAGCTGGTAGAGCGAGACGTCCGTGTCGGTCATCGTCGCGTAGAGCAGCTTCTTCGCCTTGAGCGTGGCCAGCGACGAGCGGCCGTCCTTGGACAGCAGGCTGAAGGTCCGTGATGAAGGCTGATTGACGATTACTTCCCCTGGGTCCGGGAAACCTTCTTGCAGGCAGTGCCCGTTGGACAGGACGAGGGCGGGGTCGTCGAGGCTCGCCTCGGGCGGTTTGACCACCGACCCGGAACAGTTCGACAACGCCACGGTTCCGGCGAAGGTGGTCGTCGCCGCCTCGGCCGGGGCGGTTCCGACCAGGGCGGATGCGGTCAGCATGGCGAACAGGGTGCCGAGGAGTCGTCGCGTCACGTGGGGTCCTTTCGAGTCGGCGTGGATATCAAGTGAAGCGTTGGCGGCCACGGTGTCACCACCGTCGAACGGAGGGTGTTCACCCCGTCACGCGGGACCCCAGGCGGACGTGTCCGACATCACGTGCTAGGTGTTGAAAGGAAACATCGACGAGGTCAGCGGCGATGCGCTGAACACACGATCGGCGGCGTGTTGCACCACCTAGCCGTGGTCCGGGCGGTGCGAGCGTGCACACTGACTGGTCGAGAGGCGGCGCGAAGGCGCCGAGGATGAGCGGAGAGCAGGACAGCGTGGCAGGAGCACGGACGAAGAAGACCGCGGCGTCGGACGACGGCGCCAGCCGTCGTCGGCTGGTGATCGTCGAGTCGCCGACCAAGGCCCGCAAGATCGCCCCGTACCTCGGCGGTAACTACGTCGTGGAGTCCTCGGTCGGACACATCCGCGACCTTCCCCGCGGCGCGGCCGACGTGCCTGCCCAGTACAAGGGTGAGTCGTGGGCGCGGCTGGGGGTCGACGTCGACAACGACTTCAAGGCGCTCTACGTCGTCACGCCGGACAAGAAGTCCAAGGTCACCGAGCTGAAAAGCCTGCTGAAGGACGTCGACGAGCTCTACCTCGCCACGGACCCCGACCGCGAGGGCGAAGCCATCGCGTGGCATCTGCTGGAGACCCTCAAGCCGAAGGTCCCGGTCCGCCGGATGGTCTTCCACGAGGTCACCGAGCAGGCGATCCGCGCCGCGGCCGACAGCACGCGTGAACTCGACGGGGACCTGGTCGACGCGCAGGAGACCCGCCGCATCCTGGACCGGCTCTACGGCTACGAGGTCTCGCCCGTGCTGTGGAAGAAGGTCATGCCGAAGCTTTCGGCCGGCCGTGTGCAGTCCGTGGCGACCCGGATCGTGGTCGAGCGGGAACGCGAGCGCATGCGGTTCACCTCGGCGTCGTACTGGGACATCTCCGCGACGATGGACGCGGGCGCGGAGGCGTCGCCCCGGAACTTCCCGGCCAGGATGATCGCCGTCGACGGCGCGCGCCTGGCCACCGGCCGCGACTTCGGCCCGGACGGGCAGCTCAAGACCGGCACCTCCTCGAACAACGAGATCCGCGTGCTGGCCGAGGCGGACGCGGTCCGGCTCGCCGAGGCGCTGAAGAACCGTGACTTCAAGGTCGCGAGCGTCGAAGAGAAGCCGTACACGCGGAAGCCGTACGCGCCCTTCATGACCTCGACCCTGCAGCAGGAGGCAGGCCGCAAGCTGCGGTTCACCTCCGAGCGCACCATGCGGATCGCGCAGAAGCTGTACGAGAACGGTTACATCACTTATATGCGTACCGACTCCACGACGCTGTCGGAGTCGGCGATCTCGGCGGCGCGCAGCCAGGCGACGCAGCTGTACGGCAAGGAGTACGTCTCGCCGTCGCCGCGCCAGTACACCCGCAAGGTGAAGAACGCGCAGGAAGCCCACGAGGCGATCCGTCCCTCTGGTGAGGTCTTCCGCACGCCGGGCCAGGTCGCGAAGGATCTGGACACCGACGAGTACCGCCTTTACGAGATGATCTGGCAGCGGACGATCGCGTCGCAGATGGCGGACGCGAAGGGCACCACGATGTCGGTGCGCATCGTCGGCACCGCCACCAGCGGCGAAGAGGTCACCTTCGCCTCGTCGGGCCGCACGATCACCTTCGCCGGGTTCCTCAAGGCGTACGTCGAGGCCGTCGACACCGAGAGCGGTGGCGAAGCGGACGACAAGCAGAGCCGTCTGCCGCAGCTGGTCAAGGACCAGGCGCTGACCGCGACCGACCTGAGCCCGGACGGGCACACCACGTCGCCGCCGGCGCGCTACTCGGAGCCGAGCCTGGTCAGCAAGCTCGAAGAGCTGGGCATCGGCCGCCCGTCGACGTACGCGTCGATCATCAAGACCATCCAGGACCGCGGTTACGTGTGGAAGAAGGGTTCCGCGCTGGTCCCCTCCTGGGTCGCGTTCGCCGTGATCGGCCTGATGGAACGGCATTTCGAGCGGCTGGTCGACTACGACTTCACCGCCGGTATGGAGGACGAGCTCGACCGCATCGCCGCCGGTGCCGAGCACCGGACGCAATGGCTGTCGAAGTTCTACTTCGGCGGGGACATGGGCGTCGACGGTTCCATCGGCCGTCTCGGCGGGCTGAAGAAGCTGGTCGGTTCGGGCGTCGAGGACATCGACGCCCGCGAGATCAACTCGATCCCGCTGTTCAGCGACGCCGACGGTCACACCGTCGTCGTGCGCGTCGGCCGCTACGGCCCGTACCTCGAGCGTGAGGTCGACGGGACGTCGCAGCGGGCGAACCTGCCCGAGGACCTGCCGCCGGACGAGCTGACCCCGGCCATCGCGGAGAAGCTGTTCGCGACGCCGCAGGAAGGCCGCGTGCTCGGCAAGGACCCGGTCAGCGGGCACGAGATCGTGGCGAAGGAAGGCCGTTTCGGCCCGTATGTCACCGAGCTCCTGCCCGAGCCGGAGCCGCTGCCCGAAGGCGCGACAGCCGCGCAGAAGAAGGCCGCCAAGGCGAAGCAGCCGAAGCCGCGGACGGGCTCACTGTTCAAGTCGATGTCGATCGAGACGATGAACCTCGAAGACGCGCTGAAGCTGCTTTCGCTGCCGCGCGTGGTCGGCAAGGACCCGGAGTCCGGCGACGAGATCACCGCGCAGAACGGGCGCTACGGGCCGTACCTGAAGAAGGGCACGGACTCGCGTTCGCTCACGACCGAGGATCAGCTGTTCTCGATCACTCTCGAAGAGGCGCTGAAGATCTACTCGGAGCCGAAGCAGCGTGGCCGGTCCGCGACCGCGAAGCCGCCGCTCAAGGAGCTGGGCGACGACCCGGTGTCCGGTAAGCCGATGGTGGTCAAGGACGGTCGCTTCGGTCCGTACGTGACCGACGGCGAGTACAACGCGACGCTGCGGAAGTCGGACAGCATCGAGGAGCTGACCGCCGAGCGCGGTGCCGAACTCCTGGCGGAGAAGCGCGCGAAGGGCCCCGCGCCCAAGCGCAAGGCTCCGGCGCGGAAGCCGGCGGCCGCCAAGACGACAGCGGCCAAGAAGACCACCGCGACCAAGACCACCGCGACCAAGACAGCGGCTGCGAAGACGACGACGGCCAAGAAGCCCGCTGCGCGCTCGACGGCCACGAAGACGAAGTAGCTCTCGCACCGCAAGTGCCAAGAAGGGTCCCCGTAGGACGGAATTCCGTCCTACGGGGACCCTTCTTGGCATCCGGGGTGATCGGTCGGTGGTGACCGTCGCCCAGGCCGTGACCCGGCAGGCGATCGGCTCTCAGCCGAAGCGAATCTGCCGACCGGCGACCGCTCACCGACCGCTCGCAGACCAGCCTCACTCGTTCGAACAAAAGTTCTAAAAATTGTCGGTACCAGGGTGTTCAATGGTCAGGTGAGCACTTCAACGACCGCTGTCTTCGACGTCATCGACGAGGTCATCGCCCCGCTGTCCGCCGAGGTTCCGGAGCGTCCCTCGGTGATGGAGTTCTACGACCCGGAGCTCTCCGTGCCGCCGGTGCTGGCCGACGAGGAGCCGACTCCAGGGCTCACCCTTGCCGAGGAGGTGGAGCAGTACACCCGGTTCGTGAGCGGGATGGCGACGATCGGGCTGGCCCCCGGCGGTGAGGTCACGCCCGAGGCCGTCGGGCTGTATCGCGCGCTGCGCGGCGGGTTCATCCGCGGCGTGGTGACCGGGGTGTTCCCGTCGCGGGAGGAGCCGTGGGAGGTCCGGTTCTTCGGCGACGAGGACTACACCACGGTGCTGAACAAGCTCGGCAAACGAGCGCGGCTGCGGTCCGGTTTCCTCAGCGCGCTGCCGGGCTGGGTGTTCGACGGGCTGCCCGACCATCCGACGGGTCCCGGCGAGACCGTGCGCATCGAGACGGACGCGGGCGGGTTGATCCCGGTGAAGGCGCGGGAAGCCGTCGAGGTGATCCGTGAGGGTGCTTCGCGGCCGCGTCACGGCACGGTTCTCGTCGATCTCGCGGTGCGGAACTCCATCCTCGCCGAGTACCCGCACGGCGCTTTCGGCCTGGTGGACAACGACCTCGGCCGATACCAGTTCAGCGCGGCGATGGACGCCGACGGCCGCTGGACGCTCACCTGGGGCCCGGCCAGCCGGTCGATGGCCGAGCAATGGATCGTGAAGGCGGTGCAGAACCATGCGTGAACCGGCGACGGTGAAGGAACTGATGAGGCGCGCCGCCGAGCCGGTGCTGCGCGCGGTGCCCGAGCGCCGGAGCGTGTATCTGGGCTACGACCCGGAGATCACCGACGACGAGATCCGTCGTCTGTGCCCGTCCTACGACGAGCCGGCGGATCTCGTCACCCAGGCCGAGCGGTACGCGGCGAAGGCGGCGATGCTCGAGGAGGCCGGGCTGATGGAGAACGGCGAGATCCATCCCGCCGCGATCCGGATGCACGGCGTGATGCTGCGGGGTTCGGTGCGAGGCGTCCTCACCGGCGTCTTCGCGTCCGAGCCGCGGGCGGTGCGGGTCGATTGCTACGGCGACGGGCAGCAGGCGGTCGTCTGGCGGATGCGGTCGGGGCGGCGGACCACGTTCAGCCTGAGCGACTTCGGTGAGCTGGGTGCCCGCGTTTTCGGCGGGCTCCCGCACGTTCCCGCCGGTGAGACGGAGCCGATGCGCATCAAGATCGACGCGCACGGCGTGCCGCTGCCCGGTCAGGACGAACAGGTCGGCCTGGTCGCGGACCTGCTCGGCCGTCCCCGGACCGGGACGGCGATCCTCGACCTGGTCGCCTTCGGCGGCCTGAACGCCGAGTACCCGGACTACGGATTCGTGATCGTCGACAACGATTTGGGGAGGTTCGTGATGTATGCCGCCCCTTCCGAAGGGTGGCTGATGTTCGGTGGAATGGACCGCCGGGCATTGGCGGGCTGGCTGCACGAGGCGGTGGACCTGAGCCGGACGTAGCCGCTGGGACGAGGGGGCGGGTATGGATCTGGATCGGCGGGCGGCCGACGCGTGGTTCCGGCGGCGAGGGCTGCCGATGGTCATCCACCGGCGGAGGCGTGGAGCGGGCATGTTGCGCCGTTCGACGCCCGGCGTGGTGTTCCTGTGCCTGCTCGACCTGCTGCTGGCGGGGCTGCTGAAACTGCTCGACCTCCCCGAGGACGTGCTCCAGGCCCGGATGCGCGAAAGCGGTCTCGCGTACGTCCTCGGCGTCCTGGCGCTGACGTTCGCCGTGATCGTGGTCCCGGTGATCGCCGGCCGCCTGATGGTGAAGCTGCTCCGGGCGCTGCGACGCACCCGTGTCCGGCTGGCCGTCATGGCGGTGACGATCGGGTTCTGGGTGCTGGTGCTGCCGCTCGGCGAGCGGCTCACCGGGCTGGTGTCGTGGGATCACCCGTTGTGGGTCGCCGTGCTCACCAACGCCGTCGCGCTGGCAGTGCTGATGCTGCTGGTGCGGATCGGTGTCGGCTCGATCCTGACCTGGGCGGCGAGGAGCGCGGTCGCTCAGATCAGGGCCATCGGCACGCTGGCTTCGAGGGCGCTGCCGCTGCTTCTGCTGGTGGTGATGTTCAGCTTCTTCACCGCCGAGCTGTGGCAGGCCGTCGACGGCCTGAACCCAGGGCGGTTGTGGCTGGTCATCGGCTTCCTCGTGCTGATCGGCGCGGTCTTCCTGGCGTCGATGCTGTCCGACGAGATGAAGGAGCTGAAGTCCTGGACCGCGGAACCGGGGGCCGCCGTCCTGCGCGGCACGCCGTTCGACGACGACACCGGACCGGTGAAGCGGCGGCGCGCGCTGGCGAAGACGGAGCGGTTGAACATCGCGCTGGTGCTGTTCTTCGCTCAGGCGGTGCAGATCGTGGCGTTCGGGGTGCTGGTGTTCGCCTTCTTCGTCGTGTTCGGGGTGCTGATCCTCCGGCCGGAGGTCGTGACGGCGTTCGCCGGCCGGGCATCGGCGCCGGGGACACTGCTGGGGGTCCCCCTCCCGGTGAGTTCCGCGCTCATCAATGTCTCCCTTTTCCTTGCCGTTTTCTCCGGTTTGTACTTCGCCGCGTCGACGGCGACAGATGCCCGCTACCGGCGTTCTTTCTTCGAGCCTTTACTGGAAGATGTGAAGATCAGCCTCGCGGCGCGTGACATTTATCTGGCCCATTGGGCGGATGTGCGACGGGCCGAGGTGGTTACCCTGGAAGCAGAGGACATTCCGTAGTGAGGTGGTCACCATGAGCGGGAAGGGCGAAACCCCCTTCTTCGATGCCCCCGAATTCGTGAAAGGCGATGGCACTCAGGCAGATCCTCCGGGCGACACGTTCGCCGATCCCCTGTCCGGGCTGGTCACGACCGGCACGACGGCTCAAGCGAACTCGCCTGCCGGTGCCGACGAGATCCGCGTGCAGGTGCCGGGACCGGTCCAGCACGACCCCGAAGTGGTGAGCAGGATGGTCGACGCGGCCATGCTCGCGGACGACAAGTCCGCCGAAAACCAGGACTCGGGCCAGCAGCCGTCCAAGATCGTCAGCACGGTGGGTGAGCAGGGCGCTGCGCCGATCGGGATCCTGCCGCAACAGCGCACCTGGCCTTCCAGGCCGTCTCAGCTGATCCGTCAGCCTCGCCGGGTGAAGCAGGAAGAGCCGGTCGAGGTCGACGAAGAAGACGAGTTCGAAGTACGGCGGGCCAAGCGATCGATGCAGATCCCGAGGATCGGCAAACCGTCGTCGAACACCGCCGGGGTGATGATCGCGATCGCCCTCATGATCGTCTTCGCGGTTCTCGCCATCCAGCTGCTGGCCAGCCTGTTCAGTAGCATCGCGGGGATCTTCGGGTAACCCGTCCGGCGGTAGCGCCGGACGGGGCCGTCCACCCTCACGTCACCCATCGGGCTACCCTGGCCATACGGTCGGGGGACTCGGTGTTGACCCGTGTCGCTCCCGGCGCCGCGTGACTAGTGGGGTGGGCGTATCAGCGAGGGCGTGCAGTCGGTGCCCGAAGCGGGCACGGATGGTTCGGCGGGGCGTGACGCTTCCACCATGCATCGGGTGCGGCGGGTGCTGGCGATCAAGCCGTTCCGCCGGATCTGGGGTGTCTCGTATCTGTGCAGCGTCGCGGACTGGCTGAACCTGCTGACGCTGACCGGCCTGGTCACCAAACTGACCGACAACTACGCCGCGCAGAACTTCGCGTTCGTCGGTGTCGTGCTGACCTCGCTGCTGCCGGGGCTGTTGTTCGCCCCGATCGGCGGGCTGCTCGCCGACCGGTTCGACCGGCGCAAGGTGATGGTGCTCTGCGACCTCGGCCGGTGCGGGTTCCTGCTGTCGATCGCGTTCGTCGGCACGCCGTGGTGGGTGTTCGTCGGCAACTTCCTGGTCGGCTGCTGCTCGATGATGTGGATCCCGTCGAAGGACGCGGCGGTGCCGAACCTGCTGCGCCGCCCGGACCAGGTCGAGACGGCCAACCAGCTCGGCATGGTGATGACCTACGGCCTCGCGGTGATCACCGCGGCCGGGGCGAACGCCGTGCTCACCGGCAGCAACACCACGTTCCACTTCTTCCAGGGTGACGCCCAGCTCGGCATCGCGAAGGTCGCCGTCGTCATCACCGGTCTGCTGTACCTGACCAGCGCGATCGTGATCGCGACCAGGATCCCCGAGCTCTCGCTGCGCAACGTCCACGCGGTGGAGAAGCCCAAGGTGAAGGCCGCGGACGAGGAGAAGTTCGGCTTCCGCCAGATGATCGCCGACGGCGCCCGGTTCGTGCGGACGACGCCACTGGTGCGCGGCCTGATGATCGGCGCTTTCGGCGCTTTCGCCGCCGGTGGCGCGGTGATCGGTTCGGCCAAGCCGTACTCGTCCAGCCTGCTCGCCGGTGACGCCGCGTTCAACCTCCTCGTGCTCGCCGTCTTCCTCGGGCTCGCCACCGGGATGGCCGTGGCGCCGAAGCTCGCCAGGCGGCTCGCGCACGACCGGCTGTTCGGCCTCTCGATCGTCGCCGCGGGGCTGTGTCTCGTCGTCGTCGCGCTGTCGCCGCACCTCGCCGTGTCGCTGGTCGCCGTCGCCGCCGTCGGTGTCTGGGCCGGGACGGCGTTCCTGACCGGTGTCACGATCATCGGTTCGCGGATCGAGGACTCCATCCGCGGCCGGATCAACGCGATCTACCAGTCGCTGATGAAGATCGTGCTGTTCGGTTCGACGGTGCTGGTGCCGGTGCTGATCAGCGCGGTCCAGACGACCGAGGTCGAACTGTGGGGCGGCACGATCACGATCGACGGCACGCGGCCGGTGATGATCGGCGGCGGTGTCCTCGCGTTGCTCGCCGGCATCTTCGCGTACCGGCAGATGGACGACAGGCGGGCCGAGCCGATCCTCGCCGACCTTCGCAACGCGCTGCGCCGTAGCCCGCGACGCGTGAACGGGCTGCTGATCGCGCTCGAAGGAACGCGGGCGATCAACACCGAGAAGCAGGCCGAGCGGCTGGCCGAATGGCTGCGCGGGGGTACGCGTCCGGTCGTGCTGGCGGCGGACCCGGCGCTGGACGACCAACGGCTCGCGAAGCTCGTCGCCGGTGCTTCGCTGTCCGGTGCGCGGGCGCAGGCGCTGGCCGCCGCCGCGGTGCGGGCGGACATCGTCGAACGGGACATCCAGCCCGCGCTCGACGCCGGTTCGGTCGTGGTGATGGAGCGGTTCGTGGATTCGCCGCTGGCGCATCTGTCCGCGGTCGCCGGGCTGGACAGTCAGGAACTAGAGGGGCTCGCCGACTGGGCGACCGGCAGGTTGCGACCCGACATCACGGTTCTGCTCGACGCCGATCCCGGCATCGTGATGCGGAAGTCGGAGTCGCTGGACGCGCAGTGGCGGGTGCAGCATCTGCTCACGGAAATGGCCGCCGCCGACCCGGACCGGTATGTGGTGGTCGACGCGGACGGTACCGAGGAAGAAGTGAGCGACCGGGTGCGGACCGCGGTCCGCGCGGTGCTCGTCGGCAGGCTCGCCGGGCTCGCTCCGGCGGAGGAAAAGGTCGAGGCGAGATGACGGAAGCCCCTGTGCTGATCGGTGTCTGGAAGCAGCTCGTCGGCCAGGAGCCCGCGGCGCGCACGCTTTCGTCGGCGTCGACGGCGGCCGCGCGGATCATCGAGAACCAGCCTGTCGCGCCTGGGGCGATGACGCACGCTTGGCTGGTCACCGGTCCGCCCGGTTCGGGGCGCTCGACCGCCGCCAGGGTTTTCGCGGCGGCGTTGCAGTGCAGCACCGGGACCGGCTGCGGGGAGTGCCCCGGCTGCCGGACCGTGGTCGCAGGCACGCACGCCGACGTCAAGCTCGTCGCGCCGGAAGGTCTTTCGATCTCCGTCGCCGAAATGCGTTCGCTGGTGCAGGCCGCCGCTCGCCGCCCGACCACCGGGCGGTGGCAGGTGGTGATCATCGAGGACGCAGACAGGCTGACCGAAGGCGCGTCGAACGCGCTGCTGAAGGCTGTCGAGGAGCCGCCGGACCGGACGGTGTTCTTGCTGTGCGCGCCGTCCGATCATCCGGACGACGTGTCGGTGACGATCCGCTCGCGGTGCCGTCTGGTCACGCTGCGGACGCCGCCCGCCGAGGCGATCGCGCAGGTGCTCGTGGAACGGGACGGTATCGATCCCGAACGCGCGAAGTGGGCCGCGTCGGTCTCGAGTGGACATGTCGGCCGCGCGCGGCGGCTCGCCACCGATGAGGCGGCCCGGCAGCGGCGGTCGACGGTGCTGCGGATCCCGCTGGGCCTGCGGCGTCCGTCCGATGTGTTCACCTGTGCCGATCAGCTGATCAGCGCGGCCGAGGCCGACGCGGGCGAGGAGAGCAAGGTCCGCGACGAGGCCGAACGTTCCGAACTCCGGACCGCGATGGGCGGCGACGGCGTCGGGAAGGGCGTCGCCGGGGCGAAACGAGCCGCCGAAGCCGCGGTGAAGCAGCTCGAGAAGCGCCAGAAGTCACGCGCGACCCGGACGCAGCGGGACACGCTCGATCTCGCGCTGGTGGACCTGGCCGCGTTCTACCGGGACGTACTGGTGACCAAGAGCGGCGCGGGCGCGACCCTGAACCACCCCGACCACGCCTCGGAAATCTCGCAGGCCGCCTCCGCCTGGGCGCCGGACTCGATCCTGCGGCGCCTCGAAGCCGTCCTGGAATGCCGCGAGGCCATCGACCTGAACGTGAAACCGCGAATCGCCGTCGAAGCCATGGTCACCACCCTGCGCCAAGGCTGACCCGCACCCCACCCTTAACGCCCCTACCCCAGCCCCCCGCCCGTCCCAGGGGGGCGACCCCGAGTCCAGTCTACCGGGGGGAGGGGCGGAAAAGTGCTGGTCGGGGGAGTTGTCCACAGGTGGGGGTGGTTGTGGACAAGTGCTGTGGGTAAGTGAAGCGGCTTCGGGTTTCGTGGGGCTCGACCTTGGCGTGATGTCCCGAGCGCCACGCTGGAGACGTTGAGTGTCCCCAGCGTGGCGCTCGGGACATCACGGGGCCATCGGGTGAAGCGGCGAAGTGAGTGAAGGGCACGAACGGGCCTCTCACGCGGGGGCTAGGCGTGAAAGGACCGTTCATCACCCTCCTCGCCCCGTCTAGTCCTCCGAGCGCGGACGCGGCGAAGGCTTGAAAGGTTTCTTCTCGACGGGAACGGCAACCATCGAGAGCCGGCGCCGTCCCGGCATGGCGGCCACGAGGACCACCCCGATCAGCAGCATCGCGGTCCCCGACCAGAACATCGGCACCGTGTCGTAGGCGGCGTTGGTGTAGGCCAGGTTCTTGACCGGCCCCTTCGGCGCCGCGCCACCGTTGTTGCCCGCGGGCGGCGGGGTCACCGTGCCGCATTCGACACCGCCGGCAGGCGCGTGCGCCCTGGCGATCTGCTCACCGAGCGAGATCTGTGCCAGCGACGACGGCAGTTTCTTCGCGGCGTCCGGCGGCAGCGCCTTCTGCAGCGCGGTGGTCGGCAGGATCTGCAGGTCCAGCAGCCGCGCCGAAGCGCCCAGCTGGAAACCCTTGAACGGCGAGGTCGTGTCGCTCGACTTCTGGTTCAGCCCGGCGATCGACAGCTTCAGCACCCCGAGGTCGAGGGTGAGCCCGTTCCCGGCCTCGCCGCCCGGAAGCTGTTTGGTGGCACCGTCCAGCATCTCGGCGAGTCCGCCGATGACCGGCACGTTCTTCAGCTGCTCGAAGCCGGGGACCTGCTTGAGCGACGGCAGCGGGATGCCGATCGGGATGTCCTTGGCCGGGTTGTTCGCGTCGAGGGTGAACAGCACCTTGTCACCGCGGACGATCTGCAGCACCGGCGCCGTGTACTCGACCTTCGACGTCTTCTTGTCGCCGGTCGAGGTGACCCGCAGCGTCGGCTGGCTGGCGACCTTGATCGTCAGGCCGAGCGGCGTGCCCTTCAGCAGTTCGATGCTGGCCGCCTGCAGGGTCGACGTCGATTCGACGGCCTTGTTCTTCGAGCCGGGGATGTCGACCAGCCGCACGACCGAACGCGACGACAGCGTGTTCGGCAGGCTCAGCACCGCGCCCTTACCGTCGCCACTGGTGCTGGTGCCCGAAAGCAGCCCGCCCAGGCTCGCCAGGGGACCCGGCAGAGCCTTGAGACCCGCCGTGAGCTGCGCCGAAGCCTGAGACAGTTGTTCGGCATCAGGGATGTTCGGGATGGTCGGCAGCAACGCGAGGTTCGCGATCGACGTGCTCGAGTCGGCGATCGTGCCGACACACGGCCCGAGTGTCGGGCTCCAGCGCGCGTGCGCCTCACCGTTCAGCAGGCCGAGGTTGAACAGCGGGTTCGTCGGCGCGTTGAGGCCGCCGCTGATCGGCTTCGGGTTGTCCGGCAACGCCGTCTGCACGAGGCTGCCCGGCGTCTGCGGAGCGTTGCCCGCGGCGGACAGGCCGAACGGCGACGACTGCGCGATCGACTTTTCGTAGTTCAGGTACGCCTCGGAGTTGGCCTGCGCGCTGGAGAGTCCCATCCCGGCTTCGAGCGCGGACTGCTTCGGCAGCAGTTTGTCCGCTCCGGGCAGGATCGCGCTCGTCGGCACCGCGTTGGGCAGCAGCCGCAGCACGCCGAGTGCCGCCCCCGCGTCACCCACCGCCCTCCCGAGCGGCTGGGGGCCGATCGGCGCCGACATCGGCGGCTGTCCCGGATTGGCCGGATCGGGGATCGGCGTGGTCGGGATGTCCTGTGCGGTCGCCGGGGCCGCGGTCAGCAGAAGCAGAGCCGCGGCGGCCGGAAGCGCCAGCACACGGGGCAGTCGTCGCCGCATGAACAGGTCCTCCAGTGGGGATGGGCCGATCTTGGGGGACTGAGACCGGCGTCATAGGACCCTAACGACGGTGGCCCCGGAAGGTGACGTTCAAGCCTCCGCTACACTTGTCCTCGTCATCGGGTGCGAGCCCGATGTCTGCCGCCTTAGCTCAGTCGGCCAGAGCGATTCACTCGTAATGAATAGGTCAGGGGTTCGATTCCCCTAGGCGGCTCCGCAGGTCAGGGCCCCATTCGGCACACACCGGATGGGGCCCTGATCCGTTTCCGGACCGGCGGCGAAGGCGCCGCGAAAATTCACCCGTTGGTGTCAGCCCTTGAGGAACATCCGCGACAGCGAAGTGCCCACGCCGGTGAGGTGATCGACGAGCGTGTCCGCGTCCGCGTCGAGCAGGCCGGAGCGCCACGCGAGCATGATCTCCACGAAGCCGCCGATTCCCAGCAGGACGTTGACCCGGAACTCCAGGTCGTCCACGTCGGGCTTCAGATGCGGCCGCGCCAGCTCGATCAGCAGCCCGGTGGTCTCCTGGACGGTCTGCCGCCGCAACTGTTCCAGCACCGCGCTCCCCGCGTGGTCGCCGAAGAGGATCTGCGCTCGCGCGGGCTCTTCCTGCACGTGGTGCACGACGACGTCGACAGCGGCGCGGAGCTGATCCAAAGCGGGTTGTTCGATCCGGGAGGCGACGGCGTCGAGGACCATCCGCAGGGTTTCGTCGCGGACCTGTTCCCAGGTGGTGGCGAGCAACGCGTCGCGGTTGGCGAAGTTCTCGTAGAAGTACCGGTCGGTCAGGTTCGCCCGCGCGCAGACGCCCCGCATGGTGACGGCCGCCCAGCCTTGTTCCTGCCAGATGTCCAAGGCGGCGCCGAGCAGGGCGAGCCGTCGTTCGGCTCGGCGTTCGTCGGCGGTCTTGCCGCTGTAGCGGCGGGACGCGGTCACCTCTCCATCTTGACAGCAGATGCCCTCGGACTCATTCTGAGGGCATGCGACCGCAGAATGGCCTGCGACCCGGTTTGGCCGCCGCGCTGACGTCCGCTTTCGTGCGGCCGATCGCCAACGCGATCCCGGCGAACCGGGCCGGTATCGCGTTCTCCCGTGCCTTCATCGCGAGCAGTTTGTGGCTGGCTTCGCCGCCGTTGAAGGGAAGCCGCATCGAGCCGGGTGTCCGCGGCGAGTGGGTCCGCGGCCCCGAAGTGACCGAAGGCAACGCAGTCGTCCTCTATGTCCACGGCAGCGGTTACGCGCTCTGCTCGGCACGCACGCATCGCGGGCTGACCACGCGGGTCTCCGGCGGCACCGGGCTGCCGGTCTTCGCCTGCGAGTACCGGCTCGCGCCCCGGCATCGCTTCCCGAACGCCGCCGACGACGTCCGCGCGGCTTACGAAAGGCTCCTCGACCAGGGATATCGGCGGATTCTCGTCGCGGGAGACTCCGCGGGCGGGCATCTCGCGGTCGACCTCGCGGCGCAGCTGATCCGGGAACGAAAAGAACCTCCTGCCGCGCTCGCGCTCTTCTCGCCCCTGTTCGACGTGACGTTCTCGCTGGCCGCCCAAAGAGAACGCATGAGCCCGGACCCGATGATCTCCGCCGCCGCGGCCGCGCGGCTCGTCGGTCTGTACACAGTGGACGCTGACCTCGACTCGACGCGGCTGCGGTTCGCCTTCGACGACATCAAGGGCTTCCCGCCGACGATCATCCAGGCGGGCGGTCTCGAAATGCTCGCCGCGGACGCCATCGAGCTGGCCAGGGCGCTGCGCCGGGCGGGCGCGGAGTGCGAACTGGACGTGGTCCCCGGCCAGATGCACGTCTTCCAGGCACTGACCCGCTTCATTCCCGAAGCGGCGCCGGCGATGGAGCGGGCCTGCCGCTTCCTCACCGAAAACCTTCCAGCGATCGCGAGGGCGGCATGACCAAGCGGACTCACGGAGCGCACGCCGTCGTCACGGGCGCGGGCAGCGGGATCGGGCGGGCGATCGCGGCCGAACTCGTCCGGCGCGGGAGCCGTGTCGTCTGCGCCGACATCGACCTCGAAGCCGCCGAAGAGACCGCGAAGTCGCTCGATAACGCGGTCGCCATCGCCTGTGACGTGTCCACTGTGGACGAGGTCGGAGAACTCGCGAACCAGGCCCGTTCCTGGCTCGGCCGCGAGCCGGATCTCGTCGTCAACAACGCCGGGATCGGCGCCGGCGGCAAGGTCGTCGGGGAGAGCCCGCTGTCCGATTGGCACCGGACCCTCGGCGTGAACCTCTGGGGCGTGATCCACGGCTGCCACACCTTCGTCCCCGCCATGCGGGCGGCGCGAGCGGGCGGTGTCATCAATGTCGCTTCGGCCGCGGGCTTCACGGCCGCACCGCGAATGGCCGCCTACAACGTGAGCAAGGCCGGGGTCGTCAGTCTCTCCGAGACACTGGCCGCCGAGCTGTCCGGCACCGGGGTCGCGGTCACCGTGCTGTGCCCGACCTTCGTCCGCACCAACATCTTCGAGGGCGAACTCATCGACGCCGAGGCGCGCGGTCTCGCACGGAAGGTCTCCGATCTGGTCGGGTTCTCCGCCGAAAAGGTCGCCAAGATGACGCTCGACGCCCACGATCGCGGACGCCTCTACGTCGTTCCGCAGCCCGACGCCCAGCTTCTGTGGCACGCCAAGCGGTTCGTGCCCGTCCCGTACACGCGGATCGCCGGTCTGCTCGGCCGGTTCCTGCCCGCCGAAAAGGAGAAGTGATGGCCTACGACTTCGCGGCGATGCTCCAGACCATCAAGGACAAGCAGTGGTCGCTCGCCGACATCGACTGGGACGCGCCCGGCGCGGAGACGATGACCGACGAGCTCCGCGCCAAGATGCGGCCGTTCATGGCCGACCTCGTGTGGATCGAGCACGTCGGCGCCCGCGGGTTCGCCTCGCTGGCCAAGAAGGCGCCGACGCCGGTGATCCAGGAGATCTACCGCTACTTCCACGCCGAGGAACAGAAGCACGCCAACGCCGAGCTGGCGTTGATGAAGCGCTGGGGCATGCTCGACGAGCACGGTTCGATGCCCGAGCCGAACATCAACGTCAAGCTCGCCATCAAGGTCCTCGACGACTACGGCGACTCGCTGCCGCTGACCGCGTTGGCCACCCTCATCCCGCTGCTGGAATGCGCGCTGGACGGCGCGCTGGTGAAGTTCCTGCTGGACGAGGTCTCCGATCCGGTGTGCCACCAGGTGTTCCGGCACATCAACTCCGACGAGGCCCGGCACATCACGGCCGATTTCGAGGTCCTCGAACTGATCGGCGCCGGCTCGACGACCAAGCTGATCACCGAGTCCGTCGGCTCGCTCAAACCGCAGATCGTGCTCGGCCTGATCGTCGTCTTCGTGCCGCTGATCAACAAGATGCGGGACAACATCGTCGCGATGGGCCTGCCGGAGAAGAAGCTGTACAACGCGGTGAAACGGTTCTCCACCATCGGCGGACGCGGCGAGTTCACCCAGCGCATCCCCGCGTATCACGTGCTCAAGGCGCAGGCGGCGATGATCGTCGACCGTTCGCACGTCTACCACCGGCTGCTCGCTGACCCGATGGTGAAGGTGACCCGCCTGATCCCCGCGCGGCTGCTGGGAAAGCCGCAGTCGTGGACCGAGGAGATCACCCACGAACCGGTCGCGTCATGACGCTGGGAGAGTTCAGGGGCGAGGTGCTGCGCGGCACCGAATGGTTCGGCCACGACTTCGCCGGGCAGCGGGTCGCGGTCGTCGCGCCCGGCCGCGAGGCGGCGCAGATCGTGCCCGAGGTGGCGGCCACCGCGCGGTCGGTGAAGGTGTTCCAGGAGGAACCGGACTGGGTGGTGCCGATGCCGGTACCGGGGCCGAACGTCCTCGGCATCGCCGTCGCCCGCGTTTTCCTGCGCTGGCAGGTGAAAGACCCCTGGATCCGCAGGCTGCTGACACCGGACCGCCGGTTCGGCTCGCGGAAGACCGCGTCCGTGCTCGGCTACTACGGCGCGCTGCGGCGGCCCGGCTGCAAGCTCATCACCTGGCCGGTCTACGCGTTCGCGCCCCACGGAATCCGCACCGCCGAGGGTATCGAGCACCAGACCGACGTCGTCGTGCTCGGCGCCAGTTCGCTTTTCGCCACGGAAGGACATCCCGTATGACGCCGGACCACGAGATCGCGATCATCGGCGGCGGCTTCTCCGGCATCGGGGCCGCGATCCTGCTGCAAAAAGCCGATTTCGGCGACTTCCTCATGCTGGAGGAGGGTGACGGTGTCGGCGGTGCCTGGCATTGGAACACCTATCCCGGTGTCGCCGTCGACATCCCGTCGTTCAGCTACCAGTTCTCGTTCGAGCAGATCTCCGGCTGGTCGCGGGTCTACGCGCCCGGCCGCGAACTGAAGGCCTACGCCGACTACTGCGTCGACAAATACGACATCCGCCGTCGCACCCGCTTCGGCAGCAAGGTCGTCTCCGCGACCTTCGACGACGAAACGCATTTGTGGCGCCTCGAAACCGCGGACGGCTGGTCGATGACGGCACGGTTCGTCGTCGGCGCCACCGGCGTGCTCACCCAGCCGAAGCCGCCGGACATCGACGGGCTCGACGGCTTCCGCGGCACGGTCATGCACACCGCGCGCTGGGACCACGGCGTCGACCTGCGCGGTAAACGCGTCGCCGTCGTCGGGACCGGGGCTTCGGCCGTTCAGGTGATCCCGTCCATCGCGCCGGAAGCCGGGCAGCTGACGGTGTTCCAGCGCACGCCGATCTGGTGCCTGCCCAAACCGGACGCCGCCCTGCCGCGACCCGCGCGGCTCGCGCTGCGAAGGCTGCCGGGCGCGAAGCTGGTGTCCCGATTGGCCAGTCAGGCCCTCGTCGAACTGACCTTCCCGTTGGCCGCGCACTTCCACAATCTCCTGCCGACCGCCGGCGCGGGCGAGCGGATCGGGCTCGCGCATCTGCGCCGCGCGGTCAAGGATCCCGAAACCCGCGAAAAGCTCACCCCGCGTTACGCGCTGGGCTGCAAACGGCCGAGCTTCTCGAACGAATACCTCCAGACGTTCAATCGCGGCAATGTCGCTTTGGAGACCACAGGAATCGACACGATCACCGAGTCCGGCGTGCGGACCACTGACGGCACCGAGCATCCGGTCGACGTCCTGGTGCTCGCGACCGGGTTCAAGGTGTTCGAGAAGGGCAACATGCCCGCGTTCACCGTCCGCGGGGCCGACGGCGTCGATCTGGAGAAATTCTGGGAGGAGAACCGGTTCCAGTCCTATCAGGGCGTCAGCGTGCCCGGTTTCCCGAACCTGTTCACCATTCTCGGGCCCTACGGCTACAACGGTTCCTCGTACTTCAACCTGATCGAGACGCAGACCGCGCATATCGTCCGGTGCCTGCGCAACGCCCGCAAGACCGGCGCGACCAGGGTGGAGGTCACGAACGAGGCCAACGACCGGTACTTCCGGAGCATGCTGGACCGGCGCAAGCATCAGGTGTTCTTCCAGGACAGCTGTTCGCTCGCCAACAGCTACTACTTCGACGCGAACGGGGACGTGCCGTTCCGGGCCTCGCCCACCCTGGAAACCATGGTGACGAGCCGGTTCTTCGACCTCGACGACTACGCCTTCGCAGACGGCCGGTGAACACTGGCTGAAGTCCGCCGTCCCCGGCCGGGATGAGCCTTAGGTTCGATTCCCCGAACCTGGAGGCGGTCTTGGAAGGCTTTCCCTGGGACGTCCTGCTCGCGGTGGTCGGGATCGCCGTCCCGGCCGTCGCGTTCCTGTGGGAGTTCGTGCTCGTCGGCCGCAAACGGCTCGGCTACCGCGTGCAGATGGACACCCCGACGGCGTCCGGGCGCGGGTTCGCGCCGACAGCCGACGCGCTGGCGCAGTTGCAGCACGAGAACGGCGAACGGCTCGTCGACCCGTCGTTCGTGCTGCTGCGCATCGAAAACAGCGGCACCACCGACATCGACACCGACGATTACGCGGTCAACCAGAACGACCGCGTCGGTATCCGCGTGAAATTCCCCGGCCGCACCGTGGCCGGGATGGTGGTGACCGAACTCAGCTCGCCACATCTGCACGAATGCTTCGGCGACGACTCCGGTTTCGGCGCGCGGGACGAGAATCCCGAACAGCCGGCCGGGGTCATCGACCTGCCGCGGGTGCCGCTGAACCGCGGCGCGCACTACAAGATCCTCGCCGTCCTCGACCGGATCCCCGACGGCACGCCCGAAGATTTCGACGATCCCCAGGTCATCGGCGAGATCAAGGGCGGCAGTCTCCGCGAGACCAAGAGCCGCACCGGGCCGACGGCCTCGGTGCTCGCACTCATCTGCTTCCTCGTGGTGGTCAGCATCTTCCAGCTGACCCGGTCGCTGGTCTTCGACGACAAGCCGCCGCCGCTGGACTGCGCGGCCGGGAAGCTGACGATCACCGGGTCGACGGCGTTCGCGCCGGTGCTCAAGGAAGCGACGGCTTCGTACACGAAGACATGCCCAGGCGCTTCGTTCACCTTCGACACCCAGGGGAGCACTGAGGGGCTCGGCCGCCTCGACCAGGCAGGGAACGACAGCGTGCTGGCGTTCACCGACGGCGCCAAGGGGGAGGGGTTCCCGCAGCTGCTGCCGCGTCCGGTCGCGTTCTCGTTGTTCACGCTCGTGGTCAGCAAGGAAGCGGGTGTCCAGGACCTCTCGCTCGCGCAGATCCGCGCCGTCTACGACGGCAAGATCGCGAACTGGCGCGAGATCGGCGGCAAGGACCAGCCGGTCCGGCTCGTCGACCGGCATTCCAACTCGGGTACGCGGCGGACGTTCGAGGGCCAGGTCCTGGCAGGCAAGCGGGAACCCGGCGACAACTCCGACGACTGCCTCAAACAGGCGCCGGGCGCTCAGCCAGGGGTGGTGCGCTGCGCGCGGCCGAACACGGACGACGTCCTCGACACCGTCGCCCGCGTGCCGGGCGCGCTGGGGTACAGCGAACTGGGCGCGGCCACGAAACGCGGCGACGTGCTGCCGGTCCGGATCGACGGCCACCAGGCGACCCTGGAGGGCGCGATCCACGCGGCGTACCCGTTCTGGGAGACCGAGTACGCGTACACGTTCGGCGAGCCGAAGGCGGACTCGCTCGTCGCGAGCTTCCTGCGGTATCTGACCAACCAGGTCGGCAAGGACGTCGTCCGGTCACACGGGCACCGGCCGTGCGCCGAACTGGTGAATCCGGTCCTCTGCCGCCCAGGCGTGTGAAGGGCGTGCCGCTCGGGGGAGGGTTGCGAAAGCCACTTTCGCAACGTTGAAGGTTGCGAAAGTGGCTTTCGCAACATGCGCGCTCCGCTCTCGCGGCCCCAGGCGTGTGAAGGCCCCCATCCCGAGGGAAGGGGGCCTTCACACGCGAAAAGGTCAGGCAGGCGGCTTCAGGGTGACGACGGTGGCGCTGGTCTCGCCGCGCGGCGTCCGGTACGTGATCTTGTCGCCCTCCTTGGCGCCCACGAGCGCGAGGCCGAGCGGGCTGTCCGAGGTGACCGTGAACGCGTCGGCGTCCTCGCTCGGGATCGTGACGATGTGGAGTTCCTCCTCGTCGCCGTCCGCGTACCTGATGGTGATGGTGGTGCCGTCGGGGAGCAGGCCCTTGCTGTTGCGGCCGCCGTGCTCGAGTTTCGCCGCCACGTCGGCGATGCGTCGTTCGAGGTAGGCGGCGGCCTCCGCGCGGTCCAGCACCTCCGCCTGGTCGGCGGCGTCGCCGGTTCGTTCCTGCTCGCCGACGAGCGGCGCCATCGCGTCGCGCTGCGCTCGCAGATCGGCGAGTTCCTTCTCCAGCTGCCGCCGCGCGGCCGGGCTGAACCCGTTGTCCCCTGTGGTCACCATGCCGCGCATTGTCCGCTACAGATCGATCGCTAGCCACCTAGATTTTTCACCCGCTGTGATCGGCCAGGACGGTTGCCCTAAGCTTCAGGGCTACCGTCCTGACTACGTGGTGTAAGGAATTTCGTGACCGCCGTTCCCGGCCGCAGCGTGCGGCTCTCCCCCAATCAGCTGCAGAAACAGGAGCAGATCGTCGAAGCGGCCCGTGTCGTGCTCGCCAGGGACGGGCTCGCGGGCTGCACCGTGCGCGCGATCGCGGACGCCGGGCCGCTCACGAAGAGTGCGATTCATTACTACTTCGCCGACATCGACGTCCTGATCGACCGCGCGATGGCGGCGCACATCACAACGTTCACGGCCGATTTGCGCAAAATTTCGGAGAAACACGATCACCCGGACGAGCGGCTCTTCGCCGCTCTCGAGGCCTTCCTGTCCGAGTTCTCCGGCCGTCCGAACGCGGCGTTCCTCTGGTTCGAGTATTGGATCGCCGCGGGCCGCGCGCAGCACCCTCAGGCCATCGACGTCATGCTGACGTCGATCACCGAACTGCTCGCGGAACTGCTCGCCCCGCTCGACGTGGAAGACCCCCGCGCGCGGGCTCGCGCGCTGCTGTCCTATCTGCTCGGCGCGATCGTCCAGCAGCGCGTCCGGCGGCGGCCGTTCGCCGCGCTGCGCGGCGACATCGAAGCGCTCTGTTTCGCGAACTACGGCTAGAAATACGCATTAGATCCGTACCGTTACGGATTGTTCGCTCTCCCGGCTCCGGCCATGGTGGGGTTCCCCTTCCCTGCCTCAGAGCTAGGAGACGACGATGCGCATAAGACGGTGCATGGCCGTGGCGATCGCGGCTGTCGCGGCGTTCACCATCCCGGTCGCCGCGAGTCCGGCGACCGCCGACCAGCAGGCCGAAGACGCGCAGGTCCAGATCTACGAGGTCTTCGGCACCGACACGGCACAGCAGCGCACCCAGATCTCCCGGCTGGGCGTCGACGTCTTCGCCTCCTCCGGATCCACGACCACGGTGATCGGCGAAGCGCGCGACGCGGCGAAGATCCGTTCGCTCGGCTTCCGCGTCGAGCAGCGTGGCGTCGTCGACAGGTCGGAGAAGGTCGGCACGAACGCGATCAACGACTTCCCGCCCGCGGACTCCGGCTACCACAACTACGCCGAGGTCACGACGGAACTGCAGAACGCGCAGGCGAAATACGGCTCGATCGCGAAGCTGAGCAGCGTCGGCAACTCCTACCAGGGCCGCGCGCTGAACATGCTCAAGATCAGCGACAACGTCGGGACCGACGAGAACGAGCCCGAAGTCCTCTTCACCTGCAACCAGCACGCGCGCGAGCACCTCACCACCGAGATGTGCCTGCGGATCGTGAACCGGTTCACCCAGGGCTACGCCACCGACCCGGCGATCAAGCGGTTCGTCGACAGCACCGAGATCTACGTGATCCCGAACGTCAACCCCGACGGGTCGGAGTACGACATCTCCGGCGGCAGCTACAAGTACTGGCGCAAGAACCGGCAGGGCAACGGCACCGACACCAACCGGAACTGGGGCTACAACTGGGGCTGCTGCGGCGGTTCCTCGGGCTCGACGGGCAGCGAGACCTACCGCGGCCCGTCGGCGTTCTCCGCCCCGGAGACCAAGGCTGTGTCCAATTTCGTGAACTCGCGCAAGATCGGCGGCGTCCAGCAGATCAAGGCGAGCATCGATTTCCACACCTATTCGGAGCTCGTCCTGTGGCCGTTCGGCTTCACGTACAACGACACCGCGCCGGGGATGACGCAGGCCGAAGCGCAGCGTTTCCAGACGCTGGGCAGGCAGCTCGCGGCGACCAACGGCTACACGCCGCAGCAGTCGAGCGACCTGTACATCACGGACGGGACGATCGACGACTGGATGTGGGGCACCCACAAGATCCTGAGCTTCACCTTCGAGATGTACCCGCGGGGCGCCAACCCCGGCTTCTACCCGCCCGACGAGGTGATCGTCCGGGAGACCACGCGTAACGACAAGGCCGTGGACATCCTGCTGAACACCGCCATCGGCTGACGCTTCCGCGTTCCGTGAAGGCCTCCTTCCCTACTCTCAAGGTAGGGAAGGAGGCCTTCACGGACTTTCGCGCATAGGGTGCGGGCATGCCGATGTTCGAATTCGAGGGGCACCGCCCCCAGGTGGATCCCGAAGCGTGGATCGCCCCCACCGCCACCCTGATCGGCGACGTCGTCGTCGAGAAGGGCGCTTCCGTCTGGTACGGCGCCGTGCTGCGCGCCGACTTCGGGAAGATCCTCATCCGCGAGGGCGCCAACATCCAGGACAACTCGGTCATCCACGTCAACGGCGGCGTGACCGAGGTCGGCAAGAACGTCACCGTCGGGCACCAGTGCCTCGTGCACGACTGCACGATCGGCGAGCAGGCGCTGATCGGCAACGGCTCGACCGTGCTCGACAAGGCGCAGATCGGTGCGAAGGCCCTGGTCGCGGCCGGTGCCACGGTGACGCCCGGAATGGTCATCCCGCCGGAGACCGTCGCCATGGGCAGCCCCGCGAAGAAGCACGTCCCGCTCGACGGCGCCGCCCGCGGCTGGGTCGAGCACAACGCCGCGATCTACCAGGATCTGGCGCGCAGGCACGCGGAAAGCGTCAAGCCGGTCGAGTGACCGCGGGCGGTGCCGGACATCGTCCGCATGCCGGATTCCGCGCCGGTGGCTTGCACTAGGCTCTGGGGGCACCAGCGACTGGCGCATTTGAGGTGGAGCACCACCGGGAAGCGAATTCGGGCCGGCACCGCGCGCCTGGGTGAAGGCCTCTCCTGAGCGGGAGTACGCCATGACACACCAGCCAGCACTTTCCGCGCTCGCCGCCGCGGATCCGAAGATCGCGGGGCTCGTCGAGGACGAGGCGAAGCGGCAGCACGACAAGATCCGCTTGATCGCCTCCGAGAACTACGTCTCCCAGGCCGTCTTGGAGGCGACAGGCACCGTCCTCACCAACAAGTACTCCGAGGGCTACGCCGGCAAGCGGTACTACGAGGGCCAGCAGCTCGTCGACCAGGTCGAGAATCTCGCCATCGAGCGCGCGAAGGCCGTCTTCGGTGCCGACCACGCCAACGTCCAGCCGTACTCCGGTTCTCCGGCGAACCTGGCGGTGTATCTCGCGTTCGCGCAGCCGGGCGACACCGTCCTCGGCATGGCGCTGCCGGACGGCGGGCACCTCACGCACGGCTGGAGCGTGTCCGCGACCGGCAAGTGGTTCACCCCGGTCCGCTACGGCGTCCGCAAGGAGACCGGCCGCGTCGACCTCGACCAGGTCCGCGAACTCGCGCTGAAGCACCGGCCGAAGCTGATCTTCGCGGGCGGCACCGCGATCCCGCGCACCATCGACTTCGCGGCGTTCGCGGAGATCGCCCGCGAGGTCGACGCTGTCCTGGCCGCCGACATCGCGCATATCGCCGGTCTCGTCGCCGGTGGCGCGCACCCGTCGCCGGTCGGGCACGCGCAGGTCATCACCACGACCACGCACAAGACGCTGCGCGGTCCGCGTGGCGCGATGATCCTCTCCGACGCCGACCACGCGAAGGCCGTCGACAAGGCGGTGTTCCCCGGTCTGCAGGGCGGCCCGCACAACCACACGACCGCCGCGATCGCCGTCGCGCTCGGTGAGGCGCAGAAGCCCGAGTTCGCCGAGTACGCGCACATGATCGTCGCCAACGCGCGGGCGCTGGCGGAGGCGCTGGTCGAGCGCGGCTACGACCTCGTGTCCGGCGGCACCGACAACCATCTGCTGCTGATCGACCTGACGAACAAGAACGTGCCGGGCAAGCCCGCCGCGCAGGCGCTGGACCGGGCCGGGATCGAACTGAACTACAACACCGTGCCGTTCGACCCGCGCAAGCCGTTCGACCCGTCCGGCATCCGGCTCGGCACCTCCGCGATCACCACCCGCGGGCTCAAGCCGGAGCACCAGGTGCAGGTCGCGGAGTGGATCGACCGCACGATCACCGCGGCGGCGGGCGAGGAGCAGTCCGCTTTGGACACCATCGCCGCCGAGATCCGCGACTTCCTGGCGCCGTTCCCGATCCCCGGCTACTCCGCGTAGTAGTACATGAAGGCCCCCTTCCTTGCGCCAGGCGCAAGGAAGGGGGCCTTCATGTACTTGGAGAACTAGTGCGACGGGCCGTCGACGGCTTCCTTGGCCAGCCGGTCGGTCTCACGCTCGTACGAACGCTTGATCTCGGCCTCGGCGTCGGTACGCCCGACCCAGGTCGAACCCTCGACGCTCTTGCCCGGCTCCAGGTCCTTGTACACCTCGAAGAAGTGCTGGATCTCGAGCTTGTGGAACTCGTTCAGGTGGTGGATGTCGCGCAGGTGCTCAAGGCGCGGGTCGTTCGTCGGGACCGCGAGGACCTTGTCGTCCGGGCCCTTCTCGTCGGTCATCCGGAACATGCCGATCGCGCGGCAGCGGATCAGGCAGCCGGGGAAGGTCGGCTCCTGGACGAGCACCAGCACGTCGAGCGGGTCGCCGTCCTGGCCGAGGGTGTCGTCGATGAACCCGTAGTCGGCGGGGTACTGGGTGGCCGTGAACAGGGTCCGGTCGAGTTTGATCCGACCGGTCTTGTGGTCCACCTCGTACTTGTTGCGCTCCCCCTTGGGGATTTCGATAGTGACGTCGAATTCCACGCCGGCCTCGCTGCTCTCGTCTTTGGTACGCCCCGCCTCGCGGACGGCTCACCGAAATCATCGTCTTGTCTTCACTAGTGTGGACCACGGGGGCTCGGGCGGTCGCATCGATGTGGTCGTATGTGAGCTTGGCCCCTTCCCCGGACGGTGGATGAAGGAGCGTTACGTGCCGGAAAACGATGTCCCGAGCTGGCCGTCGGACGACAAGGACACCTCATCCGCCGAGCCCAAGGGCACCAAAGGGGGGAGCGAGGCCACCGTCTGGCTGCCCATGTCGGGTCTGGCGCACGGGAAGACCGAAGAGCTGGCAGTGCCGAAGGTCACACCCGAAAGTGGCTCCTGGTTCCAGCCGGTCGTCGAGGTCGAGGAAGAGCCGGACGTCCCGGAAACGCCGACGCCGCAGTGGTCCGCTTTCGCGCCGGTGACGCCTGTCGAACCGAAGGAGCCCGAAGCTCCGAAGACGGTCTTCGTCCAGCCCGTCCAGCCGCAGCAAACAGACAAACCGGACTGGGATCAGTTCGACCGGGGCACCGCGACGCCCTCTCGTGATCACGAGCTGGCGAGACCCGAGCCGAGGCCGGAACCCCCGCCTCAGGAGCAGCCGCCGCTGAACCCGCAGCAGCCGCCGCGCCGTCCCGAGCAGAACCGGGTCGAGCCGCCGCGTCCCGCGGAGGTCCCGTCCGCGACCATGCACGCGCGTCCGGTCCGCATCGAGCCTGCCGAAGAGCGCTTCGACTCCGAAGCCACTGTCGGGATCCAGCAGCCCGAGCCGCCGTCCTCGGAGCCCCCGGTCGCCGAGACCGCTGCCGCGCCCGCGCCGCAGCCGAAGAAGCGCAAACGCAAGGTCCTGCTGATCACGAGCCTGGTCGTGGTCCTGCTGCTCGCCGGCATGGGCGGCGCCGCCGCGATGCCGAAGGTGTCGAACCGGCTCGGCCTGCCCTGGGCGCCGAACGCGCCGAAGGGCGAGATCCCCAAGCCCGCCGGTGTCACCCGTGTCCTGCACGGGCCGGACATCAACGGCGCCGGGCCGACGAAGGAAGCTCTCGCGGCCGCGCTGGCGGGCCCCGCCGGCGCCGCGGACCTCGGCACGCTCACCGGCACCGTCGTGGACGCCTCGACCGGAGAAGTCCTCTGGGACAAGAACTCCGGCACCCCGCTGACCCCGGCTTCGACCACGAAGATCCTCGTCGTCGCGGCCGCGTTGCTGTCGATGGACCACGGGACGCAGATCTCCACGAAGGTCGTCCAGGGCGCCGATCCCGGCACTGCCATCCTCGTCGCGGGTGGCGACCCCTCGCTGACCTCGTTGCCGCTGGGCACCGACTCGCCGCTGTATCCGGGAGCCGCCCACGTCGACGACCTCGTCGCTCAGGTCAAGAAGGCGAGCGGCGGCAAGATCACCAAGGTCCAGCTGGACATCAGCCTGTTCAAGGGCCCGACGTCCGCGAAGGGCTGGGACCCGGAGGACACCGCCGCCGGGAACACCTACATGGCGCCGGTCCTGCCGGTGATGGCCGACGGCGGCCGCAACGATCCGAAGAGCGACCACGCGCCCCGGATCGCGAACCCGGCCGCCGCGCTGACCCAGAAGATCGCGGGGAAGCTCGAAGCCCAAGCCGGCGGAACGACGACGGCACCGAAGGACGCGAAGGTGCTCGGCGAGGTCAAGTCGCAGCCGCTCACCGAGTTCGCCAACTCGCTGCTGCAGCTTTCGGACAACCTGATGGCGGACGCCCTCGCTCGCCAGGTCGCGCTCGCCAAGGGCGGCGAAGCGTCCTTCGTCGGCGGTGCGACCGCGACGATGGACGTGCTCAAGCAGGCCGGATTCGATCTGACCGGCGTCCAGATCAACGACGGCAGCGGACTGTCCGACCAGAACAAGATCCCGGCCAAGGTGCTCAGCGAGATCCTCGCGGTCGCGGCGGCGCCGGACGGCAAGGATCCGAGGACGGCCAAACTGCGGCCGCTGCTCGCGGGTCTCCCCGTCGCGGGCGGCAGCGGGACGCTGGAGAAGCGCTACGGCGACCCGGCTTCGTCGGCGGGCCGCGGCTGGGTGCGCGGCAAGACCGGCACGCTGTCCGGCGTGAACACCCTGGCGGGCGTGGTGCTGGACACCGACGGCCGGATGCTGGTGTTCGCGCTGATGTCGTCCGGTTCGGACCAGAACAAGGGCCGGGCCGCGCTCGACGTCGTCGCGGCGACGCTGCACAAATGCGGCTGTCGCTGATTCCGGTGAGCGACCGGAATCGGAGCGTGAGGAAGTCGAGGCGGAATTCGGTCTTCCAGCGGGTAGCGTCATGAGAGTGACTGAGGAAACGCCGACCGAGACGCGTTCGATGGTCGACTGGTCCCTGGCCGCCTCGACGGGCGCCCTCCTGGTGCGCGGCGGTCCGGTCGTCGACCGCGATGAGGCCGACGAAGCCGTCGCCGAGCTGCGCGAACTGACCATCGAGGCGGAAGGCCATGTCCGCGAGCTGACCGGACTGGGCCTCGACCTGCCGTTGCTGCCCGCCGAGGTCGTCGACAGGCCCGGCTGGGTCCGTTCGGCCGCCGCGGGGCTCGACGCGCTCACCGGCCGCGCGCTGCCGGAGGCCCAAGGCGGTCCGCTGGCCCCCGTGCTGGCCGGTGGCGCCGGCGTCCAGACCGGCCTGGTGCTCGCGTTCCTGGCTTCCCGCGTACTCGGCCAGTACGACCCGTTCGGCGGGCCGGACCGCCAAGGGCAGCTCGTGCTCGTCGCGCCGAACGTGGTCGCCGCCCAGCGCGCGATGGACGTGCCGGGGCACGACTTCCGGCTGTGGGTCTGCCTGCACGAATGCACCCACCGGCTGCAGTTCACCGCGGTCACCTGGCTGCGCGACTACTTCGCCGACGAGGTCGAGCGCCTCATCGGCGGGCTCGCCGGCCGCGACGCGGACGGGCTGAGCGACCTGGTCGGCCGTCTGCCGGACACTATCAAGCAGATCGGCAAGGGCAAGACGGGCGGCGCCGGGCTCGCCGAACTCCTGCAGTCCCCGAGCGAACGCGCGGTGTTCGACCGGCTGCTCGCCCTCTCCACCCTGCTGGAGGGGCACGCGGACTTCGTGATGGACGCCGTCGGGCCGCGGGTCGTGCCGAGTGTCGACCTGATCCGGTCGCGGTTCACCGCCCGGCGCAAGGGCGGCGGGCTGATCGACCGCGTGCTGCGCAGCCTGCTCGGAGTGGACGCGAAGATGCGTCAGTACGAGCAGGGCGCGAAGTTCACGAAGCACGTCGTCGACGCTGTCGGCATGGAAGGTTTCAACGCCGTCTGGACGTCGCCGAACACGCTGCCGACCAGGGCCGAGATCACCGATCCGGCGGCCTGGGTGCGGCGCCTGCACGGGTGAGCGGACCGGATCCGGCGATCGCGGCCGTGCGGACGGCCGTACGGGAGTTCCTCGCCGTCTCCGGGAAGCCGGGCGAGTTGTGCGTCGCCGTCTCCGGCGGCGCGGATTCGCTCGCGCTGGCCGAAGCGGCCGCGTTCACCGGGACCCGCGCGGGACTGAAGGTGCGGGCGCTCGTCGTCGACCACGGTCTCCAGGCCGGTTCCGCCGAAACCGCCGCCCGTGCCGCGAGCACGGCACGGGAACTGGGCGTCCACACCGCCGAAGTCCTGAAAGTGCGGGTCGAGGGCGCTGGCGGACCGGAAGCCGCGGCCCGCCGGGCCCGCTACGGCGCCTTGCGCTCGGCGCTGGGCGGCGGCCACGGTCTCGTCCTGCTCGGCCACACCCTCGACGACCAGGCCGAAACCGTCCTGCTCGGCCTCGGCCGCGGTTCGGGGCCGCGTTCGCTGGCCGGGATGCGGCCGCACGACCCGCCGTGGGGACGGCCGCTGCTCGGCGTCACCCGCGCGATCACCCGGCAGGCGTGCCGGGCGCTCGGCGTCGACCCGTGGCAGGACCCGCACAACGAGGATCCGCGGTTCACCCGTGTCCGGTTACGGACGGAAGTACTGCCCCTTCTGGAGGATGTGCTGTCCGGCGGTGTCGCGGCTTCGCTGGCCCGCACCGCGGCGCAGCTGCGCGAGGACACCGAGGCGTTGGACACACTCGCGGGTGAGGTCCACCTGCGTGCCTTCACCGGGGAAGGGCTCGACGTCGCGGTGCTCGCCACCGAACCGCCCGCGCTGAGGCGGCGCGTCCTCCGCAGGTGGCTGCTGGACTCCGGGGTCCGCGAACTCACCGACGCCCACCTGCGTTCGGTCGACGCGCTGGTGGGGAACTGGCGGGGTCAGGGCGGGGTCTGGCTACCCGGCGACTTGGTGGCCGCGCGGGCGCATGGCAGGCTCTTCCTCGAAGCACCCCAGTCCACCACCTAGAGGGGAATTCCCGTGTACGAAGGCGAGATCGCCTCCGTGCTCGTCACCGAGCAGCAGATCAACGACAAGATCGCCGAGCTGGCCGCCCAGGTCGCCGCGGACTATCCGGCCGACGGCCCCGGCTCCGGGCAGGGAGATCTCCTGCTCGTCGGCGTGCTCAAGGGCGCGGTGATGTTCATGACCGACTTCGCCAGGGCACTCCCTCTACCTTCGCAGCTCGAGTTCATGGCGGTCTCCTCCTACGGCTCGGCGACGTCGTCGTCCGGCGTGGTGCGGATCCTCAAGGACCTCGACCGCGACATCGCGGGCCGCGACGTGCTCATCGTCGAGGACATCGTCGATTCCGGGCTGACGCTGTCCTGGTTGCTGAAGAACCTGGCGAGCCGCAACCCGGCCTCACTCGAGGTCGTCTCGCTCCTGCGCAAGCCGGAGGCGGTCAAGGTCGATGTACCGGTCAAGTACATCGGGTTCGACATCCCGAACGAATTCGTGGTCGGATACGGCCTCGACTACGCGGAGCGTTACCGGGACCTGCCCTACATCGGCACCCTGGATCCGCACGTTTACACGTCCTGAGAACCGCTTGCCCGCGTCGGCGGGAATACGGAACCCTGAGCACGCGGAACGCGTCATAGGTTGCGATCAGGTGCGTTAACCTATGCGAAGACCAACGACCACGAACGTGGCCTGGCCGGGGGAAACGGAGAGAGCTCAGATGGGGAACAGCAGCTTGGCGGACGCGAACGCGTTCAAGAACGCCGCGGCCCAGGGCCAGGTCGGGATCGACCCGGACGCGGCCCAGACCGCACTGAACAAGATCCGCACCGGCAAGGACGCCGTCGAGGCACTGCTCCACCGTGCCGGTGACCTCGGGCAGGCGCCGAAGCTGGGCAACAACCCGGTCGGCAACGCCATCGCCGCGAAGGTGGCGCACCGCGCCGACGGCGGCGGCGACTCGTACGCCGCCGCTCTCCAGAACCTTTACCAGCAGTACGAGGCGGCCGAGTCCGGCATCGTCACCGCGATGGCCCGTTACCACGAGATCGACCAGGCCGCGGCCGAGCCGTTCCGGAACGTCTGAGGGGGAGTCAGAAAGCCATGCCACCGAAGCACAGCGCCGACTCTTACGGCGAGAGCAGCAGCAGCTCCACCCCGGTCCAGCTCGGGGACAACTCGCAGGCCGCGGGCATCGTCTCGACCGCTCGCGGGCGCTCGGACGGCTTCGAGATCGGCGCCGACCGCGCCATCACGAACCCACCGAACTGGGAGAGCGCCCCGAGCAGCCAGGACCTGTGGAACCAGGCCAACATCGGCAACGACCCCAGCACCGCGACGTCGATCAGCCAGTCATGGGGTTCGCACGGCCGTCAGCTGAGCCAGGCCTCGAACGACCTCTACAACGCGATCTCCGAACTGGGCTCCGCCTGGATCGGCCAGGGCGCGGCGAGCGCGCAGGGTTCGCTGGTCGCCATCGCGAACTCGGGTTCGCAGGCCTCCGAGGCCGCGCACACGATGTCGGACAGGCTGCAGAAGCAGGCCGACGCGGCCACCAAGGTCAAGCTCATGCCGAAGCCGACCAACTACACCCCTGAAGGCGCGATGGGCCAGGCCCTCGCGGCGGGCCCGGTCGGCATGATCACCGACCAGAAGCCCCTCGCCGACCAGGACAAGGAAGTGCGGGCGGAGCAGGCCAGGTTCCTCGAGGCCTACACCAAGGAGATGAGCGAGGTCGACAGCTCGACCCCGAGCTTCGGCCCCGAATCCCTCGGCATGAAGCCGACGGCTTCGCACAACAGCGCTTCGTTCAGCGGTGTCGGCAACGTCGGCGGCGGTGGCCTCAACCACGGCGCCGTCTCCGGCGCCCCCGTCCTCGCCGGCACGCACGGCTACGGCGGCGTGCCGGGCAGTGGCTCCGCACCGGTCCACGCCGGTCCGGACTCGGGCGTGTTCTCGCAGGCGGGCTACAGCCCCGCCACCGGAAACCTCCCGGCTTCGGGTCTCGCGCCCGGTGCAGGTGCCGGTGTCGCGTCCGGGGCGGGCGCCCCGATCACTCCGCACGCCCCGGCGGCGAGCGGCGGCAGCGGGCTGGGCCAGGCGCTCACCGCGGCCGGAATCGGCGGTGGCCTCGGCTACGCCGGTGCCAAGGCGCTCGGACAGGGCAACAAGTCCGGTTCCAAGGACTCCGACAGCACCGACGCCGCGGCGACGGACAACGCGCCCGCGCAGAGCGCCGCGTCCCAGGCCGTGCCGCAGCAGGGCATCGTGTCCTCCAGTGGCACCATCGGTGGCGGCCCCACTCCGCCGATGCAGGGCATGGGCGGCGGTATGGGCATGGGCGCCCACGGCGCGCAGGCCGAGCAGGAAGAGGAGCACACGCACGCGTCGTTCCTCATCGAGCCGGACCCGGACGACGCCTTCGGCGCCAACGAGGCGACCCCGCCGCCGGTCATCGGTGCCTGGACCGAAGACGACGATCGCTAGAGCGGTTTTCACCGGGCGCGCGGCCGATCAGGCCGCGCGCCCGCTGACTTGTTTGGGGGCGGATGATGGCGAACGGTGAACTGCTCACCGCGGTCGAGCTGGACTTCCTGTGGGAGACCGCGAACGCCGGGGAGCTGCCGTACCCGCTGCGGCTCCGTTCGCACGGGGCGACCATGGACGAACGCGGCGCGCTGCGGACACAGACGCTCCAGTCGCTGAACCAGCGCCGTCTCGCCGACGAACGCGGGCGCCCCGAACCGCATATCGAAGACTGTTTCGGCGTCCTCGCGCGGCCGGATCTGAGCCTGGACTGCGTCCAGCTCAACAACCCCAACACCGAACCGCTGCTCGCGGTCGCGTCGCTGCTCGGCGGCCAAGGCCTCCTGACGGTGCAGGACCAGCGCGGTTTCCACTTCCACCCCATCGCCACGGACGGCCTCGCGAGCGCGATCGTCTCCCTCCTGCCGCCGGGTTCGCGCGGCACGGAGAAGTCGATCACCCTCCCGCTGGACGGGCTCGTCGGCGCTTCGGGAGCGGACTTCCTCCAGCGTCGCCAGCCGCAGGTCGACGGCTCGGCGACGTCCGACGAGGACCGCAAGGCCCTTTCGCGGCTTCAGGCTCAGCCGCGGCTTCGCGGCGGCCAGTTCGGCGCCAACGCGCGGAGCAAGCACGGCACGCGGAGCAGGTCTTCGGTGCTGAGCTGGTTCGACACGCAGTCCGGCCGGTACTTCACCCAGGCCACGCGCGGGTCCGACGGCCGGGACTGGATCACCATCGCGCCGGCGGATCCGGCGACCTTGCGGCACCGGCTCACGGAAATGCTGGGGAAGATCGCGGCTGAATCTTCTGTCGCGCGCTGATCTCCGCCGCCCGTTCATCGCGTTCGCGCCGGACCACTATCCGCATCCGGCCGACGACTGTCGTACCCCTTCGCTATCGTGAACCCTCTGGGTGTCCCGAGGCCCAGGAGCCGAGGTGCCGGGAGGGCACACAGCAATGCACCAGGAACACTTCACGCCGCTGGCGTTCGACTTCCTCTGGGAGTCCGCCGAGCTCGGCGACCTGCCGTACCCGCTGCGCGTGCGTTCACACGGCGCGACAGAGCTCGAACGCCGGGCGCTGCGCCAGCGCGTCGACGGCGAACTCCAGGCCCGCGGCCTCCGCGACGGCCGGGGAAGGCTCGAGCGGAGGATCGAGGACTGGCTGTACCTCCTCGCCCGCGGCTCGCTGACCATCGACGCGCTGCACATCCCCGAGTTCCAGGCCCCGACGATCGCCGTGCTCGGCGCCACCGACGGGAGCGCCGGGGTGATCGCCATCCAGGACCAGTCCGGTATCTGGCTGCGCGAGGCGCCCGCCGACGGGCTGCCGACAGCGGTCGTCGACCTGCTGCCCCCAGGGCAGCGCGGTTCGGAGGCGTCCATCACGCTGCCGATCGACGACGCGCGCCGCACCGAGCCGATCCGCGGCGCCGTCAACCCGACGAAGCAGGCCGAGGAGCCCGAAGCGGCGAAGACCCGCCGCAAGGAGAAGCCCCGAGTCTCACTCAGTGAACGCGTCACCGCGGACCCGCGTGAGGCGTTCGGCAAGCTCACCGGCCAGCCGCGGCTGCGTGGCGGTCAGCTCGCCGCGAACAGCCGGTCGCACGTGGGTGCCAAGCAGCGGTCCCGTGTCCTCGGCTGGTTCGACACCGCCAGCGGGCGCTACCTCAGCACGTCACAGGCCGGTCCGGACGGGCGCGAATGGGTCACCGTCTCGCCCGCCGACGTCAAGACACTCCGCATGCGACTGGGTGAGATGGCCGCCGGTGTGGCGGTCGACACACGCTAGGGTCGCGCTCCGGGAACCCTCGCGCGGCGTCCGCCGTTGACGTCCGAGAGGCTCACCACCCTCGTCCGTCCAGGCGGGCGGTATCCTGAGGGGCGGGTGTCGGAGCACCATGGGTCGTCAAGATCGTGATGGCGGGTATCACAGGAGCCGCCCAACCAGGAAGGGTCGAGGCCACCAGGGCCGAGTCGTATGAACCGGAAGAGCGTGCTCAGGAACCCAGTGCTCTGGATTCTCGCGGCGGTACTGGCGTTTCTCGCCTACAACACGATCTTCGACAGTGATCGTGGCTACACCCAGGTGCCGATCTCGGTCGCGAATCAGCAGATCACCGCGAACAACATCAAGGAAGCCTCGCAAGAGGACAAGGAGCAGCAGGTCAAGCTGCTGCTGAACAAGAAGATCGAGGTCGACGGCCAGCAGGTCGACCAGATCATCGCGCAGTACCCGGCGAACGTCGCGGGCACCGTCTACAACCAGCTCATCGCCCTCAAGAGCGGTGACAACCCGGTCAAGTTCACCACCAAGGTCACCCAGCAGAACGTCCTCACCCAGATCCTGATCTTCGCCATTCCGCTGGCGCTGGTGCTGGGCCTGCTGATGTGGATGATGAACAACGCCCAGGGCGGCGGGAACCGCGTCCTCAACTTCGGCAAGTCGAAGGCCAAACAGCTCAACAAGGACATGCCCAAGACGACCTTCGGGGACGTCGCGGGCGCCGACGAGGCCGTCGAAGAGCTGTACGAGATCAAGGACTTCCTGCAGAACCCGGCGCGCTATCAGGCACTCGGCGCGAAGATCCCCAAGGGCGTCTTGCTCTACGGGCCGCCCGGTACCGGTAAGACGCTGCTCGCGCGAGCCGTCGCCGGTGAGGCTGGCGTGCCGTTCTACACGATCTCCGGTTCCGACTTCGTCGAGATGTTCGTCGGTGTCGGTGCTTCGCGAGTCCGCGACCTGTTCGAGCAGGCCAAGCAGAACGCGCCCTGCATCATCTTCGTCGACGAGATCGACGCGGTCGGCCGCCAGCGCGGCGCCGGCCTCGGCGGTGGCCACGACGAGCGTGAGCAGACGCTGAACCAGCTCCTCGTCGAGATGGACGGCTTCGACGCGCGCGGCGGGATCATCCTGATCGCCGCGACCAACCGTCCCGACATCCTCGACCCGGCCCTCCTGCGTCCCGGCCGCTTCGACCGCCAGATCCCGGTGTCCGCACCGGACATGCGCGGCCGCAAGGCGATCCTCGAGGTGCACGCCAAGGGCAAGCCGATCGCGCAGGGCACCGACCTGAGCAGCCTCGCCAAGCGGACCGTCGGCATGTCCGGCGCCGACCTGGCGAACGTGCTCAACGAGGCCGCGCTGCTCACCGCCCGCCAGAACGGGCACGTCATCACCGACGCCGCGCTGGAGGAGTCGGTCGACCGTGTCGTCGGCGGTCCCGCCCGCAAGAGCCGGATCATCTCCGAGAAGGAGAAGAAGATCACGGCCTACCACGAGGGCGGGCACGCGCTCGCCGCGTGGGCGATGCCGGACATCGAACCGGTCTACAAGCTGACGATCCTGCCGCGCGGGCGCACCGGCGGTCACGCCCTGCTCGTCCCGGAGGACGACAAGGAGTTGATGACCCGTTCGGAGATGATCGGGCGCCTGGTCTTCGCGATGGGCGGCCGCACCGCGGAGGAGCTCGTCTTCCACGAGCCCACCACCGGTGCCTCCTCCGACATCGAGCAGGCGACGAAGATCGCCCGCGCGATGGTCACCGAATACGGCATGAGCGCCCGGCTCGGCGCCGTCAAGTACGGCCAGGAGCAGGGCGACCCGTTCCTCGGCCGCTCGGCGGGCCGCCAGGCGGACTACTCGCTGGAGGTCGCGCACGAGATCGACGAGGAGGTGCGCAAGCTCATCGAGACCGCGCACACCGAGGCGTGGCACGTGCTGAGCACCTACCGCGACGTGCTGGACGAGCTGGTCATCGAGCTCCTCGAGAAGGAGACGCTGACCCGCAAGGACCTCGAGCGGATCTTCGCGTCCGTCGAGAAGCGCCCGCACATCACCATCTTCAACGAGTTCGGCGACCGGAAGCCGTCGGACAAGCCGCCGATCAAGACCCCCGGCGAGCTGGCGATGGAGCGCGGCGAGCCGTGGCCCCCGCCGGAGGAGAAGAAGGAGCAGCCGGTCCTGCAGCCGGCGCCGACCCCGGTCGGCACCGTGCAGGGTGGCGGCGAGCTGCCCGGTGGCCCGCCGTACGCGGCCCCGGTCCCGCCGCCGGACCCCAACGCGAACCCGTACGCTCCGCCGCAGCCGGGCGCCTACCCCAACGGTGGCCGCCCGAACGGTGGGCCGAACGGCACCGGCCACTGGCCCCAGGCATATGGTGGGCAGCAGCCGGGTGGTCCGGCAGGTGGTTACCAGGGTGGGCCCGTCGGCGGCCCGCCGAACTACGGGGCTCCTCCCGGATGGACCCCGGCGACCCAGCCGGGCGGCCAGCCGAACCAGCCCTGGCGTCCCGCCGAAGACCGCCCGCGCGAAACCTGGTTCGGCGGCGAGCCGGGCCAGCCTGGCGGTCAGCAGGACGAAGGACAGCAACGGCGTGACGACGGACAGGACGACACCAAGCGTTAACGGCGAAAGCCCGGTCTTCGACCAGGACCGGGCCGAGAAAGCCGTACGCGAACTCCTGCTCGCCTGTGGTGAGGACCCGGACCGGGACGGTCTCTTGGAGACCCCGGCTCGGGTCGCTCGCGCTTACCGGGAAATGTTCGCCGGGCTCTACACCGAGCCGGATCACGTCCTGGACCGCACGTTCGACGAGGCGCACGAAGAACTCGTCCTCGTCACGGACATCCCGATGTTTTCAACCTGTGAACACCACCTGGTCCCGTTTCACGGCGTCGCCCACGTCGGCTACATCCCGAACGGCCACGGCAAGGTCACCGGCCTGTCCAAACTGGCCCGCCTCGTCGACCTCTACGCCAAGCGCCCGCAGGTCCAGGAGCGGCTCACCTCCCAGGTCGCCGACGCGCTCATGCGCAAACTCGCGCCCCGCGGCGCGATCGTCGTGGTCGAGGCCGAGCATCTCTGCATGGCCATGCGCGGCATCCGCAAACCCGGCGCCAGGACGACGACGTCGGCCGTGCGCGGTCTGCTGCAGTCTTCGGCGTCCTCGCGGGCGGAGGCGCTGGACCTGATCAAGGGGCGTCGATGACCGCCCTGCCCCGGCCCGGCCGGTGCGCGGTGATGGGCATCCTCAACGTCACGCCCGATTCCTTCTCCGACGGCGGCCGCTACCTCGGCGTCGAGCAGGCGCTGGAGCACGCGCACGAGATGTGGGCGCGTGGCGCGGACCTGATCGACGTCGGCGGGGAGTCGACGCGGCCGGGGGCGTCCCGAGTGGACGCCGAGACCGAGATTTCCCGGATCATGCCGGTGATCCGCTCCCTCGCCGCCGACGGTGTCACGATGTCGGTGGACACCACCCGCGCCGAGGTCGCCCTCGCCGCCGTCGAGGCGGGCGCGTCCGTCATCAACGACGTCTCCGGGGGGCTGGCCGATCCGGACATGGCGAAGGTCGCCGCCGAGACCGGGGTGCCGTATGTGCTGATGCACTGGCGCGGGCACAGCAAGGACATGAACGCGCTGGCGTCCTATGCGGACGTCGTCGCGGACGTGCGCGACGAGCTGCTGTCCCGAGTGGACGAAGCGGTCGCGGCAGGCGTCGACAGCGATGCGATCGTGCTCGACCCAGGGCTCGGGTTCGCGAAGAACGCCGAACACGACTGGGCGCTGCTGAACGGCCTGGGTTCCTTTCTGCCCCTGGGTTTCCCGATTCTCGTCGGCGCATCGCGAAAACGCTTCCTCGGCCGCCTCCTGTCCGGAAAGGACGGGACACCCGCTCCGCCGGACTGTCGCGAGAACGCGACCGCGGCCGTGTCCGCGCTCGCCGCCGCGGCAGGCGCGTGGGGTGTGCGGGTGCACGAGGTCGGCGCGAGTATCGACGCCGTGACCGTCGCGGCGGCTTGGCGGAAGGGGAGTCCCGTTGTCTGACCGGATCACGTTGACCGGCTTGAGGGTCTTCGGCAGGCACGGGGTCTTCGACCACGAGAAGCGCGACGGCCAGGAGTTCGTCGTCGACATCGTGGTGTGGCTGGACCTCGGCCCGGCCGCCGCGTCCGACGACCTGACCAAGACGCTGCACTACGGCGAACTCGCCGAACTCGCCGCCGGGATCGTGGCGGGCGAGCCGTACGACCTCATCGAGAGTGTCGCCGGGAAGATCGCCGACGAGGTGCTGCGCGACGAGCGGCTGACCGCCGTCGAGGTGACGGTGCACAAACCGTCCGCGCCGATCCCGCTGAACTTCGACGACGTCGCCGTCACGGTGCGGCGGGAGCGATGAGCCGCGCGCTGCTTTCGCTCGGGTCGAATCTGGGGGACCGGCTCGCGTTCCTTCAGTCCGCCGTCGACGCCGTGCGCCCGGCTGTCGTCGCGGTGTCGTCGGTGTACGAGACGAAGGCGTGGGGTGTCGAGGACCAGCCGGACTTCCTCAACGCCGTCGTCCTGGTCGACGATCCGGCGCGCGATCACTGGGACTGGCTGCGCGCCGGGCAGGCCGCCGAGCAGGCCGCCGGACGCGTGCGCGAGGTCCGGTGGGGACCGCGCACGCTGGACGTCGACATCGTGACCGTGGACGGGGTCCGCTCCGACGACCCCCAGTTGCTGCTTCCCCATCCCGGCACGCCGGAGCGCGCGAGCGTGCTGATCCCCTGGCTGGAGATCGAGCCCGCCGCGGTGCTCCCCGGCCACGGTCCCGTTGCCGACCTTCTCGCCGCCCGCCCCGCTTCGGACCGCGACTCGGTCCGGCTGACCTCCCTCCCCCTCGCTCGCGCCTGACCCCCACGCAATCGCGGCGGTGGCGGGCCGGGCGGCGTGTCGCGAAAGCCACTTTCGGGACACCAGACGTCGCGAAAGTGGCTTTCGCGACACGGCCCTGGTGGCAGACCGGGCGGGGAGGCGGTGCTCAGGGCGGTCGTGAGTGCCGGAGGGCGATAGCAAAGGTCCCTTGCTACCCCAGCGCGGAGCGCAGGGCGGCGATGATCCACTCGCCCTGCGGCATCTGCGAGGGGAACGACGGCCAGCCGTTCATCTTCCCCAGCAGCATCCAGTACCGCTCGGCGCGCGGGTCGTAGCTGATCACCATCCCGTCGGTCAGCCGCTTCCGCCAGGCCGGGTCGGCCGGGTCCCGTCCGT
This sequence comes from Amycolatopsis alba DSM 44262, assembly GCF_000384215.1. Lineage (NCBI taxonomy): Bacteria > Bacillati > Actinomycetota > Actinomycetes > Pseudonocardiales > Pseudonocardiaceae > Amycolatopsis > Amycolatopsis alba. Next base: position 3,123,102 of record NZ_KB913032.1, on the reverse strand, counting down.
TCCGCGAAGACTGCGTGAAGATCGTCTCCGCCAGTTCCCGGCCTTCGGGCGAGTCCGGCGAGATGCCTGCTTCGAGCGCTTCGGACGCCTTCGCGCTCCACGCCATCCACAGCTCCTGCTGCTTCTCGCCGAAGTCCGCCCCGTCCTGCTTCCGCAGCTGCGAGTGCCACTCGCTCATCCGGCGGATGGACGCGCGGAACTCGTCGTCCTGCACGAGTTCCGCGAACTCGATCCACGCCTCCAGCTGTTCGGGCGTCGGGTCGTCGGGCAGCTCCGGTTTCGCCGAACGCATCCGCTCGTAGAACTGCGGATCCAGTTCGAGCCCTTCGACCATGTCCGCCCAGAACTCGTCGAGCAAACGTTTGCGGTCTTCGTCCGACATCGACGCGAGTTTGTTCATCAGTTCGACCTCCTCCAGTGGTGAGTCCCGTTTGGCCACCGCTCGCAGGACCGCGCGGCGCAGTTCCAGCCGCCGGATCTGCTCGTCCAGGGCGGCGACGTGCTGGACCGCGAGGTCCCCGATGGTCGCTTCCCTGGTCAGCGCCCGTTCCACGTCCGCGAGCCCCAGCCCGAGTTCCCGCAGCGTCCGGACCAGCTCCAGGCGCGCCATCGCGGTGGCGTCGTAGAGGCGGTAGCCGGAGTCGGTGCGGTCTGTCGGTGGCAGGAGCCCTTCGTCGGAGTAGAAGCGGATGGTCTTCACCGGCAGGCCGGTTCGTTTGGCCAGTTCCCCGATGGTGAAGACCGCTGACGTGCCCATATGCTTCATCGTCGACTCTCCAGTGGGTGGAGAGTCAAGCCTGCCAGGTAGCGTTGGACCATGCACTTCACCCGGCCACGTGAGCTGGCGGTGGCCGGCCTCCTGGGTTTGGTCCTGGTCTATCTGGTCTTCCAGGTCGCCTACGGCTCGATCCCCGCGCTTCCGCTCTTCGCCGGGATCACGCTGTTCGTCCTCGCGCTCTGCGAGGCCGTACTCGCCTTCATCGTCCGTTCGCGGATCAAGGAGGGCCGGGTGCTGTCCGCGATCTCCGTCGCCCGATCGGTGGCGCTCGCCAAGGCCTCCTCACTCGCCGGGTCCGCCATGACGGGGGTCTGGCTGGCGGCTTTCGCGTATCTTTTTCCGCGACGTGACGAACTCCTCGCGGCGAGCGGTGATCTCCGCTCGGCGACCGTCGGGATCGTCAGCTCGGTGGCGCTGGTAGCTGCGGCTTTGTGGCTCGAACACTGCTGCCGGACCCCCGAAGGCAGTGATCGGGACCGCGATCCCGAGCCGACCGGTTAACGCTCGAGAGGCACCGCTCGAAGTACCGACTAGGTCTCGTTCGGATTACTAGAAGGTACGGTGTTGGGCATGACCGGGGTGGGTGACGACTCGCGCGGCCGCCTTGCGGGTAGGCCGTGGCTTGTCGTCGGCTTGGTTCTCGCCGTCGGCGCGACTCTCGCATTGGTGCTTTCCGACGACCTCCGCTACTTGCGGCTGGGGATCGTCGCGGCGCTGTGGGCCGCCTTGATCGGTGCGTTCCTGGCGGTCCGATACCGGAAGCACGTGTCCCACAGCGAGGACGCCGTCGCCGAGGCACAGGCCGTCTACGAGCTGGAACTGGAACGCGAGATCGCCGCCCGCCGCGAGTTCGAGCTGGAGATGGAAGCGGAGAACCGGCAGGCCGCCGAGACCCGCTCCCAGGACGAGCTCGAAGCGCTCAGAGCCGAGGTGAGCGCTCTGCGTGAGAGCCTCCAGTCGCTCTTCGGTGGCGGCGAGGTCCTCCTCGAACGTGTCGCGCTCACCGCGCAGGCCACCCGGATGCGGTCCCTCGACAACAAGCAGCTGATGAGCGCGGGGTCCGAGAACGGCAACGGCAAACCCCAGCTGATGGCGGCCAAGAGCACCACGATCGACGTCGAAGAGCGTGAACGCGAACGCGAGCGCCCGACCGAGATGATCGACCGCGTCCTCGAACCCGCGTCCGCGCGGGCCGGGACCCCGGCCGCCGCCCGCCGTAAACCGGCGAACGGCCAGGTCAACGGCACCGGTGGCTACGGCCAGAGCAGTCAGGTCCCCCGGCCGAAGCCGGTCGACGAATCGACTCGCCGCAGTATGCGCAAGGCGGACGCCCGCGCCTCGAAGGCGGCGGAAGCACTCGCCGCGGAGGCCGCCCGCCGCGAACGACTCGAAATGTCCAACCCCGGTATGTCGCCCGCCGAGATCTCGCGGCCGATGCCGAGGGTCGACGACCGGCGCAAGACCCCGCCGCCGGTGACCCCGGCCGAGGTGTCCCGCCCGTCCATGCCGGGCGTCTCCCGCGCGGAGGTCTCGCAGCCGTCGATGCCCACCATCGCCAGGCAGCCCAAACGCCCCGAAGCCCGCCCCGAACCGCGTCCGGAGCCCCAGCGCGCCGAACCGCCCCGCCGCCCGCAGCAGGCCTCACTGCAGCAGCGGCTCGACGCGGGCACCGTGCAGCGCCCGCCCGCCACACGGCCGGAAGAGCCGACCCGTGCCCAGACGCCGCCGGTGAAGCCCGCCGCGCAGGCGAAGCCGGTCAAGAAGGTCGAACCGGACCGTCCGCGGCCGAACCGTGAGCTCGGGCTGACCCGGCCGGGTATGAAGCCGGTCGAGCGGTCCCGCCCGGCCGGTGACACGCCGCCGCCCGCGAACAAACCCGCCGCGGCGGAGCCGATGGAGGCCACCGGCGAGTGGAAGCCGTCGTGGACGCAGGAGCGCCCGGTCTCCGACCTGAGCGCCGCGTTCCCCCGGAAGGACGACTTCCAGGACCGGCTGCGCCCCACACCGCCGCCCCAGCCCAAGCCTCAGCCCCAGCCGTCGGCTTCCCTGCCCCGGCCGGAGCCGCGCCCTGAACCGCGTCGTGATCCGGAGCCCCCGACCCCGCTGTCGATCCCGGTCGTGGCCGAGCCTCCTCGCCGGGCCGAGCCCGTGCGGCCGCCCGAGCCCGAACCTGTGCGCCGTCCGGCCGCCGAGGCGCCGTCGCGGCACGGTTCGCCCGCGGAGGAGCCGCCCGCGGTCAACCCGACGCTGCCCGAAGAGCTCCGGGTGACGCAGAACGGCGGCGGACGCCGTCGCCGGGCCGCCGAGGACTCCTCGGTCTCGATCACCCCGGCCCCGAGCGCCCCGGAACCCACCGGTGGCGGCCGCCGCCGCCGTCCGGACGGCGAGCCCCCGGCCTGGCAGGGCACCGAGTCCGCAGGCGGCCGTCACGGCGGTAGGCGGGCGAAGCCGGAGGACGAGGCACCGTCCCGCAACGGGTCTTCGCACAGCCGTCAGGAGGCGCCCGACGCCGGCTCCCACGCTTCCGGCCGTTCGGTGATGGACCTGCTCGCCGCCAACGGCGCGAACGAGTCCACCCCGCGGCGCAGGCGGCGTGCGGAGGACTAGGCGCGCATCCGATCAGGTGAACCCGCCACCGCGATCGACGTCGGCAGGGCGCTCGCCGGTCGGTCCAGTCGCCTTTTCGAGGCCGGGCGCCCTGCCACCGCGATGGCGGGGCCTTCGGCCGGGCGGGTTCACGCGTGCGGCCGGTACTGTCTCGGACTTCAGCTCCACGTCCCGCTCCTGTCCCGTACCGACGGTAGGGTGACCCGCTGTGAGCGAGCCTTCCTCCCCGGCGCCCGGTTCCGAACGGGCCCGCCGGTCCCGGTCGATCACCGTGCTGCTGCCGGTGCTCGGGCTGATCGCCGTCGCGCTGTGCGGGCTGTTCGTCTTCGGCACGGTGACCGAGAAGGTCGGCCTGCCCGCGGTGACGATCGGCGTGCTCGCGGCGCTGGTCCCGGTCGCCGTGGTGGTGACCGCCTTCCTGTGGGTCGACCGCTGGGAACCGGAACCGCCGAAGCTCCTGCTGCTGTCCTTCGTCTGGGGCGCGTGCGTCGCGACGATCATCGCGCTGCTGCTCAACAGCGGCGCCGAGGCCGTCGGTGACCTGCTGCTCGGCAGTGGCGGAGGAGGCAAGATCAGCGGCCTGGTCTCCGCGCCGCTGGTCGAGGAGGCCGCGAAGGCCGCCTTCATCCTCTTGCTGTGGTGGCGCCGCCCGAGCGAGTTCGACGGTGTCGTGGACGGCATCGTCTACGCCGGGTTCACCGCGGCGGGGTTCGCCTTCACCGAGAACATCTACTACTTCGGCCGCGCCTTCGCCGAGTACGGCTTCGGCGACGGCACGAGCGCCGGTGTGCTCGCGGCGTTCTTCCTCCGCGGTGTGCTTTCCCCGTTCACGCATCCGCTGTTCGCCGTGATGACCGGGATCGGGCTCGGTGTCGCCGCGAGCACCAAGGTCCGCTCGCTGCGGATCCTGGCGCCGATCGGCGGCTACCTCGTCGCCGTGCTGCTGCACGCGCTGTGGAACGGTGCCGCGCTGCTCGGCGGCGCCAAGACCTTCCTGAACGTCTACTTCCTGATCATGGTGCCGTTGTTCATCGGGGTCTTCTCGGTGGTGGTCATGCAGCGGCGCCGCGAGCAGCGGATCGTCGCGGCCGCGTTGCCGATGATGGTCGACGCGCGCTGGATCGCGCCGTCCGAGGTGACCCTGCTGGCCAGCCTGTCCGGACGGCGGTCGTGGCGGAAACAGGCGAGGAAACAGTCGGGCCGGGACGCGGCGAAGGCTGTCGGCCGTTACCAGGCCAGCGTGACCGAGCTCGCGTTCCTGCGGCGCGGCCGGAAGCTCACCGACGAGGGAAAACAGCGGCAGCGCGAACTGCTGCAGGTGCTCAAGACCTCGCGGGCCGAGGCCGTGCGGCTGGCGGACGGTGCTCCGCGCGGGTGACCTCGGTCAGGTGAAGCTGGTCACGAGGGCCGTTTCAGACGCGGGCCGGAGGGTTACTCTCGCGCCGTCGTCCGGTACCCGCGACCATGAGCGGGACTGGAACGAACTTGAGGAGTTTCGACCATGAGCGTCCACTGGCGCGCGCCATGATGAGGCCCGCTCGACTGGCCGTCGGCGTCATTTCCGCCGGCCGGGTCGGCAGCGTCGTCGGCGCCGCGCTCGCGAGGGCCGGGCACGCCGTCGTCGCCGCGTCGGGCCTTTCCGGCGCTTCGGTGCGCCGTGCCGAGCAACTGCTCCCCGACGTCCCCCTCCTGCCGCCCGACGAGGTCGCCCGCCGGGCCGATCTGGTCCTGCTGGCCCTGCCCGACGACGCGCTCGCCGGGATGGTGCGCGGCTTCGTCGCCACCGGTTCGCTGCGGCCGGGACAGATCGTCGTGCACACCTCCGGGGCGCACGGTATCGACGTCCTCGCGCCCGCAGCCGAAGCCGGGGCGCTCCCGCTGGCCCTGCACCCCGTGATGACCTTCACCGGCCGCGCCGAAGACCTCGACAGACTGGCCGCCTGCAGCGTCGGCGTCACTGCCACAGAGGGTGACGAAGCGGCATGGAACGTCGGTGAAGCGCTGACCATGGAGATGGGCGCGGAGCCCGTCCGGGTCCCTGACGAAGCGCGAGCGCTCTATCACGCGGCGTTGGCGCATGGCGCGAACCACCTGATGACACTGGTCGCCGACTGCGCGGAACTGTTACGGGAGGCGGGAATCGCCCAGCCCGAACGCCTGGTGGCTCCGTTGTTGTCGGCGGCGTTGGATAATGTTCTGCGGCACGGGGACCGGGCGCTGACCGGGCCGGTGGCCCGTGGTGATCTCGGCACCGTGCGTAAGCATCTCGCGGTGCTGGCCGAACGTGGCCCCGACATCGCCCCGAGCTATCGCGCGCTGGCCAAGCGCACGCTGGCGCGCGGCGACGCCGCCGGGCTCTTGGACGCCTCGGCCGCCGCCGAGCTCACCGAGCTCCTCAGTGATCCAGCCGATCCCGCAGATCCCGCCGAAGGGCAGCAAAACCAGTGAGCACACCGAAATTCGCCCGAGGCACGCTGCACACCTTCCAGCCGCCGGAGCAGGTCAGCCAGGTGACACGGGCCCTGCATGGCGTCGGCCGCAAGGTCGCGCTGGTGCCCACGATGGGCGCCCTGCACGCGGGGCACCGCGAGCTGATCCGCCGGGCGAAGCGGCTGCCGAACACCGTCGTCGCGACGTCGATCTTCGTGAACCCCCTGCAGTTCGGGGAGGGCGAGGACTTCGAGGCGTACCCGCGTCCGCTGGACAAGGACCTCGAAGTGCTGAAGGAGGACGGCGTCGAACTGGGCTTCCTGCCCAAGGCGTCGGATCTGTATCCCGACGGTGCCACCGTCACGGTTCAGCCCGGCGAGCTCGGCGACGAACTCGAAGGGGCGGTGCGGCCGGGGCATTTCGCCGGCGTGCTGACCGTGGTGGCGAAACTGTTCAACATCGTGCGGCCGGACTATGCCTTCTTCGGGGAGAAGGACTACCAGCAGCTGGTGCTGATCAAGAAGATGGTGCGTGACCTGAACTTCGAAACCCGTGTCATCGGGGTGCCGACGGTCAGGGAACGCGACGGGCTGGCGTTGTCCTCGCGCAACGTCTACCTGACCCCTGAACAGCGCGAGGACGCGATCGTGTTGTCGGCGGCACTCACCGCGGGTGCCTTCGTCGGACGCGACGGCGCGGAAGCCGTGCTGGCGACCGCCAGGAAGACACTCGCCGCGCGGCCCGCGGTCGAGATCGACTATCTGGAATTGAGGGGAACCGACCTCGGGCCCGCGCCCGTCGACGGTGAAGCGCGGTTGCTGATCGCGGCCAGGGTGGGGAGTACCCGGCTGATCGACAACGTGGGTGTGGTGCTCGGTGCTGCCGCGGACCATCCGGAACACGCGCTGGACGCAGGGGAATAGGGAGAGTCCACGATGTACCGCACCATGCTGAAATCGAAGATCCACCGGGCGACGGTCACCCAGGCGGATCTGCACTACGTCGGATCGGTGACCGTCGACGAGGACCTGATGGACGCGGCGGATCTGCTGCCGGGCGAACAGGTGTCCATTGTGGACGTCACGAACGGCGCGCGGCTCGAGACCTACGTGATCGCGGGTGAACGCGGCAGCGGGGTGCTCGGCATCAACGGGGCCGCCGCGCATCTGGTGCACCCCGGCGATCTGGTGATCCTGATTTCGTACGCGCAGATGGAGAACGCCGAGGCGGCCGCGTTCCGGCCGCGGGTCGTCTTCGTCGACGCGGACAACCGGATCGTCGAGAAGGGCGCCAACCCAGGGCACGCGCCGGAGGGCTCCGGTCTGATGAGCGGCACCGTGACGCTGGCCGACGACGACACGATGACCTTCCCGGTCGCCGAAACCGCCGACGCCCGCCGTCTCGACGCGCTGCTGCACGCCGAAAGCTGAGTCCTTGCTGCTCACGATCGACGTCGGCAACACCAATATCGTGCTCGGTCTCTACTCCGGCCAAGACCTGGTCGGAGACTGGCGCATGCGCACCGACGCGCGGATCACCGCCGACGAGCTCGCGCTCACCATGCGCGGGCTCCTCGGCCCGCACGCCGACGCGGTGACCGGGATCAGCGCGCTGTCCACGGTTCCCGCCGTGCTGCGGGAACTGCGCGTCATGCTCTCGCGCTACTACGGCAAGGTACCGAAGATCGTCATCGAGCCGGGGGTGCGCACCGGCGTGCCGCTCCTGGTCGACAACCCCAAGGAGGTGGGCGCGGACAGGCTGGTGAACACCCTGGCCGCGCACCATCTGCACCCCACCACCGCTTGCGTGGTGGTGGATTTCGGCACTTCGACCAATGTGGACGCCATCTCCGCGAAGGGCGAGTTCCTCGGCGGCGCCTTCGCGCCCGGCATCGAGATCTCGGTCGACGCCCTGGCCGCACGGGCCGCCGCGTTGCGCAAGGTGGAACTGGTGCCGCCGCGGTCGGTGATCGGGAAGAACACCGTGGAATGCCTGCAATCCGGCATCCTCTTCGGGTTCGCCGGCCAGGTCGACGGCCTGGTGAAGCGGATCAAGCGCGAGCTCGCGCCGGGCGGCACGGCCCCGGTCGCGGTGATCGCGACCGGTGGCCTGGCCCCCCTGGTGCTGGAGGAATCGGAGACGATCACCGAGCACGTGCCGGATCTGACGCTGCTGGGCCTGCGGCTGGTCTACGAACGCAACCACCGCGTCTAGCCCCCTGGATGCGGTAGTTGCCGCAGCCACGCCACGTCCCGAGCGCCACGTTCGGGACGCTCATCGTCCCGAACGTGGCGCTCGGGGCATCGACGTCACCGCTTGAGGGCCCGGAAGACCGTGGTCGTGATCGGCAGGTCGAATTCCCCCGAGGCGGTTTCCGGGTTCCGGTCGAGGAATTCCCGCGCCGTGCGAAGTTTGGTCTCACGTTCCTCCGCGGTGGCCACCAGCATGTGGGAATGGGTGGCGAGAGTCGCCACCAGGCTTTCCGCCGTCCTGGGTTGTTTGTGGCCGAAAGTCTTCTTCTCGAACGGCTCGAAGGCCTCGTGCTCCGGCAGCGATCGGTAGTCGCTCAGCCAGCGCCTGCTCATCGAGGTCTTGATGAGCGCGTTCAGTTCCGCCGGCCAGCCCGCCGACTCGTCGTCGTGGTTCCACAGCGCGGCGACGACTCCGCCCGGTTTCAGCACCCTGGCGATCTCCGGATAGGCCCGGTCGAGGTCGAACCAGTGGAAGGCCTGGCCGACGACCACGGCGTCCACGGCTTCGTCCGGCAGCGGGATCCGCTCGGCCGTCCCGATGAGCGGGGTGACGGCGGGCAGTGTCCTGGTGAGTTGTCCGAGCATTTTGGGGTCCGGTTCCACCGCGGTGACCGCGACGCCCATCGCGAGCAGGCCCTCGCTGACCTTGCCGGTTCCCGCGGCGAGGTCGAGGACCCGGTCCGGTGATTTCCGGGCGCCTGCCAGCCCCCAGGCCAGTGCCTTTTCCGGATAATCCGGCCGGTGCGCGGCATAGGCGGCGGCCTCCGCGCCGAACGAGGCGGCGCGGCGTGCGTGCAGTTCGGGTTCGATGCCGGGAGTGGATGAGTTCACACGATCCAGGTTAATGGAGAGAAAACCCACCGGCCCGGACCTGGAAAAGGTAATCCGGTTGGCGTAGGGAACCGGCGGGTTCGTACGCTGTGCGTATGACTGAAATCCCCGCATCCGAGGGCGTGAGCCCCGACGAAGACCTGCCGGAACAGATGCGGGTGCGCCGGGACAAGCGCGACCGGATAATCGCGGAGGGTATCGATCCGTATCCGGTCGAGGTGCCCCGGACGCACTCGCTGGCCGAAGTGCGCGAGAAGCATTCCGGCCTTCCTGTCGACACGGCCACCGGCGAGATCGTCGGCGTCACCGGCCGGGTCATGTTCATGCGCAATACCGGCAAACTGTGTTTCGCGAGTCTCCGTGAAGGCGACGGCACCGAGTTGCAGGCGATGATCAGCCTCGCGAAGGTCGGTGAAGACGCGCTCGCGGCGTGGAAGTCCGATGTCGATCTCGGTGATCACGTATTCGTCGAAGGTGAGGTCATCACCTCCAAGCGCGGTGAGCTTTCCGTGATGGCCGACTCGTGGCGGATCACGTCGAAAGCATTGCGTCCGTTGCCGGTGATGTACAAAGACCTCGCCGAGGAAACGCGGATCCGGCAGCGCTATGTCGACTTGATCGTCCGTCCCAAGGCCAGGGACGTGGTCCGAACCCGTGCCGGTGTGCTGCGTTCCCTGCGTGACTCGTTTCACGGACGAGGATTCCTCGAGGTCGAGACCCCGATGCTGCAAACGCTGCACGGCGGCGCGGCGGCGCGGCCATTCGTCACGCATTCGAATGCCTTCGACCTCGATCTGTACCTGAGGATCGCGCCGGAGCTGTACCTCAAGCGTTGCGTGGTCGGCGGTATCGAGAAGGTCTTCGAGATCAACCGGAACTTCCGGAACGAGGGCAGCGACTCGTCCCACTCGCCCGAGTTCGCCATGCTGGAGTACTACGAAGCGTATGCGACCTATGACTCCAATGCGGTGATGACGCGCCAGCTCATCCAGGAGGCGGCACAGAACGTTCTCGGTACTCAGGTGGTCACTCTCGTCGACGGTTCGGAGTACGACCTGTCCGGCGAGTGGACCACGCTCGGAATGTACGAGTCGTTGTCCGAGGCGTTGTCGGAAGAGGTCACTCCCGAGACATCGGCGGACAAGCTGCGTTCCTATGCCGAAGCGCGAGAGCTGGAGCTCGACCCAAAGTTAGGCCACGGCAAAATCATCGAAGAACTTTGGGAACACCTCGTCGGCGATCATCTCCACGAACCTACTTTTGTCCGTGATTTTCCGGTCGAGACATCCCCGCTGACCAGGCAACATCGCAGCAAGCCGGGGGTGGCCGAGAAGTGGGATCTGTACGTGCGCGGATTCGAACTGGCCACCGGATACTCCGAGCTGGTCGATCCCGTGGTAGAGCGTCAGCGTCTGGTGGAACAGGCTCGGCTGGGTGCGCAGGGTGATAGTGAGGCCATGAACCTCGATGAGGATTTCCTCCGTGCGCTGGAGTACGGAATGCCGCCGAGCGGTGGTGTCGGAATGGGGATCGACCGGTTGCTGATGGCGCTGACCGGCCTTGGTATCCGGGAGACCATCCTGTTCCCGCTCGTCCGACCCGAATAACCCGTCCGCGTGACAGATACCTCGATCGTTCTCGTAAACAAGATTTGCGTTATGTCTCGGTAGCGGGTATTAATGTCGCTAGACAAAGTCTTCTGTCCGGGGCATGCCCCGTACCAGATCATTCGTGTAAGCCCCCAGCAGGAGGAAACAGATGGCACAGAAGGTGCTCGTCTCGCTCGTCGATGACCTCGATGGCACTGAGGCGGAAGAGACCGTCGAGTTCGGTTTGGACGGTGTGAGCTACCAGATCGACCTTTCCGCGGAAAACGCTGAAGAGCTTCGCGACGCGCTCGCCCAGTATGTGGAGCACGCCCGCCGCGCGGGTGGCCGTAAGCGCACCGCCATTCGTCCGGTCGCCGGCGTGAAGGCCGCCGCCCGCCCCGCGACCGTGGACCGCGAGCAGAACCAGGCCATTCGCGCCTGGGCCCGCAAGAACGGCTTCCAGGTTTCCGACCGCGGACGTATCCCGTCCGAGGTCGTGGAGGCCTACCACAAGAAGAACTGAGGTCTTTCAGACCTGACGGCCGCCGGGAAACTTTTCCCGGCGGCTTTCTTGTTCTTGTACACGGTTCAAGCGGGCGTACTCCGTGGGCACCCATCCGGTCACGGAGCGGAAATCCCGGATGAAGTGCGCTTGGTCGCTATAGCCCAGCGTGAACGCCAGTTCCGCGTAGTCGGGCCGTTCCTCGGCCGCGATCCGTACCGAGGCTTCGTTCAATCGGTATACCTGAATCGCCCATTTGGGGGCGGCGCCGACGTGTTCGGCGAACAAGCGTTGCAGGCTCCGCTGAGACAGGCCCGTTCGGCTTGACAGCTCGCCGACCCTGGTAATCGCCGGTTCGGCGGCGATTGTTTCCACCGCTTCGATGGCCGTCCTGGCCGCGTTGGTGAGCACGGGGCGTTTCGCCAGGAGCAGTTCCTCCGCCGCTCGGACCATTTCGAAGTCGTCCGTCGCATTCCGTACCGATTCCGTCACCGGTCCGGCGGCGGGGAAGAGATCGGTGAGCGGAACGGAACCCCCGGAGATCATCGTGACCGGACCGGGGAGGAATGTCCGGAAAGCCCCCGGCCGGAATCGCACGCCTATACCGTGGTCCTTCCCCGCGACGACGTAGCGGAAAGGTCGTTTCCCCGGACCGAAGGCGCCGGCCACGTCGCTGAAGAACGTGACGTTGACCGCGAGATTGGGCAGGACCACCTGTTCATGGGGGTCGCGGCCGGTCAGCTCCCAGCGCAGCACCCAGTGGTGGTCGACGAACGGCCGCAGCTCCGGCGACGGCCGGTGGCGGACGAGACCGAACGCCGCACTCGCCTCCCGCGCGTTGACGATCCCCGCCGGGATCCGGTGCCCGCTCACCGGGTCAACCTAATCGTGTCGCGTTTCTTCAAGACAGGGCGCCGGTTCCCGTGAACTCATGCCCTCATGTCCGAACACGCTGCCCTGATCGCTCCCGCCGCCGCGGAATTCGCCGGAATCCTGCGCGGGATCGGCGAGACCGAGCTCGCCGCCCGCACCCCGTGCGCCGAGTACGACGTCCGCGCGCTGCTGAACCACCTTCTCTACTGGGGTCCCTGGCTCGAAGCCGCCGGTCGCAAGGCGCCGCCGCCCGAAGCGGCCACAGGTGAGGCGGAGGCGGGCCTCATCGGCTCCGATTGGCTCGACGTCGCCGAGAGGCAGACCGCGCGGCTCGTGGAGGTCTTCGGAGCGCCCGAAGCCTGGCAGGGCATGACGGCGCTCGGCACGGCGCAGATGCCCGCTTCGGTCGTCGGCGACATGGTGCTCGGCGAGTTCGTCTTCCACGGCTGGGATCTCGCTCGCGCGCTCGGGCGCACCGTCGACGTCGCACCCGAAGCGGCGGAAGCCGTTTACGCGTCCGCCGCGGCGATGGGCGAGCAGGCGCGCTCCATGAAGGTGTACGGCGAAGAAGTAAACGTTGCGGAAGGCGCAACGACCTTCGAACGCGCTTTGGGCGCTTCGGGACGCAATCCCGGCTGGACGCCTTAACGGATTCGCGGGCAGCCGCCGCATTCCGATTCCGCGGGCAACAGATAGGAGTAACAGCAGCTTTCGCGGTTTCTCGTCCACTCGCGGCGCCCGTCGGCTCCCGGAACCAGCTTCAGCTTCGACGCCGAAGTCAGCGGCGGGAACCGCGATTCGAGGACCAGTGCGGCGTCCGCGACCCCGGCGCCCTCGGCCTCCGTGGTCCCGCCCAGCCGTCCCGCCGACCACAGCGCGTTGTCGAGCGCGTCCGTGGCCGCCGCCCACAGCTGCCGCCGTCCGAGCCTCGTCAGTGGCCCGTAGACATCGATGAACCGGCTCGCGTGCGCGACGAACCTGCCCCGCAGCACGGTCGCCAGCGCCCGTTCGTCTCTGGCGACGACGGCCTCCGGACGCGCCGAGCCGGGGTCGGTCGGCAAACAGTGGAATCCGCCGCCGAGGACGGCGATCGAGTCGGGATGCGGCCGGTCGCCGCCGATCCGGAACGCCAGCGCGGACGGCGCGAGCGACGGGACGCGGCGTTCGTGGTGCAGCAGCATCGCGCCGGCGAACGCGGGGACGTGCAGGTACCAGGACAGGATCCAGCTCGCCGGGGTCCGCTCGGGGATGCCGGACGCCTCCGGGTACGTCCCGGCCAGCCAGCCGCCCAGTCGGTCCCGCCAGCGCACGAGACGGGCCGGTTCGGCGAGCAGGTCTTCACAGCGGACCCAGTCCGGCTCGTCGCCCGGCACGTCTCCGCGGATCCGGGCGCCGCCGGGCATCCTCGGGAAGGAGGCACGGAGCCCGTCTTCGGGTGACGCGAGCGTGTGGTGATGCGGCACGCCGACCTCCCGCCATTAGGTACGCCTAACCTTACATGCGGTCGGTGACTACTCCGGACGGGTGTCCATCCACTGGGCGGACTCGCACCCGGCGGCCGTGTTCGCGCTCAGCGGACAACGCGCATCCGGCGGAATCCGGGTGCGCGTTCGCACGTTGTGCTTGACGTAAAGGTGCAGGGCAACCGGAAGATGAAAGAGCGCACGGCCGGAGAACGGCCAGGGCGCGAACGGGCCGCAATCAGCCGTAGTGGTACGCCAGCGCGACCGCATGGCTACTAGAGTGGTCTCACGGTGCTGAATCCATCGCGGTGAAAGCACGATGGAAACGGGCCGCCGTCGCAGCAGTCGAGGGAGTGCACATGTTTGAGAGGTTCACCGACCGCGCGAGGCGGGTGGTCGTCCTGGCCCAAGAAGAAGCCAGGATGCTCAACCACAACTACATCGGCACCGAGCACATCCTCCTGGGTCTGATCCACGAGGGTGAAGGTGTCGCCGCCAAGGCGCTGGAATCGTTGGGCATCGCGCTGGAGGGCGTCCGCCAGCAGGTCGAGGAGATCATCGGCCAGGGGCAGCAGGCCCCGAGCGGGCACATCCCCTTCACCCCGCGGGCCAAGAAGGTGCTTGAGCTGTCGCTGCGCGAAGCGCTGCAGCTCGGCCACAACTACATCGGCACCGAGCACATCCTGCTCGGGCTGATCCGCGAAGGAGAAGGCGTCGCCGCTCAGGTGCTCGTCAAGCTCGGCGCGGACCTCAACCGGGTGCGCCAGCAGGTCCTGCAGCTGCTGTCGGGCTACCAGGGTGGCAAGGAGTCGACCGAGACCGGCTCCGGACGCGGTGAAGGCACCCCGTCGTCGTCGCTGGTGCTCGACCAGTTCGGCCGCAACCTGACCGTCCAGGCCCGCGAAGGCAAGCTCGACCCGGTCATCGGCCGTGGCAAGGAAATCGAGCGGGTCATGCAGGTGCTGTCGCGGCGCACCAAGAACAACCCGGTCCTGATCGGTGAGCCCGGCGTCGGCAAGACCGCCGTCGTCGAGGGGCTCGCGCAGAACATCGTCAAGGGCGAGGTCCCGGAGACGCTGAAGGACAAGCAGCTCTACACCCTCGACCTCGGCTCCCTGGTCGCCGGTTCCCGGTACCGCGGTGACTTCGAAGAGCGCCTCAAGAAGGTGCTCAAGGAGATCAAGACCCGCGGCGACATCATCCTGTTCATCGACGAGCTGCACACGCTCGTCGGCGCGGGTGCCGCCGAGGGCGCGATCGACGCCGCGTCGATCCTGAAGCCGATGCTGGCCCGTGGCGAGCTGCAGACGATCGGCGCGACCACGCTCGAGGAGTACCGCAAGTACATCGAGAAGGACGCCGCGCTGGAGCGCCGCTTCCAGCCGATCCAGGTCGGCGAGCCGTCGCTCGAGCACACGATCGAGATCCTCAAGGGCCTTCGCGACCGGTACGAGGCGCACCACCGCGTCTCGATCACCGACGGCGCGCTGGTGCAGGCGGCCACCCTGGCGGACCGCTACATCAACGACCGGTTCCTCCCGGACAAGGCGATCGACCTGATCGACGAGGCAGGCGCCCGGATGCGCATCCGCCGCATGACCGCGCCGCCGGACCTGCGCGAGTTCGACGAGAAGATCGCCGACGTGCGCAGGGACAAGGAGTCCGCGATAGACGCGCAGGACTTCGAGCGCGCCGCTCGCCTCCGTGACGAGGAGAAGACCCTCCTCGGCCAGAAGGGCGAGCGGGAGAAGCAGTGGAAGGACGGCGACCTCGACGTCGTCGCCGAGGTCGACGAGGAGCAGATCGCCGAGGTCCTCGCCAACTGGACCGGCATCCCGGTGTTCAAGCTCACCGAGGAGGAGACCACGCGTCTGCTCCGCATGGAGGACGAGCTGCACAAGCGGATCATCGGCCAGGAGGACGCGGTCAAGGCCGTCTCCCAGGCGATCCGCCGTACCCGCGCCGGCCTGAAGGACCCGAAGCGCCCCTCCGGTTCGTTCATCTTCGCCGGTCCGTCCGGTGTCGGTAAGACCGAGCTGTCCAAGGCGCTGGCGGCGTTCCTCTTCGGCGAGGACGACGCGCTCATCCAGATCGACATGGGCGAGTTCCACGACCGCTACACCGCTTCGCGGCTCTTCGGTGCCCCTCCGGGCTACGTGGGCTACGAAGAGGGCGGCCAGCTGACCGAGAAGGTGCGGCGCAAGCCGTTCTCGGTGGTGCTGTTCGACGAGATCGAGAAGGCCCACCAGGAGATCTACAACACGCTCCTGCAGGTCCTCGAAGACGGCCGTCTCACCGACGGCCAGGGTCGTACGGTCGACTTCAAGAACACCGTGCTCATCTTCACCTCGAACCTGGGTACCTCGGACATCTCCAAGTCCGTCTCGCTCGGGTTCTCGTCCGGCGGCGACACCGCCAACCGGTACGAGAAGATGAAGCAAAAGGTCAACGAGGAAATGAAGAAGCATTTCCGGCCTGAGTTCCTGAACCGGATCGACGACATCATCGTCTTCCACCAGCTGACCAAGGATCAGATCATCCAGATGGTCGATCTGATGATCGCCAGGGTCGAGACGCAGCTCAAGGCCAAGGACATGGAGCTCGAACTCACGCCCAAGGCCAAGTCGCTGCTCGCCAAGCGCGGCTTCGACCCGGTGCTGGGCGCGCGGCCGCTGCGTCGCACGATCCAGCGCGAGATCGAGGACCAGCTGTCGGAGAAGATCCTGTTCGGCGAGGTCCAGGCAGGCCAGATCATCCTGGTCGACGTCGAAGGCTGGAACGACGAAGAGGGCGAGAAGGACGACAAGGCGCACTTCGTCTTCCGCGGCGAAGCCCGTCCCTCGTCGGTCCCGGACGCCCCGCCGGTCAGCATCGGCGCCGGCTCGACCGAAGAGAACGGTGAAGCCGAGAGCGAGTAAGCCTCTCTGCTCCGGAAGTGCCCGTCGCGGTTCGCCGCGGCGGGCACTTTCGCGTCCGGCCACCGTGTCCGGCTACCGTGGCGTCCGCCCAATCACGCGTGTCGTCCGTCTGATCACGCGAGTTCGCCGTTCGATCACGTGAGTTCCGCCTCCAATCACGGGTGTTCGCCGTTCGATCACGTGAGTTCGCCTGTTCCGCACAGGCCGACGTGGGCGTGGATGGACGACACGCGTGATCAGAGGCGCGACACGCGTGATCAGACGGACGACTCGCGTGATTGGGGGCGGGACTCGCGTGATCAGAGGCGGAACTTGCGTGATTGGGGCACGTGAGACGATGCCATCGGGTCCGGGAGGGGGACAGGTGGACGTTCTGGCGATCGATTTCGGTACCTCCAGCACGGTGGGGGTGCTCTCGATCCACGGCAGAGGGACGCAGGTCGTCGAGATCGACGGGTCGGTGGCGATGTCGTCCGCGATCTACGTCGACAAGGACAGCACCGTTTTCGTCGGCCGCGACGCCGAACGCCGGGCCAGGCTGGATCCGAGCCGGTTCGAGGCGAATCCGAAGCGGCGCATCGACGAGGGCGTGCTCCAGCTCGGTGACGTCACGCTCCCCATCGCCGACGCCTTCGCCTCGGTCCTGCGCCGGGTCGGCGAAGAGGCCGAGCTGCTGCTCCAGCGTCCGCCCGCGCAGGTGCGTATTTCCCATCCCGCGGGCTGGGGTCCCGATCGCAAGCAAATCCTTCACGACGCCGCGCTCAAGGCCGGATTCGGGACGACGTTGCTCGTCCCCGAGCCGGTCGCCGCGGCCGCGCATTACGCCTCCCTGAACCACGGCCACCGGCCGCCCGGCCCGATCGCGGTGTACGACCTCGGGGCGGGCACGTTCGACTGCGCGGTCGTCGGGGTCAGCGCCCAGGGGTTCGCCGTGCTCGCCGAGGACGGCCTGCCCGATCTCGGCAGTCTCGACATCGACCAGGCGCTGCTTGTGCACATCGGCCGTGCGGTGTCGCATTCCGAACCCGCGCGCTGGCAACGGATCCTGCGCCCGCAGTCGGTCAGCGACCGCCGGACGCGCCGGTCGTTGCTGCAGGATGTCCGTGACGCCAAGGAAAGCCTGTCCCGTCATCAGCAGACCGAGATCCCGATGCCGGAGCCGTTCGGTGACGTGCGGGTGACGCGGATGGAGCTCGAGGCGCTCGTCCGGCCGAGTTTCCTGCGCAGCGCCGAACTCCTGGCCGCCACGATCCATCGCGCCGGGTTGTCCCCGGACCGGCTCGGCGGCGTCTACCTCGTCGGCGGGCCGAGCCGGATGCCGTTGCTGGCGAGCCTGCTGGCGAATCAGCTCCGGGTCGCGCCGACGACGCAGGACCAGCCGGAGACCGCGGTCGCGTTCGGGCTGCACCACGTGCCCGCGGGCGGCGAGGACGCCCAGCTGACCGTGCCCGCTTTCGCGCCGGTCTCGCCGCCGGTGCGGCAGCCGCCCGTCCAGCAGCAGCCGCCACCCCCGGCGAGGCGCCCGCAACCCCCGCGCTGGACGCCGCCCCCGCCTCCGCCGGGCCGGAACTGGCAGAAGCCCACGACCTACGGTGTCGTCGCGCTGGCCCTCGCGGCGATCGTGACGACGATCGTCCTGCTCAGCGGCGGCGGGGAAGAGCCCGTCGCCGCGCAGTCCCCAGCAGCGCAGAAGCCGACTTGCGATCAGCTGGGACCGAAGGACGCGCAGGGGTTCACGGACTGCCTTCGCCGCATCTCCGCCGTCATCCCGCAGCGGGACGACTGCCGGGACGCGCCCGACGCGGCCACCACGGTGGGCGCGGCGTCCGCGGTGACCTGCGTGTTCGCCGACGACAAGGCGTCGAACGCGATCAACTACTACCAAGGCGTCGCGATGACCGGCCTGGAGGACGGCGTCCGGCAGCAGATGACCAAGGGCAAGCCCGTGGAGGGCACCTGGGCGGCCGATGGGCTGCGAGGGCGCTACTTGGCGGGCGTGGGAAAGCGAAGCGGCATCGTGCTCTTCGGGACTGAAGACGCACCCCTGACCGCGATGCTCGTCTCGACCCGAAGCGACGGCACCGTGCGGACGACGCAGGAGATGGTCGACTTCTTCACCGCGCAGCTCAAGCCCTGATCAGTGCAGGGTGCCCGCCGGCGTCGCAAGGTCCTCGGTCACCGAAAGCGCGGTGTCCACGATGATCTCCAGCGCCTCCGCCGCGCGGTGCACGGCCAGGCTCGGCGCCGTCGTCCGCGCGGCCTGTTCCGGCGA
Source organism: Amycolatopsis alba DSM 44262 (assembly GCF_000384215.1). Classification (NCBI taxonomy): domain Bacteria; kingdom Bacillati; phylum Actinomycetota; class Actinomycetes; order Pseudonocardiales; family Pseudonocardiaceae; genus Amycolatopsis; species Amycolatopsis alba. Next base: position 3,104,587 of record NZ_KB913032.1, on the reverse strand, counting down.
GTAGGGAATGTGCACGAAACCGCCGCGGACTCCGGGGAAATCGTTGTCCAGCAAGTGCATCAGCCCATAGAAGACCTGATTGCACACGTACGTCCCGGCGGTGTGCGAGACCGACGCGGGAAGTTCCGCGTCCTTGATCCCCGCGACACACGCCTTCACCGGCAGAGTCGTGAAGTACGCGTTGGGCCCGCCGGGGATCACCGGGACGTCGACGGGCTGCGAGCCCGCGTTGTCCGCGATGCGGGCGTCGATCAGGTTGATCGCGACCCGTTCCGGGGTGACGTCGGGACGGCCGCCCGCCTGTCCGACGCAGATCACCAGTTCCGGCCGGTACTCGTCGATCGCGTCGCGCAGGGTGACCAGCGAACGCGAGAAGACACACGGCAGCTCGACGGCCACGGTGTCGCGCCGTCGGCCGGTGAGCAGGGAAACCGCCTGCCACGACGGGTTCACCCGCTCACCGCCGAACGGTTCGAAGCCGGTGAGGAGCACAGACGTCATGCCCTCACCCTAACGTGTGACGCCGCTCAGGCAGCGGGCTTGAGGTCCCCCGGGTAGAGGAACTCGGGCGCCGGCTTGGTGTTGCCGTAGAACCACGCGTCGAAGAAGCCCTGGAGGTCCTTGTGCGCGACGCGCTCGGCGAACTTCTGGAACTCCGGCAGGCTCGCGTTGCCGTCGCGGTGCAGGGCGGGCCATGTCCGCAGGATGCGGTCGAACGGCGCCGCGCCGATGTAGTTCTTCAGCGCGTGCAGCGCCATCGGGCCCTTCGAGTACACGTAGGTGAACTCGTTGCCGGGGCCCATGTCGTACAGCTTCCCGGCCCAGAACTTGTCCGTCGCCTTCTGCACGGCGGTCAGGTAGCGCGCCTTGAGGTCCTGGCCGGACTTCGCCTCCGACCACATCCACTCCGCGTACGAGGCGAAGCATTCGTTGAGGCAGACGTCCTTCCACTTGTCGACGGCGACCGAGTCGCCCCACCACTGGTGGGCGTTCTCGTGCACGATCGTCGGGACGTTGCCCGCCGCGCCCGAGTAGATCGGCCTGCTCAGCGTCTCCAGCGAGAACCCGATCGGCTCGGCGAGGAAGATGCCGCCCGCCGCGTCCACCGGGTACCGCCCGAACTTCGACGCCAGGAAGTCGATGATCTCCGGCAGCCGCGCCTCGGCCTGCTTGGTGGTGGCGGGGGTGCCGGGGGCGTAGGCGTTGACGACCGGGGTGCCGTCGGACAGCTTCGTCCGCTCGAACTCCCACTTGTCGATCGCGACCGTCGTCATGTACGGCACGGCCGGGGTCTCTTCGGCCCAGACGTGGGTGGTGTTCTTGCCCTCGGTGAAGTTCCCGCGCTCGACGCCGTTCGAGATGACGCCCCATTCCGACGGAACGGTGATCGCGAGGTGGAAGGTCGCCTTGTCCCGCGGGGTGTCGTTGACCGGGTACCAGGTCGTCGCGGACTTCGGCTCACCCGCGGCGAACGCGCCGCCGGATTTCGCGAACTGCCAGCCGTTCTCGCCCAGCAGCGGATCCTGGATCGGCTGCGGGACGCCGTGATAGGCGATCTCGGCGGTGAACCGCTCGTGGTTGCGCAGCGGACGGGCCGGGGTGATGACCAGTTCGTGGTCACCGGTCCGGGTGAAGGTCGCCTTCCGCCCGTTGACCTTGACCGAGTCGACGGTCAGCCCGTGCAGGTCGAGGTTGAACGAGCTCAGCGACTGTGTGGTCCGGCCGGTGATCGTCTGCAGGCCGGTGAGCTGTTTGGTGGCGGGTTCGTACCCGACCTTCAGGTTGTAGTCGGCGACGTCGTAGCCGCCGTTGCCGTCCTGCGGGTAGTAGCTGTCGCCCGCGCCGTCGGCGCCGGGTTTGCCGGTGTCGGCGAGGGCGGTCCCGCCGCCGAGGACACTCGCGGCCAGAACGGCGGCGATGACTGCCGCACTCCGGTACCTCATTCACGCTCCCAGTCGATCGGCTGTCGTAAGGCCCCGAACGTAACGCCGTGACCGCTGTTGGCCGCCCGGAAAGCCCCTTCGTGCCCGGATAATCCCGCCTTCCGTCGCCTGGAAGAGCTACGGAACCCGGCGGCGCGCTTCGAGAGACACAGCCTGGACGGGGTATCTGTTTGCGGGTTCTGGAAAGCTGGGGTCCGTGCGTGTGACGCTGCTGGGCCCGATCGGAGCGGAGGCCGGGGACGGCACCCCGATCGACATCGGCGGTGCCCGCCTCCGCATGCTCCTGGCAAGGCTCGCTCTGGAGCCCGGCCGCGCGGTCCCGGCGACAGCCCTCATCGACGGTCTCTGGGGCGCGGAGCCACCCGCGGACGCGGCGAACGCGCTGCAGTCCCTGGTCTCGCGGTTGCGCAAGGTCCTGCGTGCCGACGACGTCGCCCTCGACTCGGGCCCGGCCGGTTACCGGCTGGACGTCGCCCGTGAGGACGTCGACGTGTGCCGCTTCGAGCGCCTGGCCGCCGAGGGCCGTGCGGAGCTGGCGGCGGGCCGGGACGCCGGTGCGGCCGCGATCCTCGCCGAAGCGCTCGGCCTCTGGTGTGGTCAAGCGCTGTCCGACGTCCTCGACGCCCCTTTCGCGCAGGCTCCGGCGACCCGGCTGGAGGACCTGCGCCTCGAAGCCACCGAAGACCGCTTCGAGGCCGAGATCCGGCTCGGTGGGCATGACCGGGTATTGGCCGATCTCAAGGAGGCGGCCGCGCGGAACCCGCTGCGCGAGCGGCTCGCCGGGCTGTGGATCCGGGCGTTGTGCGCGGCGGACCGGCAGTCCGACGCCCTCGCCTTCTACGAGGAGGTCCGGGCGGCGCTGGCCGACCAGCTGGGCGTCGATCCCTCGGCCGAACTCCAGGAGATCCACGTCGCCGCGTTGCGCGGCGAACTCGGCCCGCCGCCCGCGGTCGCGGACCATCTCCCGGTCCGGCTGACCAGCTTCGTCGGCCGTGACGACGAGCTGAAGCTGGTCGCCGAACTCCTCGCCGGGGCGCGGCTGGTGACGCTCGTCGGGCCCGGTGGCGCCGGGAAGACCCGCCTGGCCACGGAGGTCGCGACGCGGCATCCGGCGCATACGCGCGGTCGCGTCTGGTTCGTGCCGCTCGCCGGGGTCCGCGATCCTGGCGACCTGCCCGGCGCGGTCTTCGCCGCGCTGGAGCTGTGGGATCTCGGCCTCGCGCACAGCGGTGATCCGCTGCGGCGGCCGGTGGAGGCGCTGGTCCGGGTCGTGGAGACGCTCGGTGCCGGCGAATCGGTGCTGGTGCTGGACAACTGCGAGCATCTGATCGACGCGGCCGCGGAGCTGGCGAACACCCTGCTGCGCCGGGTGCCGACCCTGCGGATCCTCGCGACGAGCCGCGAGCCGCTGGCCATCGACGGCGAGACGCTGTGCCCGCTCGGCCCGCTGTCCGTCCCGGACGGGATCCCGACCGTCCCGCAGGCCGCCGAGGCGGGCGCGATCCGGCTGTTCGTCGACCGGGCCGTGGCCGTGCGGCCGGACTTCCTCCTCGACGAGTCCACTGTGGACGACGTCGCGCAGATCTGCCGCAGACTGGACGGGATGCCACTGGCGCTGGAGCTGGCCGCCGCGCGGCTGCGGTCGATGACCGTCGCGCAGATCTCGCGGCGCCTCGACGACCGGTTCCGCCTGCTGACCTCGGGCAGCCGGACGGCGTTGCCGAGGCAGCGCACGCTGCGCGCCGTCGTCGAGTGGAGCTGGGACCTGCTGGACGACGCCGAACGCGTGCTCGCGAGGCGGCTTTCGGTCTTCGGGGCCGGTGCCGAGGTCGAAGCGGTCGAAAGCGTCTGCGCCGGGGACGGCCTGCCAGCCGAAGACGTCATGTACGTCCTCGGCTCGCTCGTCGAGAAGTCCATCGTGGACGCGACGGCCGGTGATCACGGCGAGCCGCGTTACCGCATGCTGGAAACCATCCGGGCGTACGCGGCGGAACGGCTCGACGAGGCCGAAGAACGCGAGCGGCTGACGAAGGCGTATCACCGCTATTACGCCGAGCTGGTCGAGCGGCTGGAGCCGTTGTTGCGGACGCGGGACCAGCTCGTCGCCATCTCACGGTACGACGCCGAACACGGCAACATCGTGACGGCGCTCCGCCAGGCCATCGACGCCGGCGACGCCGACATGGCGATGCACCTGTTCGGCAGCACTTTCTGGTACTGGCTGATCAAGGGGGACAGCGCACGGGTCGAGTCCTTCGTCGCCGAAGTGCTCGCTTTCGGCGACCGGCTGGAGGAGGACTTCGCGGCGGCGTTCCGGGCGATGCGCGAGATCACCGCGATGATCCCCGGCGTCGGCGATCACGAAGCCGTGCACAGGCTCATCGACGAATGCGTGCGGACGAACGCGCACAAGCGGTTCACCGGCCTGGCCATCGGCTTGCCCATGCTGGCCTTCTTCGCCAAGAACAAGGAACTCGCGTATCGCGAGGTGGAGAGGGCGCTGTCCAGCCCGGACCCGTGGGCCAGGTCGGCGGGGGCATGGGCGCAGAGCTTCATCCTCACCGACGACGGCGACACAGAAGGCGCCGAACGGGCCAGGGACAGGGCTTACGAAGGATTCCTGGCCGTGGGTGACCGCTGGGGCACCGCGATGGCGGTGGGCATGAAGGCGAGCGACATCTCGATGTCGGGCGATCACGAGACCGCGCTCGCGCTGTACCGGCAGGGCCTCGCCCTCGCCCTCGAACTGGGGTCGCAGGACGATGTGATCCAGCAGCGCTGGCGGCTCGCGACGGAGTACGCGCGGGCGGGCGACCTCGAAACGGGCATGCGCGAGATGCGCGACGCGGAGCGCTACGCGGCGGACACGGGTAATGCTCAGCTCGCGGTGATGGTGATGCTGGGCGAGGCCGATCTGCTCAGCCGCGCCGGCCGGATCGAGGAGGCGCGCGCGGTCGCCGCCCGGTTCCGCGAACTGATGGCCGACACGCCGATGCCGGGCATGTTCGGCGAGGAGTTCGGCGGGCTCATCGAAATGGAGGTGGCGCTGGCGGCCGGAGATCTGGCCGAGGCCGAACGCGGCGCCGCGATCGTCGTCAAGTCCACCTCGGAGCGCGGCGACATGCCCGATCTCGGGCGGATCGTCGAGGCCCTCGGCCTGATCCGGTTCCGCCAGGGGAAGCATGAAACGGCCGTCCGGCTGCTCGGCGCGGCGAAACTCCTCCGCGGCAGGCTGGACCTGGGCGAGCCCGGCATCCGGCAGCTGATCGACGACCTTCGCGAGCACTTCGGCGAGGAGCGCTACGAAGCGATGCTCGTTCAGGACGCCGCGCTTTCCCGCGAAGAGCTGGTGGCCTGGCTCCGTCAGGACGTGACAACGTGAAGAAGGGCTCCTCGCCTCGAAGGAGGCAAGGAGCCCTTCACGCGCGTTCCCCCTGACCCCCGTCAGACGCGCTTCCGGTAGGCCCAAGTGGCGAGCGGGAAGAAGACCGCGACCGCGGCCGCCATCCAGATCAGCGCACCGGTCAGCGGGCCGGCGATCGGTCCGCCGTTCATCAGTCCGCGCAGGACGTCGGACATCTGCGTCACCGGGCTGATGTCGGCCCACGCCTTCAGCCAGCCGGGCATCGTGCTCGTCCCCACGAACACGTTGCTGCCGAAGGTCAGCGGCATGAGCACGACGAACATCAGGCCCTGCACCGCGCCGGGGCTCTTCACCAGCATCCCGACGAACACCGATGCCCAGCAGAACGCCAGCGCGAAAGCGATGACCAGCACGATCGCCAGCGCGAACTCCGCCGGGCCGGTCTGGATCCGGTACCCCATGATCGTCGCGACGACCATCAGGACGACGAGGCACACCAGGTACCGCACGATGTCGGCCAGTACGGCGCCGATCAGCGGCGCGGACCGGGCGATCGGCATCGCCCGGAACCGGTCGAACACGCCCTTGGTGACGTCGGTGTTCAGCTGGACGCCGACGGTCATGCTGGCCTGCAGGATGTTGAACACCATGATGCCGGGCACGATCATCTGCAGATAGCTTCCGGTGTCGCCCATGATCGCGCCACCGAACAGGTAGACGAACATGACCAGGAAGATGATCGGCGCGAGCGTGACGTCGGCCAGTTGCTCCGGGTTCTTGCGGATCTTCAGGATCCCGCGCCAGGCAAGGGAAAGCCCGTGCTGGATGCTGCTGGAAAGTGAAACGCGCCGTGGTGGTGCGGGCGCGGCGATGGTCGTCATACCAGGCTCCCTTCCGGAGTCGTGTCCTTTGTGGACTCGGTCTTCCTGCCGGTGAGCGCGAGGAACACCTCGTCGAGGCTGGGCAGCCGCAGCGCCAGCTCGTCCGCGGTGATCCCGGCCTCGTCCAGCTTGCGGACCAAGGTGGACAACAGGACCGGGTCGGCCACGGGCGCGGTGAGCAGCCCGGTGTCGTCGTCCCGGTTCGGCCGGACCCCGGTGAGGGCGGCCAGGATGCGCTCGACGGCGTCGAGATCGGCGAGCGCGGTCGGGCGGACCTGCAGCGTCTGGCCGCCGGTCCGCCGCTTGAGCTCGTCGGCCCGCCCGTTCGCCACGACCAGTCCGCGGTCGAACACGGTGATCGTGTCGGCCAGCTGGTCGGCCTCCTCCAGGTACTGCGTGGTGAGCAGCACCGTCGTCCCGTCGGCGACGAGCGTCCGGACCACGGCCCAGACCTCGTTGCGGGCGTGCGGGTCGAGCCCGGTGGTCGGCTCGTCCAGGTAAAGCACCTTCGGACGGCCGACCAGGCTCGCGGCGAGGTCGAGCCGCCGCCGCATCCCGCCCGAGTAGGTCTTGATCGCGCGCCCGGCGGCGTCGGTCAGCTCGAACCGCTCCAGCAGGTCGGCCGCGCGCTTCTTCGCGTCCGCCCTGGAGAACTCCAGCAGCCTGCCGATCAGGACCAGGTTCTCCGTGCCGGAGAGGTCCTCGTCGACCGACGCGTACTGCCCGGTCAGCCCGATCATGCTGCGGACCGCCATCGGGTTCTTGACGACGTCGTACCCGAAGACGCTCGCGTGGCCGCGGTCCGGCCGGATCAAGGTGGCCAGGATCCGGACGGCGGTCGTCTTCCCCGCGCCGTTCGGCCCCAGCACCCCGACCACCTTGCCCGCCGGGACCTCCAGATCGACCCCGTCGAGCGCCTTCGTCTCCCCATAGTGCTTGACCAGGCCCTCGGCCCTGATCGCGTGAGTCATGTTTCCTCCTGTGGATCTCACCCCGCCGACAAAGGTGCCTTCCGCGCCTGGCAGACCGCGCACAGCGCGCTGACAGCACCTGACACGTACTGATAAACGCTGGTAGGCGCGGTGTGAGGAGGTTGTGGAGGTCTTGTGGAGACCGCCGTCACAGCGCTCGTGATCGGCATACTCGACGTCATGGTGATCGAAGAACGGGTGCGCGGGGGCGCACGGGGGAAGCTCGTCAGCGGGCTGCTCGCCGGGGCGGTCGTGCCGTTCGCGGTGCTGACGGCGATGCGGCTGGTGGGCTACGACGGCAACACGTACACGATCGCCGCGCTCGCGCTGACGCCGTACGCCGGGATCGCGGCACTGGTGCTCGGCGTCCTCGCGCTGGGCCTCCGCCGCTGGTGGACCGCGGCCGTCGCGGTGGTGCTGACCTGCACGATCGCCGCGCTGGTGCTGCCCCGCGCGTTCGAGAACGAGCAGAAGGCGCTCGGCGGCAAGCACGTCCGGGTGCTCGCGTCGAACATGCTCGGCGGGCAGGCGGATCCGGACCGGATCGTCGGCTACGTGAAGGAACACCAGGTCGACGTCCTGAGCCTGACCGAGATGACGCCCGAGGCGATCACCCGGCTCGACCGGGCCGGGTTGTTCCAGCTCCTGCCGTTCCACGTGCTGAACCCGGCGGAATGGGCGTCCGGCTCCGGACTGGCGTCGAGGTACCCGCTCACGCCGCTGAAGCTGAGCGGCGATTCGAACCGCAAGCAGCCGAGCGCGAGCGTGGACCTCGGCGACGGCGTCCGGATCGAGGTCGTCGCGGTCCATCCGGCGGCACCGATGTGGGACAGGCACGTGTGGGTCGACGAGGCCAAAGACCTGCCCTACGCCGACGCCGAGCACGACATCCGGATCCTGGCGGGCGACTTCAACGCCAGTCTCGACCACTCGCTTTTCCGGGAGCTGCTGACCAGGGGATACGTGGACGCGGCCGATCAGCTGGGCAAGGCGCTGCAGGGGACTTGGACGAACGGGATGGTGCCGCCGGTGCCGATCGACCACGTGCTGGCGGACAAGCGGACGGCCATCGCGGACTTCCAGGTCCTGGACATGCCCGGTAGCGATCATGACGCGGTGTACGCGGAAATCGTCCTGCCCGGAAAGTGACTTCTCGTTGGTCCGTGAAGGCCTCCTTCCCTACCTTCAGGGTAGGCAAGGAGGCCTTCACGGATCGGGCTTCTGAGCCTCGTGAGAGGTGAGCAAGACGTCCAGGGCCTTGAGCGTCGCGAGGCCGTCGGTCGCGAGCGAAACACCGCGCCCGTGCCGGATCCGCGGCTCGCGCGGGTTGATCCGGACCAGGGCACCGGTCGCGGCGCTGGCCAGCTCCGAGTAGCGCCGCACCGTCGGCACGGCCTGCCCGGCGCCGAGTTCCACCACCACGAGGTCGCGATGCGCGCGGCGCCACGCGGTCAGCTCGTCGAGCTGGGCCTGACTGCGCTGCCCGAGCCAGTCGTAGTCGCCGAACATCAGGATGTTGGGCCGGGCGAGGCCACCGCAGCGCGGGCAAGACGGCAGCGGCTTCAGCGCGCGCATCGTGTCCTCGTCGATCGGGACCTCGACGTCGTCCGCGGGCCAGATCTCGCCGGTGCACCGGTCGAGACATTGGAGATGATGGATGGACCCGTGTGCTTCGGCGACGTGCGGATAGCCCGCCTTCTGGAACTGTCCGTCCACATTGGACGTGAAAGCGCGTGTCCCGCCGGGTTTGCGGGCTCCCCAGGACAGCAGGAGACGGAACCCGTCGTGCGGGACGGTGGCGCGGTACAGCGCGAGCCGATGCCCGTAGAAACCCCAGGCCAGCTCGGGGTCTTCGGCGAAATGTCGTGGGTCGGCCAGCTCGACAAAGCTGATGCCCAGCCGCTCGTACGGCGGGTACGCCTTCCAGAAACCCTCGTCACCCCGGAAATCGGGCAGGCCGGAGTCGACGCCCATCCCGGCACCGGCGCAGACGAGCAGCGCGCCGGCGCCGTCGATCAGTTCCGCGGCTCGTTCGAGCTCACTCACCCGGCTTCGAAGCCTGGACGACCTCGAATTCCAGCAGGTTCGCCCCGCTGGAGACCGGCTTCGCGCGCTCGCCCGCGTGCGCCTCACGCGCCGGGCCGGACGCCCACGCCTGATAGGCCTCTTCGGACTCCCACTTCGTGTAGACGAAGTAGCGGCTTTCGCCGGAGACCGGGCGGAGCAGTTCGAAGCCGAGGAAGCCGGGCTGGTTGTCGACGGCGTGCAGCCGCGCGGCGAACCGCTTCTCCAGCTCGGGGCCTGCGCCTTCGGGAACCTCGATCGCGTTGATCTTCACGACAGCCATGCCGTCCACCCTACGGTGAAACTCTTTTGCGCCGCGATGTGATGCGTGGGACCTTCCAGAGGATGGCTGACACGAAGATCCTCATCTCCGGAGCGAGCGTCGCCGGCCCGGCCTTGGCCTTCTGGCTCACCCGGTACGGCTTCGACGTGACCGTCGTCGAGCGCGCGCCTTCGCTGCGCCCCGGCGGTCAGGCCGTCGACCTGCGCGGAACGGCCAAGGAGGTCCTCCGCCGGATGGGGCTGGACGAACGCGTCCGCGCGGCGTGCACGGACACGAGGGGCGAGACGCTCGTCGACCGGAAGGGCCGCACGAAGGCCACCATCCGCGCCGACGACTTCGACGGCGACGGCGTGGTCGCCGAGATCGAGATCCTGCGCGGCGACCTGACCGACGTGCTGTACGAGTCGACCAGGGAGAAGGCGGAGTACGTCTTCGGCGACCGGATCGTCGCGCTGGACGAGCGGGCCGACGGCGTCGACGTCACCTTCGCGAGTGGTTCGCGGAAGACGTTCGACGTGGTCATCGGGGCGGACGGGCTGCATTCGGGCGTGCGGGCCCTTGCCTTCGGCGAGGAGTCCCGGTTCGTCCGGCATCTGGGCTCGTACCTGGCGTTCTTCACCGTGCCGAACCGGCTCGGCCTGCGGAACTGGGCGATCGGCTTCGACGACGTCGGCCGCTCCGCCGGGATCCGCGGGATTCGTGACGGCGACGAGGCGATGGCGTACTTCGGGTTCACGTCGGAGCAGGTCGACTACGACTATCGCGACGTCGAGGCGCAGAAAGCGCTGGTACGCCGCTTCGTCGCCGGGATGGAGTGGGAGGCGCCCTGGCTGCTGGAGCGGCTGGACGAAGCGCCTGACTTCTACTTCGACTCGTGCGCGCAGGTGGTCATGGAATCCTGGTCGCGCGGCCGGATCGGGCTGCTGGGCGACGCGGCCTTCTGCCCCTCACCGCTCTCGGGACAGGGCACGAGCCTGGCGTTCGTCGGCGCGTACGTCCTGGCCGGGGAACTCGCGGCTGACCTCGACGGCGGGCTCAAACGCTACGAAGCGATCATGCGCGAGTTCGTCGAGAACACGCAGGAGATGGGGCGGGACAACGCGGAGTCGCTCTTCGCGAAGTCGCGGACGGCCTTGCGGCTGCGCTACCTGATGACGCGCGTGATGCGGCTCATGCCGTTCGCCGCGCTGGCGTCGCGGAAGATGCGGGACGTGGTGAACGGGATCGACCTGCCGGACTACCCCGCCCCGCGACTCCGCACTTAGTCACCTGATTGCGGCGGTCTCACGCAGCAGCACCCACGTCGCGAAAGCCACTTTCGCGACATCAGACGTCCCGAAAGTGGCTTTCGCGACACTCGAAGCCGGCGGGCACGCGAGCAGTCGAACCCACCCGGCGCAAGCAGGTGACTAATTGCGGCGGAGGGTGCCCGGAAGCAGTTCGGCGTCCGGCGGGATCACCGTGCCGTGGAACCAGGCGTCGAAGAACGGCCGCAGGTCCTGTTCCGAAAGCTTGATCGTGAACGCCTCGAAATCCGCCCAGGAAGCGTTGGTGTTCCGATGGGCCGCGGGCCACTCCTTCAGCAGCCGCGCGAAAGCGCCTTCGCCGATCTTCCGCCGCAGCGCGTGGACGGCCAGGATCCCTTTGTCGTAGACGCCGTGGAATTCCTGCCCGGCCCCCATACCGACCAGTTTCGGGGTCCAGAAATCCGGGCTTCCCCGCATGATCTCGAGCGCGGCGCGGTAGCGGTCGTCGAGGTTCTCGTTGTCCCGCGATTCCTGCCACAGCCATTGCGCGTACGACGCGAGGCATTCGTTGAGGCAGATGTCGGACCACGAATTCAGCGTCACCGAATCGCCGAACCACTGGTGTGCGGTTTCGTGCACCACGGTGATCAGATCGGCCCATTTCGCGTAGGTCGGCCTGGTCTGGGTCTCCAGTGAGAAATGGATGTCCTCGTCGAGGTAGATCCCGCCTGCCGCGTCCACCGGGTACGGCCCGAACTTCGAGGTCAGGAAGCCGATGATCTCCGGCAGCCGCCTGCCGGTGTCACGACTGTCCTCCGCACCCGGCGCGTAGGCGTTGACCAGCGGTGTCCCGTCCGGAAGCGCCATCCGGTCGACGGTGAACTTGCCGATCGCCATCGTGGTCAGGTACGCCGCCACGGGGGTGCGTTCCTGCCAGGACGTCGAGGTCCAGCCGTTCGCCGAGGTCTTCTGGATCTCGCGCCCGTTCGAGATGACGGTCCAGCCGTCCGGCACCCGCGCCGTGAGGGTGAACATCGCCTTGTCGCGCGGGGTCTCGTTGACCGGATACCAGAACGACGCCGAATGCGGTTCGCCGACGATGAACGCGCCGCCGTCCTTCGACTTCTGCCAGCCGTTCTCGCTGCCGCCCGCCTTGGGGGTCGCCGACGGGTCGCCGCCGTAGACGACCTTCGTGCGGAAGGTGGTCCCGTTCCGGATCGGCTCGGCGGGTGTCACCGCCAGCTCGAATTCGCCCTCGCGGGCGAACTTCGCCGGTTTTCCCTCCACTTCAACGGATTGGACCGTCAAGCCGCGTAAGTCCAAGTTGTACCGATTGAGATCCTGAGTCGCTTTCGCGATCACCGTGGTGTCGCCGTCGAGACGCCCCTTCACGGGGTCGTAAGTGATCCCGACCTGGTACTCGACGGCGTCGTAGCCGCCGTTGCCGTCCATCGGGTAGTACGGGTCGCCCGCGCCCGGAGCGCCCGGCGCCGGATTCATCGGCGGCGGCGGAGGGGGCGCGGCCGGGGGAGGATCGGCGCTGCAACCGATAATCAGGGCGCAGACGACCCCCGAGACCAGACCGGCGGCGGGGACACGGCTGCGCATGGAGGGGAGCTTAGTGGTGATTCAGCGCGACGGGTTGATCACTTTCGGCGGTGATGGGCCGCCGATCGTCCTCCTGCACGGGTTGATGGGCAGGGCGACGACGTGGTGGCGGGTCGCGCGAAGGCTCGAACCGTACGGGCGTGTCCACGGTCTCGACGCGCGCGGGCACGGCCGCGGCCCGCGTGGCGGGCCCTGGCGCACGGAGCGGTTCGCCGACGACGTCGCCGCGGTGCTGCGGACCCTCGACGAGCCCGCGGTCCTGATCGGACATTCGATGGGCGGCCTGCACGCGTGGGTCACCGCGGCCATCCATCCCGGACTCGTCCGTGCCGTGGTCTGCGAGGACTTCGCGCCGGACCAGCGCGGCCGGACCGTCGACGCATGGCGCGGCTATTTCGAATCCTGGCCGGTCCCGTTCCGGTCGCTGGCCCACGTGCGCGAATTCTTCGGCGACACCGGCGACTACTTCGTCGAATGTGTCGAGGAACGTGAAGACGGCTATCACCTGATCGCGTCGCTCCCCGATCTGTACGAGATAGCGGCGGAATGGGGACGGCGGGACTTCTGGGAATTCGTCGAGCGCGTCAAGTGCCCCCTGCTCGCCATCGAAGGCGAGCGGACGGCGATGCCGCCTGGCCAGCAGGCGGAACTGGCCGCGCGGGTGCCCGGCGGCCTCGGACGGCATATCGTCGTCCAAGGCGCCGGGCACGTGGTGCACGACGAAGCGCCGGAGACCTACCTCGGTGCCGTCGAAGCGTTTCTCTCCGACGTCATCGGTCAGCCCTTCTTCGCCAGCTGAGCGTCGATCCAGGCGCGCAGCTTGGTCTCGCCCGGATAGCCGATGTTCCGCGCGGACGGCAGTTCGGCCGAGTTGCGGACACCGACCAGCGTCGGGAGGTAGCGGATGTTGTACTTGGTGGACAGGTCGCGGCTCTGGTCGACGTCGACCTCGCCGAGCACGAACTTGCCGCCGTACTCACCGGCGAGCCGTTCGATCACCGGCTTCATCTGACGGCACGGCGGGCACCAGGTCGCGCCGAAGTCCATGATGACCAGTTTCTGCTTCGAGATGTTCATGACTTCGGCGTAGTTGGCTGAAGTCACCGTCATCACGTTCTCTGCCATCGGTGACGGAGCGGCCGAAGCCGCGCCGTTGCCGAATCCGGTGATGAGCGCCAGCACACCGGCCAGCACGCAGACGAACCGTTTGCACTTGGACAAGACGATCTCCTTATATGCAGGGGGATCCACTCAGGACGAAGATCCGGTCGGCAATCCGCCCGCGACCCAGTCTTCGATGCCTTCGCGGTACTTGCGGACGTTCGTGTATCCGAGCTCCAGCAGGCGCCGTCCGACGAATTCACTGTTGCGGCACGGCGTGTTCGCGCAATAGACGACGATCGCGGCGGTCTTGTCCGGAAGCACCGTCGGTGCCAGGTGATCGGTGAATTCGGCAGCTTGTTCGTACGGGAATCCCGGAATGTTGAGCGCTTCCGGCAAATGCTCCTTTTCGAAATAAGCGACCGGCATCGTGTCGACCACGACCACCGTTCCGGCCTCCATTCGGGAGTGCAGTTCCGTACGAGTGATCAATGGCAGCATGGTTCCCCTTCTCTTCCCGGCCGTGATTGACGATTCCCATCGTCGGGCGTCTTCCGGGGCACGCTCTAGTGCCGCCTCGGCATGCCGAGGGGTTATCCGGCGGCCAGCCTGCCGTGGCGGTGCAGCCAGCCGCGGTACGGCGCCGTCCGCTCGGCGAGCCGCCAGTATCCCGCCGTCGCCTCGGTGGCGAGTTCCGGGACACCGGGCGCGTACGGGCCGTCCTCGCGCCAGGCGAGCACGTGCCGCACGCACATCGGCGCGTTCGCCAGCGGCCGGATGGCCAGCCCGTCCGACGGCGGCCGGGTCGGCTGGACCAGCCCGACCCCGTACCCGCCGCTGACCAGGTCCTCCCGCGCGGTGTCGATGTCGACGTCGTGGGTGATCCGGGGGTCGAAACCGTGCGCGAGACACATCTCGCGGAACACCACGCGGCAGCCGTCGCCGCCGCTGGACACGATCCAGTCCTCCCCGGCCAGTTCGGTGAGTTCGATCTCCTCTTCGCCGGCGAGCGGGTGTTCGGCGGGGACCGCGACGAACGACGGCTCTTCGACCAGGGTCATGGTCCGCACCTCCGGCGGCACCGGAAGCCCGCGCCCGCCGCAGATCATGATCAGCGCGAGGTCGATACCCCGGTTCGCGACCTGGGCGAGCAGCCGGGTGCGCGAGGTGTCCGCGCGGGTGCGGAACGGTTCGCCGGGTCTCAGGTCGCGCAGCCCGGCCAGCAGCGAACCCGTGATGGCGCTGTCGTTCCAGCCGACCCTGATCGATTCGCCGACCTCGGGTTCCTGGCGGTGGAAGTCGTGCTCGAGTTCGTCGAAGGTGAGCACGATCGCCTTGGCCCGGCGCAGGATCAGGGCGCCGAGTTCGGTGGGCCGCACGCCGTGCTGGTCGCGGTGGAACAGGGAACCGCCGACCATCCGCTCGATCCGGCGCAACTGGTGGCTGAGCGCGGGCTGCCCGAGCCCCAGCCCGGCGGCCGCCCGGTTGAGGCTGCCGGATGAAGCGATTTCACATATCACGCGAAGATGCCGAACCTGAATCTCCATGACTTCGTATACCGCGCTCCGCCCGTGTCCGGCACCTCCGAAGGTCGCGCCGATTTCACCGTTGTCGTGAACGCGTGAAAGATCCGGTGAATTCCTATAACGCGATGACAACCACGGTCGGCAATACCGGGGGTCACTCGCCGTGGCTACCTTCGGTCGACGCCTCATTCTCCCCGCATATCCGCTAATCAGGAGCCGTCTTGCTGCGACCACTGCCGCTCACGGAGCATTGCGCTGACCCACTCGCGCGAGCCGAGCACGTCTGCATCGGCATCAGCCCGTTCAACAGCTATTTCACGGTGGAACGGATCGCCGATCTCGCCCGCTGGGCCATGTCGGCTTTCACCGGTTTTCACTTCTTCGTCCCGGACGGTCCGTCCGCGTTCACCCTCGAAGCGCTCGGCTACGACCCGGTCCGCGCCTCGCAGAAGGCCCAGCGGCAGGGCAACTACACGCGGAACAAGATCGTCCGCGCGTTGCTGCAGGTCTGCCCTTCGGATCCGCACACCCTGATCCTGGACGCCGCGGCCCTCGAAGCCGATCCCGCCTACCTCGGCCTGCTTTCCGAGGCGCACCACCGCTTCGCCCTGGACCCGGAGTTCGCCGAACAGTGCCTCGGGGCCACCGGCTGGGTGCTGGACCGGCGGCTGCCCGAAGGTGAGCACCCCACCCGTGACCAGCTGCGCAGCGCGGTCCGGTACTTCCTGGCCGAGCTGCCGATGTTCGTCGGCACCGTCGCCGTGGCCGGTGTCGGCAGTTCCGTGTTCGCCTATCACCAGCGGGTCGCGTTCCTCGAACGGCTGTACCGCGGCGAACTGTCCTGGCGGCCGCTGCCGGGGCAGGGCTTCGTCGTCCTCGAACAGGCTGTCCCGGAACGGGCGGAGTGAGGCGTGGAACACGACGACTTCTCCCTGCGCCGGGTCCCGGCCGAACGCCGCTATTCCTGGGTCTCCGTCGCGCTGCAACGGTTCGGGCAGGTGTCCTCGTTCCACCAGTTCCTGCTCGGCGCGGTGCTCGGCTTCGGCATGACCTTCCGGGACGCGGTCCTGGCCATCACGATCGGTTCGGTACTGCTGGAGATCATCACCATCCTGATGGGCATCGCCGGCACCAGAGAAGGGCTGTCGACGTCGGTGCTCGCCCGCTGGACGGGGTTCGGCACCGGCGGGTCCTCGCTGGTCGGGCTTCTCATGACGCTCAGCCTGGCGGGCTGGTTCGGGGTGCAGAACGACGTGTTCGCCCACGGCCTGCACTCCTTGATGGGCGGCCCGCCGGTGTGGGTGTGGGCGCTCGCGGGTGGCGCTCTGGTCACCGTCATCGTCGTGTTCGGCTTCCACGCGATGGCCTGGACGGCGTATCTCACGGTGCCCGCCTTCCTCGCGCTGGCAGGCTTTTCGATCGTCACCGCGCTCGGTGACCATTCGCTGTCCGCGTTGATCGCCGAGCAGCCGCCAGGGCCGTCGATGTCACTGGCGCAGGGCACCACGCTGGTGGCGGGCGCGTTCATCATGGGCGCGATCATGACGCCGGACATGACCCGGTTCAACCGCACCGCGTCCGACGTGGTCAAGCAGACCCTGGTCAGCGTCACCCTCGGCCAGTACCTGATCGGCCTGATCGGTGTCCTGCTCGCGCACGCGGCGAAAAGCGCCGACGTGGTCGGGATCATCACCTCGTCGTCCGGGGTGCTCGGCACGCTGATCCTGGTCACCGCGATCCTGAAGATCAACGACTGGAACCTGTACTCGTCCTCGCTCGGGCTGGTGAACACCGTGCAGGTGCTGCTGTCCCGGCGGCTGGACCGCACCACCGCGACCCTGCTGCTCGGCGGTCTCGGCACGGTGCTCTCCGCGATCGGCATCCTCGACCACTTCACCACCTTCCTGACCTGGGTCGGCGTGCTCACGCCGCCGGTGGCGGGAGTGGTGATCGCCGAGTACTACGTCGTCCGGCGCTGGAAACCGGATCTGGACGCCACCCGCGCGTCCGGGGAGTTGCCCGCGACGTGTCCGACCTGGGTTCCCTCCGCGCTGATCTGCTGGGTGGCCGGGGCGGCGGCAGGAATCTGGCTGCCGTGGGGAATCGCCACGGTGAACTCCGTTCTCGGTGCTTTTCTCCTGTATATTCTTCTCGGCAGACGGACAACGGCCGCGGCGGTTCCCGCGGCGATGACTTCTTCCGGCGGATCGAAAACCCGTTCGTGACAAAGGAGTTCGACGTCGTACAGCTGGATGTCCACCACCTGAGGGTGATCCGGGCGATCGCGGACACGGGCAGTCTTTCCCGTGCCGCGATCGCTCTCGGTGTCACCCAGCCCGCCGTGTCCGCGCAATTGAAACGACTGGAGAACATGCTGGGCTACCAGCTGTTCGATCGTCGCGAGGGCAGTGTGAAACCGACGCCGATGGGCGAGCTCCTGCTGCGCCGGACGGCCGCTTTGCTTCCACAGCTGGACAAACTGCTCGAAGACATCGAGCAGCGCGTCTGTCCCAGCGGCCCGCCCGACGTCGTCCGCGTGGCCGCGGTGGCCAGCGCGCTGGTCGCGTATCTGCCGTCACTGGTGACCCGGCTGTGGCCGGAGGTCGCCGAAGTGCAGGTCGTGCACGACGACCATCCCGAGCGGCTGCTGCCGCTGCTGGCCCAGCGGCGTGCGGAATTGGGGCTGGTCAAGGACTATCCGGGATACGAGCTCGAAATCCCGGAAAACGTGGACACCGCGGTGGTGGTGACCGAGCCGACCTTCGTCCTGCTGCCGGAAGACCATCCGCTGGCGCGTGAGGAAAGTATCGACCTGCGTGCGCTGCGGGACGAATCGTGGGTGATGGTGTCCGATTCTTCGGCGGCCACGTTCACCAAATACTTCGCCGACGCCTGCGCGCGAAACGGTTTCAGCCCGTCTGTCACTCATCAGGTGACTTCGCAGCAGGTGGCGCTGCTGGTGGTCCGGTCCGGCGCGATCGGCCTTTCGCAGCCGATCTGCGATCCGTGCGACCGCGGTATCGTGACCCGGCCGTTGCGCGGGGATGTGTTGCCGCGCAGGCATATTCTCGCCTGGAACCGGGAGACCTTCGTGGCGGGACGGCAGGAGGAGCTGCTCGCCGCCGTGGTCGAGTCGTACTGGGCCGAGGCGAGGACGGCGCCGGTCTACGCCGCGTACCTGGAAAAGCGTCGTGAGCGGTAATGGCTGCTTTTGAGGGGTAAGTCAACCGTGTCGTGGGAGACGCGGCTCGCGTGATCCGTCTCTGATCACGCGAGTTCCGCGTCTGATCACGCAAGATCGCCCATCCCGCCCGGACACGCCGTCTTTGCCTTACCCCTCAGAAGAACCGTCCTTACCGCTCACGACCCCTTCGCCCCAGTGCTTACCCGGCGCCCAGTGTTGCGAAAGTGGCTTTCGCAACGCTCTCCCGCCGGGACGACACGCGTGACTGGACGGACGACACGCGCGCGGCCGGGTCCCGCCGCGAGTCGTCCGCGTGATCACGCGTGTCGTCCGTCCAGTCACGCGTACCTCAGTTCTTGGGGTAGAGGAGCGCGTCCGGCGGCCGTACCGTGCCGTCCAGCCAAGCGGCGTTGAACTCGCCGAGATCGCGTTGGGTCATCGCGGAGACGTAGAGCTCGAAATCGTGCCAGTTCTGGTTTCCCTGCGGGTTGATCGCCGGGAAGCCCGCCATGATCTGGAAGAACGCGTCGTCGCCGATGAGCCGTCGCAGCGCGTGCACCATCAGCACGGCTTTGGTGGTGGGCGCGAATTCGGTCCCTTTACCGGGATCGGTGAGCTTGGGCGCCCAGAAAGCCGGGTCCGCGCCCACCTTGGTCACCGTGTCGCGGTACCGCCGGTCCAGGTCGACGCCGTTCTTGGCCTCGTCCCACAGCCACACCGCGTATTGCGCGATGGACTCGGGCATCAGCGTGTCGCGCCACATCTTGCCGGTCACCCCCGCCCCCCACCATTGGTACGCGGTGGCGTACACCAGATCGGCGACGGTGGCCGTGCGGCCGTACACCGGCCGGGTCTGGGCGCCGTGCGTGTAGCCGAGGGAGCGGTCGAGGAACAGGCCGCCAGCCGCCGATTGCGGGTAGTCGCCGAACTTCCCGGTGAGGAACTCCAGCACCTCGGGCAGCCGTCCGCCGATCTGCCGCTTGTCGACGGCACACGGGTGGTAGGCGTTGATCGCCGTCCGGCCACCGGGAAGCGTGATCTTTTCGACTTCCCAGCGCCCGATGCCGAGCATCGCCGTGCTCGGTGCGAGGGCGGTGTCCTCCGACCAGGTGACGGTGTGCCGTCCGACGCCGGCGGGGATGTCGGAGACCTGGAAACCGTTGCCCATCACGGAGAATTCGTCCAGGACGGTGACGGAGACCCGCAGGGCCGCTTTGTCGACTTCGGTTCCGTTGACCGGGAACCAGGTCATCGCAGACCGCGGCTGGCCGGTGGCCACGGCGGAATCGCCGTAGGTGGCCAGCCAGCCGACCCGGCCGCGCGCCGTGGTGAGCGGCTCCGGCCGCCCGTCGTAACCGACCACCACGGTGAACCCCTTGCCCGCGGTCAACGGGGTCCGCGGGGTGATCACCAGTTCGTGTTCGCCCGAGCGCCGGAACGTCGCGGCCACCCCGTCGACGGTGACCGAGCGGACGGTGAGGCCGCGCAGGTCGAGGTCGAACCGGCTCAGGTCCTGGGTGGCCGTCGCGGTGATCGTCGCCTTGCCGCTCAACAGCATCGAGTACGGCGAGTAGTCCAGCGCGAGCGAGTACTTGTCGACGTCGTAGCCGCCGTTGCCGTCCTTCGGGTAGTAGGGATCGGGTCCGAGGACGGTGCCATCGGGCGAGACGTGCACGTAGCCGTCGCTGCCGGGTGCCGGCTGAGCCACCGCCGAAGCCTGGCAGGTGCCGATCATCGTGGTGGCGAGCAACGCGGTGCACAGTGGCTCCTGCCACCGAATCCGCACGGTCATGAACGAGCCTTCTCTCTACAGGGGAGGGTGCCCGGCCATCGTGCGTACGTCCGCGCGGCGCGCGGCACTGCCAGCCGGGCATGCCGCGGGGTTATCCGGGCCGATAACCCCGCGGCATACCCGCCAGGGACTACCCGCGCCGGTCCGGGGAAGAGATCGTCGGGGCATGCTGCCCCTCCCTGCGCTGCTCGCCCTGACGACGACGGTCTTCCTCGGCTGCCTCACCGAGGTGCTGCCCGCCGGGCTGCTGCTGGGCATGTCGGCGGACCTCGGCGTCTCCCCGTCGGTCACCGGGCAGCTGGTGACGGTCTACGCGATCACCACCGCGCTCACCGCCATCCCGCTCACGGGCGCGACGCTGCGGGTGCCGCGCAAACGCTTGCTCCTGGCGCTGATCGCCGGTTTCCTGGTCACCAACCTGCTGATCGCGCTGTCCTCGTCGTACCCGCTGATCCTCGCCACGAGGGTCGTTTCCGGGGCGCTGACCGGGGTGATGTGGTCTCTCGTCGCCGGCTACGCGATGCGCCTCGCCCCGCTGGGACTCACCGGGCGCGCGCTGGCCGTGGCCATGTCGGGCACCCCGATCGGGTTCGCCCTCGGCGTCCCCGCCGGTACCGCGCTCGGCGAGCTGGCCGACTGGCGCTGGGCGTTCGCCGCGATGGCGCTGATCACCGTTCCGCTGCTGGCCTGGGTGCTCGTCGCGGTGCCGGCCGTACCCGCGGACCCGGCGGGCACCACCCGGCCGCTGGCCGCGTCACGGCTGCCGGGGATGCGTCCCGTGCTGGCGACGGTGGCGCTGTTCTCGTTGGGGCACAACGTGGCCTACACCTACATCGGCCCGGTGCTCGCCGGGCTGGACGCGGCGTCGATGCTGGGCTCGGCGCTGCTGGTGTTCGGCTGTGCCACGGTCGGCGGCCTGGTCGCGGTCGGCTCCGCGCTCGACCGTCATCCCCGCGCCGTCCTGGTGTCCTGCACCGCCATGACGGCCG
Organism: Amycolatopsis alba DSM 44262; assembly: GCF_000384215.1. Classification (NCBI taxonomy): domain Bacteria; kingdom Bacillati; phylum Actinomycetota; class Actinomycetes; order Pseudonocardiales; family Pseudonocardiaceae; genus Amycolatopsis; species Amycolatopsis alba. Next base: position 3,083,634 of record NZ_KB913032.1, on the reverse strand, counting down.
TCGCCATCGTCCTCGTCGGACTGAGCGGCGGCGTCCACGGTCTGGTGCTGACCGCCGCCGCGCTGTGGGGCCTGGCGTTCGGCGGCGCGCCGACCGCTTTCCAGGCCGTCACCGCCTTGATCGCGGGCCCCACCGCCGACGCCGCCCAGTCGCTCACGATCGCGTCCTGGAACGGCGCCGTCGCCGGTGGAGCCCTCCTCGGCGGTCTGCTGCTGCCGCTGGGAACAGCACTGCTCCCTTGGTGCGCCGCCCTTTTGGTCCTTTCGCCGCTGCTGCTCAGCCGGCGAGTCGTGCTTTCAGCGCCCGCAGATCGGTGCCGGACCCCACGATGAGCGGCCAGACGTCGGAGCCGAGGAACCCGGTCTCGTCGGTCGCCGCGGTCGCGCCGCAGGTGTCGCGCTCCAGGCCGTTCCGGGCCGCCACGGCGGCGACGGCGTCCTTTGTGGACTGTCCGAAGACGCCGTCGACGGGAACGGTGAAACCGCGTGCCCGCAGGAGTTCCTGGGCCACCCGTACTCGCGGTCCGGCTTCACCGGGTTTGAGCAGCGGCCACTCCGGCAGATCCGCCTTCGGCGACGCGGAGCCCAGCAGCTTCCCGACCGCGGTGCGCAGTTCCGGAAGCCGGTTGTACAGCACGGTTCCAGGGCATTCGGTCGAGTTGAAGTCCCGGTGCCCCTTGATGAACTCCGGCGATATCCCATACTGCGAAGCGATGTACGCGACCATCTTCACCAGCGAGTCCCAGAGCGCGGGCGGGACGTCTTCCTTGCTGTAGAGGCCTTCGTTCTCGATCCCGATGCAGGTGCTGTTGTTGTTGCCCACGTTCGCGCCGAGCACGTGCTGCTTGCCGCCGCGCAGGATCTCCAGGCTGCGATGCCGCCCTTCGGTGATGTGCCCGCCGCGGCTGTTCGTGAACTGCTGGCCGCTGTCCACCCAGCCGCGGGTGTCCATGTGGAAATTCTGGATCGAACGCGACGCCCAGTAGGCGTGTTCGAGCGTGTAGTCGGTGACGTTCCCCGGATCGACCGTGTGGTGCACGACGATGTACGTCGGTTTGTGGTTCTGCACCTCGATCGCCCCGTTCGGCGGCCGGGCACCCCAGGCCGCCGTGTCGTGGATCGTCGGTTCCTGTGCCGCCGCGGCCGCGGCGGAGATCGTTGTCGTCCCCAGTAGCCCGACGGCGCTTACCGTCAGGCCGCCCTTGAGCGCGGTACGTCGGTCGAAGTCGGCCACGGGCGTAACTCCCATCATGCGCGTTGGCCGGAAAACTAACCCGCCATCGCGTCGATGACAACCATTGACCAACTTTTGTCGTAATGCGTTAGTGTTCGCCAGGTAGAGAGAACAGGCCGTCCCCGGTCTGTTCGAGCAGGCCATCGACCAGCAAAGAGTCGAGGCAGCGGTCGCGCTGCCCGGATTCGTCCCAGACGAGATCGAGCCGCGCCTTCTCGACCGGGCCTTCGGTACCGCGCAGGACGTCGAGCAGCAGACCGCGCACCTGGCGATCGGTACCGGCGAACTTCTGGACCTGCTTCGCGGGCCCGGCGTAGGCGGGTTTGCCCGCGTGCTGCCAGGCGCAGTCGTCGTAAATCGGGCAATCCGCGCATCGCGGCGACCGGGCGGTGCAGACGAGCGCGCCGAGTTCCATCAGCGCCGCCGAGAGTTTCGCGGCGGGCGCATCGTCGGGCGGCAGCAGCGCCTCGACGTCGGCCATGTCGCGGGTGTTCGACGGCGGTCCGGCGTCGCCCGCGCCGTGCACCGCCCTGGCCACCACGCGCCGGACGTTCGTGTCCACCACCGGCGCCCGCTTGCCGTAGGCGAACGCCGCGACGGCTCGCGCGGTGTACGCGCCGATGCCGGGCAACGCGAGCAGAGTGTCCACATCGGACGGTACGATGTCGCCGTGCTTTTCGGCGACGACCGCCGCCGCGGCGTGCAACCGCAACGCGCGTCGCGGGTAGCCGAGCTTGCCCCAGGCGCGCACGACCTCACCCTGGGACGACGCCGCCAGCGCCGACGGCACCGGCCAGCGCGCCATCCATTCGTGCCAGATCGGCTGGACGCGCGCGACCGGCGTCTGCTGCAACATGATCTCGCTGACCAGCACGCCCCAGGCGGTGCATTCCGGTTCACGCCAGGGCAGATCGCGCCCCACCTCGTCGAACCACTCGGTCAGCACATCCGCGTCGACGCCCACGGGGCCAGCTTAAAGAAAGCGCGTCACGCGATCTCCGTGAGGTGTCCCGTCTTCACGTCGTAGACGAATCCGCGCACGTTGTCGGTGTGCGGCAGGAAATCGCTGCGCCGGACGCGCTGCACCGACCGGCGCACGCTGTCCTCGACCTCGCGGAACGCTTCGACGGCCCAGGTCGGACGCAGTCCGGAGGCCTCTTCGAGTTCGTCCTTGAAGTCGTCCTCGGTCACCATGGAGAGGCCGCATTCGGTGTGCTGGACGATCAGCACCTCGCGCGTGCCCAGCTTCCGCTGGCTCAGCGCGAGCGAACGGATCATGTCGTCGGTGACGACGCCGCCGGCGTTGCGCAGGACGTGAGATTCGCCCTGGAGCAGGCCGAAGAGCTCGAACACCCGGATGCGGGCGTCCATGCAGGTCAGAATCGCCACCTGGAGTGATGGCCTCGGGGACGACCGGTCACCAGGAGTGACGTCGCCCAGCTCCTGGTTTCGCTTGAGAAGTACGTCTATGGAGGTCACGTGACCATTTGAACGGACACGCCCGGTGAGAGCAACGCTTTACGGGCTACATCACGGCCCGAACCAGCGTTCCTCTGCCGTCCGCGGCGGCGCCGACGTGCGGCCGACCCGCAGTTCCGTCTGCAGGGTGATGACCTTCGGCCCGACCCGGTCGGCCGAGCTGAGCAGCAGCTTGCCCGCCGCCTTGCCCTTTTCGAGCACCGGCTGGTGGACCGTGGTGAGCCCGGAACGTTCGGCCTCGGTGATGCCGTCGAATCCGGTGACCGTCAGATCCAGCGGTACGCGCAGCCCGCGGCGTTCCGCTTCGGCGAGCGCGCCGAGCGCGAGGATGTCCGAAGTGCAGATCACGGCCGTGACCTGCGGATATGCGTCGAGCAGCTGTCGCGCGGCCGACGCGCCGTCGTCCACGGTGTGGTCGAAACGCTCGACGACCGGCACCGTCGCCCAGTCGACCCCGGCCGCCGAGAACGCGGCGGCCAGCGCCTCCAGCCGGATCCGCTGGACGTGGAAATGCGCGGCGCTCTGCCGCTGGATGGAGACGAAGTCGTCGTTGCGTTCGCGGGCCAGCCGCATGCACAGCACGCCGATCTGCCGGTGTCCCAGCGAGATGAGGTGCTCGGCCATGGCGGTGACCGCGGCCGCGTCGTCCGGGCCGACCCGGTCGACGCCGTCCACCCGCGGCTGGTCGATGATCACCGTCGGCACCGGGCGTTCCAGCACGGCGCCGAGATGCGGGTCGTCGTCGGGCACCGAATAGACGACGAAACCGTCGACACCCGCGCGGTGCACGGCCGCGACGTCCTCGTTGCCGGGGCTCGCCGGGACCAGGTGCAGACCGACGCCCGCGTCCTCGCAGGCCAGCGCGAGTCCTTCGAGCACGCCGACGGCGGCCGGGTCGCGGAAGGCGTAGGAGAGGTTCTCGGTGAGCAAAAGACCGACAGCACCCGCCTTGCGTGTCCGCAGTGAACGGGCCACCGGGTCCGGGCCCGGATAGCCGAGGCGGCGCGCGGTCTCGAGGACGCGGCGGCGCAGCTCAGGGGACAGCTGGTCGGGTCGGTTGTAGGCGTTGGAGACGGTGGTCCTCGACACACCGAGCTCCGCGGCCAACGACGCCAGTGTCGCCTGCCTCCTGGTGCGAATAGGACGGCCCATCCGCAAACCGTAACGGTTCAGAACGTTTTGCAGAAGCATCACCCGACGTGTGGCAGGTCTCGATTCAGAGTGACCCTGGGTACAGCTCGGGCCTGGACGGCGGGCTCTGTCAGCCGGATGGGGTACAGTTGAATCTGACAACGGTTTCCATTACCCGGCATCTGGGACACCTGGCCTGGGCATCCGCAGGAGTGCAGTAAATGAATTCCCGCCGTACCAAGAGTGTTTTCGCGGCCGTGTCGGCCCTCGCCGTCCTCGCGCTCGGCGCGACGGCTTGCGCGTCGAGTGACAAGGCCTCCGCGGGCTCCGGTTCGCAGAACGCGTCCGCCGCGAACCCCGGCGGCGAGAAGATCAAGGTCGTCGCCTCGACCGACGTCTGGGGCAGTGTCGTGACCGCGGTCGGCGGCGACAAGGTCGAGGTCACCTCGATCATCCACGACCCCTCGGCCGACCCGCACTCCTACGAGACCACCGCGAGCGACGCCATCGCCGCGAAGAACGCGAAGCTGACGCTGTCCAACGGCGGCGGCTACGACGAGTTCTTCTCGAAGCTCGCCGACCAGGCCACCGGCGCGCAGAAGCTGGTCGCCGTCGACATCGCCGCGACCGGCAACGAGAACGAGCACGTCTGGTACAGCCTGCCCGGCGTCGAGAAGATCGCCGACCAGGTCGCCGCGAAGCTCGGCGAGATCCAGCCCGCGTCGAAGGATGCCTTCACCGCCAACGCGACCGCGTTCAAGGGCAAGACCGAGGAACTGCTGAAGAAGGTCTCCGGGCTGGGCACCTCGGGCGGCAAGGTCGTCGCGACCGAACCGGTCGCGCACTACCTGCTCGACAGCGCGAAGGTCACCGACGCGACCCCGCCCGCCTTCGCCGCGGCCGTGGAAGCGGAGCAGGACGTGCCCGCCGCCGCGCTCAACCAGGTCAAGCAGCTGATCACCGGCAAGCAGGTCAAGGCACTGATCAACAACGCGCAGACCACCACCCCGGTCACCCAGCAGGTCGTCGGCGACGCCAAGACCGCCGGGATCGCCGTCGTCGACGTCACCGAAACGCTTCCCCAGGGTGTGACCGACTACATTGCATGGATGACGAAGGCAGTGGACGCGCTGGCGGGAGCGTTGAAGTAGTGAGCTCCGTACCCGCCGAGGCGCGTCCCGCGGTCCGTGTCCGCGGGGCGAGCCTCGCGTTCGGCGCCAGGACCCTCTGGTCCGGACTCGACCTCGACGTCGAGCCCGGTGAGTTCCTCGCGATCCTGGGGCCGAACGGCTCCGGGAAGAGCAGCCTGCTCAAGGTGCTGCTCGGCCAGCAAGGACTGCCCGAGGGCACGGTCGAGATCGCGGGGCGGCGCCCCGGCGGGCAGAACCGGCGGATCGGCTACATCCCGCAGCAGCGCGCCCTCGACGAGGGCCTGACGATGCGCGGGGTGGACCTGGTCGGCCTCGGCCTGGACGGGCACCGGTGGGGCACCGGCCTGTTCGGAATCTCGAAACGACGCCAGCTGGTGGCGCGGGCGATCGACGCCGTCGGCGCCCAGGCGTACGCGAAGCGGCCGGTGGGGCGGCTTTCCGGTGGCGAGCAGCAGCGGCTCCGCGTCGCGCAGTCGCTGGTCGGAGACCCCGAAGTCCTGCTGTGCGACGAACCGCTGCTCTCCCTCGACCTCGCCCACCAGCGCGCGGTGAGCGAGCTCATCGACGAGCGGCGGCGTTCGGCCGACACCGCCGTCCTGTTCGTCACCCACGAGATCAACCCGATCCTGTCCTATGTGGACAGGGTGCTGTATCTGGTGAACGGCCAGTTCCGGGTCGGCAAGCCGGACGAGGTGATGAACTCGGAGACGCTGTCCGAGCTGTACGGCACGCGGATCGAGGTGCTCAAGGTCGGCGGGCAGATCCACGTCGCCGGGGCGCAGAGCGCGCTGTGCGAGGACGAACCCCACCACATCGACGAACAGGCCGGATAAACGCCGTGGACAAGATGTTCGACTTCGCCCTGACCGGCGAACTCCTCGGCCTCGACTTCGTGCAGACGGCGCTGCTCGCGGCCGCTGTCCTCGGCCTGGTGGCGGGCGTGCTCGGCCCGCTGGTGGTCATGCGGCGGATGTCGTTCGCCGTGCACGGCACCGCCGAACTGGCCTTCACCGGCGCGGCGGGCGCGCTGCTGCTCGGGGTCGGCGTCGAACTCGGCGGCCTCGCGGGCGCGGTCATCGCCGCCCTGCTGATCGGGATCCTCGGCGGCCGCGAGTCCGAACGCGACTCCGTGATCGGCGTGATCCTCGCCTTCGGACTCGGCATGGGTGTCCTGCTGCTGTCGTTCTACGAAGGCCGCAGCGCCAACAAGTTCGGCATCCTCGTCGGGCAGATCATCACCATCGACTCGACCAACCTGAACCTGCTCCTCGGCGCCTCGGTCGTCGTGCTGGTGGTGCTCGCGGTGATCTACCGGCCGCTGCTGTTCGCCACGGTCGACCCCGCGGTCGCGTCGGCGCGCGGTGTCCCGGTGCGACTGCTTTCGCTGATCTTCGCGGTGCTGGTCGGGATTTCGAGCGCGCTCGGTGTGCAGATCGTCGGCGCGCTGCTGGTGGTTTCGCTGATGGTGACCCCGGCCGCGGCGGCCGCGCGGGTCACGGCGAGCCCGTGGAAGGCGACGGTGCTGTCGATCGTGTTCGCGGAGATCGCGGCGCTCGGCGGGATCATCCTTTCGCTCGCGCCGGGCAAACCGGTGAGCGCGTTCGTCACGACGATCTCGTTCGTGATCTACCTGGTCTGCCGCCTCATCGCCTGGCTGCGCGGCCGGAGCTCGCGGGTCCGCGTGGAGCCGACGGCGGTGCCGCAGCCCGCTTTGCGCTAGCGGATCGGGTGCTCGGCGAGCGCCTTCTTGACCGCTTCGAGGAAACCGGGGTCGATGAACGCGAGCTGACCACCGGCCACACTGCGTTCCACGGCTTCGAGGACCACGACGTTCGCGTTCACGAAAGCGTCGACGGCCTCGGCCTGTGACGTCTTCTGCGTGAAGTGCGCGAGCATCGTCAGGTTCGTGAAAGCGCCCGAGAGATACCGCGAAGACGCCTTCGTGAACGAGTCGCCGTAGATCAGGACCTTCTCGTCCACGGTCCCGATCAGCGGGCTCGCCGTGCGGTACACCGGCTTGTCGATGTCGCCGTTCGGCTCGCCCGCGCGCTCGACGACGCCGTCCGGGCGGAGGCTGTACAGCGTGTTCGTCTTCGTGCCCTGCTTGCTGATCAGCGGTGGAAGGTCGGCGACGGTGTCGTACTGGCCGACGGGAACGCTGACCCAGGTCTGCGTGACCCCCGGTTTGATCGCGTTCGCGATGGCGCGCGTCATCACCAGCGCGCCCTCGTCGGCCCAGTGGGTGTCGTTCGGCGGGTAGATCGGATGCTGCACCCGGCCCTCGGACGCGCGCAGTTCGGGCCGGAGGTCGATCGCGCGGGCGTCCTTGAGCATCCGGTGCCAGGTGGGCGCTTCGGCCGAGCGCGAGCAGTCCTTGCCGGGGTAGGTGTCGGGCAGGAACTGCGGGACCATCGTCGACTTGTCCGGCGCGACGACGAGTTCGAACCGCCTCCCGGACTGCTCGACCGCGCGCCGCAGCTCGTTGATCTTGTCGATCGTCTCGGGCAGGGGGCGGGACGGATCGCATTTCGCGTCGGCGTCGTAGCCGTAGTACAGCCAGCCGTCGCGGCCCTGCACGACGCGGCGGTAGCCGGACGCGGCGTTCGGCACCGGGCCCTGGGTGGGCGCGGTCTTGGACGGTGTCGGCGCCGGCGGAGCGGGGATCGGGCCCGCCTGCTGCTGCGGTGGCGGCTGGTCGAGCGGGGCGCCCTCGCCGAAGACCCCGCGGCTGATCGCGTCGGTGGCGGCGATCGCGCCCGGCCGGAACGACAGCTGGTCGATGGCCCAGGCGGGCATGTCGGTGAAGAAGCCCCAGCCCTTGTCCAGGCCGGGGAAGCTCGCGAGCTTGTGGTTCTCGATCTCGCCCGGCCGCACGCCGAACACCCACAGCAGCGCGGGGGTGGTGAAGAACAGCAGCGCGCTGATCAGCGCGGTCAGCTGCCTGCCACCGTGCCGGGGACGGTGCAACGCGTGCTCGCGCGGAAGCCATGCCTCGTGGACGGCTGGCAGCTGCTGGGGTTCGGACGCCACCCCTCCACCGTAATCATCCCGTGTCTCCCGCACGTGAGAACGCCTCACTTCCGCCCCCCACAGATCGCGTTCAGCCCGCTAAACGCGATGCCTCCGTCGTCCTGAAGGCCCCCTTCAAGACGATCAACGCCTCAAAGGGGGCCTTCAGGACGGCGGGACACGCCCGCGATCCGGACTCCGCGATCCGGCGATCAGTGGAGCATCAGCAGGACCTGGAGCTCCCCGACCAGGAAGCCGATGAGCCCGCCGACCGCGATGAGCTTCCACTCGTCCTGCCGGAACGCCGGGCGCAGCAGCCCCTCGAACTCCAGCGGCGTCAGCCCGAGCATCCGCCGTTCGACGATCTTCGCGACGTCCATCGCCTCGGTCAGGTAGCCCTCGGCGTGGCGGATCGTCGGCGGCAGCCGCTCCAGTGCCTTCCGCGCCGCCGCCTGCTTGATCTCCTGCAGCCGCTGCCCGCCGACGGCCATCACGACCATCGGTTTCGCGACGCTCGCCTGCTCGTCGACGGCGTGCGCCACGAGCCGTTCGACCAGCGCGTACAGCCGGTCCGACCGCGGTCCGCGCAGGACGGCGTCGAGCAGGTTCGGCACGGTGAGGATCTCGTTCGCGATCATCTCGCCGTACTGGCGCGCGACCTCGGCCCGCCGTCGCTGGAACTTGCCCTGCAGGATCACCCGGCCGACCCGCACCGGCTCACGCGGCACGAAGATCAGCTTGATCGCCAGCCAGTCGGTGAACAGCCCGATGCAGCCGCCGAAGATCGGCAGCACCCACGGTTCCTTCGTCACCGCCCAGACGAACGCCTGCACGACGCCGAGCCCGAAGCCGAAGTAGATCCCCGTGCGCGCGATGAACGCCATCTCCGGCCGGGACGTCTCGCGGATCAGCCGGACGAGCAGCTTCTTGTCCCTGGTGAGCCGCTGCACGGTCATGTGCTGGAAGTCGAGCACCTCGTCGAGGTTCTCGGTCATCTCCGCCATGAACTCGCGCACCAGCCGCGGCGTCGACGCCTGGACCTGCTTGATCAGCAGCTCCTGCGCCATCGTCGGCATCACTTCCCAGAGCCTGGGATGGTGCTTTTCGAGCACTTCGCGGGCGACGTCGTCCACGGCCCGCAGCAGTGGCTGCTCGATCTCGCGCGTGATGATCGCCGGATCGATCCGGCGGAAGACCTCCTTGACGTCCAGCAGGTTCGACGTCAGCAATTCGGTCGCGACGGCGGCCATCCGCCCGCCGTGTTTGGGCACCACGCCCTGCCAGCCGAGGAACGGTTTGATCCCGGCGAACTCCAGCGGCTTGAACATCATCTCGATGGCGACGCGTTTGGTGACGTAGCCGATCAGCGCCGCGATGAACGGGATCGCGGCGTAAAGCCACCAATGTCGCGCGAGGTCGTCGAGGACGGCGTCCATGGGACCTCCTCGCTCGGGTGGGATGGGAACCGTATCGGCTGGCCGTCAGTGAAGCAGCAGAAGCACCTGAAGTTCACCGACAAGGCCGCCGATCACCGCGCCGACGGCGATCAGCTTCCACTCGTCCTGCCGGAACGCCGGACGCAGCAACTGCTCGAATTCGAGCGGGTTCAGCCGTCGCATTCTGTCCACAATGGTGTTCCGGACGTCGAGCGCGTTGACCGCGTAACCCTCCGCGTGCCGGATCGTCTCCGGGATCCGTGCCGCCGCCTTCGTGGCCGCTGTCTGCTTCATCTCCTGGAACTTCCGGCTCCCGACGGCCATCGCGACGAACGGTTTCACCACGCTCGCCTGCGTGTCGATGGTCCGCTGCACCTCGCGGGTGATCATCGTGAACAGCTTGTCCGACTTCGGCCCGCTCAGCACGGCTTCGAGCAGGTTCGGGATGGTGATGATCTCGCGTGCGATCATGTCGCCGTAGTCGGCGGCGACCTGGTCCTTGCGTTTCTGGAACACGCCTTGCCAGGTGTAGAAGCCGAAGAACCGTTTCGGCTCCCGCGGCAGGAAGATCATCTTGAGGGCGATCCAGTCGGTGAACCAGCCGATGCCGACACCGAACAGCGGCAGCACGATCGGCGACTTCGTCAGCGCCCACACGAGCAGCTGCACACAGCCGAGGGAGAACCCGAACACGATCCCCGACCGCGCGATGAACCGCATCTCGGGCCGCGAGATGTCGCGGATCAGCCGGTTCAGCAAGGCTTTGTCGCGCACGAGGTTCGTCACGACCATGTGCTTGAGGTCGAGGACGTCCTCGATGTTCTCCGCGATCTCGCCCATGATCTTCGTGATCGCGCGCGGCGCCTCGGCCTGCACGCGTTTCAGCAGCATCTGCTGGGCGGTGTTCGGCAGTACTTCCCAGAGCCTCGGCTGGTACTGCTCCATGACCTCGCGCGTGACGTCCTCGACGATCCGCAGCAGCGGCTGCTCGATCTCCTTCGCCACCTGGGCCGGGTCGAGCCTGGCGAAGATCTCCTTCGGGTCGACGAGGTTGTTCGTCAGCATTTCGGTGGCGGTGGCCGCCATCCGCTCGGCGTTCGCCGGCAGTACGCCCTGCCAGCCGAGGAACGGTTTGACGCCGACGAATTCCACCGGTTTGAACATCATCTCGATGGCGACGCGTTTGGTGACGTAGCCGATCAGCGCCGCGATGAACGGCATGGTGACGTACACCGGCCAGTGCTCGCCGAGGTCGGCGATGACGGCGTCCACTCGAAGCCCCTCCCGCGTCTCGCTTGAGGGGAACCTAGCCGCCGGTCCTCAATGGAGGAGTAGCAGGACCTGAAGTTCACCCACGAGCCCGCCGATCACCGCGCCGACCGCGATCAGCTTCCATTCGTCCTGCTGGAAGGCGGGACGCAGGATCCCTTCGAACTCGAGCGGGGTCAGCTGCTGCATCTTCGAGACGATGGTGTTGCGGACGTCGAGCGCGTCAGTGGCGTAGCTCTCCACGTGTTTCACCGTTTCGGGGAGATACGCGATCGTCTTCGCCGCCGCGGCCTTCTTCATCTCCTGGTACTGCACGCCGCCGACGGTCAGCGCCACCAACGGTTTCGCGATACTCGCCTGCGCGTCGATGGTCCGCTGCACCTCGCGCGTGATCATCGCGAACAGCTTGTCCGACTTGGGCCCGGTGAGCACGGCCTCCATCACGTTCCGCACGGTGAGGACCTCGTCCGCGATCAGCGCACCGTAGTCCTTGGCGACCGCCTGACGGCGCTTCTGGAACATGCCCTGCCAGCTGAAGAACAGGAACCTGCGCGGCTCACGCGGGTAGAAGATCATCTTCAGGGCCAGCCAGTCCGTGACGAACCCGGTGACGAAACCGAAGATCGGCATGATCAACGGCTGTTTCGTCAGCGCCCACGCGACGAACTGGACGAGACCGATGACGAAGCCGAAGTAGATCCCGGACCGGGCGATGAACCGGAGTTCCGGGGTCGCGACCTCCTTGATCAGGCGGCAGGTCAGCGATTTGTCGCGGACCATCGCGTTGATCAGCATCTCGTTGACGTCGAGGACCTCGTCGATGTCCGTCGACACCTCGCGCATCAGCCGTGCGACGACCTTCGGCGCCTGCGCGCGGACCTGGTCGACCAGCATCCGCTGCGCACGCGTCGGCAGCAGTTCCCACAGTCTGGGCTGGTACTGCTCCATCACCTCGCGGGTGACGTCCTCGACGGCCTTGAGGAGCGGCTCCTCCAGTTCCTTGACCACCTCGTCGGGATCGAGCCGGGAGAAGATCTCCTGCGGATCGACGAGGTTCTTGGTCAGCAGGTCGACGGCGGTCGTCGCCATCCGGCGCGAATTGGCCGGGATGACCCCCTGCCAGCCGAAGAAGGGTTTGATCCCGACGAACTCCAGCGGCCGGAACATCATCTCGATGGCGACGCGTTTCGTGATGTAGCCGATGAGCGCGGCGATGAAGGGCATCGTGGCGTAGACGTGCCAATGCTCGCGGATGTCTTCGAGGATCGCCGAGATGTCCAACCGGGCCCTCCCTGCTTACGACCTGTCAACAATGGAGGATGCCATGCGATCGCCGGGCCGCACGGCTAGTGCAGCCGTTTGGCGGTACTGCCTGACGGGCCCAAGCTCATTAAGGTGTCCGCCATGGTCGCTCCTGAGAAGGCGGCGCCTCAGGCGCCCTCAGCGAAATCGTCCCAGTTCGCGGGCGCTGTCCGCGGTTATGACAAGCGTCAGGTCGACGAGCGTCTCGCCGAGCTGTCGACCGAACTCAAACAGGCCTCACGCAACCGCGACGAGGCCGTTGCGACAGCCGGTGAACTCACCAAGGCGCTGGGCCACGCCCAGAAGGAACTGGACGAGACCAAGGCGGCCCTCGTGCGGATGAGTGCGAGCCCGTCCGGCGCCGGCGCGATGGCCGAACGCGTCCGCATGATGATGCAGCTCGCCGAGGAGGAAATCGCCGACCTCAAGGCCGCCGCCGAAGCCGACGCCAAGTCGACCCGGACCGAAGCGGACAAATACGCCCATGAGACGCAGCGCGCGAGCGAAAAGGCGGCCAAGGACGCGCAGGCCGAGCGGGAGAAACTGCTCGCGGACGCCAAGGCCGAGATCGAGCGGCTGAACTCCGAGGCGGCGCAGAAGCGCAAGGAGCTGGACCTGGAAAGCGTCCGGACCCGCGCCACCGCGGACAAGAAGGCCGAGGAGGCTTCGGCTGCCCGTCGCACGGAAGCGGAGAAGGCGTCCGCGGACAAGATCGCGGAAGCGGACCGGGTGTCGGCGGACAAGCGTTCCGAAGCCGAGCGGATCTCCGCGGAGAAGGTCGCCAAGTCGGAGAAGTCTTCGGCGGAGGACATCGCCGCCAAGCAGGAGCAGGTCGCGGAGGCCCTCACCGACGCGAAGACCCAGCAGGCCGAGGCTCAGCAGGCCCGGAAGCTCGCGCTGGAACTCCGGTCGAAGGTCGCCGATCGGCTGTCCGCCACGGACGTCGCCGTCCAAGAGGCCATCAGGCTGCTGGCTCCCGCTCCGGACGCTGACTCGCCGGCCGCAGCCGCCAAACCGGAAGCGTCGAAACCGGAGACTGCGCCGAAGCCGGCTCCTACCAAGGCCAATGGCCCACGTCCTTCCTGATTTCTCTCAATGCCGGGTGACGGCGAACAGCTCGTCGTCGATCCAGCCCCTGGTGTGCAGTTCGGCGCAGAACCGCAGGTAGGACTCGGTGAGCGCGGCGCTTTCGCGCTCGTCGGGTTCGACCAGCGTTCCTTTTCCGAGCCCTTCCGAGGCTTCGGTGAGCCCGCCCGGCAGGATCCCCGCCGCGGCGAGCAGCGCGGCGCCGTATCCCGTTTCGGCCTGGGGTGACACCCGCAGACCGAGGCCGGTGACGGTCGCCCTGATCTGGGTCCACAGAGGACTCTTGCTGCCGCCGCCCGCCGCCAGCAACGGTTCGGTGATCGTGACACCGAGCCGGCGCAGATGGTCCAGCGCCAGCCGCTCGAGGAAGGCGACCCCCTCCAGCCTGGCCCGGTGCAGCTCCACGTCGTCGGCTTCGCCGGACACGAAACCCTCTGCGTCCGCGCCGGCGAACGGGAAGCGCTCGCCCTTGCGCCGCAACGGATACGCGATCACCTTCGCCGGGCCCAGCGCGGCCGCCGCCGCGTCGAGTCCGGGAAGGTTTTCCTGCCCGGCGACGGCCTCGCCGCCGGTGTTCGACGCGCCACCGGGCAGCCACCAGCCGTCCGGATGACGGTGGCTGTACATCACCCCGGTCGGATCCGGCACCAGCTCTTCGGTGACCCCCTTGAGCACGTACGTCGTGCCGAGGATTCCGACGAAGCTCCCTGGGGTGACCGCTCCTGCCGCGAGCTGGCCCGCGCAGCCGTCGGTCATCCCGGCCACGACCGGGCAGCCCGCCGGGAGCCCGGCGACCGGACGGGCCACCGTGCCCAGCACGGTGGCGGGCGCGACCACCGGGGGGAGCAGGCCCTCGGGTACCCCCAAAGCCTCGAAGACCTCGTGTGACCATTCGAGGGAGAGCGGGTCGTAGCCGCTCTTCAAGGCGTGCGACCAGTCGCTCGCGACCGGCCCGCCGGTGAGCTTCGCGGCGATCAGCTCGGGGGTGTGCCGGACCCCGGCGACGCCGGGGACGAACTCGGACAGCCAGGCGATCCGGCCGAGCGCGGCCGTGGCGGACACGCCGAAACCGAGTCGCCGCCAGCGGTCCGCGCCGAGTTCGGTGGCTTTGCGGTTGAGCTCCGCGCCACGCCTGTCGTCGTACATCAGCGCGGGCGTGACCGGCTCACCGGAGGCATCGACCCCGACGATCGTCCCCGACGTCGCGGCGACGGCCACCGCGGCGACCTCGCCGCCCCTGCCCGGCAGCTCGCCGGTGACCTTCGCCAGCACCGTCTTTACCGCGGGCCACCAGGAGCGGGCGTCCTGCTCGCTGTGCCCGCGCTCGTCGCGGACCGGCGCGGGCAGCGGCCCGGCGGCCGAAGCGAGGACGGTGCCGCCGCGCACCGCGAGGGCACGGACCCCCGCGGTGGCGACGTCGATGCCGATCGTGACGGGCTGGTTCACGTGGTGACGACCTTCTCTCCGACTTGCTGCAGGCTCTTGTCCTCTTCGATCGCCTTCGCCGTCTCTTCGGGCAACTTCAGGTAGCGCACCAAGACCGCCGCGACCAGGTACAGCGCGGCGAAGACGATCACCACTCCGGCCGCGCCCAGCGGGCCCAGGAACACGCTGACGATCGCCGGTCCGACGAACGCCGCCGCCCCCGCGCCCAGGTTCAGCAGCGCCATCGCGCCGCCCTTGTTCTCCGGGGCGAGCGAGGGAAGCAGCGCCGAGATCGGCACGAATCCGGCGAGCGTGGCGCCGTACAGCGCGCCGACGAGCAACGCGAGCCAGTAGTACTCGGCGCCCATCGCGATCGGGACGAAGTAGAGCAACAGGATCGAGATCGCGCAGCCGATCGCACCGAACCAGAAGATCGTGGTGCGCCAGCCGATCCGGTCGCTCAGCACGCCGAAGATCAGGTTGAAGAAGATGTTCGTGCCGTAGATGACCGAGACCAGGAGCAGCCAGCGGCTTTCCCCGAACCCGATGCCCTCGATGAAGATCGTCGGGAAGAACACCAGCATGCCGAATTCGGGCGCGGTGTTGATGACCCGGACGAGCATCCCGACTCCGACGCGGGGTTTCTTCCACGCGATCGACACGCTGGAGACCAGGCTCTGCACCGGTTTCACGTCCGGCGGCGCGAGCCGGGTGTACCCGGTCCGCTGCCGGACCCCGAAGATCGCCAGCAACCCGCCGAGCGCGAGCAGCCCCACCGACACCCAGAGCGTGCCGTAATGGCCGAGTACCGGATTCGTGAAGCTCGCGACCAGCGCGCCCAGCGTCGGCAGCCCGCCCGTGAAGGCGAAGTAGAACCAGCCCACGGCCGCGCCGAGCCTGGCGACCGGCGCCACCGCGGTGATCCAGACCAGGAAACCGAATGCGAACATCGGATAGCCGAAGCCGCGCAGACCGTAGAACACCAGCATCAGCGCGTAGTTCTCACCGGATACCGCGACGGCGAGGAACAGCACGTCGAACACCAGCCAGATGGCCAGGCCGATCATCATCACGCGACGCGGTCCCCAGAGATCCGACAGCGCCCCTGACAACCACGACGCCAGCATCACGGCGACGCCGTACACCGTGATCACGTACGAGGCCTTGATCTCGGTGCCCGCGCCGTTGTCCGCCATGAACGGCGCGATGAAGCCCGACTCGACCCCGTCGCCGATCATGAACAGCAGCAGTCCGGCATAGCCGAGGAACAGCGGGGCGGGCAGGCCCCAGCGGTTCAAGACGCGGGCGAACCCGCTCCCGGCGCTGCTCCCGGATCGCGATAACGGCGGTGTTACCTGGTTCATGCACGCCTCCATGACGTCGTGTTCAGCGTATCATGGATCGTGTTAACTTAACTTTCAAGATGTTACATCGGTGGATTTCCGTGTTAGCCTCGCGCGCCCAGGCAGGCAGGCTTGGTCCGTGAAGGCCTCCTTGCCTACCCTGAAGGTAGTGAAGGAGGCCTTCGCCACCTTTGTGATCGCCCAGGTGTGCTGGCAGCCGCGGCGGCCGCCGGGTGAAGGCTCGCTTCCCTCGGCTGAGCCGAGGGAACTCGACGGGCGGGGCAAGGGTGCCGGTGCCGAGCCGGCGCAGGGGCAACGGGTGTCTCGTGCGCCCCGCCGGGGACGCTCACCGTCTCGAGCGTGGCGCTCGAGACCTCGTCCGTAGCCGCCTGTCAGATCTCGGCGACGTCCACTTCCACCTGGCTCCGCATCTCCTCGGCCAGGTGGTCCGCCACGCCGTCGTCGACGATCAGCACGTCGAAGTCGCTCAGCGGGGCCAGCCGGTGCAGTGCCGCGCGTTCGGTCTTGCTGTGGTCCATCAGCAGCACCTTCGTCCGGGCGCTGGCCAGCATCGCGCGCTTCAGCATCACGATCTCCGGCTCCTGGTGGAAGGTCATCCGCGTGTTCATCGCCGAGGTCGAAACGAAGGTCGCGTCGACGTTGATCCGTTCGATCGCCTCGAGGCTCTGCATGCCGAGGAACGAGTCGTGGGTCGCCGAGTAATCGCCGCCGATGCAGATGAGCCGCAGGCCGGGAACGCCTTTGAGCAGCTCGATGGCGCCGAGGTAGTTCGTCGCGACGGTCAGGGGCGTGACGCGGTGCAGCATCTTCGCCAGTGCGAGCGCGCTCGTGGAGTCGTCGAGCAGGATCGACATCCCCGGTTCGACGCGAGCGAGCGCGTGCGCGGCGATCACCGCCTTCTCTTCCGAATGCACGTTCATCCGGTAGTCGGCGTTGCTTTCGAAGACCGTCGACGGCATGGCCGACACGCCGCCGCGGTACTTCCGCAGCAGGCCGCGCCTGGCCAGTTCGTCGACGTCCCGGTGCACCGTCATGGTGCTGACACCGGTGAGTTCCACCAGGTCGGAGATGGTGGCGGAGCCGGATTCGAAGACGTGTTCGGTGATCTGCCGCTGGCGCGTGTTACGAGAGTGTGCGCTCGCGCCCGCCGTCTTCTCATCGCTCATGGTGCCCAGTATCGCGTGCCTGCCTGCTGATTGAGGCGCAGCAGGCCGGTGCGTGTGCCGTCGATCGCGATCTCGGTGACGGCCGCGTTGTCCAGCCGCGGGAACACCGTGCGGTAGGTCTCGAGCGGGATGCCGAGCAGTGCGCACAAGGTCAGCCTGATCAGGGTGTTGTGCGCGACGACCAGCACCGTCTCGCCAGGGACTTCGGCGGCGATCCCGCGCAGGGCCTTCGCTCCGCGGGCTGCCGCGTCCCCTGGTGGCTCCGAGCCGGGGAAGGCGCCGGTCGCGGGGTCGGCCAGAAATCTCGCGACCGCATCGGGATCCGTCGCCGCCAGCTCGTCCCTGGTGCGCCCTTCCAGCAGTCCGAAGTGGACTTCACGCAGCTCGTCGACCACTCGCAAGGGCAGGCCCAGTGCCTCGGCGGACGGCTCCGCCGTGCGACGTGCCCTGCTCTGCGGTGAGCAGAACACGGCCGTCGGCCCGGCCGCCGCGGCGAACTCGGCGAGAGCACCCGCCTGCCTGAGCCCTTCCTCGGTCAGCGCCACGTCGCTGCTGCCCGCATACCTGTTCTCGGCATGCCATTCGGTCTGGCCGTGCCGTGCCAACAACAACCGTGCGACCACGTGAACCCTCCTCGAAGCTTGCCCAGATCACATCATCGATGTTAACTTAACAGCATCGATGTGAAAGGAGACGCCGGATGGCACTCGCCGCGGTGGTGTTCGACCTGGACGGTGTCCTCGTCGACAGTGAACACCTCTGGGAAGAAAACTGGGTGGCGTACGCCGCCCGGCACCGGACCGAATGGACCGCTGAGGACACCGCGTCCGTACAGGGGATGAGCGCACCCGAATGGGCCGCCTACCTCGCCAAGCGGTCCGGTACGCCGGAAAGCGCGGTCGAGGTCGAACGTGCCGTGGTGGACGGCATGATCGCCGCGATCGAAGCGGGAGAGGCGCCCCTGCTGCCGGGTGCCGGCGAGATGGTCCGTGAGGTGAGCGCGAAGGTGCCGGTCGCGCTGGCTTCGTCGGCCGCCCGCCGGGTGATCGACGCCGTACTCGAAAAGCACAGGCTCACCGGTGAGTTCACCGCGACCGTCTCCAGTGCCGAGGTCGCCAGGGGCAAGCCGAGCCCGGACGTCTACCTCGAAGCCGCCGCCAGGCTCGGCCGCTCCGGCGAGGAATGCCTGGGCGTCGAAGACTCCAGCAACGGCATCCGCGCCGCCGCCGCGGCCGGGCTCACCGTGATCGCGCTGCCGAATCCGGTGTACCCGCCGAAGCCGGACGCGCTCGAACTGGCCGCCGCGGTCGCGGAGAACAACGACGACGTGCGCCGCAAACTGCTCGCGTACCTGTCCGGTGAATTCGCGGAGGCGAGCGGGCGATGACGGTCCTGGGTGCCGCGGAGACGTTCAAACGCGACTGGCTGGACGGGTTCGTCACCGCCTACGGGCGTTCGGTGCGCAAGGTTCCCGGCGCCTATGGCGTGCTGCGTCGCGAAGAAACCGAGCGCAAGGTCGCGGTGGTGATCGGTGGCGGCTGCGGCCACTATCCCGCCTTCGCCGGGCTGGTCGGCCCCGGTCTCGCCGACGGTGCCGTGGTGGGCGACGTGTTCACCAGCCCGAGCGCCGAGCAGGTCTACCGCACGGCGCGGGCCGCGGAGAGCGGTGCCGGAGTGCTCTTCGGCTACGGCAACTACCAGGGCGACGTGCTGCATTTCGGGCTCGCCGCGCGCAGGCTGGCGGCCGAGGGCGTCGAAAGCCGCACGATCCTGGTCACCGACGACATCGCCAGCGGTCCCGCCGACGCGCCGGAACGGCGTCGCGGTGTCGCTGGGGACTTCCTGGTCTTCAAGATCGCGGGCGCCGCCGCCGAACGCGGTGACGACCTGGCCGCCGTGCACGCGGTGGCGGAGAAGGCGAACTCGCACACCCGCACCTTCGGGGTGGCGTTCGGCGGCTGCACACTGCCCGGCGCGTCCGCTCCGCTGTTCACCGTCGGCGAGAGCGAGATGGAACTGGGGCTCGGTATCCACGGCGAGCCCGGCGTGCGCACCGTCGGCAGGCTGAGCGCCCGTGAACTGGCCGACGAACTGGTCGACGGCCTCCTCCCGGAACTGCCGGTCGGTGACGGGCGAGTGGTGGTCCTGCTGAACGGGCTGGGCCGCACCAAATACGAAGAGATGTTCGCGACGTACACCCGTGTGCACGAGCGGCTAGCCGAGGCGGGGCTCAGCCCGCTGCACACCGAGGTCGGCGAATTCGTCACCTCGCTCGACATGGCCGGTGTCTCGCTGTCGATCCTGGTGCTCGACGACGAACTCGCCGAGCTCTATGCCGCACCCTGTGACACCCCTGGCTACCGGAGCGCCGGTGCCGCGCTGGCCCAGGTCCCGCTGGAGTCCACAGTGGACTCTCTGCTGGCGGAGGCCGAGCCGGGGCAAGGCATCGTGGACCGCGCGTTGACGGCGGCGCTGCACGTCATCGAAGACGGCGAAGCCGAACTCGGCAGGTTGGACGCGGTCGCCGCCGACGGTGACCACGGGCTGGGCATGACCAGGGGAATGCGGGCCGCGGTGGCCGCCGCGAGGCGTGATGGAGATTCGCCGTCGACCGCGCTGCTGGCGGCGGGGACGGGGTTCGCCGATGCGGCGGGCGGCGCGTCCGGGGCGCTGTACGGGGTCCTGCTGGCCGAAACCGGTGCCGGAATACAGGGCCGGTCCGGAGCCGAGATCACCGCGGAAGTCCTCGCGAACGCCGTGGACGGCGCCGTGACGGCCTTCGTCGAACTGGGCAAGGCCGAACCGGGTGAGAAGACCATGCTCGACGCCATCGAGCCGTTCCGGCTGGCGTTGCGCGAACAGGCCGAGGCGGGCGCCGACGTCCCGCAGGCCTGGCAGAAGGCGGCCCAGGTCGCGGTGAGTGCGGCCGAGGCCACGGCGGACCTGCTGCCCGCCAAAGGGCGGGCGGCGCGGTTGGCGCAGCGGAGCAAAGGGCACCCCGATCCAGGGGCCACCTCGTTCGCGCTGCTCGTCACCGCGGTCGGCCAGGCGCTGGGAAAGGAAGACTGAATGCGGATCGTGGTGGCGGCGGACAACGCCGGGGTGGCACTCAAAGACCAGTTGCGTGACCTGCTCCTCGCCGACGACAGGGTGGACGAGGTCACCGACCTCGGTGTGGCCGACGGATCGGACGACAAGGCATACCCGTTGCTGGGGCTCGCGGCGGCGGAGACGATCGCGCGAGGCGAGGCGGATCGCGGCGTACTGGTCTGCGGGACCGGGATCGGCATGGCCATCTCGGCGAACAAGGTCCCCGGTGTCCGGGCCACCGTCGCGCACGACTCGTACTCCGCCGAGCGTTCGGTCAAGTCGAACGACTGCCAGGTGATCACTTTCGGTGCGCGGGCGATCGGCCCGGAGCTGGCGAAGAAGATCGTCGCCGAATGGGTCGGCTACCGCTTCGATCCGGCTTCGGCCAGCGCGAGCAAGGTCGCGCACATCACCGAGTACGAGCAAGCTCACTAGAGAAGCCCGATACGGGCACGGAGAGAGGACGCAGAGTTGCGGATACTCGCTGCGGGAGACCATTTCGTCGGAACCGGCCTGCTGGCCGAAGCCGTCCGTGCCGAGATCGGCGCCGGGCACGAGTTCTCGGAACTGACCCTGCCGTGGCCGGTGGAGCCGTTCGGCCCGGTCGCGAACGTCCACGAGGCCAGCGGCACCGAGGAGCAGGTGATCGAGGCTCTGGCGGGCGCCGAGGTCGCCGTGACCCAGATGGCGCCCTTCACCAAGCAGGTGTTCACGGCCGTGCCGGGCCTCAAGCTCGTGTCGGTGTGCCGGGGCGGCCCGGTCAACGTCGACCTCGCCGCCGCCACCGAGGCCGGAGTCGCGGTGACGTACGCGCCTGGTCGCAACGCCGGCGCCGCCGCCGAATTCGCGGTCGGGATGATCCTGGCCGCGATGCGCCGGATCTCGACGTCCTCGGCCGAATTGCTGGGCGGGACCTGGCGTGGCGACTACTACGCCTACGACCAGACCGGCCTCGAACTCGACGGGACCACCGTCGGACTGGTCGGCTACGGCGCGATCGGCGCCCGAGTGGCCAAGGTGCTAGTCGCGTTCGGTGCGAAGGTGCTGGTCTCGGATCCGTTCGCCGACCCCGCCCGGATCAGCGCCGACGGTGCGGAGCTCGTCGAACTGGACGACCTGCTGCGCCGCAGTTTCGTGGTGAGCCTGCACGCGCGGCTCACCGAAGAGACCCGCCATCTGATCGACGCGGCCAAACTCGCGCTGCTGCCGGCGGGTGCCGTGCTGGTCAACACCGCGCGCGGCGGTCTGCTGGACTACTCCCCGCTGCCGGAGGCCTTGCGTTCGGGACGGCTCGGCGCGCTCGCGCTGGACGTGTACGACGTCGAGCCGCCGCCCGCCGACTGGGCACTGCGGGACGCGCCGAACGTGATCGCGACCCCGCATCTCGCCGGGGCCAGCAGGCAGACGGCGGAGCGGGCGGCGAGCATCGTCGCCGCCGAGGTCGGCCGGTACGTCCGCGGGGAGGCGCTCGCGAATCTGGCGAATCCCGAGGTTGCGCGGCCATGATCATCGGCGTCGACATCGGCACGTCGCTGACCAAGGCGGTCGTCTTCGACAAGGCCGGGATGTCCGTGGCGAGTGCGTGCGCCACGTCCGAGGTGCACCACCTGCCGGGCGGACTGGTCGAACAGGACCTCGACCAGGTTATCGGCACCGTGGCGACGGTGGTGCGTGAGGTCGCCGCCAAACTCGACGGTCCGGTCACCGCGCTGGCGCTCACCGGGCAGGGCGACGGACTGTGGCTGCGTGACGAGTCCGGACAGGCCGTGCGGCCCGCGATCTCCTGGCTCGACGGGCGGGCGAACTCGCTGCTGGCCGAATGGCAGGCCGCCGGCGTGACCAGGGAAGTGTTCCGCCGGACCGCGTCGGGCATGTTCCCCGGCAGCGCCGCCGCGATCATGTCCTTTTTGGACACTCACGAACCGGAGTCGCTCGACAGGGCGGCGGTGGCGGGTTACTGCGTCGACGCGGTGCTCCAGCGGCTGACCGGCGAGATCACCGTCGACGCGTCGGATGCTTCGCTGCCCTTCCTCGACCCCGCCACCCGGCGCTACGACGAAGACGCCATCGCGGCCGTCGGCCTCTCCCACCGCCGGAGCCTGCTCGTCGAGCCCGCGGCCCCGAAGACCGTGTTCCGTTTGGACGAGCGCGGGGCAGGGCTGCTCGGTCTTCCCGTCGGGCTGCCGGTCACCGCGGGGCCGTTCGATCTGCCCGCGAGCGCCATCGGTGCCGGTGTGCGCCGGGCGGGCGACGGCATCCTCACCGCCGGGACCACGCTCGCCTGCCAGGTTCTGACGGACTCGGCGGTGTTCGATCCGGAGGGCGAGCCCGCGGGGATGTTCCTTTGCACCCCGGAAGAAGGAGAGTTCCTCCGGGCGATGCCCGCGATGGTCGGCACCGCGGGCATCGACTGGGTGTGCCGCCTGTTCGGAATCGCGGTCGAGGAGATCGGCTCCCTGCTCGACGCGAGCGCACCCGGTGCGGGTGGTGTTCGCGCGCTGCCGTTCCTCTCCGCGTCCGGTGAGCGGGCACCGTTCGTCGACGCTGCGGCGAGGGCGCAGTTCTCCGGGCTGAGCCTGGAGAGCGAACGTGGCGACATCGTCCGCGCACTGTGCGAGTCGATCGCGTACGCGGCAAAGCACTGCTTCGACGCGGCCGGGCTCACTGGCACCTTGTACGCCTGCGGTGGCGGGGTCCGCTCACTTGAGTGGACTCGCATCTTCGCGGACGTTCTCGGGCGGCCCATCGTGATCCCCGGCGATCCAGGGGTCGGTGCCCGAGGCGCGGTGATCGTCGCCGCGGACGCTCTCGGCGAACCGGTCGACAGGGAACTGTGGGCGGAGAGTGCCCGCGTCGTCGAGGTCCGCCCCGAGAACGTAGGTTTCTACGAGCAGGGCTACGCCGACTACCAGGCCTCACTGGCCGCGGCTCGTGGACTGTGGAGGTTGTGACGGTGATCCTGGCCAAAGAACGCTTGGCGGTCTGCGAATTCGCTCGCCGGATGACCGCCGACGGACTCGTGGTCGGCACGTCCGGGAACGTCTCCGCGAGGCAGGGCGAGCTGGTCGCGGTGACCCCGACCGGGGTCGACTACGCCACGCTGCGTCCGGAGGACGTGCCGGTGGTCGGCCTCGACGGCGAGGTCGTCGAAGGTTCCCTCAAACCCACCAGCGAGCTCCCGATGCACCTCACGGTGTACCGGCAGGCCGCGGATCCGGACGGCAAGGCGATCTCGGCCGTGGTGCACACACATTCCGTGCACGCCACGGCCGTCTCCACCCTCGTCAGCGAGGTGCCGCCGATCCACTACATGCTCGCCGCGATCGGCCCGACAGCCCGCGTCGCGCCCTACGCGACGTACGGCACCGAAGAGCTCGCCAAAGCCATGCTGGAGGCGCTGGAGGGCCGCCGAGGCTGCCTGCTGGCCAACCACGGCACCACCACGTTCGGCGACAGTCTCGCCTCCGCGTACAGCCGGGCGCAGCAGCTCGAATGGGTCTGCCAGGTCTGGCTGACGGCGCGGGCGGCGGGAACACCGAATCTGCTCCCGCCCGCCGAGATCGAGCACGTCGTGGAGAAGCTCCGCGGCTACGGCCAGCGCTGAGACACCGACGCCTAGGACGCCGCGGGCTCGGCTTCGAAGTCGGTGACGTCCACGGCGTGCACCGCGTCGAGGAGTTCGACGACCGTCGGATCGTCGACGGCTTCCTTGATGCACTGCCACAACTGGAGATTCGCCAACGCCCACCGGGAGTAGTTTTCGGCGGCTTTGGGATTGTAGAAGTAATAACCACTGTCGTGGACGTCGCGTTGTTCACCGACGATCTTGTGCGCCAGTTCGCGGAGGCTCAACCCGTTCTCTCGCAGATAACGGTGGGCGAGTACGACGGGCGTCACCGGCAGCGCCTTGAACAGCGTGTCGGCGTCGCTCAACGCTTGGGCCTCAAGCGAGATGTGCCGTCCTCTGGTGGCCATCTCGGCTTCGTCGATGATCTCGTCGATCCACTGGGCCACGGTGCCCTCGACATCGCATTCCCGCAGGATGCCCATCCGGAGGTCTCGCCCGGCGGCCGCGGGGGAGTTCCGGAGCACGATGTAGTTCACGTCGTGCACCAGTGCCGCCACCTCGACAACGGTGCGATCCGCACCGTTGTGCTCGGCGAACCCCGCGGCCTTCGCCCGGACGAAACTCACGTGGTGCCAGCCGTGGAACTGCAGTTTGTCCGCATAGCGCCAGCACAGTTGCCGGACGCGATGTTCGACGGCGTCGATGGTCTGGGAAGGAATCGTGCTCTTTCGCGCGCGCATACACCTCTCCGATCCCGTTTACAGACGGGTGGAGTAATGATATGCGCCGTCGACGGCGGTGTGTAGTTAGATGCGGCCGGCCAGGTCCCCCAATCGGACCTCCACCGGAACGTGACGGTGCCCTATTCCGGTCTTCGGATCATAGGAAAGACTGAACTCGCTTACGGGGCGTGATTTCACCAAAAACGTCATAGTCCCTTCGGTGGCCTCGGGAATCCGATGGAACTCGTCCGCGTACATGACGCCTACTGCCCCCGTCTGGCACAGCGTGCTACGTCGTAACCGAACCGATGTGATCAATCCGGAGGGCTGGTCGCGCAGGGTCGAGTATCGCTCGTGGACGTAGTTGCCACGGAGGATCGTGGTGCAGAAGTGATACCTGTGGTTGTGCACGGAATCGGCGTAGCCCTCACGCCAGTCCGCCGGTGCCTTGTACTCGTGCAGCCAGAACGAAAAAGGGTCCGTGGGGGAATCAAGCAAGCACCAGGCGAAATGGGTGGTGGTCTCCCGTGATCGTTCGAGTACCGCGCTCGCCTCGTCCGGGCTCAGTGACTCCAGGTGCCGGCGCAGGTCGTCGCGCAGACCGGGTGGTCTTGACGTCCAATCCCGGAAGATCTCGTCGACTGTCTGCCAGTGCTGCGCCAGCGGTAGGTCCGTGCTCCGGAGCAGCGCGGAGAGACGGGTGAGGGGGGACAAGCGAGTGAGCAACATCAGCTCCTCAAATCTAGTGCTCTGCGACGCCGAGAGGTCAGGGGTTCAACTCGGCGAGTTTGGTGAACTCCTTCCGGAAGGCATGGAATTTTCCTTCCAGTTCAAGGAAGTTCTCTTCGGTCAGGAGAGAGCCGGTGATCTTTTCGTACAGGGCGAGGAAATCGGCCCTCGTCGTGGTGGTGGAGATACGGAAGTGCCGTCCGGAACGGGACTGGGAAACCCGCAGGAACTCGGAGCGTTCCTTGTTGTAGAGAAAGGAGCCTTCGCTGAACCGCAGCGTTCGCGGATACAGCGTGGTCGCACCGCGGATGTCGCTGTACAAGGTCACCCAAACGCTCTCGTCGAACACCTCGAGCCGGTCCAGCGGCGGATCGGCGACGACGGTGATGTCCACCAGCGAGCACCGGCCGCGTGCCAGGAACAGTCCGACCAGGCCGATGCTGATCTCGTCGTCGAGCCGGGCTTGGATCGTCTCGTAGTCCATTCCCGCTTCTTCGCTGCGAAGGAGATAGCGCGCCCTGCCACTGATGGCGCCCTCGTCGCGTGGATCGGCGATGACCACGCGAAGCTCCCTTTCCGTGCGGGACAACAGCAATCGGGCCGCGGCATGCCTGCCGGAGAACCCGCGGAAGAAGTAGTGCCGGGTCACGTCGAGGTCTTCGGTCATGATCCGGTTGAACATCGGATCCGGATCGGTGGTCGCGTCGAAGACGTGGGTGGGGAAGAATTCCTTGTTGAGCGAACGGTATTCGGCGCTCAGCGCTTCCAGTGCGCGGCGGCTTTCCTCGATCACCGGGGTCACCATCGCGCGCTGCGACGCGGTGGCTGTGAGCAGGGTCTGGCCGAAGCCGACCACGGCGGAGATCAGGGTGCCGGTGCCCAGGGACGTGAGCAATGTCTTGCCGGCACCGGGATCCATCATGCTGGAGATCCACAGGCTGAGGCCCGCGACGACGACCAGTACGGTCAGCAGCAGGCTTGTCCTGGTCCAGAAGATCTCTTGCAATGGGCTACGGCGGAGCCGGTCGGCTTCCGCGGGCACGGGGGTCACCTCCTTGATCCGCACCCGAACGGACGAACGCATTGCGTATCTGTTCGAGTGCGGGGAGTTACTCTACGCGCATCGTGACAATGTCGAAATAAGAAATTCGGGGGAAAGGTACCAACAGCGAACGTGACGCACGGCTATACCTTATTCGCTGCCGAGGTTTCCCCGGAACGCGGGAAAACCGCTTACGGAGAGTGCGGAAGGATTCCTTCGTACCACGCGGGACCGGGCTTCGCCGACGACAGCGTTTCGACAACGGCCGATGAAGGAGTGGTGTACACCGTGGGGAAGTCGATCTCGCCCTTGGCGGGGTCCAGAGTCCACGCGAGCCGCTCACCTTCCAGGCAAAAATGAGCGTCCGCACCGTTTTTGTTGCCCCTCGGGTCGAGTCGGATCCACCGGTCCGGACCGGCGAGATACACGCCGTTGAGCCCGTGCAGAACGCCGATCCGCTGATAGCAGAACCCGGCCGGGATGCCTTGGCTGCGCAGCAAAGCGGCCAGCAGATGAGCCTTCGCGTAGCAGAGACCGACCCGCTCGCGCAGAACCTCGGAGGCCATAAGGGTGACCCGTGAATCGGCGGCGTCCACCGTATGGGCGATCTCGTCGCGCACGAAGTGAAACATCGAACGAATCACGTCGACTTCGGTGCCGCCGGTCGGTGACAGTCCGTCAGCCGTTTCGCGGATCAGCGGATGATCGTGATCGATGACCGCGTCGGCGGCGAGATAATCTTCGAGCCGTTCGGATTCGATCTTCAACGGGACTTTCACGCGGCACCGCCCAGTACGGTGTCGACGGCTTCTTCGAGGAATTTCGGATCGGCCTCGCCTCCGCGCAGCAGTATCCGGAACCAGATCGCCCCCGCGAGCAGATCCATCAGCACGACCGGGTCGACGCCGTCGCGAAGTTCGCCCCTCGCGGCCGCGCGTTCGAAGATCGGCTGCTCGCGTGCCATGCGGTCGGCGAAGAAACTCCGCGCGACCTCGCCCAGTTCCGGGCGGTGAGGCCCCGCGGCGAGCGTCGCGATGACAGCGGGTGAGGTGCGCTCCGAGGTCAGCAGCCGGAGGATGTGTGCCGCGACGGCGAGGAGGTCGCCGCGCAGGCTGCCGGTGTCCGGTACGTCGAGGGCGAACAGCCCCGAATCGCGCAGCGCCGCCGCCAGGAGCGCGTCCTTCGACGGCCACCACCGGTACAGCGTCGTCTTGTTGACACCGGACCGGGCTGCGACGGCCTCGATGGCGAGCCTGTCGTAGCCGTGCTCGGCCAGTAGTTCGAGGGTGGCCGCGAAGATCGCCTCCGCCTTGCGTGGACCGTTCTGCGTGCTCACGACCGGAGAATACAACGCACCGTTGCGTTGCGTCGAAGTCGCGGGTACTTTGCAACGCAACGGTGCGTTGCATTCAGGAGGTCTCCGTGGTCCCCGTCGTCTTCGTTCACGGCATCCGGCTCAGCCGTGCCGCCTGGTCCGAGCAACTCGAAGTACTGGGCCATCCCGCGAAAGCGGTCGATCTCCCCGGCCACGGCAGCCGCCGGGGCGAACGCTTCACCCTGGATGGCGCGGTGGACGCCGTTGCCGGGGCCGTCGACGAGCCCGCCCTGGTCGTCGGGCACTCGCTTGGCGGCTACGTCGCGATCGCCGCGGCCGCGCGGCATCCGGAAAAGGTGGCCGGGCTCGTCGTCGCCGGCTCGACCTTCCTGCCCGGCAGGACGCTGGAGACGCCCTTCCGCCTCGCGCACCGTCTTCTCATTCGACTCCCGGACCGCGGAGAAGGGCTCAGCCGTCGGCAGTTCCGGACCGCGCTGCCGCCGAAGCTCGCCGAGGCCGTGATCGGCGGCGGCATCGCGACCGAGGTGATCCCGGACGTCGCCAAAGCAATCGACGCCTTCGACGTACTCGCGGAACTCGGCACCTACCCTGGCCCGACCTGGCTGATCAACGGCTCACGCGACCACTTCCGCCGCCACGAACACCGCTTTCTCGACGCCTGCGCCGACGGCAGGCTGATCAACGTCCCCAAGGCGGGGCATTACCTGCCGATGGCGCGCGGCAAGGAATTCGCTCAGCTGGTGCTCGACGCGGCCCGCAGCCTGTCGATCGCCGTCCGGGTGCCCGGTAAATCGGGAGCGTTCGGCCGCGGCCCTGGTTAAGGTGATGATCATGTGTTCCGTCATCCACAACCGGCACGCCATTCGCATCCGGTCGGCGCGCTGACCCTGGTGCAGGCCCTCGCCGACGCCAAGGTCCACGTCCACCATTCGTCAAGGGATGACAAGGATCTTTCATGCGCGCACATTCGCGCCCCGTTTTCGTCTTCGTTCACGGCGGTTCCAGTAACGCACGGGCCTGGGGCCCCTTGCAGAACGAACTGGCTTTGCTCGGGTACCGCTCGCACGCCGTGGACCTGCCCGGTCACGGTGACCGTGCGGACAGCCCGGCCGCCTACTACCGGCAGCCCCAGGATCTCGTGGCACTGGCGGCCGCCCCTTCTCCGCTGCGCGGAGTTTCGTTGCAGGACAACGTGAAGCACGTGGTGGACACCCTGCGACGGCTTGCCGGCGAGGGACCGCTCGTCCTGGTGGGCAACAGTCTCGGAGGGCTGACGGTCAGCGCCGTCGCCAATGCCGCGCCAGAACTGCTCGACCGTGTCGTCTACCTCTCCGCGCTCTGTCTCAGTGACCCGGCCATGCTCACCGAACCGTGGGACGTGGTCGACGACAATCTGCTGGACGCGCTGGCGGCGCGGATCACCGTGCCGGACGTGGCCGAACCCGGTGTGGCCCGGCTGAATTGGCGTAGTGCCTACGGCGACCTGGAGTTGTTCGCCGAGTTGAAGACCGCCATCATGGCCGACTCCACCGACCACCAGTTCCGGCTGCTGCTGGACTCCCTGGATCCGGACGAGAACTACACGGTGCTCGAACCGGGGGCGTTGGTTCGGGCTGACGGATGGGGGCGCGTCCCGCACACCTACGTCCGCCTCGCCTCGGATCGCAGCATCACCCCGGCGGTCCAGGACTACATGATCCGCAAGGCCGACGAGCTGACTCCGCACAACCCGTTCGAGGTGCACAACCTGGCCTCGTCGCACGTCGGCTACTTCAGCAGGCCAAGGGTCTTCGCCGACCTGCTGACCACTCTCGGCTGAGCCAGTGCCCTGGCGCCCTCCTGGCGCCAGGGCACTACCGCGATCTAGCCGACCGGCAGCAGCGCGCCTTCGGCGTTGTTGTTGAAGTTCGCGAACAGCCGGACCGGACCGGGATGCGGGGCCAGGACGATCGACGCGAACGGCGTCGAGGTCACCCCTGAGCCGTAGTTCGTCAGCAGGTGCACGCTGACGTGCACGTTCCGGTCGGCGGGGTTCTCGAACGTGACCGAACCCCACGACACCACGTACTGCCTGCCGTCGATGCTCGCGAAAGGCGCGTAGTACCGCACCGCGTTGCCGCTGCTGGGCGGGATGTCGATGGTGAGCAGCCGTCGCGGACCGTCGTGGTTGTCGACGTAGGGGATCACACCGGGCTGACTGGCCAGGTCGCTCATTCGCGGGCTCCCTCAGAACTGGTAGTAGAGGAACGGGCTGAACGTGCCGGTCGCGATCAGGATGGCCGCGTACACCAGCCCGACGGTCATCACGCCGATCCGCAGCGCCGTGGCCGGGCGGCTGCGTGAGGACTCCAGCAGCGGGCCGGTCACCGGATGCGCGGGCAGGAACACGATCGCCAGCGCGCACAGCAGGATGAGTAGCCGCTGGTTGGTCACCGCGCTTTCGACGACGTCGGTGAGGCCGGTGAAGTCCGGCAGCACCATGTGCCCGATCATGCCGAGCGCGTGCGGCAGATCCTTGGCGCGGAAGAACACCCAGCCGAAGACCACGAGCACGAGCGTCAGCACGCGGCGGCCGATGCGGGCGGCCTGGGTCTTCGGGGTGACGTCGTAGCCGAAAGCGCGTTCCACGATCAGCAGCGCGCCGTGGTAGATGCCCCAGATCAGGAACGTCCACTGCGCGCCGTGCCAGAACCCGGTCAGCACGAACACGATGCACAGGTTCCGGTACGTATGCCCCGCGCCGGCGCGGTTGCCGCCCAGCGGGATGTAGACGTAGTCGCGGAACCAGCGCGACAGCGACATGTGCCAGCGCCGCCAGAACTCGGTGATGGTCACCGACGAGTACGGCCGGGCGAAGTTCTCCGGGAGCCGGAAGCCGAGCATCCTCCCGAGCCCGATCGCCATGTCGGAGTACCCGGAGAAGTCGAAGAACAGCTGAAGCGTGTAGCCGATCGCGCCGAGCCAGGCGATCGCGAAGGTCATCTGGTCCGGTGGCGTGTTGAAGCAGGCGTCCACCATCGGGCTGAGCGAGTCCGCGATGATCGTCTTCTTGCACAGCCCGAGCGCGAACCGCGGGAAACCGGCGGCGACGTCGTCGAGGCGGTGCGACCGCTGCTGCGGCAGCTGGTCGGCGATCTCGCGGTACCGCACGATCGGCCCGGCCACCAGCTGCGGGAACATCGCGATGTACGCGGCGAACGACACCGGGTTGCGCAGCGCGCGGCGTTCACCGCGATAGATGTCCACCACGTACGAGATGTGGTGGAACGTGTAGAACGAGATGCCGATCGGGATGACCAGGTCGGCCACCGGGAAGCCGCCGCCGAACCAGTGCGTCACGGCCGCGATCTGCTGTGTCGCGAACCCGGCGTACTTCCAGATCAGCAGCATGCCGACGTTGAGGCCGATGACCCCGAGCAGCAGCCGTTTGCGCCGCTTGTTCTGCAGATCCCACGCGTTCGGTTCCAGCGCGGGCCCGGCCAGGAAGTTGACCACCATGCAGCCGAGCAGGACCAGCGTGTACGGCCCGGCGCCGGTGGCGTAGAAGATCAGGCTGCCGACCGCGACGATGCCGTTGCGCCAGCTGCGCGGGCACAGCAGCACGGCGAGCAGTACCGCCGGCATGAAGTACCACAGGAACAGCGGCGAAATG
This sequence comes from Amycolatopsis alba DSM 44262, assembly GCF_000384215.1. Taxonomy (NCBI): domain Bacteria; kingdom Bacillati; phylum Actinomycetota; class Actinomycetes; order Pseudonocardiales; family Pseudonocardiaceae; genus Amycolatopsis; species Amycolatopsis alba. Next base: position 3,052,444 of record NZ_KB913032.1, on the reverse strand, counting down.
AACGACATCGGTGCGGGGTCCCCCAGGGCGGTTACGCGTTATCCGCTGGTGACCTTAGCCTGCGCGCCAGGTGGCGGAGCTGAGATGACCCCGGAAAAGTGACTCCACGCATGAACCCGCCACGGCCGGAGGCCCCGCTATCGCGGTGGCAGGGCGCCCTTGTCACCGCCAGTGAGGTGGAGGACCAGGCCGCGCCCTGCCGACGTCGATGGCGGATGCGGGTTCACCAATAGACACTGCACCCCGCACCGTGTCGACGAAGTGCGGGGTCAGACACGTCCCGTGAGGCGGCGGCGGCGCGCCACCTCGGCCAGCAGCACCCCGGCCGCGACCGACGCGTTGAGCGACTCGACACCGGCGGACATCGGGATCGACACGGTCGCGTCGCAGGTCTCGCGCACGAGCCGGGAGAGGCCGCGGCCTTCCGAGCCGAGCACGATGACCAGCGGATCCGCCGCGAGGTCCAGCTCGTCGATGTCGACCGAGCCGTCCGCGTCGAGGCCGACGACCATCAGGCCCTCGTCCTTCCACGCCTTCAGCTGACGGGTCAGGTTGGTCGCGACGGCGATCGGCAGCTTGGCGGCGGTGCCTGCCGACGTCCGCCACGCGACCGCGGTCATGCCCGCGCTGCGCCGCTCCGGCAGCAGGACACCCTGCGCGCCGAACGCGGCGGCCGAACGGATCACCGCGCCGAGGTTGCGGGGGTCGGTGACGCCGTCGAGCGCGACGAACAGCGGGGTCTGGCCCGAGTCCTTCGCCACCGCCATCAGGTCGCGCGGGTCGGCGTACACGAACGGCGGGACCTGCAGGCCAAGGCCCTGGTGCATGGCCCGGTTGGTCTTGCGGTCGAGCTCCTCGCGCGGGATCTCCAGGATCGAGATGCCCTTGTCGCCCGCGAGCCGGACGGCCTCGTTGACGCGGTCGTCGATCTCGATGTTGATCGCGACATACAGCGCGGTGGCCGGGACGTCGGCGCGCAGCGCCTCGACCACCGGGTTGCGGCCGGCGATCAGTTCGGGCTTGTCGGCCTTCTTCTGCCGGGCCTGTTCCTTGCGGTCACGCGCGTTGGACATGCGGTACGCCTTGTGCCCAGGCCGGTCCTCGGCCTTGGGGGTCGGGCCCTTGCCTTCGAGGCCCTTCCGGCGCTGGCCGCCGGAACCGACGACCTGACCCTTCTTCGTGCCGGGCTTGCGAATAGCGCCCTGGCGCCGGGAGTTGCCTGCCATGAGTGAGAATCCTTGAGCTAGAAACCGAGTAAGTGTCAGACGTCCTTGACGGTCCACTGTGGACCGTTAGGGGTGTCTTCCACCACGATGCCCGCCTGCTGGAGGCGGTCACGCGCGGCGTCCGCACGGGCGAAGTCCTTCTCGGCGCGGGCCTGCTGCCGTTCGGTGAGCAGCCCTTCCACGAGATCGGACAGCGCCTGCCGGGTGGGCGTTTCGTTGCCGCCCGCCTCGGACCAGCGCGCGGAGAGCGGGTCGAGGCCGAGCACGTCGGTCATCGCGCGCACGGAGGCGGCGATTTCGAGTGCCTTGGAATTGTCGGCCGCGTCGAGGGCGGCGTTACCGTCGCGGACCGTGTTGTGCAGCACTGCGAACGCCTGCGGAGTGGCCAGATCGTCGTCGAGCGCGGCGGCGAACTCGTTCGGGACTTCGCCGATGTGGACGCCGCCGACGATGCCCGCGGTGCGGCGAAGGAACTGTTCGATCCTCCGGTAGCCCTGCGCGGCTTCACCGAGTGCTCCGTCGGAGTACTCGATCGTCGACCGGTAGTGCGGCTGGACCAGGTAGTACCGCAGTTCGGGGGCGCGGTAGTTCTTGAGCATCTCCGGGATCGACACGGTGTTGCCCAGCGATTTCGACATCTTCTCGCCGGACATGGTCACCCAGGCGTTGTGCAGCCAGTACCGCGCGAACTCATCGCCTGCCGCGTTGGACTGGGCGCGTTCGTTCTCGTGGTGCGGGAACACCAGGTCGACGCCGCCGCCGTGGATGTCGAACTCCGCGCCGAGGTACGTCGTCGCCATCGCCGAGCATTCGAGGTGCCAGCCGGGACGACCGGAGCCCCAAGGCGTCGGCCACGACGGCTCGCCCGGCTTCGCGCTCTTCCACAGCGTGAAGTCGCGCGGGTCGCGTTTGCCCTCGCCGAGGCTTTCGCCCTGCTGGACCTCGTCGAGCTTCTGGCCGGACAGTTCGCCGTAACCGTCGAACGCCTTGACCGAGAAGTACACGTCGCCGCCCGAGGCGTACGCGTGCCCGCCGTCGATCAGCCGCTGCATCAGCTCGACCATCTGCGTGACGTGCCCTGTCGCCCGAGGGGCGATCGAAGGCGGCAGGCAGCCCAGCGACTCGTACGCCGACTCGAAGGCGCGCTCGTGCGTGGCCGCCCACTCCCACCAGGGACGATCCGCCGCGGCGGCCTTGGTGAGGATCTTGTCGTCGATGTCGGTGACGTTGCGGACCAGCAGCACGTCGAGTCCACTGTGGACGAGCCAGCGGCGCAGGACGTCGTAGTTCAGCGCGCCGCGGACGTGGCCGATATGCGGGATGCCCTGCACGGTGGCACCACACACGTACATGGACGCCGTTCCGCTACGGGCGGGGTGGAATTCCCGCACGCTCCGGGTCGCGGTGTCATAGAGGTGTAGTGCCACCCTAAAAGGGTACGGGGTCGGCGTGAGGGATGTCGCAGTGACCGTATTACAGCACGTTATGGGTGCGCAGGGCGCTGAGCAGAGCGTCCGGCCGCTCGGTCGTCGGCAGCGGCTCTACCAGCGCGAACGCGCAGCCGATCTCGCGTGCGGCCCCGTCGGCCTCCTCGCTGTCGCCGACCATGAGCGTTTCCGCCGGGGCGACGCCGAGCCGCTCGATCGCCGTGCGGAAGATCTCCGGCTCCGGCTTCACCGCTCCGACCTCGAACGACAGGGTGAACTCGTCGACGTAGGCGTCCCAGCCGCGGCGGCTGAAGGCGGGCCGGATGTCGAAGGCGATGTTGCTCAGCACCCCGACCTGGACGCCCTTGCCGGAGACGCCCTTGAGGACGGCTTCGGTGTCCGGGTACGGCGTCCACTGGGTGGGATCGATCAGCCGGGTGTAGAGCGCGAGGGCCTGATCGGCATGCGGCACCCCGGACTGCTTGAGGACCTCGAGATACACCTTGCGGTGCAGCACCGGGTCGCGGTCGCGGTTGTGCCAGGCGTGCAGGTGCTCCTCGTCGAGATCGACGACCTGGCCGACCGGCGCGGTCATCCGGCGCATCAGTTCGGTCTGGGCTTCGAGGTCGAGGCTTTCGCCGTCGTGGCCGGTGAGGTCGGCGAGCCAGGTCTCGTCCTGCTCGAGCCGGAAGATCGTGCCGGAGAAGTCGAACAACACAGCGCGAAAGGTCACGTGGTCCACATTAGCCACGATCGTGGGGTCCTTGCCTCTCCTCGCGTGTGAGATGAACGGCCCGTTCCTGGCGGGAACGGGCCGTTCACGACGCTCGTCAGGCCGCGTTGCCGGTGATCTTGGTGGGCGTGATCCGGACCAGCACCCGGACGACCTCCGCCGGCTCGTCCGGGTAGTCCTTGCCGAGGTACTTGTGCGAAAGCTCGTTGATCAGCTCGCGCCCGCCCTCGTCGGTCATCTCCACGGTCCCGCGGATCTCGACGTAGTTGTACGGGTTCTCCTGCTCGAAGACCGAGACGGACACCCGCGGGTCCCTGGCCATGTTCCGCTCCTTGAGACGGCCGCGGACGGTCGCGAAGACGATCGTGTCGCCGTCCCGCTTCGCCCACAGCACGGACGTCTGCGCGGAGCCGTCGGCGTTGAGCGTCGCGAGGACCGGGAAGTTGTTGCCGTCGAGGAGTTTCTTGGTCGCGTCGTTGAAAGTCACACCCATGTCCGAATCCTAATCAGCCTGATCACCGGACGTTCCCGGCGATTCGATCGACGCGCAGGCGGACGATCACCCGTTCGACTTCCGGGCCTTCCGGCGGGTAGTCCTTGCCGAGGTACTTGTGGCTGAGCGTCTTCGGCAACGTCTTGTCCGGATCCGGGGTGATCGTGACCGTGCCGCGCAGCTGGGTGTGCCGGTACGGGTCCGCGGCGTCGGTGATCGACACGCTCGCGCGAGGATCGCGACGCAGGTTTCGCACCTTCAGCCTGTCTTCGGTGGCGCTGAAGACCAGATCGCCGTCGTCGATGCCCACCCAGATGACCGAGGTCTGCGGGCCGCCGTCGGCGTCCAGCGTGGCCACGGTCGCGAAGTTCTTGCCGTCCACCAGTTCGCGGACCGGTTCGGGAAGTGTGACTGCCATGACAGTCCGAACCGGCCCCCGGCGCGGGCTATTCCTGCGAGGGCAGCAGCAACGCCGTCGCGAACGCCGCGATGCCTTCGCCGCGTCCGGTGAGGCCGAGCCCGTCGGTCGTCGTCCCGGAGACGCTCACCGGCCCGCCGACGGCCTCGCTCAGCACCTGCTGCGCCTCTTCGCGGCGCTTCCCGACGCGCGGCGCGTTGCCGACGATCTGGACGGTCGCGTTCCCGACGGTCCAGCCGCCCGCCTCGACCAGCCGCCGCGCCTCCGCGAGGAACTCGACGCCGTGCTTGCCCGCCCACCGCGGGTCGCCGGTGCCGAACACCGCGCCGAGATCGCCGAGCCCGGCCGCGGACAGCAGCGCGTCGCACAGCGCGTGCGCCGCGACGTCACCGTCGGAATGTCCCGCGCAACCGTCGACGCCGGGCCAGAGGAGACCGGCGATCCAGCATTCGCGGCCCGCTTCGATCGGATGGACGTCGACGCCGTTGCCGATCCTCACAGCACATCCTCTTTTCCGGCCACCGCGATCGCTTCGGCCAGCTTCAGTTCGAACGAATTGGTGACGCGCATCGCATCGGGATGTCCGGGGACGGTGTGTGCGCCATCGAGAGACGGTTTATCGGCATACGAGAGAAAAGTCTCACGAGTGAAGCCGAGAGGTGTTTGCGCCGTACGCAGGTATGCGCGGTCTTCGGTTCCCGTAATCACCTTCGCCGCGTCAGTCACCTTCACGGTGTCGGCCATCGGTAGTACGGGTGCCACGAAACGGGAACCCGCACGGACCGCGTCCGCGACGGTACGGACCGTGTCCGCGGGAGTGAAAGCGCGCAAGGCGTCGTGCACGAGGAGGACCGGATCTCCGGCGATTTCCGCCGCGACGGTGTCGAATGCGTGCCTGAGTGATTGTCCGGGTACTATCCGGCAACGCTTGTCGAAGCCACTGTCTTCCAAGCCGTCGAGGGCGGCTGAAAACAAATGAGCACACCGCTCGGGGGCCGCCACGACCACCAGATCGAGATCCGGCAGAGCCAGCAGCCCCCGCACAGTGTGCGTCAGTAGAGCCTCACCATTGACCGGCGCGAGAGCGAGCTCCGCGTCGGAGGCATGGTGTCGAACGACAGTGACGAACACGATTGTGCTCATATGGACGGTGCTCATATGTGCGCGATCGTAGTGGTATCCCCCGCAGCCTCACCTGGCGTGGGACATCCGCCGGTTCAGACTGCCGCGGTTTCCAGAACTTCGTCGAGGAGGACTTCAGCCTTGTCCTCGTCGGTGCCCTCCGCGAGCGCGAGCTCGCTGACCAGAATTTGCCGCGCCTTCGCCAGCATGCGCTTCTCGCCGGCTGAAAGTCCGCGGTCCTTCTCTCGCCGCCAGAGGTCGCGCACCACTTCGGCCACCTTGTTCACATCGCCGGAGGCGAGCTTCTCGAGGTTGGCCTTGTACCGACGAGACCAGTTGGTGGGCTCTTCGGTGTGCGGAGCACGCAGAACGTCGAAAACCTTGTCCAGTCCTTCTTGCCCGACGACATCACGAACGCCGACGATCTCGGCGTTGTCAGCGGGCACGCGAACCGTAAGATCCCCTTGCGCGACTTTGAGGACGAGGTACTTCTTCTCCTCGCCCTTGATCACGCGGGTCTCGATGGCTTCGATGAGTGCGGCACCGTGGTGCGGGTAGACGACGGTCTCTCCGACCTTGAAAACCATGTGTCCTCTGCCCCTTTCGCTGAATTCATCTTAGCACGTGCCGACGAGGCCCACCTAGTGGCCCGCGATCGTCGTCGCAGGTCAGCGGCCTGACAGTGGTCCGCCGGGGGGTTGACAAACCCAATTCGCCCGTGCTCATGCAGGTGAGAAGCGAACGATTTCCAAATCCTTTGTGGACGGTTGATCTTGGGTACGTCACCGCATTGGTGGCGTGTCAACACGCACCGGGTTCTCCGCCCGTGAAGCCGCCCGGCTAGTCTTCGCGGTGAAGAGGCCGTGAGATGGAAGGACTCCGACGTGAGGCTGCAGAATCGTCGCGTGTTCGGCGCAGGTGTGCTGGCGCTCGGCGCCGCGCTCGTGCTCGCCGGCTGCGGTGCTGGTCAGATCACCCAGACCGACTCGCAGCAGCCCGCGGTGAACGGGACGTACGCGCAGGCGAAGGACCTGGTGCTGCGGAACGCCGCGCTCCAGTTCCCCACCGAGGGCCAGGCGTACCCGGCCGGTGCCGCCGTGCCGCTGACGGTGACCATCGTGAACCAGGGCAAGCAGGACGACGAGCTCGTCTCGGTCTCCTCCGAAGCCACCACCGGTGACGCCAAGATCTCCGGCGCCAAGGCCATCGTCTCGAGCCACGCGCTCGTGATCGGCCCGTCGGACGCGGTCGAGTCGACCAAGGAGGTCGCTCCGACGAGTGCCCCCTCCTCGGCGCCGTCGTCTTCAGGCGCGCCGTCGTCCTCGGGGGCTCCTTCGAGCAGCGCGTCCGGCGCCCCGCCGTCGGAGGTCGCCGGGACGATCACGCCGTCCGCGGGCCCCGAGTCGTCCGCCGCGCCGGGCGAGGTGGGCAAGGCCACGGTCGTGCTCCAGGGTCTGAAGCAGCCGCTGTGGGCGGGGCAGACGATCAAGGTCACCTTCGTCTTCAAGAACTCCGGTTCGATCACGCTGGACCTGCCGGTCGCCGCGCCGTCGCACCCCGGCAGCCGGGAGCCCGCGCCGAAGAAGGAAGCCAAGGGCGGGCACTAAGTCCTCCAGAAGTACGTGAAGGCCCCCTTCACTGCGCTAGACGCAGTGAAGGGGGCCTTCACGTACTTTGCGGGTCCGTCGCTGCCGGGGATTGTCGGTGGCGGCCGCTAGCCTCGCGGAGTGGTCAAGAAAGGCAGCACCTACCGCTGCGGTGAATGCGGGTACGAAGCGCCGAAGTGGGTCGGGCGCTGCCCCGAATGTCAGGCGTGGGGAACCCTGGAGGAACGCGGCGACGCCCGTCCCGCGATAGCCAGGGTCGCAGCCGGGGCGCCCAGTGCCCCGGCGCGCCCGATCGGCGAGGTCGACGTCGAGACGGCGCGGGCCAAGCCCACCGGCGTCTCCGAACTGGACCGTGTGCTCGGCGGCGGGTTCGTGCCGGGTGCGGTCATCCTGCTCGCCGGTGAGCCAGGAGTCGGCAAGTCGACCCTCCTGCTGGAGGTCGCCTACCAGTGGGCGGCCACCGCGGGCCGCGCGCTGTACGTCACCGGCGAGGAGTCGGCGGGGCAGGTACGCCTGCGCGCCGAACGCACCGGCAACGTCCACGGCGAGATGTTCCTCGCGGCCGAGAGCGATCTCTCCGCGATCCTCGGCCACGTCGACGCCGTCAAGCCGGGGGTGCTGATCGTCGACTCGGTCCAGACCATGGCCTCGCCCCAGGTGGAGGGCGCGCCGGGCGGGGTCACCCAGGTCCGCGCGGTCACCTCCGGGCTGGTCGCGCTGGCCAAGGAACGCGGACTGCCGATCGTGCTGGTCGGGCACGTCACGAAGGACGGTTCGGTCGCCGGTCCCCGCGTGCTGGAGCATCTGGTCGACGTCGTCCTGCAGTTCGAGGGCGACAAGCATTCGACGCTGCGGATGCTGCGCGGGATCAAGAACCGCTTCGGCGCCGCCGACGAGATCGGCTGCTTCGAACTGGTCGAGGAGGGCATCGTCGGCGTCCCCGACCCGTCGGGACTGTTCTTGAGTCACACGACCGAGCCGGTCGCGGGCACCGCCGTCACGGTGACCATGGAGGGCAAGCGGCCGCTGCTGGGCGAGGTCCAGGCGCTCGTTTCGGCGACTCAGTCACCGCAGCCACGGCGCGCGGTGAGCGGTCTCGATTCGGCACGGGTCGCGATGGTGCTGGCCGTGGTCGAGAAGCGGGCGAACATCAAGGTCGGCGACAAGGACGTCTACGTGGCGACCGTCGGCGGCATGAAGATCACCGAGCCCGGCATCGACCTCGCGGTGGTGCTGGCCCTGATCTCGTCGGCGCGGGACACCCCGCTCTCGCCCAAGCTGGTCGCGATGGGCGAGGTCGGGTTGTCGGGTGAGGTCCGGCGGGTGCCGAGCGTCGGGCGGCGGCTCGCGGAGGCCGCCCGGCTCGGCTTCACCTACGCGCTGGTGCCGCCCGACTCCGGCAAGATCCCGCCGGGCATCCGGGTGCTGGAGGTCGCCGACGTCGGAAGCGCCCTCAACGCCGCCAAGCACGCGCGTTAGGGACCCGCCCGGTCGGTGACCTGCGTCGTCACCGTCGTGTCGTACAGCACCAGCCCAGGGAAGTCCGGGTCGGACCGGTTCCGGGCGGCGCCGTGGCTCGTGATGTGCGCTGTGCCCAGGTCCACGACGAACGTCTCGATCAGGTCTTTCTTCCGGACCGAGAACGAGATGGCCGGACGGCGGTCGGAGGTGGTCACGTTCGTCTCGAGCGTGATCCCCGGAGTCGTCGCGAGCGCCTTGCACAGCGCCACTCGAAGCTCGCCGTAGCCGTGAGACGAACGCATGATGCTGTAGACCTTGTCGAACATCTTGGGCGCCGTCTCCGCCTCATCGTCCCCGTTGTCGCCGCGCAGCCGTTCGAGCAGCTTCGCCGGGTCCGTGGGAAGCGAGTCGAGGAGTTCCTTCGTCGGAGTCGTCCAGCTGATCCGCGGAGGCTTGGGCCCTTGGGTCGAGACGGGTGCCTCCGGAGGCTCACTCGTCGTGGTCGCCGACCGGGGCGGGGCCATCGGGGCCGAGGTGGTGTGCTCGCCGGAAACAGGTCCACCCGTCGGAGGCGGTGGGCCTTCCCAGCCGGTGTCGACCGTCCTGCCGGGGATCATGTCGCCCGCCGACCTGGCCGCCTCCTGGTCGCCCTTGATCCAGCGGACCTCGCCGGTCCTGGCGAGCCGCGTCCGGTGCCGGACGGACCAGTCCGAGGGCAGCCACCGCTCCTGGATCTCGTGTGTCTGGTAGATCACCCCGCTCTTGCTGCCGATCCGCGTCGTCCAGGTCGACTCGGTGGAGAGCCAGTACTGGTTGCCCGCCAGGGGGAGATCGGCGCCGCGAAGGTCCTTGAGCACGTCATCGCCCGTGGCGGCGGTCGCGGGGGCCGCGGGGTCCTGGCCGCCGGTGCCGGTGAAGACGTTCGTCGCCACGATCCCGCCGCCGGACACCAGCGCCGCGGCGGCCGCGGCCGCGATCCATCGCCACGCGCCCTGGCGTTTTTTTGCCGGGGGCGGCGCTGTCACGGGGAGGATCTCGCCCTCGGCCTCGCCGGCGGCGCGCAGAAGCGAGGCCCTGGCGCGGGACAGTTCGTCCTGCCGGGTCTCCGGCTCGGCGTGGAGTTCGGCCAGCGCCTCGTCGAGTTCGGCCTCGGACCACACCTTCCGGATGCTATCGCCGTGCACTTTCGCCCTCCTCCTTCGTGCTCGATGCGTCCTTTGTGGACTCTGGTGCGTTGGCACGCAGCCATCTTCGGATCCGGTGCAGCCGTGATCTGACCGTCCCGGCGGGGATCCCCAGCGCCTCGGCCACCTCGCCGGGATCCAGGCCCGCCCAGGAGACCAGCAGCAGGGTGTCGCGGTCCGCGACGCTCAGTTCCGCCAGCGCGCCCGCCAGCAAGGCCGCGCGGGACTGCGCGTCGACTCGCTCGGCGACGCGGCCGTCGTGCCCGGCCGAGACCACCTGGTCGGCGGCCGCGAGCCGGGCCGTCGCGTTGAGCGCGCGGGTCTCCGTGCGGACGTGGTGCCGGAGCAGGTTGGTCGCGATGCCGTAGAGCCACGCCCTCGCCGTCCCGGCCTCCGGGCGGTACGTCTCCCGCCGCCGGAGTGCCACGAGGAACGTCTCGGCGACGAGGTCGTGCGCGGTCTCGGTGCCGACGCGGCGCGCGAGGTAGCGCTGCATCGGGGCCGCGTGGGCGTCGAAGAGCATGCCGAAGACGGGCGCGGGGTCGGGACCGCCGAGATCCGGCCTGTCCGGTCCGCGCGAGCCCGCCTGCTCGTGATCGTTTTTCATCACCTGCACGATCGCTATTGCCCGAAGGCCCCCTGAGCGTTTGTTCGATCCTACTTTCGTCGTGCGCCGATCAGGGAAAGCGCTGGTCGAGATCAAGACAAAAGCCGCCGGACGGGCAATTCTGTTCACTATTCACCATTGAAAAGTGAAACTGGGGAAGGATTACCATGCGTCGACTCAGGACCGCGGTCGTCGCCGCGCTCGCGGTGTCCGCACTGATCACCGCTCCGGCGGTGGCCGTCGCTCAAGAGAAGTATGCAGATCCCGGCTTCGTGAACTCGATGGCGCCGCCCGCCAAGGTCGAAGGGGTCAGGGCGACCGCCGAACTCGACATCCAGTACCAGATCCAGGAGACCGGGTACTGGTGCGGCCCGGCCGCCACCCGGATCGCCATCTCGGCCAAGAACGGCAACCCGCCGAGCCAGCAGCAGCTCGCGAACGAGCTCCCGACCAGCACCAACGGCACCGACTGGATCGGGCAGGTCACCCGCGTCCTCAACGCCCACATCGGCGGCGGCTGGTACGAGACCAAGGAGATGCCGAACGACCCGCCGACCCAGGCACAGCGCGACCTCCTGTGGCGCGACATCGTGCTGGACGTCGACAAGGGCTACGCGCTCGTCGCGAACATCGTCGCCCCGGCGAACAACCACCCGCCGGGCTACCCGAACTACACGATCTACCACTACTTCACGATCATCGGCTACAACAGCGACAACATGACGGTGAAGATCGCCGACCCGGCCAACTTCGGCGGCAACCAGATCTACTGGCTCACCTTCAACCAGCTCGCCACCCTGATCCCGCCGAAGGGCTACTCGGCCTGATCGCCATTCGGCACCTACTCGCGGACACCGCGAGTAGGTGCCGAAATGTCGGGTTGTACGAATCTTGTACAGAAGATCGAGAAGCTGGTGGGCATGCGCATCAAGACGCTCGGTCTGCTGGCCGCCTCAATGCTGGCCCTTATCGCCGCGCCGGCTCAGGCCGCCGACGGCAACCCCCTTGAGAAGACCAACGGCTTCTATGTCGACCCGAACTCCAACCCCGCGGTCTGGGTGAAGGACCACCCCGGCAGCACCGCCGACAAGATCAAGGCCGCCATCTCCACCAAGGCGGGCGCACGCTGGTTCGGCAACTGGAGCGGCGACGTCAAGAAGGCCGTCGACGGCTACACCTACGCCGCCGACGTGGCGGACAAGCTGCCGATCCTGGTCGCCTACAACATCCCCGGCCGCGACTGCGGCGGTCACTCCGGTGGCGGCGCGGGCAGCCCGGAGGCGTACAAGACCTGGATCTCGAACTTCGCCGACGGCATCGGCGGCAAGCCCGCGGTCGTCGTCATCGAGCCGGACGCGCTCGCGCAGGTCGACTGCCTGCCGGCCGGTGAGCGCCAGACCCGCCTCGACCTGCTCAAGTACGCCGCCGAGCAGTTCGCCGCCAAGGCCCCGAACACCTGGGCCTACATGGACGGCGGCAACTCGACCTGGATCCCCGCCGCGACCATGGCCGACCGGCTCAACGCGGTCGGGGTGAAGTCGATCCGCGGTCTGGTGATCAACGTGTCGAACTACAAGACCACCACCGACTCGGCGAACTACGGCAAGGCCGTCAGTGCCGCGCTGTCGAGCAAGTACGGCTACACCAAGCCGTTCGTCATCGACACGAGCCGCAACGGCAACGGCCCCAAGGGTTCCGAGTGGTGCAACCCGGCCGGTCGCAAGCTCGGGACGCCTTCGCAGGTCGGCGGCGGCGCCGAGATGCTGCTCTGGGTCAAGGTGCCCGGTGACTCCGACGGCAAATGCGGGATCGCGCCGAACGTCGAAGCCGGTCAGTTCAGCTCCGATCTGGCCCTGCGCCTGATCAGCGGGACCTGACCTCCCCGAAGCCCGTCGCGCCGGCTGTTCGTCTGTGACCTTCGTTCTCCCGAGAAGGCGAAGGCCACGACCCCTTGGACTGCAGCCGGCGCGACGACTCCACCGTTGCGAAGGGGCCCTTCGTGGCGTGCGGTCGCGCCTGGTCCGGCCTCGTGAGTGGTAAGGCGGGTTAGCGCGGACACCTGCCACTCACGACCTTCCGTGGCCAGGTGCCGGTCGGGTATCCGTGAAGGCCTCCTTCCCTACCCTCAAGGTAGGCAAGGAGGCCTTCACGGAGCGGTCTGGCGGGGTAGGAGCCGGCCGCCGAGTTCCTGCGCCAAGAGGGCCTCCGGAGCGCGTTGCGAAAGGGGCCCTTCGCCGCGTCTCATGCGGTGAAGGGCCCCTTCGTGGCGTCTGATGCGGGGAAAGTCCCCTTCAGCCTCTACTGGGAAAGCAGGTTCGCGCAGCGGATCAGCCCGATGTGCGAGTACGCCTGCGGGTGGTTGCCCAGCGAGCGTTCCGCGATCGGGTCGAACTGCTCGGGCAGCAGCCCGGTCGGGCCCGCGGCGTCGACGATCTGCGTGAACAGCTCCTCGGCCTCGGTACGCCGCCCGGTGAGCAGGTACGCCTCGATGAGCCAGGCCGCGCAGATGTGGAAACCACCCTCGCCGCCGGGAAGGCCGTCGTCGCGGCGGTACCGGTACACGGTGGACCCGCTGCGCAGTTCCGCCTCAATCGCGGTCACCGTGGACTGGAAGCGCGGGTCGGCCGGATCGATCAGCCCGGTCAGCCCGACGAACAGCGACGCGGCGTCGAGGTCCGTTCCGTCGTAGGCGGTGGTGAAGGCCTGGACCTCTTCGTTCCAGCCCTTCTCCAGCACGTCCGCGGAGATCTCGTCACGCAGCGACGGCCACGCGCCCGGCACCTCGCGGCCGTAGACGTCGCCCAGCTTGATCGCCCTGTCGATGGTCACCCAGCACATCACCCGCGAGTACACCCGGTGGCGCGGCACGTGCCGCTCCTCCCAGATGCCGTGGTCCGGCTCGTTCCAGCGCCGCGTGACGGCCTCGGCCATCGCGCGCACCAGCTGCCAGTCTTCGTCGCGCAGTTCGCCACGCGCCTCGGCCAGCGTCTTGACGAGTTCGACGACGGGGCCGAAGACGTCCAGCTGCACCTGGTGGTTCGCCAGGTTGCCGACGCGGACCGGCCGCGAACCGGCGTACCCCGGCAGCGACTCGATGACCGCTTCGGCGCCGATCACGCTGCCGGCCAAGGTGTACAGCGGGTGCAGCCGTTCCGGACCGGCCAAAGTGGACAGCACACCGTGCAGCCAGCGCAGGTAGCCTTCGGCCTCTTCGGTCGAGCCGAGGTGGACCAGCTCGCGCACGGTCATGGCCGCGTCGCGGATCCAGCAGTAGCGGTAGTCCCAGTTGCGGACGCCGCCGATCTCTTCCGGCAGCGAAGATGTCGCCGCCGCGAGCACGCCGCCGGTGTCGGTGTTGACCAGCCCGCGCAGCGTCAGCGCCGAGCGGCCGACGAGATCGGTCTGGACGCTGGGCAGTTTGAGCGTCTGCGCCCAGGTGCTCCAGTAGTCGCCCGCGCGGGACCGGCGCTCCACTTCGGACAGTTCGTGCGCGCCGAGATCCGAGGTGCCGCAACGGAGTTCGAGCACCACCGGGTTCTCCGGTGAGGGCGTGACGAGCGCCGACGCGGTGTCGTTCATGCCGTCGGAGGTGATTTCCCACTTCACACCCGGCGAGCGCAGCGCGAACGGTTCCGAGGTGCCCTGCACCAGGATCCCGTCGCCATGGGCGACCAGTTTCACCGGCACGCCACCGAATTCGGGCCGCGGCGCGAACACGATCTCCGCCGAGGTCTCGCCCGAGATCACCCGGACGAGGTCCGTGCGGTGCGCGGGGCTCTCCGGCTCGAGGTAGTCGGTGACGAGCAGCCGGGACCAGCGGGTCTCGACCGTCATCGTGTTCGGCAGGTAGCGCTGCCCGAGCGGCAGGCCGTTGCGGTGCGGCTTGATCGAGAAGTGGCCCGCGCCGGTGCCGCCGAGCAGGTCCGCGAAGATCGCGGGCGCGTCGGGGCCGGGGTGGCACAGCCAGGTCAGCCGGGCGTCCGGCGTGACGAGCGCGACCGAACGTTCGTTGGCCAGCAGGGAAAGCCGTTCGATCGGCGGCGCCTGCTCGCCGTAGAGCCAGTTGCGCCGCTCTTCGAGCAGGAAGGCGAGCGCCATCGCGACGTCGACGGTGTCCGGAACCCGGTATTGCGCGAGGCTTTCGCCTTCGCCGACCTTCACGCCGAGGTCCGGGCCGGAGATCCGGGCGAACGCCTTCTCGTCGGTGACGTCGTCGCCGAGGAAGATCGCCGCCGTCGCGCCGACCTGGTGGCGCAGGGTGTCGAGCGCCCGGCCCTTGTCCGTCTGGACGACCGCGAGCTCGACGACCTCCTTGCCGTCGGTCGTCGACACGCCCTCCCATTTCGAAGGTCCATTGTGGACATCGCGAAGGACGCGGCGGCCTGCCTCGTGCTCGGCGCGGCGGACGTGCACCGCGATGCTCGCGGGCTTGACCTCGAGCGAGACGCCCGGCACGTCGAGCACCAGGTTCTCCAGCTCGGCTTCGAGCCGTCTGTGGAGCTCGCGGGCCTTTTCGTCGAGCGCGTGGATGAAGCCGATGTCGAACTCGGACCCGTGACTGCCGACCAGGTTCACCTCGGCCGGGAGCCGGGACAGGGTGGCGAGATCGCGCAACGCGCGGCCGGAGATGACCGCGGTGGTCGTCTCGTGCAGGCCTGCCAGCGACCTGAGCGCGCCTACCGATTCGGGCAGCGGCCGGGCTTCGTCAGGGTTGGCCGTGATCGGGGCCAGCGTGCCGTCGTAGTCGCAGGCGACCAGCAGCCGCGGGGTCCGCGCGACCTGGACAATCGCGCGCCGGAGCTCGGCGGGCAGTGCCTCGGCGGTCAACGATTTCTCCTCGGGAACTATGCGGGGTATGGGGGAAGTCTCTAGTCGGCCGGTTCGGCACCGAGCGCCTGGAGGAACGAGCGTGCCCAGCGGTCGACATCGTGCGTGAGGACCTGACGGCGCATGGCGCGCATACGGCGGCGGCCCTCTGCAGGGTCGAGCGTAATGGCAGTCTCCAAGGCGTTCTTCACCCCGTCCAGGTCATGCGGGTTGACCAGTAGCGCACTGGTCAGCTCCGCCGCGGCGCCGGCGAACTCCGAAAGCACGAGCGAGCCGCCCAGGTCGTGGCGGCAGGCGACGTACTCCTTGCAGACGAGGTTCATCCCGTCACGCAAGGGGGTCACCACCATGACATCGGCCGCGGAAAAGAACGCGGCCAGTTCAGTCCGGTTCACGGACTGGTGCAGATAATGCACGACCGGGTGACCCACGCGGGCGAATTCGCCGTTGATCCTCCCGACCATCTGCTCGATGTCGCCGCGCATCCGCTGGTAGTGCTCGACGCGTTCCCGGCTCGGCGTGGCCAGCTGGACGAACGTGACGTCCTCCGGGCGGACGCGGCCTTCGTGCAGCAGCTCGTGCAGTGCCTGCAGCCGCAGGTCGATGCCCTTGGTGTAGTCGAGCCTGTCGACGCCGAGCAGGACCTTCTTCGGATTGCCGAGGTCACGCCGCAGCTGGGCGGCGCGTTCGGCGACGCCCTTGGTCTTGGCGAGTTTGTCGAGGCCGATGGCGTCGATGGAGATCGGGAACGCGCCGACCCGCACCGTGCGGTCGCCGACCTGCATCAGGCCGGGGCGGGTGCGGATGCCGACCGCGCCGCGGCTGGATTCGAGACCGGCCAGCTGCCGCGCCAGCCAGAGGAAGTTCTGCGCGCCACCCGGCCGGTGGAAACCGACGAGGTCGGCGCCGACCAGGCCGCGGACGATCTCGGTCCGCCACGGCATCTGCATGAACAACTCGACCGGGGGAAACGGGATGTGCAGGAAGAACCCGATCCGGAGGTCGGGTCGCAGCTCGCGGAGCATCGCCGGGACCAGTTGCAGCTGGTAGTCCTGGATCCACACGGTCGCGCCCTCGGCCGCGACCTTCGCGCTCGCCTCGGCGAAGCGGCGATTCACCCGGACGTAGGACTCCCACCAGCTCCGGTCGAACACCGGCCGCGCCACCACGTCGTGGTACAGCGGCCAGAGCGTCGCGTTGGAGAAGCCCTCGTAGTAGTCGCGGACGTCGTCCGAGGTCAGGGAGACGGGGTGCAGGACCAGGCCGTCGTCGTCGAATTCCTCGACCTCGACGTCGGGTACGCCCGGCCAGCCGACCCAGGCGCCCTTGCGGGATCGCAGGAAGGGTTCGAGCGCCGACACCAGCCCGCCAGGGCTCGCCGTCCAGCGCCTGCTCCCGTCGGCGGTCCGTTCGAGGTCCACCGGGAGGCGGTTCGCCACCACCACGAAATCCGCGGAGGCCGTCCGGCTCTTCTCGGCCATCACTTCGTCCACCAGCCGCTCCCTCAAACTCGCGGGTCGCTGCCCTAAGGGGAAACCCTATCGCGCGAGGAGGTCGCGGCCGGTGGCCGAGCGATCACTCCAAGCGTCGTTCGGCGGGTTCCATCGGACCCGCCATCCGCGGCCCGGCGAATTTGCGTTCCAGCCTGCCGAGCCCCGTGCGCACCGGCTGCGCGAGGTATTCGCCGAGTACCACACCCGCGGCCAGGGCAAGCCCGATCGCGACAGCGGTCATGAGCGTCGAGATGTTGCCGCCGGGCTCGACGCCCAATTGGTATAGACCACGATAGGTGGAGAGACCGGGGAGAAGGGGCGTGATGCCGGACACAGCCACCACGAGCGGCGTCACCTTGAGCCGCCGGGCGAGCACGCCGCCGCAGAATCCGACCAGCGTGGCGGCGATGGCCGACGAGCTCACGCCTTCGAAGCCGGTCACCATCAAGGCGCCGTAGACCGCGCCGCCGACCGCGCCCGCCGCTCCCGCGACGATCATCGCGCGCATCGTCGAATACGAGGCGAACGCGAAGCAGGCCGAGGCGCCGATGCTGCCGATGATGATGATCGGCAGGTCCTGAGGCGTCGAGGAGACGACCTCGGGCAGCGGAGTGAGCGGCATCTGGATCAGCTTCGCGATCTTCAGGGCGAGCACCACTCCGGCAATCAGCCCGGCACTCATCAGCGCGGTTTCCATCGTGCGCCCGGCCGCTGTGACGTAGTAGCCGGTGATGGCGTCCTGCACGGCCGAAACCGTCGAAAGACCGGACAGCAGCACGGTGACGGCCGCCGCGACGACCAGCGTGGGTTTGTCCGTGGTGAGCAGACCGCTGCTGACTATCGCCATCGCGGACAGGGTCGCGACCAGACCGCCGATCACCTGCTGGAAGAAGAACGGCAGCGCATAGCGGTTCAGGAAGCGCCCGAGCCGGTCGATCACGGCGCTGATCACCATCGCGACCAGCGCGACGTCGATGCTGCCGCCGAGGATCAGGGTGATGAACGCGGCCAGCCCGCCCCAGGCGGCCGTGGCCACCCAGCGCGGGTACGGGTGCGGCGCGGTGGTGATGCGCTGGAGTTCCTGCTGGGCCTCTTCGGCGCCGATGTTCCCGCGGACGATCCGGCGGACCAGGGTCTCCGTCTGGGTGAGCCGCGTGTAGTCGAGGCTGCGCGAGCGGACCACCCGCAGCGCCGTCACGGGTGCCATGTCGGTGCCGCGGTGGCAGGTCACCGTGATCGACGTGAAGATCACGTCGACCTCGCAGTGCGGGAGGCCGAGCGCGGAGGTCAGCGCGATGATCGTCGCGGTGACGTCGGAGGCGCCGGCGCCACTCGACATCTGGACCTCGCCGATCCGCAGGACGAGATCCAGGACGAAGTTGACCGTCGTGTCGTCGGGCGGCTTCGGGCCCATCGTCTCGTCGCCGTCGACGGCGGGCTGCTCGGCCGTCGGGGCTTCGAGGATCTGCCAGGCGCGGCGGCGCAGCAGATTCGGCCGGTGCGAGCGAGCCTGGTGGATCGATCGCTCTCCGTCACGTTGGCGCGGTGCTTCCAGCAGCCATTCGCCACGTTCGGGTGTTTCGTCCTGGTTCTTTCCGACACCGCGTCGGCCGCGCTGGGCCCCCTTGGTGTGCTCGTTGATCTTCATGATCGATCCACCTCCTCACTCGTCTCATAGGGACTTTCCCGAGGACCATCGGGGCCGGTGCCCCGACCGTTGCAGGAAACCCGAAGTGGCGTCCACCACGTCCGGGGAAGATCCACGCGGCGTCGTCGATCTGCGGCACACTGCATGGCATGACGTCCTCTGTGAGCAGGCGTTCCGTCCTTCGCGCGGCCGGTGTCACCGCGGCCGGAACAGCGGTGACATTCACCCTTTCGGGGGAATCCAGCGGAACGGAGGCCCCGGTTTTCGCGCACGGGGTGGCCTCCGGCGACCCGATGCCCGATTCGGTACTCCTCTGGACACGGGTCACGCCGTCGGCCGATGCCGTTCCGGGATCCGGAAAAGGGGTGGTCGTGGACGTCCGGTGGGAAGTGGCGGGCGACGCCGGATTCACGGACGTCGTCGCTCGTGGTCACCATCGGACCGGGCCGGACCGCGACCACACGGTGAAAGTGACGGCCGGTGGGCTGTGCGCGTCGACCACATACTGGTATCGGTTCACGGCCCAGGGGAAGGTCTCGCCGGTCGGGCGGACACGCACCGCGCCTTCGCACGACGACGACGTCGCGAGACTGCGGTTCGGTGTGGTCTCTTGTGCGAACTGGGCTGTCGGTCACTTCGCCCCCTACGGCTATCTGGCCGGTCGCGACGATCTGGACGCCTTCATCCACCTGGGTGACTATCTCTACGAGGGAAATCCCAACCCTGCTGGCGATCTCCGGCCCTCGGTACCGCCCAACGAGTTGATCACCCTGGCGGACTACCGGCAACGCCACGCGATGTACAAGACCGACGAACACCTCCGGCGGCTGCACGCGCGCCACCCGGTCATCGCCACCTGGGACGACCACGAGGCCGCGGACAACGCGTGGTCAGGCGGGTCGCCGTCGCACGATCCGGCGACCGAGGGCAGCTGGCTCGACCGGATGCGGGCGGCGCATCAGGCGTACTTCGAATGGATGCCGGTGCGGCATCGCGGCGACCGGCTGTACCGGCGGCTGAAGTTCGGGAAACTGGCCGACCTCACCATGCTGGACCTGCGGACCTACCGGACCCAGCAGCCCGCGCCAGGGGAGACGGCGGACGGCACGATCCTGGGTGACGAGCAGCGGCGATGGTTCCTGGAGGGCCTCGCCCGCGGGACGGCGTCGTGGAACCTGATCGGGAACTCGGTGATGGTCACGCCGCTCAAGATCCCCGCGCTGCCCACCCGCGAACGGCTCGCGCTCGACGGGCTGCTCGACGGCCAGCCGACCACGGTGAACACCGACCAATGGGACGGCTACACCGCCGACCGCCGCCGGGTCCTGGACACCATCGCCGCGCAGGGGCGGGGCAACACCGTGTTCCTGACCGGCGACGTCCACTCGTCCTGGGCGAACGACGTGCCCCAAGACGGGACGAGCGTCGCGGTGGAGTTCGTCTGCCCGTCGGTCACCTCGGACAACATCGACGAGCAGCTCGGCGTCCCGCCGCGGACCGGCTCGCTCAAGGTCGAGGCCGCGATCCGCGCGCTGAACCCGCACGTGCGCTTCGTGGAACTCGACTCGCACGGCCTGTGCGTCCTCGAAGTGACGCCGGACGCCGTCCGGATGGACTGGCACTACGTCGCCGACCGCCGCGACCCGGCGACCGCGGTGACGTTCGCGCACGCCTTCCGGACGGTGGCGGGGGAACCCTGGGTGCGGCCTGCGGGCGGCTGAGGGGACGCCGATATACTGGGCTTGCCTGGGGTGTCCTGGGCAGGCCGCTATAGCTCAGCTGGTAGAGCATCTGTCTTGTAAACAGAAGGTCAGGGGTTCGAGCCCCCTTGGCGGCTCCCTTCACTTCCTGTCGAAAAGTCCATCTACCTGGTGTTTCCGTCTTCGATTGTTGCTGGTTGCCTCAGGAAGAACGCTCGTGTAGATGTGCCGTTGCGTCCTCGGAAGTTGTCCGAAGTTCGGCGTTCCGGCCAAGGGCCGAGAATGGCTCATGGTTGTAGCCGGCGACGAAGTATGCGGTGGACCCGATGAGCGGGCCGGTGTTGTCTTCCAGATCGGTGAACAGCGCCAGGGCCTTGAATCCGGCGAGGCCGGCGTAGAGCTCGAGTTCACGGGGAAAGAGGACACGGCGTTCGAGGAGATCTCGTTCCGTGGTGCCATTTTCGAGCCGCCAGGTGCGGCGAACCGTGGCGATCTGCGTGCGGGGGTCCCAGCTGTGCTCGGTCGTGACCTCGGCGCCGAGTCCGGCCGCGGCGATACGGCCGTGGGTTGACGCGGTTGTGACGGTGGGGGCGATCTGGGTGCTGATGATCAGCAGGGTACCGGCGTGCGCGTGGGCGGCGAAGGTGGCGAATGCGGCTCGGATGTCGCTGTTGTGGTGCAGGTAGGCGAGGGAGTTGCCGAGACATGTGATCGTGTCGAAGGTGTTGGCCAGCCGCACGGTGCGAAGGTCCCCGACGCGGAGGTCGAGGCCGGGATATCGCCGGCGTGCGTGCTCGATGAGTGCGGGTTGGAGGTCGACGCCCACGCAGCGACGGGTGGTGGTGGCGAGCCGGGCGAGATCGCGGGCGGTGCCGCAGCCGAGGTCGAGGACGCTTCCGGCGGGCGAGGTGCCGTACTGGTCGATGAGGTGCCGGCAGGTCGCGGCGGCGGTGCTGTCGCGGGTGAGGGCGTCGTAGAGGTCGGGTCGCCGGTAGGCGATGTTGTTGGCGGCCAGGTTCATGCGGTCGAGGCCTGTAGTGACCGGAGGCCGATTTCGAGGACGAGGGTGTCGCACAGCACGGACGGCACGGTAGCGCTCTGGTGGGCGCGTCGCACGGTTCGTCGGAGTGCGTCGGGGTCGATGAAGCCTTGTTCGGCGAGGATCATGCCGTCGGCAAGCAGGCGCTCGGCCAGACGGAGTCCGTTGTGTCGCAGGCCGTGTTGCATCAGGTCCCGGAAGTGCTCGGTTCGCCGCGGGTGGGTGACCAGGGGCGGCATGCCGGCCTGGGTGAGGAAGTCGCGGTAGAGCTTTTTGCCCAGGCGGAGTTCGATCGGGAGTTGCTCGGCGAACCGGATCAGGGGCCGGTGTGTGAACGGGGCGACCGGCCATATTCCGGCCCTCAGGTAGGCGGGGTGGTGGATGGCGAACCCCATCAGTGTCGGTGTCGGCAACACGGCGGAGGGCGCGAGGTTGTCGTCGATCGCGGTGACGGCGTCAAGGGCGCGTGGTCCCAGCCAGGACAGTTCGGTCAGGGCTTGAGGTGGAGGCGGGGGTACTTCGTCGATGCGGGGCGCCATGATCTCGTCGCCGCCGTTGCCGGTCAGCATGATGCGGACACCGCTGCGGGCTGCGCTGTCGGCGAGGGCTTCGAACGCCTCGCGGTAGAACTCGCCGCGGGGATCGTGTGCCGCGCCGCTGATGCGGATGCCATTCTCGCAGAACGGGGCATGGTCGTGTGCGCGCAAGATTTCGTCGACCGCAGCGACTTGCCTGGTGATCGTCACGCGGCGGCGATGCTGCTCCGCGCCGAGAGCACCGTTGACGATGAGGCCGAAGGTGTGCAGCGGAGTCGAGGCGGTCATCCGCGCGGCGACGGCGATGGTGGCGGAGTCCAGGCCGCCGGACAACTCGAGGCCCAAGGTGACGTCGCATTCGTGCCAGGGGCGCACAGCGTCGGCGAGCAGATGAGCAAGTGTGGCCGTGGCGTCCACGCCGGGACGTAGAGCCCGTGCTCGCATCACGTGCTTGGCCGGGGCCGGGTACGTGGCGTTCAGACCGGATTCGGTGAACGTCGCGGTCGCGCGCTCGGTCAGCATCGTCACG
Organism: Amycolatopsis alba DSM 44262; assembly: GCF_000384215.1. Taxonomy (NCBI): domain Bacteria; kingdom Bacillati; phylum Actinomycetota; class Actinomycetes; order Pseudonocardiales; family Pseudonocardiaceae; genus Amycolatopsis; species Amycolatopsis alba. The sequence continues at coordinate 3,030,394 of NZ_KB913032.1, read as the reverse complement.
TCGGTGAACAAGGTGTCGCTGCTGTAGCGATGCCGTCTGGTGAGGGCGCGTGTCACGGCGCGATCGAGAAGGCCGGACCGCCGAGTGAGGTGGCGGATCGAGGGGAGATCCCAGGTTCCATGCAGAAGGTCTCCGTCCGCGGCCAGGTAGAGCGGGACTGTGCCGGCGCCCGCGGTGAGGGTGATCCGTCCCGTTTGTATGCGGAGTAGCAGCGCGTCTCCCCGTACGGCGTCCGCCGCACTCTCATCGCAGCGATTGTGAAGCGTCACCTCCGGTGGAGTCGGTGAGGCTGCGGTGTCACGGACCAGGAGTGTGGTGACTCCAGAGTGGTGGCCGATGTCGTGACGAAGCACCGGATGTACGACCGGACGTATCCAGCTGTCATCACGGCACCAACGGTCGGTGTCCCAGTGCCACGTCGCATGGGTGCGGGTGTTCAGCGCCAGGCGAAACGAGAGCATGATGGATCAGGTCCCTTTCCGCGGTGCGGCTCGGGCACTGCACATTGCCCGAGCCGCGATGGGTGTGGCTACCGGTCAGCCGGCGCAGTGGTCGCCCTTGTCGTTGCCGTCGGCGTCGCCGGGCATCTTCGGGGCGTAGAGCCCCTCCGTCGAGGGCACACTGAGCACCAGGTCTCCGGTGAACATCGCGTCAACGTCCATATCGACTTCTCCTCGTCAGTTCGCTTGCACATGGCGCCCGCGACGGCATTCCGACGTCTGGGCGAGTGCTCGGGCTGTTACGAGTCCAGTCAACGTTTCGCCGCCTCGTGGAAGCCAGAGCACTAACTTGGCGGCGACCAGGCGCCAATTCGGCATCGTTGCCTCTGACCTGCGTAAATGCCTCATTTATAGGTGGTAGTCCGAACGGGTGCAGCTCGCTGAGAGGTGATCGGCCTTGGCCAATTGCTGGTTATCGTGACCGGTGACCAAACGGGGCGGGTGGTGTTCATGGGTGACCGGCGAGGCGCTTTCGCTGCGCGGCGGGAGGCGATGGGCTACACACAAGAAACCTTCGCGGCGGAGCTGAATGTCGAGTTCTCCACCGTGGGTCGCTGGGAACGGGGCGAGGTGACCCCGCAGCCGTTCCGCAGGACCCGGATCGCGAAGGCGCTCGGCGTCACGCTGCAAGAACTAGGTAGGTTGCTGGAGAGGGCACCGGCTCCGGCGCGATGCCCGGCGACCGTTGCCGTGACGCCACTCGATCTTGCGGAGGCCGACGACATGAATCGTCGCGACCTGCTGCGCTTGTTCAGCGTGACAGGGGCACTGCTAGCGCTCGGGGATGCCGACAGGGCCGCTGCGGCGGCAAGTGGTGGTGCCGTCGATGCTGCTGGGGCGGACGAATTAGCCGTGTTTGCCGGTCATCTGTGGCGGGTCTACGGGATGGCGTCGAGCAAGAGCCATTTGCTGCCGCTCGTGCGAACCCAGCTCGATGTGCTCACCGAGGCACTGCGCCAGTCGCAGACACCGGCGATCCGGCAGCGGCTCTGCCGACTGGCTGCCGATCTGTTCCAGCTGGCAGGCGAGATCTACTTCGACGGCGACCGCTACACCGACGCGGCTCATTGCTACACCCTGGCCGCAGCCGCAGGCAAGGAAGCCGGAGCGCCGGACCTGTGGGCCTGTGCCTTGACTCGGCACGCCTTCATCGCCGTCTATGAACGCAAGTTCACTCACGCCATTCCCTTGCTCGACCTGGCCGCCAATCTGGCATCCCGTGGTGACGCCGACCTGTCGACCCGGTACTGGGTAGCTGCCGTTCGAGCGGAAGCCTTCGCGGGCCTCGGCGACCTCGACGGCTGTCAACGCGCACTCGACACCGCGGCAGAAGTCCGGCATCTGGAGGGGCAAGTGCACAACGGCGGCTGGCTCCGCTTCGACGGCTCCCGTTTGGCCGAAGAACGCGGCACCTGCTTTGTCACTCTCGGCCGCCTCGATCAGGCCGAAGCGGCCCTCGCTGAAGCTCTGAACAGCGCGCTCACCACCCGACGGAAAGCCGGTGTCCTGACCGACCTGGCCATGATCGGCGTTCACCGCGCCGATCCCGACCAGGTCATCAACTACGCCGAGGCAGTCCTGGCCACCGCTCGCCAGACCAGGTCCGGTGTGGTCGCTCGCAAACTACGAGGCCTCCAGCCACACCTGGCACCCCTGCTCGCCGACAAGAACATCCAGCGACTCGACGCCGAGATCACCGAGCTCGCCAGTGGCCACACCGCATAGTGGAGGAAGACAGCATGCTCAACGACCGTGGCCGCGTGTTCCGCGAAGCATGGATCGCCGGAGTCATCAAGCACTACCCCGGTGAACCGAAACCCGGCTACATCACGCCCTGGGACGAGACACCGGACTGGGAACGCGACGCTGCCACGGCCGTTTATGACCAAGTGTTGTCGTTCCTCACTGCCACGAACGGAGCCGCCGCCAAGCTCACCCTGGAACAGAAGGGCCGCTTCGTCGCGCTGTGCTGGATCGGTCAGATCTTCAAACACTTCCCTGACCCGAAACCGTCCTACGTCGCGGACTGGGACACTCTGCCCGAGTGGCAGAAGGCCACCGACATCGATATTTTCGAACGTATCGAACAGGACGCTTAGATCCTGACCCCGTGGCGGGCTGCGCCACATTCAAGGCCTTGTTGCTGGCAGCGATGCCTCGAACCATGAGCACCTGCGGGCTGACGCTGCGCCCTTGATCGACGTTACCGAAAGCTCGATGTGGACTCCGGCCATGTCCTGACGACGCGGGTGGCGTTGGCAGGGAGTGGTGGCGAGCACCTGGCCTGACCAGGCGATGGGGATGTTCGGCCTGCGTGGATTGTCGCAATTCGATATTTCTCGATGTTTGTCGAAAATCCCGCTTTTGATCTCCGGTCCACTCGTCCGAAGTCGACAGCTGTCCGTCCATAATGGACTAAACCCTCCGGTGTGGACACGTCGCCGTCCGACATTCGCGACCTCCGCGCCGTCCTCGCGTTCTATTTTCCGTTATCTGACAAACATTCGACGATTTCCGTGCGGTCATCGGTGTTGCCGTCTCAGTGAGACGCGACCGTGACCATTTGGCGTAACAGGCTCCGGCAGACGAGCGACTTCAGCACTGCTCAGGGGTTGACCGTGGCACGGATGTGTGAATCGGAGTGGGATATGCGGGAGCGGGGAGCCGGATTGCGCCGATGGGTGTGTCTTCTGGCCGTGGCTGTGTTCTTGCCGTTGTCATGTCTCTCGGCGCCCGGAAATGCGGCCGGTCAGGAGCGGAATTCGGCGCTGCCCGCGCTCAAGGTGGTGGTGCTCGTCGACGAGTCCGGGAGCCTTGCTGAAGCCGATGTGGCGCGGGAAAAAGAAGCGGCTCGCACGATTGTGTACAGCGCGCTCGCGCCGGGTTCGATCATTTCGGTTGTCGGTTTCGGGAGTTCGAATGGGCCTGGTCAGAGCGCCGTGCGGGTGGCCTGTCCACCCACGACACTCGACACCGCGCAGCAACGTGATTCGCTCGCGGGCTGCATCGGCGGGCTCCATCGCCGGGCGCCAGGTGAAGGCGATGGCACCGACCACGCCGCGGCGTTGCAGCAGGCCCTTGGCTTCGTGGGGATGGAGAAAACGGAGAAGAAACTCGTCTTTTTGCTGACCGACGGCAAGCTCGACGTTTCTGACAGTCCGGCTTGGGGGGATACCCCGGCGCGGCGGAACGGTGCTGCAGCGGCGAAAGCCCAGGAGACTCTGGAAGAACTCGATCGCGCCGGCGCGCAGGTGTGGCCGCTGGGATTCGGCAAGGTCGACAGCGCGGCGTTGAAGGGCTTCGCCAAGGGAAAAAGCTGCACGCCGAGTGTCGCGGATCCCCACGAACAGGTGACCCCCAGTTCGGTCGAACTGAGGGCCGCGGTCCAAGAGGCGTTCAGCTCGGCGAGCTGCGTGAAATACGGGCCCCTCGACACCGGGAATGTGCCGAAGGGCGGGTCCGTCGAACTGAACGTCGAAATCCCCGGCGTGGCGAGCGACGCGTCGATTCTGGTCTACAAACGCGACCCGCGGGTGCAGGTGGAATACCTGCCGCCGGGCAAGACCACGCCGGCGCCCGCGGCGGGTGGTTCCCACTTCGAATTCGCCGGGCAGAACACCGAAACCGAGGCGCTGCGCATCACGGATCCCGAGCCAGGCCGGTGGACGGTCCGGCTTTCCTCCGCCGACGTGCCCGCCCAGGAAGTGGCCGCGACGGTGGCGTACCAGGCGGTGGTCAAGGCCTATCTCACGGTCGATCCGCCGCAGCCCGCCGCCGGTCAGCCGGTGAACGTCAGCATGCAGGTGTGGGCCAGGAATCGCGCGGTCACCGACCCCGCCACGGTGCAGGGGCTCACCTTCAAAACGGTGGTGACCGGTGCTTCCGGCGCGCCGCTCGGCGAGCTCACGCTGTCCGATCCGGACCGGGACGGAACCTTCGGCGGCCAGTTCGGTGTGCCCGCCGACGCCACGGGCGCGCTGACCTTCACCGGCACGGTGACCGGGGTGGGCATCGGCGGTGACACCCGTGTCCTCGCCACGAGTGTCCAGAACGGCGCCGCCCCGGTGCGGGCGCAGATCCTGTTCGACTCCAACACCGCCACCGTGACTCCCGGCGGGTCGATCACCGGCACGGTCTCGATGACCAACAATTCCGCCGCCCCCGTGCCCATGCGACTGGAGGTCGCGTCGCCGACCGAGGGCGCCTCCATCAGCGTGGAGCCCGGTTCGTCGGTTGCGCCGGTCGGGGTCACGACGGTCCCGTTCACCTTGCGGTTCGGTCCGGACACGCCGGAGGGGCCGAACGGCGCGACCCTGCGGGTGCTGACCGGCGGGGCGCCCGTCGCCGAGCGGCTGTTCGCGATCGAGGTCGAGCCGGAGCCCGGCGTTCTCGAGAAGTTCTTCTGGCTGTGGGTCGTGCTCGGGATCGCGGCGGTGGGCCTGCTGCTCTTCGGCTTCGGCAAGTTCCGTGCCCGGCGTTCGGCCGCGCACGTCAGCGGCCTGCAGGTGCGGTTGCTGAAGGGGGACGAGGAGATCTCGGCGCTGGAACCGCCGGACGGCGACGTGCCGGAGTTCGGTTTCGTGGTGTACCAGGAGTTCACGGGGCGACGGCTGCAACCGGCCGGTCCGGGTGACGCCGAGGTCTACCGCGTCCGGCGGGCCGGTCCGGAGTTCCGGTTGACGCCGCCGCTGGGGGAACCGGTCGCGCTGGCTCCCGGCGACCGGCACGAACTCGGTGACCGGCACGCGCTCGTGCTGGTGGACCAGCGGATGACGGGGATGGCGGGAAATTCCCCCGTGGGCGGCGGTTTCAGCCCCTTCGCCGGGGAGCGTCCGGCGAGCGGGGACGACGGCGCCTACGCCGACCCGTTCGGTGACCGGCCGTCGCCGGGTGTCCCCACGTCCGTTCCGTCCGCGGCGGGTGGCTCCGGCCGTGAAGATCCCTTCTCCGCCGGGGATCCGTTCTCCGACGAGCCTCCGGGCGGCTCGTACCGGGATCCCGGCAACCCGTTCGCGACCGACTAGGAGCGCGAAGCAATGGCAAGTCTGCGGGACGCCTTCACCACGAGCCGGGCGAACACCACGGGAAAGGTGCGTAATGACCGCGAAGCGTGCCCGTTCTGGTTGACCGCGTCCGGATCCGTGCTCGCCTTGGTCGTGTCGGCCGCCGCGTCGGTGACGGTCTTCTACGGCTTCCGGCTGCCGTCCTTCCTGAGCCTGCCTCTCCTGGTCGGCTGGATGGTGGGCAAGAGCGCCCTCAACTCGTGGGCCATCGCCGCGTCCGGGGACCCGGCCAGGAGACGGCTCCCCGGCAGGCGGATGGCGCTCTCACTGATCGAAGGTCTCGTCGTCGCGACCGCGTCGACGCTCTGGTTCATCGCGGGCGGAACCTGGACGCCCGCCGAGGCCGCGGCGGTCACCGGACCCGAGTTGCGGGAAGAGCGTGCGGAGCTGAAAGCCCTTCTCGAACAGAAGCCCCCGAACCCCGAGGCGGACGCCGAGGCCGTGCGGCTCACGCGACAGGTGACGGAGACTTCGGACGAACTCCGGCGTGCCGAACAGCAGGTGCTTTGCGAACTCGACGGCACTTGCGGAACCGGGGTGCGGGGCCGTGGTCTCGCCTACTACATGAAAGTCGAGTACCGGGACGCCGTGAGGAGGGACTTCGACGGTGTTTCGATCCAGCTGGAGGCCAGGAAGACCGAGCTGACCGGGGAGGCTGGGCGGCTGCGTTCCGCTCAGGACGCCGCCGGAGTACGGCTTCTCGTGATCGACCGGACGCTGGCCGCGGCGGCGCCGCGAAACGAACAGCCCACCAGCGCGACGTTGGACTCGTTCCTGCGGGAACGCGGGACTTCGTTCCTGGTGATCTATCTCGGCGCCTTCTTCAGTTTCTTCGTCGTCGATTGGCTTCTGCTGGCGTTCCTCGTACGCCTCGGCCGTCGGCGCGACGAGCCGTGGAAGCTGGGCGTCCGGAAACCGGACGGCGAGACGGGCATTCCCTGGCACCGGTACGTCAAGGGCCGCAACGGTTCCTCGGCCGAACCGGACGGTGAGGCGCGATGACGCCCGAACACGCGTTCCGTGAGCTGAGAGCCGAGGTCGAGCGACTCCACGGTTCGGTGAACACGGAGTGGGACCGGCCCGCGGACAAGACCGTGCAGCTGGCGATCGAGGACGCCCGGCTGATCGCCGAATTCGTGGTCGGCTACGTGCTGAAGGACGACGTCGGCGAGGTGATCGAGGAGCGGGTCCGGTCGAGCCAGGCCTTCGTGGACTCGATCACGGCGATGCGACGGTCGTTCGAGGACTTCCGAAGCTGCCTGCTGGCGGTCGGAAAAGCGGGGACGGAGCGGGAAAGCGTCCTGGTGGCCCAGCTGGACGAGCACGCGAGGAACCTGCGCGAGCGGGCGGAGTCCACTGTGGACCATTTCGCCGCGGTGCTGGACGACCCGGTCGTCGGAGAGGACGAGAAGCCGGCGAAGCGCGCGGCGGCGACGGAAGCCGTGGCCGAGATCCGGCGGCAGCTCCGGGCGAGATGGCTCTTGGACCAGACCGAGCGGACGCTGGACGGCGCGCGCCAGGCCCAGGCCGCCGCGGAGGACGCGGCCGGAGTCGCCGGTGCCAAGGGCGTGGGGCAGTACTACCTCGAGCACGCAGAAAAGGAAGCGAGGATCGCGGATCGGCTGCGTGCGGCCGTCGTCGCGCTCCTGACCACCGTCGCCGCGGGCTTCATCGTGCTCAACTTCCTCAGCATCGACTTCACGGTGGGCACCGAACTCCTCCGGCTGTCCGCGACGATCCCGCTGGCCGCCTTGGCCGCGTATCTGATGCGTGAATCGTCGAAGCACCGCGCTGCCGCGCAATGGGCGGGAGAACTCGCCATCGCGATGCGAACGCTCAAGGGCTACACCACGTCGCTCGGCGACAAAGGGCTCGAACTGCACAGGGCATTGGGGATGCGGGCGTTCGCGGCGACGTCGGACCGCGCGAACGGCAGCGATCCCGGCCTCTACGAAGACCTCATGGCCGCGGTGGACGCCCTGGCCAAGGTCGACCAGCTGTTGCGGCGCGTCCGCGACGAGGGAAAACCGCCGGAGGCGAATCCATGAACAGAACCGACCTTCGCCGGTCATGCCGGCCCGTTGGACAGGGGAACACGCGATGAAGATCTACCAGCCCATGATGTTCGTCGGGCTCGGCGGGACCGGCTGCAAGGTCGGCGCGGAGCTCGAGAAGAGATTGCGCGAGGAACTGTGCGGTCCGGACGGCACACGACTGCTCGCCGACCTCCCGAACGCCCTGCCGTACCAGCTGCCCTCGTGCCTCCAGTTCGTTTACGCCGACCTGAGCACCAACGAACTGCAGCGGGTGCGCCGGGAGGTCGTGCCGGGCCGTGAGCACGACGCCGCCGCGCAGAAGACCATGCACCTCATCACCGACCTCGTGCCGCCGCGCCTCGGGAACTCCGCCGACGTGGCGCAGAGCCTGCGGATCAACACGGACGAGGAGACCATCGGCTGGTTGCCAGCCAAGGAAAGCGACCCGCGGATCGGCCCGCTGGTCCGCGGCGCCGGTCAGCTGCCCGCGGTCGGCCGCGGGGTGCTGTTCGAGACGATCCGCCGCAACCCGGACACCGCCCTGCTCGGCATCAAGCAGGCGCTGGCCGACATCAACGAATCGGCCGGGGAGCTGTTCGTCGTGAGCGGCAAGCGCACGCAGCGGGTGGACACCGTCACCGTGTTCGTCGTGTTCTCGGTCGCAGGCGGTACCGGCAGCGGGATCTACTACGACTACCTCCATCTGATCGGCGATCTGATGCAGCGCGGGGGAAAGCAGGCCGAGATCTACCCGCTCGTCCTCATGCCGTCGGCGTTCGACGACGGACAGGGCGGTGGCCGCCCGGCCGATCTGAACGCCGGATCCGCGCTGGTGGACCTGTTCCGGCTGATCGACGACCAGAACGCGCAGGGATCGCCCGACGAACTGGACGCGCACGGGACACACGGGGCCGTCTCCGTCCGGTACCCGCGGCTGGAACAGGTCCAGCTGCTGCCGAACACGATCCAGACCGCGTTCCTCTTCGGCCGCCCGGTCGGCGGGGTCCGCCGCGACGACCTCAACCGGTCGATGGTCTCGCTGATGACGTCCCTGATCGGGGCGGGCCCGACGGATCAGGCCGGTGAGGACGAGGGCGCCAACCGGCCGTACCAGAGCTTCGCCGACGGGTTCATCAACAGCAAGGTGGACCGCCACGCCACCGCGGAGACCGGGGTCGGCAGGCGCGGCGTGACGACCAGCGCCGTCGCCGCGCTCACCACTCCGCTGCTGGAACTCACCGAAGCCGTCAGCGCGCACCTGCTGGCGAACGCGGTCAACGAACTGCTGGTCCCGCCCGGTGCCGCCGAGTCGAACCGGACCCACATCCGCCGGTTCGTCACGGCCTCGGGGCTCGACCGGATCCTCGACGCCGGCCCGGCGCGCATCCCGCCGCAGGGCAGCCCGGTGGGTTACGGGCCGGTGCTGGCCGCGCTGACCGAACGCGCGAACGCGATGAGCGGCAACATCGAGCGTGGCCCGGACACGCTCGCCGGTCCGGTCGCGACGGTGGCCCAGAACTTCATGCCAGCCAAGGCCGTCGAGGTCCTGTTGCGCGAGATGGACCTGTTCCGGCTCCGGCGGACCGTGTTCGGCCACCGCGACCTGACCGACCCGCTCGACCGCAGCGGATTCCGTTTCCTGCTGGAGAACTGGTGCTCACCGCCCCCGGCGCCACCAGGGCTCAACGCCGCCGCTCCGCCCCTGCCGCAGAACCTGCCGCGGAAGCTGACCCAGCGGCTGCGGATCGCCGACGAACCGGTGCAGGCCGTCATCCGGCAGCAGGACCTGTGGTACTCGTGGCAGACGCGGCGGATCTGGAACGCGGCGTGGAACGACAGCCGTCGCATGTGGACCCGGCCGTGGCAGGCGTTCGTCGAGGAGTTCGACGCCGTCCACGAGAGATTCGTGACGTACGCGCGCAGCGAGCCGCGCTCGTTCGACCAGCGGTCCAAGGACCTCTACAAGCCCAGGGTCGGCGTCGCGTATCTCCTGCCGCCCGAGGACCACGGTCTGGAGGGCTTCTACCAGTCCGTGCTCGACCGGCTCAAGGAGGAGTACGGCGAGCATCTCGGCCCGAACGCGCACGAGGGTGACCTGCTGAACCTCATGCTCGGCCAGGACGGCTGGGCCGCGGCCTACGCCCAGGGCCGTCAGGACCCCGAAGGCGCTGTCGCGCACGTCCGGCAGCGGATCAAGGAAGTGGTTTCCGAACAGCTGAGGCCGTCGGACCGGACCCGCCCCGCCCTCGTACCGCGGATGGAGGATCTGCTCGCCAACGCCGTGCGACGGCGGGACGACAGCCTCACCGAGGCCGACCTCGACCGGTTCCGGCAGAAGCTGGCCGAACTGGTGCCGGGTGGCTTCGCCCCGGACGGGAACGCCCCGCTCAAGGCGCTGTTCACCTATCCCGCGGCGCAGGAGAACGACGACATCGAGCGGTTCCTGGGCCGGGAGGTGTCGCTGCCGGCCGACATGATCGGCGAACCCGAGTTCCGGGCCGTCCAGGCGGACGCCATCATCGTCGTGCTGAACCGCAGCTCCATGGGGGTCACGGAGGTTCCCGAGCTGCGCCGTGTCGTCAAATTGTGGGCGGAGGCCCAGCACCGGCCGCATCCGCAGGACACCCTTCCGTGGCGTCGCCGCCTGAGCCAGGACCAGGGTTACCTGCTGATCGGCGAGCACGACCGCGCCCATGTGCTGCACCGCCTGTTGTGCGCGGCCTGGAACGGGAAGGTCGTCGTGGCCGGTGATCCCGCCAGCCCGACGTCCATCACGGTCGAGCTGGGCAGCCGGGAGTCCGTGGCCATGAAGCTGGAACTGAGCGCCTTGGGCGCGCTTTCGTCGTGGGCCAGTGTCCTGCAGGCGTACGAGAACTGGATCCTGGCCGACGACAACCCGACCCGCCGGAGCCTGGCCGCCCGCCTGATGTCCTCCGTCCCCGACGACGCGGGCCGGGCGCCGATGCCACCGGCGGCGGAGTTCACCACCCTGGTGGACCTCGCCGAGTCCGAATCGCTGAAGGTCAAGCAGGCGGAGCAGAACCGGGTGCTCCAGCGCGATCCGCAATTGGCCGTCGTCCAGCGGTTCTGGACCCGTTCCCTGCCCGACGCCTTGGGACTGCGGGTCGGGGCGACGACGAAGAACCTGGTGGATCTGCGCGAGCAGGTCGAGATCACCACCGGACTCGGGGAATGAGGGGCCGGTGGTGAACACGACGGAAGTGGCCTTGGTCGACCTGCGCACGGGCGGCTGCCCACCCGAACCCTCGGGGCGGGTCGTGGTGCTCGACGACGCGGACTCGCTCGTCGAGCACGCGGAAAGCTATCTGGCCCTCACCGGTGAGGAAATGGTGACCGGGGTCGTCTGCGTGGCCGTCGGCGAGAGCGTGAACGCCGAGGGGCCGCACGACGGCGCCGTCCTCGAGATCCCGGCGGCGCTGACGTACGCCGCGATCCTCTGGGCCGGGGACACCCGTGGTGTCGAGTGGGCGCCCGGCAGCAAGGCACCGCGACCGGCCACCGGGACGGATTCGCTCGACAGCCTGATCGCCGCCCTGTGTGTCCCCGAGGTCTTCGACCAGGTGCTCGCCGCCGCCGAGCGGACCGGCCCCGCGACCAGCCCAGGGGTCCGGGTGGTCCCGGTGGGGCCCGACGCGCAGGAGCTCGCGGAAGCCCGCGACGCCGTGGTGCGACGGCTGGGTTCCGGCGAGGCGGCGGTGTCGCCCGCCGGGCTGAAGGACCTCCGGAGCATCGGCGGCGAGCGCCCGCCGGACCGGGCCGAGCTGGCCGATCCGGTCCGCGCCGCGGGGGCCGAAGCCGCCCGGCGAGTACGCCTGACCGGCTCGCTGGTCGCTCAGCTGGGCACGGCACAGGCGGTCTTCGGGAGCCGTCGCCCGACGGCCCGGCTGGGCGAGCACTTCGCGTGGGCGAGCGAGGCGGCCGAGAACCACCGCCTGTTCCTCGTCGAGGTACTCGATCGCGTCGACGGCCATCTCGAGAGCGGGTATCCGTTGCTCGACGATGTCCTCGATCTGGGCGTCCCCGCGCCGGTCGAGGTGGACCGGCGGCAACTCGTGACGGACTTGCGGGACCACGTCGACCGGCGTGTCGAAGCCGGGGTTTCGCTTCCGGGGCTGGCGAGGGAGCTGCGGATGGCCGCCGCGTCGGCGGCACCGCAGGGTTGCGCGGCGACCTTGCAGAAGATCCGCGAACATCCAGCGCCGGTACTGGTCATGCCGCGGTTCAGCCGGTGGCCGTTGTCCTTGGCGGCGATTCCCTGGATCTTCTTCAGCTGTTTCGCCCTGACCGTGCTGCTCGGTCCCGGCCTCGGCGGCTGGGTGGCGGGCGGCCTGCTGGCCGCCGCCTGGTTCGGGGCGGGCTGGCTGCTGCTGAGCCGCAGTCCCACCCCCGAGGGCGAGCGAGGATTCGACGCGACGCTCCCACCTGCATTGCTGGCTTACGCGATCGCGGCCGTGGCAGGCGTGTTCACCCGGTTCTCGCCGGAAACCGTTCTCCTTTCCTCGCTCATCTCCCCTTTGGCCGCGCAGTCGCTGAGCGTCGCCGTCGTCGCCATCAGCGCGTGCGTGGTCGTCTTCGGCTGGCGGTCGGCGGTACGACGCTGGCAGGCGGCGGTGGATTCGGCGGTCCTGCTGGAGACGATCGCGCGGCTGACCGGGCTGGCCGAGAACGCCGTCGGCCGGGAATGGGTGCCGATGCGACGGCACGCCGCGATCGCCGTGGCCGCGACGGAGGTGGCTTCGAGCCTCGAAGAGATCGGCAGGGAACTGGAACGGTCCGGTGAGCTGCTCTTCTCCGGGCCGTCGGACGGTCCCGGCCGCGAACCGCGGCATTCGGTGCCGCCCGAGGTGTACGACGTCGTCCGTGGCGACGTCGCCGACCTGGTCATGGCCGCCCTGGAACCGGTTTGGCCCGCCACGGAAAGCGGGCGTGACGTCACTCCGGGGGTGCTGTCGAAAGGGTTCGACCGGCTGCTGCACCGCTACGACACGCATGTCCGGCGCCGCGGTCTGCTCGCTCCGCCGGAGTTCGGCCGTGACCGTCGCGCGCGGGACGCGCTCACCGCACGGGTCTGGGCGGAATCGGCGGATTCCCCGGCGGTGCTGCGGATGGCGGCGGACGCGGACCTGACGCAGTTGTGCCGCAGCTCCCAGCTCCGGTTCCTCCGCACGGTGAACGAGCCGGAACTGATCCGCTTCGCGCCGGCTCAAGTGCGCCGGGTGCTCGCGGAACAGGGGACCGCCCGTCCGGTGACCGCGGATCCCCGGATCACCTGGAGCGAAAGCGGCGAGGTGGTGGGCGCGCTCCGCCTGTCACCGCTGCGGCCCGAGTCCGTCCGGAAGTCATGGGGAGGGGTGTCCTGAGTGGACAGAAGTGAGGAAACGGTCCGCTGCCGTGACGTCAGCGGGCGGCTGCGGGAGATCCGCCTGTCGTACGGCAGTGACTTCGTCTCGCCGGGATCGGTGCTGAGCCAGCAGCTCGTGAAGGCGAACGAACAGTTGTACGTCCGGAAGTTCGTCTCGAAGAGCGACGGCGGCCGTCATCCCCGGCTCTATCGGTTGCTCGACAACGAAGTACGCGCCGGCACCCGGCTCGCCCAGGTCTTCGCCGACCGTTACCCGGCCGAACTGGCGCGGCTGGTCGCCTACAACATGGACACGGACGAACCCTTCGTGCTCCTGCGCGCCTATCTCGGCGACCCGGCGGCGGCCGCCGTCAAGCGGTTCGACGACGCCGAACGCCGTCAGTTCCAGATCGGCGTGCTCCGTGCCCTGCACCTCACCGGGGTGGCGGGGGTCGTGCACGGCGCGGTGAGCCTCGACGCGGTGCGCTGGTCCGAAGGCCAGGTGCAGCTCGTCGACTTCGAATCGGCCGAGCGGGCAGGGGAACCGCGGGCGGACGCGAGCACGGCGCCGGTCCGGTCGCCGGAGCAGATCGCGGGCGAGGGCGTCGCCGACGTCCGGGACGACCTCTGGGCCGCGGGCGGGCTGATCCGCGCGCTCTACTCCGCCGCGCCCCAGGACCGCAGCCGCGATCCGGAGCGGCTCCGCGTGTTGCTGGGCGACGTCTTCGACAACCCGCTCGAACACCGTCCGCACGCGGCGGATCTGCTGCAGAAGCTGCACGCCCCCGTGTCTTCGCCGCCGGTCACGAACCCTGACGACGCCTTGCGGGAGGGGCGGTCGCTCTTCGACCGGATCAGCGCGGACCGCCGGAGGACCCCCGGAAGACCCTCGACGATTTCGGCCGCTCCCCGGCCGAAGTCCGCGTTGCTGATGCTGGCCGTTCTCGCCGTCGTCGTCTGCGTGATCACCGGATTGGTGGTACTTCTGTGACAGAGCAACATTCCCGGCCGGTGCGGTGCCCGATCTGCGCGGACGAGTTCGCCTGGCCGGACGAGCCGGTCGTCTCCCTGTACGACGCGGAACACGCCCGCTACGACCTGGTCGACATCTCGGCGTTGCCCGCCGCCAAACAGGCCGACCTGACCCGCCGGGGCTATCGCGCGTGCCCGAATCCTTCCGGCGACACCACTCCCCACTACCTGCCCGCCACCTACGCCGACTATTCGGATCCGCTGGTGGTGGGCCTGATCGGGGCTCCGACGTCCGGTAAGACGCATCTCCTCACCGCGATGATCCGGCAGGCCTACACCGGCGGACTGCGGCCCTACCGGATCACCGCCGCGGCGCTGGATTTCCGAAGGCACGCCCATTTCCGCGAGACCTACATCGAACCCTTCGAACGTGGCGGGGCGTTGCCGGGAACGCATACCGGCATCATCGAGGCGGCGGACATCCTGCTGCTCCGGGGGCCGGGCGGAGAGCGTCCGGTGACTTTCTTCGACGTGGCGGGCGAAGACCTCGAAAGCCCCGAAGCCCGCAACCGGGCTTCGCGGTTCTTGGTGGGGGCCGACGCCGTGATCTTCGTGCACGCGTCCGAAGACCCGCTGGACACCAAGCGCCAGGTCGCGGAAAGCGAGAACAAGTCGTTCGACCTGGCCATCGAACGGCTGCAGGGCATCGAAGGGGCCCGTGCGCTGCCCGCGACGATCGCGGTGACCAAAGCGGACCGGCTGCGTTACCAGCCACCCGTCGACCGATGGCTGCGGCGGGGAGACGAGCAGGTGCTGAACGCGGAGAGGATCCGCGCCGAGAGCCGCGACGTCTACGCGTATCTGCACCACGTCGGCGCCGGAGCGTCGCTTCGGCCGTTCGAGTCGTTCGCGCGCAGCACACTGCATTTCGTGTCGGCGAGTGGCGGTGACGTCGTCGTCGGCGATGACCTGACACGACGCTTCCCTCGGGGCGTCCGGCCGGTCAGGGTCCTCGAACCCTTGATCTCGATCTTGGCGATGACCGGGGTCATTCCCGGTTCGGAGGCGGAAATGGTGGGTCGGCCATGACCAGCGCACGGTCCCAGTTCTCGGTCGACCAAGCCGGTTTCGGCTTCTCGCAGGAGAAGAACGCGTTGCGGATGCGCGACAATTCGTTCGCGTCCGATGCCGAAGCGCGGATGTGGGAGACGCGGCTGATCGACCACGTCCGCATCGTCCCGATCGGCACCGCCGACGTACCGGACACGGCCTGGTCCTATTTCCGGTTCGACGACGGCACGGCGGCTCTCCTGCATCGCCTGAGAGCCGGGCATTCCAGCGGCCGCAACGATTCGCAGGCGCTGATCGGCAGCGCGGATGCGCTCACCGCGTCCGTCGCGCTGGGTTTCGCGTGGAAACACCGTTCGTCCGGGGGCGAGCTTTCGGCGTCCTGCCACGCGCACCTCCTCGTCGAGGCGGAATCCTATGGGATCCATCGTGGTTATCTCCGCGACAAAGCGCAGGAATGGTGGGACGCCTTCGTCACCGTGCTCGCGCGTGTCCTGGAGAAACCCGGAGATCCGCTGAGCGTCATCGGCTGCCCGGACGAGTTCCGGCTCATGATGATCGCCACTTTGCGGGCCATCGTGGAAGATCAGCGTCTCGACCGCCGCGGGATCCTGCCGTTCGGTTCCTTCTCGACCTACGAACACAGCCACGACACGAGCGTCGTGGGCCTTCCCGATCTGGTCTTCCTCAGCAAGCGGCCTTCGGGCCTCGGGACCGTCGAGCGGGTCGTCGTCGATCTGGTGCGGGACGACGGCGAGGGGGTATACGCGGACGAAGCGCGCCTGATCCTCGACAGGTTTATCAAGACACAGCCGCCACCCGAACAGGTGATGGCCGTCCGGGAGAGTGACAAGCCGGTGCCGTGGAAGAGAATCGAAAGCACAGGTCCCGAGCCGCGGCCGTCTGCTCAACCCGCGCGCCGCCGCCAGGAACCCTCGGCCGGAAAAACCGCCGGGCTGCTGCGGGCCAGGTCGCTCGCGGAATTCGGCGCCGAGCTGGACCGGCTGAGCGCACCGTGCCAGCTGCAGCACATCCGGCAGGAGGTGCGGAACGAACTGGATGTGCGCACGGTGGACACACTGACGGCGCTCGTCGAAAACGACCTCGTCCGGGACCTCGAATCCCGGCTGCTCGAGATCATGTACGGGAAGTCCTTTTCGGATCTCGAAGACGCGGTGGCGCTGAAACACGCGAAGGCGTACATCGCTCAGGGCCGGTCGGGGCGGTTCTCCCGGCTGTTGGCGCGGGACGTGGAGAAACGCAACCCGATGGACGCCCTCGGTGCCGTGTTCGACCGGTGGGTGAACGAAGACCCGAACCGGGCCCAGACCCCCTCGCGGCTGGCTCAGCGGGCGAAACGAGTCCGGCACCTGCCCCTGATCCTCGCGGTCGCCGCCATCGCGGTGCTGACGGCGGTGTTCCTGCTCGGCGTCCTCGTCGGCGGTTCACCGGCCGCTCCGCAGGCGGCCGCTCCGCCGGTCCCGTCGCCGCCCGCCGGGCTCGTGGTGGCGGTGCCGCCGGTCACCAGATCCGTCGCCGGCACCGTACCCGCCGGGTACCAGGTGTTCGCCTTCCTCAAG
This sequence comes from Amycolatopsis alba DSM 44262, assembly GCF_000384215.1. Lineage (NCBI taxonomy): Bacteria > Bacillati > Actinomycetota > Actinomycetes > Pseudonocardiales > Pseudonocardiaceae > Amycolatopsis > Amycolatopsis alba. Next base: position 3,013,813 of record NZ_KB913032.1, on the reverse strand, counting down.
GCGGACGAGCTGTACTACCCGCAGTCGGTTTGCGAGAAGCCGCGGGCCGATGCCTGGTCGTGCCGGTGGCAGCCGTCGACGGCGCTCCAGACGGCCGTGCCCGTCGCGATCCCGGTTCCGGTGGGCCGGGTGGCGGGACTGGCCGAACAGGCCGCCGCCCGCGGCGGGATCCCGCACGAAGCCGGGTGGGGGCTCGAACTCGGCGATGCCTGAGTTGACATGCAGCCACAAGGCTGCCTAAAGTGAAAGGCAGCTGGAAGGCTGCATATCGGGGAGAGCGACATGGACGAGGTGTTCAAGGCGCTGGCGGACGCCAGCCGCCGCCGGTTGCTCGACGATCTGAACGCCCGCAACGGCCAGACCCTGCGTGAACTGTGCGCGGGGCTGGACATGGCGCGGCAGTCGGTCAGCAAGCATCTGGCCGTGCTGGAGGCGGCCAATCTGGTGACCACGGTGTGGCGTGGTCGCGAAAAGCTGCACTACGTGAACGCGGAGCCGATCAACGCGATCGCCGAGCGCTGGATCGACCGGTACCACCAGGGCCGGGTCGAGGCGCTCACCGACCTCAAGAAGGCATTGGAGCAGGAACCCATGGGTACCGACGAATTCGTCTACACCAGCTACATCAAGACGACACCGGAGCGGCTTTGGCAGGCGCTGACCGATCCGGTCTTCACCAAGCGGTACTGGGGATGCGAGTTCACTTCGGACTGGAAGCCGGGGTCCACGATGGCCTGGGACCAGCTCGGCGTGCGACTGGAAGACGCCGAACAGGTCGTACTGGAATCGGATCCGTACCGGCGGCTGTCCTACACGTGGCACACCTTCACCCCGGAGTTCGGCAAGTCGGTCGGCCTCGACGACGACGTGTCGGCGAAGCTCCAGTCCGAGTCGAGGTCGAAAGTGACCTTCGACCTCGAACCGGTCGGCGACACGGTGAAGCTGACCGTCGTGCACGACGGATTCGACCAGGGCAGCACCGCGCTGGAGATGGTCAAGGGCGGCTGGCCGTCGATCCTGTCGAGCCTCAAGACGCTGCTCGAAACCGGTGAGCCGCTGCCAGAGCCCGCGTAACCAGGTCGACGCGGCCCGCGCGATCAGGCAGGATCCGCGTGTGACCCTGGAGATCGCTTGCGACGAGTCCGGGTCCGAGGGCGAGAAACTGATCGGCGGGCAGACCGACGTGTTCGCGCACGCGGGGGTCCGGCTGAGCGCCGAAGAGGCCGCGGGCTGCCTGAAGGAACTGCGGCGCAGGATCCGCTCCCCGGCGGTCGAGTACAAGGCCAACCATCTGCTCCGCACGAAGCACCGGCGGGTCCTCGAATGGTTCCTCGGCCCGCTCGGCCCGGTCCACGGGCGGGCTCAGGTGTACCTCGTGGACAAGAAACTGCTGCTGGCGAACGAACTCCGTGCCCTCGTCGGCCGGGCCGTCCCGCCGGACGACGAAGTCCTCGCCGCGTTCAACGACGTGCTGCGGACCCGCAACCGCCGGGATCCGGCGGCGGGGTCGTTCTTCGCGATGGCAGGCGACACCGCGGAACTGCGGGCGAAGGTCGCCGAGTCGCGTGACGCCAAGATCCTCGATCCGCTGGTGCCCGCGATCCTCCGCGCCGTCGAGCATTGGAGCGCGGGCGGGGAGCGGGTTTACCTCGTCCACGACGAACAACCGTCGCTCAAGGGCGAACGGCTCGCCCGGATCGAGGCCAGTCCGGGGCTGGCCGGGCTGGAATTCGTGGATTCGCGGACGGATCCCCGTGTCCAGGTCGCCGATTTCCTGGTCGGTGTCGCCCGCCGGATCGCCGAAGACGAACTGAACGGAAACGGCGACGCGGTCTTGACCGGATTACTCGCGCCGTATGTCGACTCGGCGTCCCTCTGGCGCTGATTCACTCCTTGGTGCGCCGAATCGCTCGGGTGGCCGTTGCCCGGCACCGCGCTGTGCTGGAAACGTCGGGACGGATCCGACACCGGCACGGGAGGCAATCGCAGATGCAGGCTTTCACCTTGCCCGAGTTCTACGTGCCGTATCCGGCCAGGATGAATCCGCACCTCGAAGCGGCGCGGGCGCACAGTATGGCCTGGGCGAGGCGGATGGGAATGCTCGATTCGCCCGCACCGTCCGGGGACGTCGTGTGGACCGAGCAGGCGCTGGCGAAAATGGACTACGCGTTGCTCTGCGCGCACACCCATCCGGACTGTGACGGGCCGTCCCTCGATCTGGTCACGGACTGGTACGTGTGGGTGTTCTTCTTCGACGACGATTTCCTCGCGCAATTCAAGTACACGCGGAACACCGAAGGTGCGAAGGCCTATTTGGACCGCCTGGAACTGTTCATGACCGGGCCGGGCGAAACAGCGCCGGAACCGGGGAATCCGGCCGAAGCCGGGCTCAAGGACCTTTGGGCGCGTACCATTCCCTCGATGTCGGAAGCCTGGCGACGGCGTTTCGTCACCAGCACGCACAACCTGATGGTCGAATCGCTCTGGGAACTGGACAACATCGACCGCGGCCGGATCGCGAACCCCATCGAATACATCCAGATGCGCCGACGGGTCGGTGGAGCGCCGTGGTCGGCGAACCTGATCGAGTACGCCGTCGGCGCCGAAGTGCCGGACAGGATCGCGGCGACCAGGCCGATGGAAGTCCTGCGCGACACCTTCGCCGACGCCGTCCACCTTCGCAACGATCTCTTTTCCTACCAACGTGAAGTGCGCGAAGAGGGGGAGAACTCCAACGCCGTCCTCGTCTTCGAGAAGTTCCTCGGCCGCTCGACGCAGGACGCCGCCGAACTCACCAACGACCTGCTGACCTCGCGGCTGCAGCAGTTCGAGAACACCGCGCTCTTCGAGGTGCCCGCGTCGCTGGTCGAACACGACGTCTCGCTGCCCGAGCAGATCGCGGTCGGCCTGTATGTCAAGGGCCTGCAGGACTGGCAGTCCGGCGGTCACGAATGGCACCGGCGGTCGAGCCGGTACATGAAAGAGAGCGCCGGGTCGCCGTGGCTCTCCCCGAACCGGCTGGGGCTGGGCCGCCGGATCCGGCAGCAGGCACCCGCGCCGTTCGCGAAGGTGGGACACCTGCCGCTGCCGGAGTTCCGCATGCCGTACCCCGTCCGCACCAGCCCGCATCTGGCCGCCGCCCGCGAGTACGCGCCGGGCTGGGCGAAGGAGATGGGGATGTTCGACGACGGGCTCTGGGACGAGCGCCGGTGCCGCGGTATCGACCTGGCGTACTGCGCCGCGATGATCGACGCGGACGCGGACTTCGAACGGCTGAAACTGTCGACGGACTGGCTCACCTGGGGCACTTACGCCGACGACTACTTCCCCGCGGCGTTCGGGACGAAGCGGGATCCGGTGGCCGCGAAACTGTGCAGTGACCGGCTTTCCCTGTTCATGCCGCTCGACGGCGAGCCGGTGCCGAAGCCGTCGGGCGCGCTCGAGCGAGGGCTCGTCGATCTGTGGGACCGCACGGCCGGGCCGCTGCCGCCGTACTCACGTGCCGAGTTCCGGCGGGCGATCGAGAGCATGACCGCGAGCTGGGTCTGGGAGGTGGCGAACCGGGCGCAGAACCGGGTCCCCGACCCGGTCGACTACGTGGAGATGCGGCGGCGGACGTTCGGGTCGGACTTGACGAAGAGTCTCGCGCTCCTCGAACTCGGCGACGTCGTGCCGCCGGAGCTTCGCCAGAATCGCGTGCTGTTCGAGCTCGACACCGCGGCGCAGGACTACGCGGCCTTCTCCAACGACCTGTTCTCGTACCAGAAGGAGATCGAATACGAGGGCGAGGTGCACAACCTCGTCTACGTCGTCGAACGGTTCCTCGCGGTGGGCCGGGACGAGGCCCGCGACATCACCGCACGGCTGATGAACGCGCGCCTGGAGCAGTTCGAGCAGCTCGCCGACGAGGACCTGCCGCGGATGTGCGACGACCTCGGGCTCGACGACGACGTCCGCGCGGCGGTGACGAGGTACGCGGAGCACCTGAAGGACTGGATGGCCGGAATCCTGGAATGGCACCGGAACTGCGTGCGGTACACGCCGGAGGAGCTGGCGCGTGCCCACACCCCTGAACTGTCGGCGGTCGGGGCTCGTCACTGGAAGTGAGGGGTGTGTGGAGACAGGGACGGTGAACGTCCCTGTCTCCACACACCCGTCATGACAAGACCTGTCACGCGGGACCGTGTGGATTTCTGCGCGTCCAACGCACCGAAATCCACACACTCAGTCTCAGAAGGCCGTCAGGGTGATCCGCGCGGTACGCGGGTCCCCGTCGTGCACCAGCGACTCGAAGTGCCCGACGTCGTCGAAGGCGAATCCGTACGCCTTGCCGTCGACCATCTGCTCGTGCACGATCCGCGAGTAATGGTCGGTCACGGACTGCTTGTAGAACGGGCCCGCGTCATAGGTCGGCTGCGTGTGCAGGGAACCGAGGGTCGACCGGTGCAGCGCCGCGCACAGCGTCCGCGCGATCGGGCCGACGACCTGATCGTTCGGCGCCTGCAGCCGTCCATCGCAGTTGAAGACGTCGCGGGTGCTCGGCTTGCTGAACGAAGCCACCGTCGCGCCTGAAGTGTTCGTGAAGCGCATGACGTCGTCCCCGCCGGTCTTGCCGGTGAACTTCTTGCCGGGCTCGGCCTCGAACGGGACCACCGTCAACGGCGTCGACTTGTAGGTGTTCCAGGCGCTCGTGACGTAGCCGTCGAGGTAGCTTCCGCTGAACTTGCCGGTGTCGAGACCCTTGCCGGGCGCGAGGACCCGCAGGTTGTTGTACACCAGGTTCGAGAAACCGGACTGTCCCTTGACCCCGTTGAAGATGTTCGCGCGGCCGCCCGGCTTGAGGCGCCCGGCCTCCTTGTTCGCGCCGGCGCCGTTGGTCAGCCCGACAGCGTGCGGCACGCTGAACATGTCCACCTGCGAGCTGTTGATGAACAGCCCGCCGTTGTCGTAGGTGAACTCGCTCCAGTCGAACAGGATGTCCCGGTTCGGGTCGGCGTCGGCCCACGGTGCGGGCTGCACCAGCCCGTCCGGGGTCAGGAAGAACTTGATCTTCTGCCCGAACGACATGTAGACGCGGCCCGAGAGCATCCGCGGGATCCGCACCGTGGTCGAGCCGCCGTTGCCGGGGCCCGCGATGGCGACGTCCGGCGCGGGGCTCGGCGGGTTCGCGCCCGGCGGCCACGGGGTGAAGGCGCCGCCGGCGTTGACGTAGCCGAGTTTGCCGGTGTTGAGGTTCGTGCCGAGCACGTAGAGGTAGACCGCGTCGGAGCGGTTCGAATTGTTGGTGACGGTCAGCGGCAGCGGATCGGGACCGGCGGCGACCGCGGCAGGCGCCGAAAGCACCGTGACCAGGGGGAGGGTGACCGCCAACGCGGTCAAGACGCGCCGGATCTTCTTGCGGATGCGCACAGTTCACTCCTCGGCGGAATCCCGCCGCGGAACGCGAACGCGCCGCGGCGGTGCTTGCGGATGTCGGCCGGGGGCGCGTTCACCGGCCTTGGCGTGACCTTGGCGAGGGGTCTCAGCACGGGAAGTTACGTCCCGTGCGACAACGTGTCCAGACCACTGGTGGGAATCTGTCCGGTTTTCTGCCCGGACGGACACTTTCTCGCGGACCTTCGTCGTTTGAGGTGGCCGGATATCTCGACTACCGTGGTCCGCGTTCCGTCCTGGACCCCGGCGGCCGGGTTTTCTCATCCGTGGGGAGCGGGGCATGGACGGCGACGAGTTTCCGGTGCGAAGAACCGGTGGCGGTGAGACGTGGATTTCGCCTGCCTGCTGGGACGATCTGGCCAAGGCGGCGGCGGGCGGCGAACCGCACGGAATGGACTTCCTCATGGCCGCTCTCGTGCCGTGGGCGCGGCAGTACGCCGAGACCCGGCTCGGCGGCCGGGACCTGACCTATCTGGAACCCGCAGACGTCGCGCAGGAGATCTGCCTGGCGGTCTTCATCGCGGTTCCCGGCTATGGCCTGCGCGGCGGCTCCTTCCTGTTCCTCATGCGCGCCATCGCGGCGAACAAGGTCGCCGACGTCTTCCGGAAGGCCGCGCGGAGCAGACAGGTGCTGACCGGTGAACTGCCCGAGCGGCCGGCGGGCGCCGCGGACGAACCGGAGCAGCGCGCCCTGCGGACCGACCTCGGGGTCCGGCTCGGCAGGCTGCTGCGGATGCTCCCGGTCTCGCATCGCGAAGTGCTGGGAATGCGGGTGATCGGCGAGCTGACGTCGAACGAGACCGCGGCCGCACTCGGCACGACGTCATCACGTGTGCGGGTGACCAAGCACCGGGCGATCAGCAGGCTGCGTGCCTGCGCTCAGCGCCAGGACGCCTTGAGCTGAATACGGATCAGCAGCCGGAGAAGTGGATTCTCCCGCTTGGCCCTGATCTCGAGAATGCGAACGCACATGGCCCCTCCAGAGCTCACTGATGAGCGCCGTTGCCGAGGACCAGGACAAGCGGTCGCGGGTCCACCCTAGGCGCGGACAGCGGGACCGGAACCGGCTGAACGGCCGATTGAGGCCCGCACGGGCCGGGCATTCGGCTCTTCGGGCTACTGCATTGGTGCCTGAGAAGTCGCCGTGGGGCGGCAAAGAGACGAAAAAGTGCCACAATGACCCTTGGCCCGGCCGAGATGGCCGCGCTGTTCGCCCTTGGCCCTGGCGAGCCCGTCCGATACCGGACAATGCCGAAAGGCACACTATGAGGCCCCAACGGCCTGATCGCACAGCCCGTGTCTGGGCGAAGTTGCGTTTTCTCGCTTCGGAGACCGATTCGACGGTGACAGTGGAACATGCCTGTGTTGTCTGCGGAGATGTTCTCGAAGCCGCCGGAGTCGGGCTCACCCTGGTGGCGGGGGAAGGGCTCGCCGAGCCGGTCTTCGCCACCGACGAACGCAGCCGCGAATTGGAAGATCTGCAGTTCACGCTTGGTGAAGGACCGGCGCTGGAAGTGCTCTGCGAAGGTATGCTCATCGTCGTAACCGATGTGACCAGTTCAGAGGCGGCACTCCGCTGGCCGGTGTTCGCGCCCGAGGCGATCGACAGAGGCGTGAAATCGATCATCGCGGTGCCGATTCAGGTCGGTGCGATCAAAGTGGGTGTTGTCGACTGTTATCGAGAGCTCGCCGGATTCCCTTCGCGGGAAGGGCAGGCGGAGGCTCTCGTCTGCGTCGAGGCGGCGATCGACCTCGTCGTCGCCGATGCCGACATCGGCAGGCCCGGCCTCGCCGAAGTGATCGATCTCGAATTCACAGAGCACCGTGCCCAGGTGCATCAGGCCACCGGCATCGTGTCGGTCCAGCTCGACATCGGGCTACCGGACGCGCTCGCCCGCCTGCGCGCCCACGCCTACGCGGGCGACAGAAAGCTCAATGATGTCGCCAAAGACGTGGTGCTGCGACGGTTGACGTTCCGGCCCGAGTCGTCCTGAGCGTGTGCCCAAGGAGACACCAGAACGATGACCGACCCGGCGACCGTCTTACGGGAAACCTTCGTGGAGTTGGCGGACACCCTTGTCGATGACTTCGATCTCATCGAGTTCCTCGATCTGCTCGTGTTCCGATGCGGCGACGCGCGCGGCACGCTGACCATGGTGGCCGCGTCCGATGAACAGACCCGGCTGCTCGAATTGTTCCAGCTGCAGAACTCCGAGGGCCCGTGCCTGGACTGCTACCGGAACGCCGAGCCGGTGTTCTGCCCGGATCTGGTGCGTGCGCGCGGAAGATGGCCGAAGTTCTCGTGAGCCGCCTTGCTCGACGACGACGGGTTGCGGCTGGGTCTCCGGTTTTCCGGTGGACGAAGCGTTCGGCGTAATGCGCGCCCACGCGCGGAGCAACAATCTCAAGATGCTCGCCGTGGCGACCGGGATCATCGACCGCACAGTGGAAATCCCGCGCTGAACGATACCGATTCGGCGCTTGTCCGCGCTTCGGCGATACCTAAGATTGATGGGTGTTTTCCCTGGAGCAGCTGGTGAGTTTCGTCGCGGTGGCCGAGGAACTGCACTACGGCCGGGCGGCGGAGCGGCTCTCGATGACCCAGCCGCCGTTGAGCAGGCGGATCCAGTTGCTGGAGCGGGAACTGGGGGTCGAGCTTTTCGACCGGACGCACCGCACCGTCCGGCTGACCCCGGCCGGACGGGTTTTTCTCGTCGAAGCAAGGAAAATACTGCGTTCGTCGCAAGAGGCGACGCTGTATGTCCGCCGGGCGAGGAAGGGCGAGGTCGGGGTCGTCACGGTCGGTTTCACCGCCACCGCGGCGTATTCGTACCTGGAACGAGTTCTCGCCGCGGCGAACGCCGAAGCGCCCGGCGTCGATCTGGTGCTGCGGGAAATGGTGACATCGGCGCAGGTGGAGGAGTTGCTGGCGGGCGGGGTCGATCTCGGCATGGTCCGCCCGCCGGTGACCGGCGGCGACATCGTGACCCTGCCGCTGTGGCGGGAACCGCTGCTGGCGGCGCTGCCGTCGGCGCATCCTTTGGCGCGGCGCAAGAAGAATCCCGACGTGCGTGACTTCGACGGCGAGCCGTTCATCATGTATTCGCCGTCGGAGTGCCGGTATTTCCACGACGTGCTCGTCGCGGTGTTCCGGACGGCGCGGGTGCTGCCGGAGTACACGCAATACGCCAGTCAGGCGCATACCGTGCTCGCACTGGTCAAGGCGGAACTCGGGGTCGCGCTGGTGCCGGCCGCGGCCGCCGCGCTGCGGTTCGAAGGTGTCGTGCTCCGCCCGGTGGACGGCGTCGAGAGCCGTCCGGTGGAACTCGAACTGATGTGGCGGCGGAGCAACGACAATCCGGCGCTCGGCGCGCTGCTCACCGTCATCGGCAATCTCGCGCGGCGCGCCCGTCAGTCCACAGTGGACTAGATTGGCCAGGCATCGCCCCATTCGGCGTCGCGGGCCGCCCGGTAGGCCGTGCCGTGCCGTTTGGTGACGATCGTTTCGGTGAGCCCGGCTTCGGCGCACAGGGACAGGCTGACCATGCCCTTGCGTTTGGCCGGATGCCGCAGGATCCGGCCCTCGGCCCGGTCCGGCGCCGTGCGTGAGGCGACGACGTAGGAGAACTTCTCGTCCTCGAAGCCGAGCGTCCCGGATTTGAGCTGGCGGTGCAGGCCGGTGCGCGGGAGCCGTGCGGAGAAGTGACACCAGTCCTTGCCGCGCGGGATCGGGCAGGCGCCCTCGTGCGGGCAGGGCGCGACCAGGGAAAGCCCGAGCTCGACGAGCTGGTCCCGCGCTTCGACGATGCGTTCGTAGCCCGCGGGGGTACCGGGTTCGATCAGCACCAGCATCGCGGCCTTCGCCGACAGCCAACGGACGACGTCGGCCCGGCGGGGCTCGGGCAGCTCGCCGAGGACGTAGGAAAGGGTCACCAGATCGGCGTCCGGGGCCGCAGCGGCCGGGTCGATCAGCCCCTGCCGCCAGGTCGAGCCCCGTACGGCCTGGGCGATGGCGCTGCCCGCGAGCCGTCGTCCCAGCGCGATCGCCCCGGAGACCTGCTCGACGACCGTGCTCTCCTCCAGCGACGGCCACACCTCGGCCGCGGCCCAGATCGCTGCCCCGGTCCCGCCGCCGATGTCGATCTGCGTGCGCGGAGCGAACCCTGGAGCGCGGAGGGCGGCTTCGGCGAGAACAGCGTGTACGGCCGCGTAGGTGGCCGGCATCCGGTAGCCCGCGTACGCCGCGATGTCGGCCTCGGAGGACAGGATGGGCGCGCTCGCGGGGGCGTTCTCGCGGTAGCGCGTGCTGAGCCGCTCGACGGACTGGGTCAGCCTGTTCTGCGGGTACTTGCCCAGCTCTTCATCGAGGGCGGAGCGAAGGGCTTCGGGGAGTGCGGACACGGTTAAGAGTAGATCCAGTCGCGCGGAGCGCGTCCATCAAGGGTGGGTGGTGGGGATGGGGTGGCATCTTCCATGGGCGGTTGACCTGGGGTTTTCCGGCTGCTCGAATACTCGCGGAAAAAAGTTCGGGGACCGTGTCGAAAGCCGGGGTGCCCGATCGACGCGTTGGTGAGGCAGGGGACGAGCCCCCGCCGGGAACGGAGACTTGCGATGCGGTTCATGGTGATCGTGAAGAGCGACGAGAAGACCGACGCGGCCGGTGCGCAGCCGAGCGCCGAGGAGCTGCAGGAGATGGGGAAGTTCAACGAGGAACTGGTGAAGGCCGGCGTCATGCTCGCGGGTGAAGGACTGCACCCCAGCTCCGAGGGTTTCCGCATCCAGTACTCCGGCGACACCGAGGCCAGGGTCGTCGACGGGCCCTTCGCCGAGAGCAAGGAACTCATCGCGGGCTACTGGATCCTGCAGGTCAAGGACAGGGCCGAGGTCATCGAATGGATGAAGCGGGCGCCGTTCCGCGAGGGCGAGATCGAGATCCGCCGCGTGTTCGAGCTCGAAGAGTTCTCCGACGCCACCCCCGAGATCATCGAGCACGAGAAGAAGCTGCGGGAGCAGGCCGAGGCGAACCAGGCCTGATGGTTGCGATCGGCGCGCCGACGAGGTTGATTGGTCGGCGTGACGGCAACTGCAGACCCCCGTTCGGCGATCGACGCGGTGTGGCGGATCGAATCGGCCCGCCTCATCGCCGGCCTCGCGCGGATGACGCGCGACGTCGGCCTCGCTGAGGAACTGGCGCAAGACGCGCTGGTCGCCGCGCTCGAACAGTGGCCCGAGTCGGGCGTCCCGAGGAATCCGGGCGCCTGGCTCATGACCACGGCCAAACGCCGGGCGGTCGACACTTTCCGCCGCAACGAGCGGTACGACCGGAAGCTCGGTGAGATCGGCCGCGAGCAGGAGTTCGACGAGGAACCCGATTTCACCGAGGGCCTCGACGACCACATCGAGGACGATCTGCTCCGGCTGGTGTTCACCGCCTGCCACCCGGTGCTGTCGACCGAGGCCAGGGTGGCACTGACGCTGAAGATGATCGGCGGGCTCCAGACGCACGAGATCGCGCGGGCGTTCCTCGCCAAGGAGACCGCCATCGCGCAGCGGATCGTCCGGGCGAAGAAGACGCTCGGCGACGCCAAGGTCCCGTTCGAGGTGCCCGAGGGCGCGGACAGGGTCGCGCGGCTCTCCTCGGTGCTCGAAGTCATCTACCTGATCTTCAACGAGGGATACTCGGCGACGGCGGGCGAGGACTGGATGCGGCCGGCGCTGTGCGAGGAGGCGCTGCGGCTCGGCCGGATCCTGGCCGGGCTCATGCCGAAGGAACCCGAGGTGCACGGGCTCGTCGCGCTGATGGAGATCCAGGCGTCGCGGTCCGCCGCGCGGGTGGGGCCGACCGGTGAACCCGTCCTGCTGATGGACCAGGACCGCGCCAGATGGGACCGGCTCCTGATCGGGCGCGGCCTCGCCGCCCTGGAACTCGCCGAGTCGCTCACCGGCGGCGCTTTCGGCGTCTACGCCGCGCAAGCCGCCATCGCCGCCTGCCACGCGCGGGCCCGGACGGGCGAGGAGACCGATTGGGGGCGCATCGCGGTCCTCTACGAAGGGCTCGGGAAGCTGAATCCGTCGCCGGTGATCGAGCTGAACCGCGCGGTGGCGCTGTCGATGGCCGTCGGACCGGAGGCGGGGCTCGAAGTGGTCGACAAGCTGACGTCGGAGCCCGCGCTGAAGTCGTATCACCTGCTGCCGAGCGTGCGCGGCGACTTCCTGGCGAAGCTCGGCCGCCTCGACGAGGCCCGCGCCGAGTTCGAGCGCGCGGCGGAGATGACCGGGAACGACAGGGAACGCACCCTGCTGCTGAACCGCGCCGCCGAGTGCACCCCCTGACCGGGTCAGGCGGGGGCGGGCCGCAGCGTGGTCAGGGCGCGGTGCTGACCCAGCCGGACGGCCTGCACGGAGCAGCCGAGCGCCAGCGCGGTGTCGTCGGCGGAAAGCCCGACAAGTGACCGCAGCACCATGATCTCGCGCTGCTGCCCCGGCAGCCCCGAAAGCGGATTCGGGAGTTCGGCGGCGGTCCGGTGGAAGTCCTCCACCAGACCCCGCGTGACCTCGTAGGCGAACGTGAGCAGCGCGGGCGCCTCGGCCGCGCCCGCGAGGATCGCGAGGCAACTGTCCTTCGCGACCGCGTCAGCGGTGTCGTAGGTACCCGTCCGGCGTCCGATCCGCGCGCGGCAATAGCGCACGACGAGGACGCGGACGGCGTCGACCAGTTTCGAAGCTGTCTCCATCCGCCCGCCGGCCTCCTCCGACCGCCGCGAACCGTGTCTTTGCATCGGCTCCCTCTCCCACCTTTCAGATGAGCACGGCCGGAGGGGAGGGAGGTACGGTCTTTTTGCCCACACGGGGCACGGGTCAGGCCTCGATGAAGACGATCCGTTCCGGTTCGATCGTCAGGTTCACGGTCTGCCGCTTCACGCTCACCAGGGTTTCGAATTCCGTGGCGTGCCCGTCCGGGACGGTGAACAGGCGGTCGTTGCGCGAATCGAGGAAATCGGAGAAACCGGTCAGCGATACCCCGCCGGTCTCGTCGAGCGCGAGGTAGTCGACGAGCCTGCGGAACAGTTTCGGCAGGATCACCAGCTCGTCGGCGAGTTGCCGTCGAGAGGAGAGCTTGAACCCGGAGTTCGTGACGTCGTGCGGCCACAGCCCGAGCCCGTCTTGGCGCGCTTTGACGGCGGCTTCGGCCAAGGCGTCACGGAGATCGGGGTAAAGCAGTGAATAGAACGTCGGGTAGACGAGTCCGTCCGCGATCTGCCGGTAGTTCACGGAGTTCTTCAGCGTTTTGACGTCGAGATGGACCTGGGAAAGATCCGCCGACCTGCCCGGTCGTTGCCCGGCAAAGGCGAACGCCACCGCTCGTCCGTATTTGTCGGCGAATCGCGTCAGTATGTGACCGGCTACCTTGATCGGGGTCGACGAAGTGACCGTTCCCCGGCCGTCGCGCTGGACGCTTTTGAAGCCGAGGGCTTTCAGCAGGTTCGCCGAGGCGGCGTCGGCGAATTCCGCGGGCTGGTGCCACATCCCGCCGGTTCCCCTGGCCTGGTAATGCGTTTCGAGCGCGTCGATGGCGTCGAGCCGCAACTGCATCCCGCCCCGCGAATTGAGCCGGACCTTCAGGCCCGCCTTCTTGGTCGCCTGGGGATCATCGGGATAGAACCGTACCGAATCGCCGTCCGGTGAGGCTCCGACAAGCTGGAACGTACCTTTGATCAGGGTCATGGGCATGAGGACAACGGTAGTTCTCATTCCGGTGAACGAACCAGGTGTTCATCCATCCAGAGCAGTCGCCGGTAAAGATCAGATGACCACTGTGGACATTCTCGGGGATCTTCTAATGATTGGCGTGAAATGATCACTTCGTGGATGCTGACCGGATGACCGATTTCTCCTATCGCTGGCGTGACCCGGTCACCGACGACGAGATGTCCGATCTCGTCCGTTCGCACGGCGGGGAACCCGTGCCGGGCTGGTGGAACGGCGTCCGGCGGTACAGCCTCGGCTGGGTCACCGCCCGCGACAACGCCGGGACGCTGGCCGGCTTCGTGAACGTCGCCTGGGACGGCGGGGACCACGCCTTCCTGCTCGACACGAAGACCCGCGGGACATACCAGCGCCGGGGCGTCGCGACGGCCGTCGTCCGGCTGGCCGTGAGCCACGCGCGGGCGGCGGGCTGCGAATGGCTGCACGTCGACTTCGTGCCGGAACTGCGTTCGTTCTACTTCGACGCCTGCGGATTCCGGCCGACCGAAGCGGGCCTGATCCGGCTCACGGGCCAGGAATCATGAAACTCAGCACGGTCGCCTGAAGCAGCGAGATCACCCCGACCACGGCGGTCAGCACGACCGACCACAGGAACGTCTGCCGCAGCAGCACGCCCTCCTTCCCGGACTGCCCGATCGCGGTGGCGCCGATGGACAGGTTCTGCGGCGAGATCATCTTGCCCATCACGCCGCCGGAGGTGTTCGTGGCGCCCGCGAGGATCGGATCGACGTGCAGCTGCTGCGCCGAGATCACCTGCATCGGCCCGAAGAGACTGTTCGTCGAAGCGTCCGAGCCGGTGAGGAAGACGCCGAGCCAGCCGATGTAGGCGGAGAACAACGGGAACAGCACGCCGGTGGTCGCCAGCGCGAGGCCGAGGGTCTGCGTCGCACCCGAGTAGTTCATGACGAACGCGATCGCGAGGATCATGAAGATCGTCGCCAGTGCCCACCGCATCTGGTGCAGCGTCCGGCGGTAGGTGGCCAGCAGCAGCCGGGGTTTCGCGCCCATCGCGAAGCCCGCCACGATTGCCGCGAGCAGGGCCACGGTCCCCGGCGAATAAAGGAAATCGACGGTCAGCGTCGCCGCGTACGGCGTGTCCTTCGGCGTGATCGGCGCGTGCTGGACGACCTCCTTGTGCAGCCCCGGCCACGCGAACACCCAGTCGGCCTTGTGCAGCAGTTTCGTCAGGTCCAGCCAGTCCGGCAGGTTCTTGAAGATCGTGCCGATCCGCGAAAGGAAGATCGCCGCGATCAGGACGATGTACGGCGCCCACGCGTACAGCGCGCCGCGTTCGGCCTTCGCCGCGCCGAGACTCGCACCGGCCGTCGCCGGTTCTTCGCCTTCGAAACGCCAAACCGCCGACGGCTGCCAGAACCGCGTCAGTATCCACAGCGAGGCCATCGCGGCGAGCGCGGCGACGACGTCGACGAGGCTCGGGCTGATGAAGTTCGAGGTGACGAACTGCATGATCGCGAACGCCAGACCGGCCGTCAGCACGGCCGGCCAGACCTCGACCATCCGTTTCCAGCCCGCGAGGACGACGATCAGGAAGCCGGGGACGATCAGGGCCAGCAACGGGAGCTGGCGGCCGACCATCGACGAGAACAGGTCCGTCGCCTGGTCCTGTTTCAGGCCGAGGATCGGCGCGGTCAGCCTGCCGAGCACGATCAGCGGGTTGCCGAGGCCGCCGAACGCGACCGGCGCGGTGTTCGCCAGCAACGCGAGCACGACCGCCTTCACCGGCGGGAAGCCGAGCGCGGCCATCATCGCCGCGGTGATCGCGATCGGCGAGCCACCGCCCGCGATCCCTTCCAGCAGCGCGCCGAAGCCGAACGCGATCAGCAGCGCCTGGAGGCGGCGGTCCTCGCTGAACCCGGCGAGGACCGCCTTGATGCTGTCGAACCGTCCGGTCGCGACGGTGACGTTGTGGAAGTACACGGCGTGGAACGCGATCCAGGCCACCGACCACACCCCGAAGACCAGGCCCATCGCCGCGGAATCGAAGGCGAGCCCGGCAGGCATGCGGTACAGCAGTACCGCGACCAGCAGCGCGGTGATCAGTGCCAGGGCGGCAGAGAGCTGCGCCGACCGGCGCAGGACGCCCAGTGCCACCAGCAGCACGATGATCGGCAACGCGGCGAGCGCTGCGGACAGCCACAGCCCGCCCGCCGGCTGGTAGTCCTGGATCCAGCCCACTTCAGCCCCTTTGCGCGCGGACGTAACCCAGCCGGAGGGAGAGCGCGGCGGCGGTCCCGGCCACCGTCGCGCCCAGTTCGTCGGTCCGGCGGAGCACGCGGCCGGCGGGGCCCGCGATGCTGATCGCGGCGATCGGCCGTCCGGTGTGGTCGCGGACGGCGGCGGCCACGCAGCCGACGTCCGGTTCGTTCTCGACGTCGTCGACGGCCCAGCCGCGACGGCTCGTCCTGGCCAGGTCGTCGAGCAGCCGGGCCGGATCGTTGATCGTCTTGAGGGTGAGGCTGTCGAGTTTCATCCGGCGGATGCGTTCGACGCGGTCCTGTTCGGGCAGTGCCGCGAGCCACGCCTTGCCCAGCGACGTCGCGTGCTGCGGACGCCGGGTGCCGAGACGGCAGGCCAGGGTGACGGCGTTGGCGCTGCGTTCGGTGGCGACGTAGACCATCGTGTCGTTGTCCGGGACCGCGAGATAGGTCGTCTCGCCACTCCGCTCGGCGAGCGACGCGAGGTAACGCGGCGCGCAGCGGTGGAGGTCGGTCGCCGCCATCGCGCGGGCGCCGAGTTCGACCAGCCGGGTGCCGAGCCGCACGCGGCCGGTGGCGCGATCGGCTTCGAGGTATTCGAGATTCTTGAGGGTGCCGACGATGCGGTAGGCGGCGCTCCGGGAGAGACCCAGTTGCCTGGCGATCGCGTTGGTGGAAATCTCCTGGTTCTGGCCGACGTGCTCGAGAACCGCTAGTCCGCGCTCGAGAGTGCCGCTGGAATCCAGGCCGCGGGGTGTGCCCACTTCGCCCTCCGTTGGACCGGGGTGCCGATGACCGGCACCTGTTTCCGCTAAGCGGATTCGGACGTTAACAGCTCGGTCCACCCTTGGGAAGGTTTCTTAACAAACTGTCGACCGGACAAGTTTTCCCAGCTCGGAGGCTTCCGGTCAAGATCACCGGTTTGGACCAATCCTTTCGGCGGGTCCGATTCGACGTATGACTTCAGGGGTCATTTTTCTGTTCACGGATATGAAAGAACCCCCGCCGGGAAATCGCGGCGAGGGTTCGGCCCGGAGTCCGTTTCTAACGGACCGAGAGATTCGCGACCGCCCGGACGACGGCCGTGCAGCGGTTTTCGACGTAAGCCAAACCGCCTTCTTCGGCGATCCGGCGGGACTCGGCGGAGACGATGTCCTGCTGAAGCCAGAGCGCCTTCGCGCCGATCGCGACGGCCTGTTCGGCGATCGGCGGAGTGTCCGCGGCCGGACGGAAGACGTCGACGAGGTCGACGGGCTCCGGGATGTCGGTGAGCGAGCGGTAGACCTTCTCGCCCAGCAGCTCGTCGGCCGAAGGGTGGACGGGGATGATCCGGAACCCGTGTTCCTGGAGTACGGCGGCGACCCCGTGCGAGGATTTGGCCGGATCGCGGCTCAGCCCCACGACGGCGATGGTCTTCGATCCGGCGAGGATTTCGGTGGCGCGATCGGTCATACCGGGTTCAACCACGGCGAACCGCCGCGAATTCCTAGAGCTTCCAGAGCCGCAGGCCGCGCACGCGGTACACCGGCCAGACCACGTGCCAGGCGCGGCGCCGCAGGAAGGCCGCGGAACAGGTCAGGACGCTGCGCGCGGACGTCGTCGCGACGTCGTGGCGGTCCGGCCAGCTCTCGCCGTGCCGCCCGGCGGCGATCCGGAAGACGTTGACCAGGCCGCGGCCCTGCATGTCGAACTTCGCGCCGGTGTCACCGGAATCCGGGGTCAGTGACGCGATCTCCGGGCCGAACGCGGTCGCGGGCGCCGGGCCCGCGTCGGCGGGAAGGTCACCGACGGTCGCCGCGATCGCCTTGCCGTAGAGACGGCGGGTGTAGCGCTGAAGCAGGATCCGTTCCCACAGCGGCAGGACACGGCGGTGCTTGAGCAGCGCCGAACACTCCGCGTGCCCGATGGCGAAGATGTCGGTCAGCTCGTCGTAGGCGTTGTGCGAGGCGGGTTCGTTGAGGTGTACCCGTACCTCGTACCGGATACGCGCGGTGAGCTCGTCGAGCTCTTCGCGGCGGTCGATCCTGGTCTTCGCCCGTGAGAGCGTCCAATCGGACATGGGAAGCAGGCTAGGTGATGACCAGGGTGGCGCGAGACCCTTTCGGCCTAATCTCGCCGTACCGGCCAGTGGAACGGGCACCTTGTGCGGGCCTGGGTGACGGGGCAGAGTTCGGCTGTCGGAAGGAGCCCATGGACGCCAGCATGCTGCAGGAGGCCGCGGCCGCGCTGCTCAGCGCGTACGAGACAGGTAAACCGATCGCGCCCCTGATCGAGACGTATCCCGCCGCGACCCTGGAGGACGCGTACCGCATCCAGCAGCGGGTCGTCCGCCACTGGGCCGAGCGCGGCGACGGCGTGCGCGGGCACAAGGTCGGCCTCGCCTCCGCCGCCATGCAACGGCAGATGGGCGTCGACCAGCCCGACTACGGCCATCTGACCGCTTCGATGTTCCACCTCGAACACCAGCCGATCCCGATCGGAAGTTTCCTGCAGCCGAAGATCGAACCGGAGATCGGGTTCGTGCTCGGCTCGCGGCTGCGCGGCCCAGGGGTCACCGTGGCGGACGCGCTGCGGGCGGTGGAGTTCGTCGTCCCGGCGCTGGAGATCGTCGACTCCCGGATCCAGGACTGGAAGATCAGCATCGTCGACACCATCGCGGACAACGCGTCGTCGGGCGGTGTCGTCCTCGGCAGCAGGCCGACCGCGATCGGCGACATCGACCTGCGGCTGGTCGGCTGTGTCCTGCACCAGAACGGCCAGATCGCGGCGACCGGTGCCGGTGGCGCGGTACTGGGCTCGCCGGTGAACGCGCTGGTCTGGCTCGCGAACACGGTCGGCCCGCTCGGTGTCGCGCTCGAACCGGGACATGTCGTGCTGCCGGGTTCGATGACACGCGCGATCCCGGTGAGCCCTGGCGACACCATCGTCGCGACCATGGCGGGGCTCGGCAGTGTCACCGCGAAGTTCTCCGGGGAGGAGCGACCGTGAGCCTCGATGTGCGGGAGGCGGCGGAAGCGCTGCTGTCCGGGGAAGAACGCGATCCGCTGACGGATTCGTGGCCCGCTTTGGACGTCGAAACCGCGTATGAGATCCAGGCCGAGGCGTTGCGGCTCAGGCAGGCGCGCGGCGAGACCGTCGTCGGTGTGAAGCTGGGCATGACCTCGCGGGCGATGCAGCGGAGCATGGGGGTCGACTCGCCGTTGCTCGCGTGGCTGACCGACGCGATGGTCTTGCCCGCCGGTGTCCCGGTGCCGTCGTTGATCCACCCGCGCGCGGAACCCGAGCTGGTTTTCGTGCTGGGCGAACGACTCGCGGGCCCCGGCGTGACGGCGGCGACCGCGATGGCGGCGGTGGACCGGGTCCACGGTGGCATCGAGATCATCGACAGCCGGTATCGCGACTACCGCTGCGAACTGCCGGACGCCGTGGCGGACAACGGTTTCTCCGCGTACTTCACACTGGGCCCCGTCGGCGTCGAACCGTCTGCAGTGGACCTTTCGCTGGAGGCCGCGCTGCTGGAGGTCGACGGTTCCATCGTCGACACCGCCACCGGAGCGGCGGTGCTGGGGCATCCGGCGGAAGCGCTGGCGCTGGCGGCCAACGCGCTCGGCGCCCGCGGGCTCGCGCTGGAGCCGGGCTGGATCGTGCTCACCGGCGGGATGACCGACGCCGTCGACGTACGCCCCGGTTCACGGGTGGCGGCGCACTTCTCGCATCTGGGCTCGATCACGCTCGCCGGGTGACCTCGGCGATCGTCTCAGGCGTTCCGGCGGTGTGACTACTCACCGCGATACGCACGAGCCTGGATCTCGTAAAGCTCGTGGTAGAGGCCTCCTTCCTCGATGAGTTCGGCGTGCGTGCCCTGTTCGATCAGCCGTCCTTTCTCCAGTACCAGGATCCGGTCCGCGGAACGGATGTTGGCGAGCCGGTGGGTCACCAGGATCGTCGTGCGCCTGCCCGCCCCGGAAACGCTCGCGTGCCGCAGCCCGGCGAAGACCCTCGCCTCGGCCTTCGCGTCGAGCGCGGCCGTCGGTTCGTCGGCGACCAGGACGGCGGCGTCGCGGTAGATCCCGCGGGCGATGCCCATCCGCTGCCATTGCCCGCCCGAGAGGTCCTGCCCGTCCTCGAACTTCTTGGACAGCACCGTTTTCTCCTTGGCAGGCAGGGATTCGATCACCTCGTCGGCGCCGGACGAGGTGATCGCGTCGAGCCAGGCGGCGCGGTCCGGATCCACCCGGCCGAGCCTGCCGACGGTCACGTTGTGCTCCGCGGTCATCGGCCATTCGGCGGGATCCTGGGCGATCACGGCGATGTTCGCGTGCACCGATTCGTGGTCGGCGCCCGCCAGATCGACGCCGTCCCAGTACACCTTTCCTTCCGAGGGCGGGTACAGCCCGGTGAGCAGCTTGCCCAGCGTGGTCTTGCCCGAACCGTTCTCGCCGACGAGGGCGATCACCTCGCCGCGCCGGATGGTCAGCGAAACCTCGCGCAACGCGGGGGTTTCCTGCCCTGGATAGGTGAAAGTGACGTTCTCCAGCCGGATCTCCGCCGGATCCGGCGGGGCGGCGATCCCGTCTTTCAGCGGGCCGCGTTTCCCGGATTCCACGAGCAGCTTGTGGAAGAAGGCGATGTAGAACGACTCCTCGTACAGGGAGTTCACCGCGTGCATCGTGATGGACAGCGAGTTCGACGCCGTCCGCATGGCGAGCGCCGCCGTCCCGGCGAGGGCGAGTTCCATCTGCCCGCCGTACAACAGGAAACCGAGCACCAGGTACGCGATCGCGGTGCCCGCCCCGGCCGCCGCCCGTCCGGTGAGCCGGACCAGGTTGCTGCGGTGCGCGAGCCGGACCTCTTCGCGCATCAGGCTTTCGGTGATCCGCCGGTACTCGCCGAGCAACGGCTCCTGCAGGGTGAGCGCGTGCCGTTCGAGGGCGAATTCGCGCCACGTCGCCACCTCCTCGACGATCCCCTTCCGGATGTGCCTGCCGACGGTGTCGAGATAGTGCCGGTAGTTCAGGCGCGCGACCTTGGCCGCCGCCCAGCCGTCGGCCGCCGCGGCGAGCAGCAGCACCGGCGCGAGCCACGGGTTGAGCAGGCCCGCCGCCACCAGCGCGGCGATCAAGGAGATCAGCGCCGACGTCAGATCCGCCAGCCAGCGCAGGCTCATCTCGATCGAGCGGACCCCGTATCGCGCGCCCTGCCTGGCCAGTTCCCGGAAATCGGCGTCCTCGAAGGCCAGCAGCCGGACCCGGACCATCGCGGCGGTGACCTCGTCGCCCGCCGAGGTCACGACCCGCGGCCGGAGCGCGCCCTCGACCGCGGCCACCGCCGTGTCGAGGAGCGCGCGCAAGGCGTACGTGCCGACGACGATCATCAGTGCCGGCAACGATTCCAGCACCCTTTCCGGTGTCGGCCCGCTCTCCAGCAGCGCGAGGAACACGTTCGCCGTGGCCAGCAGGCCGAACGCCGTGACACAACCGGAAAGGAGGTGGACGACGCCGGCGAGCAGGGTCAGCCGCGGCGACGTTCGCCAGGCCAGCCGCAGCACGATGACCACGGCGGACGGGAGCGTGCGGATGGCCGCGGTCATCCCCGCGCCTGCCACGGTCTCGTCGACCGCGGCCCATTCGGGCATCTTCAGGTTCTCGACCCCGATCAGGGGCACGGTCGCTTCGGGCACTCCTCCTTCTCTACGCGCCCCCACCGACATTTCCGAGAGCCGAACGCATGCCTTCGCTCGCCTTCGTCGCCTGGGTGGTGTCCGTGAAGACCAGTATTTGCTTACCCGTTGGTGCGGTTGGTGGTCGGGTGTGGAGGATTTGGGACGTTCAACGTCCTGAATCTTCCCCCGTCAGGTTGTCTGCCACAGGCATGGCGGGCGCGACCTTGATCAACGGAGGATCGGGGACGGTGAGTGTCCCGGATCTTCCGTTGATCAAGGTCTGTGACCGGAATGCGCCCGCGCAACTACCACCCTCGCGCAGGTCAGGCACAGGTGAACGAATACCGGGCCTCCTTGAGGTCCATCCATGCCCCCGCCGCCACCCTCAACGGAGACGCTGCGCGCCACTGCGTGGATCAAGTCCCTCAAGGAGGCCTTCACGGACTTGCCCACCATGGGTTACGCTCTCGCTAGAGCGATCTATCAAATCGCAAGGGGGCGAACATGGAAGCTCTTCGGAGCAGGGGGCTCACCGCGTTGCGGCTGATCCTGGCCTTCACCCTGCTGTCCACCACGTTGCACTACGCGCACAACGTGATCAGGGCGGCGGACTATCCGCAGATCGAGGGGATCCCGGTCGGCGTCGCGGCCACCCTGGTCGCCATCGTGTACTTCGTCCTGACCGCGATCGGCCTGCTCGGCTACCGCGACTACCGGCGCGGACGCTACTGGCGCGCGCTCGCGTTCCTGACGGTCTTCTCGCTGTCGGGGCTGGCGAGCCTCGGGCACTTCATGGTCGGCGTCCCGCGGATCCCGGCGTTCTGGTTCGCCACGATCTTCACCGACGGGGCGTCCGCGCTGCTGCTGTGGGGTTTCGTGATCTGGGCGTCGGCGAAGCTCAACCGGGTGGCCACTGTCCCCGCCTAGCCGTAGGTGATGTGGTGGGGCGCGGCGACCCGGTTGATCTTCACCGGATCGATCGAGCCCTCGGTGAAGACGGCCGGTCCCGCCTCGAACAGGTCCTCCAGGTAGTGCTCCCAGCCGCCGGGGGAGGAGATCTGGAGGACGCGGGGAGGCTCGGAGACGCGGCGCAGAGCGTGCGGGACACCGCGCGGCAGCAGGACGAACGTGCCCTTCGTCGCGATGTGGCTCTCGTCGTCGAAGTCGATCCCGAGTTCGCCTTCGAGGACGTAGATGCACTCGTCGGCCTCGTGGTGCACGTGCCGCGGGATGTCCACGGCGACGGTGACTTCGAGGAGCGAGAACCTCGTCTCGGTGTCCTCGGTCATCGCTTTGACGCTGAACGCGCGCGGCAGCGGGACCCGGCCGGGCCGGGCCTCACCGGGTTCGAGCAGGAGGAAACGGTCCTTCGACATGCTATGCTGCCCTTCAAGCGGAAGCGGATTCCGTTTCCACTTAATCGCGAGGGAGGCAGGTTGTCAACCAAGCCGCGCGCGGACGCGGAACGCAATCGGGCACGGGTGGTGGAGGCCGCGCGCACGTTGTTCGCCGAACGCGGGGACGAGGTGCAGATGCCGGAGATCGCCCGCGCGGCAGGCGTCGGCGTGGGGACCGTGTACCGCCATTTCCCGGATCGTCAGGCGTTGGTCGAGGCGGCCGCGGAGCGCCGGTTCGCGGAGATCGAGGAGTACGCCAGGGCGAACTGCTTCGGCGAGGGGTCTGGTCTGGAGCGCTATTTCCGGTATGTCGGCGAGCTGCTGTCGAGCGACCGCGGCCTCACCGCCGCCATCGACTCGGCTCGGGGGCGGCCAGGAAGTGAGCCTCGCGGCGCCGCTCGCGAGGGTCTCGAAACCGTCGTCGCCGAGGTCATCACCCACGACCAGGCCGCGGGTCTTCTGCGTTCGGACTGCACCGTCGCCGACGTCTACCTGCTGGTCGGCGCCCTTTCCGGGGTCATCCGCACCGGTTCCGACTGGGTGCGCTTCCTCGACCTGACGCTTTCCGCACTCCGTGACCAACTTTCTACAGAACATTGACGTTAATCAGTGCAATGTAGACAATCGGAAGGGTGACGCGGACCACATCGGTGACGTTCGAACGTCATCCCGGCGGCTACCGGCACTGGAAACTGTCCACCGACGGCGACGTCGCGTGGCTCGAACTCGATGTCGACGCCGACGGGGGTCTCGTACCGGGTTACGAGCTCAAACTCAACTCGTACGACCTCGGCGTCGACATCGAGTTGTACGACGCGACGCAGCGGCTGCGGTTCGAGCATCCCGAAGTCCGCGTGGTCATCGTGACCAGCGCGAAGGACAACGTCTTCTGCGCGGGCGCGAACATCCGCATGCTGGCGTCGTCTTCGCACGAGTGGAAGGTGAACTTCTGCAAGTTCACCAACGAGACCCGCAACGCGATGGAGGACGCCACCGCGCACTCCGGGCAGCTGTACGTCGCCGCGATCAACGGCACGTGCGCCGGCGGTGGCTACGAAATCGCGCTCGCCTGCGAAAAGATCCTGCTGGTCGACGACAACTCCTCGACCGTCGCGCTGCCGGAGGTCCCGCTCCTCGGCGTCCTCCCCGGCACCGGCGGGCTCACCAGGGTGGTCGACAAACGGGGCGTGCGGCGGGACCTCGCCGACGTCTTCGCCACCCGCCCCGACGGGGTCAAGGGGCGGACCGCCGTCGACTGGCGGCTCGTCGACGAACTCGTGCCGCGGCAGGGGTTCCGCGAAGCCGTGCTGGCCAGGGCGCGGGAACTCGCGCGGACGAGTGAGCGGCTCGACGGCGACGGCGTCGAGCTGACGCCACTCATCCATCGCTACGTCGACATTTCGCTGAGCCCGGCCGAAGCGACCATCACCGTCAAGGGGCCTGAAGACGACGACGGCTGGCTACTGGACGTCACCCGCGAGCTGGACGACGCGATCCTCCGCCTGCGTACCAACGAACCCGGAATCGGCACGTGGGTGCTTCGCACCGAGGGCGACCCCGCGAAGGTACTCGACCACGAACGTGCCGTTTTCGCCGCGAAAGACTGTCTGAGCAACGAAATCGTCCATTACTACAAGCGGACGCTGAAGCGCCTGGACGTCACCAGCCGCAGCTTGATCGCCCTCGTCGAGCCCGGCTGCTGTTTCGCCGGGCTCCTGCTGGAACTCGCGCTCGCCGCGGACCGGCAGTACATCTTGGACGGTCCCCCGATCGACGACGAAGACAGTGAAGAGCGCGCGTCGATCACGTTGTCCGAAGCCAACTTCGGCCGCTTCCCGATGGGCAACGGCCTGACCCGCCTCGAGTCCCGCTTCTTCGGCGATCCGGACCACGTCACGAGGCTGGCGGAGGAACGCGGAAAGCCGCTGAGCCCGGCCGAGGTGCACGAGCTCGGCCTGGTCACCGACGCGCCGGACGACCTCGATTGGGCGGACGAGATCCGGATCGCGCTGGAAGGACGGGCTTCGCTCAGCCCGGACGCCTTGACCGGAATGGAGGCGAACCACCGGTTCGTCGGCCCCGAAACGACGGAAAGCAAGATCTTCGGCAGGCTCACCGCCTGGCAGAACTGGATCTTCACTCGTCCGAACGCATCCGGTCCCGAGGGCGCGTTGCGTCGCTACGGTACTGGTCAGAAGGCCGTCTTCGACAGGAAGCGGGTTTGAAAGAGCCATGCCCACCAAGATCGATTACGACGCCAAGATCCCCAACAACGTCGATCTCTCCGGGGACCGGCGGCTGCAACGGGCGCTGGAGGGCTGGCAGCCGAAGTTCCTGGACTGGTGGGGCGAAATGGGCCCCACGCTGCGGACCCAGGGTGTCTACCTGCGCACCGCGATCAGTGTCGGCAGGGACGGCTGGGCGCATTTCGACCACGTCAACGTGCCCGACTACCGCTGGGGGATCTTCCTCGCGGAGCGGGATCCGGACCGGATCATCACGTTCGGCGAGCATCAGGGCGAACCGGCCTGGCAGCAGGTTCCCGGCGAGTACCGCGCGGACCTGCAGCGGCTGATCGTCATCCAGGGCGACACCGAACCCGCGTCGGTCGAGCAGCAGAAACTGCTGGGGCTCACCGCGCCGAGCCTCTACGACCTGCGGAATCTCTTCCAGGTCAACGTCGAAGAAGGCCGTCACCTGTGGGCGATGGTGTATCTGCTGCACGCCTACTTCGGCCGGGAAGGGCGCGACGAGGCGGAAGGTCTCCTGCTCCGGAATTCCGGAAGCCCGGACGCCCCGCGCATCCTCGGCGCCTTCAATGAGGAGACCGCGGATTGGCTCGCGTTCTACATGTTCACCTATTTCACCGATCGCGATGGCAAATATCAGCTCGGCACCCTCAAGGAAAGCGGCTTCGACCCGCTTTCCCGCACGTGTGAATTCATGCTCAAGGAAGAGGCGCACCACATGTTCGTCGGCACCACCGGGGTCGACCGGGTGGTCACCCGCAGTGCCGAACTGATCCGCGAGCACGACTCCTTCGACATCGCCGGGCACGGCGGGATCCCGCTGGAAATCATCCAGCGTTACCTCAACTTCCACTACACCGTCTCACTCGACCTGTTCGGCAGCGAGACCTCGACCAACGCGGCGAACTACTACACCGCCGGGCTGAAAGGCCGCTGGCAGGAGACCCGCCGCAAGGACGATCACAAGCTGACCGACGCCGCCGGGGCACTGTCCAGGCCGAGGGCGGACGGTACCTGGGAGACCGAGGAACTGCAGGCGATCCTGCTGCTGAACCTCGATCTGCGGGAGGAGTACCGCGCCGACTGCCAGACCGGGGTCAACCGCTGGAACAAGATCCTCGACGAGGCCGGTATCGACTTCCGATTCGTCCTCCCGCACCCTGGATTCAACCGCGAAGTCGGCATAAACTCCGGCCACCATGTGACGCCCGACGGCACGGTTGTCGACGAGCGGACCTGGCTGGCCGGCAAACGCAAGTGGCTGCCCACTCCCGAAGACCTGACCTTTGTCCGATCGCTGATGCACCCGGTGTACGAGCGAGGAAAGATCGCGAGCTGGGTGGCGCCGCCACGCCAGGGCATCAATGGGAAACCGTTCGATTACGAATACGTTTACCTGAGCTGAGCCGATAGAAGGTGCCCTGTGACCGCTTCCGCTACCGGGTTCAACGCGGCGAACTACCTGCTCGACAGGCATCTGGCGGAAGGCCGCGGGGCGAAGGACGCTGTCGTGTCCCCGAGGCGAAGTCTCACGTACGCGGGGCTCGCGGCCGAAAGCCGCCGGGTCGCGGCGGGGCTGAAGGCGATCGGCGTCCGGCCCGAGGAACGGGTCCTGTTCTGCATGGTCGACGACGTCGAGCTGCTCACCGGGATCCTCGGCGCGATGCTGGCCGGAGCGGTCGCGGTGCCGGTGTCCACCATGGTCACCGGGCTGGACCTCGGCAAGGTACTCGCCGATTCGCGGGCGAGGGTGCTGTGCGTTTCCGGCGAGTTCGCCGCGCAGGCGACGATCGCGCTGGGGCTGGCGCCGGAGGTCACCGACGTCGTGCTGGACAGGGCCAAGGCGGCCGAACTCCCGCCGGGAGTGCGCGCGCATCAGTGGGCCGATCTGTCCACAGTGGATGACGACGGTTTCGAACCGGCGCCGACCTGGGAGGATTCGCCCGCGCTCTGGCTGTACACCTCGGGGACGACGGGCAAGCCGAAGGGCGCGATGCACCGGCACGCGGGCATCCGCGCGGTCTGCGAGACGTACGCGCGCGGCGTGCTGGACGTCGGACCGAACGATCGTTTCCTTTCCGTTCCGAAACTGTTCTTCGCCTACGGCTTGGGGAATTCGGCGTTCTTCCCGCTCGCGTCCGGCGGGACGGCGCTGCTGGAACCGGCGAGGCCGACCCCCGGACTGATCGCCGCCAGGGCCCGTGCGGAGCGGCCGACACTGTTCTTCGCCGTCCCGACCTTCTACGCGGCGCTGCTCGCCAGTGACATCCCCGACGACACGTTCGCCTCGGTGCGCCAAGCGGTTTCGGCGGGCGAACCGCTGCCCGCCGTGCTGTACGAACGGTTTCGCGACCGGTTCGGCGTCGAGATCCTCGACGGGATCGGTTCGACGGAGGCGTTGCACATCTTCCTGTCCAACCGGCCGCGTCAGGTGCGTCCCGGCAGCACCGGCGTCCCGGTGCCCGGTTACGAGGTCGCGCTGCGCGACGAGCACGGCGGACCCGTGCCGGACGGTCAGCCCGGCGAGCTGTTCGTCGCCGGGCCGTCGATCGCGACCGGGTATTGGGCGCGGTACGAGACGACGAAGCAGGTCTTCCAGGGCGAATGGCTGCGGACGGGCGACAGTTTCGTGCGGAACCCCGACGGAAGCTACACCTGCCTCGGGCGCTTCAACGACATGCTGAAACCGGGCGGGATCTGGGTTTCGCCCGCCGAGGTCGAGGACAGGCTGCTCCAGCATCCGGCGATCGCCGAGGTCGCGGTCGTGGCCGCCTTCGACGCCGACGGCATCGAGAAACCGGTCGCCTGCGTGGTCGGCGTGCCCGGTCACCGGCTGGACGCGGACGAGCTGATCGAGTTCTGCCGGGCCGGGCTGGCGTCGTTCAAACGGCCGCGGGGCATCGTCGAGCTGGGCGAACTGCCGAAGACGGCGACCGGGAAGATTCGGCGCAACGTCATCCGGGACCTGGTGCGGGACATGTACGAGGTCCGGGCCTACCAGCCTGACCCTGCCTCCCCCTTACCCGGCTGACGTCCACCCGATCACGCGTGTCGTCCCTCCAAGCACGCGAGTTCGCCGTCTGATCACGCGAGATCGCCGATACCGCACGCCGAGCCGATGTGACCGGATGGCCGACTCGCGTGATCAGACGGACGACACGCGTGATTGAACGGCGAACTCGCGTGATTGAAGGCGGAACTCAGGAGCCGTTGACCGTCCGCAGTGTCCGCATCGCTTCGGCGAGGCCGGAAGCGTCGTCACCCAGCGGGGCCAGGACGATGCGCCGCAGGATCTCCGCGCACGCCTCCCGCGCCTGTTGCGCGACGTCGAGGCCGTGTTCGGTGAGCGCCGCGAACGTGACGCGCCGGTCGTCCGGGCTGGGCACGCGGCAGATCAGGTCGGAGGCGACCAGCCGGTCCGCGACCTTGGTGAACCCGCCGCTGGACAGTGCCGCCTCGACGGCCAGCCGGGTCATCGGCATCCGGTGCTCTGGTGAGCGTACGAGCCGGATCAGGATGTCGAACGACGCCGGCGCCAGGCCGAACCGTTCGGCGATCTCGCCCATCAGCTTGTTCTGCGTGGCCAGGTAGCCCTCGATCACCAGGCCCCACCATGTGACCACTTCGTCGTCGTTCGGTTCCTCCGATTTCACCACTGTCACGCGAGCGAGGGTACACCAAGAACTCTTCCAGGAATATATCTTGCGCGCGAGATGTTTCCGAGCTAGCTTTCTCTCATCGGCTCCAGAGGAGGGGCACCATGTCGATCAAGACTTCGGGCCTGCACCACGTCACCGCCATCGGTGGCGATCCCCAGCGCAACGTGGACTTCTACACCAGGGCCCTCGGCCTGCGGCTGGTGAAGGCCACCGTCAACTTCGACGATCCCGGCACGTACCACTTGTACTACGGCGACGAGGCGGGCAAACCCGGCTCGCTGATGACGTTCTTCCCGTGGAAGGACGCGCCGAAGGGCCGTCACGGCACCGGCCAGGCGACCACGACGTCGTTCTCCGTCCCGGAGGCCTCGCTCGGCTGGTGGAAGCGGCACCTCGCCGAAAACCGCGTCGAGACCAGCCAGATCCGCAACTCCGACGGTGAGGAGACGCTTTCCTTCGCCGACCCGGACGGGTTGAAGCTCGCCCTCGTCGCCCATCCGCAGGGCGACCCGCGCGACCCGTGGGACACGAAGCTCGTCCCCGCCGAGCACGCCATCCGCGGGCTGCACTCCGTCACGCTTTCGGTGTCCAAAGAGGACGCGACCGCCGGGATGCTGACCGACGGGCTCGGCCTGACCTTCGTGAGCCAGGAGGCGAATCGCCTGCGGTTCTCCGCCGGTGAAGGCGGCCCCGGCGCGCTCGTCGACGTCCTCGTCACCCCCGAAGCCCCGCGCGGGCTGGTGGCGTCAGGCACCGTGCACCACGTCGCCTGGCGAGCGCCGGACGAGGCGACCCAGGCCGAGTGGCGCGACGAGCTGATCGACGACGGCGTGAACGTGACGTCCATTTTGGACCGCCAGTACTTCCGCTCGATCTACTTCCGCGAGCCGGGCGGCACCCTGCTCGAGGTCGCGACCGACGAACCGGGCTTCGCGATCGACGAGCCGCTGCTCGAACTCGGCCGCGCGCTGAAGCTGCCGCCGTGGCTGGAGCCCCAGCGCGAGGACATCGAGCAGATGCTGCCGAAGCTGGACCTCCCGAGCGAGAACAACCCGCGATGACCGCGTTGGACCACAAGTACGTCGAAGGGTCGCCGGACGAGCCGGTGCTGCTGCTCCTGCACGGCACCGGCGGCGGACCGGACGATCTCGTGCCGATCGCGCGTCAGCTGAGCCCGGCCTCCGCGCTGCTCGCGCCCGCCGGGCCGGTGTCGGAACACGGTGCGGCGCGCTGGTTCCGGCGGCTGGCGGAGGGCGTCTTCGATCACGAGGACGTCGTCTTCCGTGCGAACCAGCTGGCCGATTTCGTGGTCGCCTCGCGGGCGGAGTATGGCCTCGGGGACCGGCGGCTGGTCGCCGTCGGGTTCTCCAACGGCGCCAACATCGCCGCCGCGGTGACCCTGCTCCGCCCGGACGCCGTCCGGGAAGCCGCGCTGTTCGCGGCGATGTCTCCCCTTCCGTCGCCGCCGCGGACCGATCTGTCCGGCACGCGGGTCTTCCTGTCGAACGGCGAACAAGATCCGATGGCGCCGCTGGCTTCGGCCGAAACGCTCGTCCGTGACCTGCGCGAACGCTCGGCGGACGTCGTCGCCCACCGCCATCCCGGCGGGCACCAGGTGACCGGCAACGGTTTGGTAGCGGCCGCGGGCTGGCTCAACGGGGAGTGATGAGAGCAAAGCACGCGAACGTAAAATCGTCGGATGACTAACGGGGACCTCGTCCGGGCCCAGGCCCTGCTCGACCGGGTGCTGCTCGCGGACGGGCACAACGATCTGCCATGGGAGCTGCGGGTCACGACCGGGCCGGACCCGGTCGAGGCCGTGGCCGGTACGGATCTCACGGTCCGCCAGCCGCATCTGCACACCGACTTCCCGAAGCTCGCCGAAGGCAGGCTCGGGATGCAGTTCTGGTCCGTCTACGTGCCTTGCCAGTTCGAGGGGCACAGCGCGGTGACGGCGGTGCTCGAACAGATCGAGATCGTGCACCAGATGGCCGAGCGCTACCCCGATCGCCTGGCGCTCGTGGACACCGCGGACGAGGCCGAGGCCGCCTTCCGTGACGGCAAGATCGCGTCGCTGCTGGGGGCCGAAGGCGGCCACAGCATCGCCGAATCCCTTGGCGTGCTGAGGATCCTGCGCCGCCTCGGCGTCCGCTACATGACGCTGACGCACAACTACAACACCACCTGGGCCGACTCCGGCACCGACGAACCCGCGCACAACGGGCTCACCGATTTCGGCCGCGACGTCGTCCGTGAGATGAACAAGATCGGCATGCTGGTCGACCTCTCGCATGTCGCGCCGAGCACGATGCGCGACGCGCTGGAGGTCAGCTCCGCGCCGGTGATCTTCAGCCACTCCTCGTGCGTCGCGGTCAACGACCACGCGCGCAACATCCCCGACGACGTCCTGGAAACCCTGGCGGCCAAGGACGGCGTCGCGATGGTGACGTTCGTGCCGGGCTTCATCTCGCCCAAGGTCGCCGAGTGGGACGACCGGCTGCGCCTCGACATGGAAGCCGCCGGCCGGGACTACCGGAACATCGACCAGCGCACGAAGTTCACCGCGGAGCGCGGCGGCCCCGAGAAGCCGAAGGCCTCCATCGACGACGTCGTCGCGCACATCGAGCACGCGCGCGAAGTGGCCGGTGTCGACCACATCGGTCTCGGCGGGGACTACGACGGAGTCGCGACGCTGCCCGAAGGCCTCGAAGACGTTTCGAAGTATCCGGTGCTGTTCGCCGCGCTCCTGGAACGCGGCTGGAGCGAGGAGGATTGCGCGAAGCTGGCCGGTAAGAACACCTTGCGCGTGCTGCGCGCGGCGGACGAGGTCACCCGTTCGGACGCTTGAGGGCGCGATCGCGCGTACTTCGGCGGACACTGTCCTGCATGACGCAGCCGCAGGAGGGTGCCGCCGAGGTTCCGGTCGATCCCGTGAAGCCGCCCGAAACCGGCGGCGCGCGCCACAGCGGGAAATTCGAGGCCGGTCCGAAACTCAAACGGACCAGGGTGAGCGGGACGTGGATCGCCGTCATCGTGGCGCTGATCGTGCTGGTGTTCCTGCTCGTGTTCATCCTGCAGAACCAGGACACGGCGACCGTCCACTTCCTCGGCATGTCCGGCAGCATGCCGCTGGCCGTCGCGATGCTGTTCTCCGTGATCGCCGGCGGCGCGCTGGTCGCGCTCGTCGGCGGCGCCAGGATCCTGCAATTGCGCAAGCAGGCCAAGAAGTCCCGGCATCAGCTGCGCTGAAGGGCGCCGCGCCGGAACTCGCTCGGGTTGACGCCGCGCACGCGTTTGAACGCCGCGCTGAACCCGAAGGGGTCGGAGTAGCCCACGGTGTGGGCGATGTCCGAGATGGTCGCGGATTCCTCGCCGGTCAGCAGATCCGCCGCGAGGGTCATCCGCCAGCGGGTGAGATAGGTCAGCGGCGGTTCGCCGACCAGGTCGGCGAACCGCTTGGCCAGCGTCGACCGCGAGACCCCGGTCCGCCCGGCCAGCGCGCCGACCGTCCACGGTGCCGCCGGTTCCGCGTGCAGCAGGCGCAGCGCGTCGCCGACCACCGGATCCCGCTGGGCCGCCCACCACGCCGGGGGCTCACCGCCGGGCCGGTCGAACCATTCGCGCAGGGAGCAGACCAGCATCCAGTCCAGCAGCCGGTCTAGAACCACTTGCTGACCCGGCGCGTCGACGGCGACCTCGGCGGCGAGGTGGTCCAGCACGGGATCGCCCGCGCCCCCGGCGTCCACCCGCAGCACCACGGGCAGCGCGTCCAGCAGCGGGCGGCCGATCTCGCCGCGCACCGGGTACGCGCCGACGATCAAGGTCGTCTCGCCGCCGAGATCGTCGACCCAGCCGAGCCGATGCCGGGTCCCACCCAGTTCGGGCGTCGCGCAGGCTTCACCACACGCGATCGGCTCGGCGGAAGTGCCGACCTCGTCGACGAAAGTGAACGTCGCCGGGCCGCGCACGATGATCGTCTCGCCCGCGCGAAGCAGTTCGGGCCGGCCGTCCTCCGGCACGATCCAGCCCGCGCCGGTGAGCACGGCGCACAGGGTCAGCGGCGCGCCGTCCACGAAGTGCAGTGACCAGGGCGGGGACAGCGTCGAACTGCCGAACAGCGAACCGTGGGAGCGCACCCCGCGGATCAGGTCACTGAAGACGTCCACCTCTCCGAGATTAGACGAATACGCAGGCGATCCGGCTTTTCACCTATGGGCACGTCCAAGCCGACCGGGTTGAATCGAGTCCATGCTGACCGTCGAAGACCTCGAATTCCTCCGCCGCCCCCTGCACGGTTTCCTGACCGTGGCCGACGGCCCGGTCCGGCCGGTGTGGTTCGAAGCCGCCGATGACGGCACCATCCAGCTGTTCACGCCCAAGGACTCGCCCAAGGTGCGGAAGCTGAGCGCCGACCCCCGCGCCTCGATCGTCGTCGCCGCCCCGGTGGGCGAGCGCGAACGCTGGGTTTCGGTCGCCGGGAGCGCCGCGGTGGAGCCGGACGGGGCACACGAGCTGGCCGCCCGCCTCGCCGAGCGCTACTGGGACCTCGAAGACCCGGCCCACGCCGGTGAACTCGCCGGGATCCAGACCCTGGATCTCGTCCGGCTCGTCATCCAGCCGGAGAAGGTGAGCCGTTACTCGATGTGATGATCGACGTCATCCCGAGAACGGCCGCGCAAACGTTTTCGTCGCCCTTGGCGGTGACCAGGTCCCGGTCCGCCGGGTTCCGGGTGCACAGCCGCCAGAAGGTGTCCGCGTCCGTCGTCACCGAGGCCAGCGGCGCCCGTGACGTCGGCGCGACACGGTCGATTTCCCAGCCACCGGCGGTCCGCTGCGCCGTCCACTTCCCGCCGCCCTGGCCGGTGACGGTGTAGACGACCTGCCGTCCTGTCCGCGCTTCGACGTCACGCAACGTGTGCGGCAGCGCCCTCATGAAGGTGTCGACCACCGGCCCGCGGAAGTCCCGGTCGTCGAGCATCCGTGCCCCGACGGCTTCGCGGATCTGCTGCTGGTGCAACCAGAACTCGGTGTACTCGCGGGCGACGTCGAGCCAGACCGGCGCCGGTTCGTCCCCGGCCCAGCTCACCGGATCTCCCAGGGCGTCGAGGTCGGCGCGGCCGAACATCTCGGCGATCTGCGAGGTGCTGTCCACCAGCATCGCGAACAGCACTTCGGGGGACAGCCGTCGGCACGCGACCACCCATTCGTCGTTGATCCGGTCGATGAAGTCGCCGAACCGTTCACCCTCGCGCGGCGCCGTCGTCCGGTAGTCGTCGCGGTCTCGGGACAGCCTGCCGAGCTTGTCGCCGAGGATGTGGGCGGCGAGATCGTGCACCGTCCAGCCCGTGCACACCGTCGGCGCGGCCCACTGCTGGGCGTCCAGCCCGGTGAGGACGTCCATCAAGGCCTGCTCCTCCCGCGCGAACAGCGGGAGGACGTCGATCGGCGGACCCCAGCGCGTGAAGCTCATGGTGACCATCCAAACACCCTGGTCCATCACAATTTCGGCCATTCGGCCTACTCGCAGGTAGCATCAGCGCGAACGTGAGGGGAGTGCCCGTGAGCAACGATCGACCCGCCGGTGACGACCTGGCCGCTTTCGCCAAACGCGCGGGGCAGCTGGCGGGCTGGGCCGCCCGCACGGGTTTCGAGTTCACCCGCAAGCTCCCCGGCGTCGAACTCGCCGAACAGATCGTCAAACAAGGTGAGCGGCAGCTGCTTTCGGAGCTGCGCCGCCGTCTCGACGAGGTCGACGACCCGTACCACGCCGCGCTCACCGCCGCGTCCGCGATGAACCGGCCCGACACCGACAGCTCGCGCCCGGTCGAGGCGACCATCACCCTCGTGCACACGCGCGCGCAGCTCGAACCGCTCCGCGCGGCGATGGCCGAACTGCTCAACCACTCGATCGGCTTCGGCCGCGAGCGGGCGCGCGAGTACCTCTACGCGATCATCCTGCGGCAGCTCACGCCGGACGAAGCCCGCATCCTTTCCGCGCTCTCCGACGGCTCGCCGTTCCCCGCGGTCGACGTCGCCGAGCGGACCAATCTCGGCGGCGCCGGGCGGTTCGTGCTGCGCAACGCCTCCACCGTCGGCAAGGCCGCCGGGGTGTCGCTGCCCGACCAGGTGCCGGGCTACCTCACCAGGCTGATCGGGCTCGGCCTGGTCGAGCTGGACGAAGAGGTGCCCGCGCTGGAGACGCAGTACGAGATCCTGATGACCGACGAGACCGTCCGCGAGGCGGAGAAGTCGGTCAAGCGGGCCAAATTCGTCAAGCGCACGGTGCACATCTCCCGGCTCGGCGCCCAGTTCTGGCAGGCCTGCGACCCGAGCGCCGGCTGATCCCGGCATGGGCGCGTTCCTCGACGGGATCCTCGCCGATTTCGGCAGGCACTGGCCGATCTACGTCTCGATCCCGGTCGTCGCCGCCCTGATCGGCTACACCACCAAACTCGTCGCGATCCGGATGATGTTCCAGCCGGTCGAGTTCATCGGGATCAAACCCTTCCTCGGCTGGCAGGGCATCGTGCCCAAACGCGCCGCGCGGATGGCGAGCATCGCCTGCGACACGATGACCGAACAGCTGATCAAACCGGCGGAGGTCGTCGCCCGGCTCGACCCGCAGAGAATCGCGCGGGAGATCGAAAAACCGCTCCAGGCCGCCGTCGAGGACATCGTGCGCGACGTCGCGGCCCACTACCAGCCGGGGCTGTGGGAATCGCTGCCGGTGGGGATGCAGCGGCTGGTGATCCAGCGCGTCCAGGCCGAGACGCCGAAGATGGTCGCGGCCGTGCTGGAACTGATCAAGTCCGATGTGGACAGTGTGTTCGACCTCAAGGGCATGGTCGTCACCGCACTGGTCAAGGACAAACGGCTGCTGAACCGGATCTTCCAGGAGGCGGGCGACAAGGAGTTCAAGTTCATCGCCCGCTCCGGCATCGTCTTCGGCGGGCTGATCGGCGTCATCCAGATGGTCGCGTGGGTGCTGTTCAAGTTCCCGCTGATCATGCCGCTGTTCGGTCTCTTCACCGGCTGGTTCACCGACTGGCTGGCGCTGCGCATGATCTTCTACCCGCTCGAAGAACGCCGGTACTTCGGCGTGCGCTGGCAGGGCCTGTTCCTGAAGCGGCGCGGCGAGGTCGCGGAGGCGTACGGCGGGCTGATCGCGAAGGAGATCATCACCCCGCACAACGTGATCGAGGCGGTGCTGCACGGCCCGCTGTCGGACCGGGTGCTCGGGCTCATCCAGCGCCAGCTCGACGAACAGCTCGGGCGCCGCGTCGGCGTCGGGAAACCGCTGGTGGTGTTCGCCGTCGGCAGCAGGCGGTATCAGGACATGAAACTGAACATCGCCGAGAAGATCATGGACAAACTGCCCGAGACCATGCGGTACATCGAGGACTACGCCAACGACGCGATGGACATCCGGAACGTGCTGGTGACCAAGATGAAGGAACTGTCGCCGCGCGAGTTCGAGGGACTGCTGCGGCCCGCCTTCCAGCAGGACGAATGGATCCTGATCGCGACCGGCGCCGTCCTCGGCTTCGCCGTCGGTGAGGCCCAAGTCCTCCTGCTGGAACACTTCGCCGCCTGACCCGCCCCCGGCGCGTTTCATCACCTGATTGCGGCGGTCCCGCGCCCACCGGCTCAGGCGGCGACGTTGCGAAAGCCACTTTCGCAACCTTCAACGTTGTGAAAGTGGCTTTCGCAACGCGCTCGTCTGGGGGCACCCGCGCTGCAGGTCCGTGAAGGCCTCCTTGCCTACCCTGAAGGTAGCGAAGGAGGCCTTCACCACTTTGCTCGCCGTCCGACGGCGAGGATGTGTCGCGAAAGCCACTTTCGCGACACCAGACGTCCCGAAAGTGGCTTTCGCGACACGCTCGGCGCACTGGAGCACTTCGCCGCCTGCCCTCCGCATTCAGTCCCCTGAACGCGTTCTTTACACGGCCCGCCGGACCTCTCGGTGACGTTGTGAAAGCCACTTTCGCAACCTTCAACGTTGTGAAAGCCACTTTCGCAACGTCCCGCCGCTGCCCGCCCCCGCCCGCCGCCGCCGTCAGAGGACTGAATGCCTGAAATTGCCCTTACGGGTGAACGAATTTCGGCACCAACGGCGGTACGCGGGTTCGGCCGTCCGGTCTACAGTGCTCGTGCACTTAAGCCTTGGGGAGGGCGCACATGGCCGACGCGGGGAGCCCGTGGCCGCAGGAGATCCGGCTGGCGATGACGATGGTGGGCGGGGCGAGCCTCGCGGTCTGGATGGGCGGGGTCGCCACCGAGACCTCCCATCTGCTCCAGGCGTCGAGAACGCCGGAAGCCGAAGGGCCGTACCGTGCCCTGCTCGACCTGCTCAACGTCACCGTCTCACTCGACGTGCTCACCGGCACGAGCGCGGGCGGCATCAACGCGGCGTGCCTCGGGCTGGCGGAGGCGTTCCGGTCGAGCCCGCAGGTGCTGCGCGACACGTGGATCAGCACGGGATCGCTCGACAACCTGATCCGTGACCCCGGCGAAAAGGCACCACGCTCGCTGCTCGACGGCGACAAGGTTCTGCTGGCGGATCTGAAGGACGCGCTGCACCGGATCACCGACAAGGCGACGGTGAAGCCCGACTGCCCCGACATCACCGTGCTGCTCACCGGCACGATGATCGACGGCGAGACGACCAGGTTCGACGACGCGCTCGGCAACCTGGTCCGGGACACCGAACATCGCCTGCTCTTCCGCTTCGATGGTCCTTTGTGGACAGATGACGTGGTGGGCCCGCTCGCGCTCGCGGCGCGCTCCACCGCGTCGTTCCCCGGCGCGTTCGAACTTTCCCGGATGCCGATCGGCGAGAAGACCGGCCCGTTGCATCCGGACATGACCGAGTACACCGACGTCTCGCGGTCGCATTGGCTCACCGACGGCGGTGTGCTGCTGAACAAGCCGTTGCGCCCGGCGCTGCGGGAGATCTTCGAACGGCAGTCGCATTCGGACGTCCGGCGGCTGCTGCTGTACGTGGTGCCGACGGCGGAACGCGAAGCCGAACGGGTCGTGGTCGATCCGGAGCGGCCGCCGCTGCTGGGCAGCGCGATGAGCAAGGTCGTCGGCACCGTGCTGAGCCAGACGATCAGCGCCGAACTCGAAGACCTGACCCGGCACAACGACGCCGTCGTCCGGACCAGGGGAACCCGTGTTTCCCTTGCCGCGATGGGGGTTCGCGGCGGTCCGGACACGCTGGTCGACCAGCGGCTGATGAACGACTACCGCGATCGGCGGGTCCAGGAGGACGCCACCGCGCTGGTCCGTGAGGCGACCCGCAGGCTCTCACTGTCCGATGTGGAGGATCCAGGCCGTCAGTGGGCGTCCGGCACGGCGGCACAGCTGCGCGCTGCCGCGGCGTCGGGCCTGCGCGACGGCCTGCCCACCGAGCCGCCGAAGGACACCTGCGAACTCGGCGACCTGATCGCCTTCCGCACCACCGCCCTCGACGATTCGGTCGCGACCGGCCTGCAGCTGGTGAACGCGGGCTTCCGGCTCGATCCGTCGCCGGAGCAGGCGACGCAGCTCAATCGTTGCCGTGTGCTGCTGCACGAGGCCCGGCACAAGGCCGCCAGGGGCTACCGGATCGCGGGCTGGGTCACCCGGCAGGATCCGCCGAAGTCCGAGGACACGCTGGCGGCCTGGATCGAAGGGCTCGCCAGGAAATGGGCCGAGATGGGCCGGTCGGACACGCTGAAGGAGGCGTGGCCGCTCGTGGTCGCCGCGCTCCGGCAGGCGACGCCGATACTTTTGCCCCTGGCGCAAGGGAAACCCGAAACCGAAGCCGCCGACACGGTGAGCACGCTGTTGGCGTGGACGGCGCTCACCTCCGACGAGAAAAGCGCCGGCGACGCGGTCGTCACCTCCCGGCTGGTGCGGCTGCACATCGCGACGCGGGGTCTGCTCGCGCAGCCGCCGTCGGTCGACCAGCGGGTCGACCTCGTCCAGGTGAGCGCGGATTCGCGGACGCTGCTGGACATGAAGCGCCGCCGTTCGTGGGACAAGCTCACCGGTATGCAGGCCGACTACTTCGGCGCGTTCTACAAGGCGTCCTGGCGTGCGAACGACTGGATGTGGGGCCGGGTCGACGGCGCGGGCTGGCTGGTCCAGTGCCTGCTCGACCCGAAACGCCTGCGGCTGCTGCGCGACGTCGTCGGGCGCGAGGCGTTCCGGACGCAGGTGCGGGACACCTTCGAGAAGATCGGCTGGCGCCGTCCCGGTACGGAAGACGGGCTCTCCCAAGAGGAAGCGGACGCCCTGTGCGCGCAGCTGAAGGAGGAACTGGCTTTCCTCGGCCTCGACGGCGAACTCGCCGACGTGGAAGGCGAAGCCGCCCTCCCGATCAGCATGCCGGTGACGGCGATGGTGCTCGCGCGGGTCCGGCAGCTGGAGATCGCGCGCGAGGAACTGCCCTGCGTCGGCCTCCATTGCGGACAAGACGCGAAAACGGCCAAGGGCAACGGGAAACCGTCGGAACGGTTCCGGCAGCTGATCGAGAGCGAGCCGGAAACCGCCGAGCAGACCCAGCGCGCGTTCCAGGCGTGCCAGGTCTCCGGCGAACGGTTCGAACACGAACGCGGGACGATGCTGCTCACGAAGACACTGGTCAAGGCGGGTGCTGCCGGTCTCAACGCGGCCGCGGGGGCGACCAGGATGCCGAAATCGGTGCAGCCCGCCGCGACCTTCGCCCAGGCCGCCGGGCGCAGCGCCTGGTGGATCACGCGCGGCGCGGCCACCCTGCCGTCACCGTGGAACGTGCTCGTGGCGCTGATCACCGTGCTGGCGGGTTTCGTCATCGGCGGGCAGGGCGGCCCGGTCCTGCAGTGGGTCGGTGTCCCGGTCGCCGCGGGCGCCATCGTGTTCCTGGTGGTCAGCCTGATGACGTTGCGCAAGACGTGGCGGATGGTGCTCACGGTGCTCGGCGTGCTGGTGGGGGCGGCTCTGCTCTTCGCCGCGTTCCTGCCGCCGATCCGGGACCCGCTGTTCGGCTGGCTCGGCGGCGTCGTCGCGGGCTGGCGGCGCGGCGAGGCACCGGTCTGGTGGCTGGTCGTCTGCCTGCTGTTCCTGCTGCCCGCCATCTGGACGCCGCTGGGTTCCGTCTTCCGGAGGCGAGCTCACCGCAAGTAGGCCCCTCCTCGCGGATCGGGCCCCCGAATCGCGTCCTGACCGTGCGACGAAGTGGTAACGGTTGGTATCGTCACATCCAGTGAGACCGTCTCCAAGCGGCCTTACCCACGAGCGCTGCGCTTCAAACGTTACCGTTACCTTTGTCACGTGTGTTTCGAGGTTATTGCAGGTAGCCGCGTTGCCGCCGCCGCGCTGATCTGACCGCGCCCGAATCCTCCGGTACGTTTCTTGGACATGTCCGGAAAGCACTTGATCGAAAACCCGACCAAGGCAGACGGTGCCGCGCTCTGGAGAATCGCCCGCGATTCGAAGAAGCTCGATCTCAATACGCCTTACGCCTATATGCTGTGGTGCCACGATTTCGCCGACACCTCGGTCGTCGCGAAAGTCGACGGCGAGCCGGTCGGCTTCGTGATCGGGTATCGGAAGCAGGACACCGGCTTCGTCTGGCAGGTCGCGGTCGACGCGTCCCAGCGCGGAAAAGGCCTGGCCGGGGCACTGCTCGACGAGCTGTTCGACCAGCTCGTCGCCCAGGGGGTCCGGTACCTCGAAACCACGATCACTCCGGACAACGAGGCTTCGATCCGGTTGTTCGCCTCGTTCGCCAAGCGATGGGACGCCACCTTGGAACGCCAGGATCTGTTCTCCGCGACGGATTTCCCGGCCGAGGAAGGAACGCATGAGCAGGAGGACCTGTACCGAATCGGTCCGCTCGGCAACAACTAGGACGTAAAACCGGGGATCCCAGGGAGAAAGAAAACGTGATGAGTATTTTCGAGGAACTCGAATCCGAAGTACGCAGTTACAGCCGTGGCTGGCCCGTGGTGTTCGACAGGGCGCAGGGAAGCTACCTGTACGACGAAGACGGCAAGGCCTATCTCGACTTCTTCGCCGGCGCCGGCGCGCTTAACTACGGGCACAACAACCCGGCGCTCAAGCGGGCCCTGATCGACTACATCGCCCGTGACGGCGTCACCCACGCGCTCGACATGTTCACCGTGGCCAAGCGGGACTTCCTCCAGACGTTCAAGGAGAAGATCCTCCAGCCGCGCGATCTCGACTACAAGGTCGTCTTCCCCGGCCCCGGTGGCGCGAACGCGGTCGAGGCCGCGCTGAAGCTCGCGCGCAAGGTGACCGGCAAGGAATCGGTCATCAACTTCACCAACGCCTTCCACGGGATGACGCTGGGCGCCCTTTCGGTGACCGGCAACTCGATGAAGCGCGGCGGCGCGGGTGTCCCGCTGGTGCACGCCACCCCGATGCCGTACGACAACTACTTCGACGGCTCCATCCCGGACTTCCTCTACTTCGAGAAGCTGCTCGAAGACTCCGGCAGCGGCCTGAACGAGCCCGCCGCCGTCATCGTCGAAGGCGTCCAGGGCGAGGGCGGCATCAACGCCGCGCGCATCGAGTGGCTCAAGGCGCTGGACGACCTGTGCAAGAAGCACGGCATCCTGCTGATCCTCGACGACGTCCAGATGGGCTGCGGCCGCACCGGCCCGTTCTTCAGCTTCGAGGACGCGGGCATCAAGCCCGACATCGTCTGCCTGTCGAAGTCCATCGGCGGCTACGGCATCCCGATGGCGCTGACGCTGATCCGCCCGGACCTCGACGTCTGGGAGCCGGGTGAGCACAACGGCACCTTCCGCGGCATCAGCCCGGCGTTCGTCACCGCGACCGAGGCGCTGCGCGTCTACTGGAGCGACGACGAGCTGGAGAAGTCGACCAAGGCCAAGGGTGAGCGCATCG
This sequence comes from Amycolatopsis alba DSM 44262, assembly GCF_000384215.1. Lineage (NCBI taxonomy): Bacteria > Bacillati > Actinomycetota > Actinomycetes > Pseudonocardiales > Pseudonocardiaceae > Amycolatopsis > Amycolatopsis alba. Next base: position 2,972,530 of record NZ_KB913032.1, on the reverse strand, counting down.
CCGCCGCGTTCCAGGGCATCGTCGAGGCGTACCCGGACGCGAACCTGTTCGCGAAGGGCCGCGGCCTCGCCCGCGGCATCGAGTTCGCCAACGGCGACCTCGCGGGCAAGGTCTGCGCCGCCGCGTTCGAGCGCGGGCTGCTCATGGAGACCTCCGGCCCCGACGGCGAGGTCATGAAGGTGCTCCCGCCGCTCACCCTGACCGAGGACGAGCTCACGAAGGGCCTGTCGATCATCGACGAGGCCGTCGCCACCGTCCTCAGCTGACCCGAACCGACCGCCACAACCAGGAACGAGAAGGAGTTTTCCGTTGCTTGTCAGAACACTCGACGAGGTCACCGACACCGACGCCGACATCAAGACCCCGAACTGGCGCAGCAAGCGCATCGTGCTGGCCAAGGAGGGTGTCGGTTTCTCGGTGCACGAGACCACGCTCTACGCCGGGACGGTCAACGATTTCTGGTACGCGAACCACATCGAAGCGGTCTTCATCACCTCCGGTGAAGGTGAGCTCGAGAACACCGCGACCGGCGAGGTCTTCCAGCTGAAGCCGGGCACGTTGTACCTGCTCAACGACCACGACAAGCATCAGGTCCGGCCCAAGACCGAGATCAAGTGCGTCTGCGTGTTCAACCCGCCCATCACCGGTCGTGAAGTCCACGACGAAAACGGCGTGTACCCGCTCGTCACCGAACCCTAGGAATCGCTCGAGGAGGCGACCGCTTTGACGCTGACCGACACCCGAGTCGACGACAGTTACCCGACCCGCATCACGGGTAAGCCCGAACAGCTGCCCAGGACGCACCCCACCGTCTGGGGCACCGAGGCCGACGGTCCCATCGACGCGGCCGCGCTCGCCAACCACGAGACCCGTGGTTACACCGTCGTCGACCAGTTGTTGTCGCCTGGCGAGATCCAGACCTACTGGCAGGATCTCGTCCGGATGTCGTCGGAAGACCATCGCGACGACGAGCGGGTCATCACCGAGGCCAAGACCGGTGAGGTCCGCTCGATCTTCGACGTCCACGAGACCAGTGAGCTGATCGCGGAACTCGTCCGCGATCCCCGCGTGCTCGACCGGGCGCAGCAGATCCTCGGCTCCGAGGTCTACATCCACCAGAGCCGGGTGAACTACATGCCCGGTTTCAAGGGCACCGGGTTCTACTGGCACTCGGACTTCGAGACCTGGCACGCCGAGGACGGCATGCCCGCGCCGCGGGCGGTCAGCTGCTCCATCGCGCTCACCGACAACTACCCGTTCAACGGCGGGCTGATGGTGATGCCGGGTTCGCAGCGGACCTTCGTCCAATGCGCTGGGGAGACCCCGGAGGACAACTACAAGAGTTCGCTGAAAGAGCAGCGGGCGGGCGTTCCCAGCGAGGAAGACATCACCAAACTCGCCGCCGAATACGGAATCGATCAATTCACCGGACAGGCCGGTTCGGCGCTCTGGTTCGATTCGAATGTGATGCACGGTTCGTCGAACAACATCACGCCGTACCCGAGGTCGAACATCTTCATCGTGTTCAACAGCGTCGAGAACGCGCTGCGGAACCCGTACGCCGCGATCGAACCGCGTCCGGCGTTCATCGCGGGCCGCGACTCGTCCCCGCTGACGCGCTGAAGAAACCGCAGGTAGCGCAGGCCATGGCGGGGCGGCTGTAGCCGTCGGTGTGCGCCCTGTTACGTTGTCGCCACGTGAGCGGGCCAGTGGGCTCGCTCACGTAGGTGTTGTCGACGGTCGAACGGGTTCTTCGCTCGGGGTGAGCCCACCCGGACGACGTGGACGCCGATGTCCGGTGTGGGTCGCGCCCCCAGGCGGCCCAAATCGGACATCCCCCGGCTCCGTGCCATCAGATCGGGACTGATGGCACGGAGCCTTTTTTATTGCCGCACTGTTCTGCTGCCGCGCGCTGACGAAGAGGCGCGCGGGGTGAAGTCTCCCCGTCGCGCCGGCGCGCTTCCGGGGAGACAGTCCGCCGGTCCCGCACTTTCGCTCGCGACGTGCCTGGAGGCTGAGGTCTCGTGACTCGACGTCGTGTCCTGAAGGGCGCCTTCAGGACGTTCAACGTCCTGAAGGGGCCCTTTGGGGCATCCGAAGCGCGGCCGGGCGTGACGCGAAGGGAGCCTTCCCCGACACGCCCACCCGCCACCCGCCTGGACACGTTGACTTTCCCTCATCGGAACCGACTTACCACTCACATCGATTTTGGTCATTTCCCGTTGACCGCTTCCGACCAGCTATGTCTCTCTTTCCTCGTGTTTCCTGGTTGGCGGCCTCTTCGCGCGGTAGGTTGGCTACTCCGGTAAGGGGAGAGATCGGAGGAGGTGGGCTTGCCATGGGCGAAAGCGGTTCCCCTGCTCGCTTCCAGCTCCTCGGTCCCGTGCGCCTCCTCGACGGCGAACGGCCGGTCCCGGTCGGCGGCCCCGGTGTCCGCGGTCTGCTCGCGCTGCTGGCGTTGAAGGTCAACAAGGTCGTCGCGCTCGACGAGATCATCGACGCGCTCTGGGGCCACGATCCGCCCGCCACCGCCCGCACGATCGTGCACGGCAACGTTTCCCATCTGCGTCGCGTGCTCCGTGACATCCAGGGTGACCATCCGGGCGGCGCCCGGATCCTCACCGCGCCGCCCGGTTATCAGCTCACCGTCGAGCCGGGCCGGATCGATGTCCACCGTGCCCGTTCGCTGCTGGAACAGTCCTCGGCGGAAGATCCGGACAAGGCGTCCGAGCTGCTCGCCGAGGCACTCGCGCTGTGGCAGGGGCCCGCGCTGGCCGGTGTGCCGGGTTCGGTCCGCGCGCCCGAGCTGGAAGATCTGCGGCTCGCCGTGCACGGTGCCAGGGTCGACGCGGATCTCGAACTCGGCAGGCACGCGGAACTGATCGTCGAGCTCAGCCCGCTGGTCCGGGCGAGCCCGCTCGCCGAGCGCACGGCCGGTCAGCTGATGCGCGCGCTCTATCACGCCGGTCGCCGCGGCGACGCGCTCGAGCTGTACCGCACGGTGTCGCGGGCGACCCTGCGGACGCTCGGCGTCGAACCCGGCGCGGACCTGCGCTGGCTGCACGAACGCGTCCTGAACGACGATCTGCCGGTCAAGGCCTTCGCGGATCCGAAGGCCGAAACGGCGCCCGTGCAGCAGTTGCCGCCCGCCGTGCCGAGTCTCGCCGGACGTGAGGCCGATCTGGCCTGGCTCGACGACCTCGCCGAGCGGGCCGAGGCGGGCGAGACCGCGGTCGGCGTGGTCTCCGGGACCGCCGGAATCGGCAAAAGCAGCTTGGTGGTGTGGTGGGCGCATCGCGCCGTCCGCCGCTTTCCCGACGGCATCCTTTTCGCCTCGCTGCGGGGTTTCGACCCGCATCACCCGCCGCTGGAGCCCGCCGATCTGCTCACCCAGTTCCTCCTCGGGCTCGGCGTCCCCTCCGACGGCGTCCCGGAGCAGGTCCACGAACGCATCGCGCTCTACCGCTCGATGATCGCCGGGCGCCGGATGCTGGTGATCCTCGACAACGCCCGGTCCGCCGAGCAGGTGCGGCCGTTGCTGCCGCCCGGTTCGCGGTCGATGACGCTGGTGACCAGCCGATCCCGGCTCGACGGGCTCGCCGTGTCCAACGCGGCGAAGCTGCGCGTCCTCGGCACGCTCGCGCCCGGCGACGCCGTCCGGCTGATCGAGGAACTCGCCGGGCCCGCCGGATTCGACCTCAACCACGCGCTCGCCCGGCTCTGCGGTTATCTCCCGCTGGCGCTGCGGATCGCGGGCGCCCGGCTCGCCGCCAGCGCGCAGTGGTCCGCGCAGGACCTCGTCGACGAGCTCGGCAACGAACGCACCAGGCTGGCCGCGCTCGATGTCGAAGGCCCGGACGACGGGGTCCGCGCGGCGTTCGACGTGTCGTTCCGCGGGCTGCCGTCCGAGGTCGCGGACACGTTCCTGCGGCTCGGCGTGGTCCAGGTCGTCTCCGCGGGCTCGTATCTGACCGCGGCGATCGGCGAGATCACCGTCGCCGAGGCGCGGCGGCATCTGCGGGTGCTCACGGCGCACAACCTGCTCACCGAAACCGGCCGCGACTCCTTCGCCCCGCACGACCTCGTCCGCCTGTTCCTGCGCGAACTGGCGGAGAACGAACTCGACGAAACCGACCGGGAAGACGTCCTGTCGCGTTCGGTGCGGTTCTACCAGGCCGTCGCCGACAGGGCCCGGCGGAAGATGCTGCGGATCGTCGACCCGCTCGACTTCACCGGTGTGCTGACCGACGCGCAGACGCCGCCGCTGGGCTCCTTCGCCGAGGCACAGGACTGGTTCACCGCGGAATGGGAGAACCTCGTCGAGGTCCTCGAAGCCGCCCGCGCCGGCGGGCGCCACGACGACGTCTGGCGGCTGGCGAGGGTCGCGCACACCTATCGCGCGGTGTACCCGCTGCTGGACGAGTGGACGCGGCTGGTCGAGATCGGACTGGAGGCAGCCGAGCGGTCCGGTGACGTCCTCGGCCGCTGCTGGATGCTGATCTCGCGGTGCGCCATCGCGCTCACCTTCGAACTGCCGCAGGGCTGTCTCGCCGACGCCGAAAGCGCGCTGGAACTCGCGAGCGCGATCGGCGACAACCGGCTGATGGTCTCGGCGAACATCCACCTCGGCTCCGCGCTGACCCTGCTGGAGCGGTACGACGAAGCCATCGCGACGTTGCGCCAGGCGGCCGAGGAGACCGAGCGGACCGGCGACCTCGAACTGCGCGGGCAGGCGCTCAACAACTGCGCGGAGGCCGAGAAACGGTCCGGGCGGTTCATCGAGGCGATCGGGCATCAGGTCGCCTCGCTGGAGATCGACCGGACCCTCGGCGACGACAGCTATGTCGTCGTCTCGCTGAACAACCTGGCCGAACTGAGCATGCGGATCGGCGAACTCGCCGCCGCCGAACGGTACGTCTGGGAGGCCGTCGACCTGACCATCAGCCGTCGGTTCGTCCTCCAGGAAGGCGTGCTGCGGCTGACCCTGGGCAGGGTGCTGCGGACCGGGTCGGATGTGGACGGTGCCCGCGAACAGTTCGCGCTCGCGTTGAAAATCCTGGCGGACGCGAATCCGAAGCTCGCGGCCCTGGTCCGTGCGGAACTCACCGACCTCGGCGAAGGTCCCTGAGTGATCCTTAGCGGATTCTTAGTGGCCTTGTGTCTCACGCGCGTAGGGTCCCGTTCAGCGTCGATCGAGCCCTAGGGGAGGGGCATTCGGTAGAGATCGGCGCTCGGGCGGGCCTTTCGGGGTTCGCCTGAAGAGCCGCCAGGAGCGGCTCGTGGCGGTCCGGCCGGTGGAGGTGGGGGCGATACCGGCCGGCCGCCAGGCGGGTAATCCGAAACGCGCGGGGATCAGCCGGTGCTCGCGGTGCACAGGGCGATGGTCTGGCCCTTGTTCTCCGCCACCTTCTGGCCGTTGACCCGGATCGTGCAGGAGATCTGGTTGCTGACCGACGCGTTCCGGGTGTCCGCGGTGACGGTGAGCAGGTAGTCGCCCGAGTTGAAGGACGCCGTGCCACGCCATTCGTCGGTGCTGGCCGGGGTCGTCTCGCTCCGCTGGTCGTTGAGCGAACCGAACCGGACGGTCGCGCCACCGGAGGCGCTGACGACGAACTCGACGGTGTTCTTGTCGCCCGCGGCCGCCGGGATGTGCAGTCCGGACCGACCGGTGGCGAAGAAGTTGGTGTAGACCAGTAACCCGCTCGCGGCCAGCAAACCGGCAATGGAAAGCGCGAGCCCCGCGATCCCCATTCCCTTCTTGTCGGCTTCGCCCTTCTTGATTTTGGTCAAACCGATTACGGAAAGAACCAATCCGGTCACGGCGAGCGGCCATGCGGCGACTCCGGCGATCGGGACGAAGGCGACCCCGAGTGCCACCAGCCCGACCAGGAAACCGGCGATGACCAGGCCGTTCTTGGGCTTCTTGTGCCGGGTTCCGTGCGTGGCGAACCCAGGTCCGTAGCGAGTGGCCTGCGGGTGCGGGAGAGGTGGATCGGTCGGCATGCTTGCCCTTTCGGAGGCTTCCGTCCGAAGACGTTAACCCATCGTTCGGGGAAGCGGCCGAAATTGTTACCTGCCGGAAAAAGTCATTATTCAACGATCATGAAGCGGTCATCGATATTTTCTGACGAGAATTGTGGCATCGTCGAAATATCGGAAACCCGATCACTGATCGAACAGGCTGACTTCGGGGGTGATCTCCAGCAGCTCGTGCACCGGGCGGCCGCGGCGGCCGTCGATGGTCGTGGTACGCACGACGCGCAGCCTCGCGGTCACCGGACGGTCCAGGTTCTCCTTGATCTCGTCGAGCAGATCCGGCGCGACGGCGCCCTGGATCGTGCCGCCCGATTCGCGTTCGAGATAGAAGATCCGGCGCCGCGTGCGGACGCCGTCCAGCCTGCCGCTGACCGTCTCGTAGCCGACCGCTTCCCGCGACTCGCGCAGGCTCCCGGACAGGATCCGCGCCTGCTCGGTGGTCATGCTGCGGGTCAGCTCGTCACCGGCGGTCGGGGTCATCGCCATGCCGATCCCGGCGTGCTTGCTGACAGCGTTGACGATGTCGCTGACCGCGTTGCGGACGGTGTCGCGCTGCAGCAGCACCGCGTCCAGTGCGCCGTCGTCGGAACCGTTGGCAGGCAGGAAGTCGCACAGTTCCTTGACCGCGCGTTCGGACAGCGATTCGAGTCCGTCGTGGATGAGCGCGTCGTCGAGGGCCGGTTCGGGGAAACCGAAGAAGATCGCGTTACCCGCCTGGCCGCGCTGGATCAGCGGGGCCTTCTCCCGGTCCGCGGGCTGGACGAAGGTCACCTCGCCCGACGGGTTGCGGATGATGTGCCCGATCTTGGCCGTCGCGTCCTGAAGCGCGCGGCTGATGTCCGAGAAGGTGTACGCGTCGAGATGCGACTCGCCGATCACGGACACGCGAAGCAGCGGCGAACGCGACGTCCGCTCGAACTTCGCGTACGCGGCCATCGCCGAGGCACGGGCGAGGTCGTCGAGCCAGGTGCCACCGGGGATCTCGTCGGCGATGCGCCGGAATTCGTTCCTCACCAGATCACTTCCGGAATTCCCCTGCCACCCGATGCCCAGACTTCTTCCCAGATCTCCTCGTCGCCGGGGCGGCAGAGGAAGCCGTCGAGCATGCCGCCGACGGGCTGGACCTGGTCGAGATACATGGCGGGCTGGCCGACGATGACCCCGCGCAGCGTGAACAGCCCGTACAGCGCCGAGCGGCCCGCGTCGTCGAGCCGTTTGAGCGCGCCCCATTCGTCCGGGATCAGCACCACGTCGAGCCCGAGCGGCGCGTGCGGGGTCCTGGCGGTCAGCGCGCCGCCGATCCACGCGCGGCCGGTCGGCATGATCCGCCGGGCGACTCCCAGGTAGCCGTTCAGCGCGCTGAACAGGATCTCCCGGTCGTTCTGATGCGGCGCGTCGAAGACCAGCCGCTCGTAGACATCGGCCAGGTCAGCGGGATGGCGGCCCGGAGGCAGCAGGTTGTGCGGCGTCCAATGGGGGAGCGCCAAAGCGGAGCCTCCTTCGTGTGCCGGAGCTCCCGAACGAAGAAACGTACCCGGCGTCACGCTCACAGTGCGTAGCCGAATTTACCAGGTGGGTGTCAGCTGCCCTGCCCCGGCCGGTGCTCGGCCGCGCGTCCGGCCGGTGGCCAGTCCTCGTCACTCGGCCAGACCGGTTCGGGTTCGTGGCCGCCCTCGCCGTTCCGGCCCGCCGGTCCCGGTTCGTCCGGATGGCGGATCCACATCGGGTCCGGGGTCAGCTGACCTTCACGGTGGCCTTCCGCCTCCTGGTCGTACGGCTCGTCGTCGTCCTGGAGCCGTGCGGGCGGGATGAACTGCGTCCGCTCGGAGGAGAGCAGCTCGGGCACGGGCTCGGGTTCGGGCTCGACGGGCGCGGCGACGGCCCGTTCCGGCTCGCGGGCCGCCGGTCCGGGTGCCGTGCGCTCACGCCGTTCGCCGCGCGTCATCAGCCAGGTGGCACCGCAGCCGAGGGCGAAGGAGATGAGCAGCCAGAGCCAGATCTGCCCGAAGAGCCAGAGCATTCAGCCATCACCTCTGTTCTGCCTTGATGTCGACGCGGCGGCCCTCGCCGCTCGCGCCGTCGGAGGTCCTGCGTTGGGTGGAGTACGCCTGGTCGCGTTTGACCCCGTTGCGTTCCAGCAGCCGCTCCACCGTCAATGCCCGGTTCAGCGAAAGCCTCTTGTCCGAACCGGTCGCCACCGTTCCGGTGATCCGGAACCGCAGTTCGCGTGGCGCGTCCGTGAGCAGCTTCGCGATCTCCAGCGCGCCGCGCTCGCCGTCCGGGGTGAGTTCGGTGCCGTCCGGTTCGAAGGTGATCGGGGTGGCGGCCAGCAGGCGATCGATCTCGGCCTGGAAACCGGCCTTGTCCGTCGGCTTGGCCGGAGCCGTCGAGCTGGGCGGCGGGCTCGGCGGAGCGGGCGGCGGGCCGGACGGCTCACCGCCGGTGGTCACCGGTCCGGCGGGCGGGGCGGTGTCGCCGGAGATCTCGACCGTGCGGACCCCGTCGATCCGCTGGATGGCGTCCATCGCCTGCGCGGCCTTGTCCGGCGGGAAGCCGGTGAGGTTCGCGTCGCGGCCGGAGAAGGTCACCTGGCCACCGGAGACGCCGACGTCGGCAAGCGCGTTCTTCGCGCGCGCAGTCAGGCCGGCCTCGATGTCGTCCGAGGTCGACCAGACGGAAATCGCCGTCAAGGCGAGCGTGACCAGCAGCGCTGTAGGCAGCAAGCGGCTCCAGCGTGTACCGGGCATGAAGGGACTGTAAGGCGCGTCAGGCGCGGGTGCATCGGACGCTGAGGACATGACCCGGTTGGGTGACGTCGAAGGGGCCCCTCCCGCCGGTGATGCGGTGAAGGGCCCCTTCGTGGCGGCAGCTGAGGGGAAAGACCCCTTCAGCTCGCGTGGTGGTGGATCTCCCGCAGCTGCTCGGCCGGGAGCGGGACGGCCGCCGACTCGATCTGCTCCAGCGGGAGCAGCGGAGCGAGCTCGGGGCGCTTCGGGGACAGGCCGTCGCCCATGGACTCGCCCTTGAGCTGACGCCGGATCCACGGCAGCAGGTGCGCCTTCGTCCACTCGAGGTCGGACCGGCGCGAGGTGATCCAGGTACTCGGCTGCTCGGACGCCGGCCACGGCTCACGCCAGTCGTCGGCGACCGGGACGCCGAGGACCTCGGCCGCGCGCAGCGCGATCCGCCGGTGGGCCTCGGGGGTGAAATGCAGCCTGTCGTCGCTCCAGGCGCGACGGTCGTGCAGCGGGGCCATCGCCCACATATCGACCATCTTGGCGCCGTGCCGGTCGGCGATCGCCCACAGATGCGCGTTGTAGATGCCGACCTTCCCCCGCAGGACGTGCATCACGGACAGGTACTTGGTGTCCGGGCCGTTGAAGATGAGCACCGGGATCCCGGCCTCGCGCAGCTTGGCGACCCCCGCCTCCAGCCGCGCGGCGACGGCGTCCACGTCCGCGCCGGGCACGATGATGTCGTTCCCGCCCGCGCACAGGGTGACCAGGTCGGGCTTCACCGCGAGCGCGATCGGCAACTGCTCTTCGAGGATCTCGTCGAGCATCTTCCCGCGGAGGGCGAGGTTCGCGTACTGGAAATCGGGCCTGCCTTCGGCCAGGATCTCGGCCAGCCTGTCCGCCCAGCCCCTGAACGTGCCGTCGGGCAGATCATCGTTGAGTCCTTCGGTGAAGCTGTCACCGATCGCCACGTAGCTGTCGAATCCGTACACGTTGGGTCCCCTTCCGTCCGTGTGCCCCCGGTTGGTACTTGTACACCACAACTAACAGCTGAGAGCGCCCCTGCAATCCCGCCTGACCGAAACCCGTGGTTCAGCCCGTTGACACAGTCTCTTATTTTGTCGGACGTCCATGCATCTCCATTACCGGGATGTACACTCCTGGGCTGCTGAGATTCCCCTCAAGTGGGTGTGAAACGGACATGTGATGTGGCGAACGTCTCCCCGCCAGGGTGTCCGAGGTCATGGATCCGGCAGGCTGTAAGGGTGACCTCACAACCCCCGCGCGAGTCGCTCGCCCAGATCCTCGGCGGGCGGCGTGGCGCCATCGACGCGAGCATCCCGCCCGCGGCCTTCGTCCTCGGCTGGCTGATCGCGGGCCAGTCGATCGCCTGGGGTGCCGGGGTGGCCATCGGGGTGGCGGTGCTGCTCGGCGGGTTCCGGGTCGCGCGCGGCGACAAGGCCCGCGCGGTCGTGGTGAGCCTCGCCGCGGTGATCGCCGCCGCGCTGATCGCCCTGCACACCGGCCGCGCCGAGGACTTCTTCCTCATCCAGCTGCTGTCCAATGTGGCCAGCGCGCTGCTGTGGGCGGCCAGCATCGTGATCCGGTGGCCGCTGCTCGGCGTCGTGGTCGGGCTCGTCATCGGGCAGAAGACCCGCTGGCGCCGTGATCCCGCCCTGCTGCGCGCGTATTCGCGGGCGAGCTGGGTGTGGGTCTTCCTGCAGTACACGCTGCGAGTGGTCGTGTACGGCTCGCTGTGGTGGAGCGGGCAGGTGGTCGCGCTCGGCATCGCGCGGACGCTGCTTTCCTGGCCGCTGGTCGCCGTGACGGTCGCCGTGAGCGGCTGGGTGCTGTACCGGACCCTGCCGCCGGAACACCCCGGTCTGCGGGTCGTGGAGGAGAACGGGGACCCCTCGGATTCCGAGCCCGGTGGGCTGCCCAGGACATAAGGCGGCCCCCGGCGAGGGGGGAGGGTCCGGGGGCCGGGTCCAACGGTACCCGGAGTTCGGCCCCGGAGTCGATAGTTTGGTCTTTTAGGGCGTTTTTTTGGTGTTTTTCCAGGCCGGCACCGGACGCGGCGTGTCTTCCCCATAGGCGTCGACGGCGGCGAGCCACGCGGCACCCAGTACCCCGTCGGTGCTGGTCAGGACCTCGTACCCGGCGAGTTCGGCACGGACTTTCGCCCCGACCGGGCCGTCCGGCGACAGCACGCTGCCGACGAGGACGATCGGCGTGGTCTCGCCGGGATCACGCGCGGCCATGACGTTGGTCACCAGCAGGGCGGCCGCGTCGTCGGTGATCCGGCCCGCCGCCGGGTCGCCTTCGCGGTCGGCCTCGCTGACGAACGGGGCGAATCCGGCGAGCCGGATCGGCGCCTCGGAGTTGGCGCTCGTGATGAGCGCGCGCCACAGCGTGGCCCGATCGCCGGGTGAGTCCACTGAGTCCATTACGGACGGACCGAGCGCCTCGGCGAGAACGGCGCGCGCGAGCGGGCCGGGTTCGCCGCCACGGCTCAGAACATCCAAAGTGGAGCGAACGGCTTCACGGCCGAGCCAGTACGCCGAGCCTTCGTCACCCAGCAACCAGCCGTAGCCGCCGGCGGTGGAAACCACGCGCCTGCCGCGGACCCGGCAGGCGATCGACCCGGTGCCCGCCACGAGGACCGAACCGTCCGGCGCGGAAGTGGCCGACGCGTAGGCGACCTCGGGGTCGGGGACCGTCCGCACCGGACTGATCCCCAAATCCCGCCAAGCGGTTTCGAAGATCCCCGCGATCGCCGGATCGCTCAGTTTGCTGACCCCCGCCATGCCGACGACGCACGCCGCGGTCTCCGCCGGGTCCAGTCCGCCCAGCGCGCCGGTGATCGCGCTCGCGATCCTCGCCGCGGCTTCGGACGGCGGATGGGAGTTGGGGTTCGCCCCACCCGCGCGCCCGGTGCCGAGCACGACGCCGGAGGCGTCGACGGCGATCGCTCGCGTCGACGTGCCTCCGGCGTCCACACCGATGACGTGGGTCACCGCGTCTTGGTCACCTTGAGCAGCCCGCGGGGGCTGTCCGGGTCACCGCCGCGCGCCAGCGAAAGGCCGAGCGCGATCCGCTGGATCGGCAGGATCTCCAGGATCGGGGCGAGCTCTTCGGCGGACGGGGCGACCCCGATCCGCAGCGCCGCGGGGACGTCGGCGGAAGCCGAGCCGACCGCGAGCACGTCCGCGCCGCGTTTGCCGACGGCCTCGAGGACCTCCTGCATCGCGCCGACACCGTGGCCCTGGCTCGTCACGGCGAGCACCGCTGTCTCGCCGTCGACCGCGGCGACCGGGCCGTGCAACAGGTCCGCGCCGCTGTACGCGCGGGCCGCGAGGTAGCTGGTTTCGGCCAGCTTCAGAGAACCCTCCAGCGCCGAGGCGTAGGAGTAGCCGCGGCCGGTGGTGAGCACGCGGTCGACGAAGCGGTACCGGTCCACCGCGCGCTGGACGCCTTCGTCGGCGCCGTCGAGGGTCTGCTGGGCGAGTTCGCCCAGCTTCCCCGCGTCCTCGCCCTTGCCACCGCGGACCGCGTCGATCAGCAGGTAAAGGGAGAGCAAGGTGGCCGAGTACGTCTTCGTGGCGGCCACGGCCTTTTCCAGCCCCGCGCCGATGTCGACGCCGAGCTCGGCGGCCGCGCGCAGCGGCGACTCCGGGGTGTTGGTGACCGAGACGGTCAGCGCTCCCTGGCGGCGCGCGGTTTCGGTGACCTCGATGAGATCCGGGGAACCACCGCTTTGGCTTACTGTGATGAAGAGAACGTCCCGCAGATCGGGACGGGCGCCGTACAAAGTCGCGGTGGAGGGCGAGACGAGACCGCAGGGGAGACCGAGGAGTACTTCGATCAGGTACTTCGCATACAGGGCTGCGTGGTCGCTGGAGCCACGGGCGGCGAGCAGTGCGAACCTGGGCGGGCGCTTGGAGATGGCTTCGGCCACCTCGGCGATTTCGGCCTGTCGCTCCACGATTCCTGCCAGAATGGCGGGTTGCTGGGAGATCTCCGCGGCCATGTGCTCGCCGGGGCGCTGTTCGGTCATCTCGTTCCCTTCCACCGGGACGTACTTCGTCCCCCGAGTAGGTCTAGACCAATGCTAGCCCGAATGGACGTTTGTGGTGAAGGGTACGTTTCCTAGCGGGGACGGTGCGCGTTTGAGTGGGAAGGCTTAGGGAGTCGGTCATGTTGGAGACAACCACCGCGAGTGAGGCGGGCGCTACGGCAGGGATGCGCGGGCAACGCGAACCCAAGTACTGGGCGCTGAAACAGCATCTGCTCGACCTGCTCGACGCGTTGCCGCCGGGCTCGCCGATTCCGACGGAACGGGCGCTCGCCGGGGAATTCACCGTTTCGCGCACCACGGTCCGGCAGGCGCTCGCCGACCTGACCGCCGAGGGCAGGCTCCACCGCGTGCAGGGCAAGGGCACCTTCGCCGCCGAGCCGAAACTCGCGCAGCGTCTCCAGTTGTCGTCCTACACCGAGGACATGCGCAAGCAGGGCCTCAAGCCTTCGTCCAAGCTGCTGGAGATCGACGAACTGCCCGTCGAGGCGGATCTGGCGAAACTTCTCGGAATCCGCGTCGGCGCGAAGATTCTTCGTCTTCGCCGTCTCCGGCTGGCCGATTCGCAGCCGATGGCGCTCGAGACCACGCATCTCCCACTCGGCCGGTTCCGCGGTTTGCGCAAACACGTTTCCGCAGGTGGTTCGCTGTACGCCGTGCTGCGGGAGCACTACGGCGTCGAGCTGGAAAGGGCCGAGGAAACGATCGAGACCGCGCTCGCCGGACCGCACGAAGCGGAGATGCTCGGCGCCGACGTCGGAATGCCGATGTTGCTCCTTTCGAGGCATTCTTACGCCACCGACGGAAAACCGGTCGAGTTCGCGCGCGCGATCTACCGGGGAGACCGTTACAAATTCGTCACCACGTTGCTTCCCTGACCAGTCAGGTAATTCCGGGAGAGATCGCTTTCCCGGAAAACGTGCCGATTTCGCGGTGGCCCGGTACCGCTCGTCGTGCTTCAGTCGTCCCATGACTGACACGGCGGCGGGAATCCGCTGGGGGACGCCGGTGGCGCGCGGGGTACTCGCGACGACCATCGTGGGCTCGGGCATGGCGATGCTCGACGGGACGATCGTCAACGTCGCGCTGCCGAGGATCGGCGAAGAACTCAAGGCGTCCGTCGCGGGCCTGCAATGGATCCTCGACGGCTACCTGCTCGCGCTCGCCGCGCTGATCCTCGTCGCCGGTTCACTCGGCGACCGCTACGGCCGCCGCCGCATGTTCGTCGTCGGCGTCATCTGGTTCGGGATCGCGTCCGGGCTGTGCGCCGCCGCGACCACGACCGAGATGCTCGTCGCGATGCGGATCCTCCAAGGGATCGGGGGAGCTTTGCTCACGCCCGGCTCGCTCGCGATCCTCCAGGCGTCCTTCGCCCACGACGACCGGGCCCGCGCGATCGGCGCCTGGTCCGGGCTCGGCGGCATCGCGGCCGCGATCGGCCCCCTGCTCGGCGGCGTGCTGGTGCAGGTGTGGTCGTGGCGGCTGGCGTTTCTGATCAACCTGCCGCTGGCCGCCGTCTGCGTCCTGCTCGCCCGGCGCTACGTGCCCGAGTCCCGCGACGAGGAGGCGACCGGGCATCCGGACTTCACCGCGGCCGCCGTCGGCGCGATCGGGCTCGCCGGGCTCACCGGCGCGCTGGTCGAGGCACCCGGACGCGGCATCGGCGACGTCGTCGTCCTGGTGGCCATCGTGCTCGGCGTCGCGGGGCTGGGCGCGTTCCTGGTGATCCAGCACCGCTCGGCCGACCCGCTGGTGCCGCCGAAACTGTTCCGCGACCGGACGTTCAGCCTCGCCAACGCGCTGACCTTCGTCGTCTACGCGGCCCTCGGCGGCGTGATGATGCTGATGGTCATGCAGCTGCAGGTTTCGCTGGGCTACTCGCCGACCGCGGCCGGACTCGCCGGGCTGCCGATCACCGTCATCATGCTGCTGTTCTCCGGCCGGTCTGGCGCGCTCGCGCAGCGGATCGGGCCGCGTGCGCAACTGGTCATCGGCCCGATCCTGGTCGGCGTCGGCATGCTCCTGCTGATGCGCGTCGGGCCGGGGGCGTCGTACCTCGGGTCGGTGCTGCCCGCCGTCGTCGTATTCGGTGCCGGGCTGGCGACGGTCGTCGCCCCGGTGACCGCGACGGTCCTCGCCGCCGCGCCGGACCGGTACGCCGGCGTCGCCTCCGGGGTCAACAACGCCATCGCCCGGTCCGGCGGCCTGCTCGCGATCGCCGTGCTGCCCGCCGTCGCCGGGCTCTCCGGCGCCGCCTACACCGACCCGGTCGCGCTGACCGCGGGCTGGCGGACCGCGTTGCTGGTGTGCGCGGCGCTGGCGATCGGCGGCGGGCTGATCGCGCTCGGCATCCACAACGGCGTCCTCGACACGCCTGCTTCCCCTGACGTCGAGACCGACGAGTCACCGCATCCGGGTGAATGTCTCCACTGCGGCGTCGACTCGCCGCCCACGCACGTCCGGCCCGCCGGTCACGCGTGATCAGACACGGAACTCGCGTGCTTGGAGCCGGATCTCGTGAGTTCCGCCTCCAAGCACGCGAGTTCCGGCTCCGATCACGCGAGTCCCGGCTTCCGTCACATCAGGCCAGCAGGGCGGCCAGCGTCGTCGGGTCCAGGTTGCCGCCCGAAACGACCGAAACGACCTTTCCCGGCGGCAGCGCGTCGCGGTGGGAGAGGAACGCGGCGGTCGCGGTGGCCCCGCTCGGTTCGGCGATCAGGCGGGCGCGGTGCGCAAGTGTCCGGACGGCCTCCCGGATTTCCTCCTCGGAAACGGTGACGACGTCGTCGAGCACGGCCTGGAGGTGGGCGAAGGTCAGGTCCGACGGCTGGGCGCGCAGACCGTCCGCGCTGGTCCGCGCCCGCAGGTCCATCGGCCATTCGATCCGCCTGCCCGCGCGCAGGCCCTCGGCGGTGTCGGCCGCGAGTTCGGGCTCGACGCCGATGACCTTCGCGCCGGGGAGCAGCGCCTTGATCGCCGTGCCGACGCCCGAGGCCAGCCCGCCGCCGCTGAGCGGGACGAGCACGACACCCGCGTCCGGCAGGTCCTCGGCGATCTCCAGGCCGACGGTGCCCTGTCCGGCGATGACGTCGCGGTGGTCGAACGGCGGGATCATGGTGAGCGCCCGCTCCTCGGCGACGGCGAGCGCGGAGGATTCCTGGCGGTCGATCGGGACCTCGATGACCTCGGCGCCGAGCGCCTTGGTGGCTTCGACCTTGGCGCGCGGCGCGACGTCCGGGACGATGATCACCGCGTGGATCCCGAACCGCTTCGCCGCGTAGGCGACCGCTTGCGCGTGGTTGCCGCTGGAGAACGCGACGACACCGCGAGCGCGCCGGTCTTCGTCCAGCGCGGCGATCGCGTTGTAGGCGCCGCGCACCTTGAAGGCGCCGATCGGCTGAAGGCTTTCCGGTTTGAGCCACAACGGCGCCCACGACTGTTCCAGTAACGGTGTGCGCACCGCGGCGCCGTTGACCCGGCTCGCCGCGTCGCGGATTTCCTCGATCGAAACCAGTTCCATATGCCTGATTATGTCAAGGAGTCGTAAACCGTGGACAGTCCTTTTTGGACAGACGGCGTGGCGCTCCTCACGTGCGGACAACGAAGGGAGCATCCCACGCGCCTTAATCGTTAGGACCGGGTGAGGACCGACTAGCTGCAGAACGGGATCATGACCAAGGAGACCTCCGAAAAGGACACCGGAAAGACGGAAAAGCAGGGGCGGATCGTCCAGGTGACGGCGGCCGCGATGGCCGCGATCACCGCGGCGCTGCTGGGTTCCACGCTCGGCGTTGCCGGAACCGTGGCGGGTGCCGGGCTGGCGAGCGTGATCACCACGCTCGGTGGCGAGTTGTACCTGCGCTCGCTGCAGCGGACGAAGGACGCCGCGCTCAAGGCGGGGATGGTGCTGACCGTTCCCGGACGACGCAAGGTGCTCGACCCGGCGGAGCAGGAGACCGTCCGGCTCACCCCGGCGGAGGAGGAAGAGCCGTCCGGGCGGAAGTTCAAGCCGCGCTGGGCGGTGATCGCCGGGGTCAGCGTGGTGGCGTTCGTGGTGGCGCTCGTCGCGATCACCGGTTTCGAGGGCGCGACCGGGAAGACCTTCGGCGGTGGGACCGGGACGACCCTCGGGAAGATCGTCGGCGGCGGGCAGGACCAGGAGCGGCAGGACAAGCACGACACTCCGCCCGCGACGTCCCCCTCGGAGACCCAGGGCAAGCAACCCGACACGACGCCGTCGACCACGCCGACTCCCTCGACGACGCCGACGGCGCCCACGACCACCCAGGCGCCCCCGACGACGCCGTCCACGACGCCTTCGACGTCCCAGGCGCCCTCGACGACCCCCTCGGCCCCGGCCCAGGCCTCCGGCACCCCCGCTCCCTGACCGCTCGGGGTCAGGGGAGGGCGGAGCGGAGCGTGCGAGCGGCCGCTTCGGGGTCTTCGGCCTCGGTGATCGCCCGGACGACGACGATCCGCGACGCCCCCGCGTCCAGCACTTCGGGCAGGCGGACGGCGTCGATCCCGCCGATCGCGAACCACGGCCGCGACGTCCCGAACGCCGCCGTGGCGCGCACCAGGTCGAGCCCCGGCGCGGAGCGGCCCGGCTTCGTCGGCGTCGGCCAGCACGGGCCGGTGCAGAAGTAATCCACGCCGGCTTCCTCGGCGGCGGCCTTGGCCTGTTCGGCCGAATGGGTGGAGCGGCCGATCACCACGTCGTCACCGACAATCTGGCGGGCCAGCGGCACCGGGATGTCGTCCTGGCCCAGGTGCAGCACGTGCGCGCCGACGGCGAGCGCGATGTCCGCGCGGTCGTTGACCGCCAGCAGCTTGCCGTGCCTCTCGCACGCCTCCGCCAGCACTTCCAGCGCGGCGATCTCCTGTTTCGCCTCGATCGCCTTGTCCCGCAGCTGGATGATGTCGACCCCGCCCGCCAGGGCCGCGTCGGCGAATCGGGCGAGATCGCCGCGGCCGGACCGGGCGTCGGTGCAGAGGTACAGGCGGGCGTTCGCGAGCCGGGCGCGGATCCGCGGATCAGACAGGGTGGGCATGGCGGCGACGGTACCCGCGCGCTACGGTGGGGTGGTCCGCACGGGAGCCCGAGGACGGGCTGAGAGGGAGCCGAAACCGCTCCGACCGTGGAACCTGATCCGGGTCATGCCGGCGCAGGGAGCGTGATTGTCATGAAGGAACTTTCGGTTGTCGGCGGCGGGGTCATCGGCCTCTCGGTCGCTTGGCGCGCGTCCGCGTGCGGTCATCGCGTCACCGTGTACGACCCGGAGCCGGGACGCGGCGCGTCGTGGCTCGCGGGCGGCATGCTCGCGCCGGTCACCGAGGCCTGGCCCGGCGAGGAGGACGTCCTCACGCTCGGCGAGGCGTCGCTGCGGTGCTGGCCGGATTTCGCCCGTGACCTGGCCGAAGAGGGCGTCGACCCCGGCCTTTCCGCACACGGCACGCTGGTCGCCGCGCTGGACAGCGCCGACGCGGGCAACCTCGAGATGCTCGCCGCGTACCTCACCGAACTCGGCCGCGAGGTCGAGCAGCTGACCGGTCGCGAAGCCCGCCGCGCCGAGCCCGGTCTCGCCGGATCCGTCCGAAGTGGACTGCTGGTGCCCGGCGATCTGGCCGTGGACAACAGAAGGCTGCTGCGAGCGCTCAAGCACGCCTGCGACGAGCACCAGGTCGAGTTCCGCCACGAGACCGTCACGGAACTCGACGGACTGGGTGACGTCGTCCTCGCCGCCGGCGCCTGGACCGGACGCCTGCATCCCGCGCTCGCCGAAGCCGTCCGCCCGCTGAAGGGCGAGATCCTCAGGCTGCGGCCTCGCCGGGGCTGCCTGCCGTCGCCGACGAGGACCGTCCGCGCGATGGTCGAGGGCCGCCCGATCTACCTCGTCCCGCGCGCCGACGGCGGGCTCGTGCTCGGCGCGACCCAGTACGAGGCAGGATTCGACGAGACCGTCACCGTCCGAGGCGTCCGTGAGCTGCTCGAAGGCGCGGAGCGCGTCTTTCCGGGCATCACCGAATACGAACTCGTCGAGACCGCCGCCGGGCTTCGCGCGGCGAGTGTCGACACGATGCCCTTCATCGGTGAGCTGGGCGAAGGTGTCTTCGCCGCGACAGGTCACCATCGCAACGGCCTCCTGATGGCCCCGGTCACCGCGGACGCCGCGGTCGCCTGGCTGGACGGCGGGCCGTTGCCGGACGAGGTCGCGGCGGCAGCGCCGTCGCGGCGCAGCGAGGAGCGGGTGTGATGGAGATCCAGGTCAACGGCCAGTGGCGCGAGTTCCCCGACGGGACCACCGTCGAGGGCGTGCTCGAGGCGCTCGGCACGGTGACGAAGGGCGTCGCGGTCGCGGTGGACGGCGTCGTCGTCCGGCGCGGCGAATGGCCGGAAGCCGTGGTGCGCAAGGGCGCCAGCGTCGACATCCTCACCGCGGTCCAAGGAGGCTGAAAATGGACGGAGACCACCTCGTCATCGGCGAGCACAAGCTCTCGTCGCGGTTGATCATCGGCACCGGCGGCGCGGCGAACCTCGCCGTGGTGGAACGCGCGCTCGTGGCCTCGGGCACGGAACTGACCACCGTCGCGATGCGCAAGGCCGACGCCGAAGGCGGCTCCGGCGTGCTCGAACTGCTCCGGCGGCTCGGCATCCGGCTGCTGCCCAACACCGCGGGCTGCCGGACGGCCGCCGAAGCGGTACTCACCGCCAGGCTCGCCCGCGAAGCACTCGAAACCGACCTCATCAAGCTGGAGGTCCACGCCGACGACCGCACGCTGCTGCCGGACCCGTTCGAGACCCTCGAAGCGGCCGAACAGCTCACCGCGGACGGGTTCACCGTGCTGGCCTACACCAACGACGACCCAGTGCTGGCGTTGCGGCTGGAGCAGGCAGGCTGCGCGGCCGTGATGCCGCTCGGCGCGCCCATCGGCACCGGTCTCGGCATCCGCAATCCGCACAACATCGAGCTGATCGTTTCGCGCGCCGGGGTCCCGGTGATCCTCGACGCCGGTATCGGCACGGCTTCCGACGCGACGCTGGCGATGGAGCTCGGCTGCGACGCCGTCCTGCTCTCGACCGCCGTGACCAGGGCCGCGGATCCGGAGCGGATGGCGTCGGCGATGCGCGCCGCCGTCACGGCCGGCAGGCTGGCCGCCGGAGCGGGCCGGATCCCCCAGCGGTTCTGGGCACACGCTTCGAGCCCGCCTCGATAACCCTTTTGTACGGTTCACGGCCTTAACCGGGAGTACGCACGGGGAGCCCGTATGGTTGACGGCACTCTCCGGCGGCGCACCCGCCGCCGTGTACCCAGAGGAGCCAGCGGTGACCACGTCAGCGGTCCAGGATGTTTCGGGCAGGTTGTTCCTGGCGGTGGGCCGATTGTCACGGTCACTGCGCCAGGCAGGCGTGCCTGGACCCGGCCACGGCGCGATCTCCGCGCTCGCGACGCTCGTGAACTACGGACAGCTCCGTCTGGGTGATCTCGCGGCGAAGGAAGGCGTCGCCGCGGCCACCATGTCGAGGATCGTCGCTTCGCTGGTCGAAGCGGGCTACGTCAGCCGTGAATCGGACCCGGTCGACAGGCGGGCCTGGCTCGCGCAGGCCACCGAAGAGGGCGCGAGGCTGGTTTCCGGCGTCCGTTCGACGCGTGTGCACGAGCTGGGCATGCGCCTCGACAGGCTGACCCCGGAGCACCAGGCGGCCTTGGCGGCGGCTCTGCCCGCGCTCGAAGCGCTCATCGCTGACGAAGAGCGCTGAGCTCCGCGACTTCCGCACGAAGAGCCCGAAGCTCGTCGAGGATCTCCTTGTTCGCCTGAGCCTGGGTCTCGGCTTGCTTCGCCTCTTCCTCGCGGATGTCCTGGCGAAGCTCGTCCTCCATCCCGCTGACCACAACGGCGATGAAGAGGTTCAGCACCGCGAAGCTGGACACGAGGATGTAGACCACGAAGA
Source organism: Amycolatopsis alba DSM 44262 (assembly GCF_000384215.1). NCBI lineage: Bacteria > Bacillati > Actinomycetota > Actinomycetes > Pseudonocardiales > Pseudonocardiaceae > Amycolatopsis > Amycolatopsis alba. The sequence continues at coordinate 2,951,733 of NZ_KB913032.1, read as the reverse complement.
ACACCCAGGCCATGGGTGCTTCCTTCATGATCTCCTTGGCGATGTCCGGCCACGCCTCGCCGGTCATCACCTGGAACAGCGTGAACAGCGAAGTGCCGAGGTCGCCGAAGTTCTCCGGTGAGATCGTGCCGAACAGCTTCGTCGCCATCACGCCCGCGACGAAGATGATCAGCGCGAGGAGCGCGGCGATCGACGCCATGCCGGGGATCGACGCGAGCAGGCCGGTGACGACCTTCCGCATCGACGGCACGACCGAGATCAGCCGCAGCACCCGCAGGACCCGCAACGCCCGCAGCACCGCGAACGGGCCGGTCGTGGGGATCACCGCGATGCCGACGACGAGCAGGTCGAAGATGTTCCACGGGTCACGGAAGAACTTCGCGCGATACGCGTAGAGCTTCGCGGCCAGTTCGAGTACGAAGATCCCGAGCGCGATGTAGTCGACCGTGTGCAGCAGCGACCCGTATTCCGCGACCATCCTGGTCGAGGTCTCCAGGCCGAGGGTGACGGCGTTGAAGACGATCACCGCGATGATGAAGTTCTGGAAGCGGCGGTCTTCGACGACCTTCGCCGCCCTCTCGCGTCCCGTCACGGTGCGAATCGTAACCGGCCGTGTTCTCAGTGCTCCGGCGCAAGCCGCCAAAACGCCGAAACCGGACCGACCTTCGCGCCCATGGGGTAGGCGTTTTCGACCGAGTGTGAGACGAACCACTTGCCGTAGCGAGCGGCCTCCACGACGGACATCCCCTTCGCGAGACCGGCCGTCAGCGCCGACGCCATGGTGTCCCCGGCGCCGTGCGTGTGCTGCGTCGCGAACCGCTCGCCCGGCAGTTCGACGAACGTGGAGCCGTCGAAGAGCACGTCGACGCATTCCGGGTCGGAGACCAGGTGGCCGCTCTTCACCAGCACGTACTTCGGTCCCAGCCGGTGCAGGACGATGGCGGCCTGGTGCATCTGCTCGCGGGTGGTCACGGTCATGCCGGTCAGCAGGCGGACCTCGTCGAGGTTCGGGGTGAGGACCGTCGCGCGCGGCAGGAGCTCGTCACGCAGCGCCACCAGCCCGGCGTCGTCGAACAACGGATGCCCGTGCATCGACGCCGCGACCGGATCGACCACGAACGGCACCTTGGCGTCGCGGCCGATCTCGGCCTTGTCGCAGGCGGCGGCGACGGCGTGGATGATCTCGGCCGACGCGAGCATGCCGGTCTTGGCCGCGTTGACGCCCATGTCGGCGGCGACGGCTTCGATCTGCCCGGCGACGATCCGCGCCGGGATGTCGGTGCGGTCGTGCACGCCGAGGGTGTTCTGGACGGTCACGGCGGTGACCGCGACCAGGCCGTGCACGCCACAGGTGAGGAACGTGCGCAGGTCAGCCTGCAGACCGGCGGCGCCGCCGGAGTCGGAGCCCGCGATGGTCAGCGCCGACGGCGGGCTGGGGTTCTCGCTCATGGGTTCATTTTCCCCACTGGTCCTTCTGGTTCAACAGGGGTTCGGCCGCACCCGATCACGGTGGCACAGTGTGTGAGCCAGTGCACTTCCCGCGTGCGAAAGGGCTCGGATGAAACTCCTCCCCGCGGTATCCCTCGCCGGTGTGATCGTGGCGGCTTCGCTGTCCGGAACGATCGCGAACGCCGACGCCGCCAAGGTCTCCCATGTGACCACTGTCGGCGTCCACAACACCTACGAGACCGGCGCCTACGACTATCTGGCGCGTTCGCTGGACGCCGGTACCTCGCTGATCGAACTCGACGTCTGGCCGAACATCATCACTCGCGAGTGGAAAGTGAGTCACTCGAACCCGTTGGGGAACAACAACAACTGCGTCGCGGCGAGTTCGCCGTCGCAGCTGTATTCCGGTGGGCGGAACAAGAACCTCGAACACTGCCTCGACGACATCCGCGTCTGGCTGGGTGCGCATCCGGACAGCAAGCCGATCACGCTCAAACTGGAGATGAAGACCGGGTTCGCCGACAACCGCGGCCTCGGCCCGGACGAACTCGACGCGTCCGTCCGGGCGCATCTCGGCGGTGCGGTGTTCCGGCCGGCGGACCTGCTCGGCGGGTACGCGACGCTCGACGACGCGGCCAAAGCGGACAATTGGCCGTCGCTGGACGCGTTGCGGGGCAAGGTGATCATCGAAGTGATCCCCGGCACGGTCGAAGAGGGCAACCCGACGGACACGCTCAAGACCGACGTCGAGTACGCGCGGTACCTGCGGTCGCTCAAGGACGCGGGACGCGTCGGTGAGGCGCAGATCTTCCCGACGGTGCACGGCGCGGCGCCCGGCGACCCGCGGTCGAAGTACGCCGACGCCGGGCTGCGGCCGTGGTTCGTGGTCTTCGACGGCGACGCCAACGCGTTCCTGACGCAGACCGGGCCCGGCTGGTACGACGACAACCACTACTACGTGGTGATGACCGACGCGCACAACGTCGCGCCGGCCATCGACTCCCGTGCGCCCACAGTGGACCAGGCGAGCGCGCGGGCGGCCTTGCTGGCGAAGAACCACGCTTCGGTGCTCACCTCGGACTGGACGGGGCTGACCACCGTGCTGCCGCAGGTGCTTACGCGCGGCTAGGTCGCTTCACGCGCGATCAGACGGTCAAGACGAGCTTCCCGGTGACACGGCCGCCTTCGCCGACTTCGTGCGCCTTGGCGACGTCCGCCAGCGGGAACGTCTGCTCGACGTGGACGCGCAGTTCGCCCTTCTCGATCAGCTCGGTCAGCGCCAGCAGGCCGAGCTGATCGGGTTCGGCGAGCATCCCCGACGTCCGCACGCCGAGCTTCCCGGCCTTCGCGGCGACAGCCTCGCTCACGCCGCCGGGGACCGCGATGAGCAGGCCGCCCGGCTTCACAGCGTCCAGCCAGCGCAGGTCGCTCTCTTCGCCGACCAGTCCGAACACGACGTCCATCTCGGACGCCGTCGCGGTCTCGTCGCGGTAGTCGATCGGCTCGTCGACGCCGAGTTCGCGGAGAAAGTCGTGCTTCCCGGCGCTCGCCGTGCCGAGGACGTACGCGCCGCGCGACTTCGCCACCTGGACGGCGAGGTGCCCGACACCGCCCGCCGCCGCGTCGATCAGCACACGCTGTCCGGGCCGGACGTCGGCGATGTCCACCAGGCCCTGCCACGCGGTGAGGCCGGCGAGCGGCAGCCCGGCGGCCTGTTCGTGGCTCAGCCCGGCGGGTTTGCGCACGAACTGGCGGGCGGGCGCGGTCACGTATTCGCCGTAACCGCCGGCCTGCCTCGGGAACCACGGGAAGCCGAGAACCTCGTCGCCCACGGCGAAGTGGGTCGTGCCGACGCCGAGTTTTTCCACGACCCCGGACACGTCCCAGCCGAGGACGAACGGCGGCTCGCCCATGAAGACGCCGTAGGCACGGGTCTTCCAGTCGACCGGGTTGATCCCGGCGGCGCGCACCCGCACGAGCACCTCGGTCGGGCCGGGGGCCGGACGGTCGGTCTCGGTCACCTCCAGCACTTCAGGGCCACCAAGCCGCTGCTGGGTCACGACGCGCATCGAAAGCTCCTCCGTTGTAGGTGCTTTCCATGTTCGGCCGCTTGGTCACTTCTCGCTAGAAGGCACTTAAAGGTAAACTAGGTACCTGATGGAAACTACCTGTGAAGTGCCGGAATCGCCGTGGGACATCTATCTGCGGAACTGTCCGTGCCGCGACGTCCTCGATCTGCTCGCCAACAAGTGGACCGCGCTGGTGCTCGGCGCGCTGTCCCGGCGGCCGCACCGGTTCGGTGAACTGCGCCGCGCGGTCGGCGGGATCAGCCAGAAGATGCTGACCCAGAACCTGCGTGCCCTCGAACGCGACGGCCTGGTCACGCGCACGGTCTTCCCGACCACCCCGCCGACCGTCGAGTACGCGCTGACCGAGCGCGGTTCGAGCGCGAGCAAGCTGCTCATGGCGGTCAGCGAATGGTCGGTCGCCAACTTCGACGGGATCCTCGAATCCCGCAAGGGCTACGACTCGCGGGTGCTGGAGCCCGTCGGCTGAAGTCCTTCGCGGGGGCACGCGGACTTCATCGGGAAGACAGTTCGGCGCACTAACTTGACGAACAATTGGTTCGAACAAGTTATCTGGAGGCTTTCGTGCGCAGAACGCTTTCCCTCCTGTCGGCCTTGGCGGCCGTCGCCGGGCTGACGTCCGGCGTCGCCGTCGCCGCGGCCAAGACGCCGAAAGTGCTGGTCATCGGCCTGGACGGCGCCCGGTTCGACAAGTTGATGGCCGCCGACACCCCCAACGTCCACGCGCTGGTGAAGCGCGGATCTGCCTCGCGCAGTTCCCTGTACGGCAGCGGGATGGCGCCGACGGTGAGTGGTCCCGGCTGGTCCACGATCCTCACCGGTGTCTGGCCGGACAAGCACAAGGTGAAGGAGAACTCCTTCGCCGGCAACGACCTCGCCTCGCATCCGAGCTGGCTCGCCCGCGCCGAAACCGCGAACCCGGCGCTCGATACCTACGCCGCCGTCGACTGGACGCCGATCGGCGACAAGATCCTGCGCGCCGGCCAGGACCGCAAGTTCGTCCAGAACGGCGACAGCGCCGGATACGAGAAGACCGACGAGCAGGTCACCGTCGACGCCGAGAAGCATCTCAAGCAGGACAAGGCCGACGCGTCATTCGTCTACTTCGGACAGACGGACGAGGCCGGTCACGGCCACGGCGCGGATTCCGCCCAGTACGAAGCCTCGCTGCGGACCGACGACGCGCTGATCGGCCGCCTGCTCGCCGCCGTCGACGCGCGCGCGAACCGCGGCGGCGAGGACTGGCTGATCATGATCTCCGCCGACCACGGCCACACGGCGTCCGGCGGCCACGGCGGCGACAGCCCCGAGGAACGGATGACGTTCGTGATCGCCGCGGGCGGCGCGGTTCCGGCCGGAACCCCCGCCGTGGCGCCGAAGATCGTCGACATCGCGCCGACGGTGCTGCGGCATCTGGGCGTCGCCGCTCCGGCGGTCTACGACGGCTACCCGCTCGGCGCCGCGCCTTCGGATGTCTTCGACACGGCCGCTTTGAAGCCCCGGCAGGACGAAACCGGTGTCCCGGCCGGAGTCCTCGGCTGGACGCACGACGCGCCGGGCGGCTGGACCGTGCGCAACGCCGCCGGGATGCCCGCGGGCGTGACGGAATGGCAGGGCTGGGCCTTCACCACCGACGACTTCTGGACCCGCGCCGCCCCCGGCCAGCAGCGTGAGGCGAACGCGCGGGCGCGCGGCGTCTTCGCGGTCGCGGACCCGGACGAGTGGGACGACAAGGGGTCACCCTCTTCTCGCGGCACCTTCGACTCTTCGCTTGTCTCGCCGGGGCTCGATGTCGCCGGTAAGTCCACTGTGGACGTCTCGTTCGTGTCGCACTACCGGCAGGAGGGGACGCAGCGGGGTGCGCTGACGGCGTCGTTCGACGGTGGCCCCGAGCGGAACGTGCTGGCCTACGGGCCGGAGTCCGGGACGGCGAACAAAGGCGGCGACGTGCTTTCGGTGCCGACGTCGGCTTCGGTGAAGGTGCCCGCGGGGGCTCGTTCGGTGAAGCTGACTTGGCGGCTCTACGCGGCGGGCAACAACTGGTATTGGGCGGTGGACGCACCTCGCCTCACCACCCGCTGACCCGGCACTGGAGTGGTCCGTGAAGGACTCCTTGAGGGACTCTGGGGCCCTCAAGGAGTCCTTCACGGACTCACGACAGCCGCCAGAAGGGCGAAACCGGGCCAACGCCCGCGCCCAGCGGGTAGGACTCCGCCACGCACCGCTCGATGAACCGTTTCCCCTCGGCGACCGCCGTCGGCACGTCGGCCCCCTTCGCCAGCGAAGACGTGATCGCCGAAGCCATCGTGTCCCCGCCGCCGTGCGTGTTCCGGGTGTCGAACCGCGGCCCGGAGAGCTCCACCCAGGAGGTGCCGTCGGACAACAGGTCCACGCAGTCCTGTGCCGCGTCGAGATGCCCGCCCTTGACCAGCACCCACTCCGAACCGAACTCCAGCAGCGCCTCCGCCGCCTCCCGCTGGGTCGCGGGTCCGGTCACCTCGACACCGGTGAGCAGCCGCACCTCGTCGAGGTTCGGCGTGATCAGCGTGGCGCGCGGGAACAGTTCGGTGCGGATCGCCTCCAGCGCCTCCTCGCGCAGCAACGCGTGCCCGGTCATCGAAGCGGCGACGGGATCCACGACGAACGGCGTGCCCGACGAGCGTCCGATGTGGACTTCGTCGAGCGTCTTGGCGACGGCGTTGATGATCTCGGCCGTCGCGAGCATCCCGGTCTTCGCGGCGTCGACGCCCATGTCCCCGGCGACGGCCTTGATCTGGCCGGTGACGACGTCGACCGGGATCTCGCTGAAACCCTGCACGCCCAGCGAGTTCTGCACGGTGACCGCGGTGAGCGCGACCATCCCGTGCACGCCGTTGGCGAAGAAGGTCCGCAGATCAGCCTGGATACCCGCACCACCGCCGGAATCCGATCCGGCGATGGTGAGGGCCGTCCGAGGTGTTTCCGTCACTGATTGACCACCGGCAGGTAGACCTTGTTGCCCTGCTCGGCGAACTCGTTCGACTTCTCCGACATACCCGCTTCGATCGCTTCCACAGTGGACAGTCCGTGCTCCTCGGCGTACTTGCGGACGTCCTGGGTGATGCGCATCGAGCAGAACTTCGGCCCGCACATCGAGCAGAAGTGCGCAGTCTTCGCCGGTTCGGCGGGCAGGGTCTCGTCGTGGTACGCGCGGGCGGTGTCCGGGTCCAGCGACAGGTTGAACTGGTCGTTCCAGCGGAATTCGAAGCGGGCCTTGGAAAGCTCGTCGTCCCACTCCTGCGCGTACTGGTGCCCCTTGGCGAGATCGGCGGCGTGCGCGGCGATCTTGTAGGTGATGACGCCGGTCTTGACGTCGTCGCGGTTCGGCAGGCCCAGGTGCTCCTTCGGCGTGACGTAGCACAGCATCGCCGTGCCGTACCAGCCGATCTGCGCCGCGCCGATGGCCGAGGTGATGTGGTCGTACGCCGGCGCGATGTCGGTCGCGAGCGGGCCGAGGGTGTAGAACGGCGCCTCGCCGGTCAGCTTCTCCTCGAGTTCGACGTTCTCCTTGATCTTGTGCATCGGCACGTGGCCGGGGCCTTCGATCATCACCTGGACGTCGTGCTCGCGGGCGATGTGCGTGAGTTCGCCCAGCGTCTCCAGTTCGGCGAACTGCGCGCGGTCGTTCGCGTCGGCGATCGAACCGGGACGCAGGCCGTCACCGAGGGAGAATGTGACGTCGTACTCGCGCAGTATCTCGCAGAGTTCCGCGAAATTGGTGTACAGGAAGGATTCCTTGTGGTGCGCGAGGCACCACGCCGCCATGATCGAGCCGCCGCGCGAGACGATGCCGGTGACCCGGCGCGCGGTCAGCGGGATGTAACGCAGCAGCACCCCGGCGTGCACGGTGACGTAGTCGACACCCTGCTCGCACTGCTCGATGATCGTGTCGCGGTACACCTCCCACGACAGCTTTTCCGGCTCCCCGTTGACCTTTTCCAGCGCCTGGTAGATCGGCACGGTGCCGACCGGGACCGGCGAGTTGCGGACGATCCACTCGCGCGTCTCGTGGATCCGCTTGCCGGTGGAGAGGTCCATGATCGTGTCGGCGCCCCAGCGGGTCGCCCACACCATCTTGTCGACCTCTTCCTCCACCGAGGACCAGACGGCCGAGTTGCCCATGTTGGCGTTGATCTTCACCAGGAAGTTCTTGCCGATGATCATCGGCTCGGTCTCCGGGTGCTTGCGGTTGGCGGGGATCACCGCGCGGCCGCGCGCGACCTCGTCCCGCACGAATTCCGGCGAGCAGCGCTCGCGTGCCGCGACGTACTCCATTTCGCGGGTGATGACGCCCTGTTTCGCCCAGCCAAGCTGGGTGTTGTGCTCACGACCGTCGGCCCAGCCGGCGCGCAGCCGGTGCAGTCCACTGTGGACGTCGATCTGCGCGTCGTCGTCGGTGTACGGGCCGGAAGTGTCGTAAACGTCGAAATGCTCGCCGTTCGAAAGATCGATCCGCCTCGCGGGGACCCGGAGACCGGATTCCGTCTGGTGGTAGACCTTCCGCGAACCGGTGATCGGTCCGGTGGTGACGGTCGGCGTGATGGCAGACTCGTTCTCAAGAGTCGTCAACGACGTTCACTCCCTACGCCGGCATTACCCGGTCAGGTTCATGCGGTCGGCGGCACCGGGTCTCCTAGAAAGACTCCAGCCGCCCTCTCAGCCCGCCATGGCGCGAGCTCCCGCGGTTGTTTGGTTGTGCCCCGACCATGCCACGCCGGGGCCGGATCAATCAACCCGCCCTCGGGTGACGACTTGTCGACAGCGTTGGTGGTTCACCGGTTCGGGTCCTGTGCTCGCGGGGGATTCACGACAGAATCCCGGAGGTTCTGCACCGTTACAGAAGTCTGGGGTGGGATATGCGCAAACTCATGCTTCCGGCATTGGCCGGCGTGCTGATCGCGGGGCTGGTCCCGGCGGTCGCCGCGGCACAGGGCGGTGAGGCGCCCGGAGCACCCGGCGCTCATCCGAGCTGGCTTCCGGCGAACAAGACCGGCTTCGGCACCGCTCGCGACCGGGCGAGCAACGTCTGGTTCACCCTGCAAGGCGGCCGGATGTCGGAGGTCTACTACCCGGATCTGTCGACGCCGAGCGTCCGCGCGCTCGACCTCGTCGTCACCGACGGCAAGAGCTTCGCCACCGTCGATTCCTCGGCGAAGGCGCAGCGGGTGCGCCGCACCGACGGTCTCACCTACGAGCAGACCATCACCGACGATCAGCACCGCTGGAAACTCCGCAAGACCTACGTCACCGACCCGGCGCGTGCGAGTGTGCTGATCGACGTCGACTTCGTTTCGCTGACCGGCCGCCCGTATCAGGTGTACGCGGTCGCGGATCCCGATCTCACCAACGAGGGTTCGGACGATTCCGCACGCACTGATGGCGCGAACGCGGTCTCGTCCGATGCGAAAACCGCGGCCGCACTGACCGCGGAACCGGCGTTCTCGCGGACTTCCGTCGGCTACTCGGGTTCCTCGGACGGGATCACCCAGCTGACGAAATCCTTCACACTCAAGGAATACGCGACCGCGGCCAAGGGCAACGTGCTGCTCACCGGGCAGACCTCCGCCGACGGTGTCCGCTCGCGGGACTTCACGCTTTCGCTCGGCATGGGCGCGAAGGACTCCGACGCACTCACCAACGCGAAAACCTCGCTGCGACGCGGATTCGCCGACGCCGCCCGCGCGTACGACCGCGGCTGGAAGCAGTACCTCCGCCAGGTGAAGGACACGCCGTCGTCGCTGAAGACCAAGCAGGAACGGGATCTCTACCAGGCGTCCGTGCTCATGCTCGCGGCGAGCGAGGACAAGCTGCGCCAGGGCGCGCTCATCGCGTCGCCGAGCATGCCGTGGCGATTCGGGAACAACGACCCGGAATGGTCGCCGTCGGGTACGTATCACCTTGTCTGGCCGCGTGATCTCTACCAGATCGCGACCGGCCTGCTCGCCGCCGGCGACCGTGACGCCGCCAACCGGTCGGTCGACTACATGTTCGGCACACAGCAGCTGCCGGACGGGCATCTGCCGCAGAACAGCCACGTCGACGGCACGCCGTACTGGACGTCGATCCAGCTCGACGAGACCGCGCTGCCCATCGTGCTCGCGCAGCAACTCGGCCGCACCGACGCGAAAACCTGGCAGGGTGTGCGCAAGGCGGCGGAATTCCTGTTGTCCTACAAGGCGGAAAACGGGCACGCGTCGCCGTACAGCCAGCAGGAACGCTGGGAGGAGCAGGACGGCTACTCGCCATCGACGATCGCCGCCGTGATCGCCGGACTGGTCTGCGCGGCGGATCTCGCCAAGGCGAACGGCGCCGCCGCCGACGCGAAGCGCTACCTCGACACCGCCGACGCGTTCAAAGCGAAACTCGCCCGGTGGACGGTGACCACGAACGGTCCGCTGTCGAAGGATCCGTACTTCGTCAGGCTGACCAAGGACGGCGACGCGAACAACGGCACGAAGTACAACCTCGGCAATTCCAGCGTGACCATGGACCAGCGCGCCGTGACCGACGCCGGGTTCCTCGAACTGGTGCGGCTGGGCATCTACCGGGCCGATGATCCGGTGATCCGAAACAGCGTCAAGGTCACCGACGCCGACATCGCCTTCACCACCCCGACGGGGCAGTTCTGGCACCGGTACACGAAGGACGGGTACGGCGAGAAGGCCGACGGCTCGCCCTGGGACTACACATTCCCGGCCGAAAGCCGGACCACTTTCGGGCGACTGTGGCCGCTGCTCGCGGGTGAACGCGGCGAGTACGACCTCGCCGCCGGAGACCGGGGGACGGCCGCGAAGCGGCTTCGCGACCTGGGGCGCGTCAGCAGCTCCGGGGACACCATGCCGGAGCAGGTCTGGGACGAGAACGCGCCTTCAGGGCAGACGGGCTTCCCGGCGGGCACTCCGACGGCGTCCGCGACGCCTCTGGCCTGGACGCACGCGCAGTACCTGCGGCTCGCCTGGTCGGTGGAGGCCGGGAAGGTGATCGAGCAGCCGCGGGTGGTGCGCTGTCACTTCTTGGGCTGCTGACGTCGTGAGTGGTAAGGACGGTTAGGGCGCGGGAGTCTCTTGGTTACCTACTGGTTCCCGGCAGGCGTGTGATCGCGGGCCCCGTCCGTGAAGGCCTCCTTGCCTACCTTGAAAGTAGTGAAGGGGCCCTTCACGGAACCGGCGCAACCACACCCGCCCCGACAGCACCGGCGGTCACACCCACGCGGAAGTACATGATGGCCCCCTTCCTTGCGCCTAACGCAAGGAAGGGGGCCATCATGTACTTCAAGCCGGAAACCACGACCCCGCTCACCGCATTCAGTCACGCGAGTCACGGCTTCGCCCACGCCGCGCGCCAGAGTGCACAGTCCGTGAAGGCCTCCTTGAGGGACTCAGAGTCCCTCAAGGAGGCCTTCACGGACTTCGGACCAGCAGGTGAGCGGTGGCGCGGGTCAGTCGTCGGCGGGCTCGGGCTGCGCCTCCGGCAGCCACGAGTTGCCAGGAACGCCCCACTTGTTCGCCTTGAGCATCTTCTTCGCCGCGCGAGCGTGGCGCCCGACCAGCCGGTCGAGGTAGATGAAGCCGTCCAGGTGATCGGTCTCGTGCTGCAGGCAGCGCGCGAAGTACCCGTTGCCTTCGACCTCGATCGGGTTGCCGTCGACGTCGAAGCCGGTGACCTTCGCCCACGAAGCGCGTCCTGTCGGGTACGACTCGCCAGGAGCCGACAGGCAGCCTTCCCAGTCGTCGTCCGGATCAGGCATCGTCTCCGGGATCTCCGACGTCTCGAGCTTCGGGTTCACCACGACGCCTTTGCGGCGGGTGCCCTCGTCGTCGGGGCAATCGTAGACGAACACGCGCAGGTCGAGGCCGATCTGGTTGGCCGCGAGGCCGACCCCTTCGGCGGCGTACATGGTCTCGAACATGTCGTCGACGAGAGTGCGCAGCTTGTCGTCGAACTCGGTGATCTCCCGAGTCGGGTTGTGCAGCACAGGCTCGCCGGCGATCACGATGGGGTGGACGGTCACGGGCGCAGTTTAGTCGGACCCTTCTGGTACACCCTTACCCATGACGCGCCGACGCCGATACCGAGGCCGGGCGCCGGATCCGTGGTCTAATGGCGCCGCGGAATGACAAGCCTGTGGTTTCACGCCGCCGAGCACTGACCTGATTGCGAGGAGTCGGAATGGACGCCGCGGAGTCGATGGCCGAGTCCGACCAGCCGTCCCCGTCGGAGACCGTGAACGGCCTCAGCGAGCGCGAGCTCGACATGCTCGCGTTCGAACGTCAGTGGTGGAAGTACGCCGGCGCGAAAGAACAGGCCATCCGTGAACGCTTCTCGATGTCGTCGACACGCTACTACCAGTTGCTGAACCGGCTGCTCGAGAAGACCGAAGCCATGCAGGCCGACCCGATGCTGGTCAAGCGCCTGCGCAAGACGCGAGCGGCCCGGCAGCGCAATCGCGCGGCCCGGCGACTGGGGATCGATCTCTCATGAGTCTGTTTTCGGGTCTGTCCCGGCCGATGAAGGCCGCCGGATTGGCCTTGGTCGGTGTCGCCGTGATCGCCGCCGTGATCGGCGGAATCACCCTGACCAGCGGCGGCGGTGATTCGGACACGGCAACGCCGCCCGGTACGCAGCCCACGACCTCGGACGGCGCGACCCCGCCGTCGTCCCCGGCGCCCGGTTCGCCTCCGGCCAGCTCACCACCCGCCTCGTCGGCGCCGCCGTCGAGCGCGCCCGCGAGCTCCGCGCCGCCGGGGAGCCAGCCGGGTCAGCCAGGCCAGACCGGCAAGCCCGGTCCGGGCCAGCCGGGTGGCGACCAGCAGGCGTCGCACAAGTGGGTGACGGTGCGCGTCTACAACAACAGCATGATCCAGGGCCTCGCCGAGCGGGCCGCGAACGACTTCCGCGCCTCCGGCTGGAACGTCACCGAAGTCGGCCCCCACCAGGGCAAGCTCCCGAAGTCCGCGGCCTACTTCCGGCCCGGCACCGACGAGGAGGCCGCAGCGAAGGCGTTGGCGCTGGAGTTCGGCATCGAGGCTCAGCCGAGGTTCGAGGGAATTCAAAACGCCGCCCCCGGCGTGATCGTGATCCTCACCAAGGAGTACGACACCAACGACAAGAACGGCGGCTCCTAGCAGTACATGAAGGCCCCTTCCTTGCGCCTATCGCAAGGAAGGGGGCCTTCATGTACTTCACGCCTGGTTCTGCGCGTAAGCCTCCAGAGCCGCGAGCTGGGCCGGGTCGAGCGACGGCCGCACCGTCTCCGCCGCCCTCGTCAGATGCGCGGCGGTGACCTCCTTGGCTTCCAGTGACTCCCGCATCGCGGTCAGCGCGGCCTCCCGGATCAGCGCCGCGCAGTCCGCCGCCGAGTAACCGTCCAAAGTGGCCGCATACGCCGCGAGGTCCACATCGGACGCCAGCGGTGTGTTCTTGGCGCTCGCGGCCAGGATCGCCTCACGCGCGTGCGCGTCCGGCGGCGGGACGTAGACGCGGCGCTCCAGGCGTCCCGGCCGCAGCAGGGCCGGGTCGACCAGTTCCGGCCGGTTCGTCGCACCGAGCACGACGACCTCACGCATCGGCTCGACACCGTCCAATTCGGTCAGCAGGGCCGCGACGACCCGGTCCGACACGCCGGAGTCCGAGGACTGGCCTCGGCGCGGGGCGAGCGCGTCGATCTCGTCGAGGAAGATCAGCGACGGCGCGGCCTCGGCGGCGCGGCGGAACAGTTCCCGCACCGCGCGCTCGGACTCGCCGACCCATTTGTCCATCAGTTCGGCGCCCTTGACCGCGAAGACGTTCAGCGCGCCGGTGCCTGCGAGCGCGCGGACCAGGAACGTCTTGCCGCCGCCGGGCGGTCCGTACAGCAGCACGCCGCGCGGCGGGTCGACGCCGAGGCGGGCGAACGAGTCCGGGTAGCGCAGCGGCCACAGCACCGCCTCGGTGAGCGACTGCTTGACGTCGGTCATGTTGCCGACGTCGTCGAGGGTCAGCCCGCCGGTGGCCAGATTGTCCGAAGTGGACATCGAGATGGGGCGGACGGTGGTCAGCGCGTCGAGCAGGTCCTGCTGGGAGATCCGCGGCTCGTCGACCTCACGCTGCCGCAGCGCGGCACGGAGGGCGGCGTCGCGGCGGAGCGCGATGAGGTCGGCGGCCACGAAGCCGGGGGTCCGTTCGGCGATCGGCCCGACGTCGACGCCGGACTCCAGCGGGGCTTCACGCAGGAGCACGCGCAGCAGTTCCGTGCGGGTCTTCGCGTCCGGGAGCGGCAGGCCGAGTTCACGGTCGAGCAGGTCGGCGGCGCGCAGCCTCGGATCGGCGGACTCGGCCCGGCCGGTGGTGGCGATGACGGCGAAACCCTTGCTGCGCAACGCCTTGCGCAGGTCGTCGAGGACGACCGTCGCCAGCGGGGGCGGCTGGGAAGCGGGCAGCAGCGCGTCGATGTCGGTGATCAGCAGGACGGCGGGGTCTTCGTCGCGGGTGGCCTTTTCGATCGCCTCGCGCAGCCGCGCGGCGGCCACGTTCGGGTCGAGAACGGCGATGTTCGGCGCCGCGAGCGACACCACCCGCACCTTCTCGGCCTGGGCCACGGCGCGGACCAGCGTCGCCTTCCCGACGCCTTCCGGACCGGACAGCAGTACCCCGAGATGCGCCGACGTACCGAGTTTGGCCAGCAGTTCCGGGCGGTGGAAGGCCAGGTCGAACCATTCGGCGAGCTTGCGCGCGGCCGATTCGGAGCCGGCGAGATCCGACAGCGGCGGCACGGATTCCTCGGCGACCTCGTCGATCTGCTCGTCTTCGACGATCTCGGCGTCGATGAAATCCTCGTGCGGGGTGGCGGGTGCGCTGCGGACCAGCGCCGTCCCGGCACGGGCCGGAGCGGCGGCGGGCTCGGCCTCGCCGGTGCGGGCGCCGCCGCGCCAGCTGACCACAGTGGACGGTCCGACGGCCACCGGTCCCGACGGCTCGGTGGCGGTGACGGTGAGCAGCTCGTTCGTCCACGTCATGCCGATGGCGCGGGAAAGCTGGCCGCGGACCGCGGGGACGTCGGAGCCCGGCGGGGGCGCGAGATCTTGGGGGAGCAGGGAAACGGCGTCGCCGACGGTCAGCACCTTGCCGATCAGCGCGAGCCGCAGGGTATGCGGGGAGAGCGACACGCTCGCCATCCGAGAACCCGACACGGTGACCGTCTTCGCCCCCGACACCTCCGCCGGTGCGACGACCACCTCCGAACCCTCGGTCACGCCGAGGTTCGACATCGTGACGTCGTCGAGGAGGATCACGCCGGGGATCCCCTCCGCCTCCGACGGGGCGGCCAGCGCGGAACTGACCCGCGCGCCGGTGAGGCGGACGGCGTCCCAGGCCATCAGGCCGAGCGCGTCGAGGACTTCGGGGTGCAGCCGGACGACGCCGCGGCGGGAGTCCAAAGCGGACGGGGTGTGCCGGACGGTCAGCGTGATCTGGGGTGCGCTCACCCCGCCACCCTATCTACGCGGGCCGTTCCCAGCGGTCGAAGGACAGGATCTCACCGGCGGGTCGCCGGGCGGCCGGGGAGAAGTCGCGCTGGGTCGTGTACGCGACGGCGAGCAGGCTGATCTGCGCGACGTCGCCGGGGATCCCGAGCAGCTCCGCGACTTCGGCTTCGCGCGCGGGCAGGTGGTACGCGCACATCGAGCTGCCGAGCCCCTTCGCGCGCAGCGCGAGCTGGAAGCTCCAGATCCCTGGGTACACCGAGCCGTAGTAACCGTTCTGGACGACGGGATCCTCCGGCGGGCGGCCGATCATGCAAGGGATCGCGAGAGCCGGGACGCGTCCGAGGTTGTCGACGAGGTGGCGGGCCGACCGCATGACGGCCTCGGTCGTGAGGTGGCCGTACTTCGCCATGGTCGGGATCGCCTCGGCGCGGACGATCTTCGCGATTTCCGCGCGCAGCGCCGGGTCGCGGACGATCACCCAGCGCTGGGCGTCGAGCAGGATTCCGGCGGCGGGCGCCTGCTGCGCGACGCGAACGCAGTCTTCGAGCACTCCTTCTTCGACCGGCCGGTCGAGGTCGAGTTTGCGGCGGACCGAGCGGGTGGTGGTGAGCAGCGTTTCGGTGTCCATGACATCCCTCCAGGTGACTTACGACGTAAGCATACGATGTAAGTACTTACGGCGTAAGGGGGTGGCGGTAAACTGGGACACATGGCGCTGAGCAGGGAGAAGGTGCTCGACGCCGCGTTGCGGCTGGCGGGCGAACACGGGCTGGCCGGATTGTCGATGCGGAAGCTGGCCGCCGACGTCGGCGTAGAGGCGATGTCGCTCTACAACCACGTCGCGAACAAGGGGGACCTGCTCGACGGGCTGACCGCGCGGGTCTTCGAGAGTGTGCCGCTTCCGGGGCCAGGGCCTTGGGACGAGCGGCTCCGGGCACTCACGCATGGCTTGTACACGGCGTTTTCGCGGCATCCGGTGGTGGTGCGGGCGCTGGCGACCGATGCGGCGAATCCGCGTTCGGCGGGCTCGCTGAAGTTCATCGACGCGACGTTCTCGGCGCTGCTGGACGCGGGGCTGGACGAGCGCGGCGCCGCGCGGGGCTACCGATCGCTGATCGGGCTGGTGTTCGGCGCGGTGCTGACCGAGACGGTGGGGCTCTCCGGTGTTCCTGATGCTTCGAATGCTTCGGATGTTTCGGATGTGGAGCGGGCCGAGCCGGTGGTGGCGTGGTTCCAGCGATCGGTGACGGCGGACGCGCTGCCCTCGCTGCACCGGGCGCTGCCGTCACTGCTGGACGGCGACTGCCTGCAGGACTTCGAATTCCAACTGGACCTGGTGATCGGCGGCCTGCGCGCTTCGGTGCGCTGAGCTTCCGGGGGGGGGTCGCGCTCCTGGGCAGGTGTCGCGAAAGCCACTTTCGCGACACCTGACGTCCCGAAAGTGGCTTTCGCGACATGCGGGACCCGGCGGCCGGGTGAGCGGTATTCGCGTTTGTCCCCAGGTTGTCCACAGAGTCACCCACTTGTGGACAACCCCCGCCCCACGCCCCCGTTTCCCCCGGTCCCGTCAGGGGGGCCCGATACGCTGGGCGCGGGGCCGTCCCCCAGGGACGGGTGGGGGGTCACGTGGGGTGTCTCAGGGCGGACCGGCATTTGCCTACCTGTACCTGACCTGCGCGAAGGTGGCGCGGGCGCCGGAATCGACGGTGAAGGATTTGGGACGTTGAGTGTCCTGATTCCTTCACCGTCGCGGTCTCAGTCCGAGGGTCCGCCATGGCCTCGATAACCGCGGATCAGCGCTTCCGGAGGCCGATCCGCCGCCATGAGCGGCGACGCGGGCCACGGGTGCCGTCCCGGTCCTTGTCGGTGAGGGTGCGCGGAGTGCGCGCGACGTGCTGTTCGCCTCGTTGCAGCCGGACGCGCTGAGCGGCGCCTGCCACGACGCGCCGCAGCGGCGGGCGCAGGCCCAGCCGTCGGCGGCTCGAAGAACGCCGGATCGCACGCCGTTCCCGCGGCGGCGCCATCCACGCCTCCGGATGACCGGCCAGCCAGCGTTGCCGGTACACCGAGTACGGGATGTGCGCCAGGTACAGCACCAGCGCGATCGCCAGCGCCATCAGCGGGAACTGGATGATCGCGGCGGCCAGCAGGCCCACGCCGACCAGCAGCGGCGCGATGGCCTTCGCCGGTGCCTTCACCGTCTTCAGCGAAAGTGTCGGGATCCGGCTGATCAGCAGCGTGGCGACGGCGATCGTCCACACCCACACCGTGTACTGATGAGACCACCAGCCCTGCCCGAACTGCAGCTCCAGGATCAGCGGCAGCATCGCCAGCAGGCCACCGGCGGGCGCGGGCACACCGACGAAGAACTCGCCCGCGTACGGCGGCTGCTCGGTGTCCTCGATCAGCGTGTTGAACCGCGCCAGCCGCAAGATCATGCAGACCGCGAAGATCAGCGACGCCACCCAGCCGATCCGCTCGCCCTCCGCATGCCAGACGTACAGCACCAGCGCGGGCGCGACACCGAACGAGATGCCGTCGGACAGCGAGTCGAGCTCCTGCCCCATCTTCGACGTCGCGTCCAGCAGCCGCGCGATCCGGCCGTCCAGACTGTCGAGCACCGCGGCGATCCCGATCGACGCGATCGCCATCGGATAGTTGCCGATCAGCGCGAACTGCACCGACGAAAGACCGGCGCACAGGGCGAGCACCGTGATGGCGTTCGGCAGCAGCCGCACGCCGGGAGTGGTCACGCGGACCATGGATCAGCCTTCCGAGTGCGGCGCCGAGGGCAGCTCGGCGATCGGGGTCTCGCCGCCGATCGTGCGCTGGCCCTTCGAGACGAGGACCTTGCTGCCCGGCGGCAGGTACAGGTCGACTCGCGAGCCGAAGCGGATGATGCCGTACGTCGCGCCGACGCCGACCTTGTCACCCTCGCGGATCTCACAGAGGATGCGCCGCGCCACCAGGCCGGCGATCTGCACCACGACGAGCTCGTGACCGTCTTCGGTGCGCATGAGCACGGAGTTGCGCTCGTTGTCCTCGCTCGCCTTGTCCAGGTCCGCGGACAGGAACTTCCCCGGCCGGTACGCGACCCGCTCGATCACGCCCGACGCCGGGATCCGCTGGACGTGCACGTCGAACACCGACAGGAACACGCTCACCCGCATCCGCGGTTCGGCGGGCAGCCCCAGCTCGGGCGGCGGCACGGCCTCTTCGATCAGCGAGACCAGACCGTCCGCCGACGCGACCGCGAGGCCGGACTGGGCGGGCGGGACACGCTTGGGCTCACGGAAGAACGCCGCCGTGGCGGCCGTCGCGAGCGCGCCGACGACACCGAGGCGCTTGGAGAACCTCCGCAGCACCAGCGTCGCGGCGAGACCGCCGAACACGAACGGCCTGCCGGCCGGGTGCATCGGCGGAACGGTCTCGCGGGCCAGCTTCACGGCGTGCGCGAGGGGGTTACCAGTGGCTTCCGGCCGGTTGCCGCTCATTGGTCGGGTTCACCGCAGTTCGTGTCGGGGGGTCGGGACAGGAAGAGCCACCACGCTACCGCCCTGTCCGGGGCCGGGCCGTGGCCTCCCCCGGAAGGGTTTCCCCGGCCAGGGTGGGAGGCACCACATCCCGGTAACGGAAGGTGGAAATACGCGATAACTCTAGGTAATTGATGCCGATCATCGACCTTGAGGACCCGCGAATGCCCGCCAGCCCGGACCCCGCAGGCGAGCGACTCGCCGAGCTGTTCCGAGCCTGGAAGAGGGACATCTCGGCGGCGCCCATGCCTTCGCTCGTCGACCCCGTCCGCGCCGCCTCGCTCATCGCCGAGGCGCGAGCGTCCGGATGCATATGCCCCCCGACGGCACATGCACCCGGACGCGGCCACTGAAACTGAGCGAACGTCCCACTCTAGTGCGACAGACGCCGATGATCACCTGTCGCAAGTAAACCGTTACCAACGGTTACTCCGCTGGTCATCGGTGATAAGAGTCGTCCCGGCCGCCACGCACCAGCCGCAACAGGGCGAGCAGCACGATCGAGCCGAGAATGGCGACGCCGAAGCTGGGGAAGTCGAACTCGAACGACCGCTCGGTACCCGTCGCGAGCCGGTAGATGAAACCGCCCAGCGCCGCGCCGAGCACGCCGATCAGGATGCTGAACAGGCAGCCGCTCCGCCGGTTCGGGCCGCCCACCACGACATTGGCCAGCCACCCGGCGATGGCGCCGAACACGATCCACGAGAAGAAACCCATACCCCGAGGCTACCGACGCGGATGGAGTAGCGCGCAAGGGCACTTGTACAAGATCTCTTGTGCAACTACTGTTGTGCGTTATGGCCGACCGCGAAGTCCACGAAGTCCACGATTCGAAGGTGCTCGCCGCGATGTCGCATCCGCTGCGGCGCCGCCTGCTCGACGTCCTCCGGCTCGACGGCCCGTGCACGGCATCCGTGCTCGCCGAGCGGACCGGGCAGGCGGTCGGGAACGTCAGTCACCATCTGAAGGTGCTCGCCGCCAGCGACCTGGTCGAGGAAGTGCCGGAACTCGCCCGCGACCGGCGCGAGCGCTGGTGGCGCCGCGTGAGCTACGCGGTTTCCTGGTCGCCGTCGGACTTCCCCGACGACCCGGTCGCGGCCGCCGCCGAATCCCTCGCTCTCGAACATCAGGTCTCCGTGGCACGCCAATGGTTCGCCGAACGCGAGAGCTACCCCGAGGAGTGGCATCGGGCCGCCTTCGCCACCGACAGCTGGGCGAAGCTGTCCGTCGCCGAACTGGCCGAGCTCGAACAGAAGGTCCTCGAGCTGATCAAGTCCTACAGCGCCCGTGAGATCCCCGACGACGGCCAGGAACGCCGTCCCGTCTTCATCGCCACCCGAGCCGTCCCGGCCCGGCCGTGAGCGTCCGCGAACGCGGCGGATTGCTGCGCTCCCGTGATTTCCGGCTGCTGTGGACCGGTGAGACGACCAGTGTGCTCGGCAGCTCCATCGCCGTCGTCGCGCTGCCGCTGGTCGCGGTGGTCACCCTGCAGGCGAGCACGTTCGCGGTCGGCCTGCTGACCGCGGCCGCCTGGCTGCCGTGGCTGCTGATCGGCCTGCCCGCCGGTGCCTGGGTCGACCGATGGCCGAAACAGCCGATCATGCTGGCGTGCAACACCTTCTCCATGGTGGTGTTCCTGAGCGTCCCGGTCGCCGCCTGGTTCGGCCTGCTCACGATGACCCAGTTGCTCGTGGTCGCCCTGGCGGGCGGGGTCGCGAAGGTCTTCTTCAACGTCGCGTACCGCGCGTACTTGCCTTCGCTGGTCGACAAGGAGCAGCTTCAGGAGGCGAACGAAAAGCTGCAGGGCAGTGAATCCGCCGCGCAGATCGGCGGACCCGGTCTCGCCGGTCTGCTGGCACAAGGCTTCGGCGCGGTCACCGGAGTGCTCGCCGACGCCGTCAGTTTCGGAATTTCGGTGCTGTGCCTGCGATCCATCCGGTACCGCGAGCCCAAGCGCCCGGCAGGGACGCGCTCGCGGCTGCGGGACGAGATCCGCGAAGGCCTCGCTTTCGTCGTCCATGACCGGTACTTGCGCGTCTTCGCGCTCTTCGGCGCGGTCTCGAACGTCGCGCTCATGGGCTACCAGTCGATCGAGGTCGTGTTCCTCGCCCGCGACCTCGGGGTGGGCCCTGGCGCCGTCGGGCTGGTCCTCGCGCTCGTCGGCGCGGGCGGCGTTTTCGGCGCCGCGCTGTCCGGCAAACTCGCGGCGCGGATCGGCACCGCGCGTGCTTTCGTGCTCTGCGAGGGTTTCGGGGCGTTGATGATGCTGTTGGGCCCGCTGGCGAACGGCGGCTGGGGACTCGCCTTCTTCGTCGCCGCCGGGTTCTCGCTCAGCGCCGGGGTCGTCGGCTCGAACGTCCTCAACGCCACCTTCAAACAGCGTTACGTCCCGGCGGCGATGTTCGGCCGGGTCACGGCGAGCATGTCCGTGCTCAGCTTCGGCGCGATCGCGCTCGGCGGTCTGCTCGGCGGGATCCTCGGGGAGACCGCCGGCGTGCGGCAGACACTGGGACTGATGGCCGGGCTCGAGGTCGTCGCCGTCTTCGCCCTGCTGTTCACGCCGATCGGCCGGTGCCGGGACTTCCCGGCGGACGTCACAGCAGCAGGACGTCCACCTCGTCGCCCTGCTCGACCGAGTCGACGTCCTCCGGCAACACGATCAGGCAGTTCGCCTGTGTGAACGACGCGAGCAGATGCGATCCCGGCCCGCCACGAGGTCCGACGATCCCGGTGACCTCACCTTCGGAATGCGTGTAGAAGCCCCGCCGGAACTGACGGCGCCCGGCGGGGGACTTCATCGCCTCGGTCAGCCGGGCCCGCACCTGCTGCCGGTCGACACCGGTGTGCCCCATCGCCGCGAGCAGCGCCGGCCGCAGGAACGCTTCGAACGAGACGAGCACGCTCACCGGGTTCCCCGGCAGTGTCACCACCGGCACGCCGTTCCACCGTCCGCAGCCCTGCGGCCCGCCCGGCTGCATCGCGATCTTCCGGAACTCCACGCCCTGTCCGGTCAGCGCGTCCTTCACCACTTCGTACGCGCCCGCGCTGACCCCGCCCGAGGTCACCAGCAGATCCACGTCCGCCAGCCGGGGCTCGATCACCGCGCGGAACTCGTCCACGTCGTCGACGACACTGCGCACGACCTCGGCCTCGCAGCCGAGCGCGCGGATCGCGGACGCCAGCATGATGCTGTTCGACTCGTAGATCTGCCCGTGCCGCAAGGGTTCCGGCGCGTCGACGAGTTCGGTTCCGGTGGACACGACGAGCACCTTCACCGGCCTGAACACGGGGACCTCGGCGAGCCCGACGGCCGCCGCGAGGCCCAGTTGCGCCGGACCCAGCACCGTCCCCGCCGAAAGCGCCACCGTGCCCTTGACGACGTCTTCGCCCCGGCGCCGGATGTGCGCGTCCAGGACGGCCGTCCTGAGGATCCGGACGTCCGTCACGCCGCCGTCCGTGTGCTCCACCATCACCACCGCGTCGGCGCCGGGCGGCAACGGCGCGCCGGTCATGATCCGGTGCGCGGTCCCCGGTTCCAGTTTCCCGATCTCGACCCGGCCCGCGGGGATGTCGTCGGCGACCGGCAGCGTCACCGGCGTTTCCGCGACGTCCTCGGCGCGGACGGCGTAACCGTCCATCGCGGAGTTGTCGAACGGCGGCAGCGAAACTCCCGCGTGCACGTCTTCGGCCAGGACGAGCCCGGCGGCGGAAGCGAGCGGAAGGCGGATGACGGGGGCGTTTCCGAGCAGGCCGGTGACGGTCTCACGGTGGGCGTCGACGGAGATCACGCGGACCATCCTCCCGCCTCGGGCCCCGCATGCAACACTCTGCGCGTCACAACGAACCACCGGGGAGAAGAAGACATGCAGGTTCAGATCCGTCACCAGCCATCGTTCGCGGTGGCGAGGCTCATGCTCGCGCCAGGGGAACCGGCGCAGGTCGAGTCCGGCGCGATGATGGCGACGAGCTACGGCGTGCAGGTCCAGTCCCAGGCGCAGGGCGGCATCATGAAAGGCCTCGGCCGCGCATTCCTCTCCGGCGAGTCCTTCTTCATCTCCACCTACACCGCCCCGCAGAACGGCGGCTGGGTCGACGTCGCCGCGAACCTGCCCGGCGACATGCAGGTCATCAACCTCGACGGCCGCACCGGCTGGTGCGTCACCCGCGGCTCGTGGCTCGCGTCCTCCCACAGCGTGCAGACCGAGACCAAATGGGGCGGGCTCAAGAACCTCGTCGGCGGCGAGGGCGGCTTCCTGACGCACGCGACGGGGCAGGGCCCGCTGGTCGTGGCCTGCTACGGCGCGCTGGAGACCGTCACCCTCCAGCAGGGCGAGGTCATCACCATCGACACCGGGCACGTCGTCGCGTTCGCCGACACCGTGCAGTACCAGATCCGCAAGGTCGCCACCGGTGTCATCCAGTCGATGAAGAGCGGTGAAGGCCTCGTCTTCGACTTCGCCGGGCCGGGCCAGCTACTCACCCAGACCCGCAACCCGTCGGCGCTGTCCGCCTGGGTGATCGCCCAGGTTCCCTCCCGCTGACCGCATGCGGATCCAGACCAGGCACACCCCGAACTTTGGGGTCGCACGCGTGCTGCTGTCCCCCGGCGAGGCCGTCCAGGCCGCCGGGGACACCATGCTGGCCAGCAGTTTCGGCATCACCGAAACCGTGCCCGCACGCGGCGGCTCCCGTGCGGGCAAGACCGCGCCGTCGGTGTTCAACGCGCCCGAGGGCGGCGGCTGGATCGACTTCGCGCCGCTGACCGCCGGAGACGTCTACCCGCTGGAATTCACCGGCGGCGCGGGCTGGTGCGTCAGCCGGGACGCGATCCTCGCCCGGCCGGCGACCATCCGGCAGGACCCCGGCTGGGCGCCACTGCAGAAGCTCTTCGGCGCCGATTCCGGTTTCCTGGAGCACTACAGCGGAAGCGGCCCGCTCGTGCTGGCTGCCCAAGGCCCTGTCGACGCCTTCGAGCTCACCGCCGGCGAACTCGTCACCGTGCGGCCGGACTTCCTGCTGGCCTACCCGGACACCGTGCAGTGCCGTCTGCGCGCCGTCGACCAGTCCGGTCCGCAGTCGGTCCGCACCGGCGAAGGGCTCGCGCTCGACTTCGCAGGACCAGGACGCGTCCTTGTGCAAGCACGCAATAGGCGGCTTTCTCGCGGGTGACCTTGGGACGAATTGAGCATTGCCGCCGCCGGTAATTCGGGTAGCGTGAACTGCACTCCAAACCGCCGTCCGGGGCAGACGAGGCCGGCGGGTCCCGTGCTGAGGGAGGGCGCCGTGGCAGTCGGCACCGTCAAATGGTTCAACTCGGAAAAGGGCTACGGATTCATCGAATCCACTGAAGGGCCCGACGTCTTCGTCCACTACTCGGCCATTCAGGCCGATGGATTCCGGACGCTCGACGAGGGCGATCGCGTGGAATTCGAGGTCCAGTCCGGCCGTGACGGGCGGAGTCAGGCGGCAGACGTACGCAAGGTCTCCTAGGGAACTTCGGACGACCCCCGGCAGCCTCGGGAACTGGCGCGTTAGGCTGCGCTGCGTGACAGGCGATGAGTCGGGGGACCTGACCGGTCGCCGGCTGGGCAACTACCGCATCGACGGTGTGCTCGGCAAGGGCGGCATGAGCGTGACCTACAAGGCCACGGACGTGCGGCTCGGACGCAAGGTGGCACTGAAGGTCATCGGTGATCACCTCGGGGCCGACGCCGAGTTCCGCGAACGCTTCGTCGACGAGGCGCGGAACACGTCCGCGATCGACCATGCCAACGTCGTGCCCTTGTACGACTTCGGCGAGCTCGAAGGCATGCTCTACATCGCCATGCGGATGGTCGACGGCGGGGACCTCGCCGGGCTGATCTCCGGCGGCCCGATCGCGCCCGTCCGCACGCTGACCATGCTCGACCAGGTCGCGGACGCGCTCGACACCCTGCACAACCGGGGGCTCGTGCACCTCGACGTCAAACCGGCCAACGTCCTGGTCACCAGCAAGGAGACTTCGCGCGAGCACGTCTACGTCGCCGACTTCGGCCTCACCCGCCGCGGCGCCACCGGCCACCGGACCCGCGGCGGCGACTTCCTCGGCTCGCCCACCTACGCGGCCCCCGAGCACCTGCGCGGCGAGCCGCTCGACGGCCGCACCGACCAGTACGCGCTCACCTGTGTCCTCTATGCCTGCCTGACCGGCAGCCCGCCCTTCAAGGGCGACGTGCAGACCGTCATCAAAGGGCATCTGAACGGCGAACCCCCGGCCATCTCGCGGATCGTCGGCGTACCCGCCGGGATCGACGAGGTCGTCCGCAAGGGAATGGCGAAGAATCCCGCCGATCGCTACCCCAACTGTGTTGAGATGATCGCGGCCGCCAGGCGTGCCCTGGGTCCGCTCGCGGCTTCGAACGAGCCTCCGGGTCCGCCAGGGCAGGCGGCCGCGACCGTCCAGCAGGCGGCGGTACCGCCGCGGCAGAACACGCCGCCACAGGGAGAGGGAGGCCCCGTGCACCCGTACGGAGGACAGCAGCCCGGCTACGGCCAGCAGGGGCCGGGACCGCAGGGGCCGCCGCCTCAGGGACCGCCGCCCGGCTACGGGCCCCCGCCTCAGCAGGGTGGCTTCCAGCAGGGCGGCTATCAGCAGGGTCCGCCTCCTGGCTATGGCCCGCCGCCGCAGCAAGGCGGGTTCCAGCAGCAGGGTGGCTTCCAGCAGGGCCCGCCCCCCGGTTACGGTCCGCCGCCGCAGCAGGGCGGGTTCCAGCAGCAGCCCAAGAAGGGCGGCGGCGCCAAGTGGATCTGGATCATCGTCGGCGTCCTCGTGGTCGCGGGCGCGATCGTGGCCGCCATCCTGATCTTCGGCGACTCGAGCAGCGGCAACGGCCCGCAGACCACCGCGCCGAACATCCCGGTCGGCCCCGGCAACTCGGAGTCGCAGGCCCCCGGGTCGTCGGCCAAGGCTCCGCCGACGTCGATCTCGATCAAGCCGAGCAACTGAGACGGCACCCCGCTGACCTGCGGTTCTTGCACTCGACCCTGGAGAGTGCTAAACACGGCATTGGCACTCGACGCCGTCGAGTGCCAGGCAGGCGGTCACCGACCGCTCGCCTGAAGGTCGGGACGGTGAGGCCGCACCCTTGATCGGGTGGGTCGTCCGTCGCGGGCACCGAGCCTGGCCGAGGAAGAGTCCTGCCGCCGCGCTGTAGCAGGCGTGCGGCGGCGCCCAATACCGGAGGACCACACCGCAATGGCCAAACTGATCGCGTTCGACGAGGACGCCCGCCGCGGTCTTGAGCGCGGCTTGAACATCCTCGCCGAAGCCGTCAAGGTGACCCTCGGCCCGCGGGGCCGGAACGTCGTGCTCGAAAAGAAGTGGGGCGCGCCGACGATCACCAACGACGGTGTCTCCATCGCCAAGGAGATCGAGCTCGAGGACCCGTGGGAGAAGATCGGGGCCGAGCTCGTCAAGGAAGTTGCCAAGAAGACCGACGACGTCGCGGGTGACGGCACCACCACCGCCACCGTGCTCGCCCAGGCTCTCGTCCGCGAGGGTCTGCGCAACGTCGCCGCCGGGGCCGACCCGATCAGCCTGAAGCGCGGCATCGAGGCGGCCGTCGAGGCCATCACCGAGCAGCTGCACAAGGCCGCCGTCCAGATCGAGACCAAGGAGCAGATCGCCGCCACCGCGTCGATCTCCGCCGCGGACCGCACCATCGGCGAGCTCATCGCCGAGGCGCTGGACAAGGTCGGCAAGGAAGGCGTCGTCACCGTCGAGGAGAGCAACACCTTCGGGCTCGAGCTGGAGCTCACCGAGGGTATGCGCTTCGACAAGGGCTACATCTCCGGTTACTTCGTGACCGACCCGGAGCGTCAGGAAGCCGAGCTCGAGGACCCGTACGTCCTCCTCTTCGGTTCCAAGATCTCCACCGTCAAGGACGTCCTGCCGCTGCTGGAGAAGGTCATCCAGTCCGGCAAGCCGCTGCTGATCATCGCCGAGGACGTCGAGGGCGAGGCCCTGGCCACCCTGATCGTCAACAAGATGCGCGGCACCTTCAAGTCCGTCGCCGTCAAGGCGCCTGGCTTCGGTGACCGCCGCAAGGCGATCCTGCAGGACATCGCGATCCTGACCGGTGGCCAGGTCATCTCCGAGGACGTCGGCCTCAAGCTGGAGAACGCGGACCTTTCCCTGCTGGGCAAGGCGCGCAAGGCCGTCATCACCAAGGACGAGACCACCATCGTCGAGGGTGCGGGCGACGCCGACCAGATCCAGGGTCGCGTCAACCAGATCCGCGCCGAGATCGACAACTCGGACTCGGACTACGACCGGGAGAAGCTCCAGGAGCGTTTGGCGAAGCTGGCCGGCGGCGTGGCCGTCATCAAGGCCGGTGCCGCCACCGAGGTCGAGCTGAAGGAGCGCAAGCACCGCATCGAAGATGCAGTGCGCAACGCCAAGGCCGCCGTCGAAGAGGGCATCGTCGCCGGTGGTGGCGTCGCTCTCATCCAGGCCGCCGAGGCCGCCTTCGCCGGTCTGAAGCTCGAGGGCGACGAGGCCACTGGTGCCAACATCGTCAAGGTCGCCGTCGAGGCGCCGCTCAAGCAGATCGCGATCAACGCCGGCCTCGAAGGCGGCGTCGTGGCGGAGAAGGTCAAGTCCCTCCCGCAGGGTCACGGCCTCAACGCCGCCACCGGTGTCTACGAGGACCTGCTCGCCGCCGGCGTGCCGGACCCCACGAAGGTCACCCGCTCCGCGCTGCAGAACGCCGCTTCCATCGCGGCGCTGTTCCTGACCACCGAAGCCGTCGTGGCGGACAAGCCGGAGAAGGCCTCGGCCGCTCCCGCCGACCCGTCCGGTGGCATGGGTGGCATGGACTTCTGAGTTCGAGCCCTCAACACCGGAAAGCCCGGACGCGCCTCGCGCGTCCGGGCTTTTCCTTTGCCGGGAAGCGAGGGCCGGGCTCCGGTGTGCTCCGGCGGAAAGGCGGGCGGTGTTGCGAAAGCCACTTTCGCAACCTTCAAGGTTGCGAAAGTGGCTTTCGCAACACCGCATGGTGGGGCCGCGTGCCTGGCGTCCCGTAGCGAGAGCCTCGTGAGTGGCGCCTGGCGTCCCGTAGCCCAGCGGCCACCCGCGTGACGCGGTCTAGCGTTGCCCGTCCACCGAGTACTTGGCGCCTTGCTGACGGCGGTCCTTCTCGTACGGGTCGACGGAGGTCGGCTCCGAAGGCTTCCTCGGTTCGAGGTTGGTCCGGTCGGTTCCGGCCGCTTCCTTCGTCGGGTTCTCCCTTTCGACCGTCTCCGGATTGGGGTCGATCTTGTTCCTGCCCTTGGTGGCGTCTTCCCACTCCGCGAACATCTTCTTGAGATCGTCCGACAGCTCGCCGTCCGTTTTCGCGTAGGCTTCGGCGGCCTTTCGGAGCTGCTCGCCGGCGAGCAGGAACCGGGCGCAGCTCGTCCTCATGAACTGCTCGACGGCGTCGCGGATCTCCAAGGTCGAGTCGTCGCCCGTGCACGTCTGTTCGTCGCGGCCCGCGAGGTGCCGGTCGGCGCGGTCGGCCTCGGCGAGGATCCGCAGCTGCGCCGAATAGCTTTCGGCCGCCTCGAAGCAGGTTTGCGCCACCCGCAGGAGGAAGTGGACCTCGACCCTGATCCCCTTGTACTTCGCGCGGTCGGTCACGTTCGGCAGCGTGTTCGCGGTGAGGTCGTACAGTTCGAGGTTGTAGCTGTGCACCCCCGCGATCGCCTTCTGCAGAGCCATCACGTCCCCGCCGAAGTCGGACTCGAGGCCGCTCAACGCGTTGTGTTCGTCCTGGAGCGAAGTGGTGAGCCCCTGCAGGATGTCCTGGAGTGACGCGGCGTTCTGCTCGACGGTGAGTCCCTCGATGATCCCGCCGACGAAGCCTGCCAGGGTCAAGACGGCGCCCGCCGGGCCGAGAATCTTCCCGCCCGCCTCGTCGACGGTCTTCACGACCTTGCTGAGTTTCGCCCCCGCGGACAGCAGGTTGCTCACGATCCCGTGGATCGCGCTCGCCCGATCGATCTTGCTCAGGATCGAGTCCGCGGTGAAGACCTTGAGGGTGACCTTTTCGTCCAGTTTCTTGGTGGCCACGTTGAGCCGTTTGACGATGTTGAGCCGGGTCGCCTGGATCGTCGCGGCGCGCGTGGAGTACAAGGTGGAGAGGCTGGCGAGGATGAGCGACTGGTTCAGCATGGTCGGCGCGATCGAGGCGAAGAACCCGTCCCTGAAGGACTTCGCGGCGAGCCCGGTCCACTCGATGAACCAGTCCTCGTCCCCGCTGGTCGCCCCGTCCAGCCACTCGACGTTCTGGACGACCGCGCCCTGCCCGAGCAGCTCGGTCACCCGCCCGTTCTTGTCCTGGAAGCCGAGGTTGCCGGCGACGTTCAGGAACGTGTTGTGGGCGGCTTCTAGCTTCGCGAGATCAGGCCCCTCCAGCTGGGGGACGAACTTGGCGACCTCTTGGCGCCGGTTCCAGGCCAGCCGTTCGATCTGGGCCAGGTTCCGTTCGACATGGCACTCGACCTTCTTCTGGGTCTGCGGGTTCCAGCCGTCGCAGTGGACGTCCTTGTAGTGGCCGGGC
The DNA here is from genome assembly GCF_000384215.1 of Amycolatopsis alba DSM 44262. NCBI lineage: Bacteria > Bacillati > Actinomycetota > Actinomycetes > Pseudonocardiales > Pseudonocardiaceae > Amycolatopsis > Amycolatopsis alba. Next base: position 2,922,583 of record NZ_KB913032.1, on the reverse strand, counting down.
ATCCCGTCCTCGACCCACGTGAGGTATCCGCACTCGTCTTCGCCGTGCGACAGATGGCCGTACGATTCGACGTGCCACTGCCAGGCCCAGGGTTCCGCCGAGCACGGGACGGCGGGCGAGAGACTCGCCATGGCGTCGACGGCGTCTTCCATCCAGCGCTTGGTGAGCGCCTGGTGGAAGTCGTTCAGCGCGTCCTCCAGCATCCGCTTGTACTCGCTGAGGCTGAGATAATTGTCGGCCATGGAGGCCCCCGCTTCCGCTCCCTGTGACAAAGGCAAGGGAAGTGTAACGGTGCTGCCGTGATTTCGCGGCAGAACGACGGAAAGGGCCCGGACATCCCCATGTCCGGGCCCTTCTTCCATCCCCCTGCCCCCGATGGCGGACGCCGCGTCCCCTGCGCGCGACGTCCGCCAACGATCAGGATTCGCCCGGCTGCTCCGGAGTCAGGAGCCACGCGGCGGCGTAGAGCGGGATCGCGAATCCGGCGGTGAAGAAGACGCCCGCCACGAGGGCGATGCGCAGGATCGCGGCGTCGACGCCGAGGTAGGCGGCCCAGCCGCCGGCGACGCCCGCGAGCATCTTGTCGGTCCGGCTGCGGTAGAGCTTCTTGGTGGACTGGGGGGTGTACACGCTGTTCGTCATGGCTCGATGTTCGCCCGTGACCGACCCCTGGCACATCGGGGAACGGCCCCGACCCGACCCTGGAATCCGACCCTGAGACACCCGAAAACCGGATGCCCTCCCGGCGTCGCCGCGGGTACAACTTCCCGTGTGAAACACGACAGCCCCGAATTCGCCGCCATCGCCGAGCAGGGCACGATCCTGCGCTGCCAGGTCGGGTCCGGGCTGCACGGCACCGCCGTGCTCGGCCAGGACGACCGGGACGAACTCGGCATCTGCATCGAGCCGCCGGACCACGTGATCGGCCTGAAGCGGTTCGAGCAGTACATCTTCCGCTCGCAGCCCGAAGGCGTCCGATCCGGTCCCGGCGACCTCGACTTGATCGTCTACTCGCTGCGCAAGTGGATGCGTCTCGTCCTCAACGGGAACCCGACCGTCCTGCTGCCGCTGTTCGCGCCGGAGTCCGAGATCGTGGCGATCGACGAGCTCGGCGCCGAACTGCGCGAGAACGCGCACCAGATCGTCTCGCGCGTCGCGGGCCTGCGGTTCCTCGGCTATTCCCGCGCACAGCGCGAGCGGATGCTCGGGCTGCGGGGCAAGGACGGGCGGCCGGAGCTGATCGAGAAGTACGGCTTCGACACGAAGTTCGCCATGCACATGGTGCGCCTCGGCGTGCAGGGCGTGGAGCTGCTGGAGACCGGGCGGATCACGCTGCCCGTTCCCGAGCCGTGGCTGAGCTGGCTCCGCGATCTGAGGCAGGGCAAGAAAACCCGCGAGGAAGCGCTGGAAGCGGCCGAGTCCCTCGAGCGACAGCTCGAAGAGCTGGTGCGCGGATCCTCGCCGCTGCCGGAGGCGCCGGACACGGAATGGGCCGACGCTTGGCTCGTGCAGGCCTACCTGAGGGCGTGGAAGATGCCTTGATGACGATCAAGGCGAAAGCGCTCACGTTCGGGGTCGCGGTGCTGACCGTGCTGGGAATCGGCACGGCCGGTGCCGCGCCCGAAGGCCATGGCGCGCAGAGCAGGCTCGACGTCGTCCAGGCGCGCGGCGAGCTCCGCGTGTGCTCGACGGGGGACTATCGCCCGTTCACCCATCGCGACGCCGCAGGCGGGTGGAGCGGGATCGACATCGACCTCGCGGGCGATCTCGCGTCGAGGCTCGGTGTCCGGCTCCAACTGGTCCAGACCACATGGAAGGCGATCGCCGACGACGTCGGGCGGAAATGCGATCTGGTGATGGGCGGGGTGTCGGTGACCCTGGACCGGGCGAAGAAGGGTTTCTACACCGTTCCCTACCTTCGCGACGGCAAGACCCCGATCACCTTGTGCGAGAACAAAAAGCGCTTCCAGACGCTGGCGGAGATCGATCAGCCGGGGGTGCGGGCGATCGTGAATCCGGGCGGTACCAACGAACAGTTCGCCGACGCCAACCTCGACCGCGCGACCATCGTGCGGCATCCGGACAACACCACGATCTTCGCCGAGATCCTGGCGGGCCGCGCCGATCTGATGATCACCGACGCGACCGAAACCCGTTGGCAGGCAAAGCAGAACCCGCGACTGTGCGCGGTGCATCCCGACCGGCCGTTCACCTTCTCGGAGAAGGCGTACCTCCTGCCCCGCGACGTCGTGTTCAAGGAATGGGCCGACCAGTGGCTGCATCTCGCGCTGAACGACGGCACCTACGCGCGCATCGCGAAACCGTGGCTCGGCTGAAAATCGGTTTGAACCACTTCCGTCATCCGGCCGTATCACCGGATGTGGGTGAGGAGGAACCAGACCGGAGGAAACACGGATGATGAACAGCGCCGGGAAACACCGCAAGCGCGCGACGATCGGTGTCGCGTCCGTTCTCGGGGTGGCCGCCATCGCCGCGGCGATGTTCGCGATCAGCACTCCGGACGGGCAGGCCGCGGAAAGCTGCCAGGGACTGGACACCGCCCTCCGGAACAACCTCACCTTCATCGCGGGGCAGCGAGCGGATCCGGACGCGCTGTCCGAGGCGCGGATCGCGAACCGGCAGGCCGTCGTCGACCTCATCGAGCAACGCCGTCAGGCCGCCGGATGCATCGGGGACGTGCAGGCCGATGAGGGGAAGCAGGCCGAAGGCATGGCCGAGGAGAAAGCCGTCGACGCCGGAGCTGGCGAGGTCGTCTGCGAGGGCTCCACGGTGACGCTGTCCGGCGAAAGCGGAGCACCCGCCGCGTCCAGCAGCGAGTTCCCCGCGGGCACCAAGCTGAAGGTGACGAACCTGGACAACGACAAGTCCACGACCGTCGAGGTCACCGGTGCTTCCGGTAGTTGCGCGCTGCTGAACAACGCGGCCTTCGAGCAGGTCCGGGAGCCAGGGAAGTTCCTGATCCGCCGCGCCGTCATCGAACGGGTCGGCTGAGCCGCGGGCCCTCCTGGACCCCTCGGCCGGGAGGGCCCGCGGCTGTTTGTATCTCACTTGTATGCCCTTTCGGGACGCTTCTCGCGAAACGCCGAGAAAGGACATTCCGATGAGACTCAGACGAGTGGTCACCGCGGCCGCCACCGCCTTGCTGGGCATGGCCGGGCTGGCGATCACCGCGACGTCGGCCGAAGCCGCCGTCGGGCCGCGTCCCAACTTCCAGCTCCCGTTCCCCTGCAACCAGGTGTGGAACGGCGACAACGACAACAGCAGCGCGCACAAGGCCTACGAAATCGACTTCAACCGCGGCGGTTCCGCGGACGCGGACCTCGGCGACACCGTCGTCGCGGCGGCCGCGGGCAAGGTCGTCATCTCGGCGCACCAGGGTTCGACCAACGGGTTCGGCAACCTGGTGAAGATCGACCACGGTGGGGGATGGTCGACCTACTACGCGCATCTGAAGGTCCGCTCGGTCGCGCTCGGCGCGCAGGTCGCGCAGGGGCAGAAGATCGGCGAGGTCGGCAACACCTCCAAGCCGGGCAACAACATCAGCCCGCACCTGCACTACGAGGTCCGCACCAACGACTCGTCATGGCCGAGCAACATCAAGCCCGCGTACTTCAACGGCGTGAAGTTCGGCTACCCCAACGCCAACGTGACCTCCAAGAACACCTGCGGCGGCACCGGGAACCCCAACCCGTACGACGCCATCGAGGTGTGCGGCGACGGCTACAAGGTGATCGACTCGCAGGCGCTCGGCAGCGCCGCGACCACGTACCTGTTGTACAACGGCACGAGCAAGAACAACTGTGTCACCACCATCAAGTCCGCCTCGGTCGGCACGGCCAGCGCGGTCTCGGCCTTCCTCGAAGTGGAAGGCGCGGCCAGGAAGACCGATTCCGGCAGCTTCGAGTACTACGCGGGCCCGGTGAGCGCGGCCGCGGGCGCGAAGTGCGTCAAGTGGGGCGGCTCGGCGGGTTCGTCCAGCTACGAATCCCCGCTGGAACACTGCGGCTGATCCCTCCCGGACGCTGTGAACGGACCGTTCACAGCGTCCGGAGGTGCGCGCGGACGCGGGTGAAGCGGGCCTCCCAAGCGGCCCGGACGTCAGGAGCGGCGGCGTGCGCGGCGAACAGACCGGGGGCGGGGGCCTGGCGCGGCACCGGCAGTCGTCCGTCCACAGGGGACAGTGAAGCTTCGCAGACATCCCCCGTCAGCAAGGACATCGTGCCCAGACCGCAGGCGTAGTCCAAAGTGGGCAGCGCGCCCGCGAGCGCCAGTCCGGCGGCGAGCCCGATGCTCGTCTCGACGGCGGAGGACACCACGCACGGCAGCCCGCAGGCTTCGGCGACTTCCAGCGCGCGCCGGACCCCGCCCAGCGGCGCGACCTTCAGCACGGCGATGTCGGCCGCTCCCGCCACGGCCACCTTGAGCGGGTCTTCGGCGCGGCGGATCGATTCGTCCGCGGCGATCCGCACCCCGACCCGGCGCCGGACGTCGGCCAGTTCTTCGATCGACGGACACGGCTGCTCGACGTATTCGAGCCCGCCCGCCGCGCGGTCGAGTTCGCCGATCGCCTTGACCGCGGTGTCGACGTCCCAGGCCATGTTCGCGTCGACGCGAACCGCGCCGCGCGGGCCCAGCGCGGCCCGCACCGCCTCCACCCGCGCGCAGTCCTCGGCGAGGCTCACCCGCGGGTCGGCGACCTTGACCTTCGCCGTGCGACAGCCCGACGCGGACACGAGTTCGTACGCCTTCTCCGGGGAGACCACCGGGACGGTCGCGTTCACCTCGACGCTGTCCCGCACCGGCGACGGCCACCCGCGTTCGGTCGCCTCCAGCGCGGACGCGAGCCACGGCGCGCTTTCGGCGTCCGAGTAGTCGGAGAACGGGCAGAATTCGCCCCAGCCCGCTTCGCCGCGGATCAGCAGTCCTTCACGGACCGTGATGCCGCGGAACCGTGTGCGCAGGGGGATCGCGTAGACGTCCATCGACGTCGATCATGCCACCGGCGGAATCACGTGCCGTTTCACCCGATTGCGGACAGAATGAGCGGCGTGGCACTCGACTTTCGCGTGCTGGGCCCCACCGAGGTCACAGCCGACGGGCTGCCGGTGCCCTTGGGCGGCAGCAGGCCGCTCATCGTGCTGGCAGGCCTGTTGCTGCGCGCGAACACGGTGGTGCCGGTCGAGGAGCTGGCCCGCTGGCTGTGGCCGGATGACCGGCGGCGGTCCAAGGGCGCCCTGCAGACCTACGTCCTGCGGGTCCGCCGCGCGCTCGGCGACGAGGTCACCATCCGCACCGAACGCGGCGGCTACCTGCTCGAACTCGACGAGAGCCTGCTCGACCTGGCCCGGTTCCGCGCGCTCGCCGCGGCGGGGGCGGAGTCCGCGGCGGACGGCGACCTGCGGCAGGCCGCCGATCGGTTCGCCGCCGCGCTGTCCGAATGGCGTGGCCCGGCGCTGCAGAACGTCCACTCCGAAGCGCTGCTTCGGGACGAAGCCGATCAGCTGGGCGAAGAGCGGCTGCGCGTCCGTGAGCAGTGGGCGGACGCGCTCATCGCGCTCGGCGATCACGCCACCGTCGTTCCCGAGCTGACCAGGCTGTGCCGCGAGAACCCGCTGCGGGAGCGGCTGCACGAGCAGCTGATGATCGCGCTCTACCGTTCGGGCAGGCAGGCCGAGGCGCTGAACGTCTACCGCCGCATCGGCGCGGTGCTCGCCGAAGAACTCGGCCTCGATCCCGGCGCGTCGTTGCAGCGGGCACACCAGGCGATCCTGACCGGTGAAGAGTCCATCGAGACCACATTGGACTCCGGGCTGACGCGGTACCGGCTCGGCGCCGAACCGCTGATCCCACGTCAGCTCCCGGCGGATCTCCGCGTGTTCTCCGGCCGTCAGCGCGATCTCAAGGCGCTGCACGGACTCGTCCCGGAAGCCCTGGACACCGAGCGGTCGACGTCCATCGCGTCGATCGAGGGGATGGGCGGTATCGGCAAGACGACGCTCGCCGTCCATTTCGCGCACGAGGTCGGAGAACGCTTCCCCGGCGGTCAGGTGTACCTCAACCTGCGCGGATACGGTCCGGGGGAGTCTGTCGAGGCCGCCACCGCGCTCGAGACCATGCTCGTTTCCGTCGGCGTCCCCGCCGACCGGATCCCCGCCGACGTCGACGGCCGCGCGGCCACCTGGCGCAGCTACAGCGCCGGACGCCGGATGCTGATCCTGCTCGACAACGCCGCGAGCACCGAGCAGATCCGGCCGCTGCTGCCCGGACCCGGTTGCCTGGTGCTGGTGACCAGCCGCTGGCAGTTGCAGGCGCTCGTGGCGACCCACGGCGCGCGGCGCGTCGCGCTGGAGGAACTACCGCACGAGGACGCGATCGCCCTCGTCGCCTCCACGATCGGGCTGGACAGGGTCGCCGAGGACCCCGAGGCCACCGAACGGTTCGTCCGGTACTGCGGCGGGCTGCCGCTGGCCATCCGGATCCTCGCGGTGCGCGCGGCACAGTTCCCGGACCTGCCGCTACGGGAGTTCGTCCGGCTGCTGGAAGCCGAACAGGACAGGCTGGGCTCGTTCGACCTCGCCGACGGCGACGAGACGAACATCCGGGCCGTCTTCTCGTATTCGTACCGGGCGCTCGACGAACGGGCCGCGCGGATGTTGCGGCTGCTCGGCCTGCCGACCGGCGGCGACTTCAGTGTGCCCGCGGCCGCGGCGGTGGGCGGGGTCGACATCGCGGAAGCCCACGCCGACCTGGCGAAACTGGCCTCCGCGCACCTGATCGCGCGGTCGAGGCTCGGCCGGTACCAGTTCCACGACCTGATCCGCGCGTACGCGGCCGAACTCTCGGCGAAAATCGACGGGCCCGAGGCGCGGACGGAAGTGCTGGACAGGCTGCTCCACGCGTCACTGGCGTCCGCGCTGAACGCGTCGAGGCTCCTGCGTTCGGACCGGCACTACCGGCTCGTCGAGCCGGAGCGGTTCGACGGCGCGGGGCTGAAGTTCGGGCACTACGAACAGGCGCTGGACTGGTTCGACGAGGAGGCGGGAAACCTCATCGCCGCGGTGAACGTCGCGTACCGGGAGCGGCGGTACCGGGAGTGCTGGCAACTGGCGTGGCTGCTGCAGTCGTACTTCATCGTGCGGGCCCGGCTGGAGGACTGGCGTTCGGTGTTCGGCATGGCGCTCCGCGCCGCCCGCGACCTGGGGGACCGCTCCGGCGAGGCCGCCATCCTCAGCGGGCTCGGCGTGGCCTGTGGAGTCGCCCGCCAGTACGAGGACAGCATCGTCTACCTGAAGCAGGTCGTCGAACTGCAGCGGCAGGTCGGGGACCGGCAGGGAGAAGCACGTGCCCTCTACAACCTCACGCTGGCCAGCCAGGACCCCGATACGGGCTGGGAGTACGGGACGCGCGCGTTGCGGCTCATCCGCGAGTCCAACGTCGGCTCCGGTATGGAGGCCAGCGCTTTGCAGGCGCTCGGCGACATCTGCACCCAGGCCGGCCGCTTCGAGCAGGCGCTCGACTTCGCCGACCAGGCACTGGCCCTGGAGGCGCACGCGCTGCCCGACGAAGCCCGCTTCACCCTGCACACCAAGGGAACCGCGCTGGTCGGGCTCGGCCGCCACGACGAAGGCATCGCCTGTATGAAGCGGGCTGTCGAGATGTTCTTCGCCCACGGCGAGCTCTACGAAGCGGCCGACGTGCTGGCCCAGCTCGGCGGAATCCATCTGCGGTTCGGCGATCCCTCGTCGGCACGCGAGTGTTGGCTGCGTTCGGTGCGGGTGCTGACCGAGCTCGCGCATCCGGACGCCGAGGACGTCCGGACGAAGCTCGCGTCGCTCGTCGGCGAAGCGGTCAAAGCCGAACAGGTGTGAGCGAGGCACGGGCGCCCGGCGTGCCGACCCCCAGATCGCAGCACGCGAGTACGCCCGTGACCTCGCGTACCACTTAACAGGACACCGCTCACTGTGCGCTGACTGTGCAGCGTGCGCCGTTCAAGCCGGGATTTTCGCGACGGGGTCACCACCTTCCCTCGGCTGGATTCACGCCCACGAGAACCGCCACCGGCGGGTCTGGACCAGGCCGGCGGCGAACTCGCGCAGATTGCCCGGCTGGCCCGCGAACGCGGGGAGGCAGAACGAACGGTGCTCGGCGGCGACCGTGAGCGCGCGGCCTTGGGTGCGCGGCGGCGCGGCCACCGACAGCTCCATCGAGTCGAAGCCCAGCACCGTCAGGGTCGCGCCGAAGCGGTCTTCCCAGCTGCGCAGGACCGCGGACAGCTCATGGACCTGGTCGGTCGCCTTGATCATGCCCGTCCAGCCGAGGATCGCCGGGATGTCGGCGGGCCGCTCGGTCTGCACCAGCGCGAGCCGGTGCTGCCCGCGCGCGGCCAGAATCGACCCGGTGTTGCCCGCCTCGGCCAGCGGATCCGCCCGGCGCACCGGGCGGCGCGCGAGGCCGGGGAACTTCGCCCCGAACGGGCGCAGGCAGGCGCCGTCGCAGCAAGACGTGTCCCACCAGCGGGCCAGCACCTCGCCAGGGTCCGCCGAGGAGATCCGGTGGTCGGCGGGGGCGAGCCTGCCGCGGTCGTCGATCCAGTCCTCGCCGTTGGCCGCGAACCGCTGGTCGTGCGGGATCAGCACCGGCCACAGCCCGGACCGGTCGAACTCGGCGACGCAGCCGGTATAGCGCTCCGGCCTGGCCAAAGGCAGATCCGAAACCCAGATCCGGCCGTGCCACCGGCCGGGCGGCAGGGTCTGGACGGGCGGCGTACCCGGACGGAACGGTGCGATCGTCATCGGCTTCCCCTCGAACTGGTGTTCGGTCAACTCTACCCGAACACTAGTTCGAAGCACCGACAGTTTTCGATACCCCGTCCGCGGGATTTCGGGTCGGTGCCTCAGGTGCCCCTGACGTCACAGGGGCACCACTTGGTGGCGTTTTGCAGGTCCGTGAAGGCCTCCACGGACCTGCGCTCGCCGAGGTGAAGGCGCCGACACGTCGCGAAAGCCACTTTCGCGACGTCTGATGTCCCGAAAGTGGCTTTCGCGACATGGTCGTCGGGGTATCGCACAGGTCAAGTGGGTCGTGAGTGGCGATTCGAGTTCTGACGGACTCGGATTTACCTACCTACTGGTGCGACTGGTGGTCGAGTGTGGAGGATTCAGGCCGTCGTCACGCCATCTGCCCCCAGGACATGACCGGCACCACCTTGATCAACGGAGGAATGGGGACGGTGAGTGTCCCGGATCCTCCGTTGATCAAGAACCGAGACCGGCGTGAGCCCGTGACGGTGAAGGAATCAGGACGTTCAACGTCCCAAATCCTTCACCGTCGAGCCCGACAGCAGGTAGGCAAGTACCGGTTGGCTCCAAGCCGAATCGCCACTCACGACCACCCCAAGCGATGCAAAGACCGCATCCAGAGGACTGAACGTGTGGGGTCACATGGGGCGCAGCAGGTCGTCCGCGTCCACGATCCGGTACGCGTAGCCCTGTTCGGCCAGGAACCGCTGCCGGTGTGCCGCGTACTCCGTGTCGACGGTGTCCCGCGAGACGACCGAGTAGAAGTGCGCCTGCCGCCCGTCGCCCTTGGGGCGCAACAGCCGTCCGAGCCGCTGGGCCTCTTCCTGCCGCGAGCCGAACGTTCCCGAGATCTGGATCGCGACCGAGGCCTCCGGCAGGTCGATCGAGAAGTTGGCGACCTTCGAAACGACCAGCGTCCTGATCTCACCGCGCCGGAACGCGTCGAACAGTTCCTCGCGCTCCTTGTTCCGCGTCGCGCCCTGGATCACCGGCGCGTCCAGTTCGTCGCCGATCATCTCCAGCTGGTCGAGGTAGGCCCCGATGACCAGGGTCGGCTCGCCCGGATGCCGGTCCACCAGCGATTTGATCACCTTGGTCTTGGTGTCCGCGGTCGCCGCCAGCTTGTACCGCTCCTCGGCCTCGGCCGTCGCGTACGCGAGCCTCTCGGCGTCCGTGAGCGTCACCCGGACCTCGGTGCACTCGGCAGGCGCGATCCAGCCCTGCGCCTCGATGTCGCGCCACGGGACGTCGTACCGCTTCGGGCCGATCAGGGAGAACACGTCGCCTTCGCGCCCGTCCTCGCGCACCAGGGTCGCCGTCAGTCCCAGTCGCCGTCGCGACTGCAGGTCCGCGGTCATCCGGAACACCGGCGCGGGCAGCAGGTGGACCTCGTCGTAGACGACCAGGCCCCAGTCCCGCGAGTCGAACAGGTCCAGGTGCTTGTACTCGCCCTTGGTCTTGCGCGTGACCACCTGATAGGTCGCGATGGTGACCGGCCGGATTTCCTTCTTCTCGCCGGAGTACTCGCCGATCTCCTCCTCGGTGAGCGACGTCCGCGCGATGAGCTCGCGCTTCCACTGCCGTCCGGCGACGGTGTTCGTCACCAGGATCAGCGTCGTCGCCTTCGCGTGCGCCATGGCCGCCGCGCCGACCAGGGTCTTGCCCGCACCGCACGGCAGGACGACGACGCCGGACCCGCCCGCCCAGAACGCCTCCGCGGCCTTGCGCTGGTAGTCGCGCAGCTCCCAGTCGGTCTCCGCGAGGTCGATCGGGTGCGCCTCGCCGTCGACGTAGCCGGCGAGGTCCTCCGCGGGCCAGCCGACCTTCAACAGCGCCTGCTTGAGCCGTCCGCGTTCGGACGGGTGCACGATGACGGTGTCTTCGTCGATACGCGCGCCCAGCATCGGGCTGATCTTCTTGTGCCGGAGGATCTCTTCCAGCACCGCGCGGTCGATGGTCGACATGACCAGGCCGTGCGCCGGATGGTTGGCGATCTGCAGCCGCCCGAACCGGCCCATCGTGTCCACGATGTCGATGAGCAGCGGCTGGGGCACGGGGAACCGCGAGTACGTCGTCAGCGCGTCGACGACCTGTTCCGCGTCGTGGCCTGCCGCACGGGCGTTCCACAACGCCAGCGGCGTGATCCGGTAGGTGTGGACGTGCTCGGGCGCGCGTTCCAGCTCGGCGAACGGCGCGATGGCGATCCGCGCGTCGTCGGCCTGGCTGTTGTCGACCTCGAGCAGGACGGTCTTGTCGGACTGGACGATCAGCGGGCCATCGGTCACATCCTCCTTTATACGTTCCGGCCACACCGGCTCCCGCCGCGGCACCGCTGGTGGAAGGATGTGTGTCAGGTGAGGAGGAGGGGACTTTGACGACTACACCGACCGGCGGCATGCCCGAGTACGACCCGTTCAGTGCGCCCGCGCCGCTGCCCGCGATGACGGACACCGGGATGTCGACGCCGTTCCCGAAGCCGCCGCCGATCAGCGTGCTCGTCAAGGTGTCCATCGTCTTCGGCGTCGTCGTCGCGCTGGGGGTGGGGAGCCTGGTCGCCTGGGGGATCTCGCAGTCGGGCAAGTTCGCCACGGTCGAGGCGGGCAAATGCCTGTACCTGACCGACGAGGCGGGTGGCGCGCAGAGTTACACGACCGCCAGCTGCACGTCGTCCCGCGCGACCTTCCGCATCGACGAGGTGCGCACGGGCTCGTCGGAGTGCCGCGGTTCGGATTACGTCCAGTTCGAGCTGTACGGCAGCAAGTCGAGCAAGAAGGCCGAAAAGACGCTCTGCCTCGCGCTGAACGTCGAGACCGGGGATTGCCTGCGTGACGTCGTGCACGAGACGCGGATCGCGAAGGTTCGCTGCTCCGACATCAGCGCCGAGGCCAAGGCGGTCGTGATGAGGGGATCGTCGGAGAGCGCCTGTTCGTCGGACGACACCTCGCTGCACTACACCGGGCCGCCCGAGCGCACGGTGTGCCTGAGGCCGACCGGCGAGAATATCTAAGAGCGCGGCACCATCGACTGGACGTCGAGCCGGGCGCCGATCATGCCGGAGTTGTGCATCAGGTCGGCGACCCGCTGCAGCCGGATGCCGTTGAGGGAGACCGGGTAGGTCCCGAGCGAGATCAGGGACGCCGTGGTCCGGTCGATGTCGGAGAACGACGGCAGCGCGTCGCGGACGGTGGCCGAGTCGGCGGCCCGCACCTGGGCTTCCCCGAGCACTTTCCGGAACACCGCGAGCGCGCGGGCGTTGCCCTGGCCGAAGGCCCCGGTCGAGACATAGGACGACATCGGGAAGTCGAGCGTCGCGCCGCGGGCGCCGTCGGCGAGGATGCTCGCGCCGAGTTCCTTCTCGGCCCTGGTGATGTACGGCTCGACCATCCACGCGGCGTCGACTTCGCCCGCCTGGAGCGCCTGCGGCATCCGGTCGAACGGGTTCTGCTTGAACTGAATCTTGTTCACGTCCACCCCCGCGGTGCCGAGGACCGAACGGGCCACGAGCACGCCGACGTCGTCGAGCATGTTCACCGCGATCTTCGGCGACTTCTTGAGCGTCGGCTCGGAGTACTCGGAGCCGGGGAGTGTGACGAGCGCCATGGTGTTGCGGCCGGCGGTGTACGCCTCGCCCTGTAGTTGCAACGCCGTCCCGGCCGCGGCGGCGCGGAAGATGGAGACGTCGCTGGCGAACGCCAGGTCGATCTCCCCTGCGGAAAGTTTGCCGATCGCCTGGTCGGCGGGAACATCGACGAGGGTCACGGCGAGACCGGCGGCGGTGAACTTCCCCTCGGCGACGGCGACCCTCAAGGGCGCCGTGTCGAGGGGGCTCCCGACGCCGATGCGAAGTTCCGTCCGTTCGAGTGGCGCGTCGCTGCTTGCGTCACCGTCGGAAAACACTCCGCAACCGGCCGTCGCCAGCAGAGCCGCTACCAGCGGAATCGCCAAGACGCGCATCTTCGTCACCGCTCACCTACCGAGAGAATGTGCTCCTCCTTCTGGATCGTATGGTCCGGGCCCCATACGATCGCGTGCGGGAGACGCCGGATTGCGCGGCTTTCGATCGTTCTCGAACCTTGTTACTCTACAGTAGGTTCGGGCTCTCGTCCCCGATATCAGCCATGGGAAAGGGTCCCGTGGTGGGAAAAGGAAACCAGGTGGCCCGTCGCGACAAGCGTCCCCGTGGGGGCGACGCGGCGGAACGGCACCCTCGCGTCGGTGGACGCTGGCGGCTGCGGAACTGGCACCTGCGTACCAAACTCTTCGTCGTACTCCTGATTCCCGCGCTCGCGGTGGTCGCCCTCGTCGGGCTCCGGGTCGACTCGGATCTGCGGGATGCGCGGCAGCTGGCCGAATTCGCCACCCGCGGCCGGGTCGACAGCACCGTCGCCGAGGCCGTCCATCAGCTCCAGCGCGAACGGGACCTCACCGTCCGGTTCGTCGCCGGCGATCGCAAGGGCGACGTCTCCGAACTGACCGAGCAGCGCAAACGCGTCGACGAGGCCATCGGCACGTTCGACCGCACGCTCGGCGAGAGCAAGAGCAGGCTCGGTGACAAGGCCGCGACCAGTCTCCAGCTGACCAGTGACCGTCTGCGCGTGCTGACCGGACTCCGGTTTTCCGCGGAACACTCGGCTTTTCCCGCCGACGCGGTGCTGCGCTCCTACAGCGAACTGATCTCCGGCCTGCTCGACATCAGTGACTCCACCGCCGCCGACGTATCCGACCCGGATCTGGGGAAGCTCCGGCTCGCGGGCAACGCGCTCGCGCGGATCAAGGACCAGATGTCGGTCAAGCGCGCGATCATGGCGGCCGCGCTCGCCCAGGGCGGCCTCAACCGCGACCGGACCCGCGCGCTGCTCGGCGCGGAGGCCGAACTCGCCGCCGCCCGCAACGACTACCGCACCTTCGCGACGCCCGAACAGCAGCGGATGTACGACGACACGGTGATCGGCCTGATCGTCGACATCGGCAACGACATGGTCGAGTCGGCGCTCATCCGCGCCGAGAACAACCAGGGGCTCGGCGGGCTGGACCCGAACCAGTGGGACACCTCGGCCACGTACACGGTCAATCTGGCCCATCAGGTGCAGCAGGCGCTGCTCGTGCAGCTGCAGGAACGTACGGACACCCTTGCGGCACAAGCGAGAACGTCCGCGATCTGGGACGGCGGCATCGTGCTCGCCGTGCTGGTCGTCGCCGGGGTGCTGTCGGTGATCATCGCGCGTTCGCTGTTGCGGCCGTTGCGGATCCTGCGCCGCAGCGCGCTCCAGGTCGCCGAACACCAGCTCCCGGCCGCCGTCGAAGGCCTCCTCAGCGATCCCGAGCCGCAGCCGGAGAACCTGCGGCGGCGGCTGGCCGTCGCGCCGGTCCCGGTGTTCAGCCGTGAGGAACTCGGCCAGGTGGCGCGGGCGTTCGACGCGGTGCACGGCGAGGCCGTCCGGCTCGCCGGCGAACAGGCCATGCTGCGGGAGAACATCAACGCGATGTTCGTGAACCTGTCGCAGCGGAGCCAGGATCTCGTCGAGCGCCAGCTTTCCGTGCTGGACCGCATGGAGGCCGACGAACAGGATCCCGACACGCTCGCCGGGCTCTTCGAGCTCGACCACCTCGCGACGCGGATGCGGCGCAACAGCGAGAACCTGCTGGTGCTGTCCGGAACCGACGTCGTCCGCGAGGACGGTGGCGCCGTCGTCGCCGACGAGATCGTCGGCGCCGCGCTGTCGGAGGTCGAGCACTACCAGCGCATCGAACTCGGTGCGGCGCCGCGGATCGCGGTACGCGGCGAAGCCGTCAACGATCTCGTGCACGTGGTGTCCGAACTGCTGGAGAACGCGACCCGCTATTCGGATCAGAGCACGATGGTGCAGGTCGAGGGGCACGAGACCGACCGCGGCGAATGGCAGATCGAGATCACCGACCACGGCGCCGGGATGCCGCAGGCGGAGATCGACCGGACCAACACGCGGCTGGCGAACCCGCCGGACGTCGACGTCGAGGTCTCGCGGCGGATGGGCCTGTTCGTGGTCGCGACGCTGGCCGTCCGGCACCGCATCGACGTCCGCCTGCGGTCCGCCGACGGCGGCGGGATCACCGCCGTGGTCGTCGTGCCCGCCGGGCTCATCGTCGAAGCGCCTCGGCCCGCGCCGATGCCGGAACCCCCGCCCGTCGCCGCGGCCCCCGAGCCGGAACCCGAACCGCCGCTGGAAGTCCCGCCGCTGCCCGAACCGGAGGAGAGCGAAGGGGAGTCGCGGTTCGCGCCCGTGCTGGATCCGGGGCCGCTGCGGCGCGCGCCCGTCGTCGAACGGGAGACCCAGCCGGAATGGCCGTCGGCGGACGACGACGCGGCCAACCATCTGGAGCTGGACTCGCCGACCGAGCGGATGCCCAAGTACCAGAGCGTGCTTTCGCAGTGGTTCGACCACGGCGGCCCGCGCGAAGGACCTTCGCCCACCGAGCCAGGCCCGCCTTCCTTGCCGTCGTTCGAGCCGGTGAAGACGGCTGAAGCTTCGGCGGAGAACGCGGAACTCGCGCAGGATCCGGATGAGCCGACCGAACCGGCGCTGAAGCCGGTGGAGCCCCCGGCAGCGAAAGAAGAGACACCGGAACCCGCTTGGCCGACGTCCGCCGAGCTGGAACAGGAGGACGGGGCCGAGGAAACCTGGCCCTTCCTGCCCGCCGTCGTGCCCGAAGCCCGGTCACAGGACGACAGGCCGGAGAAGCCGCGAGGGGAGAGGCCGATACTCTCACTTTCCCCCGAAGCGGTCCGTGAACGGATGACCAGCCTGCAAGGCGGATTCCGGCGCGGTCGCCACGCCAGGGGTGAAGACAACCCCTCGGATTGAGCGAAACGGAAGATCCATGAGTTCGAAAACCGGCCTGCTGGAAGTGATCGCGCTGACCGCGGCGGACGCGGAGCGCGCACAGGAGGGCGGGGCCGATCGTCTCGAACTGGTCAGCGACATGGCCAGCGACGGTCTTTCGCCGTCGGCCGGGACGCTGCGCGACGTGCTCGCCGCCACCGATCTCCCGGTGCGGGTCATGCTGCGCGACAACATGTCCTTCGCCGCCGGTGACCTCGACGGGTTGCGCGCGGACACCGTCCGGCTGATCGACGCGGGCGCGCGGGAGTTCGTCTTCGGGTTCCTGGACCTGGAAAGCGAGATCGACGTCGACGCCTGCGAGACACTGGTCAAGGAGCTCGACGGGCTGCCGTGGACCTTCCACCGCGCCATCGACCGCGCGCGGGACCCGTTGCGCGCCTACGACCAGCTGGCCGCGCTCGGTTGCGACACGGTGCTCGCGGCCGGGCATCCGCACGGTGTGGCGCACGGTCTTTCGGTGCTGCAGCGGCTCGCCCGCCGGACGGACGGGCCGCAGCTGCTGGTCGGCGGCGGCCTGCGGGCGCAGCAGGTGCATCTGCTGCGGGCGGGCGGGGTGCGTGCTTTCCACGTCGGCAGCGCGGTCCGGCCCGGCGGCTGGGAGTCCGATGTGGACGTCGCCGCCGTGCGCGAATGGGCGACCCTGGTCAAGGACTGAGGCGTACGCATGGGGTCAGGTCCAGACCACACACGGTGATATGAGGTTGCATCTTCAACTATCGGTCCGTGACGAGATACCGTGTGCCCCATGGCTACCCGCACCGTACGTGACGCGACCAGGGAACTGCTGCGCGAACTGGGCCTGACCACGGTTTTCGGCAATCCCGGCACGACCGAAATCGCCTTCCTCACGGAATGGCCGGACGACTTCACCTACGTGCTCGCGCTCCACGAGGCGTCCGTCGTCGCGATGGCCGACGGGTATGCCCGCGCCTCGCGACGGCCGGCGCTGGTGAACCTGCATTCCGCGGGCGGCGTCGGCCACGCGCTCGGGCACGTCTTCACCGCGTACCGCAACAACGCCCCGCTGATCATCCTCGCCGGACAGCAGACCAGGTCGCTGCTGCCGGACGACCCCTTCCTCGGCGCCGTCGAGGCGACGAACTTCCCCAAGCCGTACGTCAAGTGGAGCTGCGAACCGGCCAGGGCCGAGGACGTCCCGGCGGCGCTGGCGCGGGCGTATCACATCGCGACGCAGGCGCCCATGGGTCCGGTGTTCGTCTCGGTTCCGGTGGACGACTGGGACGTCGAGACCACGAAACCGATCGTCTCCCGGCCGCCGATCCGCGGCTTCGCGCCCGACCCGTCCGCTTTGGACGAACTGGTGTCCGCCTTGGACGCCGCCGAGCGCCCGGCGATCGTGGTCGGCCCCGGCATCGACGGTGAAGGCGCCGTGCCGGACGTCGTCGCGCTGGCCGAGAAGGTGGGCGCCGGGGTCTGGGCGCCGCCGATGGGCGCGCGCTGCTCCTTCCCCGAGGACCACCCGCAGTTCTTCGGTTTCCTGCAGCCGGAACGGAAAATGCTCGCGAACGCGCTGGTCGAGCACGACCTGGTGGTCGTCATCGGCGCCCCGGCGTTCACCTACCACGTGTACCGGGGCGAGTCGGAGACCGCGCTGCCGCCGCTGTTCCTGATCAGCGACGACGAGCAGATTCTCGCCAGGGCGGCCGAGGGAACCGGGATCCGGTCGACGCCGAAGCTCGCGATCCGCGCACTGCTGGACCGTGCCGCACCCCGTGAGGCGCCGAAGGCCCGCACCCGGCTGGAAAAGCCCGCCGCGGTCACGCCGATCACGCCAGGCTTCGCCTACGCCACGATCTCGGAAATCCTGCCGGACAACGCGATCGTCGTCGAAGAGACGCCGAGCCACCGCAACGAACTGCACGACCACCTGCCGATCAAGTCCACCGACACCGGCTTCCTCACCGTCGCCAGCGGCACCCTCGGCTACGGCCTCCCGGCCGCCGTCGGCGCCGCGCTGGCCCGCCCGGACCGCAAGGTGGTCTCGATCCTGGGCGACGGGTCGAGCATGTACTGCGTCCAGGCACTGTGGACGGCGGCGCAGCACAACCTGCCGGTGACGTTCGTGATCTTCGACAACTCGGAGTACGCAGCCGTGCGCATCCTCGGCGAGGCGGCCGGTGGCGAGAAGGTGCCGGGCGTCGACCTCGGCGGCATCGATTTCCCCGCGCTGGCGAAGAGCCTGGGCCTGGGGACGTCGGTCGTCGAGAAGGCCGAGGACCTCAAGCCGGTGCTGGAAGCCGCGCTGCCGGACGAGCGGCCGCATCTGGTGCACGTCCGCATCGACGCGAACCCGCGCACCCTGTACTGAGAAGCGATCCGTGAAGGCCTCCTTGAGGGACTCAGAGTCCCTCAAGGAGGCCTTCACGGACCTGACGAGACGTTCGGAGTGGGCTGAAGGCGCCTTATGTCCTCAAGGGCCCTTCAGGACGTTGAGCGTCACAAAGGGGGCCTTCAAGACATCCCGGCCCACCCGGCCAGAATGTCCGTGAAGGCCTCCTTCCCTACCCTGAAGGTAGGGAAGGAGGCCTTCACGTACTTAGGACTTGGCGCGGACCTCAGCAGCAGCGTCGGAGGCCGCCTCCTGCTGCGCCAGGTCGTACTCGGCCGCGTCCGAAGCGGCGGCGGCCGCCTCGGGGGCACCGCCGTGCAGCAGCCGCGCCACCTCACCGCGCAGCGTGACGAACTCGGCCGATTCGCGCGTGGTGATCTGGTCCCGGTCCGCGGGCAGCCCGACCGGAAGGTCCGCGACGATGCTGGCAGGCGACTTCGACAGCACCAGCACCCGGTCCGACAGGTAGACGCTCTCGTCGATGTCGTGCGTGACCACGAGAACCGTGCTGCCGTTCTCGCGCTGCACGCGCCGGGTCAGGTCCTCCAGCTCGAACCGCGTCTGCGCGTCGACCGACGCGAACGGCTCGTCCATCAGCAGCAGGGCGGGCCTGCTGGCCAGCGCCCGCGCGATCGACACACGCTGCTGCATACCGCCCGAGAGCTGCCACGGGAACTTCGAGCCGACCCCGGACAGGCCGACCGAATCCAGCGCGTCCTGCGCCCGCGTACGGCGCTCGGAGCGGCTCAAGTTACGCCACCGCAAGGGGAACTCGACGTTCTTCGCGACCGAGAGCCACGGGAACAGCGAGCGGCTGTAGTCCTGGAACACCACGGCGAGGTCGTCGGGAACGCCGGAGGAGATGGCTTCGCCGTGCAGGCTGACCTGGCCGGACGTCGGCTTGATCAGCCCGGCGATGCAGCGCAGCAGCGTCGACTTGCCGCAGCCCGACGGGCCCACGATGCTCGCGAGCTCACCCGCCTCCACGGTGAACGACAGGTCGTTGACCGCGACGTGCGCCTTTTCTCCCGTGCCGTACCGGTGGTTCAGCCCGGAGACTTCGAGCATGGTTGACATCTTGCTGACCCTTCGAGAAGTACTAGATACGGCCGTTGCGGGTGGGCTGCCAGCGAAGCACTCTCTGCTCCACCGCGAGGAAGGCCGCGTTGAACCCGAAGCCGAGGATTCCGAGCAGGACCAGCCAAGACCACATGAGCGGGAAGTCGAACGCCTGCTGGGCGTCCATCAGTGACCGGCCGATGCCGTTGTAGGAGCCGACCAGTTCCGAGATCACCATCAGCAGCAGCGAAATGGACAGGCTCAGCCGCAGGCCCGCGAAGATCTTCGGCCCGGCGGCGGGAAGCACGATCGAGCGCACCCAGTACGACCGCGGGGTCCGGAACGACTTCGCGGTGTCGACCTTCACCTGGTCCACCGACCGGACGCCGTCCACGGTGTTGAGCAGCACCGGCCAGATCGCGCCGAAGATGATCGACCCGGTCTGCATACCCGGCCCGAGTCCGAAAAGGACGATGAAGACCGGGATCAGCGCGGGCGGCGGCACCGAGCGGAAGAACGCGAAAAGCGGGCCGACGTAGTCCATCCCGTGCTTGGACCGGCCCAGCACGACACCCAGCGCGACACCCAGCGCACCGGCCAGCAGCCAGCCGCCGAGTGTGCGGCCGAGGCTCGGCAGGACGTTGTCGAACACGGTGTCGGTCAGGAACAGCTGCGAGGCCGGACCGGTGAACCACAGTTTGGCCGAGCTGGCCACGATTTCGGTCGGCGGCGGGAAGAAGGGGCTTTCCGCGAGCCTGGTCGCGAGCTCCCAGAGCCCGAGCAGGGCGAAGAACAGCAGCCAGTTGCGGACCAGGATGCCGAGGCCCCGGCCGACGCGCCTGCCGACGCGGCTGGTCAGCGTCAGGGTCGTCACGAGACCGCCTCCCGGTCGACCGTGCTCCAGCGGAACGCCCGCCTGCCGATCATTTCGAGCCCGCCGTTGATGAGGAAGCCGAGCGCGCCGACCACCACGGTGCCGGCGAGCACGAGGTCGAACCTGGTGGAACCGGTGCTGGCCTGCATGATGAAGTTGCCGATGCCGAGTTTGGCGCCCGCCAGGAACTCGGTGCTGACCACCGCGATCAGCGCGATGTTGGCGGACAGCCGGACCCCGGTGAACACGAACGGCGCGGTATGCGGCAGCGCCACCGACGTCAGCGTCCGGAACTTGTTCGTGCCGCAGGCCTTCGCGGTCTCCAGCAGCACGGGGTCGATCTCGCCGAGCGCGTAGATCGTGTTGAACATGATGGGCCACAACGACGCGTACACGGCCAGCGTGATCTTCGCCTCGGGGCCGCCGCCGATCAGCAGGAGCACCAGCGGGATCAGCGCGACGGCGGGGATCGGCCGCAGGAACTCGACGACCACCGCGGTCGCGGTGCGCAGGCCGGGGATGCTGCCCAGCAGCAGACCGGCGGGCACGGCGATGGCGACCGCGATGAGCAGGGCGATCGCCCACGCGAGGAACGTGGCGATCAGGTCCCGGATGAACTGAGTCTCCCCGAACTGTTCGAGGATCGTCACGAAGACGACGGACGGCGGGGGGAGGAACTCTTTACGGACCAGGCCGGCCTGGACGATCACTTCCCACAGGAGGAAGAAACCGGCCAGACCGGCCAGGGCACGGAGAAGTCGTGACACCTTTACCTTTATCCAGCTTGAGGGGCGAGCATCGGGGCGGCGTCGAGCTTGGCCGCGATCACGTTGGTCTGCAGCAGCAGATCCGGCACGCGCTGCAGGCGACGGGCGTCCAGGGTGGACCCGAACGTCGGCAGCGTGAGCAGTGACGCGGTTTCAGCGTCGACCCTGGCGTACTTGACGATCATCGGCTCGATCTTGGAACGGTCGGCCGAATCGCGCACGGCCTTGGCCAGTGCGCGTTGGAACGCGGCGAGCGTCTTGGGGTTCTTGTCCACGAAGGACCCGAGCGCGCCGAAGCCCGCCAGCGGGAAGTCCGTGGTGGCGCCGGTGGCGATGTCGACGACCGGGGTGGCACCGACGACCTTGGAGGCCTGGGTCAGGAACGGCTCGGGCAGGTAGCCCGCGTCGACCTGGCCCGAAGAGAGCGCGGCGGCGATGTTCGGCAGCTGCATCGGCACCCACTGGACCTTGCTGGTGTCGACGCCGTGGTCCTTCATCACCGACACGGTGAGCAGGTGGGAGGCGGTGTTCTTGTCGGTGATCGCGATCTTCTTGCCCGCGAGGTCGTTGATCGTCTTGACCGTCGAGGTCGGCACCGTGACGACCGCGTTGCTCTTGGGGCTCGCCGAGACGGCGTCGGCGACGAGCCGGATGTCGGCCGCGCCCTTGCTCTTCGCGACGAAGAACGGCATGTAGGTGGAGAAGGCGATGTCGACCTCGCCACCGATCATCTTGGTCATCGCCTGCTGACCGCTGGGGGCGTCGACCGCTTCGACCTCGAGACCTTCGTTCTTGAAGTAGCCGCCTTCCTGCGCCAGCCGCAGCGGCGCGAGGTCGACGACGGGCAGCAGGGCCACCTTGATCTTCGGCTTCTCCAGAGCGCCGTCACCACCGGACGCCTTGGACGTGTCGTCACCGCCGAGAGCGCCACAGGCGCCCAATGTGGCCAGCATGAGCGCGCTCAGGGCGACGCCGACGGCACTCCGTCCTCTACGTGCACCACTCCTGCTCATGGCGTTTCGAAACAAAGCCAGCTCCTCGGAAACAATGAATCACCGTTTGGGTTTTTTCATCCGTGTCGTGGCTTCATTTCGCCAGGCACGCGGTCACCTTAGAGATTTGCCCACCTGCTCACAATGGGTGTCGTGAGCGGGTGATCATTTTAGGCCATTCGCCCGATCACTTGATCACCCGCTTGGACAAGATTACTTTCAGTGACCGAATTCCGGATAAGGCGGCTATTCGGAGTAACCGCGCGTCATCAACTCGTGGCCTGGGCCGCGATCATCGGGGCGACGTCGATCTTGGTCGGGATGGCGCCCATCTGCAGCAGCAGATCCGGGACCCGCTGGATCCGGCGGGGGTCCAAGGTGGACTGGAAGGTCAGCAGCGTGGTCAGCGCGGCGGTGTCCTGGTCGATCCTGGCGTACTTGACCAGCAGCGGCTCGATCTTGGAGCGGTCCGCCGCGTCGCGGGTGGCCTTCTGCATGGCGCGCTGGAAGGCGGCCAGGGTCTTCGGGTTCTCGCTCACGAACTTGCCGAGCGAGCCGTAGCCCGCGGTGGGGAAGTCCTGGGTGGCGCCGGTGGCGGTGTCCACGACCGGGACGGTGCCCGCCTGCTTCGCGGTCTGCGTGATGAACGGCTCGGTCAGGAAGCCGGCGTCGATGTCGCCGTTCTTGAGCGCGGCGCCGATGTTCGGCAGCTGGACCGGCACCCAGCTGACCTTGGAGGCGTCGACGCCGTGGTCCTTCATGACCGACTTGGACAGGGTGTCGGACACGGTGTTCGGCGCGGTGATGCCGATCTTCTTGCCCGCCAGGTCGGCGACGCTCTTCACCGACGACGTCGGCAGCGTGACCAGCATCGTGCTCTTCGGACCGGCGGAGGAGGCGTCCGCGACCAGCTTGATGTCGGCGGTGTTCTTGCTCATCGCGATGAAGAACGGCGTGTAGCTCGCGTAGGCGATGTCGACCTCGCCGCCGATCAGCTTGGTCAGCGAGATCTGGCCGGTACCCGCTTCGACCGCCTCGACGTCGAGGCCTTCGTTCTTGAAGTAGCCGCCGTCCTGGGCCAGCCGCAGGGGCGCGAGGTCGATGGTCGACATCACGGCGACCTTGATCTTCGACTTCTCGAGGTTCCCGGAGCCGCCGGAGGAGGACGACTCGTCCCCGCCGAGCAGACCGCAGCCACCGACCGACGTCGTGACGACGGCCGCCATCGCGAGCGCGATGGCCCCACGCCGCCCAAGGCTGGCGCTCAAGGCCTTCTTCGAAAGCAAGTCGTGCTCCTGATCGAGGGGAGGTCACGTGATGACATGACCTGGTGTGGAATTCGGAAGTGACTCTTTGTCTCAAGCCACGGGCCCACTGTAGAGAACGGACAACGCGCTCACAATGGGTGGTCATCCCATGATCCCAAGTGGTAACAATCACCCGAACAGGCTGTTTGTCAGAAGTGAACACAACTGGGCGTGTTCATGCCGGGGACTTGTTGACGGTTGAGCGCGGACAGGTCAAGACCCGTCCGGTGTCTTCTTGGCCGTCTTGTCCAAAGGGTTACATCTGGGGCTACCGTTCGCTACCCTCATGCACCGGTAGTGAGGTGTGGACCACTGATGTAGTGAAAGAGAGTGCCTTGGATGGCCGAACGCTCTGGACCTTTCCCGAGGTGCAAGGCACTCTGTGTTGAACACTTCGAACACGTCCGTGCTTCACTGGTGCGCGCTCGCGCACTGGCGGGTTAGGCCGAACAGACCAATGACGCCAGGCGGGATTTCGGCCAAGTGCACTTGAGAGACTGCGTCAAAGACGACTTCCTCATTCGTCAGAGTGAGCACTCGCGTCATACGTCCCCCTGCCGGGTGGCAGGAGCGTGCGGGTAGTGGTCTCCGACAACCGACCCAGACAGCAGAAGTACGGCATGTCCAAAATGGGCTTTCCCGGCCCGGATGAAGATGATGGTGGTGCGGCGGTGCCGAACGAAGACACCGCGGGGGTGGGAGGGACCCCTGCGCGGGAAACCGGAGACGGTCCTGGCGGGAAGGTGGCCGGGTCGTTCCTGGGCCTGCGTAACTGGCGTCTGCGATCCAAGCTCGCGGCCGTCCTGATCATCCCGACGCTGACCGCGCTCGCGCTCGGCACGCTGCGCGTGATCGACGACAGCGGCGAGGCGGCCCGGTTCCAGGACACGGCCGACCAGGTCGCGTTCGCCGACAAGATCACGCTCGTGGTCCACGAGCTGCAGAGCGAGCGCGCGCTCGCGGTCGCCCGGAGCTCCTCACAGGACTCGTCGCGGCAGACCGGTCTCGACGCGCAGATCGCCAAGGTCGACCGTGCCATCGACGACCTGCGGGCTTCGGCGAACCAGATCAACCCGGACGACCAGGACACGAGGGACCGTTACTCGCGTGGTCTGCAGCGGCTCGACGCCCTGCGCCCCCTGCGTGGCGCGATGAACACCTCGCTGCTGGGCGACACCCCGGTCCTGATCGCCTACTCCGGCATCCTCGACTCGCTGGTCCAGCTCGGCCGCGAGGTGACCACCGCGGTGGCCAACCGCGACGTGCTCCGGCTCGGCGTCACCGTGCAGGCCATCAGTGAGAGCAAGGAGTTCATCGCCCGCGGTGACGCGGCGCTGCTGATCGCCTCCTTCCGCTCCTCGTTCCCCGGAGACTTGTTCGACCAGGCGCGGTCGGCGGTCGCCAGTGGTGACGCCTCGACCGCGGCCTTCATCGCCAACGCCAGCCCCGAACAGCGGCAGCTCTACTCGGACACCTTCTCCGGTCCCGAGGTCGACGACCGCCGCCGGATCACCACGATGGCGTTCTCGCTGCAACAGCAGAACCAGACGCCGTCGATCGACAACGTCGCGCTCGGCAACGACAGCCGGGTCGCGCTGGACAAGCTGCGCGCGGTCGAGACCAACCTGCTCGGCCAGCTGCGGTCACAGGCCGACGGCCTGGCGACCGACGCGATCAACTCGGCCTGGATCGGCGGCGCGATCGTGCTGCTGGCCCTGCTCGCGGCGCTGTTCCTGATGCTCGTCATCGCCCGCCTGATGCTGCGCCCGCTGCGGGTGCTGCGGAAGACGGCGCTCGACGTCGCCTACACACGACTGCCGGAAACCGTGCAAGCGATCCTGGACGACCCGGACCCGGTCAACGCCTCGAAGCGGTCGGTCGAGCCGGTGCCCGTCACGTCGCGTGACGAGATCGGTGAAGTGGCGCGTTCGTTCGACGTCGTCCACGAACAGGCCGTCAAGATGGCCGCCGAACAGGCCCTCCTGCGCGAGAACGTCAACGGCATCTTCGTGAACCTGTCCCGCCGGTCGCAGCGGCTGGTGGAACGCCAGCTGGGCGTCATCGACCGGCTCGAGGCCGACGAGCAGGACCCGGACCACTTGGCCAGCCTGTTCGAGCTCGACCACCTCGCCACGCGGCTGCGCCGCAACGGTGAAAGCCTCCTGGTGCTCTCGGGCGCCGGTCTCGCGAAGTCGGTGCCCAAGCCGGTGCCCGCCGCCGACGTCATCGGCGCCGCGGTCTCGGAGATCGAGCAGTACGCCCGGATCGAGATCGGGATCGTCCCCGAGGTCGCCGTCCAGGGCCTGACGATCCACGACCTCGTGCACGTGCTCGCGGAGCTGCTGGACAACGCCACCTACTTCTCCGAGCCGGAGACGAAGGTGACCGTGCGCGCGGTGATCACCCGCAAGAAGGCGCTCGCCATCCAGGTCACCGACCACGGTGTCGGCATGACCGACGAGCGGCTCGCCGAGGTCAACCAGCGCCTGGCCGACCCGCCGGACCTGGACGTCTCGGTGACCCGGCGGATGGGCCTGTACGTGGTCGCGCGCCTGGCGCGCCGCCACGGCATCGAGGTCCGGCTCCGGGAGAACGAGGACATCGAAGGCGGCGTGATCGCGCGGGTCGTCGTGCCCGCCGAGCTGCTCACGCAGATGCGGCCCGGCCTGCGGAACACTCCGCCGCCGCCGAACCGCTCGGAAACGTCGATGCCTTCGATGCCGTCGCTGCCGTCGGTCTCCGAGATGTCGAGTTCGCTGCCGAGCATCCCGGCCTCCGACCGCGGCCTGGAGATGACCCCGCCGCCGCCGTCGAAGCCGCCGGCTCCGCAGCCGGTCGCGCAGCAGGGCGGGCTCGTCCCGCTCGACCAGCCGATCAGTCTCGACGACCTGGTCGCGGGCAAGAACGCGGCGGGGCCGTTCCTCAGCCCCGCGGCGCCCGCCGAGGAGGCCCCGGCCTGGCCGACGGCCGACGACATCCAGCCTGCGAACAGTGACGGTGCCTCCAGCGGCACGGACACGCAGTTCGCGTCGCTGGTGCTGCCGAAGCGGGAGCCGAGGTACACCCCGCCCGAGCCGCCGCGCCGTCCCGAGGAGCCTTCGGACACGGGCAAGTCGGCGCTCGACGACGACGTGCCCACCCGGCGGCTGCCGATCTACCAGTCGGTGCTCTCGCGCTGGTTCAGCGAAGGTGACGAGGCCGGGAGCGACACCCCGACCACCTACACCGAGCCGGTCGCGTCCGACGTGCCCGAGCAGACCCGCGACGATGCCGCCGAAGCGGCGGAACCCGTCGTCGAGGACACTCTCGAAGAGGCATTGCCCACTCGGACCCCGCAGAGTGTTCCGCCGGAGACGGTGCTCCAGGACAATGGCTGGCGCAGCGCGTCGGACGACGGCTGGCAGGCGGCGCAGGTCCTGTACGAAGATCGGAACGACGAGATCACCTCGGCGGGCCTGCCCAAACGGGTGCCGAACCAGTACCTCGTCCCCGGTTCGATCGGCGGGAACGAGCCGAAGAAGGAAGACTCGTTCGCCGACAAGACTTCCGGAATGCCGGGAACGGGTGCGATCGCCCGCTCGGCGACGGCGGCCCGTAGCCGGATGGCAAGCTTCCAGCAGGGCTACAAGTCGGGACGGCACGCGTTGAAGGACCGCCCGCTCGATGCGCTGGATGAGAACGGCGTTCCGGTGACTGGCAGGGGTGCGGATTCCCCTGCCGATGACAGCAGTAAGGAGTGACAGTGACACGGGCGGGTGCGATGCAGCCGGGTGGTCCGGCGCAGCCTGGCGGCCAGGCGCAGGGTAAAGGACACACGAGCAGCTTTGCCTGGCTGATCACGGATTTCGTGCACCGGGTCCCTGGCGCGGCGCATGCCGTGGTGGTGTCGGCGGACGGTTTGCTGCTGGCCTCGTCGAAGGGTCTTCCCAAGGACAGGGCCGATCAGCTCGCCGCGGTCGCGTCGGGGCTCACCAGCCTCGCGCGCGGTGCGGCCAAGGTGTTCGAAGGCGGCACGGTCGCGCAGACGGTGGTCGAGATGGCCAATGGCTTCCTCTTCCTGATGTCGGTGTCCGACGGTTCCTGCCTGGCGGTCCTCGGATCGCCGGAGAGTGACATCGGCCTGGTCGTCTACGAGATGACCCTGCTGGTGGAACGGGTGGGGCAACAGCTGACACCGGAGATGCGCGCGCAGCTGCAGGGCGCGTCGGTCCGCCGCTGAGCGACCGGGAACCGAGGAGAATGCCGTGGACGACGGGCGCTTGAGGGGCGATGGCCGGCTCGGTGACGACTTCAACGGCGGGTGGTCGGAACGTGACGACGGCCGGGAGGACTGGACGTCCTTCCGGGACCGGGTCGACCGCGAATGGCGCTCGCGCCGGGCACAGGGGTCAGACGATGACCCCGTGTCCCCGGACGAGGCCTCCCGCTGGCTGACCGATTCGAACGCGGGACAGGGACCCGCCGATTTCAGCGT
The DNA here is from genome assembly GCF_000384215.1 of Amycolatopsis alba DSM 44262. Classification (NCBI taxonomy): domain Bacteria; kingdom Bacillati; phylum Actinomycetota; class Actinomycetes; order Pseudonocardiales; family Pseudonocardiaceae; genus Amycolatopsis; species Amycolatopsis alba. Next base: position 2,895,060 of record NZ_KB913032.1, on the reverse strand, counting down.
CACGGACTACCGGGAACGTCTGCTCGGCGGGCCTGGGGCCGAACTGTTCGGTGGTGGCAGCGGCCCGCTCTACGACTCGGGCGAGTTCGCCAGGTTCTCCTTCGACAAGGAGGAGGAACGAAGGGCGGCGGCCGCCGCCGACCCGCTCGCCGCGGCATTGCCGCAGCAGGCGCAGAACGAGTTCGTCGACGAGCAGTACACCACCGACGTCGAATCCTCCGGCCTGGTCCGGCCGTACTTCCGCACGCGGGGACGGACCAAGCCGACGTACGACCTTGCCATCGAGGCGTTGATCTCGACCAGCGAACAGGGACGGGTACTCGACCGGGTACGCGTCCCCGAACACCGGTCGATCTGCGACCTTTGCCTGGACACCCGGTCCGTCGCCGAAGTCGCGGCGCTGTTGCGCCTGCCGCTCGGCGTGGTCCGGGTGCTGATCGGAGACGTGGCCGGCCTCGGCCTGGTCCTGGTGCACACCGCCAGCCAGAACGTGGGTGACCGGCCCAGTATCGAGTTCATGGAGAGGGTGCTCAGTGGGCTTCGGAGAATTTGACTCCGACGCGAATGCGCCGCAGGTGGCCGGGCCGACGTCGTCGGCCAAGATCGTGGTCGCTGGCGGATTCGGCTCGGGGAAGACCACGCTGGTCGGAGCGGTATCGGAAATCGATCCGCTGACCACCGAGGCCATGATGACCGAGGCCAGTACCGGCGTCGACGACAATTCGGCCACCCCGAACAAGTCGACGACGACCGTTGCCATGGACTTCGGCCGTATTTCGCTGGACTCGGATCTGGTGCTGTACGTGTTCGGTACGCCGGGCCAGCACCGGTTCTGGTTCATGTGGGACGACCTCGCGGTCGGCGCCATCGGTGCCGTCGTGCTGGTCGACACGCGGCGGCTCGCCGACGCGTTCCCGTCGATCGACTTCTTCGAGAACCGGAAGCTGCCGTACGTCGTGGCGATCAACTGCTTCGACCGGCTGCTGCACCACCAGATCGAGGACGTCCGGCACGCGCTGACGATCTCACCGTCCGTGCCGATCATGGCGTGTGACGCGCGGGAACGTGAGTCCGCCAAGCAGGTGTTGATCTCGGTCGTGCAGCACGCCATCGCACACGACTCGGCGTTGCGCGCGGGGTAAAAACAGACGAATGCCCGGAGCGGATGCGGCCGTTGGAGTGAACTCGGCAGGCTTCACCCGCTTCGGGGAGTGGCGCCACCCGCCGGATCGAACGCGGGCGACCCCTTTCACGCGATCCGGTGACCGCCTTGCCTGATCGGGCGACCGAAATGGCGATGACCTGCGCGGATATCGATTCACGCCTGGTCGCGCCAGTCCACCAAGGGGTGACCCACGAATGCGTGGTTCGCGATAAGTCGACGCGGTGAGCGGCTGGACGTTTACGTTCGGTTAACACCCTCCGCCGGGTGGCGGGCTCGACACGATCGGCGGGACGAATACGCTGGGTGGAGGTGTCTTCGGGCCCGGCCGTACCGGATCGGTGCTGGTCGGCGGAAGACGCCCGGACCACGCCGCCCAGGTGGTCTTGACGCAGCGAGGAGGGACTTGTGACGGCATCCGGGCAGCAGCAGAGCTCGTTCGGCTGGCTCATCACGGATTTCGCGCGCCGGGTTCCCGGTGCGGCGCACGCCGTGCTGGTCTCCGCGGACGGGCTTCTCCTCGCGCCGTCGGAAGGACTGCCGCAGGAAAGGGCCGAACAGCTGTCCGCGGTCGCCTCCGGACTGATCAGCCTCACCGCCGGCGCGGCGCGCTGCTTCGACGCGGGCGGGGTCAACCAGACCGTCGTCGAGATGGAACGCGGGTACCTCTTCCTCATGTCGGTCGCAGACGGCTCGTCACTCGCCGTACTGGCGGCGCCGACCTGTGACATCGGCACCGTGGCCTACGAGATGACCCTGCTCGTCGAGCGGGTCGGGCAGCAGATCACCCCCGAGCTGCGGGCGCAGCTGCAGGGCGGCGTACGTGGGTAACCGCCGATGAAGATCACCGGATTCACCGAACCGGAACCCTCCGGCTGGGATTCCCTCTATCAAGGCACCGATCGCGAGGCCTTCGACTCCCCGAGCCGGTTCGAGCTGAGCTCGATCAGCACGGTCATGCCCCGCCGCCCGGCCCCGCCGCCCGAGCCGGTCCCGACGGCCCCTTCGCCCGTTTCGATGCCTTCGCCGATCCGCCAGTCGCCGCCGCGCTCCAGGGCCGAACCCGCTTCGGTCTACCTGCCGTCTTCGGGTTCCCGTGTCCGGCCCTACACGCGCACCGGCGGACGCACCCGCACCGCGCACGACCTGGCGCTGGAGGCGCTGGTGTCGACCAGCGAGGACGGCCGCCGGTACCGCGGCGTGCGGACTCCTGAGCACCGGCAGATCTGCGACCTCTGCCTGGACACCCGGTCGATCGCCGAGATCGCCGCGCATCTGCGGCTGCCGCTGGGCGTCGTGAAGGTGCTCGTCGGCGACATGGCGGACGCGGGCCTGGTGCTGATCCACCAGACCGAGCTGATCCTGGGCGACTCCTCTTCGCGCGCCTTCATGGAGCGGGTCCTTCAAGGCCTTCGGGCCCTCTGACCCCCCTTCCCGCCCCCGCGCCCTCGCGCGGCCTGGGGTTGATGTCCCCAATGCCACGTTCGAGACGTTCAGCGTCCCGAACGTGGCATTGGGGACATCAAGCCTGAGGTGACGCGGTCTCCGCGGATGCCGGGCGAGCGGTCATGGAGATCGAGGCCGACGTTGACGGCGACGATCTCTCACACGCCATCGCGAAGGCTCACGCCGCGGTCCGGTCCGCGTTCGCGCCGAACAGCTCGCGTAGGTCAGTCTTCGACGAGGGCGGCCGAGGTGATCCGGTGCAGCGGGTACCGCTCGTTGTCGGTTCCTTCGAGAACTCCGCCGCCGACGCGCAGCGGCCGCACCACCCGCTGGCTCGCCGTTCCGCGTGAGTCGACGAAGCCGATCCACACCTCCCGGCGCTCCACGGTCGCCCGTGACAGCAACGCCAGCGTCGCGGACGTGTCCCCGGCGCCGCCTCCCTGCGGCGCGCGCACCGTCTCGCCACGACGACGCGCCGAAGCGGCGTCACCGGCCCGGACGTGAGCGACGATCTTGCCGACTTGATCGTCTGACAGCCCCGCAGGCTCTCCGGGCGCCCGACGCGCGGCACGCGCCTTCGCGGGCAGACGACGTCCAGATGGCCTGATGTCCATGACGCGTCCGTCGGGCCCTTCGGCGGCCGGAGCGAATCCGGCGGCGCGAAGGGCGTCGAGGACGTCGGCGAGCGGGTACGAGCTGATGAGCACCGTCGGCGCGATCATGCGGAAGCCGTAGTTCGCCGCGACGGAGCTGCCCATGACCTCCGCGAGCAGTGACGCGTCGTCGCAGCGCAGGAACGACTCGGCGGCCCCGCCGCGCAGCCGCCCGTGCCGCCGGGCGACGTCGTCGATCAGGTAGCTCAGCGACTGGGGTACCGGCGTCGCCGACTTCGCCGCGAACAGCTGGTGCAGTTCGCCCGCGGTCCGCCCGGTGTCCAGCGCCCGCCGCACGGAGGTCTCGGTGATCCGGTAGACGGTCGCGTGCCCGGCCGATTCGACGTCGGCGACGGCGGTCATCTCGATCGCGAGTTCGGCTTCCAGCGGCCCCGGCGCGACCACGGTCAGGTCGGCTTGGACCAGGACGTGGTCCACCGGGCGCGGCAACGCGTCGAGCATCGCCTCGACCGCGCCGGGCCGGTCCTCGGCCAGCAGCGCCCGCGTCGCCGTGGTCAGCCCGCCGAGCCCGATCAGGCCGAGCGCGGTGCCCTCGGCCATCGTCCAGTGCACGGTTTCGTCCCGCAGCCGACCGCCCCGTCGCGGCGCGCGCCAGGCGAGCGCGGCGGCCAGTTCGTCGGTGCTCTTCACGCCGGCGCCATCGGGCAGCGCGGCCAGCGCGAGCAGGATCCGCCGCCGCGAGGTCGGCGCCAGCGGACGGCGCAGGTCCTCCGACAGCGGCGCGATCGGCTTGTCCTTCGCGTCCCGCCCACCGGCGAGACCGGGCAGCCGGGGCAGTTCGAGCCAGGCTTGCGCGACCGTCATCCAGCGCTGCGCCGTCGGCGACGCGAGCCACGAATCCGTGAGCGTCGTCGGCACCCATTCCGGCGCGGTCGTTTCGCTGTCGGCAACCAGTCCGGCGCCGACCGCGATCTCCGCCAGCAAGGTCACCCGCGTCTCGTCGACGTCGAGATCCTTGGCGAGCTTCTTCAGCTCGCGCACCCCGAGCCCGCCGGACTTCAGCACCGGCGGCGGCATCTCGGACCACGAGCGGAGCATGCTTTCGGTCTGGCGCAAGAACTCCATCGCCTCGCCGGCCGCCGTCGAGTCCACTGTGGACCGCTGATGCGGATGGACGGGGAGTTCCGGTTCGCGCAGCGACGCCGGTTCGAACACCGACCCGCCGCGCAGGGCGATCCCGAGTTCACGCGGCAGCTCGACGGTCTGATCGTCCCGGCGCAGCAGCAGCCCCCTGGCGAGGAGGCGCTGGACCGGGTTCTGTGCCCGCTCCAGCGGGACGTCGGCCGACGCGTCACGGGTGCGGCCGATCGGCGGCCCGGCGGCCAGTGTCGTCAGCAGCGCACGCTCGTCCTCGCCGACCTCCGCGAGCGCGGCGTCGATGTCCGTCCCGGTGAGGGAGGGCGAAGACGATCCCAGTCCGGCGGGGAAGGGGCCGAGCGCGTCGCGGGCCGAAGGCGGGACGCGCAGCGCGTCGTCCTCACCCCAGACGAGTGCCCTGGTCCGCAGCAGCGCCAGCGGCTCGCCGATCCCGGTGCCCACGAGCCGTGCGGCCTCGGCCGCGGCGACCGGTTCGGTGTCCGCGCCGGCGAGCAGCAGGGCGTCGAGCACGGCGAGTGTGAAGGTGTCGAGGTCTTCGCAGGCGCGCGCGACGGAGCCCGGCGTGCCGGCTCGGGTGGCGAGCACGATGGTGTCGGACGGGGGTGGCGTGGACAGGTCGCGACGCGTGCGCAGCAGCGCGGCGAGGGCGTCGTCGGACTCCTGGCGCAGCCAGTCCGCCAGGGAGGGTGCGGGCATAGAAGACCAGGATACCGGGCGGGTGGTGGCCCGGCAGCCGCGTTCGGGCAGACTGTCACCTGAGAACGGCTTGACCATGCTCGGGAGGACGTTGTGGCGAAGGGCGAGAACAAGAAGCGCGCGGGGATCGACCCGACGTGGCCCGGTGAAGACGGGGAGCACCCCGTCACCGAGCTCGCATCGGATCGGCAGGGCGCACTGTCCCCGTTCGGCGACGTGACCTTCCCGCTCGAGGCGGTGCCCTACGTGCACCCCCAGACCGAGATCAACCGGTAGAAAGCTACTGGCCTGGCCTGCCGAGGGCGCTCCGCGCCCGAACAGGCCCTCGCGCGCGCCTCTTTCGGGCCGAAGGCCCACGGAAATCCGATGAAGGGGCGCCCTCTTCGGAGGGGTGAGGCAGGTTCGGCCTGCCCCTTCAGCGGGTTTTTGTCAGCGCGCAAGCTACTGGTCAGTTACCCCCTGCGAGGGTTCGTGGCGGTCGTCACGGGAGTAGGTTTTCGATCGACCTATTCGAGCGTTCCTCAGCGGGGGTAGTGCCATGCCGGTTCCCGGTCCCGGATATTCGATCACCGTCCGGGTGGAGGCCCCCGCGTCGTCCACCGCGGCGGGTGACCTGACCACCGCCGTCGGCCGGGTCGGCGGCGTGCTGACCGCGTTCGACGTCGTCGAGTCGCACCCCGACTCGATCGTCGTCGACATCAGCGCCAACGCCCTGTCGGAGAACCACGCGCAGGACATCACGCAGACCCTGGACTCGCTGCCGGGCGTCCGCGTCCGCAAGGTCTCCGACCGGACGTTCCTGATCCACCTCGGCGGCAAGATCGAGGTCAGCCCCAAGGTCGCGCTCCGCAACCGTGACGACCTCTCCCGCGCGTACACGCCGGGTGTCGCCCGCGTCTGCCAGGCGATCGCGGCGAACCCCGAGGACGCGCGCCGCCTGACCATCAAGCGCAATACCGTCGCGGTGCTCACCGACGGTTCCGCGGTACTGGGGCTGGGCAACATCGGCCCGGCCGCCGCGCTCCCGGTGATGGAGGGCAAGGCGGCGCTGTTCAAGAAGTTCGCCGACGTCGACGCGTGGCCGGTCTGCCTGGACACCCAGGACACCGAAGAGATCATCATGATCGCGAAGGCGCTCGCGCCGGTCTACGCGGGCATCAACCTCGAGGACATCGCCGCGCCGCGCTGCTTCGAGATCGAGAAGCGCCTGCGTGAGCAGCTCGACATCCCGGTGTTCCACGACGACCAGCACGGCACCGCGATCGTCGTGGTCGCCGCGCTGCGCAACGCCCTGCGCGTGGTCGGGAAGAACATCGAAGACTGCAAGATCGTCGTCAGCGGCGTCGGCGCGGCGGGTTCGGCGATCATCCGCCTGCTGCTGCGCAAGAACCCCGGCGACATCGTGGCCGCCGACATCGATGGCATCGTGCACTCCGCTCGCGGCAACCTCGACGACAACCTGACCTGGATCGCCGAGCACACCAACAAAGAGCAGCAGGCGGGCACGCTGCACGAGGCGCTCGTCGGCGCCGACGTGTTCATCGGGGTCTCCGCGCCGAACCTGTTCGGGGCCGAGCAGGTCGCGACCATGAAGTCCGACGCCGTCGTGTTCGCGCTGGCCAACCCGGACCCGGAGATCGACCCCCTCGAAGCGGGAAAGCACGCCGCCGTGGTCGCCACCGGCCGCAGCGACTTCCCGAACCAGATCAACAACGTGCTCGCGTTCCCCGGCGTCTTCCGTGGTCTGCTCGACGCGCAGGCGCACCACATCGACGACTCGATGCTGCTCGCGGCCGCCGACGCCATCGCCGACGTCGTGGACAACGGCAAACTGAACGCCTCGTTCATCGTGCCGAGCGTCTTCGACAGCGCCGTCGCCCCGGCCGTGGCCGACGCCGTGAAGAAGGCCGCGAAAGCGGCCAAGCAGTAGGACGCGATAGCAAAGGTCCCTTGCTCCGTTCGGCCGCGGTCGTCATCACTGAGGCCGACCCGGTGGCCGACTCCAGGGTGACGACTCCGCACACGCCCCCTCCTAGGCTCGATTCCGACCAGGAAGTCGATCATGAACAGGGGTTGGGGATGAATCGCTCTGTCCTGAGCAGGATCGGGACACTCACGGCCGCGGCGGCCACCTTGGCGGTACTCGTACCGGCGACGGCGTCCGCCGCGGCTTCGTCCGTCCAGTGGGGGCCGTGTCCGGGGGACGTGGCCGCGCCAGGGCTGACGTGCGCCACCTTGAAGGTCCCGCTCGACTACCGGAACCCGGACGGGAAGACCATCGACATCGCCGTTTCGAAACTCGCCAGCACCAAACCGGCGAAGCGGCGCGGCATCATGCTGACGAACCCCGGCGGCCCCGGCGGTCCCGGACTGTCCGTGCCCGCCGGCCTCCGGGCCGCGGGCATGCCGTCGAGCGTGCTCGACGCGTACGACGTCATCGGGTTCGACCCGCGTGGGATCGCCCGCAGCACGCCGGTCACCTGCGACCTCAAACCGGAGCAGGCGGTCAGCAACGTCCCGCCGTACGCGCGTGACGCCGCGGCGGTGGCGGAACGGGCGAAGACCGTGGCGGCCGTCGCTAAGCAGTGCGGTGAGTCGAAGACAGCCGCGAACCTCCCGTACATCACCACGGCCAACACGGCCCGCGACATGGACCGCATCCGCGAGGCCCTGGGGGAGAAGAAGCTCTCGTACTACGGCGTCTCGTACGGCAGCTACCTCGGCGCCGTGTACTCGACGCTGTTCCCGCAGAACACCGATCGCGTCGTGCTCGACAGCGTGACCGGACCGGGCGGGCTCGACCCGACAGGATCGCGCCGGCTCGCGGAGGGCTTCCAGGACCGCTTCCCGGACTTCGCGAAGTGGGCGGCGGCGCGGCACGCGAGCTACGGCCTGGGCCGGACCCCGCAGCAGGTGACGGCGAAGTTCTACGAACTCGCGGCCAAACTCGACACCGGCGCCGTTCCGGGTGTGAACGGCGCGGCCTTCCGCGCGGGCACGTTCGGTTACCTGTACTCGACCAGGTCGTTCCCGGTCCTGGCGCAGCAGTGGCAGGCGCTCGACGGCGAAGGCGTCATGAAGCAGACCGCGCAGGAAGCGCAGATCGACATAGCGCAAGTCCTCGCCGCGCAGCTGCACGTGGTGTGCAACGACGTGAACTGGCCGGAGAAGGTCGAGACCTACCAGCGCAACGTCGAGAAGGACCGGGTGAGGTATCCGATGTTCGGCGCCGCCGCGGCGAACATCTGGGCCTGTGCCTACTGGCCGTCCAAGCCGATCGAGCCGCAGGTGCGGATCGGCGACCGGGGTCCGTCGAACATCTTGATGGTGCAGAACCTGCGTGACCCGGCGACGCCGCTCGGTGGGGCCAAGGAAATGAGGCGCGCGCTCGGCGACCGGACGCGGATGGTGACGGTCGACGACGGCGGGCACGGGGTCTGGCTGAGCTCGGAGAACGCTTGCGGCAACAACGCCGTCAACCGGTTCCTCGTGGAAGGAAAGCGTCCCGCGCACGACACGGCCTGCGCCGCGGACAACGGCGGGTACTTCGGTTCGATGACATCGGAGCAGCGCCAGGATCGCGAGAAGGCGCTCGACGAGGTTCGCTCGAAGCAGCGAGTCTTCTGAGGACTAGCCTGCTGGCGTGAGTGAACTCAGCCACGTCGACCATACGGGCGCCGCCCGTATGGTCGACGTTTCCGGCAAGACGCCCACCGCCCGCACCGCGCTGGCGGGCGGCACCGTGCACACCACGGCCGAGGTGCTCGGCCTGCTGGCCACGGACGGGCTCCCCAAGGGCGACGCCCTCGCGACCGCCAGGATCGCGGGCATCATGGGCGCGAAGAAGGTGCCCGAGCTGATTCCGCTCTGCCACCAGATCGCGCTGTCCGGGGTCAAGGTCGAGTTCGCCCTCGACGAGACCGCCGTGCACATCACCGCGACCGCGAAGACCGAAGACCGGACCGGTGTCGAGATGGAGGCGCTGACCGCCGTCGCCGTCGCCGGGCTGACCCTGCACGACATGATCAAGGCCGTCGATCCGGCGGCGACCCTCGACGACGTCCGCCTGATCCGCAAGGACGGCGGCAAGACCGGGACCTGGGAGCGGCCGTGAACCGGGTCGCGAGGGTGATCGTGGCGTCGAACCGCGCCGCGAAAGGCGTCTACGAGGACACGACCGGTCCGGTCATCACGGCCTGGCTCACCGCACGGGGCTGGGACGTGCCGGAACCCGTGGTCGTCGAGGACGGGGAACCGGTCGGCGAGGCCCTGCGGGACGCCGTCGCAGCCGAGGTCCAGGTGATCGTGACGACCGGCGGCACCGGCATCTCGCCGACGGACCGCACCCCGGACGTCACCCGCGCCGTCCTCGACTACGAACTCCCCGGCGTCGCGGACGCGATCCGGGCCGCCGGACTCCCCAAGGTGCCCACGGCCGTGCTCTCGCGCGGGATCGCCGGCGTCGCCGGACGGACCCTGGTGGTGAACCTGCCCGGTTCACGCGGCGGCGTGAAGGACGGCCTGGGCGTACTGGACGGGATCCTCGACCACGCCGTCGACCAGCTGGCGGGCGGCGACCACCCACGGGAGGCACAGCAGTGAGCGTTCGGGTCGCACGGACCGCGGTGGTCGACGAGCCGCTTTCGGTCGAGGAGCACGCCCGGCTGGTGGACGACGCGGCCGCGGGCGCCGTCGTCACCTTCGGCGGGGTCGTCCGGGACCACGACGGCGGCCGGTCGGTGGAACGGCTCGCCTACGAAGGGCACCCCAGCGCTTCGGAGGTGCTGGCGGAGGTCGTCGCGGATCTGTCGGGCAAGTGGACCGGCGTGCGCGCGGTCGCCGTCAGTCACCGGCTGGGCGCGCTGGTCATCGGGGATGTCGCGCTGGCGTGCGCCGTCGCGGCCGAGCACCGGGGCCAGGCGTTCGCCGCCTGCTCGGAGCTGGTCGACGAGGTCAAGGCGCGGCTGCCGGTGTGGAAGCATCAGCACTTCACCGACGGCAGCGACGAGTGGGTCAACTCGCCTTAGCCGCCCGCGGAGCGCTTCGGGGTCGTGAGTGGCGATTCGCTGGCGTACCGGCTTCGGATGTTGCGAAAGTGGCTTTCACAACCTTCAACGTTGCGAAAGTGGCTTTCGCAACACCGCCGCCACTCACGACCACCTTGTGCCGAGCTGGGCCGTTACGGGTGGCCGGCCGGACGGCGCGCGTGATCCGACGGACGACACGGGTGACTGGACGGACGACACGCGAACACGACAAAGCCCCACCGCCGGGGGAATGTCGCGGTGGGGCCTTGTCAGCCGTGACGTGGCCTCGCGGGGAATCCCGCGGGCATCACGACTTACTGGTGCTCAAGAGCTCACTTGGTGGCGAGCTTCTGGCCGACGACGATGAAGTCGGCGTTCGGCACGAATTCCTTGTTCAGGTCCTGCAGCTTCTGGAAGCCACCCTGGACGTTGAACTTGGAAGCGATCTTGGACAGCGTGTCGCCTGCCACGACGGTGTAGTCACCCGCCGGGTTGGAGTTCGCGACGTTGGCGGCCGGCGCCTGGACCGGGGCCTGCTGCTTGGCGACCGGGGCGGTCGACTTCTTCGGGGTCACCTTCTTGGTGGCCTTCGGGGCGGTCGACTTGGCCTTGGCGGGGCTGGCGGAGCCGCCCTTCTTGCCACAGTGCGGCCACGCGCCGATGCCCTGGCCCTGCAGGACCCGCTCGGCGACGGCGATCTGCTGCTCGCGGGAAGCGCCGTGCGCACTGCCGGTGCCACCGTAGGCGCGCCAGGTGCTCTGCGAGAACTGCAGACCACCGTAGTAGCCGTTACCGGTGTTGGTGCTCCAGTTGCCGCTGCTCTCGCACTGCGCGATGGCGTCCCAGTTGGTCGCCGACGCGGGGGTCGCGGCGATCGCGAGGGGAGCGCCGACCGCGACACCCGCGATGGCGACGCGGGCGATGTGACGGGTGGCGGCGGACATCTTGCGGTGCTTGCCTCGGTACGACATGTGAGTAAATCTCGCTCCCTGCGCCTACGAGCCTGTGCTGAGGGAAAGACCCGTGGGTCTGGCCGACCGTTTCAGGCCGGCTGACTTCGCCTGACGCACGACGCGTCGGCTCTGTCCCCTCGTCCCTGTCCGGAAATGCTTTCGCTCGGGGTTGGGTCCGGGAATCCGTTGGACAGGGCTCGGCGCTACGGGTTCCCGGTGTTGCGTGGTCGGTCGGGGCCAACCGAAAAGCGACGGTACGTAACGAACGGCCCGAGCGGAAATTATTCGAGCTGTGACCTACGTCACAGTAACAGCACGCAACCTGTGGCGATTCGGGTGTTTGTGCAGGTCAGCGCGCCGTTACCGGACCGTTTCCTGGCCGAGATAATTCACGGATCGTGAGGCTTGCATCACGTGGATTAAGGGATGACTGGCCCATTCGTGCGCCTTCGCGCGCGAATGGGCCGCGCACTTTAGCGAGCCCTCAAGAAGTTCGCCAGCCCTGACAGGTCATCCGTATTCAGGTGGTCGACCCCGGCGGCGGCCAGTACCTTCCAGAGAGCTTCCCGCGCAGGTCCAGGCGCATCCGGTGTCGCCCAGAAACGGACCCGCTGACCCGCCGCGTGCGCCCGCTTGACGATTTCTCGCAGCTTCGCGCGCTCGGCTGCCGGGAATTCACCGGCGCCGGTCCAGGTGAACAGCTCGGTCCAGGAATCGGAGACCAGCGGGGTCACCCGTGGGTCCGAGCCGATGCCGAGATCGTTCTCGTCCGCGACGCGGCCGTCGTAGAAGGCGAGCCGGAACTTCTGCCCGAGCATCACATCCTTGGGGCGCCCGCCGGAGATCACCGCCGTCACGGCCCGCTTCTGGACGTGCCCGAACGCGTACAGAGAGAAGAGGAAGGAGTAGCGCGGGTTGTACAGCCGCTTCTCCAGGGCCGCGTACGTGCTGTTCGCGTCCCCCTTGACGTCGATCAGCAGCTGGAACTCCGCGCGCTGCCGGTAGACGCCGCCGTGGTTGGCCAGGACGCGCTTGCGCAGCGGCTCCAGGTAGAGCGACTCCAGGGTGCGGTCCGGGCGGGTGTCCGCCAGGTCGTGCGCGACCAGCAGCTGCCCGTCCACCAGGTAGATGTCGGCCTCGACACTGGTGAAGCCCTGATCGAGCGCGTCCTGCAGCGGACGCGTGTGCTCGTAGTCGTTGTGGCTGTGCGCCTGCGGCAACGGCCGGACGCCACGTTCGTGGGCGGAGGCGGGGACTGTCGCCAGGCTCGTGGCGGCGACCGCCGCGAGCAGTGCGGCGAGGATACGGCGGGGATTGATCACTGGCGCATCCTCGGCTGCTTCGGCGTCAGGCCGGTGAACTCGAAACGGCGAGCAAGGGACCTTTGCTCTCACTTTCGCCGTTCGCGCAGGTCAGCCGCCGGCGAACGGGGGCAGGACGTCCAGTTCGGCCGCGTCGGTCAGTGGCCGCGTGAGATCCCGCACCGCGACGCCGTCCAAGAGATAGGAGACGGCGTCGAGCAGCTTCGCCAGCTTCTCCGGGTGGAGTTCGCGCAGGCGGGCGACGGCGTCGGCGACGCGGGCGCCGTCCGGCAGGGTCACCTTCTCCTCGTCGAAGCCCACGGCCGCACGGGCCGAGGCGAAGTACCGCACCACGATGGTCACCATGTCAGCCGCCGATCGCGCTCATGGGCCGGATCGGCTGCGCGAAGCCGGCCTCGTTGATCTCGTGCCCGGCGAGCTTGCCCCACATGGTCGCCCGCCACGCGTCCGCCACCTCTTCTTCGCGCGCGCCCGCGCGCACGAGGGCGCGCAGGTCGGTCTCGTCGTTGCTGAACAGGCAGGAGCGCACCGCGCCGTCCGCGGTCAGCCTCGTCCGCTCGCAGGCGCCGCAGAACGGCCGCGTCACCGACGCGATCACACCGACGTCGCCGGGGCCGCCGTCGACCAGCCAGCGTTCGGCGGGCGCCCCGCCACGCGCGGCGGGGAACGGCGACAGCGAGAACTCCTCGCCGAGCATGCCGAGGATCTCCTCGGCGGTGATCATGTCGCGCCGGTTCCAGCCGTGCTGCGCGTCCAGCGGCATCTGCTCGATGAACCGCAGGTGGTAGCCCTCGGCGAGACAGAACTTCAGCAGCGGCACGGCCTGGTTCTCGTTCAGCCCGCGCATCAGCACCGCGTTGACCTTCACCGGGTCCAGCCCGGCCTCGCGCGCGGCGGCCATGCCCGCCAGCACGTGCGACAGCCTGTCGCGCCGCGTGATCGTCTCGAACAGCGCGCGGTCGACGGTGTCCAGCGAGACGTTGATCCTGTCCAGCCCGGCGTCGGCGAGCGGCTTCGCGCGCTTCGCGAGCCCGATCCCGTTGGTGGTCATGGAAAGCCGCGGCCGCGGTTCGAGCGCCGCGATCCGTTCGACGATCTTCTCCAGCCCCTGGCGCAGCAGCGGTTCGCCGCCGGTGAGCCGGATGTCGGTGACGCCGAGCCGTTCGACGGCGATCCGGAGCAGGAGCACGAGTTCGTCGTCGGTCAGCACGTCCGCGCTCGGCATCCATTCGAGGCCTTCGGCGGGCATGCAGTAGGTACAGCGCAGATTGCACTTGTCGGTGAGCGACACCCGCAGGTCGGTCGCCACCCGGCCGAAGGTGTCGATCAGAGCGGGGTTGTCCGGCCTGGGCACGCTTGAGGGACCTCGTGTACCGGGGACACGGGGAAACCCGAGATCGACTGCTGTCATTGTCCCCAGACTAACCCCGAAGCGGGTGAAAGCCGACTGTCTAGAATCTCTATTCCCAGCGAATCGGTTTCTTCCCGAAGGGTTTCCGGATGGTGAAATATCCGCTTTCGGCGGAGGAATTGGCCCGGTTCGCCGACCTCGCCGGGGAAAGCAGCACGCTGACCGTGCTCCGGCACGCCAGGATCGCCGAGCGGCTGGGGCTCTCGGCCACCGATCACAAGGTGCTCGAACTCGCCGGACAGGCGCCAGGACCGTTGACAGCGGGCAGGATCGCCGAACTGACCGGCCTGTCGACGGGTGCTGTGACCGGCGTCATGGACAGGCTCGAGAAGGCGGGGCTCGCCCGCCGCGTCCGTGACACCGTCGATCGCCGGAAAGTCCTGATAGAGGTCGTTCCCGGCGCCATGGAGCGCCGCGCGCCGCTCTTCGAATCCGCGCACACGACCATGAAGACGGTCCTTGAGGAGTTCTCTCCGGCGGAACGGAAAGTGCTCGAACGTTTCCAGAGCGCGGTGCTCGACGGCCTTCGCGACGAACTGCCCGGCAATTCCTCACGTCCGTAGCTTTTCCGCATCTGCGGAAGTAACCTTCCGGTCATGCCGCAATTCCGGTTGTCTGAAGCCGCTCGTCTGCTCGGCGTCAGCGACGACACCGTCCGCCGCTGGGTGCGCGCGGGCCAGTTGACCGCGTTCGACGACTCGGCGGGCCGCAAGGTCGTGGACGGCGCCGAACTCGCTGCGTTCGCCAAGGCGCAGGCCGAGCAGCCCGAGGACCCTTCGAACGTCGGCCGCTCCGCGCGCAACCGGTTCGTCGGCCTCGTCACCGAAGTCATCACGGACAAGGTGATGGCACAGGTCGAACTGCAATGCGGCCCGCATCGCGTGGTCTCCCTGATGAGCGCCGAAGCCGTCCGCGAACTCGGGCTGCGGCCAGGGGTGCTCGCGGTCGCCGTCGTCAAGGCGACCACCGTCGTGATCGAAACCCCGGAAGGAAGCCGATGAGGAGACTCGTCCCCGCTCTGTTCGCGCTGGCACTGGCCGCGACGGCCTGTGGTTCCGAGCAGCCCGTCACCGCGCAGGCCGAGGCCAGGACGCTGACCGTGTTCGCGGCGGCGTCGCTGACCGAGTCCTTCGGGGCGCTGGGCAAGCAGTTCGAGGCACAGAACTCCGGGGTGACCGTGAAGTTCAGCTTCGAGGGCTCCTCGGCGCTGGTCCAGAAGCTGACCCAGGGCGCGAAGGCGGACGTCTTCGCCTCCGCGGACCAGGCCAATATGGACAAGGCCACCAAGGGCGCGGTGATCGACGGGCAGCCGTCGGTGTTCGCCACCAACCGGCTCGCCATCGCCGTCGGCAAGGGCAACCCCAAGGGCGTCAAGGGGCTGGCGGATCTCGCGAAGGACGGGCTGACCGTGGTCGTCTGCGCGCCGCAGGTGCCGTGCGGGTCGGCGGCGAAGAAGGTCCAGCAGTCGTCCGGGGTCACGCTGAAGCCCGCGAGCGAGGAGCAGGACGTCAAGTCAGTGCTCGCGAAGGTGCAGTCAGGCGACGCCGACGCCGGGCTCGTCTACGTCACCGACGCGACGTCGGCGGCCGCGAAGGTGGACAAAGTGGACTTCCCCGAGTCCACGGGCGCGATCAACAACTACCCGATAGCGGTGGTGAAGGACGCTCCGCAGGCGGCTCTGGCGAAGCAGTTCACCGACTTCATCCTCAGCGCCGAGGGCAAGAAGGAACTGGCGAAGGTCGGTTTTGGCGCGCCGTGACTCGGGCGTCCCCTGGATTCTCTGGCCGCCGGCGATCTGCGCGCTGGCGCTGGTGGTGCTGCCGGTCGTCGGCCTGCTGGTGCGTTCGGACCTGAGCCGCTTCCCGAGTCTCATCACCTCGGCGTCCTCGCTGAACGCGCTCAAGCTCTCGCTGGTCACGGCCGGACTGTCCACTGTGGCCTGTGTGCTGTTCGGTGTCCCGCTCGCCGTGGTGCTCGCGCGTTCGGGGGCGCGCGGCGTCCGGGTGCTGCGCGCGGTGGTGCTGCTGCCGCTGGTGCTGCCGCCGGTGGTCGGCGGCCTGGCGCTGCTGTACCTGCTGGGCCGCAAGGGTTTCCTCGGCGTCCTGGTGACCGCCCTGACCGGTGAGCAGGTGCCGTTCACCACGGCCGCCGTGGTCATCGCGCAGACGTTCGTCGCGATGCCGTTCCTCGTGGTCAGCCTCGAAGGAGCCCTCAGGGGTGCCGGTGACCGGTACGAACGGGTCGCGTCGACGCTGGGCGCCAAACCGTGGACGGTGTTCCGCCGGGTCACGCTGCCGCTGCTGCTGCCCGCGCTCGGTTCGGGCATCGTGCTGAGCTTCGCGCGGGCGCTGGGCGAGTTCGGCGCGACGATCACCTTCGCCGGCAGCCTGGAGGGGGTCACCCGGACGCTGCCGCTGGAGGTCTACACCCAGGCGGAGGTCGACGTCGACAGCGCCGTGGCGCTCGCGTTGCTGCTCATCCTGGTCGCCGTCGCGGTGATCGCGCTCGCCCGGCCGCGAGCGCTCGAAGGGGTCCGGTCATGACCCTTTCGGCGGAGATCGCCCTCCGGCGCGGCGAGTTCGAACTGGACGTCGAGTTCGAGGTCCCCGACGGCGGTGTGCTCGCCCTGCTCGGGCCGAACGGTTCGGGCAAGTCCAGTGTGCTCGGTTGCCTGGCGGGTCTGCTGTGGCCCGACCGGGCGCGGATCACCCTGGACGGCCGCGCGCTGGCGGGCCTGCCGCCGCACGCGCGCGGCATCGGCCTGCTTTCCCAGGACGCCCTGCTCTTCCCGCATCTGTCCGCTGTGGACAACGTCGCCTTCGCGCCCCGCTCGACCGGCGCCGGGCGTGCCGAGGCGAAGCGGCGTGCGCGGGAGTGGCTGACCGAAGTGGACGCGCTCGAACTGGCCGGACGACGGCCCGCGCAGCTCTCCGGCGGGCAGGCGCAGCGGGTCGCGATCGCGCGGGCGCTGGCGGCCGAGCCGGGACTGCTGCTGCTCGACGAGCCCTTCGCCGCCCTCGACGTCGACGCGGCGCCCGCCATCCGCGGCCTGCTCCGGCGGGTGCTGCGGTCCGGACCGCCGACCGTGCTGGTCACCCACGACCCGCTCGACGCGCTGGCGCTCGCCGATCACGTCGCCGTCCTCGACGGCGGCCGGATCGTCGAACGCGGCGAAACCCGGAAGGTCCTCTCCGCGCCGCGCACGGCGTTCACCGCGCGGATCGCCGGGCTGAACCTGGTGCCCGGCATAGCCGTCGACAACGGTTTGCGCACGTCAGGAGGGCACTTGGCCGGGATCCGGGCGGAGGACGTCGTCGATGGCGAAGCGGCTGTGGCCGTCTTCGCGCCCAGCGCTGTCGCCGTCTACCTGAAGGACGGCGAGCACCGGGGCAGCCCGCGTAACACCGTCGAGGGAATCGTCGACGCGCTCGAACCACACGGACCGGTGATCCGCGTCCGGTCCCGCGGCGACGACTGGGCGGCGGGACTCGCCGCCGACCTGACCCCTGCCGCGGTCGCCGAACTGGCGCTCGAACCAGGGACACCGGTCAATCTTTCGGTCAAGGCGGCCTCTGTGGCTGTTCACGCCGTCGCGGAACATTAGGGTGAGAGGTATGAACGAGCGCCGTTGGACATACCTCAGCGACATGGATGGCGTACTGGTGCAGGAGGAGCACCTCGTGCCCGGCGCGGACGAGTTCCTCAAGGAACTGCGCGCCAACGACATCGGCTTCCTGGTGCTGACCAACAACTCGATCTACACCCCGCGTGACCTGCGGGCGAGGCTCGAACGGACCGGTCTCGACATCCCCGAGGAGGCCATCTGGACCTCCGCGCTGGCGACCGCGAAGTTCCTCGCGTCGCAGCGGCCGAACGGCTCGGCGTTCGTGATCGGCGAGGCCGGGCTCACCACGGCGCTGCACGAGGTCGGCTACGTGCTGACCGAACGCGACCCGGACTACGTCGTCCTCGGCGAGACGCGCACGTACAGCTTCAGCGCGATAACCCGCGCGATCAGGCTGATCGAGGGCGGCGCGAAGTTCATCGCCACCAACCCCGACGCCACCGGCCCCAGCATGGAGGGCTCGATGCCCGCCACCGGCTCGGTCGCCGCGCTGATCGAGAAGGCGACCGGCCGCTCGCCGTACTACGTCGGCAAGCCGAACCCGCTGATGATGCGCTCGGCGCTGCGGCGGCTCGGCGCGCATTCGGAGTCGACGCTGATGATCGGCGACCGGATGGACACCGACGTCCACTCGGGAATCGAGGCCGGCTTGCAGACGATCCTGGTGCTGACCGGCATCTCCAGCCGGGAGAGCGCCGAGCACTACCCGTACCGGCCGACCAAGATCATCGACTCGATCGCCGATCTCGTCGGGCGGACCGGCGACCCGTTCGGCGAAGGCTGAACGAGGCAGTGGCGGACGGAGGGATTATCGTCACAGAGATGCGCGACGATCAGCCTCCGTCCCCGACCTACGTGGTCGGTGACGTGCACGGACACCGGGACGACCTGGCCGGGGCGCTCCGGGAGAAGGGGCTGCTCGACTCCGACGACGACTGGGCCGGCGGTGAAGCGACCCTCTGGTTCCTCGGCGACTTCGTCGACCGGGGCCCCGACGGCGTCGGCGTCATCGACCTGGTGATGCGGCTGGAACGGCAGGCCGCCACGGCGGGCGGGCACTGCGGGACGCTGCTGGGCAACCACGAGATCCTGCTGCTCGGGATGTACCACTTCGGCGACACGGAGGTGCCGTCCGACTTCGGCCCGCGCAGCTTCGCCCGCAGCTGGGAGATCAACGGCGGGCTGCTCGAAGACCAGGACAGGCTCACCCCGCAGCACATCGAATGGCTGACCTCGCGTCCGATGCTGACACTGGCCGCGGGCCACCTGCTGATGCATTCGGACACGCTCGAATACCTCGGCTGGGGCGACGACATCGACGAGATCAACGCGCGTGGCCGCGAGATCCTCGAAGGCAGCGACATCGAGGCCTGGTGGGACGTGTGGCGGCGGATGACCACGCGCTACGCCTTCCGCGGCCCGGAAGGCGCCGACGTCGCGCAGCAGCTCATGGACCGGCTCGGCGGCGAGCGGATCGTGCACGGGCACAGCGTCATCGCCGACCAGCTCGGGATCCACCCCGCGCAGATCGAGGGGCCGTATCTCTACGCGGGCGGGAAGGCGCTGGGCATCGACGGCGGGTTGTTCGTCGGCGGTCCTTGCCTGATCATCCCGCTCCCCTGGGAGCCGGAAGACTGAGCCTCACGGGATTTCGACGATCTCCTTGCCCAGCGGCATCAGCGAGACCGGGATCATCTTGAAGTTCGCCACGCCCAGCGGGATCCCGATGATCGTGACGCACAGCGCGACCCCGGTCAGCACGTGCCCGATCGCGAGCCAGAGCCCGGCGAAGATGAACCAGATGACGTTGCCGATCGTCGACGCCGCCCCGGCGTCGCGCCGGTCCACCACGGTGCGGCCGAACGGCCACAGCGCGTAGGCCGCGATCCGGAACGATGCCAGCCCGAACGGGATGGTGACGATCAGGATGCAGCAGATGATGCCGGCGACGATGTAGCCGAGTGCCATCCACAGGCCGCACAGCACGAGCCAGATGACGTTCAGGATCAGGCGCATCAGACGTGCAACTCCCCGCTGGCCACGGTGACCGCCTGCCCCGAAAGCAGGACGCGGTCACCTTCGAGATTCACCCGCACGATGCCACCGCGCGCCGAAGCCTGCTCGCCGACGAGCTCGGTCCGGCCGAGGCGGGCGGCCCAGTACGGCGCGAGGACGCAGTGCGCGGAGCCGGTGACCGGGTCTTCGTCGATGCCGACGCCCGGCGCGAAGAACCGGGTGACGAAGTCGATCCCTTCGACGTCGCCTCCAGCGGTGACCATCAGCCGTCCGGTCCAGTGCGCGCGCAGCGCGGCCAGGTCCGGTGCGAGCGATCTGACCACGGAAGCGTCGTCCACCACCGCGAACAGGTTCTGGCGGCTCCGCCCGACGTAGGCGAAGGAGACGCCCGGCAGGATCGACGACAGATCGTCGTCCGACTCGCGGGGCGGGTCCGACGGGAAGTCCATCGACACCCAGCCGTCTTCGGCGCGGCAGCGCAACTCGCCGCTTCTCGTCGTAAAGGTCTGCTCGCCGCCCAGGACGTGCGTGGTCGCCAGTGTCGCGTGCCCGCACAGGTCGACCTCGGTCTCCGGCGTGAACCAGCGAAGCGACTTCGGGCCTTCGCCGCCGACCTCGACGAAGGCCGTCTCGGCGTGCCTCAGCTCGGCCGCGACGGACTGCATCCAGCCCGCGTCGCCCGGCGAGTCCAGCAGCACCACGCCGGCGGAGTTGCCGGCGAAGGCCTCGGAGGTGAAGGCGTCGACGATGTAGAGGCGCATGTCTTCGACGATATCGGGCGCGGCCACCCCCTGGCCTCCGGGTTTTCCCCGAGGTGTCACGGACGCTTGATGTTCTTCTCGTCCGCGCCCAGCCTGACGTAGAGGTCGATCCATTGCCTGTCGACGTCGGTGACGTCGTTGCCGTCACAGTAGGGCTTGGCCCCGTTCGCGGTGTAGTAGCGAAGCAGGGCGAAGGTCTCGTCGGTGCGCCGGAGCGTGTCGTCGGTGTAGCGGGGGCCAGGTGGCCGTGGCTGGTGCTTGATGCAGGTCAGTTCGGTCATGGCGCCGTTGACGGTTTCGTCGTCGAACCGGGGGCCGGGATCGGGAGCCGTCCCGGAACACGCGGTGACGATGCCACAGAAGAACAGCGTGCCCAGGATCCGCCCGGTCATCCCGCACCGCCCAGTTTCGTCAGCGTGGCGCGTGCCGTCCGCACGTCGGTCACGGAGAAGTTCGGATTGACGCGCAGGGCATCGGCGAGTGCCTTGACGGCTTCGGCGTTCCGGCCGAGCCCGGCGAGGATCATGCCGCGGTGGTAGGCGAACGTGGCGCTGCGCCAGCCGGTGCTCGCCGCGCGGTCGGCGTAGGCCAGGGCTTCGGCGTCGCGGCCGTTGAGATGCAGCGCCCAGGCCAGTGCGTCCGCGACGAACACGGGTTGCCTGCGTCCCCACTCCGCCTGCGCGAACCGGAGCGCTTGCCCGGCGTCACCGCGATCCGCTGCGACCAGCGACGCTTCGAGGTCGACGTTCGCACCGGAGGCGACTTCGAGCCGCCGCTGTTCCTCGAACTGTTCGTAGTGACGCCTGGCGGAATCCGGGGCGCCCGCCGAGGTCAGCAGGAGCGCGTACTCACGCAGATTTCCCACGTTCGGCTGCCGGGTCACGAGATCCTGATAACCCGCGAGTGCCCGGCCGGTCTGCCCGCGCGCCGCCGCGACCTTGGCTTTTCCTTGCTGCAGAGAGGTTTCCTGGGGTGCCGCGCGCAAACCCGCGTCGAACTGGAGTTCCGCGGTTTCGAGATCCCCGTTGTCGAAGGCGAGTTCACCGAGCAGGTTGCGGCAGAACGCGACGTCACCGGGATCGGTGGCGTCCGCCAGCGCGCGATCGAGCGCGTGCCGTGCGTCGTCGACCTGGCCGTGGATTTCGAACTCGTAGGCGGCGCGGGTGAACGAGGAGACGCCCGGTTTGAGGTCGAGCATCCGCTGCAGTGTGGCGGTGGCCGCGGCGGTGTCCCCGAGCTGGGTGTAGGCGTCGTTGAGCACGCCGTAGATCTCGGCGTTGTCCGGAAGCGCGGCCCTGGCCTTCTCGCCCCAGTCGCGAGCGCCGGTGAAGTCGTGTCGCGCGTTGGCGAGCGCGCCCATGCCCGCCAGCGCGATCCCGTTGCCGTCGGGTTGCTGCGCCAAGGACTTCCGCAACGCTTCTTCGGCCTTCGGGAAGTAGGCGGGATCCGTCTTGACCCGCGACACCTCGACATAGGCGGCGCCGAGTTCGGCCCAGGTCCGAGGATCCTGCCCGCCCTTCGCCAGTTTGGCCTCCGCTGTCCGGATGGCCCTGTCGAGGGTGCTCACACCCTGCCCTCCGCCCTCGGTGACCGGAATCGGCGGATCGGCCGGAAGGAGCGTGGTGACGCCGGCGATGAGCAGGCTCGCGCCGAAGACGACCAGGAGCGTGGCCCGGCTAGGACGCCTCACGAATCGGAGGCGTCCGGTATCGGTCGTGCCTTCGAGGATGTCGCGTGACATCGGGTCTGCCTTCCGGAGAAGCGGGGGAGCGGTGGCCGCCGCGGCCGCGGCGGCCACCGGGGGGGAGGGAAATCAGCCGCCGGGTGGGTCGGCCGGCTTGGTGTCCGGCTCGCCCGCGGCGAGCACCTTGACGATGGTGCGCGCCGTCGTCAGTGGGGATGTTGTGGAACTGTTGTGACGGGATCTCTCCGCTCGCGGGTGGCCGCGGTCACGCCTCGTTCTTAGACTCGACGCGTCGCTACCGCCGAACGCAGGAGTCCCCATGTCCGACGCCCCCGCCTTGCCGAGCTACGCATCGGGAATCTCGGACACCCCGCTGCTGGGGGACACCATCGGCGACAACTTCGATCGCACCGTCGCGGCCTTCGGCGACCGGGACGCGCTCGTCGACCGCGCGGCCGGGAGGCGCTGGACCTACACCGAATTCGCCGCCGAGGTGAACGCGTTCGCGCTGGGCCTGCTGGAGCTCGGCATCACCAAGGGCGACCGCGTCGGCATCTGGTCGCCGAACCGGTGGGAGTGGACCTGCGTCCAGTACGCCACCGCGAAGATCGGCGCGATCCTGGTCAACATCAACCCCGCGTACCGCTCGCACGAACTCGAATACGTGCTGAACCAGGCCGGGATCAAGCTCATCGTCGCCGCGGAGTCGTTCAAGACCTCGGACTACGCGGGCATGATCGCCGAAGCGGGCCCGAAGTGCCCAGCGCTGGAGCACGTCGTGCTGCTCGAAAGCGCCGAGTGGATGTCACTGCTGGAGAACGGGCACGGCGCCGACCCGGCGCGGCTCGCCGAACGCCAGGGCGAGCTGTCCGCGGACGACCCGATCAACATCCAGTACACCTCCGGCACCACGGGTTTCCCCAAGGGCGCCACGCTCAGCCACCACAACATCCTCAACAACGGCTACTTCGTCGGCGAGCTCTGCAACTACACCGAAGCCGACAAGGTGTGCATCCCGGTGCCCTTCTACCACTGCTTCGGGATGGTGATGGGCAATCTCGCGGCGACGACCCACGGCGCGTGCATGGTCATCCCGGCGCCCGCCTTCGAGCCGAAGGCCACCCTCGAAGCCGTCGCGGCCGAGAAATGCACGTCCCTGTACGGCGTTCCGACGATGTTCATCGCCGAACTGGCCGACCCGGACTTCGCTTCGCACGACCTGTCCTCGCTGCGCACCGGGATCATGGCGGGCTCGCCGTGCCCGGTCGAGGTGATGAAGCAGGTCATCGAACGGATGGGCATGGCGGAGGTGTCGATCTGCTACGGCATGACCGAGACCTCGCCGGTGTCCACGCAGACCCGCGCGGACGACTCGGTGGAGCGGCGGGTGTCGACGGTCGGGCGGGTCGGGCCGCAGCTGGAGGTCAAGGTCGTCGACCCGGAGACCGGGCTGACCGTGCCCCGCGGCGAGCCGGGCGAGCTCTGCACTCGCGGCTACTCGGTGATGCTCGGCTACTGGGAGCAGCCGGACAAGACGGCCGAGGCGATCGACGCGGCGCGGTGGATGCACACGGGCGACCTCGCGATCATGGACGCCGACGGGTACGTCAACATCACCGGCCGGATCAAGGACATGGTCATCCGCGGCGGGGAAAACCTGTACCCGCGCGAGATCGAGGAGTTCCTCTACACCCATCCGGACATCCTCGACGCGCAGGTCATCGGCGTCCCGGACGTGAAGTACGGCGAGGAACTGATGGTGTGGGTGCGCATGCGCGAGGGCG
Organism: Amycolatopsis alba DSM 44262; assembly: GCF_000384215.1. Taxonomy (NCBI): domain Bacteria; kingdom Bacillati; phylum Actinomycetota; class Actinomycetes; order Pseudonocardiales; family Pseudonocardiaceae; genus Amycolatopsis; species Amycolatopsis alba. The sequence continues at coordinate 2,871,401 of NZ_KB913032.1, read as the reverse complement.
TGGAGCCGCTGACGGCCGAAGCGGTGCGGGAGTTCTGCGAGGGGAAGCTGGCGCGCTACAAGATCCCGCGTTACGTCCATGTCGTCGAGGAGTTCCCGATGACGGTGACCGGCAAGGTCCGCAAGGTCGAGATGCGGGAGCGGTCGATCAGCATCCTCGGGCTGGAATCGGCGGCCGGTGCGAAGCACGCCTGACCGTGCTTTCGTCCTGAGTTGACACTTTGGGGCAACCTGTCACAGTTGCCGGGCGTGTTCCCTTCGCGGTGGATCCGAACCGCCGCGAAGGGGAGAAAGACATGTCACTCAAGCGAAGCAGAAGTGTTGTCGCCCTGGGAGTCTCACTGGCCGCCCTGCCGCTGATCGTGTCCGGGACCGCCGAGGCGAGTACCGCGGCGGGCCCGGCCGACCTCGGCACCCTGCCGGGAGACACGTTCAGCCAGGTCCTCGCGATCAACGGCGCCGGCGTCATGGTCGGTTCGTCGACACCGCTCGAACCGCAGATCAAGGACCACCCGGCGAAATGGGACGCGCGGGGCGGGATCACCGCGTTGCCCACTCTCGGCGGCGAACAGGGCAAGGCGGTCGACATCAACGACCGGGGCGTCGCGGTCGGCTGGGCGGACAAGGACGCCGCCTGGCATCGGGCCGCGGTCGCCTGGGCGCCCGACAACACGGTCACCGCGCTGCCGTACCTGGCGGGCGGGGACTACGCGGCCGCGAACGCGATCACCGAACGCGGGGTCGTCGTCGGCGCCGCGACGGCGGCGGACGGGACGACGCACGCCGTGCGGTGGAACCCGGACGGCAAGGTGGTGGATCTCGGCGGGCTGCCGGGCGGCAGGTACAGCGACGCGCGGTGGATCACCGAGGACGGCCGGACCGTCGGCGGGACGGCGCAGGACGCCGAGGGGCGCAACCACGTCGTGCGCTGGAACGTGTCCGGCGCCATCACCGACCTCTCGCCGGGCAATCCCGGCAGCACCGGGACGGACATGAACGAGTCCGGCGTGATCGTCGGGAGCGCCGCCGATTCCGCCGGGGAACAGAAACCCGTGCGCTGGGAACGCGACGGGCGGATGACGTGGCTCGACTGGCCGGAGCGGGACGCTGCCTGGGCGAACGCGGTCAACGACGCCGGAGTGGTCGCCGGTGGCGGCTATCTGGTCTTCGGCACGGACAGCCCGGCCAGGTGGAACCGGGCGGGCGCCCGGACGGTGCTTTCGACGGCGCGCGGCATGGGCAACGACGTCGATCGCGCCGGGACGGTCGTCGGGCTGGAGAACAACATCGCGACCAAGTGGGACGCCCGTGGCACGCGAACGGTCCTCGGCACGTTGCCGGGCGGCGACTACAGCACCGCGACCCGCGTCGGGGCGAACGGGACGATCATCGGTATGTCCTACAACGAGTACGGCCGCTGGCACGCCGTCTACTGGCCTGCCAGGTAAGTCCGTGAAGGCCTCCTTCCCTACCCTCAGAGTAGGGAAGGAGGCCTTCACGGCATGTCAGGCCGCGGTGTTGGCGGCAGCCGCGGCGATCGCCTTCGCGTCTTCTTCGCCGAAGGTCTCTTCGAGGTTCTCCGGCGAGTAGTCGAGGTCGATCTGCTCCACCGGCATCCCGCGCGCGGACTCGATCGCGCCGAGGCGGCGCTGCGCCCGGTCCGCCGCGTACTGGAGGATCTCCTGCGGATCGGTGTCGAACGGGACCTCGTCGAACTGGTCCTGCACCCACTGGATCATGTTGAGCGCGTGGGGAAGCAGTTCGCCCATCCGCTGCTGCACCGCGTCCCACAGCGAGTCGTCCGCGGCGACGTGACGGCGGCAGGTGAAGGTGCCCCAGGCCATGTGACGGCGTTCGTCGTCGCCGATGCGGCGCACCAGTTCCTGCATCCCCGGCAGGATGTCGTGCTGTGTGCAGATCAGCTGCCACGAGTAGTACCCGGTCAGCGCGAGACTGCCTTCGATGACGTGGTTGTAGGTGACGCTCGCGCGGATCTGGTTGAGCGGACTGGGATCCTCCTCCAGCGCGCGCAGCGATTGTGGCAGTTCCTCGTAGAAAAGCTTGCGGTAGTGCGGATTCTCCGCGACATACGGATGCAGATCCCCGGTCAGCCCGACGGCGTCCATCCAGCGGCGGAACACCTCGGTGTGCTTGGCCTCTTCGAAACAGAACTGCGTCAGGTACATCTCGTCGCCGAAGCGGCCCGTCGCGGACATCGCCCGCATGAACGGCTGGATGTCTTCGGTGACCGCCTCTTCGCCCGCGATGAACTGCGCCACCAGATACGTCGCCGACCGCTGCTGGTCCGGGTTGAGGGTCTCCCAGCCCTCGCGTTCACGGGAGAAGTCGATGTCGGCGGGGTTCCAGAACTTCTTGTTGCCCTTGACGAACAGTCGCAGCGGGAACGAGTCCCAGTTCAGCCCGCCCTTGCGCAACGAGGAGAAACCGGTCCGCAGCTCGGAAAGCGTGTCGGTCATGACGGCTCCTTCGAATCGGTGGTCAGCGCCTGGATGGACGGCGCCAGCACGGCGACGACCGAGGTCGCCGCCTCGTCGGCCGAATGGGTCGGCATGACGAGATGGGACAGGGAAAGCCGCACGACGGTCTCCGCCAGCAGCGCGGCGGACTCCGGTGAGAGCGACGGCTCGAACTCGCGGTACTGCCCGGCCGCGACCTCGGTGGCCGCGGTCAGGATCGGTTCGCCCTTGGTGGTGAGCAACGGCAGGAGGTCTTCACCGGTTCCGGTCCCCAGCGCGGCGGCGACCAGCCTGTTCTCCCGTGCGTGCTCGATCGTGTAGACGACGGCCTCGCGGATGCCGTCGAGCAGGTGCCGCGCGTGTTCGACGCGCTGCCGGATGCCTTCCAGGAACTCCGAAGTCGTCCGGAGGACAACGGCCTCGGCGAGCGCGGCCTTGTTCCCGAACTCGTTGTAGACGGTCTGCCTGCTCACCCCGGCGCGCGCGGCGACGTCCGCCATCCGCAGTGCCGTGAAGCCGCGCTCGGCGAGCAGTTCCGTGGCGGCGTCGAGTAGTGCCTCTCGCAGAGAGGCCTTGGTCCGATCGGAGAAGCTCGTGATCTCGCCCACATTTCCAGCTTGACACAGATCGCGCCCATGTCAAAGGAGTTGACGAGTACCTGTCCCGTGTAAATCAGTCGGTGGTGGCGGCTACCGTGACGGGGTGGGCATCACCGTGGGGTTCGACCTCGACATGACCTTGATCGATCCGCGGCCGGGCATGGTCGCGGTGATGAACGCGCTCGGCGCGGAATCCGGCCTGCCGCTGGACGGCGAGTTCTTCGCGGCCAACCTCGGCCCGCCACTCGACGCCAGCCTGCGCGGCTTCGGGGCGCCGGAGGAGCGCATCCCGGAGCTGGTCACGCGGTTCCGCGCGATGTACCCGGAGACCGTCGTGCCGGTCACGGTCGCGCTGCCGGGGGCGGCCGAAGCGCTGCACGCGGTCCGCGAAGCAGGCGGGCGCACGGTCGTCGTCACCGGCAAGTACGCGCCCAACGCGAAACTCCACCTGGACGCCCTCGGCCTCGAGGTCGACGTCCTGGTCGGGGAGCTGTGGTCGACGGAGAAGGCCGCCGCGCTCACCGAGCACGGCGCCGGTGTCTACGTCGGGGACCACCTCGGCGACGTCCGCGGCGCGCTGGCGGCGGGCGCGGTACCGGTCGGGGTCACGACGGGCCCGTGCACCAGGGCCGAGCTGCTCGCGGAAGGGGCCGACGTGGTGTTCGACTCGCTGACCGAGTTCCCCGCGTGGTTCAGCTCTTTCGACGGGCTTCGCGAACCAGGGCGATCAGGCCGAGGGCCAGCCCGAGCGGAGTGACGACCCCCGCCGCGGCGGACAGCCACACCGGCAGGTTCTCCAGACCGGCGGCGAACAGCACGAACACCGCCGTGACGGCGAGCATGCCCAGCGCGAACAGGCCGATGCCCACGCGCATCAGGATCGGTTTGCCGGGCTTTTCGGGGACGGCCATAGCGGCCTCCTTAACTGCGGTCTCCATGGAGCAGAGGGTATCCGCCGGTATCCGCTTCTCCGCAGGGCATGTGTCGAGATACGCTTATGGGACGCGCGCCCTGGGTACGCCCCTGGGCGCGTTCGTCGTGAGCAGGACAGCGAAGGATTGGTGAGGAAAGTGCCGACCGGCAAGGTCAAGTGGTACGACGCGGAGAAGGGTTTCGGTTTCGTCACCCAGGATGGGGGCGCCGACGTCTACATCCGTAAAGCCGCGCTGCCGCAGGGCGTCGAAGGGCTCAAGGCGGGCCAGCGCCTCGAGTTCGGTGTCGCCGACGGCCGTCGCGGCCCGCAGGCGCTCTCCGTCCGGCTGCTGGACCCGCCGCCCTCGGTCGCCGAGGCGCGCCGCCGTCCCGCCGAGGAGCTGCACGGGCTCATCGAGGACATGATCAAGCTGCTCGAGCTCAAGGTGCAGCCGGATCTGCGGCGCAACCGCTACCCGGACCGGAAGAACACCAAGCAGATCGCCGAGATCATGCGCGCCGTCGCCAGGGACCTCGATCCCTGATCGGCAGCGCGCGGGTGAGGCTCAGGCGGCCGGGGACTCGACCTGCAGCGACCAGATCGCCGTCGTGACGGCCTCCGCGTCTTCCGGACGCCCGGTCTGGCTGATCACCGAGGCCTGCGCGACCTCGACGACGAGGATCTGGTCGTCAGGCCGGGGCGTCGTCACGGTGTAGGCGAACCGGTCCAGCGACGTGATGATGTCCTGCTTCAGCTCCTGCGGCTCACCCTGGGCGTTCACGTACTGCACCGTGACCTTCCACGGCGTTTCCGCGATCCCGCTCGGCACGGAGATCTGCACCGGCTTCCCCGGCCGGACGCGCAGCTTGCCCGCGGCGTCGGGCCTGGTGGTGCACTGGGCGCTCTTGACGTCGCAGGACGCCAGCGGGGCGACGTTCACCGTCTTCCCGTCGGCGAAGAAGGTCACCTCTTCGGGGCCGGGGGCCGAGCAACCGGCCACCACGAAACCACCCGCCGCGAGCAGGGCCAAAATACGAAGTCGCCGCATACGGTGCAGATTACGAGCCCGGCCGCCACCGGGAGTCACCGGCCTCCGACGGGATGGGCGATTCGCTGGTCGGCTCCGGGCGCAGCGGCCGGTCGCCGCCGAGGCCGGGGACCAGCGAAGTGCCGCGCCGGACCATGAACGTCTGCGTGAACCCGACGGCCAGCAGGATCGACAGCACCAGGAACCCGATCCAGTACGTCGGCGGCAGCAGCAGGCCGACGGCGCCGCCGAAGCACCAGCACATCTGCAACACGGTCTCCGACCGGCCGAACGCCGACGCGCGCGACTCTTCCGGCAGGTCTTCCTGGATGACGGCGTCGAGGCTGATCTTCGCCAGCGCGCTCGCGGTCGCGCCGACGAGCGCGACGATCGCCGCCGTCGCCAGCCCGGCCGCCACGGTGGCGATGACCGACATGCCGAGGCAGGCCCCGACGCAGGCCAAGATCACTTGATCCGGTTTGCCGAAGTGCAGCCGCGAACCCAGCGCGTTCCCGAGGAACCCGCCAGCCCCGGCCGCGGCGCCGATGATGCCGAGCAGCAGCAGTTGGTTGAACGGGCTCTGCCCGCTGCCCTCGGTCTGCGCCTTCACCGCGAACGCGGAGAACATCATCAGGAACCCGGTCAGCACCCGGACGGACCCGTTGCCCCACAGCGAGACGACGATATGCCGTCCCATCGGCTGACGCTGTTTCTTGACCCGGCGCTCCGGATGCGCGGACAGCGAGGCAGGCACCTCGCCCTCGGTCTTCTCGACCCAGGACGGGATCCGCATCGACTGCACCGCCGCGGCGACGCAGATCACCATGGTGAACCACAGCGCGCCCTGCGAACCCCACAGCGCGTTGAACCCGCTCGCCAGCGCGCCGAACGCGCCGGCCGCGACCAGGCCGAACACGGTGAGCCGGGCGTTCGTCTTCGAAAGGGTGATCTCGGGCGGCAGCACGCGCGGGGTCACCGCCGATTTGAGCACGGTGAACGACTTCGACAGCACCATCATGCCCAGCGCCGCCGGGTACAGGAGCCAGTCGTCGAAGTGCAGCGCCATCACGACGGCCATCAGCGCCTGCCCCGCCGAGGACACGCACATCGCGAGCCTGCGGCCGCGCTGGATCTTGTCCAGCGCCGGGCCGATCACCGGCGCGACCAGCGCGAACGGGGCGATCGTGATGAGCAGGTAGAGCGCGACCTTGCCCTTGCTCTCCCCGCTGGTGGCGGCGAAGAACAGCGTGTTGGCCAGCGCGATCGCCATCGCGGCGTCGCTGGCGTAGTTCAGCATCACCGCGTACGTCAGCGAAGTCAGGCCCGATTTGTCGGCTCCGTCCGCCTTCGTCGCGCGCTGGAACGCGCCGACGGCCTGCCCGGTGAGCTGACGGCTGCGCATCGCCGCGACACGGGTGACCGTGATCTTCTTCGGCATCTTCGGCAGGGAGCCCGCCCGCGGCGGGACCGCGGTCGTCGGATTCTCGTGCTCGGGCTCGGGCACTTCACGCGGTTCGCCCGCGTAGCCGCCGGTGTCGTAGTGCTCGTACTCGCCGCTGCCGGGCGGCTGGTCGTCGTAGAACCCGCCCGGACGACGCCGGACTGGCTCGGTCTGCCGCTGCGAAGGATCCGGGTACGGCCGCGCGCCACGAGGAGGCGTTTGCGGTGGCCGGGGCGGCGGCGGGGGCTGGTGGTGGCCCATCGGGATCGCGCCGGTGCGCGCCTCGTCGGCGGTCGGCCCGGCCGGATGCGGCTGGTACTGGGGTTGAGGCTGGGGCTGGGGACGGGCCGCGCGCGGGGGCACCGGCTGCTGGTCGACCCTGGTCGGCGGCGGCGCGGACCAGCCGCGTGCCTGGGCGGCGCCGGGCTCCGGCGTCCACTTCCGCTTGCTCTTGCGGCCGCGCTCCTTGCCCGATCGGCCGGAACGCGTGCCGTCGGGTCCAGAGTTCGAGCCGAAGATTCCCACCAGTCAATCCTGCCTTACGCGGGCCCCGCTTCGCGCGCTCACCACTGCTTTCTCCATCCATGCCCCCGCCGCCACCCTCAAAGGAGAAGCAAAGCTTCGCTGTTTTGGCCTAATTCGCGACGAACTTCACCCGGAACATCTTGGGCCAGAGCTTGCCGGTGATCAGGAATTCGCCGGTCCCCGGCACCGCCGCGATGCCGTTGAGGACGTCGGCGGAACCCCGTTCCTCGGGAGTGAGAAGCCCCGAAGCGTCGATCTCGCCGGTGACCCGCCCGGACGCGGCGTCGATCCGCAGGATCCGGTCGGTCTGCCAGACGTTCGCGTACACCGAGTCCCCGACGCACTCCAGTTCGTTCAGCTGGTCGCGCCCGACGTCGACGCTGCCCGTCGGCGCGAAGGACACGGGGTCGCGGAAGGTCAGCTTCGCCGAGCCGTCGCTCATCACCAGCTGCCCGGTGCCCTCCCGGTGGCACAGGCCCCAGCCTTCGCCGGTGTAGGGCACGCGCCTGCGTTCAGCCAGGGTCTTGGCGTCGCGTTCGATCGCGACGCCGTCCTGCCAGGTGATCTGCCAGGCCGTCGGCCCGAGCACGGTGATGCCCTCGCCGAAGAGCCCCGGCAGCTCCTGCCGGACCGACGGCGCCGCGCCCGCGGGCCCGGCCCGCATCGAAGACTTCCCGACCAGGCCGGTCCCCTCGTACAGCGTCTCGCCGGAGAACTCGAGCCCCTGGGTGAAGGCGGCAGGGTCGTGGGGGAGTGTCGAGAGCACTTGCACCTTGAGTTTCTCCGGCGCGGGCGGGGCCGCGTCGCTCACCGGCGCGGCGGCGCAGCCACCGAGGACGGCGGCGAGGAGGAGCGAGGCGGTCATCAGCGTGCGCACGCGGACAGCCTGACACGGACCGCGATATCGCGTGCGGCAGAATGGGGGCATGACCCTGCTGTTGACCCTGGACGACGGCTCTATCCAGCGCAAACTCGCCGAGGCGGTCGATCTGGCCCGCGCGGCGGTGCTGGAGGACGCCGGTGCCGAACAGGTCGGCGCGCACGTCGGCGTGGACTCAGAGGACGCGGTTTCCGCGAGTCACCTCTTCGAGGCCACCGTGACGGGGTATCGCGGCTGGCGCTGGTCGGTGACCGTCGCGCTCGCGGGCGAGGACGAGCCGATCACGGTCAGCGAAGTCGTGCTCATCCCCGGCCCGGACGCGCGCGTCGCGCCGGCGTGGGTGCCGTGGGATCGCCGCGTCCAGGCGGGTGACCTCGGCGTCGGCGACATCTTCCCGGTGGAGAAGGACGACCCGCGGCTCGCCCCGGCGTACCTGGAGTCCGACGATCCCGCGGTCGAAGCGGTCGCCAAGGAGACCGGTCTCGGCCGGGTCCACGTGCTGTCCCGGCACGGCAGGCTCGACGCCGCCGCTCGCTGGCACAGCGGCGAATTCGGCCCGCGTTCGGACATGGCGCGCAGCGCGCCGGACGTCTGCGGGAGCTGCGGGTTCTTCGTTTCGCTCGCGGGGTCGCTCAGCGCGGCCTTCGGCGCGTGCACCAACGACATCTCCCCGGCGGACGGCCACGTCGTCGACATCGAGTACGGCTGCGGCGCGCACTCCGAGATCGAGGTCGAGGTGACCTCGTCGGTGCCGGTGGCGGAACTGGTCTACGACGACTCGCTGATGGACTTCGAGGCCGCGCCCGCCGAGCCCGAAGCTGCCGAAACCGAGACTGCTGAGACCGAGACCTCCGAGCCCGAGGCCGTCGAAACCGAGACCGCTGAGACCGCGCCCGCCGAGCCCGAGGCCGTCGAAACCGAGGTCGCCGAGGTCACTGCGACCGCCGAGACCGCCGACACCGCTGAGGTTTCCGACACCGCTGAGACCGCCGAAGCCACGGTCGTCGACGAGTCCGAGGCCCCGGTGGCCGAGGTGCCCGAGACCGCCGAGGTCCAGCCGGAGGTCGCGCCCGAGGCCGAAAGCGCCAGTGAGCACTGACCCGTTCGGCACGGAGCGGTTACGCGCCGCCGTCCTGCGCGCGTGGGCGGATTCGCCGACGCGATTCACCGAAGACACCAACACCGAGAACGACCTGCGCGTCGGCGGCTACCGGGACCGGCTGTTCGTCGAACTGGCGCAGAACGCCGCCGACGCCGCGCTGGCTGCCGGTGCCCGCGGCACACTTCGGGTGTCCGTTGTGGACGGTGAGCTGAGGTTCGCCAACACGGGCGCGCCCCTGGACGCCCGCGGCGTCGAATCCCTTGCCTCCCTTCGTGCTTCCGGCAAGGGCGAAGAGACTGTCGGCCGGTTCGGCGTCGGGTTCGCCGCCGTGCTCACGGTTTCCGCCGAACCGCGGATCGTCTCGGCGACCGGCGGGGTCGCGTTCTCCGCGGAACGCACGCGAGCCGAATCCGGCCGCACCGGCGACGTTCCCGTGCTCCGGCTTCCGTGGCCGGTCTCGGACGGCGAACCCCCGTTGCCGGAAGGCTTCACCACCGAGGTCCGGCTTCCGGTGCGCGAGGGCGTCGACGTCCCCGCACTGCTGGCGGATCTGAAGAACGACATCGGCGACCTTCTGCTCACGCTGCCCTGGCTGGAGAGCATCGAGGTCGAAGGCGGTGCCTGGCGTCGTACGGACGTCGGCGACGGCGTCGTCGAGCTCTCGTCGCCGGACGGTTCCGCGGAGCACTGGCAGGTCCATCGCGGCGACGTCGTCTGGGCGGTCCCGCTGGACGCGTCCGGTTCGCCGCGGCCGCTCACGGACGACGTCCTGCACGCGCCGACGCCCACCGACGACGAGCTTTCCCTGCCCGCGAGGCTGATCGCGACGCTGCCGATCGAGCCGTCCCGCCGTCGCGCGCTGCCGGGTCCGGACCTGACGGCGGCCCTGAAGAACGCCGCGCGCGAGTACGTCGCCCTCGTTTGTTCCTTGCCTGCCAAGGAACGTCTGACGCTCGTGCCCGGCGCGACCTTCCCGCGTTCCACTGTGGACGGAACGCTGCGGGAAGCGATCCTCGAAAACCTCGCCGACCTTCCCTGGCTTCCCGCGCAAGAAGGTGACGACGTGCCGGGGCGCCGGGCGCGCGTCCTGTCGGTCGACGTGCCGGGTCTCTCGCCGCTGCTGGCCGACCTCGTGCCAGGGCTGATTTCACTGTCCGGTGTGGACCTTCGCGCCGTGGGCGCACAGTCACTCTCGCCTGCCGAGGCCATCGAGCTGCTGACCGGCGCCCAGCGCGAGCCCTCCTGGTGGCGCTCGCTCTACGACGTGCTGCTCCCGGCGCTCGAAGCCCACGACCTCACCAAGGACGACCTCGGCGCCTTGCCGGTGCCGATGTCGGACGGCCGCACCCTGCCCGGCGTGCGCGACGCGTTGCTCGTCGGCGGCTCGGCGGAACTGCTCGAACTACTGTCCGATGTGGACATCATCGGCCTGCGGCTCGTACATCCGGCCGCCGCGCATCCGCTGCTGGAACGCTTGGGCGCCAAGCATGCCGAGGCGAGCGACCTGCTCGAAGCCGACGCGCTGAGCGCGGCTGTCGAGCGCAGTGTCGAAGACGTCCGGTCCGGTTTGGACGGTATGGCCCTCGCGGGCGCGGTGCTCCGCCTGATCGCCGAGGTCGGCGACGAAGCCCCCGGCTGGGCGGGTGCGCTGGCACTGCCGGGCGAAGATGGCTGGCGGCGCGCGGACGAACTCGTCCTGCCCACGTCGCCGCTGGGCGACATCTTCGATCCCGAGGTGTTCGAGGAAGACGGCGCCTTGTCCGTGCTGGACGAGGAATTCGCCGAAGACTGGCCGGTCACCACGCTCGTCGCGGTCGGCGTCCTCGATTCCTTCGCGGTCATCACCGACGACGAACCGCTGGAGCCCGAGCACGGCCTGCCCGACGAGCACGACTGGTGGGACGCGCGGGAGCGGCCGCCGTCGCGGGTGCTCGCCGTGCGAGACCTCGACCTCGTCGGTGACGACGCCTGGCCGGAAGCGCTGCGCCTGCTCGCGGCCCGTCCCGAAACCTGGCGGGCCCTCACCGAACCCGGTGGGCACACCGGCTGGTGGCTCGCGCGGTACGCGTTGCTGGACGGGCATGTCCCGCTGGATTGGCGCATGCCGGAAGCGGCCACGCTGGCCGGGCTCTACGACGTCGTCCCGGATTCGGGGCTGAGCAAGGAGATCCTGCTCGCCGCCGGGGTGCGGACCGAGCTGGGAACGGACGCCGAAGACGTCGAAGATCTCTTGGAACGGCTGGGCGATCCCGAGCGCAAGGTGAGCCCTGGCCTCGCGTCCCGCGTGCACGCGGCGCTTGCCGAGTACACAGTGGACGTTCCGGCGCCGGATCGCGTCCGGGCCGCGGACGGTTCGGCCGTCGACGCTCGCGATGCCGTCGTGCTCGACGTGCCGTGGTTCGCCGCCGTGCTGACCCCGGAACGGATGGTCGTCGCGGCGAGCGGCGCCGTCGCGCTGGCGGAATTGCTGGACCTGCCGGTGGCGAGCGGTCTCGACGCCAAGGTCACCGAAGACGGCGAGTACGTGCCGTGGACGGAGCTGTCCGCGCTGCGGATGGCCGCCGATCAGCTGGGCGTCGAACTGCCCGACGGCGGAGTGCTGCTGCACGAGGCGCTGTCGGTGACTTTCGAGGACGCGGAGCGTGAGGTCGCCTGGTGGTCCGACGGCAGGCTGCACGCCGCAGACACCCCGGAAGGTCTGGGCCGGGCCTTCGCCTGGGCGACAGACCGCTGGGCCGACCGGCACATCCTCACGGCCCTGCTCGAAGACCCCTCACCCTCGGCGCTCCTGAACTAGCGGTGCTGGGCGCGAAAACTCGTTGAGAGGTAAGGCAAAGGTGTCGTGCTGCCGCACTCACCCGCGCTCCGGCTGCTGATGTCGCGAAAGCCACTTTCGGGACGTCAGACGTCCCGAAAGTGGCTTTCGCGACACCCGCCGGCCCACGGGGCCACCGGTGGGAGGTGTTGCGTAGGGCACGCGAGAAGGTCAGAGCCGCTGGGCGCTCTTCGAGCCGCGCCGCGCCGCCGCGCGCTGCCAGGCGATGATCGCGAGGCCGATGAAGCCGAGCACGAGGCCGGAGAGCGCCGTCTGCACCCAGATGCCGTCGGTCACAAAGAACAGGACCACGGTCGCGACCGCCCAGAGCGCTGTCCCTACGATCACGACCGGCGTCAGGTCGGTCAGCCGCTTCGGCAGCTCCGGCGTTGGCCGCAATGAACCGTTTACTTCCCCGGAATTGATCGATTCGCCCACGTGGGGAAGGGTACCCGGCAACGGGCGAAGGGTTGGTACGTGATGGCGGAGCAGCGCACCCGGTCCACACTGGACCGGTTCTTCAAGATCAGTGAGCGCGGCTCGACACCGGGGCGGGAGATCCGCGGCGGGATCGTCACCTTCTTCACGATGGCGTACATCGTCGTCCTCAACCCGTTGATCATCGGCAGCTTCGCCGCGGACGACGCGGGCGCGCACAAGGACGTCCTCGGCAACATCCTCCCCGTCCCGCAGGTCGCGGCGGTGACCGCGCTGGTCGCCGGGGTGCTGACCATCATCATGGGGCTGGTCGCGAACTATCCGTTCGCCATCGCCACCGGGCTCGGCATCAACAGCCTGATCGCGGTCACTTTCGCCTCGCAGATGACCTGGCCGGAGGCGATGGGCCTGGTGGTGATCGAGGGCCTGGTCATCGTGCTGCTGGTGTTCGCCGGGATCCGGACGGCGGTGTTCAACGCCGTGCCCGCCCCGCTCAAATCGGCCATCGCCGTCGGCATCGGCCTGTTCATCTGCCTGATCGGCCTGGTCGACGCCGGCTTCGTCCGCCGTGTCCCGGACGCCGCGAAGACCACCGTGCCGGTCGGGCTCGGCATCAACGGCTCGATCGCGTCGTGGCCGACGCTGGTGTTCGTCGTCGGCCTGCTGGTGACCGGCATCCTGGTGGCGAAGCGGGTCAAGGGCGCGATCCTGATCGGTGTGCTCGCCTCGACCGTGCTGGCGATCGTCGTCGAGGCGATCACCAAGGTCGGCCCGTCGAAGGGCGTCAACCCGCAGGGCTGGAACCTCGGCTACCCGGCGCTGCCGGATCAGGTCCTCGGCCTGCCGGATCTGTCGCTGGTCGGTGAGGTCTCCTTCGGCGCCTGGACGCGGTTGCCGATCATCACCGTCGTGTTGCTGGTGTTCACCCTGGTGCTGGCGGACTTCTTCGACACCATGGGCTCGATGACCGGGCTGGCGAAGGAGGGCGGGCTCCTTCCTGAGGACGGCAAACTTCCGAACGTCGGCAAGGCGCTGTTCGTCGACGGCACCGCCGCGGTCGCGGGTGGTTTCGCGTCGTCGAGTTCGAACACCGTCTTCGTCGAGTCCGCGTCCGGTATCGCCGAGGGCGCCAGGACCGGGCTCGCGAACGTCGTCACCGGCGTGCTCTTCATCGCGGCCATGTTCCTGACCCCGCTCTACCAGGTGGTGCCGGTCGAGGCGGCCGCTCCCGCCCTGGTCGTCGTGGGCGCGCTGATGATGAGCCAGGTCAAGGAGATCGACTTCGCCGACTTCACCGTCGCCCTGCCCGCGTTCCTGACCATCGTGGTCATGCCGTTCACGTACTCGATCGCGAACGGCATCGGCGCCGGTTTCGTCAGCTACGTCGTACTCCGCGCGGTCTCCGGCCGGGCGAAGGGCATCCACCCGCTGATGTGGGCCATCGCCGCCATGTTCGTGGCGTATTTCGCGGTCGGCCCGATCCAAGCCGCGTTCAACTGACCAGCGGTTATGTCACCCGTGGGTGATCTCACCCGACGATGATCCGATCGTGAGGTATGCTAACTATATGTCCGGAGACACGCACGAGCGCTCATTGGCGAGCCGCCTGCGTCTCGCGGTGGTGCGGCTCAACCGGCGGCTGAGGGCACAGCGCGCCAGCGACGGTATCTCGCTGACGCAGGTGTCCGCGCTGTCGACGCTGCACAAATGCGGTGCGCTGACCCCTGGCCAGCTCGCCGCGAAGGAAGGCGTCCAGCCGCCCTCGATGACGAGGGTGATCGCCGCGCTCGAGGAAATGGGTTACGTCGAGCGCAGGCCGCATCCGACGGACGGCCGTCAGGCCATCGTCGAATTGTCCGGCCGCGGCCGGGCCTACGTGATCGAGCAGATCACCGCGCGCGAGATCTGGCTGGACAAGCAATTGGCGGAGTTGAGCGCGGAGGAACGCGAAGTGCTCTCTCGCGCCGCCGAGATCATCGACAGGATGGCGGGGAACTAACAGCGGTGACGACCACGGGTAACGAAACACAGTGTCCTTCCAAGACCACCGTTACCCGGAAACCCGCTCCACCTCCACCACCCGCGCCGGAGAAGCCGCGCGGGAGCATGTTCTCCTCGCTGAAGGTCCGTAACTACCGGCTCTTCTTCACCGGCCAGGTCATCTCGAACATCGGCACCTGGATGCAGCGCATCGCGCAGGACTGGCTGGTGTTCACGCTCAGCGGCAACGACCCGATCGCGCTCGGCATCGCGGTCGCGCTCCAGTTCGCGCCGACGCTGTTCCTCTCGCTGTGGGCCGGGGTGCTGGCCGACCGGGTCGACAAGCGTCGGCTGCTGATCGGCATCCAGATCGTCGTGCTGGCGCAGGCGATCGTCCTCGGCGCGCTCGACCTGAGCGGGATCGCGGCGCTCTGGCACGTCTATCTCCTCTGCTTCACGCTGGGCTGTACGGCTTCGCTGGAGGTGCCGGCGCGGCAGTCGTTCGTCGCCGAGATGGTCGGCAGGGACAAGGTCACCAACGCCGTCGCGCTCAACTCCTCGATCTTCAACATGGCCCGCATCGTCGGCCCGGCCATCGCCGGCTTCGCGATCACCTGGGTCGGCACCGGCTGGCTGTTCATGGCGAACGCGGTGAGCACGGGCGCCGTCATCACCGCGCTGGTGATGATGAACCCGGACAAGCTGTTCCGCGGCCCGGCGATCCCGCGCGAGAAGGGGCAGCTCGTCGAAGGGCTGCGGTACGTCCGGCGGCGCAGTGACCTGATGACCGTGATGGTGCTGGTGTTCTTCGTGAGCACGTTCGGCATCACGTACTTCACCTCGCTGCCGATCGTCGCCGCGAACGTCTTCCACACCAACGCCGACGGTTACGGCCTGCTGTCGACGCTGGTCGCCGTCGGCACCTTCACCGGTGCGCTGATGTCGGCCCGCCGCAACACCCGCGGCGGTCCTCGCGTGCGGCTGCTGCTGATCTCGGCGTTCCTGCTCGGCGCGTTCGAGGTGATCACCGCGTTCATGCCGACGTACCTGACCTTCGGCCTCGCGCTGATCCCGCTCGGCTTCGCCACTATCACGTTCCTGAACACGGCGAACGCGCTGGTGCAGACGGCGGTCAGCCCGGAGATGCGCGGCCGCGTGATGGGCCTGTACGTGCTGGTGCTGATCGGCGGGAACCCCATCGGCGGACCGATGACCGGCTGGATGGCCGACGCTTTCGGTGGCCGTTCGCCGTTCTACATCGGCGGCGCGATTTCGGCGATCGCCGCGATAGCGTGTGCCGTGGTGCTGATCCGGCGCGGCGGGGTGAGCCTGCCGGTGCGGCGGTTCGGCAACGGGCTGCGCGTGCTGAAGAGGGAGCGAGTGTGAACAGACTTGGTGTCGAACCGTCGGTGACCCGGTGGACCGACGGCGAGGCCCGGTTCCTGGACTGGACGATCGACGGCGTCGCGCTGCGTGACATGGAGCCCACGCAGCACCAGACGCCGTTGTTCCTGGACGACGACAGGTGGCGCGAAACCGCCGTCGAGACGCTTTGTCGCCTGCTCGGCGATCTGCCGGGCGATTTCGACGACGGACGGGTCGCGTTGCTGGTCTGCCCGGCGTGCGGTGACCTCGGCTGCGGAAGCTACAGCGTCGAGGTCGTCTTCGGCGATGACGTGGTCGAGTGGCGGGCTTTCGGCTGGCAGACGGACTACGAACCTTTCGAGGACTCGGAAGTCTCGGAGGACGACTTCACCGGCGCCCGTTTCGAGCGGAAGGCGTACGAGACCCTTCTCCGTGACCTCCTGTCGAACTACCGCGCCTAGCGGCCGAGCAACGGCGGCACCATCTTCTCGGCGAGTGCCTGGAGATCGCCGGTGCCCTTGAACTTCAGCGTCTTCCCGTCCGGATCGTCGGTGAGCTGCACGATGACGCCCCGCCCGTCGACCTGGGCAGGCAGCCCGGCGATGGTCGTGCTCGGGACGACGACCGCGGAATGCTCGCTGTAGTCCGCGGTCACGCCGTTCAGTACGCACGAGGCGAAGAAGGTCGGTTTCGCCTTGTCGGCGGGGACGCCGAGCGCGCGGCCGAGTTCCCCGCACAACAGCCAGGACATCACCGGCAGCGGCTTGTCCTTGAGCGGTCCGGCTTCGACCTGCTGGGGCGCGATCTCGCCGTCCTCGCCGATTTTCGGCAACGACGGACCGGGCGGCATCGCGCCCGCGATCAACGCCTCGGCGAGTGCCCTCGCCTTGCCGTCGGTCTCGGGCGGGGTGACGATCCTGCTGCGGACGGCGACGTTGAGCACCGGCGAGGCGCCGTTGTGCGGCGCGACCTCGACCAGCTCGACGCTCAGGCTGGTGCCGCCCTTGTCGGTGGCGATCACCGCGAGCTTGCCCGCGACGGTGGTCCTGGTCGGCAGGCCGCGACTCGTGTCCTCGGGTAGCGCGGGGATCATCTGCGCGCTGACGTCGAGCTGCGCGGTGACCGCGTGACAGGCCCCGCCCGCCTCCCGGAGCGTGCGGCCGCCGAGGATCTCCTCCCAGCGTTGCTCCGGGATCGCCTGGCACAGCACCTGCGCGCCGGTTTCGCCGGTCAGCGCGGCCACCATCTCACCCGTCGGCATCTGGACCGGGCGGAGCGCGTTCTCGGCTTTGTCCGGCCAGACGTCGGGGAGTTTGCCTTCCGCGCCGGTGTCGTCGCCCCTGTTCAGCAGGGTGATCACCACGAAGATGACCACGCCGAAAAGCAGCAGGACACTGGTCAGCGCGCAGCCCGCCCAGATCCACATCGGACGGTCGGTCTTGCGGGCGATGGCGCGATAGTCGTTCGGGGTGGCCACGGGGTGAAGCTAGCTTCTCGGGGGCCCGCTGTCCGCCGAAACGCCAACCCGATGGGGGACTCGTGGGTGGTAAGGACGGTTATTGAGGGGTAGGGCAAAGGCTGCGCCATGTCTGAGCCCGCAGTGCGCGAAGGCGTGACTCGCGTGATCAGGAACGGATCTCGCGTGATCAGACGGCGAACACTGTGATCGCCGTCTGATCACGCGAGTTACGTCTCTGATCACGTGTGTTCGCCGTCTGATCACGAGTGATCGCCCATCTCGCCTGATCACGAGCCCCTCTGGAGGGGGAGCATGAAGGACCGCCAGAGGGAGCCGCTCCGAAGATCATCCGACGAGGCTTCAAGGCATGAACAGCGCAGCGTTCCGAAGCGTGCCAGGAGTGCCCAGGTGGGCGAAGTGGTCGGCCCACACCGTCGCCCTGGTGAACATCCCGTCCGGCGTCTGGCGGCTCGGGCTCGCCGCCGGGATCCCGTTCGGGCTGGCACAGTCCGAAATGGACGCGATGAAAACGCCAGGGTGGGGATCGCTCTACCTGGTGTTCCTCGCCGTGTTCTCCGAAGCCGTCGCTTTCCTGGCCCTCGGCCTCGTCCAGTCGTGGGGTGAGACCTGGCCGCGCTGGATCCCTTTCGTGGGCGGCAAAACCGTTACCGCGCGCAAGGTCGTGATGGTCTCCTCGCTCGGAGTCCTGGCCACGACGATCTACGCAGCCCTATTCGTCTACACGACTTTCAACGCCGACATGGCGGGCGAGCCCTGGGCGGACTGGCTGATCGCCGTCGTCTACCTGCCGCTGCTGCTCTGGGGACCGCTGCTCGCCGCGGTGACGTGGCACTATCACCGGCGACGGGGAGCGGCTACTTCCATCTAGCTGCGGGAGGCGGCTCCAGCGCCTCCCGCAGCTCGCCGCCCACCGCGTCCGCGATGTCTTCGACGGTCCACGCATCGCGTTCGAGGACCGGATCCTTGATCGCGGTCTGGCGGAGGACGCACAGGATGTCGCCGCGGAACCGCAGGATCTGCCCGGTGACGCCCGCCGAAAGGTCGCTGAGCAGGTACGTCACCAGCGGGGCCACCCGTTCCGGTGTGTGCTCCGGGGTCTGGACGACGCTCGGGTCGTTCCGGGCCATGCGCGTCCAGGCCACCGGCGCGACGGCGTTGACCCGGATCCCGTGCCCGGCCAGGTCGACGGCCCAGGAAGCGGTCATGGACGCGACGGCGCCCTTCGAGGCCGAGTACGCGGCCGCGCGCCGCTGGCCGATCATCGAGCCGGAGCCCACGTTCACGATCACGCCGCCGCCGCGCTCGCACATCACCCCGGCCGCCGCGGTCCCGCAGAACAGCGTGCCCAGCACGTTGACCTCGACCACCTCGCGCATCTTGACCGGATCGTCGGCCCACGGCTCGGCGC
Organism: Amycolatopsis alba DSM 44262; assembly: GCF_000384215.1. Lineage (NCBI taxonomy): Bacteria > Bacillati > Actinomycetota > Actinomycetes > Pseudonocardiales > Pseudonocardiaceae > Amycolatopsis > Amycolatopsis alba. The sequence goes on along the minus strand of NZ_KB913032.1, from coordinate 2,852,952 downwards.
GGTAGTTGACTCCGGCGTTGTTGACCAGGCCGTCGAGCGTGCCGAACTCGGTGACGCACTGGTCGATCAGTCCGGCGGCCGAGCCGGCTTCGGCGACCGAGTGTCCATTCGCGACGGCGCGTCCGCCGAGCGACCGGATCTCCCCGGCGACTTCCCGCGCGAGGTCGCCGTCCACGTCGTTCACGACGACGGCGGCCCCGTGCGAAGCGGCGTGATGCGCGAAAGCCCTGCCCAGACCCTGTCCAGCGCCGGTGATCACCACGGCTTTACCGCTCAGATGGCTCATGGACCCAGTGTGCCGTCACTCGAAAGAGTGAGATCGGCGTCTCTCGGGCGAACCCCTTGCCGGGGTAGATGAGGTTAGGCTAACCTCATACATGTCCGCTTCGTGGTGGGAGCGGCAGTCAGTTCGGGAACGGACGAAGCCCCGCAACCGGGTCACCCCCGGCGGCGGGGCTTCGTTCATTCCGGGGGGTTCATGGTCGATGACCGGCGTCGATCAGGTCAAGGCCGTTCCGGCACTCGGGTGAGTTCGATCCCGAACTCCTTCCGGTAGGTGTCCAGGATCGCCTGATCACTCGAAAGCCCGGTCTCCTCGCGGACGCCGTGCGTTGTCACGATCAGCTTGTCACCCGTGAGGGTGACCCGGCCGTGCTTGCCCGGCAGTGAACAGGTCGGCCCCCGCGTGAAATGCGAGTCCGGCGACGTCGCCTGCCAGAACGCCGTCGGGACGAACTCGTCCAGCGCCCGAGTCCGCGGCTCGATCCGGTACTGGGGTTCGCCGTCCCGGAGGACGTCGACGTCGCCGTAGGGCGCGTCGAGGAACAGGAACTCGCCATCAGGGTCGGCCTGCGCCTCGGTGGCGGACAGCCTCAGCGGGAACCGGCTGAACCGGCCGAAGCCGACGTCGGCCAGCCACGGCTCGTCCAGTTCGACACGGATGGCCGCGTGGTCGAACGGCGGTCCGAGGGCGCCGCCCGGCCCGAACACCTTCGCCGACTTCAGGGAGACGTCGAAACCCAGTTCCCGCAGCAAGGCGGCGAAGAGCCCGTTGAGCTCGTAACAGAAACCGCCGCGCCGCCGCCGCACGATCTTGTCGAACAGCGCTTCGGTGTCCAGGACGATCGGTTCGCCGAGGTGGATGCTCAGATTCTCGAACGGGACCACCGCGAGGTGACGCTCCTGCAGCATCCGCAGCGCGGTGACGTCCGCGGTGGCGGGGCGGTCCAGCCCGAGGCGATCGAGGTATGCGGCGACGTCCATGCGACCACCTTGGCACCTCGACTTCGCTGGAGGTCAAGCAACGAAAAACGGGGCCCTCCCGGCAGGAGAGCCCCGATTCGTGGTGGGAAATCAGCCGAGCAGCAGGCCGTTGCCACCGGCGACGGCGTTGTCGAACCGCTTGGAGATCTCGGCCCAGTTGAAGATGTTCCAGAGGGCCTCGACGTACTTCGGCTTCACGTTCTTGTAGTCCAGGTAGAACGCGTGCTCCCAGACGTCGACCAGCAGGATCGGCGTGGTCGGCAGGACCAGGTTGTTGTGATGGTCGCGCAGCTGCTGGGTGATCAGCGTCTTGCCGATCGGGTCCCAGGAGAGCGCGGCCCAGCCGTTGCCCTGGATCGTGGTGGCGACCGCGGTGAACTGCGCCTTGAACTTGTCGAAGGAGCCGAACGCCTCGTCGATCGCGGAGGCCAGCTCGCCGGTCGGCTTGTCGCCGCCTTCCGGGGAGAGGATCTTCCACCACACGACGTGGTTGGCGTGCCCGGCAAGGTGGAACGCCAGCGTGGTCTGCAGGCCGACGATGTCACCGAAGTTGCCGGCGTCACGGGCTTCGGCGATCTTGTCGAGCGTGTCGTTCGCGCCCTTGACGTAGGTCGCGTGGTGCTTGCTGTGGTGCAGCTCGTTGATCTCGCCCGAGATGTGCGGCGCCAGAGCGCTGTAGTCATAGTCGAGATCGGGGAGCACGTAGCGGGCCATCGGCCCTCCTTCTGTCTTCGACACAAGCTTCCAAGGACGAACTTAGTCGTCTTCACCCGTTTGCGGCGACCGGGGGCGCCGCGTTTCTCCCCAGGTGGAACGACTCGTTCTCAGCGGCTGTACCCGGTGGGGCCACCGCCTGAAACCCACCCTGCTAGCTCCAGTTAGCTGGAGGTCAAGGGGATGTGACGCCGGTCATCGAAGGAGGGCCGATGACTCTTTCAGCTCAGGAGAAGGAGACCGGGATGAAGACGTCCGAGTTCCGGTCGTTCGAGGCGAAGTGATCGCGGCGCGAGATGATCGCGCACGTCACCGAGGGATTCGAGCAGTCGAGGCCGTTGTTGACCTCGGCGATCTTGATCTGCGTCGTGAACGTGCCGTTCGCGGCGATCGGCGAGGAGCCGCCGGGGAAATTGGTGACCCAGGCGGACGGGCCGACGCCGGTGCCGCCCTGGCCGTCGCCGCCCGCGCACGGGCTCGGTTTGGTGCCGGACTGCTCCTGGTGCTGGTGGTCAGGCGCAGGCCGGCGTAGCGCTCGTGAGTGGTGAGGTCGGTCGAGAACCGTCCTCACCACTCACGAGACGGATCTAAGACTGGCCGTTTCGCGTGATTGGCCGGACGGCACGTGTGACTGGATGGACGACACTCGTGATTGAACGGACGACACGCGCGCGGCCGGGCGACGCAGCGAGACGTCCCTCCAAACACGAGTGTCGTCCATCCAGTCACGCGAGTCGTCCCGCCAGTCACACGACACCGCCACCCACGCACCGCTGTAGGTACCTAAGACACCCCTCGGCCCTAACCGTCTTCACCACTCACGAGGTCAGGCGGCCCGGTACGAGTCCAGCTCGGTCGCCAGCTCGTCGAACACCGCGATGTTGCACTCGAAGGCCACGATCGCCTCCTCGATCAGCTTCGCGCGCTCGTCCTCGCTCCACGGGGCCGAGTTCAGCCGTTCGCGGTAGTCGTCCCGGAACTTGGGCGCGCTGCCCAGCAGATTGAAGTGGTAGAACAGCGATCCCGCCTCGCGCACCTCGTACTTGCGCTCCAGCAGCCGCCGGATGACCTGCCCGCCGGCGATGTCGCCCAGGTAGCGGGTGTAGTGGTGGGCGACGAAGCCGCCGGACCAGTCCGACGCCTCGGCCACGCGCCGCGCGTAGCGCTCGGTCGAGGGCAGCGGGCGGACGGTTTCGCGCCAGTCCGGGCCGACGAGGTGTTCGAGGTCGCGTTCGAGGCTCGGCAGCCGCCGGAGTTCCTCGAAGACGAACTTGCCCGCCACCGGGTCCTTCGCCAGCTTGTCGGCGGCGCGCTCGATGGCCTGGTAGATGAAGTAGTACTGGACGGCCAGCCGGGTGTACCCCTCGAGCGAGAGCTCGCCGCCGAGCAGCGCGTTCATGTACTCGGAGTGGTTGGCCCGCTCGTGGGCGGCCATGGTGGAGGCGCGCAGGTTCGCGGAGAACGGCCCGGATGCGACGTCGGTGGTCACCGGCATGGACAGAGCCTCCAAGCATCGATCTGACATGCTGTCAGAAAGAGCGTAAGGCACAATCGCGAGTTAGGCTACCCTAATCTTTGTGGTCCTCCGTCATTCCGACCGCTCTGAGCACGAATCGAACGGCTCCTTCGATCGCGTCGTCCAGCCGTTCGGGTGGCACGTCGACGACCTGACGGCTCCCCAGCGCGGCGGTGATCATCGGGATCAGCACGTCGGGATCCTCCTCCGGCACACCCTCGGCGAGGATCTCCCGCAGCTGGCCGGTGATGGGATCGGCGTGTGCGCTGATCCGCCGGTACGCGGACGGCGCCAGCGCCGACGCGAGCGCCGTCCCCGGCGGCAGGTGGTACTCCGCCAGCACCCGCAGCTGCAGCCGGACGAACGTCGAGAGCTTCGCGACCGGGGTGTCGGCGGTCGCGACGGCCGCCGTCAGCCGTTCGACGTACCGCGTCGCCTCGTCCTCGACGAAGGCGACCAGCAGGCTTTCCTTGTCGGGGAAGTGGTTGTACATCGCCGTCCGGCCGAGACCCGCTTCGGCCGCGACCCCCGCGAGCGTGATCGCGTCGAATCCGCGCTCGTACAGCTGCCCGCGCAGGACGTCGAACACCCTGCTGCGGACCTCGCGCCGATGTTCCTCCAGCGACCGGCCGATGATCTTGGGCACGACCCACCTCCCTGGGAGGAACCTTAAGCCTCCAGCGACCAGGTGTGCACCGGAGTGCCGGTGGCCGACAGCTCCAGGTACCGGCTCAGCATCCGGTTCAGCGCGGTCTCCCGCTCGGCGCCGCGCTCCTCCGCGCGCAGGACGTATTCCCGTTGCCACGCCGAGCCGGTCCGCCTGGTGAGGCAGCGCTGCTCGATGACGCCCAGATAGCGCTCTCTCGCCTCGTCCGAAACATCCGATCGGCGCAGCCCCTCGTGTGCCAGCGGCAGGAGGACCCGCAGCACCAGTTCGTCCGGCGGGATCCAGCCGATCCCCGGCCAGTACAGCTGCGCGTCGAAACCCCGTCGCGCCCCCGCGTACATGTTCTCCTCGGCCGCCTGGAACGACATCTGTGTCCACACTGGACGGTCGGCTTCGGCGAGTGCCCGCTGGGCGCCGTAGAAGAAGGCGGCGTTCGCGACCATGTCGATCACGGTCGGCCCGGAGGGCAGCACCCGGTTCTCCACCCGCAGATGCGGCAGGCCGTCGACGACGTCGTAGACCGGCCGGTTCCAGCGCCAGACGGTGCCGTTGTGCATCCGGAGTTCGGTGAGTTTCGGGGCCTGGCCGGAGTCGAGCGCTTCGATCGGGTCTTCCCGGTCGGTTTCGGGCAGCAGACCGGGGAAATACCGGACGTTCTCCTCGAACAGGTCGAAGATCGACGTGATCCACCGCTCGCCGAACCACACCCGCGGCCGGACGCCCTGATTCTTCAGCTCCTCCGGCCGGGTGTCCGTGGCCTGCAGGAACAGCGGGATCCGTGTCTCGTGCCAGAGTGTCTTGCCGAGCAGGAACGGCGAATTCGCGCCGACGGCGATCTGGACCCCGGCCAGCGCCTGCGCCGCGTTCCAATGCGCCGCGAACTCCTCCGGCGCGACCTGCAGATGCAGCTGGACCGAGGTGCAGGCGGCCTCGGGCAGGATCGACTCGGAGTAGCTGCGCAGGCGCTCGGGTTGCCTGCCGGGCAGTGGCGCACCTTCCATCGAGAGCACCGTGCGCTCGCCGCGCGCGGCGAAGATCCGATCGTTGAGCAGTGAATACCGGGCGTTGTTGGTGAGCCACTTCTGGTCGAAATGCTCGTGCCGCAACGTCGGGAGGATGCCGATCATCGCCAGCGAGGCGCCGGATTCGTCGGCCTTGCGCCCGGCGGCGTCCAGGTACGCGCGGAGGTCGTCCTCCAGTTGCAGCGCGGAGTCGCCTGCCAGCGGCCGCGGCGGCACGTTGAGCTCCAGGTTGTGCTGGCCGAGTTCGGTGGTGAACGACGGGTCGTCCAGCGCTTCGAGCACCGTCGTGTTCGTCATCGACGGGCGCAGCTCGGCGTCGACGAGATTGAATTCGACTTCGAGCCCGATGTTCTTGCGGGGGAAGGAAAAACTTCCATCGGTGAGCATCCGCGCCAAGGTGTCGAGGCAGCGGTGGACCTTTCGGCGATAACGTCCGCGATCTTGCAGTTCACAGGGGTCCGCCGAAAGATTCTTACCCATGTTCGTCGAGCTCCTCATTGGCCACGCTCCGCGGGATCCAGGCGGGACTGCCAGGCGGCCCAACGGTTTCACGCATCGCCGTCGCCCGGCTAGCGGCCAAACTGGTGCTCTCTGTCACCAGGGGTTAACTTACAGCAAAATACGTCCGTTCGTACCACCTGCCGGTGGACGTTCGGACGCAAACGGCACGCAGCGGGCGGATGACACACTCTCCCGGTGGCTGAACTGATCACCGTCGACGACCCCGGCGACCCGCGGCTCGACGATTTCCGCGACTTGTCCACAGCCGATCGGCGGCCCGATCGGCCAGGTGGGCGTGGCTTCGTGATCGCCGAGGGCACCGTCGTCGTCGAGCGCCTGCTCAAGTCCCGGTATCCGGTCCGCGCCCTGCTCGGTGTGGAGCGACGGTTCCGGGAATTGGGCGACGACCTGGACGGCGTCGACGCCCCCGGCTACGTGACCTCGGCCGAGACGATGGCCGAAGTGGTCGGCTTCCACCTGAATCGCGGGGTGCTGGCCGTCGCGGACCGGCCCGTCCCGCCGCCGACGGTCGAGAGCGTCATCGACGGCGCGCGGGTGCTCGCGGTGCTCGAAGGCGTCGGTGACCACGAGAATCTCGGTTCGCTGTTCCGCAACGCGGCCGCGCTCGGTGTCGACGGGGTCCTGCTCGGCGGCGGTTGTTCGGACCCGTTGTACCGGCGCAGCGTCCGCGTTTCGATGGGACACGTGCTGCGTGTCCCGTTCGCCACGTTCGGGTCCTGGCCACAGGACCTGGAACTACTGAGGGAACGCGGTTTCCGTATCGCGGCCCTCACTCCTCGTGCGGATTCCGTTTCGCTGCGCCAGTTACGGGACCAAACACTGGAGAAGGTCGCGTTGATGCTGGGTGCGGAAGGCCCCGGCCTGACCGAGGAGGCCATCGCCGCCGCCGACGTCGCGGTGCGGATCCCGATGCCGGAAGGCGTCGATTCGCTGAATGTCGCCACCGCGGGCGCGATCGCGTTCTACGAGACGCGTCCACCGCTATCGTGAGCACCCGAGCGATCACGAGGAGAACCCATGGAATTGCGGATCCGTGAGGGACGCGCGGTGCTGGCCGGGCCGGGCGGCGAAAGCGCGCGCGAGGTGGACCCGCATTCACTCGCGATCGGTTCGGACCTCGCCCAGGCGCTGCACGAATGGGCACGTGTCGCGTCCGTCGTCGGTGAGTCCGGCACCGAAGCCGTTTCCGTGGTCTCCCAGCGAGGCCGTCAGCTCGCCCAGCGGGTCGCCGCCACGATGGGCACCTCGGTGCGGTTCGTCGATCCCGTCTCCGGCGAACGCGTCATCATCGACCCGCCGGCCCCCGCCCCCCGCAGCGAACTCGCGCGGCGGCTCTTCGGCACGCCGGACCCCGCGGGCGAACCGACACCCTGGCTGACCGGGCTGACCGTCTCCGCGTTCGTCGCGGCCGTGGTCGTCGTGGCGATGCTGGCGCTCGCGAACACCCTCGCGCGCGAGACCAACGGCTGGCTCGCGCTGCTCGCGTCCGCCGTCGTGACCGCCGGGATCACGCCGTCACTGTGGCTCGCGCGGCGGGTGCCGATCGTGCGGTGGGCGTCCTTCGGCGCGGCCGCGGGGATCGTGATCGCGTGGATCGGCGTGTTGATCGTCGTCTTCTGAAGATCGAAGACGGCTGTGGCGCGAGGTGACCGCGGTTTCGGGCGAGCCCGCGGGGGCCGGCACGAGGATACTGAGATCATGGCCGGTGACCCGCTCGTTTCACTCAGACGGCTTTGCCTCGCGCTGCCGGAAGCCACCGAACGGCTCAGCCACGGCGAGCCGGCGTGGTTCGTGCGCGGCAAGAAGACGTTCGTCAAGTACGCCGACCACCACCATCATGACGACAAGGTCGCGTTCTGGTGCCCGGCGCCGCCAGGGGTGCAGGAGGAACTGGTGGGCGCGGAGCCGGAGCGGTTCTTCCGGCCGCCGTACGTCGGGCACAGTGGCTGGATCGGGGTCCGGCTGGACATCGACGTCGACTGGGCCGAGATCGAGCTGATCGTCACCGACGCCTATTGCCTCGTGGCGCCGAAATCCTTGATCGCACTGGTCCCCGGACGCACGTGATGGCCCCTCCACCGGAAGGGGCCATCACGTGCGGATTCAACCTCGTTGCGATCGGACGCCCAGTAGGACGTCTTCCCAGGATGGAACGATGGGGTGGTTCTTCTTCCCCTTCGCCCGTGGAGCCGGTTCGGCCACTTCCTCCGGCTCGTCAGCCGGAAGTGGTGACTCGACATCTTCTTCAGGCTCCGCGATCGGCGCGTCGATCACCTTCGCGACCGGCTCGTCCGGAGCACTGTCGAGAGTGGGCTGGACGACGGCGTCCTTGGCCGGTTCCAGCGCCCGGACCGTGCGCGGGGCGCGGTAGGCGTTGGGGTTGAGCAGGACTTCGGCGTTCTCGTCGAGCGCCTGCACGGTGCCGCCGTGCGCGCCGGGCGCGAACGACCAGTGCGCGCGGTTGTCCGAACGGCCTGCCTTCCAGCTCAGCACGACGACCCACTTGCCGTCGTCGCCGCGCCAGGAGTCCCAGGTCGCTTGGCTGTAGTCGTGGCCGCGGAGACCGAACGAGTGCGCCATGACCTCGCCGAGCGTCTGCACGTCGGGGCCGTCTTCGCGGATCGGGTGCGCGCGCTGGGCCAGTTCGGCGGTGCGGGAGCGCTCGAGCAGGACGGGGTACGCGAAGCGCTCGACGCGCTGCACGGTCACGCCCGCACTGCTCGCGACCTGTTCCACGGACTCACCGGCCCGGATTCGTGCCTGGATCTCGCGTGGCCGCATTTGGCTCTCCAACTCGATCTCGATCTGGCCGAGGCGGGTGATGTCACCCCTCGCCGCCGCTCGCAACCTCTCGTCCGCGGGGAGGAGGAAGCGCGTGCGGCTCGCCGGGTCTTCGCACACGATGGACTTACCGTCCTCGTGCAGCCCGACCACCCGTAGCGCTCGCATTCTCGCCTCCCCGATTCTTCACCTTTGTGGGTGTCCACGTTAAAACGGCGCGTCGCCTTGACGTGTGAGGCGCGCCGATGTCATGTGTCCTGCTCACTATTTTGTTCATGACCGCAAGTGCATTCTGCTGGAGTAATCGGCGGCTCGCCGCGTGACGCGCTGGACACACACAGTCACGATCGGGGGAATCTAAGGCAGCCGCACCCGGACGACCAGTCCGCCGCCCCGGCCGCCGGGTTCCGCGCCCGCGGTCCCTCCGTGCGCCTTGGCGATGGACCGGACGATCGACAGCCCGAGCCCGGCGTTGCGCGAGTCGCCGGTCCGGTCGCCGGAGAGCCGCCGGAACGGCTCGAACAGCGCGGGGACGGCGTCCAGTGGCACCTGCGGGCCGGTGTTGCGCACCACCAGCGCCGGATCGCCGCCGATGTCGACGTGGATCCAGCCGCCCTCGCGGTTGTAGGTGATGGCGTTGTGCACGAGGTTCGTGACCAGCCGTTCCAGCAGCACGGGGTCGCCGGACACCGTCCGCGGCCGCAGCCGCGACTCCACCGTGACCCCCGCTTCCTCGGCCATCGCCGTCGCGGACCGGATCACCGTCGCCGCGACCTCGTCCAGTCGGACGGGGCCGCGCGCGGCGAGGCCGCGATCGCTGCGGGCGAGCACGAGCAGGCCTTCGATCATCCGTTCGCTGCGTTCGTTGGTGTAGATCAGGTGTTCGCCGAGTTTCCGGACCTCCGGGCTGACGTCGGGGTCGGCCATCGCCACCTCGACCAGTGTGCGCTGCACGGCCAGAGGGGTCCGCAGTTCGTGGGAAGCGTTGGCGACAAAGCGTTTCTGGCTCTCGAACGACACGGCGAGCCGGTCGAGCATGCCGTCGAAGGTGTCCGCGAGTTCCTTGAGTTCGTCGTCGGGGCCGTCGAGGTCGATCCGCCGGTCGAGGTTCTCGACCTCGAGTTTTCGCGCGGTCGAAGTGATCGCGTGCAGCGGTCGCAGCACCCGGCTCGCCATCAGCCAGCCGAACAGCACCGCGAGCGCGCCGGCGATCGCCAGCGCCACCAGCGATTGCCACAGCAGTGTCGAAAGCACGTCCGAGCGGTATTCGGTGATCGAGGTCGCGACCAGCTGGGTGGCCTGTGCGCGCTCGACGGGCATGATGGTCGCCGTGTCCATCGGGTACGCCTGGGCGCGCTGGACCGAGATGCCCGCGGCGGTGTCGGCGAAGGCGGCCGTGTCCGGCAGCTTCGAGCTCACCAGCAGGTAGTTGACGATCAGCAACGCGAGCCCGACGACCAGGAACGCCCCGCCGTAGAGCGCGGTCAGCTTGGTGCGCAGGGAAAGCCGGAGTGGCTTCATGACCCGAACCGGTAACCGGCGCCGGGAACGGTCTCGATCAGCGGCGGTTCGCCGAGTTTGCGGCGCAACGTCATCATCGCCACCCGGACGGCGTTCGTGAACGGATCGGCGTGCTCGTCCCACGCCTTCTCCAGCAGTTCTTCCGCGCTGACCACGGTCCCTTCGGCGCGCATCAGCACCTCCAGAACCGCGAATTCCTTGGGGGACAAGGGAAGGAACCGGCCATCGCGGGACGCCTGGTGCCGGGGCAGGTCGAGGACGACACCGCCGCGTTCCAGTACCGGCGGCAGCGCCGGCCGCGCGCGCCGCGACAGCGCCTGCACCCGCGCGACGAGCTCGGCGAACGCGAACGGCTTCGTCAGGTAGTCGTCGGCGCCGAGGCCAAGCCCGGCGACCCGGTCGTTGACGTCGGCGGCCGCGGTGAGCATGAGGACCCTGGCCTCGCCGCCGGTCCCGATCACCGCGGCGCAGACCTCGTCGCCGTGCACGACGGGGAGGTCCCTGTCGAGCACGACGACGTCGTAGCCGTGCACCCCCACCCGGTCCAGGGCCTGTCCGCCGTCGTAGCAGACGTCGACGGCCATGGAGAACCGTCGCAGGCCCTCGGCGATCGTGTCCGCCAGCAGGCGCTCGTCTTCCACTACCAGCACTCGCACCAGGTCAGTCTGCCCCGCAGGGGGGTAAGCGCGGGATAAGCGCGGGTCACCCGGACCGGTGCGGTATCGGCGGACAGGTGGTGTTGCGAAAGCCACTTTCGCAACCTTCAACGTTGTGAAAGTGGCTTTCGCAACGCGTTCCGGCGGGGCTGCTTGCCTGGTGAACAGGGGCGGGTCTCGTGAGTGGCGAGGACGTAACTCGCGTGATCAGGAACGGATCTCGCGTGATCAGACGGCGAACTCGGTGATCGCCGTCTGATCACGCGAGTTACGTCTCTGATCACGCGTGATCGCCGTCTGATCACGAGTGATCGCCCGTCTCGCCCGAACACGACACCTGCTCCTCAAGAGAATCGGCCTGACCACTCACGAGACCCGACAGGCGCTCGGTGTCGCGAAAGCCACTTTCGGGACATCAGACGTCTCGAAAGTGGCTTTCGCGACATGGCCGGCGCCGGTGGACGGCGTGGCTCAGCCGACCGGGCGCAACTGCCGCGCCGGGATCACCTGCTGCGGAGTGTTCGGGCTGGACCACAGCAGTTTCATCGACGCCTCACCGCCCCGTTCGGTCTGTTCGAGCCGGATCGCGTACGACTTCCCGGCGACCAGGTCGAGAGTCGCTTTGTCGACACTCGGGCCGTGCGGGATGGTGTTGTCGATCAGGAGTTTCCCGTCGACCCACAGCCGCACGGTGTCGTCCGAAACCGTGGTGAACGTGTGCTTGCCGGTGTCCCGCGCGGTGACCTGGCCGCTCCACCGCGACGAGAAGCTCTCCGCCGGGATCTTCGCGTCGGGTGATCCGGTGAACTTCCAGTTGTGGTTCACGCCCGGCTCGGTCCGGCGCACCGTCGGTGTCCCGGTGAAGTCCGGGTTCGGCCAGTACTCGGCGGTCAGCCCGGTTCCGCGTCCGGCGGGGGCCTGCGAGAGCGGGTCGACACTCAGTTCGATGACGGTCGCGACGTCGTTCGTCCGGCCGCCCGACGGCGTGAGTTTCACGCTTCCGGACGTCTGCTCGACCCTCACGCGCTGCCCGCTCCCGAGCACTCGCGCGTCGCGGACCCGGAAAGGCGCCAACGCGTCGAGTGTCAGTGAGCCGCCCGAAGCGGGCCAATCGAACACCGACGCGTAAAGCTTGTCGCCGCGGCGGCTGACGACGCCCCAGTCCGGTTCGGCGACGAGGCCCGGCGCGCCCGCTCCGTAGACGGCGGAGGACTGTTTGGCCGTCCGCAGCCACTGTCCCATCTGCTTCAGCCTGTCGACGGATTCCTGGGGCACCCGGCCGTTGCGATCAGGGCCGACGTTGAGCAGGAAATTGCCGCTGCGACCGGCGATCGAGAGCAGTTTCCTGGTCAGATCCGCCGAGGATTTCCAGTTGTGGTCCCATTCCGTGTAACCCCAGCTGCCGTTGAGGGTCATGCACGATTCCCACAGCTGCCCGTCGACGGGCTTGTCCGGGATCTCCTGTTCGGGCGTTCCCGTGTCGCCGTCGACCACCCGGCGTTTGCCGACGCGGTTGTTGACCACAATGGACGGATCGAGGCTCCGGACGTAGGCTTCCAGCTCCTCGCCGTCCCTTTCCGTCCAGGGGTTGTTGGGCCGGTCGGTGCTCCATTCGCCGTCGAACCACAGCACCGCCGGGTGGTAGTTGTCGACGAGTTCCTTGAGCTGGGCGTACATCCGCTCCTTGTACTTCGGGAACGTCGCCGGATCCGGGAAATCGGGATCGTGCCAGTCCCAGATCGAGTAGTAGAAGCCGAGTTTGACGTCCCGTGCGGCCGTCGCGCGTTTCAGCTCGGCGAGGATGTCGCGCTTCTTGTCGAACGCCGAATGATCGCGGAGGTTGAACTTGTTGACCTTCGTCGGCCACATCGCGTAGCCCTCGTGGTGCTTCGACGTGATCACCACGTACTTCTGCCCGGCGTCCTTCGCCGTCTGCGCGATGGTGTTCGCGTCGAAGCCGGACGGGTTGAACTTCGCGGCCATCTGCTCGTACTCGGCGCGCGGGATCTGGCAGTTCCGCTGGATCCATTCGGCGTCTTGGCAAACGCTTCCATCAGGGCGGGTGTACTTCCCCTGCAGCTGGGAGTACGCGCCGAAATGGATGAACTGACCGAACCGGTCGTCGCGCCACCAGCGCGTCCGATCGGCGGTGAACGGGTCGTCGTAAGCGTGATCCGACGGGAGTGGCGCGGCCTCCGTGACGGCGGGCAGGACGCCCAGTGCGGTGGTCGCGATGACGAGGGCCGCCAGGGCCCGGAGCGGCTTGCGGCGATTCATGCACTCCTCCTCGCTGAGGTGTGGTCGCCAGGGACTGTAAGAACCCAGAGGTCCGATGTGAACCCCCGAAAGGCTCGCCAGGGTGCTAGTTCACCCGGAAAGACGGCAGATAGATCGGATCTCTGTCTCGCTGAGTGGGACCGTAAGCGGGGGATAAGCGACTTCGCTTACCGCGCCGGAATCGCCGCCTCCGTAGAAATCGGGTCGCCAAGACGACCGAAGGAGCAGCGATGCGGAAACGACCGATGGCGGTACTGATCGCCGGAGCGGTCTTCGCGCTGGTGGCCGGCTGCGGCGGTGGCGGGGACGGTGGCGACAAGGTCGCCTCGATCTCCTCGCCGCCCGCCGCCGGTGCCGGCGACGGGAAACAGGCCGACAACGTGTCCGATGAGGACAAGATGCGCAACTACGCCAAATGCATGCGCGAGCACGGGATCAACATGCCGGATCCCAAGGCCGGCGGCGAGCAGAACACGATCTCCATCGAGGCGGGCGAAGGTGGTTTCGACGAGAAGAAGATGAACGACGCGAGCGAGGCGTGCCGCAAGCTGCTGCCGAACGGCGGCGAGATCAAGCCGCCGACGCCGGAAGAGCTCGACAAGATGCGCAAGGAAGCGAAGTGCATGCGCGACCACGGCATCGACTTCCCTGACCCCGAACCGGCGGGCAAGGGCGGCACCGCCATCGCGCTGGGTGACGCGAACGGTGACCCGAAGAAGTTCGAAGAAGCGGCGAAGGCCTGCGGTCTCGGCATGACCATGAGGGCGGCCCCAGCGAAATGAGCGAACACGAAGGACCCGGCCACGCCCGGCGTTCGCGCCGGACGCGCTGGTTCATCATCGCGGCGGTTCTCGTCGTCGTGGCCGGGACGATGTCGGTGGTCGTGCTGACCAGGGTCACGTCGGAGGCCCAGCAGGTCGGTCAGGCGCCGCCGCCGGTCGAGACCGCGAAGGTCGAGAAGACCGACCTGCAGGAGGAAGAGGAGGCGAGCGGAAAGCTGGGCTACGGCGAGGAAAGCACCCTCGCCGGCCGGAAACAGGGCACCATCACGTCCCTGCCGGACGCCGGTGCCGTGCTCACCCGCGGCAAGGCCGTGTACGGCGTCGACGCCAAGCCGGTCCCGTTGTTCTACGGCACGCTGCCGTTCTTCCGTGACCTCGCGGACGGGGCGACGGACGGACCGGACGTCAAGCAGCTGGAAGAGAACCTGAAGGCGCTCGGTTTCGGCGGTTTCGGCACGCCCGACAAGAAGTTCACCTCGGCCACCGCGGCCGCGATCAAGAAGTGGCAGAAGTCGCTGGGCGTCGAGCAGACCGGAACCTTCGGGCAGGGCGACGTCGTCCTCGCGGCGGGCGAGATCCGGGTTTCGCAGCTGGCCGCGCAGCTCGGCGGGCCCGGCGGGGGCGAATTGCTGAAGTACACCGGCACAGAGCGGCTCGTCGAGGTCAAACTCGACGCCGCCAAGCAGACCATCGCCAAGGCGGGGGACAAGGTCGGGGTCGACATCACCGGCGGCAAGTCGACGAACGGCGTGATCACCGACGTCGGCAAGGTCGCGGAGACCGGCAAGGACGCCGCCGGGCAGGACGACGGCAAGCCGAAGATCAAGGTCAAGATCAAGCTGGACGATCCGGCCGCGGCGGGGTCGCTCGATTCGACGCCGGTTTCGGTGCGCTTCACCAAGGAAGTCCACAGTGGAGTGCTGGCGGTCCCGGTCGGGGCGCTGCTCGCGCTCGCAGAGGGCGGCTACGCCGTCGAGGTCGACGAAGGCGGCAAACGACGGCTCATCGCGGTGAAGACCGGCTTGTTCAGCAATGGCCGCGTCGAGGTCACCGGCACCGGTCTCGCCGCCGGGATGCGGGTGGTGACGACGTCATGACCCCGGTGCTGGCCGTGCGCAACGCCTCGCGCACCTATCCCGGCGGCGTACGCGCCCTGCACGAGGTGACACTGTCCATTGAGGACAGAGAGATGGTCGCCATCCTCGGACCGTCCGGTTCCGGCAAGTCCACGCTCCTGCAGCTGATGGGGACGCTCGACCGGCCGACCAGCGGCGTCATCGAACTGCGCGGGCACGACGTGGCGAAACTGCCGGACCGCAAGCTTTCCGCGTTGCGGTCACGGTGGATCGGTTTCGTGTTCCAGCAGTTCTTCCTCAGCGAGGGGGTGAGCGCGGTCGACAACGTCGCGACGGGGCTGCTGTACGCGGGGGTGCCGCGGCGGAAACGTCACGAGCGGGCGCTGGCGGCGCTCGACAGGGTCGGCCTCGCGCATCGTGCGGCCCATTTCCCGAACGAGCTCTCCGGCGGGGAACGGCAGCGGGTGGCGATCGCGCGGGCGGTCGTCAACTCGCCGTCGATCCTGCTGGCCGACGAGCCGACGGGGAACCTCGACACGGGCAACGGCGCGGCGATCCTCAACCTGCTCGCCACGCTGAGTTCGCAGGGGACGACGGTCGTGATCATCACGCACGACCGGGAGATCGCGGCGGGCATCCCGCGGCGGATCGAACTGCGGGACGGCCGGATCCGGCTCGACACCGGGACGGGGGTGTTGGTGTGAGCGCTCCCGTCCTCGACAAGACGCCGGATCCGGCCCGGCTCGGCCCGCGTGACGTGCTGAACCTCGGCGCGCACGGGATGCGGACGCGGCCGATGCGCGCGGTGCTGTCCGCGCTCGGCATCGGGATCGGGATCGCCGCGATGGTGGCGGTGCTCGCGATCCCGGCGTCGGGCGCGAAGGCGCTGCAAGACCAGCTGGCCGCGCTCGGCACCAACCTGCTTTCGGCGGGGCCGGGCAAGACGATGTTCGGCGGCGACGCGACGTTGCCCGACAGCGCGGTGCCGATGGCGAAGCGGATCGCGCCGGTGACGGCGGCGTCCGCGACCGGCAGCACCGACGCGTCCGTCCGGCGGACGGACAAGATCGGCAAGGACGAGACGTCCGGTCTGTCCGTCTTCGCGGCGACGCCGGATCTGCTCGACGTCATCGGCGGCTCCCTTCGCGACGGCCGGTTCCTGCGGGACGCGACCCGTGACTACCCGGTCGTCGTGCTGGGTTCGGTCGCGGCCGCGCGGCTCGGGATCGACCACATCGACCAGGCGAAACCGCCGCAGGTGTTCATCGGCGGGAAGTGGTTCACCGTGGGCGGGATCCTCGGGCCGACGCCGCTGGCGCCCGAGATCGAGCGGTCGGCGCTGGTCGGCTGGGACGCCGCGATACGGCTTCTCGGCTTCAAGGGGCATCCGACCAACGTGTACGTCCGGGCGAAGGACGCGCAGGTCGAGAACGTCCGCTCGGTGCTCGCGCAGACGATGAACCCGGAAGCACCGAACGAGGTCGAGGTCCGTCGTCCGTCGGAGGCCCTGGAAGCGCAGAAGCTGACGGAGAACACCTACAGCGCGCTGTTCCTCGGGCTCGGCGGGGTGGCGTTGCTGGTCGGCGGGGTCGGGGTGGCCAACACGATGGTGATCTCGGTGCTGGAGCGACGCCGGGAGATCGGCCTGCGCCGCGCGCTCGGCGCGACGAAACGGCAGGTGAGAGGCCAGTTCTTGGCCGAGTCGGTGCTGTTGTCCGGGCTCGGCGGGATCGCCGGGGTGCTGGTCGGCGTCCTCGTGACGTCCGGGTACGCGCTGAGCCAGGGCTGGCCGGCGGTGCTCCCCGTCGGCGCGCTGCTCGGCGGCGTCGGGGTCTCGGCGCTGGTCGGTGCCGTCGCCGGTGCCTATCCGGCGATGCGTGCGGCCCGGCTCCCGCCGACCCAGGCCCTCGCCTAGCGTTTCGTCCTCTGGATGCGGTGGCTACCGCATCCAGAGGACGAACTGCGTGGTGGCGGTGGGTAGCCTCGCCGGGTGCTGGTGGGATTGTCGGGGCGGAAACTCGCGGGGGCGCTGCTCGCGCTCGAAGTCGTCGTGGTCGGCGTGCTGTTCACCATGAAGGTGTTCGACGGCCAGGACCTCGAGGTCTACGTCGGCGGCTCCCGGCTGCTCCTCGGCTCGGGCGACCTCTACGGCACGTGGGTGCAGACGCACGGCGGCTGGCTCCCCTTCACCTACACGCCGTTCGCGGCGGCGGTGTTCCTGCCCGGCACGCTGCTGTCCACGGCGCTCGCGACGAGGCTGGTCGGGCTCGCGTCGATCATCGCGGGCGGGATCGTCGTGTACCTCTTCGTCGCGACGCTCAACGGCTCGCTCACCGACCGTTCCGCTGGCCGCGGCCGCGCCATCGCCGCACTGGCGGCGATCGGGGCGCAGGCCGCCGGCGGGATCATGGAACCGGTCCGCTCGACGCTCGGCTTCGGCCAGATCAACGCCCTGCTGATGCTGATGGTCGTGGCCGACGCCCTCCTGCCGGGACGCGCCCGTACGAAGGGCCTGCTGATCGGCGTCGCAGCCGCGATCAAGCTGACCCCGGCGTTCTTCATCCTGTTCTTCTTGTTCCGCAAGGACTTCCGCTCCTCGGCCAGGGTCGTGGCTGGGTTCGTGGGCGCGGGTCTGCTGATGTTCGCGGTCGCGCCCGGAGCGTCGGCGAAGTTCTGGACGAACGTCCTCTTCGACACCAGCCGCATCGGCGATCGCGGCTACGTCGGCAACCAGTCGCTGCGTGGGATGCTCGCGCGGTTCGGCCTCGGCTCGGCGGAAGAGATCATCTGGATGCTGGCCGCGGCCGCGGTGGTCGCGCTGACCGCGTTCGTGATCGTGCGGGTCGCGGAACCGGTGTTCGCGCTGACCGCCTGCGCGATCGGCGGCCTGCTGGTCTCGCCGGTGACCTGGACGCACCACTGGATCTGGTGCGTGCCGATCCTCGTCCTGCTGGTGTGGATGCGGTCGGCGGTTTCCTACGCGCTCGCGGTGGTGACGGCGGCGCTGTTCGTCGTCGCGCCGATGTGGCTCGCGCCGCGGCCCGCCGGGAGCTTCGGCTGGTGGCTGGCGACGGAGTCCTTTGTCCTGTACGGCCTTCTGCTCCTGGTGCTGGCCGCGATCTTCCCCAAGTCCGTGAAGGCCTCCTTCCCTACGCTCAAGGTAGGGAAGGAGGCCTTCACGGAAAGCTAGCTCAGCCCAGGCGCTCGACGACGTACTCGATGCTCTGGGTCAGCTTCGTGATGTCGTCCGGGTCGATGGCCGGGAACAGGCCGACGCGCAGCTGGTTGCGGCCGAGCTTCCGGTACGGCTCGGTGTCGACGATCCCGTTGGTGCGCAGCACCTTCGCCACCGCGGCGGCGTCCACCTCGTCGGCGAAGTCGATGGTGCCGACGACCTGCGAACGCAGCGACGGGTCGCTGACGAACGGCGTCGTGTACGAGGTCTTCTCGGCCCATTCGTACAGCCGGGTCGACGAGTCGCGCGTGCGCGCGGTCGTCCACTCCAGACCGCCGTTGGAGTTCATCCACTCGATCTGGTCGGCCAGCAGGAACAGCGTCGACACCGCCGGGGTGTTGTACGTCTGGTCCTTGCGGGAGTTGTCGAGCGCGGTGGTCAGCGACAGGAACTCGGGGATCCAGCGGTCGCTCGCGCCGATCTCGCCGATGCGCTCGACAGCGGCGGGCGAGGCCAGCGCGATCCAGAGGCCACCGTCGGAGGCGAAGGACTTCTGGGGCGCGAAGTAGTAGACGTCGAAGTCCTCGGCCTTGACCGGCAGACCGCCCGCACCCGAGGTGGCGTCGATGGCGACGAGCGCGCCGTCACTGCCTTCAGGGCGGCGGACCGGCACCGCGACACCGGTCGAGGTCTCGTTGTGGGCCCAGCCGACCAGGTCGGCACCGGCTTCGTAGGCGATCTCGGGCGCGCTGCCGGGGTCGGACTTCACGACGATCGGGTCGGCGAGGAACGGGGCGCCCTTGGTCACCGTGGCGAACTTCGAGGAGAACTCGCCGTAGGTGAAGTGCTGCGAACGCTCCCGCACGAGCCCGAACGCGGCGGCGTCCCAGAATGCGGTCGTCCCGCCGTTGCCGAGGACCACTTCGTAGCCTTCGGGCAGCGAGAACAATTCGGACAGACCGGCGCGCACGCGGCCGACGAGGGACTTCACCGGCTTCTGCCGGTGCGAGGTGCCGAGGTAGGTGGCACCGGATTTCGCCAGGTTGGCGAGCTGTTCGTCACGGACCTTGGACGGTCCGCAGCCGAAGCGGCCATCGGCAGGCTTCAGGTCCGCGGGGAGGGTCAACTCAGGTGCGTCGGTCATGCGCCCAGTCTCTCAGGTCGGGACGGGCCTGCTGACAGTCGGTGCCGGGTGTCCGGTATATGGGAATCGGGAACGCGCTCCCGCTCTCGCCGACCGCCGGGTAGCTTCTCGCCTCATGGCGACAGTGCACGAACGATTCCCCATGCCCCCTGAGGCGTTGTGGCAGGCCCTCCAGAGCGGGGTCACCGCGGTCAAGGGGAAGAACCCCTTCTACGACGCGGCCGCGGGCTACGTCACCTTCTCCACCGGCATGGGCCTCTTCAGCTACGGGCAGACGGTCACGGTGAAGGTCGAGCGGACGCCGGAGGGCTCCGGGCTGGCGATCCAGACGAGCCTCAAGTTCGGCTTCGTCGACTGGGGCGAGGGCAAGCGCATCGCCCGCAAGTTCATCGCGGCCGTCGGTACCACCGTCGGGCACACCCCCGCTGCCTGATGCCCGATCCGTGGGGCCCGCGCTGGGGCTTCCTGTTCCTGTACTTCCTCGTGTTCGTCGTGCACTGGATCTTCGGCGACTGGGACGACACGGCCACCATCGGCGCGATCGTCGGTTTCGTGGCGACGCTGGTGCTCGTGTTCGTCCCCGGCCTGCCGCGCTGGGTGCACGGGGACGAGCCGGGGGAGATCTCCTCGCCGAAGACCCGCCAGTGGTGGACGGCGCTGCGGCTCACGATCCGGCGCCGCGAAGGTGTCCTCGACGTCGTGTTCGGACCTTGGACGCTGGCCACCGCCACGCTGGACCCGGACGCCGGGACCCCGCGCGGATGGGCCGTGATCGAGGGCGACCCGGCGAAGTTCGTCATCGAGGACTGCCCGGACGAACTCGCCGAGTCCCTGCGCGGACCGCGCCGGATGTGGGTCGTCGGTGACGCCCACTACGGCGATGTCCTGGTGTGCGCCGACGGCGGTCGCGAGTTCACGACCGCCGCCTTCCGCTTCCGCTAGCGCCAGCCGTCGGGGTCGACACCGCCGGGGATCGGCGCGGCCGGATCGAACGGCGTCCGCGAGAAGATGAACGTCGCGAGGTCGAGGTGGTTCGGCTTCCCGGCCGAGTCCCGTCCGACCCGCAGCGTTTCGCCCGCGTAGTAGGCGTCGAGGCCGACCCAGGTGTCTTCGCCGACCGGTGCGAATCGCGAGGCGCGGCCGGCGCCGTCGGACGGCGCGAGCGAGAACAGGCCGTCCGGGAGCAGCCGCAGGTGGTACGGCGTCGGGCCCCAGTGCCACAGCCCGGTCAGCTCCAGCAGCTTCGGGTCCACAGTGGACGGAACCCATTCCGCGGGCATCGACGGTTCGTGCTGTTCGGTCAGGTTCATCAGGTCGAGGCAGAGCTGCGTGATGCCGACGCCCGCCGTCGAGTTCGTCAGCACCAGCGCGCCGATCCCGGCGTTCGCGTCGACCAGCGAGCAGGCGAGGAAGCCCGGCATCGACCCGGTGTGCCCGGCCAGCCGCCTGCCGTCGGTGCGGACCAGCATGACGCCGAGGCCGAAGCCGGTGGTCCAGGCGTCGCCGTCGTCCACGGTGACCATTTCGCGCATCTCCGCGACGGTCTGCTCGCTCAGCACGCCGCCGGTGTGGCCGCCGATGAACGCCGTCCAGCGGGCGAGGTCGGTGATCGTCGACCACAGCTGCCCGGCGGGCGCCATCGCGCCCGCGTCCGGCGAAGGCTCCGGCATGAGGAGGTCGGCGAACGGGTGCACGGCGAACCCGCTCGCGTGCGCGCCTTCCGGATGCGGCGAGGTCCGCGTCATGCCGAGCGGGCCGAGGATCTCGGCGCGGACGACGTCGAGCCACGACTGGCCGCGGTGCCGGGCGACCAGTTCGCCGAGCACCCCGTAGCCGACGTTGCTGTAGTGGAACTTGCTGCCGGGCCGCAGCCGCGTCGCGCCGTCCTTGAGGCTCTCGACGAGCGCGTCCCAGTCGGCGCCCACCGTGCGCTCCCACCAGGAACCGGGCGATTCCGCGGTCAGGCCCGAGGTGTGCGAGAGCAGCTGCGCGATGGTGGCCGAGCCGAACGCGGTGCCCGGCAGGTGCTTTTCGAGCGGGTCGTTGAGGTCGAGCTTGCCCTCGTCGCGCAGGCGCATGACGGCCGTCGCGACGAGTGTCTTGGTGATCGATCCGAGCCGGTACTGCGTGTCGGCGCCGGGTGTCTCACCGTCGACGCGTCCGCGCCCTCCGGACCAGACGAGTTCACCGTCGCGGACGACGGCGGCGACAAGGGACGGGGCGCGGCACGAGGATTGCTCGTGCGCGAGGCGGCGAAGCAGCGCCAATTCGGTCGTGGCAAGCATGGCCAGCATTCTGCCTACCCGAGCAGGCCCAGTCGCATAGCGGTGGTCACAGCGGCCGTGCGGTCCGAAACGTCCAGTTTCCCGAACGTCCGGAGCAGGTGGGTCTTGACCGTCGCCTCGCTGATGTGGAGCGCCCGCCCGATGTCGGCGTTCGTGCTTCCGCTCGCCACCAGCCGGAGCACCTCGATCTCGCGCGCCGACAACGGCGACGCCGTCGGGTTGCGCACCCGGTTCACCAGTTTTCCGGCGACCGAAGGCGCCAAGACCGTCTCGCCGCGTGACGCCGCCCTGATCGCACCGGCCAGCTCTGTGCGCGAAGCGTCCTTCAACAGGTAGCCGGAGGCCCCCGCCTCGACCGCGCGCAGGATGTCCGCGTCCGTCTCGTAGGTGGTGAGCACGACGACCCGCTGATCCGGCCGGTCCGCGAGGATCTTCCTGGTCGCGCCGACGCCGTCGAGACCGGGCATCCGCAGATCCATCAGGATCACGTCCGGCTGCTTGACCCGGCTCAGCGCCACGGCTTCGTCGCCGGAACCCGCTTCCCCGATGACACTCAGATCCGGTTCGGCCTCCAGCATGCCGCGCAGGCCTTCCCGCACCACGGGGTGATCGTCGACCAGCATGATCGTGATCACGCGGGCACCTCCAGTTCCAGCGTCGTCCCCGCACCGGGTTCGCTCTTGCACGTCACGATGCCACCGACCTGATCCGCCCGCGTCCGCATCCCCGCCAGGCCGAAGCCGCCGGTAGGTGCGGCGGGGTCGAATCCGGCGCCGTCGTCGGTCACGCCGAGCCGGACCCGTCCGTCCACAACGGACAGCCGGAGCGAGACCCTGGTGGCGCGGGAGTGTTTGCGGATGTTGCTCAGTGCCTCCTGCGCTCCTCGCAGCAGGACCACTTCGGTGGCCATCGGCAGCGCGGGCAGCGGGCCGTCGACCTCGATCGACGTCTCGATCCCGGCCTCCTCGGCCAGCCGTTCGACCAGCCGCCGCAGGGCGTCGTCCAGGGAGTCGGAGGCGAGCGCCGACGGCCCCTGCGCCGCGACCATCGCCCGCGCCTCGGTCAGGTTCTCCCGCGCCGTCCGAGCCGCCAGTTCCAGGTGGCGCCGGGCCGCCTTCGGGTCGGTGTCCATTTCGGACTCGATGGCCTGGGTGAGCGTGACGATACTGGTGAAACCCTGCGCGAGCGTGTCGTGGATCTCGCGGGCCATGCGCTCGCGTTCGGCGGCCGTCCCCGCCTCCCGCGAGAGCCGGGAAACCTCCGCCTGACTGGCTTTCAGCTGGTCGATCAGCGCGGCCCGCGCCTTGCTCTGCTCGATGATCTGCGTGGTGTAGCGCCCGGCCAGCAGGCTGAAGATGATCAGGATCGCCGTCATCGGCACCAGGATGCGCAGCGCGGGCTGGTCGAGGCCACCTCGGACGATCGACGACACCGGCCCCAGCAGCACCGCGACCGTGGTGAGGATCGACGCCGTTTTCGTCGACAGCGTCATGTAGAGCACGGGGCAGGCGAAGAACAGGATGAAACTCGAGGTGGTGGTGGCGAAGATGGCCGCCGCCAGCAGGAGCATCAGGACTCCGACGAACCGCCACGGGGTGTCCTCGCGGTCCGGGCCTTTGATCAGGCCGCGCCCACGGACCAGGTACGTGACCCCGACACCGGCCAGGCACAGGATCGCGACCGTCTTGTCGGCGGCGGCGTCGTCCCCGATGAGGATCAGGGCCGTCGTGGCGGCGAAGGTGATCCCGAAAAGGACCTCCCAGAGCCAGAACAGCCGCTCCCAGGCGTTCACCTGCCGTCGTTCGACCAGCGGAACGTCAGCTTCGCCAGCAGCAGACCCGCGACGCACCACGCCGTCAGCACCAGTGCCACCATCGGAAGTTCCCATGTCCCCGCCATTTCCTGTGTCGCGGCTTCGGACGGCAGGAACACCGAGCGGAAGCCCTGGCAAATCCACTTCACCGGGAAGAACGAAGCGATGTCGACCATAACCTTCGGCAGGTTGGTGATCGGCGTGACGAACACCCCGGAGATGAACTGCAGCGCGATGTAGAGCAGGTTGGCCACCGCCACCGCTCCGCTGACCGATTTGGTCACCGAGCCGAGCGCGACGCCCAGGAGCGTGCAGCAGGTGATGGCGAGCAGGAAGACCCACAGCGCGGTCAGCAGCTTCATCGGGTCCGTTGGCAGTTCGAGGTCGAAGAGCAGACTGCCGACGATCGTCATCAGCACCACCTGGGCGACGCTCGAAACACCGACCAGGATGATCTTGCCGATGAAGTAGGACGCGGCGGGCATCGGCGTGCCGCGCAGGCGTTTCAGCGCCCCGGCCTCACGGTCCGACGCGAGGCCGATGCCGATGCTGTTGAACGACGTCGAGACGATGCCGGACCCGATCATGCCCGCGGCCAGCACCTGCCCGGTGGTGATCGTCATACCCGGCATCGAGGAGTTCAGCATCGAGCCGAGCAGGATCATCAGCAGGGACGGGAAGGCGAAGGTGAAGATCACCTGTTCCCTGATGCGGAAGAACTGACGGAGTTCGGCGGCGCCCCGGATCAGGCCCATCGACAGGGTGCCGGGGAGTTTGCCCGTGGTGGTCAGCGTGGTCATCGGGTTTCTCCGATCAGGTCGAGGTAGGTCTCTTCGAGGGTGGGCCGGTGCACGGTCAGCTCCGACGGCTCGTGGCCGTCGGCGGAGAGCTCCCGGATGAGCTTGGCGGGGAAGTGGGTGCGTTCCTGGTGGCTGCCGCGCTCGTCGGTCCAGCGGACCGTGGCCTCCGCGGTCGCGCGGCCGCCCAGCGTCTGCGGCGTCCCCTCGGCGACGATCGCGCCGCGCGTGATGACGGCGACGCGGTCCGCCAGTGCCTCGGCCTCGTCGAGGTAGTGCGTGGTGAGCAGGATCGTGGTGCCTTCCTGGGCGAGGCTCCTGATCAGCTCCCAGAACTGGCGCCGGGCCGCCGGATCGAACCCCGTCGTGGGCTCGTCGAGGAAGACCAGCTCGGGCCGCCCGATGATCCCGAGCGCGACGTCCACCCGACGCCGCTGCCCGCCGGAAAGACTCTTGACGCGCGCACCCGCCTTCTCGGTCAGGCCGACCTTCTCGATCACTTCTTCGGCGTCACGCGGATTCGGGTAGTAGCGGGCGTAGTGCCGGACGGTCTCGGCGACGGTGAGCTCGGCGGCGTCGTTGGCCGTCTGCAACACGATCCCCAGCCGCGCCCGCCAGGCCCGGCCCGCCGTTCCGGGGTCCTCGCCGAGGACGTCGACCTCGCCGGACGTCCGCCTGCGGTGGCCCTCCAGGATCTCGACCGTCGTCGTCTTGCCCGCGCCGTTGGGGCCGAGCAGCGCGAACACCTCACCCTGTTCGATGTCGAGGTCGATGCCCCCGACGGCCGTGTGGCCGGGGTACTCCTTGCGCAGGCCGCGCACTTTCACCGCTGTCTTCATACGTCGATCGTGCTGCGCGGGGCGGGGTGCGCGGGACGTCCGCAGGACTGAACCCGGCTGTCAACCGATCGGTGGACACCGGCGTCACCGCCTCCCGCATCCAGAGGACTGAACGCGTGGGGCGAGCAGCGTGCGGACAGAGGCTTCGAGGGAGGGTAAGAGGGCGGCCGGGTCCGCGGAGGTGAGCATCCGGTTGGCGAAGCCGTCGGTCAGGGCGAGGACGGCGTCGGCCAGGTCACCTGCCGCGAGGTCGTCGCGGACATCGCCCGCCGACTGCGCTTTCGAGAGGTACTGCGCCGTGATCTCCGCGAGTTCGTCGTAACCGGTGCGGATGAACTCGGCCCACGACGGCAGGACGGCGGCGCGGGCGGTGAAGGCGTTGATGACGATCACCTCCGCGCGGCGCTGTTCGTCGAGCGGCATCGCCTCGACCAGCAGCCGCAGCAACAGGTCCAGCAGATTCCCGGACTGGTCGAGGGTCTTCCAGCGCTGCTCCAGGAACTCGCTCGTCATGTCGAGGGCGAAACGGAACAGGTCTTCCTTGGTGGAGAAGTACTTCTGCACCGCGCCGCCGGAAACGCCCGCCTCCGCGGCGACCGAGCGCACACTCACGGCCTCGACGCCTTCGCGCGCGACGATGCGCAGGAGGGCGCCGGCGATCTCCCGGCGGCGCTCGGCGCGGTCCACGATCTTCGGCACGGCAGCATCCTCCTCCGCGTCGCCCCGGTCGGCGCAGGTGGTCGCTTCGGAGGTTGCGAAAGCCACTTTCGCAACACCGTCAACCCACCTGCCAGGCCTCCTTGCCCGACTGGCCTCTTTAGAATACGATCGTATCCGAAAAAGGGGGGTACTGGGGTGGATGAAGTGGTGCAAAAGAAGCGGGCGGAGGAGAACCAGCTTGCCGCCGCGCTGACCAGGGGGCCGGCGGAGGTTCTCGATTTCCTCCTGCCGTTGTGGGTGGGGAGCCAGCTCGGCGCGTCGGCCGCCGAGGTCGGGGCGCTGACCGCGCTCGAGACGCTGGTGTCGTTCGTGGTCCGGCCGATCGCGGGCTCGCTCGCGGACCGGTTCGACCGTGGCCGGATCGCCGCCGCCGGCGCGGTCCTCTATGGACTGTCCTTTGTGGTCTACGCGGTGACGCCGGGCATCGGGGTCGCTTACCTCGCAGCGGTTCTCGGCGGCGCGGGTGGCGCGCTGTTCTGGGTCGCCTTGCGGGCTCGGGTGGGGGAAGGGCTCGCGAGGGACGACGGCTCGTTCAGCAAGCTGTTCGCGGCCGAGGGCGGCGGTACGTGGATCGCGTTCGTGGTCGGGCTGACCGCGATCGCCTGGATCGACTACCGGGGCGTGTTCTGGCTCGGCGCCGCGGCCTGCGTGGTGGCCGCGGTGGTCCTGCTGAGCGCGAAATCCGCGCCGGTGCGCGAAGAGGGCGCGCCACGGCTGCTGCAGCTGGGCAAACGGATGCGCCCGATGCTCGCGCTCGTCGCGTTGACCGCGATGGCCGAGGCCGGGGTCGCCCTGTTGCTCCTGATGCATCTGCAACGCGGGTATCGGCTGGAGCTCGGCGAGATCGCCGCGGTGTTCATCCCCGGCTTCATCGTGTACAGCTTGCTACCGGACTACCTGCACGGCTTCGTCCGCAAGGTCGGCCGGACGCGGGTGCTCTCGCTGGCGATGGTCGCGAGCGCGATCTTCGCCGCCGGGCTGTCCTTCGCGCCGAGTCCGGTGGTGCTCGCGGTGATGTGGGTCTTGTCCGCCGTGGCGTTCGCGGCGGCCATCCCGGTGGAGCAGGCGGTGGTCGCCGAGGCGGCCGGGCTGAGCCTCGGCCGGGCGATGGGGATCTACGAGAGCGCGGCGTTACTCGGAGCGACGATCGGGGCCTTCCTGGCGGGGCAGCTCTACGGCTCGGACGCCGGCTGGCGCGTCGCCTGCTTCGGCGCGGCGGCGCTCCTGCTCTTCGGATCGTTCGTGGTTCGTGGCGCCGTACGGCGTGTCGGAGTTGCGGAGTTTCCCGTGGAACAAGCGAAAACGCCGTCACAGAAGGAAAAACCGGCACTCGGCACGGTCGGGGAGAGTCTGCAAGCGGCCGAATCGGTGACGGAGGAGGCGAACAGGCGGGCGAATCCGCTCCGGAACTGGACGATCCATGTCGCGGTGTACGTCCTCGCGC
The DNA here is from genome assembly GCF_000384215.1 of Amycolatopsis alba DSM 44262. Classification (NCBI taxonomy): domain Bacteria; kingdom Bacillati; phylum Actinomycetota; class Actinomycetes; order Pseudonocardiales; family Pseudonocardiaceae; genus Amycolatopsis; species Amycolatopsis alba. The sequence continues at coordinate 2,825,938 of NZ_KB913032.1, read as the reverse complement.
AGGTGGCGCTGGCGATGGCCGGCTACAGCTGGCCCGTCGAAGCCTTGTTCGGCGAAGCGCACGAAGCCGGTTGGTATTGGAACTGGAGTGGTCACTGGCTGCTGAACCTCGGTCGCATCTGGACCTTCGTCCTGGTGATCGACACCGTGTGGACGGTCGGCCGCGCGCTGCTGAAAAAACGGCCTTATTGACATGTTGTCTAACATGACATTATGTCTCATACGTGGGTGACGGCCAGCGACGGTGTCCGCCTCTCGGTCCGGGTGACCGGTGTCGACGACGCGCCGACGGTGGTGCTCGTCCACGGTTACCCGGACAACGGGTCCATGTGGGACGGTGTCGCCGCCCTGCTGGAGCGACGTTTCCGGGTCGTCGTCTACGACGTCCGCGGCGCGGGCCGCTCGGACAAGCCTTCGGGACGAAGGTCCTACAAACTGGACCAGTTGTCCGATGACCTCGCCGCGGTCGTCGACGAGGTCCAGCCCGAAGGCAAGGTCCACCTGCTCGCGCACGACTGGGGCTCCATCCAGACCTGGCATTCCGTCACCGGGGACAGGCTGCGCGGACGGCTCGCGTCGTTCACGTCGATCTCCGGTCCCAGCCTCGACCACGCCGGCGCGTGGTTCCGCGCTCAGCTGCGCCCGAGCCCCAAACGGCTCAAGAACGCGCTCGCGCAGGGGGCGCACTCGACGTACATCCTCGGCTTCCAGATCCCGCTGATCCCGCAGCTGCTGTGGCGTACCGGGGCGATGGGCGCGCTGATCGGCCGGATGGATCCCGCGGCCGCCGCACCATCCACTTCGGATGGCCTTTTCGGGCTCAACCTCTACCGTGCCAACATGTTCACCCGGCTCTCCCGGCCGAAGCCGCGCAACGCCGAAATCCCGGTCCAGGTGCTCGCGCCCACCGGGGACAAGTTCGTCACGACACCGCTGCAGACCGAGATCGAGCGCTGGGCGCCGGATCTGCGCGTCCGCCGGATCGTCGGCACGCACTGGGTGGTCCGCGAGAAGCCGCAGGTGATCGCGACAGCCACGGCCGAGCTGATCGATCACGTCGAAGGTGGCGAGGAGAGCCGTGCGCTCAAGCAAGCCCGTGAGGGCGGTTTCGCGCACAAGCTCGTCCTGATCACCGGCGCGGGCAGCGGGATCGGCCGCGCGACGGCTCTCGCGTTCGCGGACAGGGGCGCCGATCTCGTCATCACCGACATCAACGGCACTGCCGCCGCGGACACCGCGAAGCTACTGCGGGACAAGGGTGTCACCGTCGGCGAGTACACAGTGGACTCATCCGACGCCGAAGCGGTCGAGAAGTTCGCCCAGCAGGTCAAGGAAGAGTTCGGCGTCCCGGACATCGTCATCAACAACGCGGGGATCGGCCTGTCCGGCCCGTTCCTCGACACGACGGTCAAGGACTGGGAACGCCTCATCGACGTGAACCTGTGGGGTGTCATCCACGGCTGCCGCGTCTTCGCCGAGCAGATGCGGGAGCGGGCCGAAGGCGGCCAGATCGTCAACGTCGCGTCGGCCGCCGCGTACCTGCCGTCGAAGATCCTTTCCGCGTACGCCACCACGAAATCCGCCGTGCTGACGCTGAGCGTGTGCCTGCGCGCGGAGCTCGCCGCCGAGAACATCGGCGTCACCGCGATCTGCCCCGGCATCGTGAACACCAACATCACCAGCACCACACGGTTCGTCGGCGTCGACGACGTCGAGCAGAAGCGGCGCCAGAAGTCGAGCAGCAAGCTGTACGCGAAACGCGGCTTCGGCCCGGAGAGGGTCGCCCGCGACATCCTGCGCGCGGTCGAGAAGGACAAGGCGATCCAGCCGTCGACCCCGGAGGCCAAGGCCGCGCTGGTGCTTTCCCGGCTCACCCCCGGACTGCTGCGGGCCGCGGCGAAACTGGACGTCACCCCGTGACCTCCGCCAGACGTCCTCGCCGGATGTCGCCCCAAGCGCGCCGTGAGGATCTGATCCGGGCCGCGCTGGACCTGTTCGGCTCGCGCGCGCCCGAACTCGTCACGGTGGACGACATCATCGCCCGCGCCGAGGTTTCGCGGCCGCTGTTCTACCGGTACTTCTCCAGCCTGCGGGAACTTCAGGTCGAGGCGCTGAAGACGGTCACCGAAGGGCTCATCGACGGCCTTGCCGGACTGGAAGAGGGCCCGCCCGAAACCCGGCTGCGGGCCGCCGTCCGCGGGCTGATCGACGTCGCCGACCACTACCGCGCGGGTTATGTCGCCCTGTTGCGCAGCGGTTCGGTGATCGCGACCTCGGAGACGGACGCGGCGATCGACGAGGTCCGCAATCGCGCCGTCGAACTCATCCTCGGCGCACTGGCGGTGCCGGAGCCCTCGCCGATGCTGCTGCTGACGTTGCGGTGCTGGACCGCCGTGGTCGAAGGCGCGCTGCTGAGCTGGCTGCAGGAGCGCGCCGTGCCTCGCGAGGTGCTCGACAGCTGGCTGGTCGATCAGCTGACGGCCATGCTCTCGGCGACCGCGCGGCACGATTCTTCGGTCCCGCAGATGCTGTGAACGGTCCGTACCTTGCAGAATTCGCAAGGAACGGACCGTTCACAGCGCGCGTCAGGACTGCTTGACGACCAGGTCCCAGCCTTCGACGTCTTCCGGCTTCCGCGGCTCCGGCCCGACGTACTTGGCCGACGGGCGCACGAGGCGGCCGGTCTTCTTCTGCTCCAGGATGTGCGCGGCCCAGCCGGCGGTGCGCGCCGAGCTGAACATCGCGGGCATCATGTGCGGCGGAACCTGGGCGAAGTCCAGGATCACGGCCGCCCAGAACTCGACGTTGGTCTCGATGGGGTGGTCCGGACGCCGCTCGCGCAGCTCCTTCAGCGCCACCTGCTCCAGCTCCGCGGCCGCCTCGTAGCGCGACGCGCCGAGCTCCTGGCAGGTGCGGCGCAGCACGCGCGCCCGCGGGTCCTCCGCGCGGTACACGCGGTGCCCGAAGCCCATCATGCGTTCCTTGCGGTCGAGGATGCCCTTGACCAGGCCGACCGCGTCACCGGTCTTCTCGACCTCTTCGATCATCGGCAGCACCCGCGCCGGCGCGCCGCCGTGCAGCGGACCGGACATCGCGCCGATCGCGCCGGACAGTGCCGCGGCGACGTCGGCGCCGGTCGAAGCGATGACACGGGCGGTGAAGGTCGACGCGTTGAGACCGTGCTCGGCGGCCGAGACCCAGTAGGCGTCGATGGCCTTGACGTGGGCCGGGTCGGGCTCGCCGCGCCAGCGGACCATGAAGCGTTCGGTGATCGACTGCGCCTCGTCGACCCGTGTCTGGGGGACGGCGGGCTGTCCGACGCCGCGCGCGGACTGGGCGACGTAGGAAAGCGCCATCACCGAGGCGCGGGCCAGCTGGTGGCGGGCCTCTTCGTCGCTGATGTCGAGCAGCGGCCGGTAACCCCAGATGGGGGCGAGCATGGCCAGCGCGGCCTGGACGTCGACCCGGACGTCGCCGGTGTGCACCGGCAGCGGGAACGGCTCGGCGGGCGGTAGCCCGTGCCCGAACCGGCTGTCGACGAGAAGGCCCCAGACGTCACCGAAGCTCACCTTGCCGGCGAGATCCTCGATGTCGACACCGCGATAGCGCAGCGCGCCACCGTCACGGTCGGGCTCGGCGATTTCGGTCCGGAAGGCGACGACGCCTTCGAGACCGGGTCGGAAACCGTCGTCGACCTGGTCGGACGGTTGATTGGTGCTGATCGTGGAGGTACTCACTGTGGTGAAACCTTTCGATGCGCATTCCCCGGCTTTGTGTTCATGCGTGGACGGGACATACGCGGCGAAGGCGCGCCTCATCGCACGGATGGACAAACTTTGCTCCACGTCGGGTCCGGGGGCAATCGAAAGATGTGGTGGTTTCGGTCACGATTACGAGAACGATTCAGTGAAAACGGCCTTCGTACGCGAAGAGTTACGGTGGCGTTCACTTTGCGTGTATCGGTCGCCGAGGTAAATCCTGTGTTGCGAGAACCGGCGCGGGACGGTTTCCGGTGATACACCTTTCTCATGCACCTGAGCCCCCAGGAGCGGGACAAACTGCTCATCCACGTCGCCGCGGACGTAGCTCGCAAACGCCTGGAACGCGGGGTCCTGCTGAACTACCCCGAGGCGGTCGCGCTGATCACCGACCACGTCCTCGAAGGCGCCCGTGACGGCCGGACGGTGAGCGAGCTCGTCGGGAGCGGGCGCACGGTCCTCTCGCGGGCGCAGGTGCTGGACGGTGTTCCGGAAATGGTCGATTCCGTGCAGGTCGAAGCCACTTTCCCGGACGGCACGAAGCTCGTCACCGTGCACGACCCGATCGTCTAGAAAGGGCCGCGAGTGCGACCAGGAGAGATCATCACCGGCGACGGGCCGGTCGAACTGAACCCCGGCAGGCCGCGGGTCCGGCTGCTCGTGCGCAACCTCGGCGACCGGCCCGTCCAGGTCGGCTCGCACTACCATTTCGCGGCGGTCAATCCCGGACTCGAATTCGACCGCGAGGCCGCGCGAGGGCATCGGCTCGACGTGCCGGCGGGAACTTCGGTGCGTTTCGAACCGGGAGTCGAACGCGAAGTCGACCTCGTCCCGCTGGCCGGGAACCGCGTGGTGCCCGGATTGCGCAAGGAGTCCTGATGCCGTCGATCGATCGCGAGCGCTACGCCGAACTCTTCGGCCCGACGACCGGCGACAGAATCCGCCTCGCGGACACGGATCTGCTCATCGAGGTCACCGAGGACCGCAGCATGGGGCCGTCCGGCAGCGGCGACGAGGTGCTGTTCGGCGGCGGCAAGGTGATCCGCGAATCCATGGGCCAGGGAATGGCGACCCGTGCCGAAGGCGCGCCGGACCTGATCATCACCGGCGCGGTGATCCTGGACCACTGGGGGATCGTCAAGGCCGACGTCGGGGTCCGCGACGGCCGGATTGTCGGCATCGGCAAGGCGGGAAACCCGGACACCATGGACGGTGTCGATCCGGCGCTGGTCGTCGGCCCGTCGACGGAAGTGTTGTCCGGCAACGGGAAGATCCTCACCGCGGGCGGGATCGACTGTCACGTCCACTTCATCTGCCCCCAGCTGACCGACACCGCCTTGGCTGCCGGGCTGACGACGCTGGTCGGCGGCGGCACCGGCCCGGTCGAGGGCAGCAAGGCCACCACCGTCACACCCGGCGCGTGGAATCTCGGCCGGATGCTGCAGGCGATGGACGGCCAGCCGGTCAACGTCCTGTTGCTGGGCAAGGGGAACACCGTCCGGCATGACGCGCTGCGCGAGCAGCTCGCCGCCGGCGCGGGCGGGTTCAAACTGCACGAGGACTGGGGCAGCACCCCGGCCGCGATCGACGCCTGCCTCACCGTCGCCGACGAATCCGGTGTCCAGGTGGCGATCCACACCGACACGCTGAACGAGGCGGGCTTCCTGGAGTCCACTGTGGACGCCATTCGGGGCCGGTCGATCAACGCGTACCACACCGAAGGCGCGGGCGGCGGGCACGCGCCGGACATCATCCAGGTCGCCGGGCTGCCCAACATCCTGCCGTCGTCGACGAACCCGACGCGCCCGCACACCGCGAACACTCTCGACGAGCATCTCGACATGCTCGTCGTCTGCCACCACCTGAACCCGTCCGTTCCCGAGGACCTGGCCTTCGCCGAAAGCCGGATCCGGCCGACGACCATCGCGGCCGAGGACGTCCTGCACGATCTCGGCGCGATTTCCATGATGAGCTCCGATTCGCAGGCGATGGGCCGGATCGGCGAGGTGATCATCCGGACCTGGCAGACCGCGCACGTGATGAAACGACGGCGCGGCGCGCTGCCCGGAGACGGGGCGGCCGACAACCTGCGGGCTCGTCGCTATGTCGCCAAGTACACGATCAACCCCGCGATCGCGCACGGGATGGACCGCGAGATCGGTTCGGTGGAGATCGGGAAACTCGCGGATCTCGTGCTGTGGGAACCGAAGTTCTTCGGCGTCCGGCCGCATGTCGTGCTCAAGGGCGGCTTCCCCGCCTGGGCGGCGATGGGGGACGCGAACGCGTCCATCCCGACGCCGCAACCGGTGCTGGCCCGGCCGATGTTCGGCGCCGCGCCGGTGGTCGCGGCCGCGAGCAGCTTCCATTTCGTGGCGCCGGAAGCCCTGGAAAACGGTGTCGCGGAACGGTTCGGCATCGCGCGGAAGCTCGTGCCGATCTCGAACACCCGCTCCCGCGGCAAGGCCGACATGGTGCTCAACGACGCCACCCCGGACATCCGGGTGGAGCCGGACAGTTTCGCCGTGCACGTCGACGGCGAGCTGATCGAGCCGCAGCCGGTGACGGAACTGCCGATGGCGCAAAGGTACTTCTTGTTCTGATGAACACTGCCGCGCTCATCCTCGCCGACTCCCGGTTCCCCGGAGGCGGGCACGTCCATTCCGGCGGGCTCGAAGAGGCCGTCGCCCGCAAGCTGATCACGCACGAACGCGATCTGCCGGGGTTCCTGTCCGGGCGCCTGCGCACGGCGGGCGCGCTGGCCGCGGTGTTCGCAGCGGCGTCGGCACATGCGGCCGCGCGAGGAGTCCGAAGTGGACACTGGCGGCGGCTCGACCTCGAACTCGACGCCAGGACACCGTCGCTCGCGCAGCGGGAGGCGTCCCGCGCGCAAGGGCGCGGGACGGCGAGGGCGGGCAAGGCGGCGTGGCCGTCGCCGATGCTTTCCCAGCTGCTGAAGGAAACCCCGCGGCCGCATCATCCGGTGGTGGTCGGCGCGCTGATCGGAGTGCCGTTCGACGCGGCGATGGCGGTCGCGTACCTGGCGATCAGCGGCCCGGCGAGCGCGGCTGTCCGGCTGCTCGGGCTGGACCCGTTCGCCGTCAACGCCGTCGTGGCCCGTCTCGCGAAAGATGTCCGGGAGGTTTCCCTGCGCGCGGCCGAGGTCGCGGGGGACGACCCGGCGGAACTCCCGGCGCCGGGGTCCCCGGCGCTCGATCTGTTCGCCGAGGCACACGCCCGGCATCACAAGGAAGAGGTGCGTCTCTTTGCCAGCTGAGCATGGTCATGGCCACGGTCACGTCCACCCGGTCAACTTCGACCCGACGGCCGCCGAACCCGATCACTACGACCAGGCGCCGACGGCGGGCCGCGCGTACCGGATCGGCATCGGCGGGCCGGTGGGCAGCGGGAAGACCGCGCTCACGGCGGCGCTGTGCCGGGCGCTCGGCGACGAGGTGAATCTCGCCGTCGTCACCAACGACATCTACACCACCGAGGACGCCGACTTCCTGCGCAAGACCGGGGTACTCGACCCGGAACGGATCGAGGCCGTGCAGACCGGCGCCTGCCCGCACACCGCGATCCGCGACGACATCACCGCGAACCTCGACGCCGTCGAACGGCTGGAGGACCGCTTTCCCGGACTGGACCTGGTGATCATCGAAAGCGGCGGGGACAACCTCACCGCGGTGTTCAGCCGGGGGCTCGCCGACAGCCAGGTCTTCGTGGTCGACGTCGCGGGCGGCGACAAGGTGCCGCGCAAGGGCGGGCCGGGGGTGACGACGGCGGATCTGCTGGTGATCAACAAGATCGACATCGCGCACCTGGTCAATGCGGACATGGACGTGATGACCTCGGACGCGCATCGGATGCGCGGCGAGCTTCCGGTGATCACGCAGTCCCTTGTGGACACTCCGAACGCGCCCGCGGTCGCGGACTGGGTCCGCTCACTGCTCCCGGTCACCGCGGGGTGAAAGCGCACGCGCGGCTGACCGCCCGCTTCGAGGGCGGCCGGACCGTTCTGCCTGAGCTGCGCTCGATGGCGCCGCTCACGCTGCTCCCCAAGCGGGGCACCGGTGCGACGGCGGTGGTGCACCTGGTCAACTCGGCGACGTCACCCTTGGGCGGCGACGAGCTGAAGCTGACCATCCGCGTCGGCCCCGGTGCTTCGCTGCGGCTTTCCGGAGTCGCGGCGACCATCGCGCTCCCCGGCCCGCACGGCGAGGGCAGTTCGTCCCTTGTGGACGTCGAGGTGGCCGCGGGTGGCTCGCTGGAGTACCTGCCGGAGCCGACCGTCGTGACCGCGCGGGCCCGGCACTCCGCCGTGCTCCGGGCCGCTCTGGCGGAGGATGCCTACCTGCACACGCGTGAGGTGCTCGTGCTCGGGCGGGCAGGTGAACGGCCTGGGTCTTTGGTGACCACGCAGCACGTGACGCGAGGTGAAGTCCCGGTGCTGCGGCAGACACTGGAGATCGGGGACTCCACTTTGGACTCCAGTCTCGCGCATCTTGCCGGGCGGCGGGTGCTGGCGACCGATCTGGTCGTCGGCGGCCCTCCGGTCTCCGAAGCTTCCGGCGAGTGGTGGTCCCGCACGCCACTGGCGGCCGGAGGCACGCTCACGACCTCGCTCGCGCCCGATGCCGTGACCGCGCTCAAGGTGTTCGACGGCCCTGGCGCCGGTTGATTTCGGCGGCTTTCGCCCTTTCGCGACGGGAAGCGTTGCGAAAGCCACTTTCGCAACCTTCAAGGTTGCGAAAGTGGCTTTCGCGTCATCGCCGGCGGCGTGCCCCAGCGGCGTGCCCCCGGCGTCGGCTCCCGGTCAGAACTTGGTGCCCAGCCAGGTCATCGCGACCGGGCCGCCAGCCGAGACGCCGCCGATGTGTTCCAGCAGCGGGAACTCCTGCCAGGTGACGTCGGCGCCGAGAGCCTGGTAGCGGTCGCGCAGGCCCTTGCCGACCGAAAGCGGGATCAGTTCGTCCAGCGAAGCGTGGTACAGGTAGACCGGCGCGCCCGGTTTGGTCTTGCCCGCCAGGTTCTCGCCGAGCCGGGCCTGCCAGCGCGGGTCGGACGAAACGTTCGGCACGGTCGTGAAGTCGTTGAGCCGCGCGAAAGGCGCCGCCGCGCCGAGTTCGGCGACGCACGCTTCCTTGACCTTCGCGACGGCCTTCTCGCCCTTCGCGTTGAGCACGTCGTTGAACGGCAGTTCCGGGTACGCGGTCGCGTAGCCGACAGCGGCGCCGAGCACCAGGCCGAACGCCGGTCCGCCGTCGTTGAACTTCAGGACCGCGTTCAGATCCGCCGGGACGCCGCCTTCCGCGACGCCGACCAGGTTGACGTCGGGAGCGTAGGAGGGCTGTAGTTCGCCGGCGAACGCCGCGGCCTGACCTCCTTGCGAGTAGCCGAAAACGCCGACCGGCCCGGTCTTGGACAGCCCGGCTTCGGGAACGCGGGAGGCGGCGCGGGCGGCGTCGAGGACGGCCCGGCCTTCGGACTGGCCGACGGCGTAGGTGTGCGTGCCCGGTGTGCCGAGGCCTTCGTAGTCGGTCACGACGACAGCCCAGCCGCGCGAAAGCGCTTGGCTCATCAGGAGGACTTCGTTCTCGGACCCGTTCGTCAGCCGGGCCGACGGCGCGCAGCGGTCGCCGAGGCCGTGGGTGCCGACGGCGTAGCTGATCAGCGGTCGCGGGCCCTTCGTCCACGGCGTTGGCGGGACCAGCAGGATGCCCGACACCGTGTTCGGCTTCCCGGTGGCGGACGTCGAGCGGTAGTTGAGTTTCCAGGCTTTCGCCGGGGCGGTGGCGACGACCGGCCGGTAGTCGACCAGATCCCCTGGCGCGTTCGGCGCGGCTTGCGCGGCGGGCGCGCCGATCAGGGTGGCTGCGAGGGCTGAGACCAGAACTGTCCGAAGCGTCATTGCCGTCTCCAGTTTGGTAATCGAGATTTTCGCAATGTAGGCGGTGTTGGTAGCATCTGGCAATCCCTGTTACCGAATCGGGGGAGGACGAGTGGCCCGCACGTACGGCGGGGTCGCACCGGAGCAGCGGCGCGCCGAGCGGCGTGAACGCCTGCTCGTGGCGGCCCTGGACCTGTTCACCTCGACGGGCTACCGGCAGGCGAAAATCACCGAGTTGTGTACCAGGGCCGGCGTCTCCACACGGAACTTCTACGAGGAGTTCGAGAGCAAGGAAAAGGTGCTGCTGACCCTGCACGAGCGCATCAACGCCCTCGCGCTGGAGCACGTCACCGGAACGCTGGAACGGCTGGGAGACGCCGACGCGGTCACTCGGATCGGGACGCTGCTGGATGTCTTCGTCGGCACGGTGACCTCGGATCCGCGGATGCCGCGGCTGAACTACGTCGAGGCCGTCGGCGTCAGTGCCGCTTTGGAGGCGCAGCACCAGGAATGGGTCGACCGATGGGCCGCGTTCATCGAAGCCGAGGCCCGGCACGCCGCCTCGCACGGCGTCGCGCCGGACCGGGATTACCACCTGACGGCGATCGCGCTCGTCGGCGCGGCGACCGGGCTGCTGCGCGAGTGGCAGGCGCACACCCCGCCGTTGCCGGTCGCCGACGTCGCCGCCGAACTCCGGGCCCTGATGCTGGCCGCGATCACCCGGCCCGCCTGATCCCGCGGTTCGTCCTCTGAACGCGCAAGTACCGCGTTCAGAGGACGAACCACGTCAGGAAGCGGCGGAAGCCCGCCGGAAGGTGTTGTGCAGTACCGCGAGCAGCGCGTCCCGCACCGAAAGCCGTTGCCGCGCGTCGAACGTGATCAGCGGGACGTCCTCGCTCACCGCGAGCGCCCAGCGCACGTCTTCGAGGTCGTGCTTGAGGGAACCGTCGAAGACGTTCACCCCGACCACGAACGGCAGTCCGGCCTTCTCGAAGTAATCGACCGCCGGGTAGCAGTCGTCGAGCCGCCGGGTGTCGACGATGACGAGCGCGCCCAGCGCGCCCAGCACGAGGTCGTGCCACATGAACCCGAACCGGTCCTGCCCCGGCGTTCCGAAGAGGTACAGCTTCACCTCTTCGTCGATGGTGATGCAGCCGAAGTCCAGCGCCACCGTGGTGGTGGTCTTCGACGGCACCTCCCCGCCGGTCCCGTCGACGGCCGCGCCTGCCGAGGTCATGGCGGCCTCGGTGGTCAGCGGTTTGATCTCCGAGATGGCGCCGACGGTGGTGGTCTTGCCGACCCCGAACCCGCCGGCGATGACGATCTTGACCGGTGTCGGCGGCTTGGCCGACACCGGTTCAGCGAATTGCTTCGAGTCCACGAATGACCCTTTCGATCATGCCGAGGTCCTGGGTGAACGCGCCGGCCGGGCGACGCAGCACGACATAGCCGAGCGCGGCGAGATCCGCCACGAGCACCCTGGCCACGCCGATGTGCAGGCCGAGCATCGCCGCCACTTCGGCGACGGATTTCGTTTCCCGGCAAAGGGAAACGATCTCCCGTCGTTCGAAGGTCAGCCTCGCCTGTGACGCGGCGCCGAGCCTGCTCGTGAGCACCTGTGCCTCGATTTCGAGCGTGCCGTCCACCGGCTGCGCGCGGCCGGCGGTGAGCAGATACGGGCGCAGCGGTGAGATGCCCTGTTCGGCGCCTCTCGGCTGAGGTACCTGATCGTCGCTCATTCCCTTGTCCCCTCGTCAGTTAGCTGCCGACGCTCTTCTTCAGTTCCTCGATCAGCGCAGGGGTGAGTACTTCGGTGGCCCGGTTGGCGAACATCGCCATCTCGTAGGCGATCGTGCCGAGGCTGGCCTGCTTGGTGGCGAGCACCCCGAGCGAACAGCCGATGCTGATCGTGCAGACCAGCAGGTAGCCCTGTTCCAGCTCGATGATGATCTTGTCGGGCGAACCCAGCGGGTGGCTCTCGGAGACGCCGTGCGCGAGGCCGAGCATCGCCGAGCAGATCGCGGCCAGCCGGTCGGCGTTGGCGCGTTCCAGTTCGGACGACATCGCGATCAGCAGGCCGTCGGCCGAGACGGCGATCGCGCCCATCGCGCTCGCCGTGTTCTGTGCGAAGCGCGTCACCAACCAGTTGAAGTTCCGGGCTTCGACGCTGACTCCGGTCGTCATCTCTTGCTCTTCTCTCTCTGTTCCATCTCCGGGTTGACGGCTTTCTCCAACCCGTCACTGAAGGCGTCGAACGCGGCACGCTCGGCCTCGGGGTCACGCATGCCCTTGGGCTTTGTGGTGTTCAGCGCCGCCCGCGCGGTCTGGTGCCGCGCGGCCGGTCCTTTCGCCAGTCCCGGCGCCAGCTGGGCGCCGGGGACCCGCCGGGTGAGACCGCCGCGCGAGGCGGCGGGCACCGGTGTCGGGGTCGGCATCGGGTTGCCCGACGGCGGGCTCACCGGGGGCGGGGATGCTTGCGGCGGTACCGCGTCTTCGGGGGACGTGGTGGTGGCCTTCGCGAGTCCGGCTTCGAAACCGTCGAAGGCCGCTTTGGCCGCTTCTGGATCATGCCTGGACTTCTGTCGCGACGGTGCGTCGGGGGCACCGGGAAGTTGTGCGCCCTTGACCCGACGCCGCAAGCCGCCGCGGGTCTCCCCGGAATCGGCGGTCAGTGTCGGCTTGCGGGCTTCGGACGCGGGCAGCGGTTCGGGCTGCGGCATGGGCTGGGGGACGGACTGTGGGACGGGCAGGGGGGTGGGTTCCGGCATCGGCTTCGGCTCCGCGATCTCCCCGTCGGTCTTGCGGAACCACCGGAAATCCCTTGGCGGCAGACCATCGCGCGGGATCATCCCGGCGATCGCCAGCGTCGGCGGCTCTTGCCTGGGCGCCTTCTCCCGCGGCCGGGGCTGGGGTTGCGGCTGCCGCGGTTCGGGCTCGTCGCCCGGTTCCACCGTCGGCCACGCCGGCGGCGCCGGGACCGACTTCGGCACGGGCGCCCGGTAGGTCAGCAGGTTCGGCGGGACGGCGATCCGCGCGGTGATACCCGCGCCCGGCTCGGTCTCGGTCAGCTCGACCTTCAGCCCGTGCCGCCGCGCGAGCCGTCCGACCACGAACAGTCCGAGCACACTGGTCGGCGCCAGTTCGAGCCGCTCGCGTTCGACCAGCCGCCGGTTCTCCTCGGCGAGCCGTTCGGCGGTCATGCCGATGCCCTGGTCCACGATCACGATCAGGCAGGAGCCGTCGGGCAGGATCCTCGTGCCGACGTCCACAAAGGACTCCGGCGGGGAGAACGACGTCGCGTTCTCCAGCAGCTCGGCGAAGATCAGCACCAGATCCGAACCGAATGGCGACGACAGCAGGACGTCGCCCATCGAACCGAGCCGGACCCGCTGGTAGTCCTCGATCTCCGCGAGCGCCGAACGCAGCGCCGTCGACAGTTCGATCGGCCCGGAAATCCTTGCCTCGTCCCGGTTTCCCGAAACGACGAGGAGGTTGTCCGCGTTCCGGCGCAGCCGGGTGGAGAGGTGGTCGAGCCGGTAGAGGCTCGCCAGCAGGGCGACGTCCTGTTCGTTGCGCTCCAGTTCGTCGACCAGCGCCAGCTGCCTGCCAACCAGGTTCTGCGTCCGCTTCGCGACGTTGGCGAACATGAGGCCGACGTTGCGCCGGGTGACGGCCTGCCGTTCCACCAGTTCGGCCGCGGTGGCCTGTACCCGGTTGAACGCCTCGGCCAGTTTCCCGAGTTCGTCCTGGGAGGACACGTCGATGGTGGCCAGCCGCGGCGCGAGTTCCTCGGCCTGCTCGGTGTCGGTGACGCGCACCAGTTCGGTGCTCGCGAGGTCCGCGACCGACGTCGCCGCCGTGGTCAGCTTCCGCAGCGGATCCGCGATCGACCGGCTGACCGCGATCGCGAGACCACCGACCAGCAGGAACAGCACACCGGCGCCGACACCGATCGTCCACGCCAGGTTCTGCGCGGCGTCCGCTCGCGCGGTCGCGGTGTCGGTGATGCCGGTGGTGACCGCGTCCTGGGCGAGCCGTCGCTGGTTCGACTGGGCGTCGACGGCGCCGAGGATGTCCGGCAGCAGGTTCTGCACGGCCTGCGGGCCGCGGGCTTCCGCGATCTTGCCTTCCAGCCCGTCGACCCGGCGGCCCGTCTCACCCTGTTCCACCGCGACGACCTGCGTGGCCTGGGTGACGTCGGCCTGCTGCACGAACCGTTCGAGGAACAGCGACGACTGCTGCTTCGCGTCGTCCAGCACCGGCTGACCCGAATCCGGGGTGACCAGCACGATGATCAACGCCATGCCGCGCAACGAGTTCTCCTCGTTCGCGCGCAGCAGCGCGTCGAGCGCGGTCAGCTGCCGGGTGCCCTCCGCGTCACTGGTCTGCTGGGGGACGAGGCGAAGCGAGTTGATGACCGAGTCGATCACCGCGTGGTAGGTGCGCGCCACGCTGTCCAGAGAGGCGCCGCGCCGCAGCGCGTTCTCCCGGATCTCGCTCAGCGAACCGATGCGCACCAGTGCCGCCGCGAGTTCTTCCGGTGCGTCTTCGGGCAGCTGCGCGCGTACCCGGTTCACCGTGTCCGCGACGACGCCCTGTTGTTTCAGCATCGCCGAGCTGCCCGCCGACGAAGACGCGATGTAGTGCGCCGTCAGCAGCCGTTCCCGTTGCAGCTCCCACGCCAGCGTGCCGAGGGCACGGGCCTGCGACGCGACGTCGGCGGTGGTGCGGGCCGACCGGGCGTCGTCGACTTCTCCGGCGACGTAAGGCACCGAAACCAGGACCACGGCGGTCAGCGGCAGCAACAGGAGCAGGTTGAGCTTGCCCCGGATGCCGAGTCTGCCGAGCAACCCGGAACGCGAGGTGCGTTCCGGCCGGGACTTCCCGTGCCTCATGATCACCTTTCTTCTCGGCTCCGCCCGAGATGTCCGCGGTGCTGTTCCCGGACGAGGTCTTCGATGGACGCGCGCAACGCGACGAACTCCGGCGCGCGTTTGACCGCGAGTTCGCGTTCGGCTGGCAGGTCGACCGCGATGTCGGCGGCCACCCGGCCCGGATCCGAGGCCAGCACCACGACCCGTCTTCCGAGGAACACGGCCTCTTCGACGTCGTGGGTCACCATCAGCACCGTCGTGCCGGTGTCGGTCCAGATCCGGCGGATCAGGACCTGCATGTCCTCTTTGGTCTGGACGTCCAGCGCGCCGAAAGGTTCGTCCAGCAGCAGCACGTCCGGCTCGCCCGCCAGCGCCCGCGCGATCGCGACCCGCTGCTTCTGTCCGCCGGAAAGCTGTTTGGGCAACGACTTCCGCAGGTGAGCGAGGCCGGTCTCCTCGAGATACCAGTCGACCCGGCGCGCGCGTTCGGCCTTGTCGATGCTCAGCAGTTCGAGTCCGAACGCGACATTGCTCTCCACCGTGCGCCACGGGTACAGCGCGCCGTGCTGGAACACCAGCCCGCGATCCGGGCCGGGCCCGGTCACGGCGTCGCCGTCGAGGGTGATGATGCCCTCGGTCGGTTCGGCGAGGCCCGCGATCAGTGACAGCAGGGTCGATTTCCCGGACCCGCTCGCGCCGACCACGCAGACGAAGTCGCCGCGCGCGATGTCGAGGTCGATCCCGTCGAGCGCGCGGGTGGTCTTGCCCCGGACCGTGTAGTCCTTGGCGACGGCCTTCAGCTGAAGCGTCATGCCGCCCACTTCCCGACGCGGGCCCGCAGGAGCCGCAGCGCGATGTCGATGACCAGTCCGAGCAGGCCGATCACGATCAGCAGCGCGAAGATCCGGTCGGTCTGGGTGAACCGCTGCGCCCGCATGATCCGCAGGCCGAGCCCGGCGGTGGCGTTGATCAGTTCGGCGACCACCACGAAGTTCCACGCGGCCGCGGCGTTGACGCGGGTCGCGTCGATCATGCCGGGCAGCGCGTGCGGGACGATCACCTTCCGCAGGACCTCACCACGCCGCGCGCCGAGCGTGTAGGACACGTCGATCAGCGAACGCGGCACCCCGCGGACGGCGTCGGCGGTCATCAGCGTGTTGAAGAAGACCGTGCCGAGGAACAGGACCGCGACCTTCGACGGTTCGCCGAGGCCGAGCCAGATCATCAGCAGCGGGATGAACGCGCTCGCCGGCAGGTAGCGCAGCATCGCGATGACCGGTTCGAACAGCGCCAGTCCCGCGTTGAACGTCCCCATCACGATGCCGAGCGGGACCGAGACGATCACGGCGAGCCCGAAGCCGAGCAGCACGCGCTGGGTGGTCGCCCAGAGATCGCTGAACAGTTCGCCGGACTCGATCATCTTCACCAGCGCGTCGAACACCGCGACCGGTGTCGGCAGGAACGTGGGCTTGATGGTGCCCAGCGCGTTCAGCGTCACCCAGATCAGCAGCGGGATCGCGAACGAGGCCACCGCCAGCGTCCACCGCCAGCGCGCCGGGATCGGTGTCCGGAGCGAGAACAGCGGGGAGGCGTTCGGTTTGAGACCGGCCCGGCGGGGCAGCGGCGACCAGTCCGGTCGCGCGCTGCCCTGACGACGGCCTTCGTGCGCTTCGGCGAGCCGCTGCTCGTCGTCGATACGCCGCGCTTCGGCCTCGTCAGCGGCGTCCGTCCGCTGAGCGGCCTGCCTCGCCGCGTCCGTGGTGCTCACTTCACCGCCTTGACGTACTGGTCGTCGAACAGCCCGTCGAAGTTGGGCCGGTTCTGGGCGAGTCCGTTGGAGATGATGAAGTCGGCGATCTTGCCCGCCTGGAAGTTCAGGTGGGCGGGAGTGACGCCGGGGGTGAAGGCGTCGAGGTTCTGCTGCTTGGTGAAGATCGTGGTGCCCGCGTCGTAGGTCTTGTACTCGTCGATCGTCACGGCGCCGCGTTTGGCCATGATCCGCACGGCTTCGTCCCGGTTCTGCTTGATCCAGTCGATCGTCTGGAACCAGGTGTTCACCAGCGCCTGGACCTCCTTCTTGCGCTCCTTCGACATCTGCTCGGAGACGACGAGGTGGTCGGGGATGGCGCCGGGGAACTCGGCGGACGTCCCGATCGCGCGGCTGCCGGGGCGCTGCAGCGCCGTCGTGGTGAACGGGGCGAACGCGGCGACGGCGTCGACCTGCCCGCCGACGAACGCGGCCGCGGCGGCGTCGGTCAGCAGCGGGACCAGCTGGATGTCCTTTTCGGTCAGTTTCGCTTCCTGCAGCGCCAGCAGCAGGAGATAGTGGTCGACGGTGCCCTGCTCGACGGCGACCTTCTTGCCCTTGAGGTCGGCGATGCCGGTGATCCCCTCACGGGCGATGATCTTGTCGTTGCCGGTCGAGTTGTCGTTGACCAGGACCACCGACAGCTTCGCGCCACCGCTGACGGAAGCGAGGGTGTCGTTGAGGGTCTGGCTGTTCGCGTCGATCGCGCCCGACGAGAGTGCGTTGATGCTCTCGGTGTAGCTGTCGAACCACTTCAGGTCGACGGTCACGCCGTTCTTCTCGAAGAGGCCCTTCTCCTGCGCCACCGCCCACGGGAACCAGCCCGGCCAAGCGCTGTAACCGATGGTGACCTTGGTGCCGGAGGCGGCCGTGCTGTCTGAGCAGGCCGAAAGGGCTGTCACGCCGGCGAGCGAAAGGGCGCACAACAACGCCGTCATGAGACGGCGGGAACGGGAAATCACAACGCACTCCTGGGGAAGGGGAGTAACTCGGGCGTGGAAAGTTCCGGCGGTTCGAGCGCAGGACTGATCGACCGGTGTCGAGCTCCCTCACGGAAGCCCGGCCGGTAATAGCGGATGGATCAGCCGCACACCCGGCCGTCCCATCCGAAACCTCTGAACACTCTGGATAGAGGTGATCACCCCGTTGCTCTCGGCGGCGATCCTATCGAGTGGCGCAAGGTCTACCTAGTGTGATCGTCAGCTCTTGCCTGATTTGCTGTCACATTCTGCTAAATCCAGCCGTTCGCCCCAAGGGGCGCAGTCTCGCCTGGTGGGCAACCGGCGCCCGGCGGGTGTACGTCCAACGGGTGTCGGGTGAAATCTTCGCCCGGCTTCGGGAGGGAGCAGAAGATGAAATTTCGTTCGGCGGCACTGTGTGTCGCGGGGGCGGCGATCGTGTCCACCTTGGCCGGTGCCGGGCAGGCGAACGCGACCAGGCCGTCCAGTCTGGTCTTGAGTCCGAACACCGTCGTCGCAGGTGGGACGGTCACCGCGGACATCTATTGCCTTCGCCCGTCGGGTGCTGGCGAGCTCGCGAAGACCCTCGCCGCGGACGGTCTCGCCGCGCCGATTCCCTTGCGGGTGGTGGGAGACGGCGGCACCGGAGGCATCGGTGTCGCGTTGCGGGGCGACGGTCCGGTCGGGACGGTGCCGGGCCGGTACACGGCGTCGTACGACTGCTGGGGCTGGATTGTCCGCGCGGAGTTCACTGTCACGAACTGACAGCGGAGCAGAAGAACGGAAGGCCGGTTTCGGGACGAATTGCCGTCACGGGCCGGCCTTCTGGCACATCCTGCGGAGATGTGTCGCGGCGGTTTCCCGGCACGGTAATTTCTGTCAAACGATAGAATTAGCCGGGCCTGGAACGGCCGTCCCCCGCGCGGGGCGCCGGAGCCCGCGTGAATGGTCGAAAGAATTGTTCTCGAGCGCGAGAAAGGCCGACAAGAAAAAAGTGAAAGTGAAGGCCGATCTTCGCCGGGCAATTTCCGTGCCGATCCGCGGACCAGGCGCGAAGTGGCGTTCACGGTCCCGGCGGGCGCCCGTCCGGCCTGTATCGATCAGGGTCCGGCAGGTGACCAGGAGGTGACGGCTTGCGGTCCAGCGGTTACACACAGATGATCGGGCAGGGGTGGCGGGTGTCACCGTTCAGTGGGTTTCGCCGCCGCCGTCTAGGCAATACCGTCGGCGGCAAAGCCGAAGTCACAGATGCCCCGACCGGGTACGGAGGTTTGGCGGATGATGCCGGAGATCAAGGACGGCGCTGCTGGCGCTGTCGGCGGTGACGACGCTGTCGTTCGCCTGCCCGGAATGAGGGTGGCCTACGAAGGGGCCGCCTTCGACGAGTCCGCGCTGGCGGAGACCTGGACCGCCCAGCTGCAGGACTGGCTGAACCAGGCCGTCTCCGCCGGGGTCGCCGAACCGAACGCGATGGTGCTCGCCACCGCCGACCCGGAAGGCAGGCCGTCCTCCCGGACCGTCCTGTGCAAGGGCCTCGACGAACGCGGCGTCGTGTTCTACACGAACTACACGTCGACCAAGAGCCACGACCTCACCGCGACGCGCTACGCGTCGATCACCTTCCCGTGGTACGCCCTGCAGCGCCAGGTCCACGTACGCGGCGAGGTGGAGAAGGTCAACGTCGCCGAGACCGCCGAATACTGGGCGTCCCGGCCGCGGGGATCGCAGCTCGGGGCCTGGGCCTCACCGCAGTCCCGCGTCGTCGACGGCCGCCGCGCCCTCGAGACCGCGCTTCACGGCATCGAGCGCCGCTTCGCCGACGTCGAGAAGATCCCCTTCCCTCCGCACTGGGGCGGGTGGCGCATCCGGCCCGACGTCGTCGAGTTCTGGCAGGGCCGCGAGGACCGCATGCACGACAGGCTCCGCTACGTCCGCACCGACGACGGCTGGCAGATCGAGCGCGTCGCGCCGTGATATTGGTCGAGCGCTGACGAAAAGCGCGCCGAAGGGGCGCCCGTGCCGCTTGCAACTCGCGTTGGGAGCGGAGGGCGCCCCTTCATCGCGTTTTCGTGGGCCTTCGGCCCGAAAGAGGGCGCTCGACGTGAAGTCTCCCGTCGCGCTGGCGCGCTTCCGGGAGACCGTTGGGTCATCTAGGGATTCGGTCCCTGAGGTTCGGTCACCAGGGCTCGGGCACTGACCGTCGGGTGTCGCGGAGGTGGCTTTCGCGACACGTTGACGGCGGCGGCCGGGCCTTCACGAGTCACTGGGTGACGTAAATCGCGCGCGGTTGGTTAGTTAGCGCGGCTAAGCTGTCTGGTTGTGAGTGACGACGTGGGGGTTGAGCAGCGCAAAGGCGTCCGCAAACTGTTCGGCTCGATCGTCGTGGACACCCGGCCGCTCAAGATCCCCGCGTTCCGCCGCCTGTGGCTGTCCACCGCGGTCACCGCCGTCGGCAGCCAGCTCACCGCCGTCGCGGTCCCGAAACAGGTCTTCGACCTCACCGGTTCGTCGGCGTACGTCGGACTCACCGGCCTGGTCGCCCTGGTCCCGCTTCTCGTCTTCGGCCTCTGGGGCGGCGCCATCGCGGACGCCGTCGACCGCCGCAAGCTCCTGCTCGTCACCAACGTCGGCGTCACCGTCACCTCGGCGGTCCTGTGGCTCCAGGCGTTCCTGAACATCGGCTCCGTCTGGCTCGTCCTGGCCCTGTTGGCGGTCAACCAGGCGTTCTTCGCGGTCAACATGCCGACCCGCAGCGCCGTCGTCGCCCGGCTGGTGCCGGACAACCTGATCGCGCCCGCGACCGCGCTGAGCAGCACGATGGCCACCTTCGGCGCGGTGTTCGGCCCGCTGCTCGCCGGTTCGCTGATCCCGATCCTCGGCCTCTCGACGCTCTACCTGATCGACGTCGTCGCGCTGACCCTGACCCTCATCGCGGTCTGGAAGCTGCCCCCGATCCCGCCGCTCGGCGAGATCACGCGCCGGGCCGGGATCCGCGACATCATCGACGGCTTCAAGTACCTGGCGACACAGAAGATCCTGCTCGCGTCCTTCCTCCTCGACATCATCGCGATGGTCGCGGGCATGCCGCGGGCATTGATCCCGGAGATGGCGGAGCGCACCTTCGGCGACCCGCCCGGCGGCGGACCGGCACTGGGCTGGCTGTACGCCGCGCTCCCGGCGGGCGCGATGCTCATCGGCCTCTTCTCCGGCTGGCTTACCAGGATCGGCAAACAGGGCGCCGGCGTGATCGTCTCGGTCTGCGTCTGGGGGGCCGCCATCATCGGATTCGGGCTGGCGAACTCGCTGTGGCTCGCCGTGTTCTTCATGGCGCTCGCCGGGGCCGCGGACATGGTCAGCGCGATCTACCGGATGTCGATCCTGCAGGTCGCCACCACCGACGAGATGCGCGGACGGCTGCAGGGCGTGTTCACCGTCGTCGTCGCGGGCGGCCCGCGGATCGCCGACCTCACCCACGGCTGGGCGGCCGCCGGGGTCGGCACCGCCGCCGCTGCCTCGGGCGGCGGGGTCCTGGTCATCGTGCTGGTCATCGGCGCGGCGCTGCTGATCCCGTCGTTCTGGCGGTACCGGGCCCCGGTCGACTGAGCCATTCGGACTATCGTCGGGTCCATGCGCAGTTCACGAGCGATCGCCGCATTCGCCGCTGTCGTCGCGACCCTTTCCGCCTGTTCGTCCGGGGACGGGAAATCGGACAACGCCGCCAAGCCGTCGAGCCAG
Source organism: Amycolatopsis alba DSM 44262 (assembly GCF_000384215.1). NCBI lineage: Bacteria > Bacillati > Actinomycetota > Actinomycetes > Pseudonocardiales > Pseudonocardiaceae > Amycolatopsis > Amycolatopsis alba. Next base: position 2,804,916 of record NZ_KB913032.1, on the reverse strand, counting down.
GCGCCCGCTTCCTCCGCCGCGCCGAGTTCTTCGGCCGCTCCCGCCGGTGGCGCCGGCGGGAAGGAGCCGTGCGCGCTGCTGTCCCCCGAGGCCGTCGGCAAGGCCGTCTCCCAGCAGGGCATGACGTCGGCGCCGGGCCCGGTGAAGGACAACGTCGCCAACGGCGGCAAGTCCAAGAGCTGCGTCTACTCCGCGGGCGGCAAGGAGCTCGGCGCGCTCGCCGTGACCCGTTTCGAGGGCAAGAAGCTCAAGCCCGCCGAGATGGTCGCCGCGCTGAAGAAGGCGAAGGCGGACGCCAAGGACGTCGCCGGGATCGGCGAAGGCGCCATCTACTACGTCACCGGCGAGAACAAGACCGCGACCCTGGCCGCCGCCGAGCTCGTCGGCGGCGTTCCGGTGCTGGTCAACTACACCGGGCCCGCCGCGATGACGCAGGAGATGATGGTCCCGCTGGTGAAGACCGCAGTCGACGCGAACTGACCGGAATACCCAGAATCGCCCACCGTCAACCCGTGACGAAGAACTGACCAAATCGGACTGTCGGGCACAGACGTGATGCGGCACACTCTTGCCGCATGGCGGACACGACGACAGAACAGACCGGTCCGACCGGTCAGCCGAGCCTCAAACGGGTCATGGGTTCCAAGCTCCTGCTGTTCTTCGTGGTGGGGGACATCATCGGGACGGGCGTCTACGCGCTCACCGGGCAAGTGGCGGGACGGGTGGGCGGCGCGCTGTGGCTGCCGTTCCTGATCGCCTTCGTGGTCGCGATCATGACCGCGTTCAGCTACCTGGAGCTGGTCGGCAAGTACCCGCAGGCGGCGGGGGCCGCGCTGTACACGCACAAGGCGTTCAAGATCCGCTTCCTCACCTTCATGGTGGCGTTCGCGGTGATGTGCTCGGGGATCACGTCGGCTTCCTCCGCGGCGAAGGCCTTCGGGGACACCTATCTCGCCGAGTTCATCACCGCGCCGATGCCGCTGGTGGCGATCCTGTTCGTGATCGGGCTCGGGCTGATCAACTTCCGCGGGGTCTCCGAATCGGTGAAGACCAACGTGGTGCTGACCTGCATCGAGATCGGCGGCCTGCTGATCATCGTCGGCGTCGGCGTGTGGGCGGTGCTCAACGGCAACGGGGACGCCTCGCGGCTGGTCGAGTTCGACACCGAAAACCAGACGATGCTGGTCGCGATCACCTCGGCGACGTCGCTGGCGTTCTTCGCGATGGTCGGTTTCGAGGACTCGGTCAACATGGCCGAGGAGTGCAAGGACCCGATCCGCATCTTCCCGAAGGCGATGCTGTGGGGCATGGTCATCGCCGCGACCATCTACATCCTGGTCTCCGTGACCTCTTCGCTGCTGGTGCCCGCCGACGATCTGGAGGCGGCCAAGAGCAGCGCGCTGCTGAAGGTGCTCGATGTCGGGGCGCCCGGTTTCCCGCGCGAGGTCTTCTCCGCGATCGGTCTCTTCGCGGTCATCAACTCGGCGCTGATCAACATGCTGATGGCCAGCCGCCTGCTCTACGGAATGGCGAACCAGCGGATCATCCCGAAGCAGCTCGGTACGGTGCACCCGTTCCGCCGCAGCCCGTGGGTGGCGATCGTGTTCACCAGTGTCATCGCCATCGGCCTTGTGTCCTTTGTGGACATCAGTGTGCTCGGTGGCACGACGGCGTTGCTGCTGCTGGGGGTCTTCGCCATCGTCAACGTCGCGGTGCTGGTCCTGCGCAAGGAAAAGTCGGCGCACAGGCATTTCCGTGCGCCGACCATCGTCCCGATCCTGGCCGCGATCTTCTGCGTGTACCTGGTGACCCCGTTGTCCGGACGGCCCGCGCGCGACTACAAGGTCGCCGCGATCCTGCTCGGCGTCGGTGTCGTCCTGTGGGGGATCAACTGGCTCGTCATGCGGGCGACGCACAGCGAGGAAGACCGGCAGCCCATCGAGCCGCCGGTCGGCTGAGGGCGTCAGTCCCGTTTCAGGGACTGGTACTCCACCGGGCTGTGGGCCGAGAACACGGTGACGTCGTCGGCGTGTTCCCGGCTCAGCTCCCGCAGTCGCTCGACGTTCTCCAGCCGTGGCTTGCGCAGCGTCTGCACCATGTTCTGGAACGCGGTCATCCCCGGCGGGCAATGCGGCTTCACCGGGTCCATCTGACCGTGGAAGAAGTACGCGTCGCCCGCGTGCAGCAACCAGCCGTCACCGGTGTCGACCGCCACCCCGGTGTGGCCCTTGGTGTGTCCCGCGAGCGGCACCAGCAGGATCTCCGGTGGCAGGCCCTTGAGCTCGCGGACGGCCTGGAAGCCGAACCATTCGTCCCCGGCCTCGTCGTAGGTGCTCCACAGTGGACGGTGGGCGAACTGGTTGGCGCGGAACCGGAACTTCTCGCTTGCGTTCGCGGGTGACGTCGCCGCGTCGTGCTCCGCCGTGCGGACGTGCACGACGGCGTTCGGGAAGTCCGCGAGCCCGCCCGCGTGGTCGACGTCGAGATGGGTGCAGACGATGTGCCGCACGTCCTCCAGCTTGTGCCCGAGCGCCTCGACGTGGTGAGCGGCCGTCTCGACCTCGACCGGCTTCGCGCCCACCATCAGCGTGAACGGCGTGCCGAGCCACGCGCCGGGATTCGCGACGCCCTGGCGGCCGAACCCGGTGTCCACCAGCACGAGCCCGTCGCCGGTCTCGATCAGCAGGCAGTGCGCCACCAGTTCCGACCGGCGCAGCAGACCCGGCTGGCCGTCGAGGAACCTGCCTCCCGGCGCCCGCATCGTGCCGCAGTTCAGATGGTGGACCTTCATAGCCTGCTCCTCTGGCTGAGCCGTTCGAATGCGGTGACGTCGTGCGCGGCGAAGGCCGTCACTTCGGCACCGTTGTTACTGACAAGTTCGCGCAGCCGGCGCTGGTTGTCCAGTCGTGCCGTTTTCTCCGTCTGCATGTACGACTCGAAGAAGCCGAGTGCGAACGGGATGTGCGGCTTTTGCTCAAGTTCGCCGCCGTGGAAGACCGCGTCACCGGCGTTGAGGAGCCACCCGTCACCCGTGTCGACCGCGATGCCGGCGTGCCCGCGGGTGTGCCCGGCGAGAGGGATGATCAGCACGTCCGGGACCCCTTCGAGTTCGCGGACGGCGTCGAAACCGAACCAAGGCTCGCCGTCGGCGCGGTATGACTTCCAGATCGGGCCGTGGCTGAACTGCACCTTCCGGTAGCGGCTCGCCTCCTTGCGGTCGACCGGCTTTTCGAGCGCCTGGAGTTCGCGGGCGTGGACGTGGACCTTGGCCTGCGGGAAGTCGACGAGCCCGCCCGCGTGGTCGAGGTCGAGGTGGGTGAGCACGATGTCGCGCACGTCGGCCGGGTCGAAGCCGAGCTTGCGGATCTGCGTGGTGGCGCTGAGGTCGTCGTCGCTGTCGGGATGGACCAGCCGGACGAAACCGGCGCCGAGCCATTCGGCGGGCCGGGTGACGGTCGGCGTGCCGACTCCGGTTTCGATGAGCACGAGCCCGGTGTCGGTCTCCAGGAGCAGGCAGTGGCAGATCAGTTCCGCGCGGCGGAACAGCCCCGGCCTGCCGTCGACGAGTTTGCCGCCGACCGGCCGCATGGTTCCGCAGTTCAGGTGATGGACGCGCATCAGGACAGCTCCCGTTCGAGTGTGGCGGCCAGATGAGGGGCGATCGCGCGCAGCGGCGCGGTGTCGTGCAACGTCTTGGCCAGCAGCAAACCGCCCTCGATGGCGGCGAGGACGACTGTCGCCAGCTGGCCTGCTTTCTCGGTGTTCAGTGCTTCGGAGATGAGGGTGTGCCAGGCGGTGTAGCCGTCGGCGCAGGCCTGGCGGATCACCTCGCTGTCACCCGACGCGTCGAGCGCGACCGTCGCGAGCGGGCAACCGCGCTGGAAATCCGACTCCTCCAGCGCGTTCGCGAGCGCCTCGACGACGTTCACGATGCCGGTGACGACGTCGGGCGAGTTCGCGACGATCGTGCGGAGCTGGTCGCAGAGCCGGTCGGCGGACTGACGGATGGCCTCGGCGGCCAGCTGCTCCTTGCCGCCGGGGAAGTGGAAGTAGAGCGACCCCTTGGGCGCCCCGACGGCGGCGACGAGCTGGTTGAGCCCAGTGGCGTGGTAACCCTGATGCTGGAAGAGCTCGGCGGCGGAGTCGAGCATGCGCTGCCGGGTGTCGGTACGGCGGACCATGCGGCCGACTGTAGCCCAAACTATGACGACCGGTCTAGTAAGTCACGTTTACACAAACCCTCTGCTTCGCGAATGTTTGTGTAAACTGGGCGGTGCACTGATCGACGGATGAAGGGAGTGGCCATGGTCGACTCGGCCCAGCTGCTCCCGGTCGCGCGGGCGGCGCAGGTTCTGGACATTTCGCGAGAGCGCGTCCGCGAACTTGTACACGGTGGCAGGCTCGACGCGGTCCGGATCGGCCGTGAACTGCTGGTCGACGCCCGATCGGTCGAGCATCGGAAAAGCGTGGTGAAACCCGCCGCCGGCCGACCGCTTTCCGCGCGGATGGCCTGGGGTTTCCTGTGGTCGCTGAGCGGTCATCGTCCTTCGTGGATCTCGCCTTCCGAGAGGGTCCGGCTCAATCGATACGCACAGGAACGCGAGCCCGCCCAGTGGCCGCGCCTGCTCTCCGGCCGCGCGCGTGTGTATCGCGTGCGGATGCTGGCCGGACCGCTTGCGCGGCTACGGGAAGACCCGCAGGCTGTCGTCAGTGGCCCCGCCGCGGCTGGGCACTACGGTGCCGATTTGCTGGCGGGAAGTGCGGACGAAGAGTTCTATGTGGACGCTGTCCGGTTCGACGAACTCACGCGGTCTCGACGGCTTCGGCTGGGCAGCGCGGAGCCCAACGCGGTGATTCGTGTACCGGCGCTGTCCGATGTTCTGCGTCCGCCCGGCTCGGCAGGCTTCGCGATCCCGGCGGCCGTCGCGGCGGACCTGCTCGACGCCGGAGATGAGCGTTCTGTTGTTGCGGCACAACAACTTCTCACCCGTTTGGGCGAGGTGCCTAAGCTCGGCGGATGATCGTTTCCGTGTCGCGGCCCAGCCTGGGGACGCTGGCTTTGCCGCCGTTGCAGGGCGAGGGCGACAGTGTCGTCTGGCCCGCGATGTTCGACCTCGCCGACAGGTTGCCCGAGCCCTGGGTCATGATCGGCGGGCAGATGGTCATCTTGCACGGTCTGCTGGCCGGTCGTTCGATTCCCCGCGTGACCAAGGACATCGACCTCCTTTTCGATGTCCGGTTCACTCTCGATGCGTTCCCCCGTGCGCATGAGGTGCTCAGGAAACTGGGCTACGAGGTCGATGGCATCAGCGCCGACGGCAAGGCTCATCGCTACCTCCATCCGGAAACCGGCATGGTGGTCGACATCCTCGCGCCGGACAAACTCGGTGCCCGTGCCGCCCCGAAGCTCCGGACGCCCGCCGGGAAGATCGTGTCGATCCCCGGTGGCAAGACGGCGCTGGACGACGCGAGACCGCTCGCGGCCACCTATGCGGGAAGAACGGCGACGCTCTATCTGCCAGGGCTGGCGGCCGCTCTGGTCGTCAAGGTGAAGGCCTTGATCGACGAACCGCCAAGGCCTGGCATGCCCAGTCGTCACCTTTCCGACATCGCGTTCCTGGCTTCGCTCGTCGATGATCCTGATGAGCTTTTTCCAGGCGTGGCCCCCGCAACGCCTCGCTTCGGATGCCTTGTCGATTGCCTCGATGACCCGCGGCACCCGGACTGGCTCGCGCTCGGCAGTCCTCACGCGGGAGACGGGTTCAACGCTTGGGAGATCCTGCGCGAGACCGGGTGATCGCTAGACGCCGATCGCGGAAGCTGACCCGCCGAACTGGTGCCGTAGCTCGCGTTTGAGCAGTTTCCCGGACGCGTTCTTCGGCAGTTCGCCGACGAAATGCACCGATTTCGGCACCTTGTGCGCCGCCAGCGACTTCTTGGCGAACGCGATCAGCTCCGCTTCCCCGACGGACTCCTTCACCACGATCACCGCGGCGATCGCTTCGATCCAGCGGTCGTGCGGCAGTCCGACGACGGCGACCTCGGCGACGGCGGGATGCGCGTACAGCGCGTCCTCCACCTCGCGCGACGCGACGAGCACCCCGCCCGTGTTGACGACGTCCTTGATCCGGTCGACGACGAACAGGTAGCCCTCTTCGTCCTGTCGCACCAGATCGCCGGAGTGGAACCAGCCACCCGCGAACGCCTCCACCGACTCCTCGGGCTTGCCCCAGTATCCGGTGCACAGCTGAGGAGAGCGATAGACGACCTCGCCGAGTTCGCCCGGCGGAAGATCGTTCATGTCGGCGTCCACCACCCGCGTCTCGACGAAAAGGACCGGGCGGCCGACGGAATCCGGCCGCTCGTCGTGCTCTTCGGGGCGGAGCACCGTCGCGAGTGGACCGATCTCCGATTGCCCGAAGCAGTTGTAGAAACCGACTTCCGGCAGCCGTGAGCGCAGGGAGTTCAGCACCGGCAGGGGCATGATCGACGCGCCGTAGTACGCCTTGGTGAGACTGCCCAGTTCCGCGTCTGCGAGGCCGGGGTGGTTCGCCAGGCCCACCCAGACGGTCGGCGGGAAGAACAGGGAAGTGACGCCCTGGCGCGGAATTCGCGCGAGGATGTCACCGAGGTCGGGCGCCGCGACGAGGTGGTTGGTCGCGCCGACGGCGAGTCCGGGCATGAGGAAGACGTGCATCTGCGCCGAGTGGTACAGCGGCAGCGCGTGCAGCGGCACGTCACGGTCGCTCAGGTCGAGCGCGGCGATGCAGGACGAGTACTCGTGCACCAGGGCGCGATGGGTGAGCATCGCGCCCTTCGGCCGGGAAGTCGTCCCGGACGTGTAGAGCAGCTGGACGAGGTCATCGTCGGCGACCCCGGATTCCTCGTGCGGGACGACGGTTTCGTCCAGCGCCCAGGCGAGAACGTCCATTGTGGACACGTGATCGGTCTCGACGTGCTCGGCCAGCGAACGGTCGACGAAGGCGACGGCCGGTTCGGACTGGGTGAGCAGGTACTCCAGCTCTTCGCCCCGTGCGTTGAAGTTCACCGGCACGTGCACCAGCCCGGCCCGTGCGCAACCGAGGTACAGCAACAGGTACGCGTCGGAGTTCTTGCCGAACGCGGCGACGCGGTCACCGTGGAGAAGCCCGCGATCGAGCAGCTTGGCGGCGACGCGGCCCGCCGCGCTGTCGAGCTCCGCGTACGTCCACACGCGATCGGCGAACGTGAGCGCGACCCGGTCCGGGACGCGGCGCGCGCTCCGCTCCAGGACGCGGCCGACGGTGCTGGGGTAGCCGGGAACGGTCATCGCGGCGGTCTCCTTCGTCCGGGCGTGGCATTCCCAGCCTACGGTCCCGTCGGGCGCCGGTAACCTCGTCCGCATGGCCAATCCCACCGGAGAGCAGTTCGAGATCACCCGCGGCAACGCGCGCGCCGTCATCACCGAGATCGGTGCCGGGTTGCGCGCGTTCGAGGTCGGCGGGGTGCCGTACGTCGAGGCGTTCGCCGAGGACGAGAAGCCGCCGAAGGGCGCCGGGCAGGTGCTGCTGCCCTGGCCGAACCGCACCAAGGGCGGCCAGTGGGTCCACCAGGGTGAGAAGCAGCAGCTCGCGATCACCGAGGAGGCACGCGGCAACGCGATCCACGGCCTGACCCGGCACGAGGAATGGGAGCTCCTGGAGCACGCGGAGTCGTCGATCACCCTGGCCGTCGACGTCCCGGCGCAGGAGGGCTGGCCGGTGCCGCTGCGCGCGACGATCACCTACGAGATCTCGCCGCGCGAACTGGTCGTGACCCACGAGATCCGCAACGAGGGCGAGAGCCCGATCGGGGTCGGGCTCGGCACGCACCCGTACTTCCGCATCGGTGACGTGCCCACCGACGAGCTGACCCTGACGCTGCCCGCGAGCCGGGTCCGGCCGTACCTCGGCGACGAGCAGATGCCGTACGCCGACGAGCAGGACGTCGAGGGGACCGAGTACGACTTCCGGTCCGGCAAGGTGCTCGCGGGCGTCGACCTCGACACGGCGTTCGGCGGGCTGAGCGCCGCCGAGGACGGCAACCACCACCACGTCCTCTCGCACGGCGAGCGGGAGCTGGTGGTCTGGGCCGGACCGGACTTCCACTGGGCGCAGGTGTTCACCCCGGACGACCTGGTCGGCCGTGGCCGCGCGGTGGCGATCGAGCCGATGACCTGCCCCGCCGACGCGCTCAACACCGGCACCGACCTGATCGACCTGGAGCCGGCCTCCTCGTGGACCGGGAGCTGGGGAATCCGGGTGCGCTGACGATGTCACTGCCGTCTCTGCTCCGGCTGGAGCCCGTGGACGCCGGCGAAGTGCTCACGCTGCAGCGCGCGGCGTACGTCCCGGAGGCTCGGGCGCATCGGGACATCGACATCCCGCCGCTGCTGGAGACCTTCGAGCAGACCAAGGAGGCCCTGGGCGATCCCGCGTGTTTCGCCTGGGGCGTCAGGGAATCCGGACGGCTGGTGGCGAGCGTCCGGATCGTCGTGGACGGCGGGGCCGGTCTCGTCGGCAGGCTCATCGTGGCCCCGGACAGGCAGGGGCAGGGGCTCGGCAGCTCGTTGCTGCTCGCCGCCGAAGCGGCCACGCCGTCCTCGGTGACCGTGTTCCGCCTGTTCACCGGGGAGCGCAGCGCCGGTCCGCTGCGGATGTACCGAAAGCTCGGCTACGTCGAGACGCATCGGACGCCCGAGGAGCACTACGAGCTCGTCCACTTCGAAAAGCCCCGCGTGCGGACGGACGGCCCAGTTCGTTAGCGTGTCAAAGTATGTCTGACAAAGCACAGGTCAAGGCCATCGTCGGTGGTTACGTCGTCCCTGTCGACGGCGAACCGGTCGACGGTGGCACGGTCCTCATCGAGAACGGAAAGATCGTCGCGGTCGGCACGGACGCCGACGTCGACGTCCCCGACGACGCCGAACTGATCGACGCCGCGGGCAGCTGGGTGCTGCCGGGGTTCATCGACTCGCACGCCCACCTCGGCGTCCACGAGGACGGCGAAGGCTGGTCGGGCAACGACACCAACGAGATGACCGACCCCAATGGCGCGCGGTTCCGGGCGATCGACGGGATCGACCCGTACGAGCCCGGCTTCGACGACGCGCTCGCGGGCGGCGTCACCAGCGTCGTCATCAAACCCGGTTCGGGGAACCCCATCGGCGGGCAGACGATCGGCGTCAAGACCTGGGGCCGGACGGTGCTCGACATGATCTTCGCCGAGGGTGTCAGCGTGAAGAGCGCGCTCGGCGAGAACCCGAAGCGGGTGTACGGCGAGAAGAAGCAGACGCCGTCGACCAGGCTCGGTGTCGCGTCGACCATCCGCGACGCGTTCACCGCCGCGCGCAACTACGCCGCCCAGCGCGACCACGCCGCCGCCGAGGGCAAGCCGTTCGACGTCGACCTGACCAAGGAGACCCTGGCCAAGGTCCTCGACGGCGAGCTGTACTGGGACCAGCACGTCCACCGCGCCGACGACATGGTCACCGCGATCCGGCTGGCGGACGAGTTCGGCTACAAACTGGTGATCAACCACGGCACCGAAGGGCACCTGATCGCGGACCTGCTCGCCGAACGGGACGTGCCGGTGATCCTGGGCCCGCTGTTCACCACCAAGTCCAAAGTGGAGCTGCGCAACCGCACCCTGCGCGCGCCCGGCATCCTCGCCAGGGCGGGCGTGCGGATCGCGATCACCACGGACCACCCGGTCGTGCCCATCAACTTCCTGGTGTACCAGGCCGCGCTGTCGGTCAAGGACGGCCTCGACCCGGAGACCGCGCTGCGGGCGCTGACCGTCAACCCGGCCGCGATGCTGGACCTCGACGACCAGGTCGGCTCGCTGAAGCCGGGCCTCGACGCCGACGTGGTCATCTGGTCGGGTGACCCGCTGGACGTGATGAACCGGGCGATGCGGGTGTTCGTGCGCGGCCGCGAGGTCTACCGCTTCGACGAGGAGTCCGGGGTCGGCGTGGTGGAAGAAAGGCGTTACCGCGAGGGCTGAGTTCGCTCTTGTCAAAGGTGTGTGACCTGTGCTCTCATGTGTTACATATGGGGAGGGTGTGTAACACATGAAGCGCTGGGTCTTCGTCTTGGTCGTGGGTATCGGGTTCTTGGTCGTCACCTTGTTGTTCTCGCGCGAGGACCCGAATCTCATCAAATGCGGTGGCAAGATCATGTCGCCCGGCGACGTCTGCGAGACCACGAAGAACGGCCGCAGCACCGGCGAAGACACCTACGCCGAGATGAAGGCCGCCGCCGAATCGCGGGCCGAGACGTTCCGGAATCACGGTCTCTGGATGGCCGGGGCCGGGGTCGCGCTGACCGGTTTGGGCACGACGATGCTCATCCGCGGGAAACGGCGCAAGGCGCGTGACCTTGTCGCCGCCGGGCGGAACGCGGGGCCGGGATTCCCGCAGCAGCAGGCATTCCAGCAGCAGGGATATCAGCAGCCGCACGTCGCCCAGGCTGTTCCGCAGTATCCGCCGGGGCAGCCTGGGCCTCAGTGGCAGCCCGCGCCGTCGCGGCAGTCGTATCCGCCTCAGGCCGGATGGCCGCAGCAGCCGGGTGGTCCGCCACAGCCGCAACAGCCGTCGCCGGGTGGTCCGCCGCAGCAGTTCGGCCCGCAGGGGCACTGAGGTCGGCTGGCGACCGGACTCGCATGACGTGAAAGCCACTTTCGCAACCTTCAACGTTGCGAAAGTGGCTTTCGCGTCATGCGCTCAGGGAAGCAGCCGATCGAGGTCCAGTTTCACCGGGAACGGCTCGGTGGCTTGGAAGACACCGGTCGCGGCGGGCGCGTCCTGGTATCCCAGCTCGCCCGCCTGGTGGCAGGCGACCAGTGAGACCGGCTCGCTGAGGTCGACGATCCAGTAGTGCGGAATCCCCCCGTCGGCGTACTCGCCGTGTTTGGTCACGTAGTCGGTGCGTTTCGAGCCCTGCGACACGATTTCCACCACGACGACCAAGTCGTCCGCGTGGTACATCGAGTCCTGTTCGTCGATCCGTTCGCCCGCTTCACGGAGGGCGATGATCAGATCCGGACGCCTGGCGAAGCCTGGCTCACCAGGTGGAACCAGCCCTAGGTCGACGTCGATGTCCTGGACGAACTCGAGGTGATCGGGCAGCTGCGATTCCAGCTGTCTCGCCAAGGCGTACAGCGCCTTGTTGTGTCGCCTCTTGGGGCTCGGTGACATGACGAGGCGGCCTTCCACGAGCTCGGTGAATCCCGAATCGGGCTCACCGAGCGCCGTGTACTCCGCGACGGACAGCAGGTGCTCCGGGATGGCCCACCCTGACTCACCGTGCGACCCCGTCGTGGAATGGGGAAGGGCTGTCACAGCGTCTCCTCACGTCTTCCACAGTGTCTCATGGCTGCCGAGTGGCCACTTGGTGATCATATCGGCGCGGAGAGTCAGCACTTACGGAGTTCTCGCGCGATCACCATGCGCTGGATCTGGTTCGTGCCCTCGAAGATCTGCGGCACCTTCGCCTCCCGCATGTACCGCTCCACCGGGAAGTCCTTGGTGTAGCCGGCGCCGCCGAGGACCTGCACCGCGTCGGTGGTCACCTTCATCGCGCCGTCGGTCGCGACGAGCTTCGCGATCGACGCCTGCCGCTGGAACGGCAGCCCGAGGTCGCGGCGGCGGGCGGCGTCGAGGTACATCGCGCGCGACGTCTCGACGGTCGCGGCCATGTCGGCCAGCAGGAACTCCAGGCCCTGGAACTCGATGATCGGCCGCCCGAACTGCGTGCGGCCCTTCGCGTATTCAAGGGCCTCGTCCAGCGCGGCCTGCGCGAGGCCGACGGCGCAGGCGGCGATGCCCAGCCGTCCGGAGCTGAGCGACGACAGCGCGATCTTCAGGCCCTGGCCCTCTTCGCCGATCCGCCGGTCGGCGTCGACGGCGGCGTCCTCGAACATCAGCTGCGCGGTGGTCGAACCGGTGAGCCCCATCTTCCGCTCGGGCGGCGCGGCCGAGAGGCCCGGCGTCGCCGCGTCGACGAGCAGGCAGCTGATGCCCTGTCCGCCGTCGTCGCTGGTGCGCACCATGGTCGTGTAGAAGTCGGCCTCACCCGCGTGGGTGATCCACGCCTTCGTGCCGTTCACGACGTACTGGTCGCCGTCGAGCCGTGCGCGGGTCGAAAGGGCCGCCGCGTCGGAACCGGCGTGGGTCTCCGAGAGCGCGTACGCGCCCAGCAGGTCGCCTTCCAGCATCGAGGGCAGCCAGCGGTCGCGCTGCTCGTCGGTGCCGTGATGCGCCAGCGCGAAGCAGGACATCGTGTGCACGGAGAGCCCGACGCCGACCGACATCCACGCGGTCGCGATCTCCTCGAGAACCTGCAGGTAGACCTCGTACGGCAGGTCGCCGCCGCCCCAGCGCTCCGCGTACGGCAGCCCGAGCAGCCCGGCCTGGCCGAGCAGCCGGAACTGCTCGCGCGGGAAATGCGCGGTCTCTTCGTACTTGCTCGCGATCGGGGCGAGTTCCTCGCGCGCGATCTCCTTGGCCAGATCGATCAGATCCTTGGCCTCGGTGCTGGGCAGCAGACGGTCCGCCGGCATGATTCCTCCGAGCTGAACTGTACTCAAAACAGTACTGTGGGCTGATTCAGCGTACAGTAGATGGCGCTGGGGGTACACCGTCCGCGTAAGGGATAGTGATCCGATGACCGAGAGCAGGACCCCGCGCCGCCAGCCGACCGCGCGTCAGCGAGCACTGCTCTCGGAACTCGAAGCGCTCTTCCTCGCCGAGGGGTTCTCCCGGTTCACGCTGGACGACCTCGCCGCCAGGCTCCACTGCTCGAAGTCGACCCTCTACGCGCTCGCCCCCAGCAAGGAGCAGCTCGCGGTCAAGGTCGTCGCCCACTTTTTCAAGGGTGCGGCCGAGCTGCTGGAAGAGCGGATCGGCGGCATCGACGACGCCCGCAAGATCCTCGGGGAGTACCTCGCCGGGATCTCCGAATACCTGAATCGCGCCTCGGCCGCTTTCATGACCGACATCGCCGAATTCGCGCCGGCGCGGGACGCGTATCAGCTCAACAGCCGCGCCGCGGCCCAGCGGATCCGGTCGTTCATCGATCGCGGCGTCACCGACGGTGTTTTCCGCGAGGTGCACGCGCGGCTGATCGCGGAAATGGCGGGGCTGATCATCGAGGGAATCCAGACCGGCGTGGTCGGTCAGCGAGCCGGGGTGACCGACGCCGAAGCGTTCACCGCTTTGTCGGAACTGCTCCTTGGCGGGATAGCGACAAAAAATGTCCTGAACTGACAATCATGGTGGTTTCGCCGTCACCTCGGCTAGCATCGCGCCCGTGATCGTCGTGGGTGGAGAGGCGCTGGTCGACCTCGTTCCTGGTGAACCGTTGGATTCCACTGTGGACGGTGGGTTGCGCGCATTGCTGCCCCGGATGGGTGGTGGCCCCTACAACGTCGCGCTCGCCGCCGGGCGGCTCGGCGTCCCGACGGGCTTCCTGTCGCGTGTCTCGAACGACCGTTTCGGTGTCGCGCTGGTGGACCGGCTGCACGCCTCCGGTGTCGACACCACCTTGCTGCAGCGCGGAAACGAGCCGACGACACTCGCCGTGGTCGCGCTCGACGAGAAGGGTTCCGCGCAGTACACCTTCTACACCGAAGGCACCGCGGACAGGCTCGTCGGCGACCCCGGTCCGCTGCCGGAGAATGTGACGGCGCTCTCGCTCGGCACCCTCGGCATGGTCCTGGAGCCGGGTGCGAGCACGTACGAAACCGTGTTGCGCCGCGAGTCGGCCCGCGGCGTCCTGACCGTCCTCGACCCGAACATCCGCGCGGCGCTGATCACCGATCCGGCGGCGTACCGGGCACGGTTCGAGTCCTGGCTGCCGCATGTCCGCCTGCTCAAGATCTCCGACGACGACACGGAATGGCTCGCCGAAGGCGCCGATCCGATCGAAGCCGCAAAGGTCTGGACCTCTTCCGGGGTCGACGCCGTGGTGCTCACCCGCGGCGCGCAGGGGTTGTCCGTCATCACACGGGCGGGGGAAATCGCGCAGGTCCCGTCACGCCGAGTCGCCGTCGTCGACACGATCGGCGCCGGCGACACCGTGCAAGGCGCCCTGCTGGCTTGGCTGTACTCGAACGGGGTGCGCGACGTGTCCACTCTCGACGCCGGTGGCTGGCGCACGGCGCTCGAATTCGCGGCGAAAGCGGCGTCGATCACGGTCTCGCGGAGCGGCGCGGAACCGCCGACGGCCGGGGATATGGCATCCGCCGTGTGAACCTGGTCCCAAAGGGGCTGTTGTGAGCAACTCACCCGCTGCGCGTTGACCCCATTCTCGACTAGCGTGGAGGGGAATTCATACCCCAGCGGGGCGGTGTGCAGCGAGGCCATGGGTCACGCGCGTGAAAGAGGGCGTACCTGTGGAACCTACAGGCGCCGCCGGCCCGTGCTGAACGTGAGAGGGACTTACATGTCCGACGCGACGACGGCTGCGGGGCAGTCCGGCGAGACCGCGACGCTGCGCCTGCCCAATGGCGAGCACGAGTTCAAGGTGATCCACCCGGTCGAGGGTGCGCCTGGGATCGAGCTGGGGAAGCTGCTGGCGACCACCGGGTACATCACCCACGACCCCGGTTTCGTGAACACCGGTGCCGCGTCTTCGGCCATCACCTACATCGACGGTGACGCCGGCATCCTGCGCTACCGCGGGTACCCGATCGAGCAGCTGGCCGGGAAGTCGACCTTCATCGAGGTCTCGTACCTGCTGATCTACGGCGAGCTGCCCACCCAGGCGCAGCTTTCCGACTTCACCGAGAAGATCCAGCGCCACACCCTGCTGCACGAAGACCTCAAGGCCTTCTTCAGCGGCTTCCCGCGCGACGCGCACCCGATGCCGGTGCTCTCCAGCGCGGTATCGGCGCTGTCGACCTTCTACCAGGACTCGCTCAACCCGTTCGACGAAGCGAACGTGGAGCTGTCCACCATCCGCCTGCTGGCCAAGGTCCCGACCCTGGCCGCGTACGCGTACAAGAAGTCCGTCGGCCAGCCGCTGCTGTACCCGGACAACTCCCTCGGCCTCGTCGAGAACTTCCTGCGGATGACCTTCGGCTTCCCGGCCGAGCCCTACGAGGTCGACCCGGACGTCGCCAAGGCGCTCGACCTGCTGTTCATCCTGCACGCCGACCACGAGCAGAACTGCTCCACCTCGACCGTGCGCCTCGTCGGCTCCTCCGAGGCGAACCTGTTCGCCTCGATCTCGGCGGGCATCAACGCCCTGTTCGGCCCGCTGCACGGTGGCGCCAACAGCGCGGTCCTGGACATGCTCGAGGGCATCCAGGCCGAGGGCGGCGACGTCGCGAACTTCGTCCAGCGCGTGAAGAACAAGGAAAAGGGTGTCCGCCTGATGGGCTTCGGGCACCGGGTCTACAAGAACTACGACCCGCGCGCGAAGATCATCAAGAACACCGCGGACGAGATCCTCTCCAAGCTCAAGGGCGGCGACCAGCTGCTCGACATCGCGAAGAAGCTGGAAGAGACCGCGCTCTCGGACGACTACTTCATCGAGCGGAAGCTGTACCCGAACGTCGACTTCTACACCGGCCTGATCTACCGGGCGCTCGGCTTCCCGACGAAGTACTTCACCGTGCTGTTCGCGCTCGGCCGCCTGCCGGGCTGGATCGCGCACTGGCGCGAGATGATCCAGGACCCGGCCACCAAGATCGGCCGCCCGCGGCAGATCTACACCGGCTCCGCCGAGCGGGACTACACGCCGATCTCGGAGCGCTGACCCGCCTTTCGCAAGCGCTACGAACGGTCCGTTCCTCGCCGAAGCTGCGAGGAACGGACCGTTTGTCACATCCGGGTGAGTGAAGACAGGGTCACCAGGTGCAGACCATTTCCCAGCCGCCCACTTCCAGGTGGATGTCCGCGCAAGCCTGCAACTCGCCCCGATTGCCGTAGTACATGTCCGTCACCCGATAGCCCTGGCTGTTGGTGAACCTGAACGAACCCGGCACGAAGCCCTTGTCGTAGTAGGGCTTGTACGCCAGCTTGATGGAGTCCCCGTAGGTGGCGCCGTCCCCGACGTTGGCGCCGTTGACGGCACCCTGGTAGGTCAATCTGGGCTCGTTGTCCCACGAGCATCTGATCAGGGAGATCCGCGCCTGTTTCCCGTTCCCGTTTCCGTACAGGAAATTCCGGCTCGTCTCTATCTGGCAGTCGTCGGCCGCGGCGGCCGTCCCGGACACCGCGATGGTCAGGCCCGCCGCCGAGACGACGGCCAGCAGAACGGACATGACTTTCGAACGTACGCGCATTCACTTTCCCCTCGTTGACCTGATAGAGCTGTCCTGCCGACATTAAGTGCCGGACAAGCCCCACCGTGGTCGATTCGGCGAACAAGCCCGCCCGAGTAGCGGTCAGCGGGACAGTGACTACGCTCTGGCCTGTGACCAAAGAAGCCCCCGTAGTGCTGTGGTTCCGCCGCGACCTCCGCCTCGGCGACCACGCCGCCCTGCTGGAAGCCTCGAAGCACAGCAAGCACGTCCTCGCGCTGTACGTCCTCGACGACGCGCTCCTCAAACCCTCCGGCGCCCCGCGCGTCGCGTTCCTGCACGGCTGCCTGAAGGCGCTGGACGAGCAGCTCGGCGGACGGCTGATGCTCGTCAAGGGTGACCCGGCCGAGGAGGTCGTCAAGGCCGCCCGCGCGATCGGCGCCGCGGCGGTGCACGTCAGCTCGGACACCGGCCCGTACGGCCGCCGCCGCGACCAAGAGGTCAAGAAGGCGTTGGCGGAACACGACATCGCCTGGACCGAGACCGGTTCCTCGTACGCGATCACCCCCGGCCGGATCACCAAACCGGACGGCGACCCCTATCGCGTGTTCACCCCGTTCTACCGGGCGTGGGTGCGCCACGGATGGCCGCGCCCGGCGGACACCGGTGCGTCCATAGTGGACTGGGTGGAGCCGCCGCGGTCAGTCAAGCTCCCGAAATCCCCTTCGCTCAAGGGGATGGAGCTGCCGGAGCCCGGCGAGAAGGCGGCGCTGGATCGCTGGCACGAGTTCCTGGACGGCGATCTCGAGACCTACGACGAGGACCGCGACCGCCCGGATCGTCCCGGTACGACAAGGCTTTCGCCGTATCTGCGCTGGGGCTGCGTCCACCCGCGCACGCTGCTGGCCGACCTCGCCGGGAACGAGGGATCCGGCGCGAAGTCGCTGCGCGGTGAGTTCGCCTGGCGCGAGTTCCACGCCGACGTCCTGTGGCATCGCCCCGAAACCGCGCGCAAGAACTACGATTCCCGCTTCGACGCCATGGAACACGAGAGTGACGACGAGGCCTTCAAGCGGTGGTGCGAAGGACGCACCGGCTTCCCGATCGTCGACGCCGGGATGCGGCAGCTGCTCGCCGAGGGCTGGATGCACAACCGCGTCCGGATGATCGTGGCGAGTTTCCTGGTGAAGGACCTGCACCTGCCGTGGTGGCTCGGCGCGCGGTACTTCATGAACCATCTGGTCGACGGTGATCTCGCGTCGAACCAGCTGAACTGGCAGTGGGTCGCGGGCAGCGGTACCGACGCCGCGCCGTACTTCCGGATCTTCAACCCGACCACGCAAGGGGAGAAGTTCGACCCCTCGGGCGAGTACGTCCGCCGCTACGTCCCCGAACTCCGTTCCGTGCAAGGGAAAGCCGCGCACAAACCGCAGGGGGTCAAGGACTACCCCGCCCCCATGGTCGACCACGCCCACGAACGCCAAGTCGCCCTGGAGCGCTACGGCGCCATCAAAGGTCCGTGAAGGCCTCCTTGCCTACCCTGAAGGTAGGGAAGGAGGCCTTCACGGAAAGTCAGCCCTTCAGGGCCTCGGACAGCTTGATCCGGCTGCCGACCCGCAGGACGCTGTTCTGGTAGATCCGCGCGCCCAGCCAGGTGAACAGGGCGATGGCGCCCACGGTCAGGCCCAGCGACAGCGCGACCTCCCACACCTCGACGGTCCCGGCCGCGATCCGCGCGGGCATCAGCACCGGGGAAAGCAGCGGCACCAAGGAAAGCACCTTGGTCCCCGTGCCCTCCGGTGACTGCGCCAGCAGGTTGAACCCGACGACGAAACCGAGGATCAGCACGATGTTGACCGGCCCGATGACCGACTGCGTGTCCTCCTGCCGGGAGACCAGCGAGCCCATCGCGCCGTAGACGGTGGCGTACAGCAGGAACCCGAGCAGGTACCAGACCACACCCCACAGCAGCGCGCCCGTCGCGACCCCGGACAGCGTCAGCACGTTCGTCGCCGAGGCGACGAGGAATCCGGCGCCGCCGATGATCACCAGCTGGGTCAGCCCGACCAGGCCGAGCCCGATCACCTTGCCCAGCAACAGATGCCACGGCCGGACGGTGGACAGCAGGATCTCGACGACCCGGCTGGACTTCTCCTCGACCACGCCCTGGGCGACCAGCGTCCCGTAGGTCACGATGCTCATGTACAGCAGCACGGCCACGATCAGCCCGATTACCATCCGCTGGGACTTCTCCGGATCCGGCGGCTTGATCGAGGCGACCTCGACCTGGGTCTGTCCGACGGTGCGCATCACCTCGTCCGGAGACTTCTGGGCCTCGGAGAGGATGCCGTTCAGCACTTCCTGCTGGGACACGCCGTTCAGCACGGTCCGCAGTTTGGTGTCCAATTCGGACTTGACGAGCACCTTCAGCTCGGTGGCGTTGCCGGACAACAGCGCGTCGAGGTCACCGTTTTCGACCTGCGTCCGGCCCTGGGCCGGATCGGCGACGGCGACGGTCTCGATCTTCTCGCCGATCACCTCGCCCGCCTTCTGGAGCTGCTGCGCGATCCCGGCGGTCTGCCCGGTGAGCCCGATCTTGCTCTTGTCCTGGTTGTCGGCCAGCGTGGACTGCAGCAGGACGTAACCCATCAGGATGACCAGCAGGACAGCGGTGCCGATCACGAAGGACCGCGTGCGCAGCCGGGTGTTCAGTTCGCGTTTGGCGATGAGCCAGACCGCGCGCCATGAGGAGACGGTGTTCATGCGGAAACTCCCTGTGCGGCAGGCTTTTCGGCGACGGCGTCGCGGAACAGCTCGGTCAGCGAACGCCTGCGCTTGGTGAATTCGGTGACCGGGCCAGTGGCCAGCGCCGCGGCGAGCACGGCCTGGTCGTCGGCTCCCGCCTCGAGTTCGAGGATCGTCGTCGGGCCGTTCTGCTCGACCGACCGGACACCGGGGACGGCCGACGCCCAGCCGGGCAAGGCGTCGGGCGCGGTGACGACGAGACCGTTGCCCGCGCCCGCGGTCAGCTCGCCGACGGTGCCGGAAGCGACCATCCGTCCACTTCGGATGATGCCGACCCGGTCGCACAGCCGCTCGACCAGATCCAGCTGGTGACTGGAGAACACCACCGGCACCCCGGTCGCGGCCTTCTCACGCAGCACGCCGCTCATCACGTCCACGGCCAGCGGGTCGAGGCCGGAGAACGGCTCGTCCAGCACCAGCACACGAGGATCGTGCACCAGCGCGGCCGCGAGCTGCACCCGCTGCTGGTTGCCGAGGCTCAGCTTCTGGACCTCGTCCTTCTTGCGTTCGGTCAGCCCGAGCCGGGCGATCCAGTTCTCGGCGCTGCGGTGGGCGTCGTTGGCCGACATCCCGTGCAGTTCGGCGAGATAGACCAGCTGCTCCAGCACCTTCATCTTCGGGTACAGGCCGCGTTCCTCCGGCATGTACCCGATATGCGTGCGGGTCTCGTGGGTGATCGGCGCGCCGCCGAGCCGCACCTGGCCGGAGTCGGCGGCCAGCACCCCGAGCACGATCCGCATCGTGGTGGTCTTGCCCGCGCCGTTGCTGCCGACGAACCCGAACAGCTCACCGGGCTGGACCTCGAAGCTCACCTCGTCCAGCGCGACCTTCGCGCCGTACTTCTTGGAGATCCGGTCGATCTCCAGTTTCCCCTCGCTCATTTCCACTTCCCCTCCTCCAGATACCGCACGAGCGCCGTGATCCCCCGATGGACGCCGGAAAGCGTGCGGTTGTGCTGGACCAGTCCGTCCAGCCTGACGTTGCTCACCACCGAAGTGGCCCGGTAGACCAAGACGGCTCTCGCCGCGCCGGCCACCATCCCGCTCGCCACCAAGGCGACGGCGATCACTCCGATCGACACCTTGTGGCGCCGTTTGTCCCCGGTCATGCCGGAGCCACCCCCTCGAAGTCTTCGGGGTCGTCGTCCGGCAGCTTCCAAGCGAGCCAAAGCGCCGGCAGCGACGTCCCGAAGACGAACAACGCCGCTGTCATCGAAGAAAGCAGGGAGCCGGAATCCGGCTGCTCGGCCGCGTAGAGCCCGTACGCGAGGTCCACCAGCATCAGCAGGCAGATCCCCTGGAACGCCGCGTAGTGCGCGCGGTTGCGCAGCAGCATTTCACGTTCGTCGAGGTCCTTCGCCGCGGAGCCGGGTCTGCCGACCGAACGGCGCAACACGGCCGCGGCGCCGACACACAGGCACAGCCCTGGGCCCATCAGGCCGACGGCGAACCACAACGTCGGCTCGCGCAGCAACGCGGCCCCGGCGATGACCACGAGGTGGCCGATCACCGCGGCGACGGCGAGCCGCCGCCGGTCCGAGCGGGTCCTGGTGACGGTCATGCCGGAATCTCCTCGTCGAAATCCTCCGGATCATCGTCCGGCAGCGACCAGCCCAGGATGACACCGGACAACGTGGTGCCGGTGACCAGCAGGGCGCAGCCCATCATCGCGCCCCGCGCGCCGCCGTCCTCGGTACCCGAGATGATCAGACCGTAGAACACCGCGACCAGCATCAACGCGACCAGGACCTGGTAGCTGATGAACGTGGCGCGATGCCGCCATTCCCGCTCGCGCTCGTCGAGCCGGATGGAGAAGCCGTTGCTCATCTTGCCGGTCAGGATCCGCAACAGGTAGTGCGCGCCGCCCGCGACGAGACAGCCACCGAACCAGCACACCAGGTAAGCGACCGTGTTGCCGGTGTGGAACAGGGCGGCGCCGGCGATCAGGATCAGGTCGCCCGTCACCACGAACACGCTCAACGTCCGCCGCCGTTTCCTCGTGCGCCAGGACGGAAGCCGAAGGGCGCGTTTGCGTTCCAGCTCCTCCCAGCGTTCCTGCTGGCGCTCCCAGCACGCCGCGAGACGTCCCCGCTTCTCGCTCATGCTCCCCCCTCCCGGTAGACCTGAGTGGACAGCGGCGTGAACGGTTCGCGGCTGAACACGGCCTCGACCGGGAGATCGAACACCGCGCAGATGCGAAACGCCAGGTCGAGGCTCGGATAGTGATCGCCTCGTTCGAGCGCGCCGATGGTCTGAGGATTGACCTCGACCGCCGTCGCGAGCGCTGCCCTGCTGAGTCCGCGCTCCGCCCGGAGTACGGGAAGCCGGTTGTAGATCGGCAGCTCTTTGCCGCGTCTGACCGGACTCATGAAACATACTGTTGCAAAAACCCAACGACTCGTCAAGTTTAGGGCGCGCTACGCCGCATTTAGAGGACTAAATGCGGCGTCAGGCGGCGAAGTACCCCGGTGCGCCGAGCGGGTCACCCGTGGAGACCGGACCGGGTAGTGAAGGCCTCCTTCGCTACCTTCAGGGTAGGCAAGGAGGCCTTCGCGACATCCGGCGACGGATCGGGCGGGCGCGCCCCACCGCATCCAGAGGACGAAATGCGGTCAGGCGAGTCCGGCGAGCGACTTGTCGACGAGTTCCTGGACGCGGGCGCGGGCGGCCTCTGCCTCGGGGGCGACCAGGCTGAGCCGGGTGCGGCGCTCCAGGACGTCGTCGACATCGAGGGCGCCCTCGTGCCGCACGGCCCAGACGACCTCCGCCGCGCTGATCTCGGTGCCGCCGAACAGTGGCAGGCCCAGTTCCGGATCGACCTCGCCGAGTGCCGCGACCCGTGGCGCTTCGGTGCCGTACTTCGCGACCAGCCGGGGCGGGGCATCCACAGTGGACAGACGGTTCCGCGGCGTCGCGCCGAGCAGGGGGAGCCGGGCCGTCGTCGACGGGCCCGCGCGGAGACCGGACCGCTTCAACGCGGCGTCGACAGCGTCCTCGGCCATCTTCCGGTACGTCGTCAGCTTGCCGCCGACGACGGTGAGCACGCCGTCGGCGCCGGTCACCACCGCGTGTTTGCGCGAAAGATCCGCGCTGCGCCCGCCGCCGCCTTCGACCAGCGGCCGCAGCCCGGCGAACGAGCCCGCGACGTCGGCGCGGGTCAGCGGGCGGGTGAACGCCTTCGACGCCACTTCGAGCAGGAAGTCCACATCGGACTCCGGCACGGACGGCACCCGAGGGACCGGGCCGTCGGTCGGTTCGTCGGTGACGCCGACGAACACGCGACCATCGGGTTGCGGCAGCAGGAAGACGAACCGGTTGTTCTCGCCGGGGACGGGCACGTTGACCGATGTCGCGCCGATCCGCACCGCTCCCGAAGCCAGGATGAGATGGGAACCGCGCGACGGCCGCAGCCGCACCGACTCCGCCAGTTCGCCCGCCCAGACACCGGTCGCGTTGATCACCTGACCGGCGCGGATCTCAAGCTCCTGTCCGGTGAGCCTGTCCCGTGCCAGCACCGAATCCGCGTCGAGCCGGAGGGCCTCGACCCTGGTCAGGATCTTCGCGCCGCGTGACGCCGCCGTGCGCGCCAGGCTCACCACGAGCCGCGCGTCGTCGGTCAGCGCGCCGTCGTACGCCAGCAGTGCGCCGCGCAGGCCTTGAGGGGACAGGCCGGGGGCGAGCGCCAGCGCCTCCGGGGCCGGGATCGACCTCGGCCGCGGCAGCACCGACGCCGGGGTCCTCGCCGCGCGGCGGAGCCCGTCACCGGCGACGAGGCCGGTCATGATGAACGCCTGCTGGCCGCGGGAGGTCTCGGGGTACAGGGGGAACAGCTGCGGGATCGCCCTGGTGAGATGCGGGGCGGTGCGGGTCATCAGAATCCCGCGCTCGACGGCGCTTTCGTGCGCCAGCGCCAGATCCCCCTTGGCGAGGTAGCGAAGCCCGCCGTGGACCAGCTTGCTGGACCAGCGCGACGTTCCGTATGCCAGGTCGTACGCCTCGATCAGGGCCACCGAGAGCCCGCGGGCGGCCGCGTCCAGCGCGATCCCCGCGCCGGTGACGCCGCCGCCGACCACCACCAGGTCGACCCGCTCGCCGCCTGCCAGCGCCGCGAGTTCGCGTTCACGCCGCGGTGCGTTGAGCGAGCCCGGAGTCACGGCCGCAACGCCGTGTCGATCACGTGGGCGAACTCCGTCATCAGGGCTTTTTCGTTCACGTCCGCGGTGGCGGGGCGGTAGGAGAACACGAAGGACTGGATGAGCAGCAACAGGGTGCGCGCCTGCGCGGGCAGATCACCCTTGCGGATCGAGCCGTCCTGGTGGCCAGCCTGCAGCAGGTGCAGGATCACGCCCTCGGCGAAGCGCTGGGTCTTCCCGAGCCGTTCGACGATGTAGGGCAGGACCAGTTCGGGATCGAGATCCAGCAGCGTGCGGAACAGCGGGTCGCCCGACAGCGCGGCGACGGCGGCCGTCGAACTCTGGACGAGCTTCTCGCGGAAGTGGGCCGGTTCGACCTCCGGTTCGGCCGCGCCTTGCAGCAGACCGCCGAACTCGCGGGTCATCAGGGTCGCGAGCACGCTGCGCACGTCCGGGAAGCGGCGGTAGACGGTCATCCGGCTGACCTTCGCCGTCCGCGCTATCTCGGCGAGCGTCGTCCGCCTCACGCCGACGGCGAGCACGCACTTCTTCGCGGCGTCGAGCAGAACGTCGTCGGACACGCGTGTCGAGGCCTGGCGGGATCGGGTGTCCGCCAGCGCCGAGACGCCTGTTTCCGCAGGTGAGTGACGTTGTGCGTCCATATGTAACACTGTAGTCGTGACGGAGCTTATTGACCACCGGTTAAGACGGTCTTGGACGCCCGAAGCCGGTGATGCGGCCCACCTTCCGGCGAAGGCCCTGCGGTGGCTCGTCCAGCGTATCGGTCCGCTGGGCTCCGCGGCGCCTTCCGTATCCGATTCGGCGCTTCCCGTGCCCGAACCGGTGCTGGGCGAACAGCCGAAGCGAGACCTGGCGGACCTCGTCGGCGCGGAGCACGTTCTCGTGACGCCGGGGGAACGGCTCGCGCGGGCGAGCGGATTGTCCTATCTGGACTTGGTGCGGCGCCGGGGGTTCGGTGATTTTCCGGTGCCGGACGCCGTTGTCCTGCCGGGAGATCCCGGCGAAGTCCAGTCGGTGCTGGAAATCTGCGCACGGCACGACGTCGGCGTCGTCCCGTTCGGCGGCGGGACGTCGGTGGTCGGCGGGGTCGCGGCGCTGCGCGGGGACAAGACCGCGGTGATCGCGCTCGACCTCACCAGGCTCGGCGAGCTGGTCTCCGTCGACCCCGTGTCCCGGATCGCGGTCCTGCAGGCGGGGGTCACCGGCCCGGAGGCCGATCGGCTGCTCGCCGCGCACGGTTTCACCCTCGGGCACGTGCCCCAGTCCTACGAACGCGCCACGATCGGCGGATTCGCCGCGACCAGGTCCGCCGGGCAGGCGTCGGCGGGTTACGGCCGGTTCGAGGACATGGTTTCGGGTGTCCGGCTCGCGACCCCGCGCGGCGACTGGAAGCTCGGCGTCGCGCCGGCGTCGGCCGCCGGACCCGACCTGCGTCACCTCGCCATCGGCAGTGAGGGCGCGCTCGGCGTGATCACCGAGGTCGCCCTCCGCGTCCGCCCGGTGCCGGAAGTCCGCCGCTACGAGGGCTACGTCCTCGACGGCTGGGAAACCGGCACCGCGGCGGTCCGCGAACTCGCCCAGCGGCACGTGCTCGCGGACGTGACCCGACTGTCCGATGTGGACGAGAGCGAGGTTTCGCTCGCACTCAACGACAGCTGGAAGACCAAGGCGCTGCGCCGGTATCTCAAGGCGCGCGGAGTACACGCGCCCTGCCTGCTGATCGTCGGCTGGGAAGGCGCGTCGAAACGCGAGGTCGCCCGGCGCCGTCAGGAGACCACCCGTGTGCTGGAGCCGTTCGGCGCCGTGCGCATCGGCGCGGCACTCGGCGAATCCTGGCGCCGCGGCCGGTTCTCCGGGCCCCGGCAGCGGGATGCCTTGATGGACAACGGTGTCTGCGTCGAAACCCTGGAAACCGCCGCGTACTGGACGGAACTGAGCGACCTGCGCGACGCCGTCCGCGCCGCGCTCACCGCCACGCTCGGCCGGGCCATCATCATGTGTCACGTCTCGCACGCCTACGAAACGGGCGCGTCGCTGTACTTCACCGTGCTCACCGCCCGCGACGAGGCCGACCCGATCGGCCAGTGGCGGCGGGCGAAGGCCGCGGCGTCGGAGGCGATCACCGGGATCGGCACCATTTCGCACCATCACGCCGTCGGTGTCGACCACGCGCGCTACCTGTCGGCGGAGATCGGCGAGATCGGCGTCGAAGTACTGCGAGCGGCGAAAAAGGCCGTCGACCCGTCCGGGATCCTCAATCCAGGGAAGCTTCTTTGACCAGCGTGCAGTCGAGGCCGTGCGTTTCGGCGGGGATCCCTTGCAGCGCCGCGGCCCGGCACTGCTCGAGATCGGCGACGCGGATGTGCCTGCCGTCCACGAGGATCGGCAGGCGGATGTCCGCGGCGCCGACGTAGGCCATCACGTCGTCGAGAACGGTGCCGTCGTCGAGGGTGATGGCCGGGGCGGTCAGCCGCACCAGGCGGTAGCGACGGCCGTTGCCCTCGCATTCGTTGAGCACGGCGAGCTGGTCGGGAGTCGCGAACCAGACCGCGTGCTCCTCGACGACGCCGGGGGCCGCGGCGAGCGTCGCGGGCCGTTGTCCGTCCCGGAACCGCAGACCGGACGCCCAGACCGCGGCCAGGTCGGTGCAGCGCGCGTGACAGACGACGACGGGGCCGGTCAGCCCCATGTTCTCCCGCAGCCAGGTGATCTTCGACGGGCACGCGTTCGAGCCGTAGGCGAGCACGGCCTGGCGTTCGCGCCAGCCCTCCGGCGCGGTGTCGAGGCTGTGCCCGGCGCCGTCGAAGTGGACGAACGAGTGGCCCGGCCGGGCCCCTGGATAGGGATCGGCGGGGAAATCGGCGTCGGTGAAGAGTTTCACCACGTCACCACGCTACAGAGGACGGCACCCTTTGCACGGGAAACGACATCCTGGACCTCGTACGGCATAGCCACCTCCGAGTCGTCAACTCAAAAGCTTGCCACGAAATCCACGCCTCCCGCGAGATCCGCCAGGGTGCGGAATCCCCATCCGCCGCCGTCGCCGGATGCGCTGCGTGCGCGGTATCGATTCAGCGCGGCGTGATGATGTAGGCGACCCCGCCGGGACCGCCGGAAACCCCGCCCGTGGTGTTGTACCGCTTGGTGCGCTGCCAGATCGTTTCGAACTGGTGTCGCTTGTAGACGTTCCGGACGCGGTCGTTGCTGCTGGCCGCCGGGTCGTTCGCGATCACGTCACCGTCCTTCGTGAAGCCGACGACGACCATGATGTGACCGGAGGTGCCGTATCCCGCGCCGTCGAGTTCCTCGGCCTTGAACGACTGCGACGTGATCACCGGAATGCCGCGCGCGATGTAGTTTTCGAGTTCGTTCAAGGAGTGCAAACGGGTGATGTGCCCACGCAGTCCGAGTGAAGCGGCGTACGCGGTGTTGAACGGCCAGTTGCCGGTTCCGTCGTAGGCGTAGTCGAACGTGTAGCGGGCGGCGTACGCGACGGTCGGGTCGACGTAACCCTCCGGAATCCACGCCATGTCCTCGGGCTTGGGCCGTTTGCCCCAGTATTCGGCCACCATTTCGGTGGATGTCGGGCTGCACCAGTTCTCGCCGCCGCCCCCGTACTCCGGGAACTGTCCTTTGTGGAGGTTCTGGGCGTAGGCGGGCACCTTGAGCTCGATCCCGGTGGCCCGGCCCGGCTTCGTCGGCGCGACCTCGAACCGGTCGGGGACCAGTGACGTCATGGCACCCACCGACGTCACCGACGGCGTGGCACGGGAACCGGCCTCGCGGTACAGGCTGATCCGCAGCTGGTACGACCGCAGTGCGACACCCGCCTTCATGACCAGCGTGTCGACGTCGACGGCGGCGTTGGCGTCGCTCTGGCCGTCGACGCTCGTGCGTTTGATGTCGGCGTCCCCGCTGGCCCAACGGCCCATGACGTACCAGGCCGTCTCGGTGCCCGACGCGGTGCGGCCCTTCGCTTCGATCTTGATCCAGGTCTTCGCGGGCGTCTTCGCGTTCCAGGACGCGACCAGCTGGGAGGCGTCGAAGCCCTGCCGGTGGCTCCGGGACGTCCACTGGCCGTATTCGTAGGTCTTCGTGGTGCCGAGCGCGGGTTCGGTGTGCTCGACGGTGCCGATCGGGCGGTCGATGCGCAGTGTGCCGTGGTCGAGGTCGAGCCCCTCCAGCCTGCCGTCGCGGAAGCCGTGGTGACCGGACCATTCGTGGTAGTCGATCGACTCGTCGTCTCCGCGGCCGGGGCCCGCCTCCGCCGTCTGTGCCGTCACCGCAGTCAGCGTCGCGATCGTCAGCAGCGTGACCAGCCCTCTTGTGCGCATCCCGGCTCCATCCCTCGATTCCGCCCAGTAGGGAAGGGATTTTCGCCGGTCGTGCGAGGTATGTAAACAGTTGTCTGCAAGACGGCCTGAGTCTGTGTCGCTTTCGCGACCAGCTGGCCGTGTTCCGCCTGCAAACACGCGAGTTCGCTCTCTGATCACGCGAGTTGCGTCGTTCGGCCGTGTGCGGCTTCGGACGACTCGCGTGATCAGACGCGGGACACGCGTGATTGAGGGCGGATCAGGCGAGGGGGTGGGGGAGGAGGAGTTCCGTGTTCTGGTCCTGAGCCGTCCCGACGGCGCCGAGCGAAGCGTGGATGTCGTTGTACGAGAACTCCCGGTACAGCGACGCAAGCGCTTGCGTCGAGGTGTCCGAGTACGAGGCCTCGTACGGCGCTTCCGCCTCGATCAAGGTCGTGAAGAGCGAAAGCGTGCCGTCGGCGTTGTCGGCGACCTCGATGATCCGCGCGTGCTGCGGGAAGTCGATGTGCGACGCGGTGTTGATCTCCCAGAAGCCCTGTTTCGCCGTCTTGCCGGGGTGCGGGGTGATCTTGTTGTGGTGCGTGTGCCCGTTGACCCACGCCAGCACGTTCGGGAACCGGTTCAGCAGCGAGACGAACGTGTCACCGTTGAGCCGCAGCTCCAGCGGATGCCGCGCGTCCGGGAGCACGTTGCCCATGGTGCCGCTGGTGTGGTGGCTGAACAGGATGAACAGCTCGTCCGTCACGTTCTGCGTAACCTTGCGCCCGAAGAAGTCGTAGTACGTCGAACTGTTCCGCTTGAGCGTGTTCTCCACCCAGGTGAACTGCCCGAGCCCGATCGACCCGTCGGCCAGCCCGGCCATCGTCGTGGTGTCGAGGCTGATGCCGACGACGCCCGGCGCGATGCGGAAGGTGTAGTACACGTTCCGCCCGTCGGCGTTGTTCCCGCTGAACCCGTGGCCGACCGGGCCGGGGCCGGTGTTGGCGGTGTCGAGGTGGTGCTGGACGAATTCCGCCGTGCTGAACGGCCGCCGCCGGGCATCCGGGGTGACTTCGCGGATGGTGCCCGAACCGCCGAACAGTTCCGTGACCGGGACGCCCGAGCCGGAGCCGATCGCCTTGGCGAGTTTCCGCGACGTCGTCTCGTCCTTGCCGATCACCTTGAACCGGCCGGTGTACCAGGCGTCCATGCCGGGCAGGTCCGGCACGGTGCCGACGATGCTGTCGTCGTGGTTGCCGAAGGTGCAGAACCACGGGACGTCGAGACCGGGCGAGGTGAAGGTGCTCGACGCCGCGCCGAGCAGGCCGGGCAGCTGCGGGAAGCCCTTCTTCGTGTACGCGTCGTCCAGCGGCTTGCCGGGGTTCCAGTAGTGCGAGGACCCGGACGTCTGGACGCCCTCGTGCACGTCCGGGTCGCCCGAGGTCGGGTTCACCGTGCCGCCGTTGAGCACCTTGAGGAACCATTCGAGCTCGATCAGCTCGTGGTTGTCGGTGTTGTCGCCGGTGGTGACCATGAAGTCGATCGCCCGTCCGGTGAACGGGCCCGCCTTCAGGCTGTTCACCCGCTCCACCAGCGCCGTCGTCGCGACCGGGCCGAGCGTCTCGTGCGGCCGGTGCGCCGAGCCGACGAACGGGTGCAGGTACTCGAACCGCGCCGGGCTCTCGGCGTCGGTGAAGTGCAGGTCGGTGAACTGCGCGAACGAGGCCATCGCGCGGCGCCGGTCGTCACGGCCGGACTTCGGGGCGGCGAGGTCGCCCCGGACCACGAGCGGCCAGCCGGGGCCCGCGGTCAGCCGGGTGTAGCCAGGACCGCTCTTCAGCGGGGCCGCCGCGGATTCCAGCGTGGTGCCCGCGGTCCGCGTCGCGCGGGTCGCAGTGAGCGCCAGTGCCCGGTCGAGCGCGTTGGCGGTCGGCGTGCACAGCAGCAGGCCGACGCCGGCCGCGCCTGCCGTGGCGAAGGTGCGCCTGGAGATGTCGGACATGGCGGTGCCCCTACTCGTCGCGGATGGGTGTCGCGGGAGGACGATGCCGGACGACGTTAGCCGGGGGGGTGAACACCAGAAAAGGGTAATGCGAAAATTTGTCACGTTCGGCCGAATACGAAGGAACCAAGGCGGCTCTGGTTACCCTGGCCGTTTGGCGAACGAGGAGGTGGCCCCGGTGGGTGCTTCGGCTTGGTCTGTCCGCGGCCGGTTCGGCGGCGACCCGGAGGCGGCGCTGGACGAGATGAAGGCGCGCGTCTTCGCGGAGGGTGACTATCTCTGGGAGGAGGACGAACTCGGCCGCCCGGACTCGGTCGACGAGCTGTACGAGGTGGCGAGCGTCCAGGAGTCCGGGACCCATTCCGTGCTCGACGTCCACGAGTTCATCAGTGCCACTGGCGAGGACGACTTCGGCACGATCCGGCCCTTGACCGACGCCGAACTCCTCGCCGCCTTCGGCACCGAAGAGCCGTCCATCGCGGGCTTCGACGAACTCGACAAGGCCGGTCAGCTGCCGTACGAACGCCGTCCCCGCTGGAGCGCGAACTGTGCGCTGCTCTACGAAAACGACGTCGCCGTCGAGCTGGCGATCTGGGGCGTTTCCGGCGACTAGAGCCGGCACTTTCCCGTGACCGCGTGGTGGACACGTGTGATCAGACGCCGAACTCGCGTGCTTGGAGGCGTAACTCACGTGATCAGAGGCCGCACACGCGAGTTACGTCTCCAAGCACGCGAAATCCGTGTCTGATCACGGGCCGAATCGGCACTCAAGACCGGCGGAGCCGGGCTGCCAGGCCGTCCAGGATCACTTCGACGCCCAGGTCGAACAGGTCTTCGCTGCTTTGGGTCGCGAAAGCCGGGCCGAGCCTGCTCACGTGGGGATAGTCCGCGAGCCGTTCGAGAAACCCTTCGTCCGGCTTCCGTGCGGGGAGGGTCTCCACCGACGCGAGCACGTGTGCCGTGAGCAGCCTTGAGATCCCCGCGGTGTCTTCTTCGGAGAAGCCCGCTTCCAGCAGGATCCGCACGGTCGTTTCGATGTGGCCCAGCCGGTGCGGCCCGGTCGGCGGCCGTTCGCGCAGCAGGGCGGCCGCGTCCCGGTGGCGCAGCAGCAGGGCGCGGAACTGGCGGAGCCCGCTCGCGAGCTGCTCGCGCCAGGACAGGGCGCGATCGATCTCGAAGGCGTCGGCGCAGATCGCTTCGGCGACGAGGTCCAGGAGTTCCGCCTTGTCCTTCACGTGCCAGTACAGCGTCGGCGAGCTGACGCCGAGCTTCGCCGCCAGGCGCCGGGTGCTCAGCTCGGCGAGACCGGCTTCGTCGAGCAGGTCGACGGCGGCCTCGGTGATCTTGGCGAGGTCCAGCGAGCCTTTGCGTGCCACTCGAGGACTCTATCAGTGATAGATTTGTCTCTATCACTGATAGAGAACGGGGGAAGTGATGCTCTGGACACCGAAGATCCGCCTGGTCACGGTGCTGTGCTCGATCGTCTTCGTGATCGGGACGGCGCTGCAGAACTACGTCGTCATCGATCTGGGCCTGATCGAAGCGAGCATGCGGCTCAAAGGCGCGGACACCGACGGCGCGCCCGGCTATCTCAGCGCGTTGAGGCTGGTGGGGAACGTCTTCATCGTCGGCAACGCGCTCGGACTGCTGGTCTGGTTCCGATGGCGGTGGCTCTTCTGGCCGGTGCTCGCCTTCAATGTCGGCCAGGCGTTCGGCGTCTTCGTCGTGCCGTTCGAAGTGCACCGGGCCGCGATCGGCGAACACGGCTGGCCGGGGGTGCTTCCGTCGCTGGTCACCGACGGCGGGGCGGTGATCCTCTCGATCGTGCTGATCGTCGCGTACGTCCGCTCGCGGCGGCTCACGCGGACAGGCGACCCAGTTCCGCTTTGACGGTCTCGACGGCTTTCTTCGTCTCGGCGGCCGGGTCGGCGCCGTCGCGGGCGATGCGGCCCAGCGCGTCGACGAGCGCGGTGTTCGCCGTCGGTGTCCACAATGGACCGGCGGCGCGGCCGTTCTCCTTGACCAGCTTCGCGGCGTCGGCCGCCTGATCGACCTTGTCGAGCACGCTCAGCCGCGCGGGCAGGTGGAAGCCGAACCTGGTGGCGAACTCCCGCTGGAAATCGGTGCGCTCCAGCCACAGCCATTTGACGAAGTCCTTGGCGGCGTCGGGATTCAGGCTCTTCGAGTGCACCATCGCGCTCAGGCCGCTGACCGGGACGGACGGCGCGCCCGAAGCGTCGAGCCGAGGGAAGGCCAGGACACCGAAGTCGTCCTTCATGGTGTCCTGGATCTTCGGCAGGTTCCACAGCCAGGTCCACTGCATGGCGGCGAGGCCGTCGATGAACGGGATCGGGTCCGCCCAGTCCGTCGAAGCGCCCAACAGCAGCGAACCGTTGAGCTCATGGAGTTTCGCGAACACCGTGGCGGCGCGCGGATCGTCGAAGCCGACGGATTTGCCGTCCTTGACGTAGTCGAGCCCCGCCGACCACAGCAGCGGCCCGGCCAGCGCCGCCGCGCCCGCGTCGTTGCCCGCGAACAGCCCTTTGACGCCGTCCTTGGAGAGTTTCTTCGCCGCGTCGACGAGTTCGTCGAGCGTCTGCGGCGGCTGTACCTTGGCCTCCTGTAGGAAACTCTTGCGGTAGAAGAGAACCTGGGTGTCCAGCGCCTGCGGGATGCCGTAGGTCTTGCCGTCGACGGTCTGCGCCGCGAGCACCGAGGAGTTGAAATCCCCGCGCACAGGCCCGACGACGTCGTCGAGCGGGGCGAGTTGGCCCTGCCGGACGCGGTCGACGGTGACCTGGCCTTCGAAGACGTCCGGGACCGGGCCCGCCGTCAGCGCGGCGTTCAGTTTCGTCTCGTAGTCGTCGGGATTCCACTGCACCGCGACCTTGGACTTCTGGTACGCGGCCGCGTAGCGCGTGACGGCTTCCTGGACCCCGGCTTCGGGATACGGGTGATACCACTGCGCGAGGTCCACCGGTTTCGGTTTCGGCCTGGTCACCCCGGCGGAGTACGCCGTCGACGGCGGCGGGCTTCCTGTTTGGACATTGTTCGACCCGCAGGCGGAGAGCACCGTCGTCCCCGCCAATGCCAGGAACGTTCGCCTGCTTGTCTTACGCACCAACAAAACCCTTCGCCGAACGCCGTGAAGGCCATCTCCAGGGACAGGGTCCCTCAAGATGGCCTTCACGCAACGGCAGGCGCGCGGGAGATTAACCCGTTAGAGCTGACTGATGTCGAGTTTGCCTTCGGAGTGGAACTTCCGCAGCCGCTTCTTGTCGAACTTGCCGACGCTGGTCTTGGGGACTTCGTCCACAAAGGTCCAGTTCTCCGGCAGCTGCCACTTCGCGACCTTGTCGGACAGGAATTCGCGCAGCTCTTCGGCCGTGACGCGCTGGCCTTCCCGGAGCACGACGGCGACCAGCGGGCGCTCGTCCCACTTCTCGTCGGGGATGCCGACCACGGCCGCCTCGGCCACCGCGGGATGGGCCATCACCTGGTTCTCCAGGTCCACCGAGGAGATCCACTCGCCGCCGGATTTGATGACGTCCTTCGCGCGGTCGGTCAGCGTGAGATAGCCGTCCGGGCTGATCTTGCCGACGTCGCCGGTGCGCAGCCAGCCGTCGTGGAACTTCTCCGGGTCTGGCTCGTCACCGCTCGTGCCGCTGTAGTACGACGCCGCGATCCACGGCCCCTGCACTTCGAGCTCGCCGACGCTTTCGTTGTCCCACGGCAGTTCTTCGCCGTTGTCGCCGATCAGCCGGGCGCTGACGGACGCCGGGAAGCGGCCCTGGGTGTAGCGGTACTCCCACGCCTTCTCGCCGGTCGCGGCGGCGGGCGGACGCGCGACGCTGCCCAGCGGCGACGTCTCGGTCATGCCCCAGGCGTGCAGGATCGGCACGTTGTAGCGGTCCTCGAAAGCGTGCATCAGCGACGGCGGCGCCGCCGAACCGCCGACGACGACCTCGCGCAGATGCGAGATGTCCTGCGGGTTCGCGTCGAGGTGCGACAGCAGGCCCTGCCAGATCGTCGGGACCGCGCCGGCGAAGGTCGGCTTCTCGGCGTCGAGCATCTGGGCGATGGGGGCGGGCTGGAGGAAGCGGTCCGGCATCAGCAGCGACGCGCCGACCATCAGCGCCGCGTACGGCATGCCCCACGCCATCGCGTGGAACATCGGGACGATCGCGAGGGCCTTGTCGTGCTGGGCCAGCCGCATGCTGTCGGTCATCGTGACCTGCATGGAGTGCAGCCAGATCGACCGGTGGGAGTACGCGACACCCTTCGGGTCACCCGTGGTGCCCGAGGTGTAACACATCGCGGCGGCCGAACGCTCGTCCACCTCGGGCCAGTCGAAGGTGTCGGGCTGGCCGGCCAGCAGCTCGGCGTAGGAGTGCACCTGGACGCCTTCGGGCGCCGGGAGGGCCGAGGCGTCGCCGTTGGCCACGATAACGTGGCGCACGGTCTTCAGCTCGGGCAGCTGCTTGGCCAGCAGCGGGATCAGCGTGCCGTCGACGATGACGACCTGGTCCTCGGCGTGGTTGGCGACGAAGACCAGCTGCTCCGGGAACAGCCGGATGTTCAGCGTGTGCAGCACCGCGCCCATCGCGGGGATGGCCAGGTACGCGGCCATGTGCTCGGCGTTGTTCCACATGAAGGTGCCGACGCGCTGGTCACCGGTGATGCCCAGGCTCCGGAGGGCGTTGGCGAGCCGTGCCGCGTGCTTGCCGAGTTCGCCGTAGGTCTCGCGGCGGGCTTCTGAACCGGTCCAGGTGATCACTTCGCTCTCGGAGTGCACCGTCGTGCCGTGGCGGAGCAGCCTGCCCAGTGACAGCTGTCCGTCCTGCATCGTGCTCAACATCGCGTACTCCCGTGGTGCTCGTTCTCCGGTGAACTGGGGTTGGGCCGACTCTAATGCGGGTCGGGTGAACTGGTCAGTAACGTCGCAGGCAACCGTTCGGTCACAGTGTCGCGCTAACGGGTGTTCGCCGGTTCGGGTCAAGATCATCAATAATTCGTGTTTTTCCTGCCATGAAACGAAAAATGACTAACAGTGCGAAGTCTTCGCATCGCTCATAAGGGTGATGAACGCCATTGAATCGCCGCTCGAACGGCGTGTTTCCGCAGGCTGGGGTGGGTTGCCCGTGGCGTGGTCGAGGGGTAATAAGTGCGTGTCGGTTTCACGGCCGGGGAACGGGTGGCGTTTACTGGAGCCGTGGTACAGAGACGGCTGGCCAGCGCTTGCTCTTGCAAGCATGGTTAAAGGCCGTCGGCCGCGAAAGCGGAGACCTGAGATGAAAGGACTACTACGTTGGCTCTGCCCACGTTGACTCCGGAGCAGCGCGCCGATGCCCTCGCCAAGGCGGCTGAGGCTCGCAAAGCGCGCTCCGAGCTGCTTGCGTCGATCAAGTCCGGCAAGGAGAGCATCGACAAGGTGCTCAAGCAGGCCAAGGAGAACAAGACCATCGGCAAGACGAAGGTCACGCAGCTGCTGAAGGCCGTGCCCGGCCTGGGCGCGGTCAAGGTCGCCGCCCTGCTGGAGCAGGCCGGGATCGACCCGGACCGGCGCGCCGCCGGCCTGGGTGAGCGGCAGCGCGAGGCCCTCCTCGAGGCGCTGAAGTAACGCCGGGCGCGTCTCTCTTGGCCGGAGGCCTCGGATTTGCGGAGGCGGGCCGCTGACATGGCTGAGCGAGTGACCAGCCGTTGCCACGGCCCGGCTACGGAAATCCGGCAGCGCGCTTTTGAGAGACACTGCCCAGGTCACGGGCTGTCCGGGGGAAGGTGTTGCCTGAGAGGCTGTTGCCCCGGCAACACTTTCCCCTGGTCTCAGCCGGAGCCTGGGACGCTGGTGGGGTGACGACCAGTACCGCACCGGCGACCCCGGCAGACCTGGTCGCCCGCTACGAGCGGGGCGACTTCCTCCTGGCCACGGCCCGGCACGCGCTCCTCGCGAGCGGGGCCGCCGCCACCGCGACCGACACCGATCCGGCGCGGCTGTCCAGGGCTTTGCCAGGGCTGTTCACCGACTCGGGAGCTCCGATCGCGGTCGGTGTGCTGCCCTTCGACACCACCTCCACGCCGAGCCATCTGGTTCTGCCCCGCACGGTGCACCGCGCGTCGTCCGAGCGCGCGGCCGTCCCGCCGCGAACCGCTCTTCCGCAGCCGGTCAAGGTCACTTCCGTGCCCGAACCGGAAGCGCATCTCGCCGCCGTCCGAGCGGCCGTTTCGGCGCTGAGTGACCGTGACCTGCGCAAAGTCGTCCTGGCCCGCGCGCTCGATCTCGACTTCGCCGGTGCCGTCCCCGTCGAGGACGTCGTCCGGAATCTGGCGAACGGCAACCCCCGGCACACCACCTACGCCGCGCAGCTGCCCGGCGGGCGCACGCTGGTCGGCGCCACTCCCGAACTCCTGCTGTCCCGCACCGGCGGCGCCGTGCTGTCCCGGCCGCATGCCGGGTCGATGCCCCGGTCGGCGGACCCGGCGATCGACAAGGCCCATGGTGAGGCGCTGCTGGCGTCCGAAAAGGACCACGTCGAACACGCCGTGGTGGTGGAGTCCGTCGTCGAGATCCTGCGGCCGTTCTGCCGCACCCTCGACGTCCGCGGCCCCGAACTGGTCTCGACGCCCGCCATCTGGCACCTCTCGACCACCGTCACCGGTGAGCTGATCGACCAGGACGTCACCGCGCTGGACCTCGCCGCCGCCCTGCACCCGACACCCGCGGTCTGCGGCACGCCGACCGATGCCGCCCGCTCGCTGGTCCAGGAGCTGGAGCCGTTCGACCGCGAGTACTACGCGGGCGCCATCGGCTGGGTCGACGCGGCCGGGGACGGCGAATGGGCGGTCGGGATCCGGTGCGCGGAGATCGCCGACACCTCCATGCGGCTGTACGCCGGTGGCGGCATCGTGCCCGCGTCCGACCCGCGGACCGAACTGGACGAGACCTCGGCGAAGTTCCGCACCCTGCTGGCCGCCATGGGCCTGGAGATCTAGAGGGCCAGGGCAACCCGTGACTCACGTGCTCAGACCCGTGACTCACGTGATCGGAGGCGGATCTCGCGTGATCACAGGCCGCGCACCCGAGTGCGGCCTCCAATCACGCGAGATCCGCCTCCAATCACACGAGTCCGGTCTCTGATCACGCGAGTCACGCCGTCGCTGACGCTGGAGATCTAGAGGGTCGCGAAGTCCTCGGTGACCGAGATCTCGTCCGTCGTGATCAGCGCGACGGCGGCCCGGTAACCCTCCGTCGCCTTCAGGTCCGCCAGCCGGGTCCGCTCCGGGTCGAGCGCCGGATGGCTCGACCGGACCAGCCGCGCGTCCTCGTCGTATCCGGAGAACGTGATGCTCTGCAGCGGGATCTTGAGGCCCTTCCCGGTGGCCTTCATGACGGCTTCCTTGCGCGTCCAGTACGTGAAGAACGCCGTCGCGCGCTGCTCGGCGAGCAGCCCGGAGATCGCGGACTGCTCGGCCGGGGTCAGCGCGTACTCCAAGAGCGAGTCCTCGGCCCGCCTATTGGCCGTCTCGACGTCGAGACCGACCGGGGTCCCCGCGGTGGCCGCGACGCCGATGAGGTCGCCGGAATGCGAGATCGACAGCATCAGCGGCGCGTCGGGGACCCGCGGGCGCCCATGCGGCTTTCCGCAGTCTTCGCAGGTCGCGTCGAAGCTGACGGCCTCGACGGCCAGGCCGAGGCGCTCGGCGGCGACGGTCTTCGCCAGCACCCGGCCGGTCAGGAACCGGCGTTTGTCGATGTCCTGGCGGTAGTTGTCGTACCGGCCTTGTTCGAGCTCGTCGAGCAAGGCCAGGAACCGGGGTTCAGCGGGCAGGGGCTCCGACCAGCGGACCGCACATTCGATCACACCTCCTTTTTACCGGATCCGGCACTGGCATCCCCCGAGTTTTCGTCGAGTAGTGTCGCTTCGTCGAACGGCGACTCGCCATTCAGCGTCCGGTCCAGCTGCTCGCGGTCGATCTCGTTGGTCCAAGTGCCGATCAGCACGGTCGCGACGGCGTTGCCCGCGAAGTTCGTCAGCGCGCGGGCCTCGGACATGAACCGGTCGATGCCGACGATGAACCCGACGCCGTCCACCAGTTCCGGCCGGTGCGACTGGAGGCCGCCCGCCAGCGTCGCGAGCCCCGCGCCGGTGACCCCGGCGGCGCCCTTCGACGCGATGATCATGAACACCAGCAACGAGATCTGCTCGCCGATGGTCAGCGGTTTGTCGAGCGCGTCCGCGATGAAGATGGACGCCATCGTCAGGTAGATCGCGGTGCCGTCGAGGTTGAACGAGTACCCGGTCGGCACGGTGATGCCGACGACGGGTTTGGAGACGCCGGCGTGCTCCATCTTCGCGATCAGCCTGGGCAGCGCCGATTCCGAGGACGACGTCGACAGGATCAGCAGGAACTCGCGGCCGAGGTACTTGAGCAGCTTGAAGATGTTGACCCTGGCGAACACGCCGATGATCAGCCCGAGCACCACGAACACGAACAGCCCGCAGGTGATGTAGAAGCCGAGCATGATCACCGCGAGGCTCTGCAGCGCCTTCCAGCCGGTCTCGCCGACGACGGCGGCGATCGCGCCGAACGCGCCGACCGGGGCCGCCCACATGATCATCGCCAGGATCCGGAACACGAGCCGCTGGATGTGCTCGATGCCGCGGCGGATCGGCTCGCCCTTCGTGCCCAGTTTCTGCAGCGCGAACCCGGCGAGCAGCGCGACCAGCAGTGTCTGCAGCACCTCGCCCTCGGTGAACGCCGAGACCAGCGTCTTCGGGATGATCCCGAGCAGGAACTCGACGGTGCCCTCGCTCTTGGCGATCTGGTCCTGGCCCTTTTCGGCGATCTCGGGGGTCAGGTGCAGCCCGGTGCCGGGCTGGAGGATGTTGCCGACGACCAGGCCGATGACCAGCGCGACCGTCGACATCACCAGGAAGTAGCCGATCGCGAGCCCGCCGACGCGGCCGACTTTCGCGGCCTTCGCCACCGAGCCGACGCCGAGCGCGATCGTGCAGAAGATGATCGGCGAGATCATCATCTTGATCAGGTTCACGAACCCGGTCCCCAGCGGCTTCAGTTCCTTGCCGAGCTGGGGGAACAGGATGCCGACCGCGATGCCGAGACCGACGGCCACGATGACGGCGATGTAGAGGTAATGGGTCCGATCCCGCTTCGCCGCGGGTGCCTGCGTGCTCATGGGTGCCCTTCGACAAGACGGGGACAGGTTGCGAAAACTTATGACAGTTCCTCGGCGAACGACAGCCGAAGCGGTACGCTGAGCTAAGCGAGCGCTTAGTCAATGCCGAACAGGAGCGGGCTGACCATGGATTTCTCTCTGAGCGTCGAGGAACGCGAGGTGCGGGACTGGGTCCGCACGTTCGTCCAGCGCGACCTGATGCCGCGCGAGCAGGAGGTGCTGCGCCGCGAACGCGCCGGCCAGCCGGGGCTCACCGGCGAGGAGCTGCGCGAGCTGCAGCTCAAGGCCAAGGAATCCGGCTTCTGGGGTGTGCAGACGCCGGAGGAGTACGGCGGCATGGGCCTGTCCGCGGTGATGACCGCGCTGCTGGAGGCCGAACTCGGCCGCACGTTCGTGCCGTTCCGCTTCGGCGGGAACGCGGACAACATCCTGTACTACGCCAACGACGAGCAGAAGGAGCGCTACCTGCTCCCGACGATCTCGGGCGAGCGCAAGTCCTGCTTCGCGATCACCGAACCCGGCGCGGGCTCGGACGCCAAGGCCATCCGGACCTCCGCCCGCAAGGACGGCACCGACTGGGTCATCAACGGCGAGAAGACCTTCATCACCGGCGGTAACGAGGCCGACTTCGTGATGGTCTTCGCGATCACCGACCCCGAGAAGGGTGCGAACGGCGGCGTCACCTGCTTCCTCGTCGACCGTGACGCGGGCTGGAAGTCCGAATACATCGACACCATGGGCGAATGGGGCCCGGCGGCGCTCGTCTTCGAGGACGTCCGCGTGCCCGAGACGCAGATCCTCGGTGAGCTCGGCCACGGTTTCGACCTGGCCATGCAGTGGATCGGCGCGGGCCGCTACCTGCTGCCCGCCCGCGCGATCGGTTCGTGCGAACGGCTGATCTCGATGGCCATCGAGCACGCCAACACGCGGGAGACGTTCGGGCAGAAGATCGCCGAGCGACAGGCCATCCAGTGGATGATCGCGGATTCCGGCACCGAACTGGAGGCGCTGCGCTGGCTGGTGCTGCACGCCGCCTGGCAGGTCGACCAGAAGCTGGACTCGCGGCACGCGCAGTCGATGGCGAAGCTGTACGGCGGGGTGAAGGCGAACGAGATCGTCGACCGCGTCCTGCAGATCCACGGCGGAATGGGCTACACGCGGGAACTGCCGGTCGAGCGGTGGTACCGCGAACTGCGGCTGCTGCGGATCTACGAGGGCACCGACGAGATCCAGCGCCGGACCATCGCGCGCAACCTGCTGAAGGGGCACGTCAAGGTCGGCGGCACGCTGGGCTGACGGCCGTACATGCCGTGAAGGCCTCCTTCCCTACGCTCAAGGTAGGGAAGGAGGCCTTCACGGATTTCTCTAGTCTTCCTTCTGACCCCGCATCGCGATCGGGACCCCGGCCAGGTCCTCCTCGTTGCAGAGAAGCTTCACGTCGTAGTAGGGCGAACCCTTGCGGTCGTCATAGTCGAGATGGACGGCCAGCACATCGACCGGTTCCCCGAGCCACTCCTGAGCCTGGCGTAGCCATGTCGCGCACCGTTCGAGGGCCGTGGGCAGGTCGTCGTCGCGGAAGCCCACCGGGCGGTAGGGGACGTCCTGTACCTGATCACGGGGGTTCGAAGGCACCGGCAACGCCGGCGAGAGACCCGAGTCGTCCAGTTCGAGTTGGATCGTTTGCTCAGTCACCCTTCGAGCGTCCCCCAGACAAGCCGTCTGAGCAAGGCGTACAAGCCTAAAGTCGCCGCTAAACGGGCACTCGCCACACTCCCGAGACCACTTCACGGCAGTTTTGCAGCGCCGTGACGTCCAGATGACGTTCGCAGGCGAGGGCGCGCAGCGCCAGTTCCGCGTAATGCGAGGCCAGCTGATCCAGGGTGAGCGGCCCGCTCGGCGAATACCAGCGCGCCACCCCGCTGCACATCTCCACCAGTGCGAGCCTGGTCACGGAAGGCTGATCGGTGTGGAAGACGCCTGCCGCGACACCGTCTTCGATGGCGTCCGCCCACAGCCTTTCGTAGGCGTCGCGCAGTCCCACGACGCCGGCCCTGGCGCCGGGGGTGAGCGCGTGGACCTCGTTGTCCACCACGCGGGTGTCGTCCGGCTGGATGGCGTGCGCCAGTACGTGCAGCGCCACCAGGGATCCGAGCCGGGACACGGGATCGGTGAGCCCGGCGGTCGCCTGCTCGGCCGCGTCGAGCAGGCGCCGCAGCGCTTCGTTCATGATGGCAACCAGAAGATCCTCTTTGGTGCCCATGTAGTGGTACAGGCTGGCGGACGACAGCTCCGCCTCCTGCGCGAGATCCCGGATGCCGGTGCCGTGGAAACCCTTGGTGGCGAACAGTTTCACCGCCGCCTGCCGGACCCGCTCCCTGGTGCTCACAGCCATGATCCGGTGGTCCTGTCCCACGATCCGGCGCGGAGGTCTTCCGCCTTCTTCAGCTCACCCTTGGCGACCCGCTCCGACGGGGTCATCGGCAGTTCCGCCGCGAAGGCCCAGAACCGGGGGACCTTGAAGTAGGCCAGTTTCGCCGCGCAGAACTTCGCCAGCTCGGCCGGTTCGCATCGGTGCCCCTCGTTCTCGTCGAGGACGAGGTACGCCTTGACCTCCTCGCCGCGCAGGTCGTCCGGCACCGCGACGACGGCGGCGAGCTTGACCGCCGGATGCAGCTGCAACGCCCGTTCGACCTCGTCGGCGGAGATGTTCTCGCCGCTGCGGCGGATCATGTCCTTGGTGCGGCCCACGTAGTACACGCGGCCCTGTTCGTCCATTGTGGCCAGATCGCCGGTGTGGAACCAGCCGCCGTCGAACGCGCGCCTGGTCGCTTCGGCGTCGTCGTGGTAGCCGTGCATCAGGCCGACCCCGCGGATCAGCAGCTCGCCGGTTTCCCCTCGCGGTAAAGGTTTTCCGGCCGCGTCCGCGATCATCACCTCGCGGGCGGGCGCGGGCCTGCCGAGACAGCCGGTGCCGACGGTCTCCTCGTGATCAGCCGGATACATCCGGATGTCGCCGCCGGTTTCGGTCATGCCGAAGGCCTCGTACCACGGCGCGCCCCAGCGTGCTTCGAGCGTGGCGTGCAGGTCGCGAGGGATGGCCGAGGCGCAGATCGCGCGGACCTGATGCGCCTTGTCCAGTTCGCTTTCCGGCTGGCGCAGCAGGAGTGTGGGCATCAGGCCGAGGCAGTAGAACCAGGTGACGCCGTGTTCGCGGACCTTCTCCCAGAACGTGGACGGGTGGAAGCGGTCGAGCACCACGAGCGTCGCGCCGCCCGCGAGCCCCAGCGCGACGTTCCACTGTGGATCGATGTAGTGGAACGGTTGCGCGGTCAGGATGACGTCGTCCGCGCCGACCGCGGGGAAGTCCGTGGCCAGGCTGACCGCCAGTGTCGTCCAATACCGGTTCGGCAGGACGCAGCCCTTGGGGGCGCCGGTGGTGCCCGAGGTGTACTGGATGTTGACCGGGCGTTCGCCCTCGCTTGCGAAAACGGGGGTGCCGCCGGGATCGGTGAGTTCGCCGGGCGTGAGTACTCGTTCCAGCGAGGTTTCCGGCGCGATCGTGGTCAGCAATTCCAGGAATTCCCCGTCCGCGACGGCGAATTTGGCGCCGGAATGCCGGAGCACGTGGGCGCCGTCGAATTCGCGATAACCGGTGTTGACCGGGACGAGCACCCCGCCGATCTTGGCCAGCGCCAGCCACAGCAACGGGAATTCGGGCTGGTTCCGCAGCATCACCGCGACCCTGTCGCCGGGTTCCACGCCGAGGCCGAGCAGCGCACGGGCGAACTCCGTGCTGCGCGCGTCGACTTCGGCGAACGTGAAGCTCTCACCGGTGGAGTCGAAGATCCACGCCG
The DNA here is from genome assembly GCF_000384215.1 of Amycolatopsis alba DSM 44262. Classification (NCBI taxonomy): domain Bacteria; kingdom Bacillati; phylum Actinomycetota; class Actinomycetes; order Pseudonocardiales; family Pseudonocardiaceae; genus Amycolatopsis; species Amycolatopsis alba. The sequence continues at coordinate 2,762,348 of NZ_KB913032.1, read as the reverse complement.
TCTTGTCCGGCCAGCGCGCGGCGGCCCTGGTGGTCAGCCCGAGGAGGGTGTCGATCCCGGCGAGCGAGGTCACGTCCGGCTCCGGAACGCTTCGGCCGAGGCGGCGACCTCGGCGGAGTGCTCGGTGATCAGCGCGTGGCTGACCTCCAGTTCGAGTGCGGCGTCGAGCGAGCTGTCGATGCCGGAGTCGAGGGCGCGTTTGGCCATCGTGGCCGCGGCCGCCGGATGAGCGGCGATCTTGGCCGCCCAGTCGAGCGCGGTGTCCATCAGGTCGTCGGCGGGCAGGGCGGCGTTGACCAGGCCCAGCTTGTACGCCTGGGTGCCGCTCACGCGTTCGCCCAGCAGCAGGAGTTCCTTGGCCTTCAGCGGACCGACCAGCAGCGGCAGCAACCGCGACGCCGCCCCTGTGACGCTCAGCCCCAGCGAGACCTCGGGGAAGGCGAACACCGCGTCTTCGGCGGCGAGGATCAGGTCGCAGCCCATCGCGAACTCGGCGCCCGCGCCGATCGCGTACCCGTGGACCGCGGCGATGACCGGCTGGCGGAGCCCGCGCAGGCGGCGCGTCACGTCCTGTAGCCGGTCGAGTCGCGGGCGTGAATCACCCTCGGGGGTGGGCTCCTTGAGGTCGTGACCGGCGCAGAAAGCGCGTCCCCGGCCGGCGAGCACCACGGCCCGCGCGTCCGACCTGGCGGCCGCGTCGAGCGCCTCCAGCAGGTCGTCGACCAGTTCGGCGACCACCGCGTTGAGCCGTTCGGGGCGGTTCAGCCAGATCACAGCGATTCCGTCGTCGAGTGCGTAGTCCACGGTGCTCATGACGCCGAGCCTAGACGACCGATCGATCGATCGATAGGGTCGAAACCATGTGGGTCGACACGGTTTACGAGAACGCCCGGTTCCTCGCCGGAACAGAGGAATCCGTAGCGCTTGCGGTGCTGAACGGACGGATAGTCGCTTTGGGCGACGATGCCGCCGCTCTTTCCGCACGGAAGCGGGTCGACCTGGGTGGCTCGGTGGTGGTGCCCGGTTTCCACGACGCGCACAACCACATGGCCTGGTTCGGCATGGCGCTCGACGACGTCGCCCTGTCGGATTGCCGCAGCGTGGACGAGGTGTACGACGCCGTCGCGCGGCGCGCGGCCGAAACCCCGCCGGGCGAGTGGATCATCGGCAGCGGTTACGACCAGAACAAGCTCGTGGGCGGCCATCCGACGCGGCAGGGGCTCGATCGCGCGGCGCCGGGGCGCCTCGTCCGGCTCAAGCACACCTCCGGGCATATGACCGTGGTCAACTCGGCGGTGCTGGAACAGCTGGACCTGGGGAACGTTCCGGTGGGCGGTGACGTCGTCCGCGACGAGGACGGCTCGCCGACCGGTCTGCTGCGCGAGCAGGCCCAGCTCCTGCTGCGGCCGCTGACCTATCCGACGCCGGTCGAGCGGGTCGTGCGCGGGCTGGACCGGGCGAGCGAGCGGTACCTGGCCGAGGGGATCACGAGTGTCCAGGAGGCCGGGATCGGCGGGGGGCTCGTGGGGGAGACCCCCGCCGAACTTGCCGCCTACCAGGTCGCGCGCGACCGCGGGGTGCTGCGGGTGCGGAGCACGGTGATGGTCGCGGCGAGCGTGCTGCACGACCTCGACGCCGGAGCGGGCTTCGGTCTTGACCTGGGGATGCGCACCGGATTCGGCGACGAATGGCTGCGGATCGGCGCGATGAAGCTGTTCGCCGACGGCTCGCTGATCGGCCGGACCTGCGCGATGCACGAGCCGTTCGCCGGCGAACCGGACAACGTCGGCTACTTCCAGGTGCCCGAGGACGAGATCGCGCGGACGATCGCCGCCGCGCACAAGGCGGGCTGGCAGATCGCGACCCACGCCATCGGCGACCGCGCGATCACCGTCGTCCTCGACGCCTACGAAGCCGCCCTGAAGGCCGACCCGCGGCCCGATCACCGGCACCGCATCGAGCACTGCGCGGTGCTGCGGCCCGAAGAGCTGAAGCGGCTGGCGTCGCTGGGGCTGATCGCTTCGCCGCAGGGCCGGTTCGTCAACGAGATCGGCGACGGCATGCGCGCCGCGCTCGGCCCCGAACGTGAGCCGTGGTGCTATCGGCTCAAGAGCCTGCTCGACGCGGGATGTGTGCTCCCCGCCAGCTCGGACCGTCCCGTCGTCGAAGGCGCGCCGCTGCTCGCGCTGGCCGACATGGTGCGGCGGAAGACCGCGTCCGGTGTCGTGCTGGGTCCCGATGAGCGGCTCACGCCCGCCGAAGCCCTGCGCGCGTACACCCACGGCTCCGCTTATGCCGCTTTCGCCGAGAAGGACCTGGGCACGCTGGAGGTCGGCAAGCTCGCGGACTTCGCCGTCCTCTCGGCCGACCCGACCGACGAGTCCACTTTGGATTCGATCAAGGTCGCCGCCACCGCCGTCGGCGGCGACCTCGTCTACGAACGGAGCTGAGACTGATGCCGGTACGGGACGCCGTCGCGGGCGACATCGAGGAGATCTGCGCGCTCATCGAGGAGCACGCGGTCTATGAGGACAAACACGATCTGAAGCTGGACCGCCAGGAGATGGCCGGGTTCCTCTTCGGACCCGATCCGAAGGCATGGGTGCTGCTCGCGACCCCGCCGGAGCGGCCGGACGAGGTCGCGGGCTTCGCCTTCTGCAGCTGGAACTTCTCCACCTGGGAGGCCAGGCCGGGGATCTGGCTCGACGACCTCTTCGTGCGCCCGGACCACCGCCGGTTCGGCCTCGGGCGGGAGCTGCTCGACGAGCTGAGCGCGCGGACCCCCGGCCGCGTCGAATGGGACATGCAGGAGGGCAACGAGAAGGGCGAGGCGTTCTACGCCCAGCTCGGCGCCGACCCCGTCCCCGGCTGGATCCGGTACCGCTGGCGACCGCACGCTGGGTGAGCCGCGGCCGAGCGGCAAGCCGTAAACTCGCACGCATGGGTGAAGGGGCGAACCGCAGGTCGTCGTCGGTGGAGGACTACGTCCGCGTGATCTACGGGCTGGTGGAGCGCGGTGAGGCCGTCACCAACACGTCACTGGCCGGGCGGCTGGAGGTCAGCCCGTCCTCGGCGTCCGGCATGGTCACCAAGCTGTCCCAGCTGGGGCTGGTCGCACACGTCCCGTACCGCGGCATCGAGCTGACCACCGAAGGCAGGCAGCTCGCCCGCTCGGTGCTCCGCCGTCACCGGCTGATCGAGACCTACCTGGTGTCCGAACTCGGCTACACCTGGGACGAGGTGCACGCCGAGGCCGACGCGCTCGAACACGCGGTGTCGGACAGGCTCGTCGAGCGGATCGCGGCGAAACTCGGCAACCCGGTGCGCGACCCGCACGGCGATCCCATCCCCGCCCCCGACGGCAGCGTCGAGGAGATGCCGATGCGCATCCTCGACGACCTCCCGCCCGGCGCGGTCGGCGAGATCGTGCGCGTCTGGGACACCGACCCGGAACTCCTGCGCTACCTCACCGAGCACTCGATCGGCCTCGGCGAGCGGATCGAGGTCGTCGAGCGCCAGCCGTTCGGCGGCCCGATGGTGGTCAAGGTCGGCTCGCCGCCGGACGCGGCGACACACGCGATCGGCAAGGAGATCGCGCAGGCGCTGTCGGTCGCGCTGCGCTGAGAAGTCCACTGTGGACACGTTTCGGCCGGGCCGCGCGGTGGGAATTTTCCCTACGTCTCTGCATAATTCGGGCCTCGTGCCCGTCACCCGCATGCCGGGCGGATAGGTGATCTAAGGCCCTTCCGATCATGTGTTCCCCCGCCTAGGCTGCGCTATCCGGGTGGCTAGCGAGCGTGCGAAGGCGATGACAATGACCGGTCAGCGGACACACACCATCGACCGGGGGGTGGCGGAAGGGCGTGAACTCAGGCGACTGCTGGAGACGGGGCCCTTCGCGGACGCCCTCAGGGCGGCGATCAGGGCGAGGGGTCTCGGTCTCGACCGGATCCGATATCGGCTGCGGGGCAGGGGGTGCTCGGTCAGCCTCGCGACACTGAGCCATTGGCAGTCCGGCCGATGTCGTCCCGAACGGCCGGAATCCCTGCTGGTGCTCAAGAATCTCGAGGAGATCCTCGGGGTGCCGCCGGAGTCCCTTTCGAGGCTCCTCGGGCCGCCGCGGGGGCGGGCGGGCCGGTGTACGGTGCCCGGCGAGGGCCTGGTGATGCAGCGAGGCCGCGACACGGGAACTTAGGAGCGCGGGTGCGGGCGGTCGTCTTCGAGGAGTTCGGTGTGCTGCCCGAGGTACGCGAGGTGCCGGATCCGTCCGCGCCGCCGGGCGGGGTGGTGATCGCCGTCGACGCGACCGGGGTGTGCCGCAGCGACTGGCACTCCTGGCAGGGGCACGACACGTCGGTGAGGCTGCCGCACGTCGCCGGGCACGAACTCGCCGGCCGGATCGCGTCGCTCGGCGAGGGCGTCCGCGGCTGGTCGGCGGGTGACAGGGTGACCGTGCCGTTCGTCTGCGCCTGCGGTACCTGCGACCAGTGCGTGGCCGGTGACCAGCAGATCTGCGACCGCGAGTTCCAGCCGGGTGCGACCCACTGGGGCTCGTTCGCCGAGTACGTCGCCATCGAAAACGCCGAGGTCAACCTCGTGGCGCTGCCGGACACGCTGTCCTCGGCCGGGGCGGCGGCGCTGGGCTGCCGGTTCGGGACGGCGTTCCGGGCCGTGCTGCGCCAGGGCGGCGTCCGGCCCGGTCGCTGGGTCGCGGTCTACGGCTGTGGCGGCGTCGGCGTCTCGTCGATCCTGCTGGCCGTCGCGGCGGGTGCTTCTGTCGTCGCCGTCGATCCGTCGCCGGAGGCCAGGGCGCTGGCTGTGCGGATGGGCGCGGTGTTGTCCGTCGATCCTTCCGTTTTCGACGGGCACGAGGCCGTCGCGGCGCACGTCCGCGACCTGACCGGCGGCGGCGCGCACGTCTCCCTCGACTGCCTCGGCTCGCCGTCCACCTGCGCGGCCTCGATCGGCAGCCTCCGGAAACGGGGACGGCACGTCCAGGCCGGGCTGATGCCGCCCGCGCAGGGCGTCGCGCCGATCCCGATGCACCGGGTGATCGGCGGGGAACTGGAGATCGTCGGCATCCACGGGCTGCAGGCGCACGAGTACCCCGAGATGCTGCGGGTGGTGGAGACCGCCGGAATCGATCTCGAAGGCATGATCGGCAACCGGGTCGGCCTCGACGACGTCCCCGCCGTGCTGGCCGCGATGAACGACCCGGTGCCTGCCAAGGCCGGGGTGACCGTGGTCGAATTCGCGCGGTAACCGGGCGTACGCGCTGCGGTCAACCCGCCGATCGGAGTAATCTCAAAGGTGGTTTCCGGTGGCCGGTTATGGCACCTTTTCCGCCGTGACAGTCAAGGACGCCCCGTCTCGCCCGCGTTTCGTCGAGCGCGTGCTGCGACGGCTCACCTCGGCCGGTGTCCTGGTGCGGGGCCACCGGATCATCGGCGCGCGCCCTGGCAAACTCGACCTGTGGACGCGCTGATCCCTCGCCCGCGTGCCGAAGTCGCGCCCGGTGCCGTACATGTGCCCGACTGGCTCGGCTTCGACGAGCAACGCCGTCTGGTCGAAGCCTGCCGCGGCTGGCGCGGGTATCGGCAGACGAGGTTGCCGAACGGTGGTGTCATGTCGGTGCGGACGGTCTGTCTCGGCTGGCATTGGCGCCCGTACCGCTACTCGAAGGTGACCGACGACGGCTCCCCGGTGCTCCCGTTTCCTGCCTGGCTGGGTGATCTCGGGCGGCGTGCCGTTCTTGACGCCTGCGGTTCTTCGTCGTATGAGCCGGACATCGCGCTGGTGAACTTCTACGACTCCGCCGCGAAGATGGGGATGCACCAGGACAAGGACGAGGACTCGCTGGAGCCCGTCGTGTCGCTGAGCCTCGGGGACGCGTGCGTTTTCCGGTTCGGGAACACGTCGGATCGCGGGCGGCCCTATACGGACGTGGATCTGCGGTCGGGAGACCTGTTCGTGTTCGGCGGGGAGTCGCGGCTGGCCTTCCACGGGGTGCCCAGGGTGTCGCCGGGGACCGCGGATCCGGGGCTGGGGTTGGCGGGGCGGCTGAACATCACTTTGCGGGTCTCGGGGTCGTGAGTGGCGATTCGAGTGTCTCGTGCGCCTCGCCTGGGACGCTCGATGTCTCGAGCGTGGCGCTCGGGACATCATCGACGCCGGAAAAGCACCCGCTGCCCCGGCCGCAGCTGAGCGGCCAGATCCAGATCCGCCTCCTCCACGACCGCGATCACCGGATAGCCCCCGGTCACCGGATGGTCGGCGAGGAACAGGATCGGCTGCCCCGAAGGAGGAACCTGCAACGCGCCCGGCACGGCGGCCTCGGGCGGTAACTCGCCGTCCCGCGCCCGCGACAGCACGGGGCCTTCGAGCCGCACGCCCACCCGGTCGACGTCGGAGGTGGCGACGTAACCGGAGGAGACCAAAGTGGACAGTGCGCCTGGGGCGAACCACGGGACCCGTGGCCCCGGAGTGACCCGCAGAACCGGGACGTCGGGCAGCGGGGCACGAGGAGCGAGATCCACGCCGGGGTGAGCCAGCGCCGGATGCCCCACCGGCAAGGTCATCCCGGCCGAAAGCACTGGCGGGCCGAGTTTGCCCAGGGTGTCGGTCGCCCGCGCGCCCAGTACCGGAGGGACGTCGACGCCGCCACGAACGGCGACATAGCACCGCAAACCCTGGGAAGCCATGCCGAGAACGAGTTCGTCGCCGGGGCCGACCGAGATCGGGGTGTGCGGGCCCATCGCGCGGCCGCCGGCGGTGATCGCGCAGGGCGCGCCGGTGACGGCGACGGTCGCCGGGGCCGAGAACCGCAGGACGAGGCCGCCCAGCACGACTTCCAGGGCCGCGTGGCTCTCGGGGTTCCCGACCAGCCGGTTCGCCAGCCGCAGCGAACCGCGGTCGGCGGCGCCGGACCGGCCGACGCCGATCGCGGCCAGGCCGGGCCGTCCGAGGTCCTGCACGGTGGCGAAGACGCCGGGGCGGACCACTTCGATCTTCGCGGTCATGAAGTGAACCGGATCCGCGTACCGGGCGCGAGCAGATTGGGCGGTTCGCGGTCGACATCCCACACCGTCAGCGTGGTCCGTCCGATCAGCTGCCAGCCGCCGGGTGAGGCGTTCGGGTACACCGCCGTGTACTCGCCCGCGATCGCGACCGAACCGGCGGGCACCCGAGTGCGCGGGCTCGTCCGGCGTGGCAGGTGCAGCGCGGGGTCGAGGCCGGTGAGATACGCGAAACCCGGTGCGAAGCCGCAGAAGGCCGAGACGTAGGTGCCGTCCTCGTGCCGCCGGACGACCGCTTCCGCCGACATGCCGGTGGTGGCGGCGACGTCGGCGAGATCGGGGCCGTCGTAGCGCACCGGTACGACGATCTCGGCGGCTTCGCGCGGCACGACGTCCATTGTGGACCGGTCGAGGACGTCACCGGTGAGCCGGTCGTGATGGGTCCGGCCAGGGTCGAACCGGATGAGCAGGGTCCGCGCGGCCGGGACCAGTTCGACGACGCCGTCCGGCGGGTCCCGCTCCAGTGACGCGTGCAGCCCGAGCACCTCCGACGGGTCGTCGAAGTCGACCATGGCCGCACGCGCCCCATAGGGCAGCACCCGCATCATGCGGCCTCGAGGAAAGGTCCGATGTGGACACCGGAAGCGTCGAGCCCGGCACGGATCCGTCGCGCCAGTCCGACGGCGCCGGGCGTGTCCCCGTGCACGCAGAGCGAATGCGGCCGCAGGGACAGTTCGGTCCCGTCGGCGGCGACGACCTTGCCGGTGGTCGCCATCGCGACCGCCCGGTCGGCGACCTCGTCGGCGTCGTGGAGCACGGCGCCCGGCATTTTCCGGGAGACCAGCAGGCCTTCTGCGGTGTACGCGCGGTCCGCGAACGCCTCGGCGTACGCGGGGAACCCGGCCTTTTCGGCCTGCTCGGCCATTTCCGACCCCGGCGGGCACAGCAGCGCGAGCCCGTGATGGAACCGCCGGATTCCCTCGACCACCGCGGCCGCCTGCTCCGGATCCACCGCGGCCGTGTTGTACAGCGCGCCGTGCGGTTTGACGTACCGCACCCGTGTGCCCGCCGCGCGGGCGAACGCGTCGAGCGCGCCGATCTGGTAGAGCACGTCGTCGGCCAGGTCGGCGGGGGCGACGTCCATCGCCCGCCGCCCGAACCCCGCCAGATCGCGGTAGGCGACGTGGGCGCCGATGACGACGCCCCGCTCCGCCGCGCGTTCGCAGACGCGCCGCATCACCGACGGGTCGCCGGCGTGGAACCCGCAGGCGACGTTCGCGCTGGTGACGAGGTCGAGCATGGCGTCGTCGTCGCCCATCTTCCAGGCGCCGAAACCCTCACCGAGGTCGCTGTTGAGATCGATACCGTTGAGATCCATCAGGCCACCCTGAACTCACTGTCGAGTTTGTCGGTCACGAACATGTAGCCCGGCGCGTGCGTGATCGCGAACGGCGGCCGCGAGGCCATCAGCGCCGCCTGCGGGGTCACGCCGCACGCCCAGAACACCGGCACGTCACCGGGTTCCGCGTCGACCGGGTCCCCGAAATCGGGTTTGCCGAGATCGGTGATGCCGAGCGCGGCGGGGTCGTCGATGTGCACGGGAGCGCCGTGCACGGCGGGCATGCCACGGGTGACGCGCACGGCGTCGTCGATGCGGCATTCGGGGATCTGCCGCATCGAGACCACCATCGGCCCGTGCAGCCGTCCCGCCGGGACGCACTCGCGGTTCGTCACGTACATCGCCACGTTGCGGCCCTGGTCGACGTGCCGCAGCGGGATGCCTTCCGCGGCGAGCGCCGCTTCGAAGGTGAAACTGCAGCCGATCGAGAACGCGACCATGTCGCTGCGCCACAATCCGCTCGCGTCGGAGATCTCACCCGCCAGCACGCCGTTCTGCCAGACGCGGTAGCGCGGCAGGTCGGTGCGCAGATCCGCGCCGGGCGCCAGCCGCGTCGACGGGTCGCCGGGATCGCTGACGTCGAGCACCGGGCAGGGCTGCGGGTTCCGCTGGCAGAACAGCAGGACGTCGTAGGCCCAGTCCTCGGGGACGGCGATCAGGTTGGTCTGGGTGAACCCGTTCGCCCAGCCGGTGGTCGGGCGGGCCGTGCCCGCGCGGAACAGGGCGCGCGCCTCGCCGGGGGACAACGTCGCCGGTTCGTCGAAGGTGGTCATCGCGGTTCCTCCCCTTCCGATTGTCGTCACAGGAGTTCGCGGCCGCGAGTCTCGGGCAGGCCGAGCAGCGCCAGCGCGGCGATGCCGTACCCGACCGCGCCGAACACCATCGCGCCGCCCGCGCCGAGGAAACCGACCACGGCGGGGAAGGTCGCGCCGATGGCCCGGCCGAGGTTGTAGGTGAAGCCCTGCCCGGTCCCGCGCAGCGCCGACGGGTACAGCTCGGCGAGGAACGCGCCGAACCCGCTGAAGATCGCGGACATCGAGAACCCGAGCGGGAAACCGAGGAACAGCACGAGCGTGTTCGCGCCCGCCGGGATCTGTGTGTAGGCGACGATGAGGCCTGCCGACAGCACCGAGAACAGCAGGAACGTCTTCTTGCGGCCCAGTAGATCCGTGAGATAGCCGCCGGTGACGTACCCGATGAAGGCGCCGGAGATCAGGAACGCGAGATAGCCGCCGGTCCCGATGACGGTGAGGCCGCGGGTGGTCTTCAGGTAGCTCGGCAGCCAGGTCGCGAGCGTGTAGTAACCGCCCTGGACACCGGTGGCGAGCAGCGCGGCGAAGAACGTGGTGCGCAGCAGGTCCGGCTTGAAGATGCCCTTGAACGAACCGCGTTCCTTCTTGGTGGCCCGCGCCGCTTCCGCGACGGGCGCGTCCTGGACGTTGCGGCGGACCCACAGCACCAGCAGCGCGGGGATGACCCCGGTCCAGAACATGACGCGCCAGGCGACGTCCGGGCTGAAGAGGCTGAACACGACCGTGTAGACGACGACCGACAGCGCCCAGCCGACCGCCCAGGCGCTCTGCACGAAGGCGACCGTGCGGCCGCGGTAGCGCGCCTGCGAGTACTCCGCCACCAGCGCGGCGCCGGCGGCCCACTCGCCACCGAAACCGAGACCCTGCAGGGCACGGAAGATCAGGAGCGTCTCGAAGTTCGGCGCGAATCCGCAGAGCACGGTGAAGACCGTGTACATCGCGATGGTGATCTGGAGGGTGCGGACGCGGCCGATGCGGTCGGCCAGGACCCCCGCGCCGATGCCGCCGATCGCCGAAACCACCAGCGTCGTCGTGCCGAGCAGGCCCGCCTCGCCGCCGGAAAGGCCGTAGTAGGCGGTGATCGCGGCCAGGCCCAGCGGCAGGGTCTGGTAGTCGAACGAATCGAGCCCGTACCCGCCGAACGCGCCGAAGAACGCGCGCTGACCGCGTTTACCGAGCGTGCGGAACCAGGCGAAGGGGCGAGTGTCTTCGGTGGTGGCTGTCGCGTTCATCGGCACCTCCAGGGGTGGACCTCATCGTGGCACGGGTCACATGTTCAGCCACTGTAGGTATTGTTCAACAATTCCACAAGAGGATCCTTGGCTTGACCTCTCGGGGGTAGGTAGGATTGGTCACGTGACGGTCGCGGAGGATGGTCCTGCCTCGGTTCAAGGACTCGAAGCGGATCGCGGCATGATCAGCCGCACCAGTACCGCGGAGCGGGTCGCGGGTGTCCTGCGGACGCGGATCGCGGAAGGCTTCTTCCTGCCGGGGGCGCGGCTCTCGGAGCAGGACATCGGCTCGGCGCTCGGCGTCTCCCGCAACACGCTGCGCGAGGCGTTCCGGCTGCTCACGCACGAGCGGCTGCTGACCCACGAGCTCAACCGCGGTGTCTTCGTGCGGGTGCTGTCGGTCGAGGACGTCGTCGATCTCTACAAGGTGCGCAAGGTCGTCGAGTGTTCGGCGGTCCGCGCGGTGACGGAGAAGCCGCCGACGTTCGCGAAGCTCGCGCAGATGGTCGAGGACGGCAGGGTCGCCGCGCGGAGCGAACGCTGGCGAGACCTCGGCACCGCGAACATACGGTTCCACACGGCGCTCGCGGAACTCGGCGGCAGCGAGCGCATCGACGAGCTGATGCGCGGCATCTTCGCCGAACTGCGGCTGGTCTTCCATCGGATGGTCGACCCGCGGCGCTTCCACGAGCCGTACCTCAAGCGCAACGCGGAGATCCTCGAGCGCATCGAGGCGGGCGACGGCCTCGGCGCCGAAAAACTCCTCGTGCAGTACCTCGCCGACGCCGAAACCCAGCTCGTCGAGGCCTACGCCGAACGCGCCCGATAACGCGTTTCGTCCTCTGGATGCGTGCGGACTGCCGCATCCAGAGGACGGAACGCGAGGGGTCTTAGGGGGTGGTCCACTTCTGGTTCGCGCCACCGCCGCAGGTCCAGATCTGGAGCCGGGTCCCGTTCGCGGAGCTGTTCCCGGTGGCGTCGAGACACTTGTTCGCCTGCGGGTTCACGATGTCGCGCGCCCCGCTGATCGCCCACTTCTGCGCGCCGGTTCCGTTGCAGCCCCACAGTTGCACGGCCGTGCCGTCCGCGGTGCCCCCGCCGGAGACGTCCAGGCATTTGCCCAGCGCGCGGATCGTGCCGTCGCTCCCGACGGTCCAGTTCTGCGCGGCGTTGCCGTTGCAGTCGGTGAGCTGGATCGGGGTGCCGTCGGAGCTGTTCGCGGCGGCGACGTCGACGCATTTGCCGCCGATGCCGGTGATCCGCCCGGTGTTCCCGGCGGTGTTGCTGGAGTTGACGTGCACATAGTCGACGACCAGGCGCTGCGGGAAGACGGTGCCGGAGTTCGGGTCACCGGGCCAGTAACCGCCGACGGCGAGGTTCAGGATCAGATAGAAGGGGTGGTCGAAGACCCAGCGGTTGCCGTTGAGGTCGGCGGGAGTGCGGGTCTGGTAGAGGTTCCCGTCCACGTACCACTTGATCTGGTTCGGCGCCCAGTCGACGGCGTAGGTGTGGAAGTCGTCGGAGAAGTTCGGGCCGTTGTAGCCCGCGCCGATGCCGCCCGAGCCGGAGTAACCGGGGCCGTGGATGGTGCCGTGCACCGTGTTCGGCTCGAAACCGACGTTCTCCATGATGTCGATCTCGCCGCTGTTGGGCCAGCCGACGTTGCCGATGTCGGCGCCGAGCATCCAGAACGCGGGCCACATCCCCTGTCCGCGCGGCAGTTTCATCCGCGCTTCGAACCGGCCGTAGGCCTGGGTGAACTGGCCCTGTGTGGACAGTCGGGCCGAGGTGTACTCGCAGCGCCCGTACCAGCAGTTGTAGTTGCCGGGGTTCTCCTTCTTCGCGGTGATGACCAGGTTGCCCTGCCCGTCGAGCGCCGCGTTGTCCGTCCCGGACGTGTACCACTGCCGCTCGTGGTTGTTCACGTTGTCGCCGGTCTCGAAATGCCACTTCGAGGTGTCGATCCCGGCACCGGCGGCGCCGTTGAAGTCGTCGGTGAAGGTCGCGGCCATGACCGCCGCCTCGGAAGCCGGGGCCTGTGCGGTGGCCGGAAGTGAGCCGAGGAGGACGCCGGCGGCGAGGAGCGCCGCCCAGCGGAACCGAGCTGAGATGGACATCGTTGTCGCCTCTCTGACCGTTGGGGACCCCGCGCGGGAGGGAACGCGGGCGAACGGAAGGCGCACGGCGGAACCACTTTGTTGCGCCTGACAACAAAGTATGCCTGGTCTTTACCATGGCGACAAGACGTATTTTTTTACTTCGAATTAAGGCTCAGGCGGCCGTTCCGCGCTTGGACCCGGCCGTCCGCGGGTCCGCGCCCTGGTCCAGGAGGGCGGCGACCGGGAGGGTGGCGGCTCCTATGGCGACGGCGTCCGGTCCGAGCTGCCCGAGTTCGATCTCGGTCTGGTCGAACACGTGCGCCAGCGCGTGCTCACCCGCCACCCGCCGGATCTCAGGCAGGTACTCCTCGCCGAGCGCGAGCCCGGCCCAGCCGCCCAGCACGATCCGCTCCGGATTGAACAGGTTGACCAGGTTGCCGATCCCGGCGCCGAGGTAGCCCGCCGTCTCCTCCAGCACCTTGGCCGCGGCCTTGGACCTGCCCGCGGACTCCAGCAGGGCGGTGAACTGCGTCTGTTCGTCCTCGTCCGAGGCGGCCTTTCCGCCGCGTGCCTTGCGATAGCGGGCGAGGACACCCTCCGCGCCGACGTAGGACTCAAGGCAGCCACGCGATCCGCAGCGGCATTCCTGCCCGCCGTAGACGATCGTCGTGTGGCCCCATTCGCCCGCGCTGCTGGTGGAACCCCGGTAGGTGGTGCCGTCGGTGACCACGGCCGCGCCGACCCCGGACCCGATCAGCACGATCACCGCGTGCCGGGCGCCGCGACCGGCGCCGAACCACATTTCCCCCTGTCCCTGGGTTTTCGCGCCGTTGTCGATGAACAACGGCAGCTCGACACCCTCCGCGCGCAGGAGATCGGTGAACGGGACCCCTTTCCAGCCGATGGTGGGCGCGTGCACACGGAGCGCCGCGCCCTGTTCCACGGTGCCGGGGACGCCGACACCGACGCCCAGCACGGTCGCTTCGTCGATCCCCGATTCCGTGATCACTTCCCGGATCCCGGACGCCACCTGGGTGACGGCGGCGGCCGCGTCCGGCCGGGGGGAGGCGAACGGATGCTCGACGGTGGCGAGCCGGTTCATGGTGAGGTCGAACAGTTCGACCTTCACCCCGGTCTCGCCGATGTCGACGCCGGCGACGTGGCCATACGCCGGATCGACACGGAGCAGGACGCGCGGCCTGCCGCCGTCGGATTCGACCAGCCCGGCTTCGGTGATGAGGTGTTCTTCGCCGAGTTCGGCGGTCACGTTGCTGACGGTCGCGGCGCTCAATCCGGTCAGGCCGCTCAATTCGTGGCGGCTGAGCGGGCCGTCGAAGTAGAGTTTCGACAGCAGGAGGGAACGGTTGTGCCGCCGCAGGTCACGGACGGTGGTGCGCTTGGCAGGCATGCGGATACCCATCTGATGGCGGCGGACCTTTCCAGGATGCCCCACGACCTTAGCCTCCGCCATGTATTAACTGGTGAAATAAGGCGGGGAGGGGGGCCATGACCGGGGAGAAAGAGCTCATCGGCACGTTGCCGTCCGGCTTCCGCTGGGGGGTCGGCAGCTCGGCGTACCAGATCGAAGGCGCGGTCGCCGAAGACGGACGAACACCGTCCATTTGGGACACCTACGCCCAGTCCCCGTGGTCGATCGACAACGGGGACACCGGCGAGGTCGCCTGCGACCACTACCACCGGATGCCTGCCGACATCGCGCTGGTGAAGGAACTCGGCGTCGACACCTACCGCTTCTCCGTTTCCTGGTCACGGGTGCAGCCGCGCGGGCGCGGCGGCGTCAACCCCGCCGGGATCGCCTTCTACGACCGGCTGGTCGACGAACTGCTCAACAACGGCATCGACCCGTGGCTGACGCTGTACCACTGGGATCTGCCGCAGCATCTGGAGGACGCGGGCGGCTGGCCCGCGCGCGACACCGCCGTCCGGTTCGCCGACTACGCGATGCTCGTGTTCGAGCGGCTGAGCGACCGTGTCCGCCACTGGACCACACTGAGCGAGCCGTGGTGCACGGCCATGCACGGCTACGTCCACGGGGTGATGGCGCCCGGCCGCCGGGACGCGAAGGCGGGGATGGCGGCGGCGCATCACCTGCTGCTCGGCCACGGCCTCGCGGTGCGGCGTATGCGTGAACTCGCGCCGTCCGGGACGAAGTTCGGCATCACGCTCAACCTGAGCACCGCCGACCCGGCCACCTCCAGCGCGGCCGACCGCGAGGCCGCCCGGTTCGAGGACGGCCTCGGGACCAGGTTCTATCTCGACGCGCTCGTGCACGGCCGGTACCCGGAGGACATCCTCGATGACCTCGCGCGGCAGGGCATCCGCCTGCCGTCCGAGCCGTGGGACCCGTCGATCATCGCGGCACCGCTCGACTTCCTCGGCGTCGACTACTACTTCGGGGCGCGGTACTCCGGGGTGGAGGAGAACGGGAACGCACTGGAGCAGTTCGGGATGCCCGCGTTCCGCAAGGTCCCGTTCGGGGCGCCGTCGACGGCGCTGGGATGGGAGATCGTGCCGCACAAGCTCACCGAACTGCTCGTCCGGATCAGCCGGGACTATCCCGGTTTGCCGCTGTACGTCACCGAAAACGGCGCCGCTTTCGCCGACGTCCCCGACGAGACCGGCTTCGTCCGCGACGACGACCGCGCCGCGTACCTGTCCGCGCACATCGCCGCCACGGCCGCCGCACGCCAGGCGGGCGCGGACGTCCGCGGCTACTTCGCCTGGTCCTTTTTGGACAGTTTTGAATGGGCCTACGGCTACGCCAAACGACTCGGCCTGGTGCGGGTCGACCGCGAGACCCTGGACCGGACGATCAAGCAGAGCGGGCTGGCGTACCGCGACATCGTCGAACGGGTCAAGAAATCAGCGAACGGGCGATGATCGTCCGCTGTACCTCGGACGCGCCTTCGTAGATCCGCGGCGCCCGGACCTCGCGGTAGAGGTGTTCGAGCAGGTGCCCGCGCCGCAGCGCCCGCGCGCCGTGGATCTGCACGGCCGAGTCGACGACGTACTGGGCCGTCTCGGTGGCGAACAGTTTCGCCATCGCGGCTCGGCCGGCGAGGTTCCGCTCGCCCGCGTCGTAGGCGGCGGCCGCGGCGTGGACGAGCAGGCGCGACGCCTCGGTGCGGGTCGCCATTTCGGCGAGCGTGTGTGCCACGGTCTGCTGCCGCAGCAACGGTCCGCCGAACGCGATCCGGGTCTGGGCGTGGGCGACGGCGGCGTCGAGCGCGGCCTGCGCCATCCCGACGGCGAACGCGCCGACACTCGGCCGGAACAGGTCCAGCGTCCGCATGGCGACGCCGAAACCGCGGTCCTGCTCGCCGAGCAGTTCTTCCCGCTCGACCCGCACGCCGTCGAACACCAGTGTGCCGATGGGGTGCGGGCTGACCAGGTCGAGATGCTCGCCCGAGAGACCGGCGCGGTCGGCGGGGACGACGAACGCGGAGACCCCGCGCGAGCCTGCTTCCTTTGTGGTGCGGGCGAAAACGCTGTAGAAGTCGGCTTCGGGGGCGTTGGAGATCCACATCTTCTCGCCGGTGAGGCGCCAGCCGTCACCATCGGGTTCGGCGGAGAGTTCCAAAGCCGCCGCGTCCGAGCCCGCGTTCGGTTCGGTGAGCGCGAAAGCGGCGACGGCGTCGCCCGCGGCCACGGCGGGGACCCACTTCGAGACCTGCGAATCCTGCCCGGATTGCAGGACCGGGTATGTACCCAGGCCCTGCAACGCCAACGCCGTCTCGGCTTCGGTGCTCTGGCTCGCGAGGGATTCCCGCAGGATGCAGAGATCCATCGCGGCGGCCTCCCGGCTCGGGCTGCCGCCGTCGACGCCGGGGAACAGCCGGGACAGCAGGCCGAGCGCGCCCATTTCCTTGAGCAGCGGCCGGTTCACCGCGCCTTCGGTGCCGGATTCGGCCAGTGGCCGGAGTTTCTCGGCGCCCAGGCGGCGGACCTCGATGGCGAAGGCCTGCTGTTCCGGGCTCAAGGAGAAGGCGGTCATCGGTCACTCCCTGGTCGCCAGCGGGCGTGCGCGGTGCCGGTTTCCCCCGCGCGTAGCAGTTCCAGCCGTGGTTTCGGCCCGTCGGTGCGGCCGCCCTGTGGTTTCCGGCGGCCCGCCGCGAACTGCTTCGGCCAGGGCATCGGGTAGTCCTGCTCGGCGGCCGCGTGCAGTGTCCACTGTGGATCGTAAAGATGGGTTCTGCCGAGAGCGCACAGATCCGCCCGGCCTGCCAGGATGAGCGAGTTGACGTCGTCGTAAGAGGAGATCGCGCCGACGGCGATCACCGCGATCCCGTACTCACGCCCGATCTCGTTGCGGATCCGGTCGGCGTAAGGCGTCTGGTAGCTGCGGCCGTACTCGGGCTTCTCCTCGCTGACGACCTGGCCGGTCGAGACGTCGATGCCGTCCGCGCCGTGCTCGGCGAACGCGCGGGCGATCTCGACGGCCTCGTCGGCGTCGACCCCGCCTTCGTGCCAGTCGGTCGCCGAGATGCGGACCGTCATCGGCCGGTCCGGCGGCCACGCCGCACGGACGGCGTCGAAGACTTCGAGCGGGAAACGCAGCCTGTTCTCCAGCGAACCGCCGTAGTCGTCGGTGCGCCGGTTGGTCAGCGGGGACAGGAAGGACGACAGCAGGTAGCCGTGCGCGCAGTGGAGTTCGAGCAGGTCGAACCCGGCGCGCGCGGCGGCGCGGGCGGATTCCGCGAACTGTTCACGGATTTCGGCCAGTTCGGGCACGGTCAGCTCGCGCGGGGTCTGATTCGCCTCTGCGTACGGGAGCGCGGACGGGCCGCAGATCTCCCAGTTGCCTTCCGGCAGCGGCTGGTCGATGCCGTCCCACATGAGTTTCGTCGAGCCCTTGCGCCCGGAATGGCCGAGCTGGACACCGATCCGCGCGGGGGTGTTGCCGTGGACGAAACCGGTGACCCTCGCCCAGGCCTGTTCCTGTTCCTCGGTGTACAGGCCGCCGCAGCCCGGCGTGATCCGGCCGGTCCCGGAGACGCAGACCATCTCCGTCATCACCAGCCCGGCGCCACCGAGCGCCTTGCTTCCCAGATGCACCAGGTGGAAATCGGTCGGGACGCCGTCCTCGGCCGAGTACATGTCCATCGGCGAGACGACGACGCGGTTCGCCACGTCCAGGTTCCCGATCCGGAACGGCTGGAACATCGGCGGCCGGACTTCACCATCCACAGTGGACGCCAGCCAGGTGTCCAGCTCGGCGGTGAACTCGGGGTCGCGCAGCCGGAGGTTGTCGTAGGTGACGCGGCGGCTGCGGGTGAGGATGTTGAACGCGAACTGCGCCGGGTCCTGATGGGTGTACTGGCCCATGTTCTCGAACCATTCCAGGCTCGCCTGCGCGGCGCGCTGGGTGGAGGTGACGACGGGGCGGCGTTCGGCCTCGTAGGCCGCCAGCCCACTGTCCAGATCGGACTGTTCGTGCAGGCAGGCGGCGAGCGCGAGCGCGTCCTCCATGGCGAGTTTCGTGCCGGAGCCGATGGAGAAATGCGCGGTGTGCGCGGCGTCGCCGAGCAGGACGACGTTCTCGTGCCGCCAGCTCTGACAGCGCACGGTGGCGAACGCGGTCCACTTCGAATTGTTGGCGAACACCTGGTGCCCGTCGAGGACGTCCGCGCACAGTTCGCGGATCACCTCGATCGACTTCTCGTCGCTCTCGCCCGGCGCGAGCGAGGTCGCGGCGATCTCGCCGAACGCGCGCTGCCAGACGTCCTCGTGCAGTTCGAGGATGAACGTGCTCGCGGTGTCGCCGTACGGGTAGCCGTGGATCTGCATGATCCCGTGCGGGGTTTCGAGCACGTGGAACTTGAAGGCGTCGAAGACGAGATCCGTGCCCAGCCAGATGTACTTGCAGCGGCGGGCCTGCAGGCTCGGCCGGAAGCTGTCGGCCAGGGCGTCGCGGGTCGGCGAATTGACGCCGTCCGCCGCGACGACGAGGTCGTACCCGGCGCTCGCCTCGGCCGCGCTCGGCGCCTCGGTGCGGAAGCGCACGTCCACGCCGAGTTCCGCGCAGCGTTCCTGGAGGATGCCGAGCAGCCGTTTGCGGCTCATCGCGGCGAACCCGTGCCCGCCGGAGGTGTGCACCGTGCCGCGGAAGTGGACGTCGATGTCGTCCCAGCGCGCGAACTCGCGCCGCATGGCCGCGTGGATCACCGGATCGGCGTGCTCGATGCCGCCGAGGGTCTCGTCGGAGAACACCACCCCGAACCCGAAGGTGTCGTCGGGCGCGTTGCGCTCCCAGACGGTGATCTCGTGTTCGGGATGGAGCTGTTTCGCCAGCGTGGCGAAGTAGAGCCCCGCCGGGCCGCCGCCTAACACCGCGATACGCACGTCGCTCAGGGTATGTCGCGGTATGTACGACCGTCAACGATACGGGATATGCTGACCCGCATGGAGCGCATCAACCCTCCCGAGCTCGGTCGTCCCTCCGGCTTCTCGCACGCCGTCTCGGCGAGCGGGCGATTCGTCTTCCTCGCCGGTCAGACGGCGCTGGACGCGGACAACCGCATCGTCGGCGACGGGGTGGTCGAGCAGTTCGAACGCGCGCTGTCCAATCTGCTCGCCGCGTTGCGCGCGGCGGGCGGGGAGCCGTCGGACCTGTGCAGCGTGACCATCTACATCGTCGACATGGACGACTACAAGGCCCACGCGCGCGAGATCGGCGCGGTGTGGAAGCGGCTGGCCGGTCGCGAGTACCCCGCGATGGCGGGGATCGGCGTCAGCCGGCTTTGGGACGTCGAAGCGCTGGTGGAGGTGCAGGGCTTCGCGGTCGTTTAGGGCAGCGTGCGCGAGACGTGCGCGGCCGCGGCTTCGCCCAGCCGCGAGTGCAGGGTGAAGAACAGGTCCGCCGCCCGGATCCCGGCCCAGCCGGGTGGCAGCAGTTCGGCGGGCAGGCCGGGGTCGAGATAGGGCAGCCGCCGCCAGTCGGTCAGCACCCGGACGTAGTCGGCGAACGCCTCGGCCTCGTCCGTGGTCTTGCGCCGCTGCCATCGCCGGAGCGCGGACGCGTGCTCGTCGAGGAACGCGGTGTACAGCGTTTCCAGCTGGTCGAGGTCCCACCAGTCGCGGATCTTCTCCCGCACGTCGCCGAACGCGAGGTGCTCGGCGTGGAAGAGATCGGCGTAGCCCTCCAGTTCGAGCCGCCGCAGCATGTCGGAGGTCGCGTCGCGCAGATGCGCGGGCGCGATCCAGACGCCGGACGACGCGGTCCCGAAACCGAGCCTGGCGAGCTGGGTGCGCAGGACATGCCTCTTGTGCCGTTCGGCTTCCGGGACGGAGAACACCGCGAGCAGCCAGCCGTCGCCGGGGGTCGCGCGTTCGCGGCGGAAGATCCGCTCGTCGCCTTCGCGCAGGATCGCCAGCGCGGTTTCGGAAAGTTCGTAGCCAGCCGCCCCGTTCCGGCGCACCGCGGAAAGGATCCCGCGCCGTTTCAGCCGGGAGATGGACGACCGGACGGCGGGTTCTTCGACGTCCACGCCCGCCAGGAGGTCGATCAGGGAACGGACCGAAAGCCAGCCGCCCTCACCGCGTGAATAGAGGCCGTACACGGTCACGATCAACTGGCGCGGTTGCGCCGTTCGCCCCGCGCCGTCGACTTCGGTTGTCTCCGACACGACCGTCACCCGGTCACCATACAACGGTGGTGAGCTCATGTTTCGGCCGTGACCGAAGCGTTCCGCACTTAGCGTCACGGGATGGAGAATCCGCTGATCGAAGCCCCCGTCCCGCCGGTGCCCCAGGACGTCGAACCGGGTGGTGTCCGGTGGTTGCGCGCGAACGTCGCCCGGTTCAGCGGCCCGGCGGACCACGCGCGGCGGCGGGCACTCGTGCTCGCCGAACTCGCGCCGATGACGTCCTTGCGGGACAAGGCTTTCGCGTTCACCAAGGCGCTGGACGGCGAGCCGGTGGAACGGATCCTGTGGACGGTCCCGGTCGCCGTCCTCGCCGCCGAATTGGGCCTCCCGGACGTTTCCCGCGACATCGCGACGGTGTCCGCGAGCTATCACCCGCACACCGGAATCGGGCCAGGCGCCGAAGAAGCCATGCGGCGGCTGGTCGAGGCCTGCGGTGGTGACGCCGGGGAGCGGACGGCCGCGCGGATCGGGCTCCTGGTGCAGGCCTGCGACGCGACGGCCAAGCTGCTCGGCAAGGCGCTGGCCGCTCACCGGACGGGTGAAGACGTCGCGAGCCTGCTCGACCGGGTCCTGCGGGAGGATCCGCCGGTCCGCGTCACCCGCCGGTGGGTGCAGGGTGAAGTGGTCGAGGTGGACCTGACGGAACGTCCGTTCGGAGCAGGCCCGAAACAGTGCCCCGGACAGGCGCCGGCGCTTCAAGTGGCCACGGGAATTCTCGACGTCCTGCTGTGCTAATAATGACCCCGGCAATCCGGAACTGGGGAGATTTTCGATGCTGTATTTCAATGGTTTGTTCGGCGTTCTCACGCTCGGTCTGTGGATCTTCTGCATCGTCGACGTCATCACCACCGACGAAGGATCGTGCCGCAACATGCCCAAGGGGATGTGGCTGCTGCTGGTGCTGATCGTCCCGCTGGTCGGCTCCATCGTCTGGCTCGTCGCCGGCCGCCCGCAGCACATCGCCCGCGCCCCGCGCGGCCGCTACGAACGGGAGAGCCCGAGGTTCCCGGAGTACGACCGGCCCGGTCGCTTCGCCGCGACGAGCGCCGAGGACGACGAAGAGTTCCTCCGCAAGTGTCGGGAGCGCGCCGAAGCGCAGCGCCGCAAGGCCCGCGAGAGCTGAGTTAACCTCGGCGACAGAGATCGACAATGGAGGAAAAGTTGTCCGAGATGCTCGACTGGAACAAGAACATCATCAAGGAGTTCCGCGAGAACGAGGGGAAGGTGGGCGGTCCGTTCGAGGGCGGCTCGCTGCTGCTCCTCACCACCACCGGGGCGAAGAGCGGCGAACCGCGCACCTCGCCGCTCGCGTACTCGGAGGACGACGGCAAGTACGTCATCGCCGCTTCGTACGCCGGGGCGGACAAGAACCCGGCCTGGTACCACAACATCGTGGCGAACCCGAAGGTCACCATCGAGGTCGGCACGGAGAAGTTCGAAGCGACCGCGACGGTCGTACTCGAAGACCGCGCTGAGCGTGACCGTCTTTACGCGAAGATGGTCAGCACGATGCCGGGCTTCGCCGACTATGAGAAGAAGACCGACCGGGTGATCCCGGTCGTCACGATCTCCCGCTGAGTCAGCGCGCGCCGCTGGGAGCCTCGACAGCGCTCGGCCGCTTGAGTTCGGCCTCGGCCGCACGCAGCGCCTTGCGCTCCTGGCGGCGCACGATCAGCTTCTTGCCGGTGAGGATCATCGGCTGCTCCACCCAGCGGTGGATCAGGTCCGCGATCCCGAGCCCGACCGCGAACACGGTCAGCGCGCTGATCATCCGGTGCTCACCCAGCGGCGGGATCGCCGCGACCACGGCGAAGTGCACCGGGCCCTGCAGCAGGTAGAGCGAGTACGAGCGCTCACCGACGAACCGCATCACCTTCGTCGCCAGCAGCCAGCGCAGCGGCCCCGGCGAGACCAGCACGACCAGCAGCATCGCCGAGAGCAGGCCGTAGGCGATCAGCAGGCCGAGGTTGCTGCCGGTCTCCCACCACAGGCTTTCCATGTTGACGTGCAGCAGGGCGAACGCGCCGAACACCGGGATCGCCGCGAGCGGATGGGTCAGCGGTTTGATCACCGCGTAGGACCGGCGGTAGTGCATCGCGATCGCCAGCACGCAGCCGATCAGCAGGATCGCGTAGTGCACCGTGGAGCGGTAGATCGGCACCTGCGGCCCGTTGAGCACCCAGCCGCTGGTGACCCCGACCAGCCCGGCCATCAGCGCGAACGCGGCGAACGCCAGCGCGAGCTTGCGCCAGGCCGCGGCCAGCCCGACCGCACCCGCGACCACCAGCAGGAACGGCCAGACCAGGTAGAACTTCTCCTCGATGCCCAGCGTCCACGAGCCGCTGAAGAAGTTGTCCGGGCCGGGAGGCATGCCGCCGGGCAGGAACTCGTTGAAGAACGTCAGGTAGTACTTCAGCGCTTCCGGGTAATTGCGGGTGAAGAACTCGCCGCGCAGCCAGGCGAACACCATGATGCCGCCGAGGATCACCAGGTACGGCGGCAGGATCCGGAACACCCGGCGCAGGTAGAACGCCGAAAGCGAGATCCGGCCGGTCCGGTCCTGCTCACGCAGCAGCAGCGTCGTGATCAGGAAACCGGACAGCACGAAGAAGATGTAGACACCGACCCAGCCGGACAGCCAGCTCCACTTCGGACCCGCGAAGTGGAAGAGGATCACGATGGTGGCCGCGATCGCGCGCAGCCCGTCGAGCGCGGGGAACCGACGCATGGCGAGGAACTCGTCATGGTCCAAAGTGCGCACAGTGCCCCCTAATGGCGGTATCGGCCCGGAAGTATACGGGTGCCGCCCACTGCGCCTTCGCCCCGGATGGGAGCCCTCTACCTGCTGATTTCGGAGGTCACCCAGCGTCACGCGCCGGTTCGACGTTGTGGGTCAGCCGGAACCGGTTCGCCGGGTCGACGGTGGCCTTGACCTCGGCGAGGCGCCGCAGATCGGCCGCGGAGTACACCTTGGACGCTTCCTCGGCGGCGCCGCTTTCGCCGTAGACGAAGGTCAGCAGTTTGCCGGTCGACCAGGGCTTCAGCGCGTCGAACAGCTTCCCGTGGGCGGCCTTGATCTCGGTCACTGGCGCGTCGTCCACTACGGACAGTGCCCGGACGGTGAAGCGGGCTTCGCGGTCCCAGCCGACGCCGGGGTGCTCCGGCGGATCGGACAGCGCGCCGCCGAGCAGGTCCAGCAGGACGACGGTCGGCACCGGGGCGTCCGGGCCCGCGTGTTCGAGGATCGCGTCGAGCATCGTGTCGTTGAGCTCGGACACGGTGACGTTGTCCGCGCGGTAGCCGTGCGGGAACGGCGGCTCGTTCGCGATCTTGCCCGATTCGGTGAACGGGATCTCGGCGAGCGTGTCACCCAGCGGCGTGGCGGCGGCGCGCAGCGGGGCGACGAGGCGTTCACCCTCGGCGGCGTCGCCGAGATAGGCGATCCGGATCTGCGCGACGTGCTGCCCGCGCAGCGGCTCGGGCACCATCGGCAGGTCCGGCATCGGGACCATGCCCAGCGACGACGTCATCTCGCGTGGCATCTCCGCCGCCCAGTCGCGCCAGGCGGCCAGCACCGCGGACAGCGACCCGGTGCCGAATTGCAGGCTGCCGCCGTACAGCCGGGTGACCGGGACGAGCCGGAATTCGAGCGCGGTGACGATCCCGAAGTTGTCGCGGCCGCCGCGCAGCGCCCAGAACAGGTCCTGTTCGGTGTCCGGGGTGGCGCGGCGGAGTTCGCCGTCGGCGGTCACGACCTCGATCGCGGTCACCTGGTCGGCGGCGAGCCCGTACTTGCGGCCTAGCAGGCTGAACCCGCCGCCGAGGGTGTAGCCGACGACGCCGACGCCGGGGAAGGAGCCGCTCAGCGGCGCCAGCCCGTGCCCGGCCGCCGCTTCGACGACCGCACCCCAGCGCACGCCCGCGTCGACCCGTGCGATCCCGTCTTCGATCCGGATCCCGGCCATCCGATGGGTGGTGACGAGGACGCCGCCTTCGAAGGGGACGCCCACGCCGTGCCCGGTCGAGTGCACGGCGACCGGGAGATCGTGCTCGGCGGCGTAGCGGACGGCTTCGACGACGTCGGCGGCGGACTCGGCGGCGACGATGACGTCGGGACGACGGGGCACAGCGGTCTGGAAGCCGGCGAGTTCGGTGTCGTAACCGGCGTCGCCGGAGCGGAGCAGTGTGGTCATGACCCCAGCGTGCGCGCGATCCGGTCAGAAGTCCAAGATCTGGTTTGTCTGGTAACTAGAATCATCGGTTATGGAACTGCGTCAGCTCGAATACTTCGTCGCGGTGGCCGACGAGGCGAACTTCACCCGCGCCGCCGAGCGGTTGCACGTCGCGCAGCCCGGCGTCAGCGCCCAGATCCGCCGCCTCGAACGCGAGCTCGGGCAGCCGCTGCTCGACCGGTCGGCCCGCGCGGTGCGGCTGACCGAGGTCGGTGCCGCCGCGCTGCCGTACGCGCGGGCCGCGCTCGCCGCCGTCGCCGGGGTGCGGCAGGCGGTCGACGACCTCGCCGGACTGGTCCGCGGCCAGGTCGCGATGGGCATGGTGTCCTCGCGTGGCCCGGTCAACCTGCCGGATCTGCTCGCCCGCTTCCACGAGCGCCACCCCGCCGTGGACATCACGCTCGCGGAGGCGACCTCCGACATCCTGCTCGCGGGCGTCGCCGACGGCCGGTTCGACATCGCCCTCATCGGGGTCTCCGGCGAACCGCCGCCGGGGATCGGCCTCGAGGTCGTCCTCGACGAGCCGCTCGTCGCCGTTTCCGGACCGGAGGATCCGCTCACCGCGCACGCCACGATCACCCTGACCGAATTGGAAAGCCGCTCGCTGGTCAGCCTGCCGAAGGGCACCGGGATGCGCGCGATCGTCGACGCGGCGTTCCTCGCCGACGGCGCCCAGCCGCGGGTGACGCTGGAGGCCGGCGATCCGAACGTCGTCGCCCAGCTGGTCGGGCGCGGGCTCGGCGTCGCCGTGGTGCCGATGTCGCTGGCGACGCATTACCCGGAACTGCACGCCATGGAGATCACGCGACCGGCCGGGCTGCGGGCGAAACTGGCGCTGGCCTGGCGGACGGAGGGGCCGGTCAGCCCCGCCGCCCGCGTGTTCATCAGTCAGGCACGGGCGCTGCTCGGGTTGTGAGCCGCCACAACGAAGTCACCTCCTTCGCGCGGGCGGCGTGCAACGGATCGCCCGGATCCGCGGCCTTCGGATGTCTCGGCAGGATGTCCTCCCGGCCCTGGACTTCGAGACCGGAACGCTCGAACGCGTCGAGGAGCCGCGCGCGGGTGCGCAGGCCCAGCAGTTCGGCGAGGTCGGACAGGATCAGCCAGGCCTCCCCACCAGGGGTGAGATGCCGGGGCAGCCGGTCCAGGAAGGCGTGGAGCATCCGGCTTCCGGGGTCGTAGACGGCGCGTTCGAGCGGGGTGTGCGCGCGGGCGGGCAGCCAAGGCGGATTGCAGACGACGAGTGGCGCGCGCCCCGGCGGGAACAGGTCCGTTTCAAGGGTTTCGACTCCGCTGAAACCGAGGCGCTCGAAGTTGTCGCGCGCGCAGGCGACGGCACGGGGTTCGTTGTCGGTCGCCACGACCCGTTCGACGCCGCGATGAGCGAGGACCGCGGCGAGCACGCCGGTCCCGGTGCCGATGTCGAACGCCAGTTCCTTCGAGGGCAAGGGAGTTCTCGCCACCAGGTCGACGTACTCGCCGCGGACGGGGGAGAACACCCCGTGGCGCGGATGGATCTTCGCGCCGAGCGCCGGGATGTCGACACCCTTCACCCGCCACTCGTGCGCGCCGACGACGCCGAGCAGTTCGCGCAAGGACACCAGCGACGCCGTCTCGGACGGCCCGTAGACCTCGGCGCAGGCCATGCGCACGTCCGGCCCGCGCCGCAACGGCAGGACGTGGCCGGGATCCAGCGGAACCAGCAGCCTGCCGAGGATCCGCGCTCGGCGCGCCTGATGGTTCCGCTGGTCCTGGAAGGGTTTCCCGGCCGCCGTGCCGCAGCGCCGGGACATCGCGGAGAGAAGGTTCCGCGCGCCGGGGAAGTCGCCGTGCCAGGCGAGCCCGGTGCCCGACGAGGCGAGCCGGAACGCTTCGTCGGCGGTGATCCCGTCGTCGACGGCGACGACGGTTCGAGGTGGTTTCGTACCGACGGTGGTCAGCCAGCGCCGACCACCGTCCATTGTGGACAGGGGGTTCATGGTTTCCGTTCCTGGATCCGCCCGTGGCGAAGAGACCCCGCGGGCGATGCTCGTCGGGGGACAAGGTCAGGAACGGCGGCTAGTGGACCGCCGCGGCATGAACCGGTGTCGACACGAAGCCGAGTTTAGCGGAAAGCGGCGGCGTGTTCGGCCGCCCAGACCTCGAAGTCCAGCCCCGCCCTGCCGGTGACGTCCTGGACGGTCGAGGTGACCGGGCCCGGTTCCGTCACCAGGCCCCGCATCCCGGTCAGCATGGTGTCGACGACGAAGTCCGGCATCTTCGTGAGCAGGGCGGCCCGCGCTTCTTCGAGCGGGATCTCCTCCCAGCGCGCCGGCCGTCCGGCGGCCTCGCCGATGATCCGGACCTGCTCGATCTGCGTCATCGCCCGCGTGCCGGTGAGCGCGTACTTCGCCCCCGCGTGCCCCTCGCCGGTCAGTGCCTCGACGGCCACCGCGGCCATGTCCTTCTCGTGGATCAGCGGCATCGACGCCTCGCCGTACGCGCCGCGGACGACGCCGTCGGCGCGGATCGAGGGTGCCCAGCCGAGCGTGTTGGCCGCGAACCCGTGCGGCCGCAGGAAAGTCCACTCCACGCCCGCGGCTTCGATCGCCTCCTCGACGACACGATGCCAGGCGCCGATGGGGTTGACCTGCTCGGTCAGGGAATCGTCGACGGCGCCCGAGGAAAGGAACACCACGCGCTTCACGCGCTCGCCGAGCAGCGAAACGGTGGTGACCAGTGCTTCGGCGGATCCGGAGAGCATCAGGAACACCGTGTCGACGCCGTCGAGTGCCGGCGCGATCGTTTCCGGTTTCGCCAGGTCGCCGCGGACACCGTCCGGCGGCGGGTTCCGGCTCAGCGGCCGGACCGGGACGTCTCGCGCCCGCAGTTGGGCGACCACTTGCGATCCGACGTTGCCCGTCGCGCCGGTGACCAGGATCGGCTTCATGCCGCCACCGCCGAGAAGACCGGGCGGTAGCGCTTGACCGACCCACCCGACATACCGGGATAGGCCTGCACCTTCTTCCACGCGTCCGTCGTGCCGATGCCGTTCGCGCCAGGGGCCGCGAGCGCGGCGAGATGAGCTTCGGCGCTGGTCCACTCGGCGTAGTTCAGCACCCGTGTCCCGTCGGTGCTCACGTGGAAGTAGCCCGAGATCCCGCCTTCCGGCCGCGCGGGTTCCGAGTCCAGCGCCTCGAAGACGAGGTCGATCCAGTCGCGTTGCCGTCGCTCGTCGGGTCCTTCGAATTCGACCGAGACGATCACGAGGCAGCCGGGCGTCCCCTCGCCGCGCTGCCCGCGATAGAGGCGGAACGCGGGGCCCTGGATGGCGTCTTCGGCGGCCCACTGCTCGTAGGTGAAGGCGCCGTCGTGGTCGATGCCCTCGTACGCGGTGAAAGAAACGAGTCCTTCGCGCTCCTCGAACGCCGCCCGCGCCGCGTCGATGTCCGGCCATTCCCGTGCCACCACGACCGTCGCCTCGTCCGGTGTCGGCCAATGTCCCCTGTGGATGGTCATTTCGGAGGTCCCCTGTGCTGTCATGCCTCCAGCATGAAACTTAAACAAGGGTTCAAGTCAAGCTAGGATGGGGCGCATGTCCGAACCGCTGCCCGAACTCACCATCGGAGAGCTGTCCCGGCGCAGTGGCGTCGCCACCTCCGCCCTGCGGTTCTACGAGCGCCAGGGCCTCATCAGCAGCAGGCGGACCAGCGGAAACCAGCGCCGCTACCCCCGCGCGGCACTCCGCCTGGTCGCGTTCATCCGCGCGTCGCACCATCTCGGCATCCCGCTGGAGGTGATCGGTGGGGTGCTCGACCTCCTGCCGGCGGGCACCGCGCCGGATCACGAGTTCTGGCGGCGCGCCTCCGCCTGCTGGAGCGCGGAACTGAACAAGCGCATCGAGCAGCTGGAGTGCATGCGCGACCGGTTCACCGAGTGCATCGGCTGCGGCTGCCTGTCCTTCGAGCAGTGCGCGCTGGTCAACCCCGGTGACGTCCTCGCCGCCAAGGGGCCGGGCGCGGCCCGGCTGATCACGGACTGACCGCGGCCAGTTTCCGTTCCAGCAACCGGCGTTCGGCGCTGTTCTCCACCTGCCCGATCGCCGTTTCGTAAGCCAGCGCCGATTCCGCCGGACGGCCGAGACGGTACAGCAGATCGGCCCGGATGGCGTGGTAGAGATGGTATTCCGCCAGTTCCAGGTCGTCGATCACGTCGAGTGCCGCCTGCGGGCCGTCCACTTCGGCGACCGCGACGGCCCGGTTGAGCGCGACGATCGGCGTCGGGTTCGCCGCCAGCAGCAGGTCGTACAGCCGGACGATCTGCGACCAGTCCGTGCTTCCCGCGTCGGGGGCGTCGCTGTGGACGGCGCTGATCGCCGCCTGGATCTGGTACGGGCCAGGCTGGTTCCGTCGCAAGCAGGCACGGACCAGCTCCTGCCCTTCGACGATCAGGTCCAGGTCCCAGCGCGACCGGTCCTGCTCCGCCAGCAGTACGACGTCGCCGTCCGCGCCGGTGCGGGCCGCGCGGCGGGACTCGGTGAGCAGCATCAGCGCCAGCAGCCCGGTGGCCTCCGGCTCGTCGGGCATGAGGTCGGTGAGCAGCCTGCCGAGCCGGATCGCCTCGGCGCACAGGTCCTCCCGCACCAGCCGTTCGCCCGAACTGGCCGTGTAGCCCTCGTTGAACACCAGGTAGATCACGGCGAGCACGGAACGCAACCGGTCCGGCAGATCGGCGTCTTCCGGGACGCGGTACGGGATCTTCGCGTCGCGGATCTTGCCCTTCGCCCGGACCAGCCGCTGCGCCATCGTCGTCTCGGGGACGAAGAACGCGTGCGCGATCTCGCCGGTGGTCAGCCCGCCCAGCAGTTTCAGGGTCAGCGCGACCTGCGCGGTGACGGCCAGCGCGGGGTGGCAGCAGGTGAAGATCAACCGTAAGCGGTCGTCGCGCACTGGTCCCTCCTCGGCTGGTTCGTCGCCGGCGCTGAGCAGCGCGGCCTGGGCGTGCTTGTCGTCGCGCGCGGCTTCGCGGCGCAACCGGTCGATGCCCTTGTTGCGGGCGGTCGTGATGATCCAGCCCGCCGGGCTCGGCGGCAGACCGGTGGACGGCCACCGGTCCACCGCCGTGGCGAAAGCGTCCTGAACCGCGTCTTCGGCGATGTCGATGCTGCCGAAGACGCGGACCAAGACGGCCACCGCGCGGCCGTACTCCTCGGTGAAGACCTGGCCGATCTCGTCGGTGGTCAGACGCACGTGGGGCCTTCTTCGCCCTGGAACGGCCGGACCTCGACCGGCAGGTAGGTGATCTCCGTGACCCGGCGGCCCCATTCGAGCGCGGCGTCCAGATCGGGCGCCTCGACGATGGTGAACCCGCCGAGATGTTCCTTGCCCTCGGCGTACGGGCCGTCCGTCATCGCGATCTCGCCGTTTTCCTTGGCCCGCAGCACGGTCGCCGTGGTCGGCGGGTGCAGCCCGCCCGCGAAGACCCAGGCGCCCGCGGCCTTCATCTCCTCGTTGAGCGCCTGGATCTTGCGCGCGATCGGCTCGAGGAACTCCGGCGGCGGGGTGGGGCCGTCGGGCTGGTAGAGGCTGATCAGGTACTGGGTCATGGTGTCCTCCTTGGTGTCACTGCCTATACGAAGGGCATCCCCTCGATTCGACAGCTGCGGAGAAATTTTCTTTCGGACCCATCGTCGCAGGTCAGGCCGAGGTGAGCCGGCAGCCAGGCCGGGACAGGTCGATCCGCGATCCCTTGGTCAGGCAGGCGGAGATCCGAAATACCTGCTGGCCGTAGCTGCGGCCCTTCAGCACCTTCACGGCTCCGTCCCGGCCGACCTCGCACGGGTTGCCCTCGGTGCAGTTCTCGCCGTCACGGTTGTGGGTGTTGTTGATGCCCACGACTGTCTGCCCGTCGCGGGACAGCAGAGCGGAGCCGGAGTAGCCGGGGCCGCTCACGCAGGTGTCGCTCGCGGCGTAGCGAACTGAGTCGTCCTGCTGGTATCCGGCTTCTCGAAGGTGCGGCACCACGGTCTCCACCGTGCAGCGCGGGCGGCTGCTGGAGTAGGCCATGAGGAGCCGGTCGCCTGCCCGCATCGGGGTGGTGGTCAGCCGGAAGACCTTCGCACCCTCCTTGGCGAGCTGTGCGTAGGTCTTGTCCAGCCGGTACAGCGCGATGTCGGTGCCGGTCATCGTCGCGTAGACCAGCCGGGTGGCGCGGGCACTGGTCTTCGGATAGCCCTCCCGGTCGGCGATGGTGACCGGGCGGGGCAGATCCGCGGGCCGGTCGACAAGGGCCTTCCCCGGCGCGGGCCGCCCGCTCGGTACGCAGTGGCCGTTGGTCAGTGCCAGGGCCGGGTCTTCGGGACGCGCGGTGGCAGCGCGCACCACCGCGCCCTTGCAGGAGCCCACCTCGGCCGTGCCCTCGATGTTCGGGATCGGGGAGTCCGGGGGCACGTCGGTGCCGGTCACGATGCCGTTGATCCAAGCGGAGTTCTTCGAGACGTCGGTGTACATGTCGGGGAAGTCGGCACCCCGGTCGCCGGGGCCGACGACCGTGCCTGCCAGTGCCCAGCCGTCACCCGAACGGATCAGGGCGGGCCCACCGGAATCCGTCGTGCCCGGCCCGACAGGAGGCTCGGAGCGGCCGACGCACAACGGCAGGATGCGCCCGTCGTCGTCCCAGCACCGGTCGAGCGGCACGATTTCGGTTTCCGCCTCGCGCAGTTTGCGCGGGAAGCACTTCGGATCCGCGAAGTCGTCGCAGCCGGTCGAAGCCGCGCCCCAGCCGAGGATGCGGACAGGAGTGCCGACGGCGGGAGTGGCCCCGGCGAGCCGGACGGGCTTGGCGCGCACGGGGTTGCGCAGATGCAGGAGCGCGATGTCCTCGCCCGGCGGGTTGTATGTGACGATGCGCCGGTAGAACTTGTCGACGTCGGTGACCTCGCCGCCGGTCATGGTGTCCAGGGAACCGACGCGGACCTTCCAGCCGCGGGGGACCCCGACGGCCGAGCCGGTCGGGGTGTTGGCGCAGTGGCCCGCGGTGACCGCCCACTGGGGCGCGATGAGCACCGCCCCGCACCGGTGTCCGTCCGGCCGGGGTGAGTCGTACTGGAGCGAAACCATGAAGTCGTAAGGCGTGGCGGACTCGGTGCCGCCGATGACGGCCGACGCCGGGACAGCGGCGGCCACCGTCGCTGTCAGCGCCAGCCCGGTCAGCAGCGCGAGGGATCGTAAACGGATACGCATGGGGATCACGGTGGCCGGGCCGTGTCCGCGGAACGCGATCAACCGGTAACAGTTCCGTGCGCGGCTCGCCCCTGCCTGGTACTGCCGGACCCAGGTTGAGCAGGCCGTGCCGGATCTCCGCGCGAGCCGGTTATCTGGACTCAGAACGAGTCACAGAGGAGAAACCGAGATGACGAACATCCAGGCACGGCACCAGAACAGGGTCGCCGTCGTCACCGGCGCGTCCAGCGGGATCGGCGAGGCGACCGCGCGGCGGCTCGCCGCCTCCGGTGCGGCGGTCGCGCTCGTCGCCCGCCGGACGGACCGGCTGGAAATCCTCGCCAAGGAGATCGAGCGGGACGGCGGTACCGCGCTCGTGCTCGCGGCCGACGTCGCCGACGCCGAAGCGATGCGGGCCGCGGCGGCCGAGGTCGAGGCGAAACTGGGCCGCGCGGACCTGCTGTTCAACAACGCGGGCGTGATGCTGGCCGCGC
This sequence comes from Amycolatopsis alba DSM 44262, assembly GCF_000384215.1. Lineage (NCBI taxonomy): Bacteria > Bacillati > Actinomycetota > Actinomycetes > Pseudonocardiales > Pseudonocardiaceae > Amycolatopsis > Amycolatopsis alba. The sequence goes on along the minus strand of NZ_KB913032.1, from coordinate 2,730,198 downwards.
CGATCGACGAACTCGCGACCGACGACTGGCAGCGCATGATCGACGTCAACATGACGGGGCTGATGAACGCGATCGGCGCGTTCGTCCCGCACCTGGTCGCTTCGGCGGCCGAAAAGGGCGTCGCGGACCTCGTGAACACGTCGTCCATCGGCGCTCACGGGATCTTCCCGTCCTTCGCCGTCTACGCCGCTTCGAAGGCGTACGTGACGCACCTGTCGAAGAACCTCCGCGCGGACCTCGGCCCGAAGCACGTGCGGGTCGCGGCGATCGAGCCCGGCCTGGTCGAGACCGAACTGCAGGGCCACGTCACCGACACCGGTGCGCTGGAATGGCTCGACGGCATGCGCGAGACGCTGACCTGGCTGAAGCCGGACGACATCGCCGAGACCGTGGCGTTCCTGACCTCGCTCCCGGCGCGGGTGAACCTCCAGCAGGTCACCATCGTGCCCACCACGCAGGTCTGATCAGTCTGATCAGGGGAACAGGATCCGGGCGATCGCGCGGGCGGCGGTGTCCGGATCCTCGAGGTGCTCGGCACGCAGCGCGCCGGTGAGCCACAGGTTCGCGAAGCCGTGCATCAGCGACCACGCGGCGACCCCCGCCATCTCGTCGTCGCTGACCGACGACGCGCCACTGGTCAGCAGGAGGCCCGCGCGATCACGGGCGGCGGCCAGGGCGGGGTCGTCCTGGCGGTGGAGTTCGGGGCGGAACATCACCTCGAAATGCGCGCGATGCTCGATCGCGAACCGCACGTAGGCCACCCCGACCTCGGCGAAGTCACGCTCGCCCTCGGCCGTGAGGGTGTCCGCGAGCAGGTCGAATCCCTCCGCCGCCAGCGCGGTGAGCACCCCGGCCTTGTCGCCGAAATGGTGGACCGGCCCGGCGTGCGAGACACCCGCGCGCCGGGCGAGGTCGCGGAGGCTGATCCCGGCCGGGCCGTGTTCGGTGATCGCCGCGACGGCGGCGTCGAGCACGGCCCGGCGCAGGTCGCCGTGGTGGTACGGACTCATGCCGACGAATCTAGCCGCCGAATCTAGTCATTGACAAGATGGCCCGCGAGGGCGCATCTTGTCAGTGGAAAGTTTCGCTGCTCGGAGGGCATGGTCATGGATCCCGGTCTCGTACCCGTACTGATGCTGGTCGCCGTCACGGTGACCTTGTTCCTGCTGGGCGCCTTCGGTGTCCGGCGCTTGAAGCCCTGGCCGGTTGCCGTGCGCGGCGGCGTCGCGGCGCTGTTCGTCACGACCGGGCTCGCGCATTTCGTCGGCATGCGCGAAGAGCTCGTCGCGATGGTGCCGCCCGCGTTGCCCGCGCCCGGCCTGCTGGTCACCATCACCGGCGTCCTCGAACTGGCGGGCGCCGCGGGAGTGCTGTGGTCGCGCACGGCGCCGTGGGCGGCCGCCGGGCTGACCCTCCTGCTGCTGGGGATGTTCCCGGCGAACGTGTACAAGGCGCTGAACGGGCCGGTGGCGTCGGTGATGGACGAACTGGTGCCGCGGAGCCTGATGCAGGTGGTCTTCCTGGCCGCGACGGGTTCGCTGGTGCTGTATTACGCGCGGCCGTCGAACAGACCCTTTGCCCAAAGGAGACCTTAAGTCTTTCCCAAGTTCGGGCCCCGCTCCTGAAAAGAGCCCTACCATCTGAGAATGAAGATCTCATTGTGGATCGGATTCTGCGGGCTGTGCATCCTCGCCGGGCACATGCTTCTCGGTGCTGTCGGTGTCGTACTGCTGATGAGCTGCCTCCCGGCGGGGCGCGACCACGAATCCGATGACAGGGCACGGAAAACGCCCGCGCGAACTGCCTGAGGAAATCCTCATCCCAGTGAGCTCGCGAAAGCGAGCGCGCCCAGAACCGGAACGGCGATCGCGGTGAGCAACACCGTCCGCCTGCTCGGTTTGGGACTTTCCAGTAATGCACCGATTCCGGCCGGGACCAACGCGACACAAAGTCCGGCGGTGCCGATGATCGACACGATTTCGGTTCCCTTCAGCACGCCGAGCGGCAGAAGTCCCATCGTCGCCAGCCCGATCGACTGGACGACGCCGAGTACTTTCGCGCGATAGGCGGCGAAGGCGAGGACGTACCAGCCGAACATGATGGTGAACGACAGGAAGCTGAACAGATGCAGGTCCTGGTACGACTCGCTGACCACGCTTTCGGCGAATCCGGCCCCGCGTCGCCTGACGAGCCCCAGCGCGGCCTGGTCGATCCCGGCGTGGAAGGTGCGCTCGAAGAGTCCAAAGAGGACGAAGAGACCACCCCACGCGGCCAGTGCCGGCCTGGTGCGGCCGATCTTCGCGGCGAGCACGATGATCGCGGGCCACAGCAGGACGTTGCCCGCGAGGAAACACGTGTACGCGGCCGTCATCAGCGCCGGATGGTCACTCATCGCCTTGAGCTGGTCCGGGAAGAAGAAGTTGAACCGCGACCGCAGCAGCGTTCCGGTGAGCAGCAGGACCGGGCCGAGGATCATCGAGACCGCGGCGACGCGGCGTCCGGGGAAGACGTGATCTGTTTCCATGCCGACGAGCCTGCCGATCCGGCCGCCTGCCCGGATCGGCTCACGGTCTGTACTTCCGGCTCAGACCGTGGGTGGATTCGTGAGTGGTGAGGATGGCCAGCGCGGACCTGTATTTGCCTACCACGCCTGACCTGGGCGAGGGTGGTGGTTCCGCGGCTGTCGGGCTCGACGGTGGAGGATTCGGGACGTTCAACGTCCCGAATCCTCCACACTCGACCGCCACTCGCACTCGTGAGTGGCGAGGATGACCAACACCATCCTCACCACTCACGAATTCTTTCTCAGTTGGTGTCGAGTGCGACGGCGATGTCCCCGATCGCCAGGGGGAAATCACCGACCTTGGTCGCCGCGCCGGTCAGCAGGTTGACCGTGTAGAACGACGACGGCGGGCCCGACGGCGGGTTGAGCACGGCGAACCCGCTCACCGACGTCGTCTTGCCGTAGGTCAGATCGCTGTAGATGTCGAAGCCCGCGATCGGGCCGGCGTTGACGCCGAGCGCCCCGGTCGGGGCCAGGAGCCCGCTGTTGGCAGGCGACTGGATGAGCACCTGGTCGGTGGCCGTGCCGATGTCGAACAACGTGGTGGCGGTGTCGGGGTTGAGGTCGTTGTTCGTGTAGGCGGCGGCCGTGACCCCGGTGGTCCGGCCGGTGGCGGGCGGTGTGGTGAGCGGGGTGTCCACGGTCGTGCCGGTCCCGAAGTCGTGCCGCAGGTTCTGCCCGGTGTCGCTGATCACCCGGAGCCGGTCGGCGGCCGGGTTGAAGTCGACGCCGAAGTTCGTGCCTTCCAGCGGAACGGTGAGCTGCGAAACCTTCTTGAGGATGACCTCGGGCGCTTTCGAAGCCGAAGCCGGGGTCGAAATCGTGTAGATGCCGCCCTTGTTCCCCACCCCGTACAGCTTGCCGTCCTGCACCCGGAAGTCGATCCCGATCAGGTAGGTCTCGCCGCCGGTGAGCCCCTGTACGAGCAGGACCCAGTCGAGTCTCTGGGGGTTGCCCGTGGTGAAGGTGGCCATCAGCTTGCCGTCCGCCGAGATCGCGAACGCTCTCAGCCCGGCGGGTTGCGCCGAACTCGTGCCGGCGCCGCCGACGGCGAGCGACGCCGCGACGGTCACCGTGGTGATCGCCGCGATCAGAACCTTCTTGAGTCGTGCCCTCATGATCCGTACTCCCCTCAGCGGAAACAGTGCGCTCACAAGCTATTCGGCCGCTCTGGACGCCGATTGGACGTCGATTGGATCCGGCGTCCGGCCGCTTGCGGGCGAGGAGGAACCAGCGGAACAGTGGAACGACAACGGATTCAGGGGGAGTAATGACGATCAAGAACGTTCTTGCCGGTTCGGTGGTCCTTTGCGCCGGGCTCACGTTCGCCGCCACCGAAGAGGCGAGCGCCGCGCGGCCGTGCTCGACCGGCGTCAAGACCATCAGGCCGGTCGTGCTCGAAGATCCGGGGAAGTGGACCTATACCTACAACCTTTCGTGGTGCGCGGACGGCGGGACGGTCGTCTGGGCCGATCCTTCGGTGACCCCGCGGGTGCACACCCCGGCCTGCCGCTGGGTCGGCAGGATGGAGGAGTCGCTGCGGAAGCCCATCGTCGAAAACGGCACCTGGACCGCCACCGACACGAGCGAGTTCTCCTGCGGGGACAAGGACGGCAAGGAACACGGCGTCAACCCGTGGGTCATCGTCAACTTCTTCCCGGCGGGCGAGTACAAGGTCAAAAGCGGCATCGACCCCGCGTGAATCAGGCGCGGTGAATCAGGCGCGGAGAATCGACTCGACAGCGGCTGACGCCCGGTTTCGCAGCTCGCCGTAGCCCGCCCGGTCGGCAAGGGCGAGCGCCTGCCGGGCCTGGCCGAGGTCGCCGGTCGCGACGGCGAGCCCGATGAGCGCGTCGACCTCGGGATACCGGTCGCCGGTCTCCCGCAGCAGGGCCAGCGCCTGCCGGTACCGGCGGACGGCGTCCTGCCGGTGACCCGCTCGCTGATGCGCGCCCGCGAGCGCGACGAGCGCCTCGCCCTCACCGCGCGGTTCGCCGGTCTCCCGCGCGAGCCGCAGCCCGCCGCGCGCGTGATCGAGCGCTTCGGTGAGCCTGCCGAGGTCGCAGTACACCGAGGCCAGCCTGCCGAGGGTTTCCGCCTCCCCCGCACGGTTCCCGGCCTCGCGGTGCAGGGCGAGCGCCTTGGCGAGCAGGCCCGCCGCCTCGGCGAACCGGCCGCGGGCGTGCTGCACCTGACCGAGGTTGGCCAGGTTGATCGCCTCCCCGTAGCGCGAACCCAGCCCGCGATACCGGCGCAAGGCCTGGACGTAGTGCGTCGCCGCACTGGGCAGGTCGCCCATCTCCCAGTGGACGAGTCCCAGATTGCCCAGCGCGACCGCTTCCCCGGCGGGCCGTCCGGCGAGCCTGCTCAGCTCCAGCGCACGGGAGAACCGCACCGCGGCGGCCGGGAGCCGTCCGGACTGCCAGTACGCGCAACCGAGGTTGCCCAGCACCGCGGCCTGCGCCTCCACCCAGCCTGACCGCCGGGCGAGCACGAGCGCGCCTGCGTAGTGCCGGACGGCCTCCCGGTACCTTCCCTGGCGGAAACTCAGGTCGGCGAGGCTGAACCGCGCGGCCGCGCGGGCGCGCGGATCGCCGTCCTCCTCGGCGGCGGACAGCGCGGCCCCGGCGGCCGCCCGCCATTCGACCTGGCGTAACGACATCCAGAAGTAGCCGCGCAGGGTGTCGGCCAGCAGCCAGGCCACCGGCAGCGGCCCGGACCGCGCCGCGTCCTCGACGACGGCGACGAGGTTCCCCAGTTCGGCCTCCAGCCATTCGGCCGCGTTCTCCTTCGAAGCGGCGGGAGCGGGACCGTCCGGCACGGACAGCGGAACGCGGAACATGTGCGGGTAAACGATCTTCGCCGCGTTTTCGGCGCCACGCAGGTACCACTCGTGCAACCGGCAGCGGGCGGATCCGCTTTCGGCCGGGGATTCCAGCGAGGTCAAGCGATCGGCGGCGTAGCGGCGAAGCAGATCATGGAAGTGATAGCGGTCCGGCGCGTGCTGCTCGACGAGATGCGCGCCCGCGAGCGTGTCCAGGATCGCGCCCGCCCGCTCCGAACCGGTGAGGGCTTCGACGGCTTCGATGCCGATATCGTTGCCAGGCACCAGGCTCAGCAGCCGGAACACGCGGCGCGTCTCCGCGGGCAAGGCCGCGTAGGAAAGGTCGAAGGCGGTCCGGACGGCGATCTGTTCGTCACCCGGCACGGTGAGCGCGGCGAGCAGATTGCCCTTGCGCAACTCGATGGCGTAGTCCTCGACGCCGTTCCCCGGATTGTCGGCGAGGTTGGCCGCGGCGATCCTCAGCGCCAGCGGCAGATACGCGCACAGCCCGGCCACCTCGGCGGCCGCTTCGTGCTCGGCCCGGATCCATTCGGGACCGAGCACCCGCCCGAGCAACTCCAGCGCCTCACCCGGATCCAGCATGCCGAGGGTGAGCCGCCGGGCGCCGTGCAGGGCGACCAGCGTGGTCATCCGGTCCCGTGCGGTGACCAGCACCAGGCAGCCCGGCCCGGCGGGCAGCAACGGCCGGATCTGGGCCGCGTCGACGGCGTTGTCCAGCAATACCAAGGCCTTCCGGTCGGTCATCAGCGTCCGGTACAACGCGGAAGCGGTCTCCGTGTCCGCGGGCAGGCGTTCGGCGGGAACCTCCAGCGCGGCCAGGAACCGGGTGAGCACTTCGAGCGCCGTCGCCGGCGGACCGGGCGAATGACCGCGAAGGTTCGCGTAGAACTGCCCGTCGGGGAACCGGTCTTTCACCCGGTGGGCCCAGTGCACGGCCAGCGCGGTCTTACCCGCCCCCGCGGTCCCCGTGACGGCCGCGAGCGCCACCGCGCCGCCTGAACCGCCCGTCTTCGGCATCAGTTCGTCCAAAATGGACAGTTCGGTCGTCCGGCCGGTGAAACCGGGCGGTTCCGCGGGCAGCTGCCGGGGCACTCTGGCGGCGGGACGCGGGCCGGGCGGCGGTTCCCCGTCGTCGAGCAGGGCGGCGTGCGCCGCGAGGAGTTCGGCTCCGGGTTCGACCCCCAGTTCCTCGACGAGCCGCCCGCGGACCTCCTGGTAGAGCCGGAAAGCCGTCGCCCGCTGGCCCGCGCCGTGGTACGCGCGGATCAGCCTGGCCTGGGCGGGCTCGTCCAGCGGCTGATCCGTGGCGGCCTCGACCAGCTCGGTCAAGACCTCCTCGGCCGCGCCGATGGCGAGCATCGCGTCGCCGTACCTGGCGAGCAGCGCCCGGCGTTCCGCGGCGAGGGCCACGACCTTCGGATGCGTTGCGAGTGCAGGGACATCGGCCAGCGGTTTGCCGCGCCACCGGCGCAGGGCCTCGCCGAGCAGGGCCGCGGAACGGGCGGTCTCGCCGTCGCGCTGGGCGTCGTTCGCCTCGGCGGCGAGCCCGCGGACGCGGGGCAGGTCGATCTCGACGACGTCCCAGCGCAGCGCGTAGCCACCGCCGACATACGGCAGGATCTCGCTCCCGGACCGCGACGGCCGGTCCGGTTCCAGCAGCCGTCGCAGATGTTTGACATGGGTCTGGAGGACGTTCACCGCGCTGCGCGGCGGCCGTTCGCCCCAGAGCGCGTCCACCAGATCCTGCTTGGACATCGCCTCACCGCCGGCGAGGACCAGCAACCCCAGGACGGCACGACGGCCCGGTGGGCCGAGGTCGACTTCCGCCCGGTCGAGCCACACGCGCAGCGAACCCAGCATTTGGATCCGCACAGCCGTCGGCGCCACTGGCAGGAACGTAGCGAGCCGTCCCGCGCCGCACAAGGAAGGAACCGGCTTTTGGGCCGCTCAGGCTAACGTGGTTCGGCGGGCAGGAGGTCGTGCCCGTTCCAGGTGAACCGGGCCGTGGTGACCGCGTCGTCGCCGTCGCCGCCGGTGATGAGCTGGTGGATCCCGACCCCGCCGAGTTCGGCGTAGGTGCACCACTCGTGGTCCGACGTCAGCATCAGGTCGAGGTCGAGCGCGGACAGCAGGCCGAACACCTGCCCCCGGTTGGTGGTGTCGACGCCGACGAACACCTCGTCGAGCAGGATCACCCTCGGCGCCTCGGGCGCGGCCTGGTAGTGCGCGGCGACGGCGGCGAACAGCGGCAGGTGGAGCGCGATCGCCTTCTCGCCACCGGAAAGCGCGCCGTGCAGCTTTTTGGTCAGCAGTTGCCAGCCCGCCCCGTTCGCGCGGTCCACCTTGACCACGAACCGGTGCCAGGACGTGTAGTCGAAGACCTGCGCGAGCTGCTGCTCCCAGCTGGTCGCGGTGTCGTCGGCCTTCGCCTGTTCGACGCGCTCGCGGAAGAACTTGTGCAGCGACGCGCGGTCCTCGGTGGTCAGCTCGTCCGGATCCTTCAGCAGCAGATCCCGAGCGGTCTTCGTACCCGGCGGCAGATCAGGGGAGACCTGCCACACCAGCCGGACGGCGACCCTGGACGCGGTCCGCACCCGTTCCAGCCGCGCGTTCATCCCGTCGACCAGGTCGTTGGCCTGCCGGATCCGGGCCGCGAGATGGCGGCGGGTCTCCCCGGTCAGCGTCTTGTCGAACAGGTCGCTCTCGCGGCCGGTGATCTCGTGCCTGCTCTGTTCCGCCTCCGCGTAAAGGATCTTCAGCAGTTCGGCCGCGCCGACCCGCAGCCCGTCGACGACGGCGGTGAAGATCTGGACGTCCTCGTCGGTCTCCAGATCGAGTTCCGCGCGCGAGCTGAGCGTGTTCCGGCAGGTGTGGACGGCTTCGGAGAGCCGGTGCAGCGCCTCGCCGAGGTTGCCCGTCGCGTGCGGCACGGACGGCCACGCCGCGGCCACCAGACGGGCCGTGTCGAGCGCCGCCCGCACCCCTTCGGAGGCGGACAGGGTGGCCTGGAACTTCGGCAGGTCCTCGATCCCGCCGTCCGCCGGGAAGACCCCGGTGGCGAGCTTGCGGAACCGGTGCGCGGCGGCGTCCTGCTTCTTGGCGGCGTCCTCACGGGCCCGCGCGTCGTTCGTGCGCCGGACACCGAGGGCGCCCAGCGCCACGGCCAGCTCCTTGGCGCGCGCGTTCGCGGTGCGGAGTTCACCCGAGAGCTCGCGCAGTTTCGTGCGCAGGCCGTCCATCTCGGCGAGCACCTCGCGCGAGCCGGTGCCGACGGATCCCTCGATCGCGTCCAGCATCGCGGTGAGTTTCGTGCGCTCGGCCTCCGCCTCGGAGGCCTCGTCCTCACGGCGGACCGCGTTCCCCGCCGACCGGTCCGCCTGTTCGGCGAACGTCCCGGCCCGCTGGGTCGCCGTGAACAGGTTCCCGTGCTCGTACAACCAGTTCTCGCCCTGGTCGGAGTAGGTGCGCAGAGCCGTGGCGAGCTCGGCCAGCGGCGCGCGTTCGGTCGGCAGCCCGTTGTCGGACGCCTGGCCGGTCAGCTCGCGCAGGGCCGTCTTGGCCTCGGACTCCAGCGCGGAGACGGCCGTCTCCCGGTGCCGGACGGCGGCGTCGGCGGAGGTCAGGTCGGCCTCGGCCGCGGTCATCTCCTGAGTCGAGGCGAGGAGATCTTCGTGACCGGGGCGGGCCGCGCGCTCGATCTTGATCAGTTCGCGCCTGCCGCGGAGCGCGGCCAGTTCGCCTTCCAGCTCGGCGATGGTCTTCTCGCGCAAGGAGATCTCGTCCCGCAGCGCGGCGATCTTCCGCTCACGGGCACGCGAACGAGCGGAAGCGCCGATGTAGGCCGGGGCCTCCTTCGCCCAGCTTCCCGACAGGCTGCCCATCCGCCAGCCGCCGTCCGCGCCGATCGCGGCCGGACCGGCGGGGAGCGCGTCGTCGAACGCGATCACTTCCAGCACCCGCCGGATCTTCGCGGGCGCGAGTTCCGCGTCGGGTTCCGGCACGAGGACGTCGGCCAGCGAACGAACGGAGGCCACCGGGAGGGTCCCGGTCTCCAAGAGCACGTCATGTCCTTCGACGACACCGTGGGAGTTCACCCAGGCGTCCAGCAGACCGGCGCCTTCGAGCGCGGCCTCGATCCCCGCGTGCGCGCTTTCCGGGACCGAGCCCGCGAAATCGACCAGCCGCCACAGCGGCGCGCCGCTCATCTCGGTCCGGTCCGCGGTGCGGGTGCGCGACGGCTCCGGCGTGAGGACGTCCTCCGTCTCGAGCACACCGGCCTCGACGAGGAGTTCGTCGTGTTCGACACGCGCGGTGGCCAGCGCGGCACCGGTCGCCGCCTCCCGCCGCGTGATGTCTTCGAGCACGGTTTCGGCGACCGCGCTGATCCTGCCCAGTAGCGAGACTTCCGCCTCGGCGTCCCGCACGAGCGCTTCGACGTCGGGGAAACGCAGCTCGCGGCAGCCGATCGCCCATTCGGCGAGCCGGGTCCGCAGATCGCTCAGCGCGAGTTCGCGGGTCGCCGTCGTGAGGTCCAGCTTTTCCTGCGCGGCCGCGAAATCCGACCTCTCCCGGTCCAGATCCGCCTCGGCCTGGTGACGGCGGCCGACGGCGCGTTCGTGCTTGTCCAGCGCCCGGCCGACGGCCTCGACCTGGTCGCGCTTGCCGCGGATGGCCGCCTGCAGCAACGGGCGGAGCCGGGCGGCACCGCCCAGTCCGGCGACGAGTTCGTCGTGCACCCCGGCCAGGTTCGCGCGGGTCGCGGCGGCCCGGACCTCGATCTCCTGCGCGCGGACGAGGTCGGTCTGCCGCTTCGCCACCTGGTGCGCCGCTCGCGACCGCTCCTCGTCGGCGTCCGCCTCGGCGCGAAGCCGATCGGCGTCGGCGCGGAGTGATTCCGCCTTCTCCTGCGCGGACAGGGTCCGTTGCCGCAGCTTGTCGAGCTCCTGGCCCTGTTGGTACGACTCGGATTCGGTCAGCCCGGAGAGGCGGGCACTGGTCTCTTCGACGTCTTTTTCGAGCTTCGCCGTGCGTTCCTCGGCGGCTTCCTTCTTCGCGGCGACGTCGTCGTGCTCCTCCGCCGAACGGCGGGCGGCCGCGGCGAGCTCGTCGAGTTCGGTGGTCGCGGTGATGAGGTTCGCGGCCCCCGCGCGCAGGACACGCTGCGCGTAGGTCTTCTGCCGGGCGGCGAGCGCGCGGGTCGCGTCGACCTCGGTCTCCAGCGAGCCCAGCCGTTCGCGCTGCGCGTCGAGCCGTTCGAAGCCCTCGGCGAGATCCGCGATCTCCTGCTGCCCCAGCGGCGGAAGCGCGCGGGAGAGCAGGTTGGACAGCAGGCTCGGGTCGAGCCGCTGCGAGAGTTTGGGCATCCGCAGCTGGAGCAGCGCGGTGATCAGCGCGTCGTACCGCTGCTCGCTCAAGGTGGGGAACAGTTTCGCGCGGATCTCCGCGCGGTACTCGGCCGCGCCGGCGTGCACGGTGCCGTGCTCGCCGAGGGCCTCCTCCAGCGCGTTCTTGGTCAGCGGCTGGCCAGCCTCGTTGACCAGCGACAGACCGTCGCCGACCCGGAGATCAGTGGTGAAGAAGTCGGCGTGCACCGTGCTCGTGTGTGTGCTGGCCTGAAGCCGCGCGCCGCAGGTGAACCACTGGTCCCCGGCCATGCCGAATTCGAGCCAGACGAACCCGACGCGCGTGGCGCCGGAAGCGCCTTCGCCCATCAGGTTCCAGTGCATGCTTCGCTCGCTGGTGCCGAAGGTCGACAGCCGGTTGGCACGCAGGCTCGCGTCGAACAGGAACGGCAGCAGCAGCTCCAGCGCCTTGGACTTCCCGCTCCCGTTGGGGCCGCGCAGCAGCAGGCGCCCGTCGTGGAACTCGAAGATCTCGTCGTAGTAGCGCCAGATGTTGAGGATGCCCGCGCGGGACGGGACCCACCTCGTCACGGTCACGGCGCCTCCTCGTTTCGGTCGGTGTACCTCGCGGCGGCCGGGAGCGGCCGGACGAGTTCGGCTTCGGTGCGGACCAGCCCGAAACCGGTCAGCACGGCGAGCGCGTCGACGGTCAGCCGCCGCACGCCGTCCTTGCCCCGGTAGGTCTTGGCCCAGCGCGGGAACCGTTTCAGCAGTTTGGCGGTGGCGTTGCGCAGGTAGTCGGTCGTCCTCGGCTCGTCGAGCACGTCGAGCAGCAGGAGCGCGGCGACCTTGGCGTTGCTGCCGTCGTCGGGGAACTTCTCGTCGGTGGCCAGCCCGTCGACGTCGACGAGCAGCACACCCTCCGCGCGTTCTTCGAGGACGAAACCGCCCTGTTCCGCGGCACGCCGCAGCAGCTGGCGCCCGGTCGGCGAGCCGAGGTACGCGCGCTCTTCCGCGGTCAGTTCCGCGAAGTACAGCACCGGATCGTCGACGAGACGGCGGAAGACGGTGTGCCGGAGCCACAGGTTCCGCTGGACGTCGGACGCGCTCGGCGTGTCCTCGTGGCGTCCCGACGAGAGGCCGTAGCGCTGCTCGTGCGACACCGCCTCCAGCAGTTCCTCGAACCGCAGCGCGACGTCGTCGGCGGGCACGGCCAGCTGCGACGGCCCGACCGGCGCGGCGAGTATCCGCAGCAACAGGGTCGCGTCGACGCGGAACAGCACCTTCGCGGCAGGTTCGTCCACAAAGGACTCGGCGTCGCCGTCGGCGGTTTCGAGGACGCCGTAGGACTCCAGGAGTTTGAGGACGTCCACGAACGCGAGACGCTCCGCCCTGGAGCTGACATCGAAGGTGGTGACGAGGTCGTCGGCGGCGCTGACGTGCGCGACCCGGTCGGCGAGCAGGCCGATGGTGGTCACCGGAACCGTGAGCAGCTCGGCCGCCACCACGCACAACAGGACGTAACGACGGCGGTCGAACGCCGCGCGCCCGGACCGCTTTCGCCGCGCCGGGCGGGTGGGGTCGGCGGCCGCGCGGACCTTGACCAGCCGGGCATAGCCGAGCCGGGGCTCGACGGTGAGCGTCCAGCCGCAGTAGTAGTCGAACCACTGCCGGATGGGTTCGCGGCGGCGGCGGATGAGGTCGAAGGTCTCAGGGGCGCCGCGTTCGCCGATCAGCGGCGTGGCCAGCAGCGCCCGGATCCCGCGCGCGACCTCTTCGCGCTCCGCGATGACCAGTTGGTTCGTGAGGCTCACGCACGACCTCCGGCCGTGCTGATCTCGATTTCGTAGTCGGGGCCGCGGAAGACGCCGCTCGTGGTGGTCAGCCGCGCCACCGCGCCGGTGCGCGACGGCCGCAGGATGATCTCGATCTGGCCGTCGGACGTCGTGCTCCGCCGCGCGCCGCTCTCGTCGGTGGCGCTGCCGAGCGCCTGGCCGAGCAGATCCAGCAGCCGCTCGAAAACGGTGTGGTCCAGCTTCTCGAACGCCGAAAGCCGCACGGCCCCACCGGTGTCGAGCATGTTCCACGCCGCTTCCAGCTCGGCGCGCTCTTCCTGGGCCCGTACCGCTCTCGCCGCCCGGAGCGCGGTGACGTCGCGGACGCGTCCGGTCTTGGTGAACCGCTCGGTGCGGCCCGCGGACCGGAGCAGCTCCGAGACCTCGACCGGCGGCGCGTCGAGCCACGACGCCGTCGTGCTCACGACTTCCGGGTCCGCGTGGGCGAGATGCGCGTGCCGCGCGGAACTGAGCCCGAACATCGTGGACCACAGGCGATGCAGGTCCTCCTGGGCGGGGACGACGGTGAACCATCGCGCCAGCTCGCGGAAATCGGCGACCGCGCTGCTCGCGCGCCGCCGCGATTCGGTGATCCGGTCCAGCACCTGAAGCAGCGCGACGATTGCCCGCCGCGCGAGGACGTGTAGGTCCTCGACCCGCGGCGTCCCGCCGTCTTCGGGCAGGAACCACGCGCGCAACCCGTCCCAGCGCGCCTTGCGGAGGTCGAGCCAGCGCTGATCCGGATTTTGGAGCGTCGCACCGTTGAGCGCCCGCCGATGCACGAGGTCGATGCCGTGGTCGTCGATCTCCTTGACGCGGGTGGCGATGGTGTGGGTGTGATGCTCGAGGTCGTTCAGGAACTCCTGCAGATACGCGACCGTGCTCGCCTTGACCTCGTGGAACGCCGCGAGGTCGGCTTCGGCGCGCAGCAGCCGCTGGAGTTCGCCGTTGAAGCGCTTCGTGTTGTCCCGGAACGCCTCAAGGTGGCTCTCGGCCTCGGCGAGCGCGCTGAACACACGCCTGTCGGTGCCGTCCTCGAGCTGCTTCGCGAGCTCGCCGAGCCGCTCACCCAGCGCTTCGAGCGTCGCCGTCTGCAGCGCACCGGTGGCGTTGAGCACCTCGTTCGCGCGGACCACACCCGCGTACGCCGCTTCGCCCTGCCTGGTCAGCGAGTACTGGAGATTGCGGCGCTCGTACTCGGACGCAGTCCGGTAGTCGCCCGCGTGACTCTGGACGAGGTCGAGGATCTTGTCGTTCCGCAGCTGGTCCAGAGCCCTGACGAGGTCTTCGTCGCCCAGCGTCTCCAGCCAGCCGACCGACCGCAGCTCCGTGCGGACGTCGTCGATCCCGAGCGCCGTCTCGAGCCGCTCGTTCGCCTCGCCGAAGGCGTGCAGGATCGCCAGGGGGAGCCCTGAGCTGCTGCCGTCGGTGAAACGGAACATTTCGGGCGGTACACGGAACGGATCCATGCGTCCTCCGGCGGATGGTGCGTGGGGTAACACGTTAGGGGGTCACTCAGCTGAGCCTGAACGGCCCATCCTTTTCACGCTGAGTGCTCACGTGGTGAAGAGTTCGAGGCGCACCGTGGTCCCTTGCGCGGTGACCTCGCGGTACACGCGACGGCCGTCGATGAGCTGGTCGTCCTTCATGGCTCCAGGCGCGAAGCGCGACGCTTCGAGCAACTTGGGCACGTCCTCCGGGGGAAGGCTCAGGACGACCACGTATCGCGCGTCGATGCCCCGGTCGTACTGCGTTTCCAGCACTTTGCCGCTCGCGGGCATCGAGATCCCGCCGAACCTGAAGGCTTCTTCCGGGCTTGGACCTGGTGGGGCCGTCGAGCAGCCGGTCAGCAGAAGGGCGAGGACCGCGAGCAGGAGCTTCACCCAGTGTGAGACGCACGGCGGACGTAAGCGTTCCGTCACACTTGGACGGGGATGACAGGGACGGTGCGACACGTTGTACTGGATGTCAACGACCAGAGGAGATCAACAGTGACGGAAAAGGCTGTTCTCGCGGGCGGCTGCTTCTGGGGCATGCAGGACCTGTTCCGCCGGCACCCCGGAGTCGTCTCCACCAGGGTCGGCTACACCGGTGGCGACGTGCCGAACGCGACCTACCGCAACCACGGCTCGCACGCCGAAGGCATCGAGATCGTCTTCGACCCGGCGCGGCTGACGTATCGGCAGATCCTGGAGTTCTTCTTCCAGATCCACGACCCGACGACCCGCGACCGCCAGGGCAACGACCTCGGCGCGAGCTACCGGTCGGCCATCTATTACGCGGACGACACGCAGAAGCAGGTCGCCGAACAGACGATCGCCGACGTCGACGCCTCCGGCAAGTGGCCGGGCAAGGTCGTCACCGAGGTGACCCAGGCCGGCGACTTCTGGGAAGCCGAGCCGGAGCACCAGGACTACCTGGAGCGCATCCCGAACGGCTACACCTGCCACTACGTGCGGCCGGAATGGCAACTGGGCGAGCGCTGATCGTCGCGCTGCACGTCTCTTCCGTGCACGCGTACGAGGGCCGTCCCGCTTTGGGGCCGCGTCCTGACCCGGCGCCGGTCTCGCGCGACCTCGTCGAGGTGCGCGCGGGACTGGGGCTGGTGGGGGACCGGTACTTCAACCACCCCGCGCATCGCTCGGCCGCGGTTACACTGTTCTCTGCCGCTGTGCCGGGCGACCCGCTGCTGGCGCGGCGGAACATCGTGCTCTCGGGCTTCGACGTCGATGCTGTGCCTCGGGGCGCTGTGGTCACCTTGGACTCTGGCGATGGTCCGGTGCGCTTCGAGGTGCACCGGCCCGCGAATCCCTGTGGGTGGATAGACGTCGTCTACCCTCGCGGCACTTTCGCTGCTCTCCGTGGCCGCGGTGGGAAGCGCTGCGTGCCGCTGGACGACGGCGTTCTACGTGTGGGTCCCGTAGAGATCTCTTAGCCCCGCTTTGATCTGCTCCGGCGTCATGCTTTGCCGCTGGTAGACGTAGTGCGCCGCCGCCAGTGGCGCGAGCAGCGCGTCTGCCCTGAAATGGGCATCCGCTTTCGGCGCGATCTCGCTGATCAGCGCGACCAGGTGACTGTGGTGCAGCCGGTATGCGCCGGTGACGAACCGTGCCATCGGCGTCTCGGTCTCCGCGACCATGAGCAACTCGCCGTGCGTCTCGAGCCTGTCGACGTACGCGTCTGTGAAGGCCTTCAGCCTTTGGGCCGGTCGTGCTCCGGGTCCGAGCGGCGGTGGCCCACTGATGAACGCTTCCTGGAACTCGCGCTCGTTCTCGTCGAGCAACGCCTGCGCCAACGCGCCCTTGTCCGGAAAACGGCGATACACAGTGCCGATCCCGACGCCCGCCTCCACCGCGACCTCGTCCAGCGCGAGCCCATCGATCCCTTTGGTCGCAACGAGCTTGGCCGCCGCGCGGACGATCTTCTGCCGGTTGCGAGCCGCGTCCGCCCGCTCTACCGGCCCGGATCCTGCGATGGGAAGCACTCGATGAGCTTAGTCGGTAGACAAGTGGAACTTTCTCCGGTTAGCTAAGTGGAGGAACTTCCACTTAAGGAGACTTGGATGTCCGTCGAGCACTTCACGAGCGACGACGCTTCGACCTGGTTCCAGCGACTTGACCAGCAGATCTTCCTGGCCGACGTCCTCTCGCAAGACAGCCGCTCGGCGATGTCCGTCGGCTTCGGGCGCTACCGCAAAGGCGAGAAGAACCCGTGGAAGATGACCTACGACGAGGCTCTGGTCGTCACATCCGGCGTCTTCACCGTCGAGGGCCCGTCGGGCTCGGTGACCGCCCGAGCCGGTGAGGTGATTTACCTGCGGGTCGGCACGGAGGTCGTCTATGCGGCCGACGAGGACACGGAACTGGTCTACGTCACCTATCCGCACTGGCTGGCAGCGACGGAGTCCTCCGTCGAGGCTCACCGCTTGAGCGACTTTCATGAGGTCTGAAACCCGCTTGTTCAAGTGGTTACAAGGTGAGGGGGAGATCGCAATGATGGTGACGTGCATGTAGTTTGCGTACCGATTTCAACTTGTTATTACCGATACTCGAACGGCGGTAGGTTCGTGCACTTGGTTCTATGGCTGGTGCAAAAGTGAGTAATGGGGAAATTGTGAAAACCCTGAGTGGTCGCGAAGATTGCACTTGTACCCGTTGAGGGGAACACATTTCTGTGGCGAGAGGGTTTCTTAAAGAAAGGATGGTGTATCGGCCGTGGGGAGGCGGGCATGCGTCGAAGTCGGGCAGTCGTTGAGGCCAAGGGTGCCCCAGCCTTGGAGTTGGTGATTTCCGACTTCGGTCGGGCGGTGACACGCAAACTACTCACAGGTCAGGGGTCGCAGGAAGATCACCTGCGAGGGCCGTTCGAGAAAATGATCGCCGCGATCGCAGCGAGTGTTGGGCTCCCGGTGACGACCATCGGCGAGACTCGCTTGCCGGCGCTGGCCCTCCGGCCAGACTATGCGATCGACGTCGCAGGTGCTCGCGTCGGATATGTCGAGTTGAAGAAGCCTGGACATGGCATACCTGGAACCTGGGCAAGGCCTTCCCCTCATGACAAGAATCAATGGGAAAAGTTCCAACTTTTGCCCAATGTTCTCTACAGTGATGGTGAGCAGTTCGCTCGCTACAAGTTCGGCAAGCTACAAGGGGAAGTCGCCCGTTTGACTCCTGGGCTCGACCGGGCGGGCGAGAAGCTGCATGCGGAGAACGGCGGCTTCGCTCGTGTCATGACCAACTTCCTGCTCTGGGAGCCGGAGCGGCCGCGGACTTTGAATGACTTGGTGCGGTTGACGTCGAACCTCTGTCGTTTGCTGCGGGACGATGTCATCGCCGAACTGGACCGAGAGCGAAGCGGCCGTACTCGACAACAGACCTTCAGCCTGCTTGCGATGGACTGGCGGCAGGTTCTTTTTCCGAGTCTGACCGATGTTCAGTTCGCGGACCAGTACGCGCAGACGATCACCTTCGCGCTTCTGCTGGCCAGGGTCGAAGGTGTCAGCTTTCAGGGGCGTTCGATCGGCGAGATCGCCAGGTTGCTTGGGAAAAAGCATTCACTGATGGGGCGAGCGCTCACGGTGCTCACCGATCAGCCGGAAGATGAGTTGAGCATTGCACTCACGACAATGATCAGGGTATTGAGTGTTGTCGACTGGGGAGAATTTCCGGACGATTCTTACTCGATGTTGTACGAGAACTTTCTCGATAACTACGACCCTGCATTGCGTCGAAAAAGTGGGGTCTACTACACTCCGGCAGCTTTGGTGTCGTTCACGACTCGGTTCGTTGACGAGGTGCTGCAAAAACGGCTTGGCCGTCGATTGGGGTTTGCCGAACGAGATGTGATCGTGGTCGACCCGGCGATGGGAACCGGAAGTTTTCTGGCCGAGGTCGTCAATACGGTTGCGGCGACCGTCGAGATCGAAGAGGGGCCGGGCGCGGTCGCTCCGCATCTACGTGAACTAGCAACGAGGCTGATCGGTTTCGAAAACCAAGCGGCTCCGTACGCGGTCGCTGAATTACGAGTGCACAGTTTGTTGAAGAAGCGTCATCGATCCGAGGTCCCTCATGGCGAACGTAGGTTCCTTGCCGATACTTTGGATGACCCTGACGCGCAGACGCTGCCGTTGGGAAAGATGTACGAGGCGATAGATCGGTCTCGACGGGGAGCCAACCAGGTTAAGCGCGAGGAGCCCGTGATGGTGGTGCTTGGGAATCCGCCTTATGGTGACAAGGCCGGTGGTACTGCCCCATGGATCGAGGATTCTGGGGTTGGCAAGGACGCTCCGGGCCTCAAGGCCTTCCGGAAGATCGGGAACGGGCGTCATGAATATGTACTGTCCAACAAATACATCTATTTCTGGCGCTGGGCGACTTGGAAGGCGTTCGACGCACATCCTGGACATCCATCGGGGGTCGTCGCCTTCGTTTGTTCCGCCAGTTTTCTGGCTGGTCCTGGCTTTGTCGGGATGCGTGAGTATCTTCGCCGGACGGCTGACGAGGGATGGATCGTCGATCTCACCCCTGAGGGGCATCAACCGCCTATGAAAACCAGGTTCTTTCGCCCGAATCAGCAGCCGATCTGCGTCGCGGTGTTCATCCGTCGAGGCGGTCCGGAGCCAGGTAAGGCCGCGCGAGTGCATCGAATTCGTGTCGAGGGTGATGTAAGTGTCAAGGCTGAGGCCCTGGAGAGTTTGGGTATAGACGATCCTCGATGGCAGGAATGTGTAGATGATTGGGCTGCGCCGTTCGACATCGGCGAGTCTGATACCTGGTCGTCCATGCCTTCTGTCATTGATCTGATGCCATGGGCTTTACCCGGAGTGAAGCCAAACCGAACATGGGTGTATGCGCCGGAGCCCGAGACTTTACGCAAGCGTTGGGTGACGTTGATCGCTGCGTCGCGGCCCGAGAAGGCGGCTCTCTTGAAGGAGACGGGTGATAGCAGGGTAAACGTCGAGAAGGCGCAGACGCCAGGGATGGCCAAGCATGTCGGTACCCTTGGCGCCGAGTCCGGTACGCGTGCTCCTTTGTGTCAGGTCGCGCACAGGTCCTTCGATCGCAAGTGGGTGATTTCGGATTGCAGGGTTCATGACAGGCCGAGGCCGCCGTTATGGTACACCCACTCTAGTAAGCAGATTTTTGTTGTCGAACAGCACGCGCATCCTATAGCGTCTGGACCGGGATTGGTCTTCTCGGCCCTGATTCCGGACATGCACTTTCATTCTGGCCGTGGCGGGCGGGTTCTTCCGCTGTACCGCGATGCACGGGGGACTGCGGTCAACGTAAGTCCTGGACTGCTTGGATACCTATCCGCCCGGCTGAAATGTTCAATACTGGCCGAAGACCTAGTAGCCTACCTGGCCGCTATCACTGGGCATGGGGGTTTCACCAGACGCTACAGGGACGAACTCAAGCGCCCCGGCGTGCGTGTACCGCTCACGAGCAGTCGCGCTCTTTGGCGGGCGGCAGTGAAATTGGGGCGCGAGGTGCTGTGGTTGCACACCTATGGGGAGCGATGCGCTGATCCTGAGGCGGGCCGTCCTGAAGGGGTGCCGCGTATGGAAGCGGATCGGCCGGTCGTGCAACTCGGAATATCTGACTTGCCAGAACGAATGCCCGAGAAACTTCAGTATGATGACTTGAACCGTACGCTTCATATCGGAGAGGGTGTAATCGCGCCGGTCTCCCCCGAAATGATGGCTTTCGAAGTCGCAGGTATGCCGGTCCTGAAGCATTGGTTCGGTTATCGCAAGCGAAAGCCGGACGGAACCCGCTCGTCTCCGCTCAACGACATCGTTGCCACTCATTGGACGCCAGCCATGACCACTGAGCTACTTGATTTGCTGAACGTGCTGGGGTGCTGCGTAGCCTTGGAGCCGAGTCAAGACGCCCTTTTGGCGAAGATCGCGGCTGGACCGCTGATCACGGTTGAGGATCTCGTGTCATCTGGGGTGTCACCCGCTCCGGAAGCAGCGAAAAGGATGCCCAAGCCCGATCATGGAGATGATCTCTTCAGTGATCGCTGAGCTGGTTGTATCGCGAAGCGACCTTAGAGCTGCCGACTCCCTTCGAGTCCGTGATCCCGAAGAGTGCCCCCGGCAGGATTCGAACCTGCGACACCCGCTTTAGGAGAGCGGTGCTCTATCCCCTGAGCTACGAGGGCATGTACTGCCAGGCACAGCCTAGCGCGTAGCTACGCGTAGCAGCACAGGAGGGCGAAGGCGCCCCTGAGGAGAGCAAGCGGCCAGGCCGGTGAAAGCCCGGAATGACCCGAACGGCGGTTGTGCACCCAACCCCCGAAGGGATCAAGGCGAGAACCGGACACTGACCGCCTAGTGACACTCGACCTGCGGATCCGTCCCCGAGCACGCACACTCACACCCAGGAAACAGGGTCTGAATCGAGAGCTAGATCGACACAGATGACCCGCAGGGGTCACTCGTACGTGTCTGGTTTCGAAACCCTGAACAACAGTAGGTAATCTTCGTTAACGGGACGCGAGACGCCGCTCCCCCGGCTGCCGGAGGGCTTCGTTGATCAAGCTCATGTTCGCCGACGACGAGGAACTGGTCCGTTCGGGCCTGCGTGCCATGATGTCCGGCGCTGCCGACATCGAGATCGTGGGCGAGGCGAGCGACGGGAGATCAGCTGTCGAGGTCGCCCGGCGGTACCACCCTGACGTCGCGTTGCTCGACATCAAGATGCGGGCGCCTGACGACGGCATTCGCGCGCTGAGGGCCATTCTCGCGTTGCCTGATCCGCCGACGGTGGCCATGTTGACCACGTTCGACATCGACGACTACGTCAGTCTCGCGCTCAGGCTCGGGGCCAACGGCTTCCTCCTGAAGGACATCGACCCGGCGGCGCTGCTGAGGGCCGTCCGAGACCTCGCCAGGGGTGGCGCGGTGCTCGATCCGGGGGTCGCGGCGCGCATGGTCCAGTCGCATCGGGACGAGCAGCGGGCGGCGCAGCCGGCACGCAAGCTGCTCGCGTCGCTGTCCGAACGGGAGCGTGAGGTCGTCGGGCTGATCGGCCAGGGACTGTCCAACGCGGAGATCGGCGGGCGCCTGCACCTGTCCGAGGCCACGGTCAAGGGCTACGTCTCGGCCGTCCTGTCCAAGATCGGCGCGGCGAACCGGGTGCAGGCCGCGCTGCTGGCCTACCGCGGTGGCCTGCTCGACCAGTAATGATCCTCACCGCGCTCGAGTTCCTCGGCTTGATCGCGTTCGCCGCTTCGGGGGCGCTCGCGGCGGTGCGGTCCAGGTTGGACGTGTTCGGGGTGGTCGTCGTCGGGTTGACCACGGCACTCGGCGGCGGGGTCATCCGTGACGTCCTGCTCGGGATCACGCCGCCCACCACGCTGCGGACCTGGCCTTATCTCGCGGTGTGCGGCGGGACGGCGCTGCTCGTGTTCGTCTTCCATCCGCAGATCGCGAAGCTGCGGCGCGCCGTGCTGCTCGCGGACGCGCTCGGGCTCGGGGTGTTCGCGACGGCGGGGACCACGATCGCGTTGAACGCGGGCGCCACCCCCTACGCGGCGTGCCTGATCGGGATGACGACGGGTATCGGAGGCGGTGCGGTGCGTGATCTTCTCCTTCGGGAAATCCCGCTCGTGCTGCGGAAGGAGATCTACGCGGTCGCCGCTCTCGCGGGGGCCGTGCTCGTCGTGATCGGTCACTCTCTGCGACTGCCGCCGGGGGCGGTGACGGTGGTAGCAGCTGCCGTCGTGGTGGGGGTCCGAATGCTCGCTTTGTGGCGCAGATGGAACGCACCCGTTGCGAAAGGGCCCGAGACCGGCTGAAACGTCTTGTGGACTGCCGAAGTCTCTTTGTTTGTTCTGTGTGTGTTCTTAGGCGAGTCTCAGCACTCTGCGTAAGACTGTCGTCATGCGCATCCTCGTAGTGGACGACGACAGGGCCGTCCGTGAATCACTCAGGCGATCCCTTGAGTTCAACGGGTACCAGGTGGAACTGGCCGGGGACGGCGCGCAGGCCTTGGAAGCGATCATCGCCAACAGACCCGACGCGATGGTCCTCGACGTGATGATGCCGCGGCTCGACGGCCTGGAGGTCGCCCGACGCCTGCGAAGCACCGGTGACGACCTGCCGATTCTCGTCCTCACCGCGCGGGACACCGTGTCCGACCGGGTGTCCGGCCTCGACGCCGGCGCCGACGACTACCTGCCGAAGCCCTTCGCGCTCGAAGAGCTCCTCGCGCGCCTTCGGGCGCTTCTGCGTCGTGCGATCCCGGATCCGCAGGCGGGGCAGAACGCCGAGATCCTGTCGTTCGCGGATCTCACCTTGGACCCCGGGACGCGTGAGGTGCGCCGGGCAGGCCGGGAGATCAGCCTGACGAGGACCGAGTTCGCCCTCCTCGAACTGTTCCTCTCGTACCCGAAACACGTCTTGACCCGTAGCCGGATCCTGGAGGAAGTATGGGGATACGACTTCCCGACGTCGGGCAACGCGCTGGAGGTCTACGTCGGCTATTTGCGCCGAAAGACCGAGGCTGGGAACGAACCGAGGCTGATCCACACGGTGCGGGGAGTGGGCTACGTGCTGAGGGAAACCCCGCCGTGACCGAGCCGGTCCAAGTCGTCGACGCGTCCGAAAAGGATCCGCGCGGCGACCGCTGGGGCACGCGGCGGTTCTCGCTCCGCGGCCGGGTGACGCTGCTCGCGGCCGCTTCGGTCGCGGGCGCGGTGGCGCTGGTGTCCCTCGGCGCGTACCTCGTCGTGCGCGACAACCTCTACCAGCAGGTGGACGACAACCTCCTCGCCCGCGCGCAGGCCGCGGTCGATTCACCGCAGGTGCAGACCGAACTGCAGCAGGTACCCGGCGCCTTCCTCGCCAGCGCGGACCTGCAGATCGGCCAGCTGACGGTCGGGGAAAAGGTCCGGCTGACCTATCCGCAGTCCGGGAGCCGTCCGCCGTACGGCGAGGACGAGATCGCGGTCGCCTCCGGGGACAAGGCGTTGTCGCTGCGCACGGACCCGAAGACCGACAGCCGCGTCGTGGCCCTCCCGCAGGGCGCGGGGCAGGCGATGGTGCTCGCCCAGTCGCTCGGCCCGACCAAGCGCACCCTGAACGAGCTTTCGGTGGTCCTCTTCCTGATCGGCGGCGCCGGGATCCTGGTCGCCGCGGCCGCGGGGACCGCCGTCGCGAGAGCGGGCCTGAGGCCGGTCGACCGGCTGACGTCGGCGGCGGAACGCGTCGCCACCACCGGTGACCTGCGGCCGATCCCGGTCAGCGGCGACGACGAACTCGCCCGCCTCACCCAGAGTTTCAACACGATGCTGGGCACGGTCGCCGAATCGCAGGAACGGCAACGGCAGCTCGTCGCGGACGCCGGTCACGAACTCCGGACCCCGCTGACGTCGCTGCGCACCAACCTCGAGCTGCTGCTGTCCGCGAGCAGGCCGGGCGCGCGGACGCTGTCCGACGAGGACCGCAGCGACATCGAGGCCGACATCCGCGGCCAGCTCGACGAGCTGACCCAGCTGATCGGCGACCTCGTCGAGCTCGCGCGCCAGGACGAGCCGCGGATCGAGCACGAGCGGGTCGAGATGGTCGACGTCGTCGAGCGCGCGCTGGACAGGGCGCGCCGCCGCGCGGGCGAGATCGAGTTCGACGTCTCGCTCCAGCCGTGGGTGCTGACCGGCGACACCAGCGCGCTGGAACGCGCGGTGCTGAACCTGCTGGACAACGCGGTGAAGTTCTCGCCGGAAGGATCGACGGTCGGGGTCCGGCTGTACCCGGTCGGCGACGGCACCGCGGTTCTGGAGGTCGAGGACGCCGGGCCGGGGATCGCCGACGAGGACCTGCCGAAGGTGTTCGACCGCTTCTACCGCTCGTCCGAGGCGCGGACGCTGCCCGGTTCCGGGCTCGGCTTGGCGATCGTCCAGCACGCGGCGCAGCGGCACGGCGGCGACGTCTACGCGGGACGCGCTCCCGCGGGCGGCGCGCTGATGACCTTGCGGCTTCCAGGCGCCCCTGCCTGATGGGTGATTACGACAAGGGGCTCGAGCTGCTCCGGCTTCTCGGCGGCGTCGAGGATCCCGCTGTGCTGGAGCTGTTCGACGCCGTTCAGGCGGCGGACTACGGCAAGGAGGCCGTCGCCTTCGTCTACGGCGGCGTCTACCAGCGGCCGGGGCTTTCTCTGGCGCAGCGGCAACTGGTGACGGTCGCCGCGCTGGAGGCCTTGGGCTACGCGGAGGCGCAGCTCGCGTTCCACCGTGCCGCCGTGGTGAACGTCGGCGGCGACCTGGAGCAGGACGACGAAACGACCCGGCGGCTCAAGCGGATCGCGGTGTACGCGGCGAAGGGCGGCGTCGCGCCGGAGCTGGCCGACGTCCTCCAGGAAGCGAGGGACGCAGGGGAGCTCAGGGAGGCTGTCGAGGCGATCCTGCATCTCGCCGTCTACGTGGGCTTCCCCGCCGCGCTCAACGCGCTCGCCATTACGCTGACGGGTGATGAGCACCGAGAACGCGCCTGAGATGCCGCCCCGCCGTCTGCTGTGGACCCTGCTGGTGGCCGCGGTGCTGCTGGCCGCCGACCAGCTGACCAAATGGTGGGCCGTCGACGCCCTCACCGATCGCGCGCCGATCCCGGTGATCGGCGACTTCATCCGGTTCCGGCTGCTCTACAACCCTGGCGCGGCGTTCTCGCTGGGCTCGGGGTCCACCTGGATTTTCGCGATCCTGGCCGCGGTCGCGGTGGTCGCGCTGCTGTGGATCTCGCGCAAGGTCCGTTCGGCGGGCTGGGCGATCTCGCTCGGCCTTCTGCTCGGCGGCGCGACGACGCATCTGGGCGACCGCCTGTTCCGCGAGCCCGGCTTCGCCCGCGGTCATGTCGTCGACTTCATCGACTACAACGGCTGGTTCGTCGGAAACGTCGCCGACATCGCGCTCTTCTTCGGAGCCGTGGCACTCTTCGTGCTCAGCTTCCGCGGCGTCCCGATCGACGGCGTCAAGCAGGCCGAAGAGACCCCCGCGGAGTAACGAGACAGAACTCGTTTCCTTCGGGTCGGCGGTTGAAAAAGAGTCGCGGGCCCGATTCCGCTTCGACCAAGACCGAAGGGTCTTCCTCGGGGCTGGAAAAGCCGAACGAGCGAAGGCGCTCAAGCTCTTTCTTCGTCATAGGGTGCGACTTCGTAGCCGTCGAGCGCGGCCGCCCAGAAACGGGCCAGCGGCTCGTCGCGCCATGTTTGATCGTGTAGGATTTTGTGTAGTTGATCCAGTATAGTCATCGGAGGCTTCGTGCTCGCGCGGCAGCGACAGGCGGTGATCCTCGAGGAGGCACGCCGGACCGGGGCGGTCCGGGTCAGCGACCTCGTCACCAGGCTCGGCGTTTCCGATATGACGGTGCGCCGCGACCTCGACGTGCTCGCCGGCCGGGGACTGGTCGAGAAGGTCTACGGCGGCGCCACCTCCATCGTCGGCAAGAGCACCGACGAGCCGGGGTTCGAGGCGAAATCCGTGCGCCAGCGTGCTCAAAAGGAGGCCATCGCCGCCCTCGCCGCCGGGCTGGTCCGGCCGGGCACCGCGATCGGCATCTCCGCGGGCACCACCACCTGGACGCTGGCCAGGGCGCTCGACGAGGTCCCCGGCCTGACGATCGTCACGAACTCCATCCAGGTCGCCGACGTACTGCGCGGCGCGAACCAGCCGGATCGCACGGTGGTCCTCACCGGCGGCGTCCGCACCCCGTCGGACGCCCTCGTCGGGCCGGTCGCCGTGCAGAGCCTGCGGTCGCTGCACCTGGACGTCGTCTTCCTCGGTGTGCACGGGATGGCCGACGGCCCCGGTTTCACCACGCCGAACCTCACCGAATCCGAGACCGACCGCGCGCTCGTCGAAGCGGGCCGCAAGCTGGTCGTCCTGGCCGACCACACCAAGTGGGGCATCGTCGGCATCTCCACCATCGCCGGGCTCGAAGAGGCCGACGTCGTCGTCACGGACGACGGGTTGTCCGACAATGCAAGGGAAACGCTCACCGAGCAGTCGGGTGAGCTGATGATCGCCGAAACGGCGGAGACGGCTGAGGCTGAAGAAGCGTGAAGCGCACGGTTAGGCACCTGGCCGACGGCCGGGAGATCATCTATTTCGACTCGCCCGGCGCACCCGACCGCACCGCCGAGGACACGCGAGACCTGCCTCAGGTCGCGGCGGCGTCGGAGATCCGGCGTGACCCGCTGACC
Source organism: Amycolatopsis alba DSM 44262 (assembly GCF_000384215.1). Classification (NCBI taxonomy): domain Bacteria; kingdom Bacillati; phylum Actinomycetota; class Actinomycetes; order Pseudonocardiales; family Pseudonocardiaceae; genus Amycolatopsis; species Amycolatopsis alba. The sequence continues at coordinate 2,703,913 of NZ_KB913032.1, read as the reverse complement.
GGCGAGTGGGTGGCGATGGCCGCGCATCGGCAGACACGGACCTACAAACCGCCCGCCGACCTGTGCCCGCTGTGCCCCACGAAACCCGGTAAGCCCAGCGAGATCCCGGAGCCGGATTACGACGTCGCGGTGTTCGAGAACCGCTTCCCTTCCTTCTCCCGCACTGTCATCGGCGATTCGTCCACAGTGGACGGCGCGGGCCTGGTGCCGATCGCGCCGGGCGTCGGCCGCTGCGAGGTCGTCTGTTTCACCAGCGACCACGACGGTTCTTTCGCCGGGCTGACCGCGAAGCAGGTCCGCGCGGTCGTCGACGCCTGGGCCGACCGCACCGCCGAACTTTCCGCGATGGACGGTGTCGAGCAGGTCTTCCCGTTCGAGAACCGCGGTGAAGAGATCGGCGTGACCCTGCATCACCCGCACGGTCAGATCTACGGCTACCCGTTCGTCACGCCGAAGACCGAGCGGATGCTGGAGGTCGCTCGCGCCTACGAGGCCGAACACGGCCGTCCGGTGATGGGGGACGTCCTGGCCGCCGAGCGGGAATCCGGTGCGCGGGTCGTGGTCGCGGGCGAGCACTGGACGGCGTTCGTGCCGCCCGCCGCGCGCTGGCCGGTGCAGGTCCAGATCGTGCCGCATCGCCAGGTGCCCGACATCCCCGCGCTGTCGGACGCCGAGCGTGACGACTTCTCCGACGTCTACCTCGAAGTCCTTCGCCGCTGCGACGGGCTCTACGACCGGCCTTTGCCCTACATCGCGGCCTGGAACCAGGCGCCCGCCAAACGCGATCGCGAGCTCGGCTGGCTGTACCTGGAGGTGTTCTCGGTCCTGCGGTCCAAGGACAAGCTGAAATACCTGGCCGGGTCGGAGTCCGGGATGGCCGTGTGGATCAACGACGCAACCCCCGAGCAGATCGCGGACAGGCTGCGCGCCACCCCCTGACGGGGCCATACTCATGTGCGATGCACAGCTTTGGCTCAGGAACTTCTCAGGACCATCTTGCAAGGTGAAGACATGACCGAGAACGACCCCAGCGGCCAGGACGCCGAGAAGGCGCGGCCCGCCGGCACGCAGCCGGACGCGGAGCAGAGCGCGAGCTGGGCCGCACAGCCTGCGCCGCAGCAGCCTGACGCGACCGGCCTCGGCGGCCATGCCACTCCGCACACCGGAGCGCAGCAGGCCTACACCCCGGAACAGCAGTACAACCCGTGGTCACCCCAGACCCAGCAGCCGCAGGCCCAGGAGCACCAGCACCAGGCCCAGCAGGCGCAGAGCCCGTACACCCAGGGACACCAGATCCCCGGTCAGCCGTTCACCCAGCCGGGTCCTTCGGTGTACGCGGTCCCGCAGCAGCGGCAGGCGCAGAAGTCCACCTCGGGCAAGCTGCTCGCCGGTGTCGCGGCGATCGCGCTGGTGGTCGGCGGCGTCGCGGGCGGCACGGTCGGTTTCCTGACCGGTGACGCGTCCGGCGGCTCTTCGGTGAACGCGCTCGACGCGCCGAAACCGGCCCAGCAGACGGGCAACCTGCCTGCCGGTTCGGTCGAGTCGGTGGCGCAGAAGCTGTCGCCGAGCGTGGTCGAGCTGCAGGTTTCCGGCCGGTCGGGTGCGGGCGAGGGCTCCGGTTTCGTGCTCAGCACCGACGGCTACGTGCTGACCAACAACCACGTCGTCGAGGTCGCCGCCGCCGGCGGGCAGATCCAGGCGGTGTTCCAGGACGGCAAGAAGGGCACGGCGACCGTCGTCGGCCGCGACCCCACGACGGACATCGCCGTGGTGAAGGTCAGCGGCGTCAGCGGCCTGACCCCGGTCGAGCTCGGCCGGTCCGACGACCTGCGGGTCGGGCAGCCGGTGGTCGCCATCGGCTCGCCGTTCGAGCTGGCGGGCACGGTCACCTCGGGGATCGTCAGCGCGCTGAACCGGCCGGTGAGCGCCGGTGGCGGCGGAGACCAGACCACGGTGATGTCGGCGGTGCAGACCGACGCGGCGATCAACCCCGGTAACTCCGGCGGCCCGCTCGCGAACATGGCGGGCCAGGTCATCGGCATCAACTCGGCGATCTACAGCCCGAAGTCCGCGCAGGGCCAGGGCGGCGAGAGCGGCGGCAACGTCGGCATCGGCTTCGCGATCCCGATCGACCAGGCACGCCGCACGGCCGATGACATCATCAACACCGGCCAGGCGACGCAGACCTTCATCGGCGCGCGAGTGCAGACGGCGCCGACGGGTGGCGCGCAGCTCGGTGAGATCTCGCCGGGCAGCCCCGCGGAGAAGGCGGGCCTCAAATCCGGTGACGTCGTGACGAAGCTGGACGACCGGGCGATCCCCAACGCGGACGCGCTCGTCGCCGAGATCCGCACCAGGGCGCCGAACGACAAGGTCAAGTTCACCCTCAGCGGTGACAAGGTGGTCGAGGTGACCCTCGGCGGCCAGCCCGTCACCCCCAACTAGTTCCGTACAGACGCTCGGCCGCAGTGCGCGGCCGAGACCAAACCCCGGCTCGAACCCCCAGCGGGCCGGAACCAGAGGCCACGCGCGACCGGCTGCCAATCCCGGTCGCGCGTGGCCCTTTTATCAAGGGGTAAGGCGAACGTGTCGGGCTGATGGGGACTTTCGCCGTATCGCATGCGGGGAAGGTTCCCTTCATGACAGGACACGACACCGAGCCCACCGAACCCCGCCAATAACGCCGTGATCGGCCCGGTCGTTGGCGCAAAGCTCTCGCAGCCCCGCGCGCGGGCAGGGTGCTAGCGGATGCGCAAGCACGTCGCGAAAGCCACTTTCAGGGCATCAGATGTCGCGAAAGTGGCTTTCGCGACACCCGAAGTCGGCACGCGGGCGCGCGGGGTGAGCCGAATCGCCACTCACGGCCCCTTTTTACCGCGCTTTTCGGGGGAGGAGCGCGAACACGAGAACGCCGAGCCAGACGACCGCGAGGGTGACGAGCAGGCCGGTGACGGTGTCAGCGTCATGCAGACCGGGGTTCTCCGCGCCGCCGAACGGCCGCCACAGCAACGGGAACGCGAGCAGCGTCAGCACACCGGTGAGGACAGCGCCCGTTTTGACCGGTGTCTGCCAGCGTTCCGGGAGGAACCTGCTCAGGGCGAACCCTGCGGCGCCGACCAGCGGCGCGAGCAGCAGGTCGTGTGCCAGCGGGCCGCCGGCGAGCCAGCCGAGGGTCCCGAAGACGTCCGGGCGCAGCGGAAAGGCGTATTCGGCGAAGAGCACCGCGCCCCAGGCGAGCGCGCCGAGACCGGGCAGGAACAGCAGCAGCCGTAGCGTTTTCACCGCGTCTCCAATCGGGTGACCCATTTCGTCTGCAGTACGCCGGGCCGGTTCGGGGCGATGATCCGGCAGGGGAAGCCGTGGTCGGCGTCGAGCACTTCCCCGTTGAGTTCCAGCGCCAGCAGGGTGAGGTCGTCCGCGGTGTGCTCGGCGGGCAGGTCGCTGATCCCGTAGGGCCCGGCCTTCTCCAGCGAGAACACGCGGACCGGGGTCCCCGGCGCGCTTCCGGCGTGCCGCAACAGCTCCGGCAGTGAGACGCCGCTCCACCGCGCGGATTGACTCCAGCCCTCCACACAGGCGATCGGCAGTTCGGCCGAAGTCCTGGGGAGCGCGCGGAGTTCGTCCAGCGAGTAGGTCTTCGTGCCCTTCGGGGTCACCACGGACAGCCGCCAGTCGGGGTCTTTCGCCATGTCCAGGACACCGGCCGCCGCGGCGGTCCGGTTCACCGGCAGGCCCTGCGGACCTTTGCCGCTCCGCCAGGACAGCCCGGAAACGGGGCGCAGCACCGGAACGGTCGCCCCTGCCGTCGCCACGACGGCGACTCCCGCGGCCAGCCACGTCGTGCGGAGGAAGGCACGCCGCGAGGGCTCGGGCGCCAGGGTGACCGAGCGGCGGACGATCGGGAGTTTCACCGCGATGTGCACCAGGATCGAGCCGATCGCCACCCATGCGAGGGCGTAGTGCAGTTGCGGGAAGTAGAACGTCCACGGATAGTTCTGCGCGACGTTGAACAGGCCGGTGGTGAGTTCGAAGAACACGGCCGCGGACAGCACCAGGATCGACAGGCGCTCCAGTGCGTGCGGCAGGGAACGGATCACCGGGCGCTCGAACAGTTTCGGATAGACGCTCCAGAGTTTGGCCAGCAGCAAGGGAATCGACGCGATCCCGGAGATCACGTGCGTGCCCTGGGTGACCCGGTACAGCCAGACCGGGCGGCTCGGCCAGCCGAACCACGACGGCGGATGCTGGATGAAATGGCTGATCAGGCCGGTGACGAAGCACAGGGTGAAGGTGACGGCGAGGGCGAGCCCGATCTGGGACGTCACCCGCTCCGAGGTCGCGTTCATGCTCTCTCCAGGCAGGCGAACCAGCGGTGGCCGCGGCGGGTTTCCCAGGCGACCCGGAACGCGGTGCGGGCGGCGAGCCCGGCGATCGCTTCGACGCCGACCCAGGCCCAGGTGAACCAGCTGTCGCCGCCAGGCCCCAGCCGGACTTGGTCCTGGCGGACACCGCAACCGGGCGGGTCGAGTTCGACGAGCACCGTGCCGCCGTCGCCGATCAGTTCCGCCATCCGCGTCAGTAGCCGGAGCGGGTCACCGCCGATGCCGATGTTCCCGTCGGCGAGCAAGACATGCCGCCACCGTCCTTCGCCGGGAAGCCGGTCGAAGACGTCGCGGCGGAGCGCGGCGGCGCCCCGCGCGTGCGTGAGCCGCACGGCGGTGGCCGAGATGTCGACGCCGAGCGAGGCGACACCGCGTTCGGACAGCGCGGCGGTGAGCCTGCCGGGACCGCAGCCGACGTCGAGGGTCGGGCCGTCACAGGCGTCGAGGAGGACGTCGTCGCCCTCGCAAGGGATGGCCGTCCAGCGGTCCACCGGCAGGTCGACGCGCTCGCCGGTCGCCAGTTCCAGCCAGCAGCGGTGGCCGAGCAGGCCGCGGTCGAAGGCGGTCACCGGACTTCGGCCACCGCTCGGGCGAACCGGCTCACCGGCTGAAGCGCCGCGACCCGGCGCGCGTCCGCCATCGTGTCCACATCGGACAGTGTGGGCAGGATGCCGGGGCGCAAGCCGACGTCGGCCAGTGCGCGCAAAGTCTGGTGACCGGTGTCTTCGCGGGACATCGGGACCCCGGCGAGGGCCTTGGCGTGCAGCGGATCCCTGAGCCCGAGCGCCCACCAGCCGCCGTCTTCCGCGAGGCCGAGGGCACACTCTCCGGTCCGGTTCGCGGATTCGGCCAGGAGTGCCGGGGTGACCTGCGGGGTGTCCATGCCGATCTGCAGCACCGGCTCCCCAGGACGGCACGCGTCGGCGTGGGCGTTGGCGAGACGGACGTCGAAACCTTCGCCGCGCTGGGGGATCACCTCCGTTTTCCGGAGTGCGGCGGCGATCTCCTCACGGTGTTTCGCTTTGCCGAGGTCGCCAGTCAGTGCGACGACCACGCGTGCTCCCGGAGTTCGCACGGCGGCGTCGAGGGTGTCGAGCAGTGAAGCGGCCGCGATCCCGGCGGCCTGGTCCGGGGTCGCGGGCGGGCAGAGCCGCGTCTTCGCGAAACCAGGCACGGGCGCCTTGGCGACGATCAGCAGGCAGAAGGTCATCGGCTCAGCACCCGCCCGAAATCCCTTGCCGCGCGCAGGGTTCCGCGCAGCGAGCCGGAGACCTTCGACTTCGTGCCCTTGGCTCGCTCGCCGTAGGAGACGTCGAACTCGGCGATCTGCCAGTCCGCGCGCCGCGCCTTGATCAGCAGTTCGAGCGGGTAACCGAAGGCGCGGTCGGTGACGTCGAGATCGAGCAGCGCCTGACGCCGGACGGCCCGCAGCGGTGCGATGTCGTGGACCGGAAATCCCTTGTACCGCAACAGGGACGAGATCAGCGCGTTGCCCGCTCTCGCGTGCCACGGCCAGACGTTCCGGCCGTTCGGCACCCGGCGCCCGACAGCCATGTCGGCGCCGGCGAGCCCGCGCACCAGCATCGGCAGCTCGGCGAGGTCCAGCGAACCGTCGGCGTCGGCGAAACAGACGACGTCCGCCGTGGCCGCCTCCAGCCCGGTGTGCACCGCGGCGCCGTAACCGCGCTTGGGTTCGTGGACGACCTTCGCCCCGAGCCCGGCCGCGATCCCGGCGGAACCGTCGCTCGAACCGTTGTCGACCACGATCGCCCGGTAGTGTGCGGGCAGGGCCGCCAGTACCCCTGGCAGGGCACCGGCCTCGTCGAGACAGGGAAGCACGACGTCAACCTGGTCATCGTTCACCCATCGCACGCTAGGTCCGTAATGGACGGACGAAAACCCTTGCCGTGCTTACCGAATCCTGACGTCGTCGAAGTTCTTACCGAGTTCTGACGGACCGCTCCTCGAAGCCGCCTGGCGGCGGGAGCGGGGTTATGGTGCCGGTGATGTCCACTGTCACCACACGTACCGGCCGCCGGGCCGACCTGATCGCCGTCGCGCTGGCGATGCTCGTGGTCGCCGCCGCGATCGCCGTCGGCCTCTACTACAACCGCCCCGGTTCCGGCGTGGTGATCTACGCGTTCGCGCCGCCGCTGTTCGGGCTGTGGCTGCCGCATGTCGGGCCGGGTTCGGTCGCCGCCGTCGTCCTCGCGCTCCTGGTCGTCACCAAAGGTCCCTTGCTCGCCGCCCGGCTGCGGTGGCGGCCGCTGCTCGCGCTCGGTTACGTGACCGCGCTGGCGTGGACGTTCTCGCTGGCGATGATCGACGGCTGGACGCGCGGCTTCACCGGCAGGCTCACCACGGAACACGAGTACCTGCACGAGGTACCGGGGATCACCGACATCCCGAAGATGCTGAGCGAGTTCTCCTCGCGCATCCTGGATTACCAGCCGGACTCGTGGACGACGCACGTCTCCGGGCATCCGCCGGGCGCGACGCTGGTCTTCGTCTGGCTCGACCGGCTCGGCCTGCACGGCGGGGCCTGGGCGTCGACGCTCGTCGTGCTCGTCGGCTGCCTGGCCGTCGTCGCGGTACCGGTGACGCTTTCCGCGCTGGGCAGACAGGACGCGGCGAGGACGGTCCTGCCGTTCGCCGTCCTGACCCCTGGCGCGATCTGGATCGGTGTCTCGGCGGACGGGTTGTTCGCGGGGGTGACGGCGACCGGGATCGCGCTGCTGGCGCTCGCGACGCGACGGCGGATCCTCGCGTTCCCCGGCGGTCTGCTGCTCGGGTTCGGGCTCTTTCTCTCATACGGCCTCGTCCTGCTGGGCGTGCTCGTGCTCGCCGTCGTCCTGCTGACCCGCGAGTGGCGGATCCTGCTCTTCGCGTCGGCGGGAGTCGTGGTGGTCGTCGTGGCGTTCGCGCTGAGCGGGTTCTGGTGGCTCGACGGCTATCACCTGGTGGTCGAGCGCTACTACCAGGGGATCGCGACGCTGCGCCCGTACTCCTACTGGGTGTGGGCGGACATCGCGGCGGTGCTGATCGCGGTCGGCCCGGCCGTGGTCGCCGGGACCAGGCGGACCGGGGCGGCGTTCCTGGCCGAGCCGAAACGGTCGTTCCGCGACCCGGTCACCCTGATCGTGCTGGCCGCGGCGCTGACGATCGCTTTCGCCGACCTGTCCGGCCTGTCGAAGGCGGAGGTCGAACGCATCTGGCTACCGTTCGAGGTGTGGCTGCTGCCCGCGGTGGCGCTGCTGCCGTCGGCGGGACGGCGGTGGTGGCTCGCCGCGTCGGCGGCCACGGCGCTGGTAGTGAACCATCTGGTGCTGACGAGCTGGTGAGGTGGGCGGTATGACAGAGCAGGGCCGGGTGCTCGTGGTCGACGACGACGAGACCGTCCGGGACGTCGTCCGGCGATACCTGGAGGTCGCGGGCTTCGAGGTCGACGTCGCCGGGGACGGCACCGAAGGGCTGCGGCTGTTCTCCGAGACCGGCCCGGACCTGGTGGTCCTCGACGTCATGATGCCGGGGCTCAACGGGCTCGAGGTGTGCCGTCGGCTGCGGCAGGTGAGCCAGGTGCCGGTCGTCATGCTGACCGCGCTCGGCGAGGAGGAGAACCGGATCGCCGGACTCCAGCTCGGTGCCGACGATTACGTCACGAAACCCTTCAGTCCCAAGGAACTCGCGTTGCGCGTCGCTTCGGTGCTACGGCGGGCGCGGATGCCGCGGACGGAACCGGCGGCGCGCCGGATCACCGACGGGAACCTCACCTTGCAGATGACCGCGCGGCAGGCGACCCTCGGCGGCGCCGAACTTCCCTTGACGAGCCGGGAATTCGATCTGCTGGCGTTCTTCCTCACCCATCCCGGTGTGGCGTTCTCCCGCGCGGATCTGCTGGAGAAGGTCTGGGGCTGGGACTTCGGCGACCAGTCCACGGTGACCGTCCACGTGAGACGGTTGCGGGAGAAGATCGAGCGGAACCCGGCCAAACCCGTCCGCGTCGCCACCGTGTGGGGCGTCGGCTACCGGTACGACCCGGTGCGGCCGTGATCGGCTCCGGCGAGTCGCTCGGCGAGATGCTGGCGCACGCCTGGCACATCCTGCCGTTCGCGCTGATGTTCGCGGTGCCGGTGGTGCTGCTCGGCTGGCTGGCGTTGTACCTGCTCAGGCGCGGTTCGCTGGCCGGGACGATGACGATCCTCGTGCTGATCCCGGTGCTCGCGACGCTGATCGCCGTGCTCGGGATCAGCGGGTTCATGTTCACCCCCGCGCTGACCACGATGACGCTGGTCTGCCTGCTGGTCGCGCTGGTGACCGTGCCGGCGGCGCTCGTGCTCGGGCGCATGATCGCGCGGCGCAGCGTGTGGGAGCGCGAGGCGCGGGAACGGGAACGCGCGGCCGAGGCGTCACGGCGCGAACTGGTCGCGTGGATCAGCCATGACCTGCGGAGCCCGCTCGCCGGGATCCAGGCGATGGCCGAGGCCGTCGCGGACGGCGTCGTCGCCGAACCCGTCGAGATCACCGGCTACGCGCGGCGGATCAGCGGCGAGACCACGCGGCTGTCCGGCATGGTCGGCGACCTGTTCGAGCTGTCGCGGATCACCGCGGGCGCGCTGGAACTGACCATGGCCGCCGTGCCGCTGCGCGACGTCGTGAGCGACGCCGTCGCCGCGCAAGCGCCGCTCGCGGAACAGAAACGCGTGCGGATGGTCGAGGACGCAGACGTCTGGCCGGTCGTTTCCGGCAGTGACCCGGAGCTGGCGCGGATCGTGCGCAACCTGGTGTCCAACGCCGTGCGGCACACCCCGCCGGACGGGACGGTCGCGGTGCAGATCGGCATCGAAGGCGGTGAGGCGCTGCTGGCGGTGTCCGACGGCTGCGGCGGGATCCCCGACGACGAGATCGGGCGTGTCTTCGACGTCGCGTTCCGCGGGACACCGGCGCGGACACCCGAACGAGGCGGTTTGGCGAGCGGCGGCGGACTCGGCCTGGCGATCGCGAAAGGCCTTGTCGAGGCCCATCGCGGCCGGATCGGCGTCCGCAACCACGGTCCTGGCTGCCGGTTCGAGGTCCGGCTGCCGTTGGCGATGCCCTGACCGTGTCAGTGCCGTGTCACCGCTGTGTCAGCGGGGATCGCGATCGTTGCTCCCATGACGACTTCAGCGAGCACAGCCAAGAAGATGTTCCGGCGGGCGGGGGTCACCGCCTTGGCGGCCGCGTTGCTGGCCGGGGTGGCCCTGCCCGGAGTGGCCGCCGCCGACGGACAGGACCGCCCGGACCTGCGGGCGATGGTCCAGGAGATCGCCGCTTCCGGATTCGCCGGGGCACAACTGCGCGTGCACGACCGGCGGGGCGAGTGGACCGGCAGCGCCGGGGTGCGTGAACTGGGCTCGGCCGCGAAGCCGCCGACGAACGGGCGGTTCCGGATCGGCAGCAACACCAAGACCTTCGTGTCCACCGTCGTGCTGCAGCTCGTCGGGGAAGGCAGGCTGGGCCTGGACTCCCCCGTGACCGGCTACCTGCCCGAGTTCGGCCTCGACCCGCGGATCACCGTGCGGATGCTGCTGCAGCACACCAGCGGGATCGCCGACTACACCGGCTCGATCCCCTTGGGCGGTCAGGAATTCCTGGACAACCGGTTCCACACCTACCGGCCGGAGGAGCTGGTGCGGTTCGGCCTCGCGCTGCCGCCGCTGTTCGCGCCGGGAACGGACTGGTCCTACACGAACATCAACTACGTCCTGGCCGGGCTGCTGATCAAGAAGGTCACCGGACGTTCCTACGGCGAAGAGATCGACCGGCGGATCTTGAAGCCGCTCAAACTGTGGGAAACCGAGGCGCCGGGCACACGACCGGGCATCTCCGGGCCGCACGCCCACGGCTACTACCGGTATGAGGTGGCCGGACAGTGGAAGACGGTCGACATCACCCGGCAGAACCCGTCCTGGGCGTCCAGCGCCGGTGACCTGATCTCGACCACCGAGGACCTCCACACGTTCTTCTCCGCGCTGCTGGGCGGAAAGCTCCTGCCCGCCCCGCTGCTCGCCGAAATGCGCAAGCCGCACCCGAAGGGCGCCTACGGTCTCGGGCTGTACGTCCAGGAAACGAGCTGCGGCACCGTCTTGAAGGGCATGGGCGGTTTCCACGGCTACGGGACACTGATGGCCAGCACCCCGGACGGCAGCAGGACCTACGAGCTGTCCATGACCTACGGCGACTCCGACGCGGACCTGGGAAAGGCGTACTACGCGGCGGACGGGATGCTCACCGACAAGGTGCTCTGCGGCAAGTAGTCACAGCCGCAGGAAACCCATGTCCGGGAAGTGGGCCGGCGCGATGATCGCGCCGGTCTCTTCGGCTTCGGCGAGAAAACGCAGCCGGGTGCGGAGCGCGAGATCCGGGTCGATGTCGCCGAGGAAACCCACCCGCGTGTCCGTCAGCTGCGCGGGCATGTGCAGCACGTCGCCGAGCAGCAGCAGGCGTTCGTCGTCCGCGGTGATGTCGAGGACGTAGTGGCCCGGCGTGTGGCCGGGGGCGTGCCGCGCCACGATGCCCGGCGCGATCTCGACGTCGTCGCCGCTGATCGCCTCGGTCAGGCCCGCGCCGCGCGCGGTCTCCATGCCGACGCGAGGCCAATCGCCCGTCCCGGCGGGCTCGATCAGGGCTTCCCAGTCGAGCTGCCCGAAGACGACCTGAGCACCAGGGAAGGTCAGGTCGCCTTCGGGCGCGATCCAGCCGATGTGGTCGTTGTGCAGGTGGGTGAGGAAGACGGTGTCGATCTCGTCGATCGGGCAGCCCGCCTTGTCCAGCGCGGCCGCGAGGTCACCGCCCGTGCCCATCGGCGGGGTCGGGTCGCCCTTGGCGGGCGTCATTCCCTTGGGGAAGGCGAACTCGCGCGGGCCGAGACCGGTGTCGACGAGGATCGTGCGGCCGTTGCCGCGGATCAGGTACGCGCCGGTCGGGACGTGCACGGTGCCGTCCTCGTCGAAGACATCCGGGTGGGCTTCGGGGTCGAGACCGGGGAAGAACGCGAGCGGCAGCCGGATCAGGCCGTCCCCGAGCGCTTCGATCTCGATGTCTCCGACGGTGATGCCCACCAAAACCCCCAAAAAAGTCGATTCCTCTGCCGGGAACGACAACCGGGCGGGGGCGCGGTCTGTTCCCGGTTTCAGGAAGCGACCGGTTCCCGCAGCTCAGCGGTGGCGAACCCGGCGATGCCCTCGGCGAAACCGGTTCGCGCGGTGAAGCCGAGCAGCCGTTCGGCGCGGGCGGGGTCGGCGACGACGTGCCGGACGTCGGCGGGACGCGCGCCGCCGGTGATCCTCGGAGCCGGGCCGTCACAGGCCTTCGCGAGTTCCACGGCGAGCTCGCCGACGGAGTGCGGTTGCCCGGAACAGATGTTGAGCGGGGTCAGGTCGCCTTCGGGGCCGTCGGTGGTCAGGGCAAGGACGTTCGCCCTCGCGACGTCGTGGACGTGCACGAAGTCGCGCTGCTGCCTGCCGTCCTCCAGCACTGTCGGCGCCTCGCCGCGCAGCAGCGAGGACCGGAACAGCGACGCGACGCCCGCGTACGGGGTGTTCTGCGGCATCCGGGGCCCGTACACGTTGTGGTATCGCATGGCCCAGACCGTCCCGCCCGTCTGTCGCGCCCACGCCGCCGCCAGATGCTCCTGCGCGAGCTTGGTGGCCGCGTAGGTGCTTCGCGGCTGAAGCGGCGCGCCCTCGGGGACCAGCCTCCAGTCGAGTTCGGCGCCGCAAGCCGGGCACGTGGGCTCGAAGCATCCGGCGTCCACATCGGACTGTTTCCGCGGCGACGGCGGGACGAGCCCGTGGATGGGGCATTCGTAGCGGCCTTCGCCGTAGACGACCATCGACGAGGCGAGCACCAGCTTCCGGACCCTGGCCCGGTGCATCGCGGCGAGCAGCACCGCGGTCCCGTAGTCGTTGTTCAGCGCGTACGACGGCGCGTCGGACGGATCGACGCCGTGGCCGACGACGGCGGCCTGGTGGCAGACCGCGTCGACCCCGTCCAGCAGTTCGGCGACCAGTTCGGCGTCGGTGACGTCGCCACGCAGGAACCGGTGGCGCCCGGTGTATCCGGGCGGGCGCGGCGAACCGTGGGCGGTGCGCAGGAGGTTGTCGAGGACGACGACCTCGTGACCCTGATCGGACAGCAGATCGGCGATGTGGGAGCCGATGAACCCGGCCCCGCCGGTTACCAGTGTTCGCACCTTCCCGACGCTAGGGGCGATCCTCGCCGCCTGCCCCGGATCGGCAGCTCATGTCAGAGAATCGTCACAACTGCGCCGTGCCTGGTGTCCCGCGGCACCACGGGAGCGAAGATCACCCGAAACCGGATACGGTGTGCCTATGGAACGGAGCGCACAACGGCTGGGCCGCGCACTGGTGGTCATCGTGGACGACAGGGTCGCCCACGGCGAACACGAGGACAACACGGGACCGCTGGTCACGGAGCTGCTCGAAGAGGCGGGGTTCATCGTCGACGGTGTCGTCGTGGTCGAGGCCGAGACGGCCGCGATCCGCAACGCGCTCAACACCGCGGTGATCGGCGGCGCCGACCTGGTGATCACCGTCGGCGGCACCGGGGTCTCCCCGCGCGACCGCACGCCCGACGCGACGGCCGGTGTCCTCGACCGCCCGATCCCTGGCATCGGCGAGGCACTGCGCGCGTCCGGCCTGGCCGCGGGCGCGGTGGACGCGGGTATCTCCCGCGGGCTCGTCGGCGTCTCCGGCAGCACGCTGGTGGTCAACCTCGCGGGTTCCCGCGCGGCCGTCCGCGACGGCATGGCGACACTCTCGTCGCTCGTACCGTACGTGATCGACGAGCTTTCCGGGCTCGAAGAGGCCTAACTCTTGGCGGCGGGTCCGGGCTCTGTTCCGGGCTCGCCCTTTTTGTCCTGGTGCAACACTCCTTCCACCTTCTCGGTGACCTGGCCGATCTTGTCCTCGAAGCGGCCGCCGGTGACCTTGTTCGCCCCGGCCGACGCGGCCGTGACGCCCTTGGCCGCGACGTCGCCCGCCTTCTCGGCCAGCGGCCCGGCCTTCTCGCGGACTTCACCCGCGACCTCTTCCGCCTTGTGGATGGCCTGCGCGGCCAGCCCCTTCGCTTTGTCGACAATGCTCATACGCTGATGGTCCCACCGCTCGGCGGACCCCGCGACCGGTGCGAAAATGGACGTCATGCCAGCTGAAGACAAGGACAAGCGCCCCTCTCCATCGACTCCGTCGACGCGGCGCCGGGTCGACGAGATCTTCGGCGACGTCCTGCCGGACACGACCTCCGACGAGCGAGAGCCGGGGCAGCGCACCCCGGACTCCGACTCGTGGTACCTGGAGAACCGGCCGCCTCATCACGACCGGTGATCCGGGTCAGCCCTGGCGGTTCTGCTGCGCGCGAAGCAGGTCGCGGATCTCGGTGAGCAGCTCGACGTCGGTCGGCTCCGCCGGGCCCGCCTCCTCACCGCGCTTGCGCCGCTCCTGGACGTGCTTCACCGGCAGCACGATCACGAAGTAGACGACAGCCGCGACCAGCACGAAGTTGATCGCCGCGTTGATCACGCCGCCGAAGTCGAGGAACGTGGCGTCGTTCTCGGCGAGGATGTTGAATCCCAGCCCCTTGGCCGCGTCCGAACCGCCGATGGTGTTGATCAGCGGTTTGATCAGGCCGTTCGTGAAAGCCGTGACGATCGCCGTGAACGCGGCGCCGATGACCACCGCGACCGCGAGGTCGACGACGTTCCCGCGCATCAGGAAGTCCTTGAAACCCTTGAGCAAAACGCTCTCCTCTTCACCGGGGACGGTTCGCCGACCGCCCCTCATCCGTACCGGGGGGACGCAGGCGCCCGCCGCCACCGTGGCAGGCGCGAGCTAGCGGAGGGTAACCGCTAGAGACCGTTCCAGCGAAGTGGCCGCCACCCGTGTCGCGATCGCGGAGGGCAGGGAAAGCAGCACCAAAGGTCCCTTGCTCCCGGCGCCGGGAGCTTTCGGATCGCGGGTGCCCTGCTCGCCGACGGCCGCCACGACGGCCATGCTGGCCAGCACAGACGCCTCTCGCCCGGCCTCGGCGGCCGCGACGACGTCGACCCGCTGGCCCGGCCTGAGCAGCTCGGCGACACCGGCGTCGCCGAGCCTCACCGGGACGGTCGAGCTCTCGGGATCACCCGATCCGGGGATGGCCGTGTTCACCAGGCGGACGTCGGTCAGCGGCTCGCCCGCCCGCGCGGCTCCGACGAGCATCCGGCCCTCGACCGAGGACTGGCTGCCGGTGGCGCCCTGTGGACGGACCTCGTCCGGGAGGTCGACGAGTTTGAGGTCCCCGGCACGCAGCACGGACCCGGCCGGGAGGTCACGCGCGGAGACCACGGTCGCGGTGCCGGGCGCACCACGCGCGGAGGCGGGCAGGAAGAGCGCGACCAGGCCGCTGAGCAGCAGGGAAAGGGCGAGCCAGCGGCGGAGCAGCCGCGCGGGCCTGCCGTGGAGTCTTCGCAGGACGGGCAGATCGTGGAACACGGGATTCCCCCTCGTCGATCGGTGATGATCTCGACGCTAGGGGCCGGTGCGCTGCCGGGGAAAGTACGAAAACCCCCGGCTGTGGATAACCGGGGGCTTGTGGACAACTCGAGACGTCAGGAAGCGGCGGCGGCCGTTTTCGTCGTACCCGTGGAGGAGGATGCCGAGCTCTTCGACTCGCTCTTGGTCTCCGACTTCGACTCGGTCTTCGACTCCGACTTGCTCTCGGACTTGGTCTCGGTCTTGGACGACGACGAGCCCGAGGTCGTGTTGGCCTTCGAGTCACGCGAATCGTTGCGGTAGAACCCGCTGCCCTTGAAGACCACGCCGACCGAGCTGAAGACCTTGCGAAGCGGGCCCGAGCACTGCGGGCACACGGTCAAGCTCGCGTCGGAGAACGACTGCACGGCCTCGAAAGCGTGGTCGCATTCCTTGCAGGCGTATTGGTAGGTGGGCACTGCTGCTCCTTCGTGCATTGGCACTCAGCCGACAAGAGTGCTAACGCCACACGGTACCGGGGCATTCCGACGCAGGTCAAACAAGGTTTCCCAAGGTCACATGAGGACCTGGTCACGCCCCCTCTCGCGTGCGGGATCGAGACCGGTTTCCGCCCGGATGACCTTCACCTGATCAGGCAAGACGTATCCAGTCCCTCTAGATCTTGAAAATCAAGGGGGGCTAGATTATCCTGCGTGGTAAAGGCGATGAAGTATCGAGATGTGCGGCGGGCACTCCTCGACGAGGGCTGCGCTCACAAATCGACTCGGGGAAGTCATGAGAAGTGGGTGTGTCCCTGCGGACGACATCAAGCGATCGTGCCCAACCACAAGAACGTCTCACCCGGAGTCGTGGACGACGTCATCAAAAAGCTCACGTGTCTCTCGAAGGGGTGGTTGCAGTGACCGACACCTACGTCGTCGTGGCCAAGCGATGGAAGCGCGGCTGGGAACTTCATGTCGACGGCGTCGGGGTCACGCAGGCAAGCACCCTGTCCAAGGCGGAGGCCGTCGCGCGTGAGTACATCACGTTCGCTCTCGACCTCGACGACGAGAATTCCTTCGAGGTTGATGTCGTACCTCAGCTCGACGCCAAGCTCGCGGAGCAGGTCAGGTCGGCTCGCGCCGACGTGCGGGACGCGGAGCGCAGGCAACGCGAGGCCGCGGCGAAGCAGCGCGACGTGGCGAAGCAACTCGGAACATCCGGCCTGTCCGGGCGGGAGATCGCCGCGGTGCTGGGTTTGACGCCTCAGCGGGTGAGTCAGCTGATCGGCGGCAAAGGGAAGGGCGCGACCGCGGGCGGTTGAGCCGAACGGAGGCAACCATGCCGGAAGATCCCTTCGGCGGCAGAAAACCGACCAGTCATGAGCGGATGACCGGCCTGCCCTGGGACGCGTCGTATCACGAAGGCCCCGCTCCCTGGGACTTCGGCGGTCCCCAGCCCGCCGTGGTCAGGGCGGCCGGAAGGTTCACCGGCACGGTGCTCGACGCGGGCTGCGGATCCGGTGAGAACGCCCTCCACCTCGTCTCCAGAGGACTCCCAGTGCTCGGCGTCGACGTCGCCGAGACAGCTCTCGAAACCGCACGCGAGAAGAACCGGGAACGCGGGCTCGACGCCGAGTTCGCCACGGCCGACGCGCTCCACCTGGAGCGGCTCCAGTGCAGGTTCGACACGGTGCTCGACTGCGGCCTCTTCCACGCTTTCGACGCCGACGAGCGCGTGGCGTACGTCAAAAGCCTCGAAGCGGTCACCAAGGGGACGCTGTACATCCTGTGCTTCAGCGAGGGCGAGAGCGCCGGGCCGCATCCCGTAAAACGTGAAGCGCTGACAAAGCCCTTCGGTGCAGGATGGCGCGTGAAAAGCATCGAGGTGGAGCGCGTCCAGACCAGGTTCCATGACGAGAGTGGCGCTCCCGCCTGGTTCGCGACGATCGAAAGAGAGCCCGCGCGTGAGTGACCTCAGAGATCTCCTGGCCGACGTCGCCGCCCGCGTGGCCGGCTACCGCGAGAGCGTGGCCGACGCGCCGGTCTTCCCTGACGACACGGCCGGTGTCCGCGAAAAGCTCGGCGACCTGCCCGAGAAACCCGTCCCGCCCGCCGACGTGGTCCGGCGGCTGGCGGACGCCGTCGAGCCGGCGTTGGTGGCGAGCACCGGGCCGAGGTACTTCGGCTTCGTGACCGGTGGGGCGCTCGACGCGGCGACGGCGGCCGACCTGCTCGCGACCGGCTGGGACCAGCCCGCGTTCAACAAGGTCACTTCGCCTGCGGCGGCGATTGTCGAGGACGTGGCGGGCGAGTGGCTCAAGGACGTTCTCGGCCTGCCGTCGCACGCCTCGTTCGGGTTCGTGACCGGCGGACAGGGCGCGAACACGGTCGGCCTCGCCGCCGCCCGGCATCACGTGCTGGCGCAGGCGGGCTGGGACGTCGAGCGCCGCGGGCTGCACGGGGCACCGCCGTTGCGGGTCATCGCCAACGAGGAGCGGCACGCGACGATCGACCGCTCCCTGCGTCTCCTCGGCTTGGGCACCGACGCTGTCACGCCGGTGCGAGCGGACGACCAGGGCGCCATCGACATCGCGGCTCTCGAAAAGGCGCTCGACG
The DNA here is from genome assembly GCF_000384215.1 of Amycolatopsis alba DSM 44262. Taxonomy (NCBI): domain Bacteria; kingdom Bacillati; phylum Actinomycetota; class Actinomycetes; order Pseudonocardiales; family Pseudonocardiaceae; genus Amycolatopsis; species Amycolatopsis alba. Next base: position 2,686,405 of record NZ_KB913032.1, on the reverse strand, counting down.
GGCCCGCAATCGTTTGCCTTCAGGCCGGGAACGTGAACACAGGCGCGTTCGACGACTTCGCCGCGGCGACGGAGATCGCCCACCGGCACGGTTCCTGGGTCCACGTCGACGGCGCTTTCGGGCTCTGGGCGGCCGTCGCGCCGGCGCTCAGGCGGCTGACCGCGGGGCTGGAAACGGCTGACTCCTGGGCGGTCGACGGCCACAAGTGGCTCAACGTCCCGTACGACAGCGGCTATGTCTTCTGCGCCCATCCCGAGTCGCATGTGGCCGCGATGTCGCTCACCGCCGCGTACCTGACCGGCCAGGGGGACGGCGGCGTGCGGGCGCCGAGCGACTTCGTCCCGGAGTCGTCCCGCCGGGCGCGGGGGTTCGCCACCTGGGCGGCGCTCAGCGAACTGGGGCGCACGGGGATCGCCGAGCTGGTCGAGCGGTGCTGCGCGCTGGCCCGAAGGTTCGCCGGGCAGCTCACGGATGCGGGCATCACCGTCGTGAACGATGTCGTGCTGAACCAGGTTCTCGTCGACTTCGGCGAGGACACGGAACGCGTGGTCGAGGCTGTCCAGCGGTCCGGCGAATGCTGGATGGGCGCGACCACGTGGCGCGGCAAGCGCCTGATGCGGATCTCGGTGTCCAACTGGAGCACCACCGAAGCCGACGTCGACCGCAGTGTCGCCGCGATTCAGGCCGCCTGGGCGTCCGTCGCGTCCAGCGGATAGGCATAGCTCGCCCCGCCGAGACGCCGCGCTGTCGCGTGCAGGGCGGCGTTGGCCTCGCGCATCCGCCGCAGCGTCGTGAGGTCTCCGGGCGGCGCGGTCCGCTGGACGCCGAAGAGCACGGTGTACGGGTCCCGCGCGGTCGGGACGCGGGGAGCGGACACTCGCGCGGTCGGGAAAAGATAGAGGAGCACGCTGCCGCCGTCGCCGAGAAGCTCGGGCGTCAAGCCGTCCAAGGCGTCACCGAGCACTTTTTCGGCCTGAGCGCCGGGAAGCAGGACGTTCGCACGGGGATGCGGGTGATACCACGAACCCGTCGACCGCAGATGCGCTTCGATCGGCAGGATCCGGTCGACGAACTCCCGGTACGTCGCCTCGGTGATCTCGGCGGAATCGTGCCGGAGGTCGTCGATCGGCGGCGACTGCGCGGAAACGGCCTCCAGCACGAATCGCCAGCGTCCGTCGACATACCGCGCCTGGCCGTCGACGTGATCGAACCGGAGCTCGTCCACCAGCCGCCGCTGATCGCCGAGATACGCGCCGAGATCGTGATACGTCAAGCGATGCCGCCGGACCTTCGAAGGCGCGCGGGTCAGCGCGACGGTGGCCCGCGTGATGATCCCGTGCCGCCCCTGCGTCCCGCGCACGGCGTCGAAGAGCGCCGCGTTGCCGGTGGGCGAGCAGGTCACCAGTTCCCCGTCGGGGGTGACGACGTCGAGATCGTGGACGTTGTCCGCCTGCGAGCCGTACCGGTGGCTCGCGCCGCCGAAACCGCCGGTGGACAGCAATCCGCCGACGGAGAGATCCAGGTAGTCGGGGAGCACGGGCGGGACGGTGCCGGTGCGCAGCGACGCGTCGACGACCGCGCGCCAGCGTGCGCCCGCGTCCACGCTGATCCGGTCCGGGCCGAACGGGCGGACCCCGCCGAGTGACGACATGTCGACGACGATCCCGGCGTCGACCAGTGCCTGCCCGTCGACCGAATGCCCGGCCCCGCGCGCCACGACGGGGATTCCGTTCTTCCGGCCGAACCGGACGAGTGTCGCCACGTCGACAGCGGTGGCGGGGAAGGCGACGGCGAGCGGACGGCGGTGGACGTGACCGCCGAAGTCCCGCTCAGCGTCCGCGAGGTCACGGTCGCGGACGCTGAGCGTTCCGGCGAGTTCGGGCAGTGCCACGGCTCCGCGTCCGGGGATCGCCAACCGGGGTTCGAATTCGTGGTGTGCCACGGGATGCGACCTCCGGGTCCGGGGAACTGCCTTCTCCTCGGACAACGACGTTAAAGGTCACCTGCGGTGGCTGGCCTCTCCCCGATTGCGAGCAGTCGTGGATAAGCCCCGGCGCGCGTCTCGCCCCTAGCCTGACCGAAGGGCGAAGGGAGCACAAATGTCGGTCGACGACGCGGGACGGCTCGGGCTGAGGGCGTTGGCGGATCTGGCGACACCGATGGCGGTCCGGGTGGCGGCCACCTTGCGGGTCGCCGATCACATCGCGGCGGGGGCGCGGACCCCGGCCCAGCTCGCCGCGGTCACCGGCACGCACGCGGGGGCGCTGGACCGCTTGCTGCTGCACCTGGTCACCGTCGGCTTGTTCACCAGGGACCACACGGGCGCCTACGCGGTGACCGAGGTCGGTGCGCAGCTCCGTGACGGTCACCCGCGCAGCAAACGGAAGTGGCTGGACATGAACGGCGCCATCGGCAAGGGGGACCTGAGTTTCGTCGACCTCGCCCACGCGGTGAAGACCGGCGAGGAGTCCTATTCGGTGCGCCACGGCGTCCCGTTCTGGGACGATCTCAGCGGCGACGCGGAACTCTCGGCGTCCTTCGACGCGCTGATGGGGCATCACATCGCGCTGGACAACTCGGGCATCGTCGACGCCTACGACTGGGCGGATCTCGGACACGTCGTCGACGTCGCGGGCGGTAGCGGCGCGCTCCTGGAAGCGTTGCTCACCAAGCATTCCGGGTTGCGCGGCACGCTGGTGGACCTGCCGGGGCCGTCGGCGAACGCGCGCGAGAGATTCGCCGGGAACGGGCTAGGCGAGCGGGTCGACGTCGTGTCGGGAAGCTTCTTCGACCCGTTGCCCGACGGCGCGGACGCGTACGTGCTCTCGGCGATCATCCACGACTGGGACGACGGGCCGTCGGTCCAGATCCTGAAGCGCTGCGCGGAGGCGGCCGGGGACGACGGTGTCGTCCTGCTCGTCGAGGCGATCGGTTCCGACGGCGAGACCCCGAACACCGGTATGGACCTGCGCATGCTCATCTACAACGGCGGTAAGGAACGCGGTCTCTCCGAGCTGGCGGAGCTGGCGCGGATGGCCGGGCTCAAGGTGCGCGGGACGCACAAGGTCGGCCAGAAGTCGTATATGTCCATTGTGGAATTGGTCAAGGCTTAGCGCGTTCCGTGAAGGCCTCCTTCACTACCTTGAGGGTAGGGAAGGAGGCCTTCACGGACTTTCAGGCGGCCAGGCGTGACGCGATGTCGGCCCGCAGAGCTTTCTTGTCCACCTTGCCGATTCCGGTGGCGGGCAGGGCATCGACGACTACTAGGCGTTCCGGAAGCTTGAATCGGGCCGCACCTGCGGCGAGCATCAGCGAGTGGACGTCTTGCAGTGTCACAGGGCCGGTGGCGACGACGTAGAGGCAGACGGTCTCGCCGAGTTCCGGGTCCGGCATCGCGACCGCCGCCGCGTGGTCGACACCGTCCACCTCAAGGGCGAAGGTCTCGATTTCCTCGGCGTTGATCTTCTCGCCGCCCCGGTTGATGACGTCCTTCTCCCGGCCGGAAACCACCAGATAGCCCTCGGGGGTCACGCGGACGATGTCGCCGGTGTTGTACCAGCCGTCGACGAACGACCGCGCGTTCAGCTCAGGAGAACGATAGTAGCCACGCGTCGTGTACGGGCCCTTCACCAGCAGGATCCCCGGCTCGCCCGGCGGAACCGGCGCGCCTTCCTCGTCGACCAAGCGGATCTCGTCGTGCGGTGAGATCGGCTTGCCCTGGGTGTGCAGCACGAGCCCGTCCGGGTCGTCGAGCCGCGTCAGGCACAGAAGTCCTTCGCCCATCCCGAAAACCTGCTGCAGTGTGCACCCGAGCTTCGGTCGCACCTGAGCGGCCAGCGAAGGATCGAGTTTGGCCGCGCCGATCTGGATCATCTCCAAAGTGGACAGATCGATTCCCGGATCGGTGTCCAGGTACTCGATCCACCGGTGCAGGATCGCCGGCACCGCGGAGGTCGCGGTGATCCGCTCGCTCTCGATCAGCGGCAGCGCCTGCTGTGGCGCGGGTGACGGCGCGATGACGACCCGGCCGCCGGACAGCAGTGCGCCCAGGATCCCCGGTCCGGTGTTCGCGAACCCGTGTCCCAGCGGCAGCACCACCAGATACGCCGTGTCCGGCCCGAACCGGCAGATCTCCGACGCCGTCTTGATCATGTACGTCAGGTCGTTGCCGCTGCGCGGGATCAGCTTCGGCAGTCCCGTCGTCCCGCCCGAAAGCAGGAAGGTCGCGACGGAGTCGCCGTTCGGCGCGGCGGCGTCGAGCGACTGGGTGACCTCGGCTGGCTCGTCCGCGACGAACAGCCCGCGCAGGTCGATGTTGCCGGGGGCGACGTCCTCGCCGACCACGAGCACGAGCCCGTCCGGCAGCACTTCACGGGCCAGCGCCTGATGGTCGAATCCTTTGTGGACATCCGGCACGACGATCGCGTTCGCCTCGGCGTTCGCGAGAATCCCGCCGATCTCGTGCTCGCGGAACTGCGGCATCGTCCACACCGGGACGGCACCGAGCCGCAGGCAGGCGAACGTGGTGACGACGAACTCCCAGCAGTTCGGCAGCTGGATGACGACGCGGTCGTCGCCGCCGACACCGAGCGCGCTCATCCGGATCGCCGCGCCGTCGGCCTTGGCCAGCAGTTCCCCGAACGTCATCCGCACGTCCCCGTCGACGAGGCAGACCTCGTCCGGGTATTTGCGCGCGGTCTCGGCCAGCTGTGTCCCCAGCGACCGGCCTTCCCAATAGCCCTCGGCGAAATAGCGGTCCGCGTCGGCGCGCGGCCACGGCACGACCCCCGACCCGGTCGACCGCCCGGCTGATCCCGGCATGGCTCCTCCTCGATGTGGGTCCCGATCGGACACTAAAGGCGCGTCGCGCGCCGGGCGTCTCGAACCTTGCGCCGCACACTCGAAGATCGCTCGAGGATCGCGCGCAAGCAGTCGAGGAGATGCCGGAGTCACACGCCAGGGCAGACGCTGTCCGTACAACGAGGCGCCGGAATTTTGTGTTGTCTCCGGTCGGGCGACCTATTTCGAGGAGCGAGGACTTGAGCGAGTACAAAGCACCCGACGAAGCCATTGCGATCATCGGTATGAGTTGCAGGTTCGCTCCCGACCTCGACTCTCCGGAGAAGTTCTGGGAGTTCCTCGCCGATGGTAAGAGCACCGTCAGCGACATGCCCGAGAAGCGATGGAAGTCCTACGCGGCGAGCAGCCCGCAGGCGACCGCGATCCTGAGGGGGACCACGATCCGCGGCTCCTTCCTCGACGACATCGAGGGATTCGACGCCGACTTCTTCGGCATTTCCCCGCGTGAGGCGGACTTCCTCGACCCGCAGCAGCGGTTCATCCTCGAACTGGCCTGGGAGGCGCTGGCGGACGCGGGGGTCCCGCCGCTGTCGCTGCGCAACTCCGACGCCGGGGTGTTCGTCGCCGCCAACTCGAACGACTACGGCCGCCGCCTGCTGGAGGACATCCCCCTCACCGGCGCGTACGCGGTCAACGGCACGACGTTCTACGGGATCGCGAACCGCGTTTCGTACTTCCTCGACGTCCGCGGCCCGAGCATGGCCGTTGACACCGCCTGCGCCGGTTCGCTGACGGCGCTGCACATCGCGGCGCAGAGCCTGCGCACCGGTGAGACGTCGATCGCGCTCGTCGGCGGCGTCAACATCATGGCCACCCCGGCGCTGAACGTCGCGCTGGAGGGCGCGGGCGCGATGTCGCCGGACGGCACCAGCAAGGCGTTCGACAAGAACGCCGACGGCTACGGCCGCGGCGAGGGCGCCGGCGTCATCGTGCTGAAGCTGCTTTCGGACGCGGTCCGCGACGGCGACCCGATCCAGGCCGTGATCCGCGGCAGCGGCGTCTTCCAGGACGGCCGGTCCGAGGGCATGATGGCGCCGAACGCCGAGGCGCAGGCCCACATGCTCCGCGAGGTCTACGAGCGCGCGGGCGTCGACCCGTCCACTGTGGACTACGTCGAGGCGCACGGCACCGGAACCCCGACCGGCGACGGTGAAGAGGTCGAGGCGCTCGCCGCCGTCATCGGTTCGGTGCGGTCGACGGAGAACCCGTGCCTGGTCGGTTCGGTGAAGCCGAACATCGGGCACGTCGAGGGCGGTTCCGGGATCACCGGCGTGATCAAGACCGTGCTGGCGCTGCGCAACGAGCAGATCCCGCCGAGCCTGCACACCGAGCCGAACGACGCGATCTCCGACCCGTCTTCGGGCCTGAAGCTGGTCGGCGAGACCACCCCGTGGCCCGCCGGCGAGAACACCCGCCGTGCCGGTGTGTCCAGCTACGGCGTCGGCGGCACCATCGCCCACGTCGTCCTCGAAGAGGGCCCTGCGCAGCCGGAACTCAAGCGGGACAAGGGAACCAGCGACGGCACGCGTAAGGTCTTCCCGATCTCCGCGATGTCGGAAGCGGGCCTGCGCGCGCTGGCCGGTTCCGTCGCGGACTGGATCGACGCCAACCCCGGCGCGTCGCTCGGCTCCATCGGGTACACGCTCGCGCGGCGCCGTTCGCACCTTCCGCAGCGCGGCACCGTCATCGCCGCCTCCACCGAGCAGCTGGCCGAGCGGCTCCGCGCCCTCGCCGTCGACGAACCCGCGTCCGGCATCCTGATCGCCCGCGCGGGACAGCAGAGCGACGGCGCGGTCTGGGTCTTCTCCGGGCACGGTTCGCAGTGGTCCGGCATGGGCCGCCAAATGCTCGCCGAGCACGCCGGATTCGCCGCCACGATCGACTCGCTGGCAGGCGTCTACCGCGAGGAACTGGGCTGGACGCCCCGCGAGGCGATCCTCGACGGCGGCCCGTGGACCGCCGCGCACGTCCAGGCGCTGACCTTCGCCATGCAGGTCGGCCTGGCCGGGGTGTGGCGCAGCCGCGGTGTCGAGCCGGGCGCGATCATCGGGCACTCCGTCGGCGAGATCGCCGCCGCGGTGGCCGCCGGTTCGCTCGACATCCTCGAAGCCGCCCGCTTCGCCTGCCGCCGCGCGGCCGCGTTGCAGCGGCTGGAGGGCGACGGCGGAATGGTGCTGGCGAGCCTGTCGTTCACCGAGGTCCAGGCCAAGCTGGGTGACCGTGCCGACGTCGTCGCCGCCATCTCCGCGAGCCCGACGTCGACAGTCGTCTCCGGCGACAAGGCCGCGATCGCGGAACTCGTCACGCAGTGGCGTGAAGAGGGCATCGACATGCGGGTCGTCGACACCGACATCGCGTTCCACAGCACGCATGTGGACGCGGTGCTGGAAGAGGTCGCGGCCGCGGCCCGGCAGCTCAACCCGCGCACGCCGTCGGTCAGTCTCTACAGCACCGCGCTGACCGACCCGCGTTCCGACGTGGCCCGCGACGGCGACTACTGGGCGGGCAACCTGCGCAACCCGGTCCGCTTCGCCGAAGCCGTCGAGGCCGCGTTCTCCGACGGGCACCGCGTGTTCGTCGAGATCTCGTCGCATCCGGTCGTCTCGCACTCCATCATCGAGACCGCCGAGAGCCTCGGCATCGACGACCTGGCGGGCTGCGCCACCTTGCGCCGCAACACCGACGAGGTCGGCACGCTGCTGCACAACCTCGCCAAACTGCACGTCCAGGGCGTCGAGATCGACTGGACGCGCGACTTCGCCGACGGTGACCTGCTGGGCATCCCGGCCGCGGCGTGGCAGCACAAGCCGTATTGGATCTTCCCGGAGACCGGCGCCGACGCCGGCCTCGGCAGCGGGCACGACCCGGAGAGCCACAGTCTCCTCGGCGGCCGGATGACCGTGTCCGGCGCGCCGTCGCGGCAGGTCTGGCAGACGCGGCTCGACATGGACAGCCGTCCGTACCCGCAGAGCCACGGCCTGGTCGGGGTCGAGGTCACCCCGGCGGCGTCGATCATCAACACCTTCGCCCTCGCGGCGGAGGAAGAGGTCGCGCCCGCGCTGACCGACATCGTGCTGCGCACCCCGCTCGCCGTGCAGCCCGCCCGGATCGTCCAGATCGTCAAGGAGGGCCGGTCGCTCGCGCTGGCCACCCGGATCGCGGACGAGACCAGCGCCGACAGCGACGAGTGGATCACGCACACCACCGCCACTATCGACACGGGCGCCAAGGCACCGGAGGGCCGGATCGACTTCGCCACGATCCGCGACCGCCTGCCCAGCGGGTCGCTCACCAAGGCCGACGAGATGTTCGGCCGTATGGGTGTGGAGGGCTACGCGTTCCCGTGGGACATGAGCGAGCTCTACTACGACGACGTCGAGCAGCTCGCGCTGATGGACTGCGTCGCGCCGCCCGCGAAGCTGGCCACCAGCTGGGCGCACGTGATCGACGCCGCGCTCACGATCAGCGCGATGGTGGTCTCGCCCGGCCACGCCACCGTGCTGTGGATGTCGCGTGGCATCGAGAAGGTCGCGTGGAAGGGTGAGCCGCCCGCGCGGATCATCGTGCACGCCACGCGTTCGCCGAAGTCGCCGGAGGACACCGTCGACGTGCTGGTCGCCAACGAAGACGGCGACATCATCAGCGAGGTCATCGGCCTGAAGTTCGCGGCGGTCGAGCACCTCGGCACCGCGGTCCTGCCGCGTGACCTGGTGCACGAGGTCACCTGGCACGAGCTGCCCGAGGCCACGCTGGCCTCGGACCTCGACCAGATCGTCGTCGTCGGCCCGCCCGCCACCACCGGCACGCTGGTGGAGCAGTTCACCGCGGCGGGGGTCAGCGCCACCGCGGTCGAGGTGGCGATCGACGGCGAACCGCTCGACCTCACCGCCGAGATGTTCGCGAACCCCGGCGCGGTCGTCGTCGCGCCTTCGCGGGCGGCGGAAGGCGAGCGGCTGGAGGACTCGACCGAACGCACCACCTGGTCGCTCATCCGCACCGCGCAGCGCATCGCGGAACTGCAGGCGACGTCGAAGGGCAAGGTCGCGACCCAGCGGATCTGGGCGATCACCAGCGGCGTCCGGCAGGGCACCGACGAACGTTCGGTCGCGCACGGCCCGTTGTGGGGTGTCGGCCGCATCATCGCCGGCGAGCACCCGGAACTGTGGGGCGGCACGATCGACGTCGAGCACTGCACGGCGCCGGACCTCGGCTCTCGGCTGCTCGAGATCTTCCGCGGCCCGGCCGGTGACGAGGACGTCATCTCGCTGACCGGCGGGGGCGCGGAAGTGGCCCGGTTGAACCAGATCACCCGCAGCGCCGACGGTTCCCCGCTGCACTGCTCGCCCTCGGGCACGGTGCTGATCACTGGCGGTCTCGGCGGGCTCGGGCTGGAGGTCGCCCGCTGGCTGGTCGACCGCGGCGCCCGCCGCCTGCTGCTGGCAGGCCGCCGTGGCCTGCCGCCGCGCGCGGACTGGGCTTCGGTGACCGACCCGGACGTGCGGCACCAGATCGACAGTGTCCTCGGGCTCGAAGCGCTCGGTGTCACGGTCGGCGTGCTGGCGCTGGACATCACCGACGAGGACGCCGTCGCCGAGGCGCTCGCGCCGGGCGCGCTGGGACTGCCGCCGGTCACCGGCGTCATCCACGCCGCCGGTGTGGTCAACGACGCGCTGGTGGACAAGGTCGACCAGGACGGGCTGCGCGACGTGTTCGCGCCGAAGGTGGGCGGGGCGCTGGTGCTGCACCGGCTCTTCCCGGCGGGGTCGCTCGACTTCTTCGTCCTGTTCTCCTCGTGCGGCCAGTTCGCCCGTCTCTCCGGGCAGGCGAGCTACGCGGCGGCCAACTCGTTCCTCGACGCGCTGGCCACGCACCGCAACTCCGGCGGTACCAACGACACCATCAGCCTCGGCTGGACGGCGTGGCGCGGTGTCGGTCTGTCGCAGGACATCGCGACGACCATGCTGGAAGCGAACTCCCGTGGCCTGGAAGCCGTTTCCGCTTCGGAGGCGTTCCGGGCGTGGGCGTTCGGCGACCGGTTCGCCTCCGACTACCAGGCGGTGCTGCGGGTCCTGCCGACCCCGCCGCACCAGCGGAAGCTGCCGATGTTCCGCGAGCTCACGGTGGTCGACGAGAACGCCGAGGCCAACGCGGGCAACGGGTTCACCGTCGACTTCGCGAATCTGTCCGAAGAGGAGACCCGCGAGAAGGTCACCGGCGACGTCCGCGAGCAGGTGGCGGCGGAGCTGAACCTGGAGGCCGGTGACATCGAGCTGAAGCGGCCGCTGGTCGAACTCGGCGTCGACTCGGTGATGACGGTGGCGCTGCGGGTGCGGCTGCAGCGGCGCTACGGACTGGACCTCCCGCCGACCATCCTGTGGGCCAAGCCCACCGTGGCCGCGGTGTCCGACCACATCCACACCAGCCTCGCCGAACTGGCGGCGGGCGACGAAAACCAGGCCGAAGCGGCCTGATCCCCGAACCGAAGGGCGTGGGCGGCCTCGATGGCCGTCCGCGCCCTTCGGCGTCAGAAAGGTGTCCCATGGCCATCGAACCGATCACCCGGTTCCTGCTCGCCGTCGGCGCGATCCTGCTGGTCAGCCATTTCTGCGGGGAGGTGCTGCGAAGACTCGGGCAGCCGCCGGTGCTCGGCGAGATCGTCGGCGGGCTGCTGCTCGGCCCTTCGGTGCTCGGCCTGATCTGGCCTTCGGGCGGCGCCTGGCTCTTCGCACCCGAAGTACTGTCCAGTTTGGACAAAGTCGCGCAACTGGGCCTGGTCGTGTTCATGTTCCTGCTCGGCTGCGAACTGCGGACCGACCGCATCGAACGGAAATCCCTGGTCGGCGCGGTGGTGCTCGGCGGGATGGGGCTTCCGTTCGCCGCCGGGATCGGGGTCGCCTTCGCCGCGTCATCCGTGCTGGCGGGCGCGGGTGCCCCGACGACGGGCTACGTCCTGTTCTTCGCGCTGGCGATGGCCGTCACCGCGTTGCCCGTACTGGCACGGATCCTGGTCGACCTCAAGATGGAACGGACCGGGCTCGCCGCGCTGTCGATCACCAGCGCGGCGATCGGGGACGGCGTCGCCTGGCTCACGCTCACCCTGATCCTGGTGGGCACCGGGGTCCACGGCAGCGGAAGCCCCGCCACGACGGCGATCCTGGCCGTGGTGCTGGTCATCTTCACGTCACTCGTCGTACGGCGGGCGCTGAGCGCGCTGGTCACGCGGATCGAGTCCGAGAAGGTCATGACCGTCGTGCTGCTCGTGGGCGCGCTCGGCTTCGCCGTGATGACCCAGATCCTCGGGCTGCACGCGCTGCTCGGCGCCTTCCTGTTCGGCACCGCCGTCCCGAGGGACTGCCCGCTGGTCGAGCGGATCAGTGAACAGCTGCGCGGCTTCACCCTCGTCGTGCTGCTGCCGCTGTTCTTCGCGCTGGTCGGGCTGAGCACATCGATCGGGCTGCTGGGCACGAACGTCTCGCACTGGCTCCTGTTCGCCGGGATCCTCGCCGTCGCACAGCTCACGAAGTTCATCGGCGCGGGCGGCGCGGCCCGGCTCGCCGGGCTACCGGGGGACCAGGCGATCCAGCTCGGCACGCTGATGAACTGCCGCGGCGTCACCGAACTCGTCGTCGCCACCATCGGCCTGAAATACGGACTGGTGAACCAGCTGGGCTTCACCATGCTCGTCATGGTCGCCGTCGTCACCACGGCCATCACCGGGCCCCTGATGCGTTTCCTCACTCGTCGGCAATCAAGAAGACGTTCCGCCCCGCGACCGGCTGTCACGCTCGGTGTCCGAACAACCAAGGAAAACTAGGGACGGAGGAGCAGTGCAACCGCATCCCTGTGACTGCAGCCCGATGTGCGTGTTACGGGCGACCAATCCGATGCAGATCCGGCCGACCCGTACGGGCGGCAAGACCTTCGCCTCGGCATCGGCTTATTGGAAGGCCGAGCCGGGGAGCGCGGATCTCGCGGGGCGGATCGTCCGGTACGTCGTACTGGCCAACGACCCCGCGGTGCCGGACGTCGCCGCCGACTACTGGATGCACAGCGAACGCTTCTATCGTGCCGTCGTCGACCCGCTCGAGGCCGAGATCGGCCACGACACGGCGTACCGGCGGCTCGTCGCGCAGCCGACCGACACGTTCGCCGAACGCCGGCTCGAAGAGCGCGTCGTCGCGTTGCTCGACGAAAGTCCCAGTCTGGCCGAGAAACTGGGGCGCGAAGCCGACGCCGCGGACGACAACGTCTACATCAACTACTTCCGGGGCAGGCTCTACGAACCGGAGGCCGAACCCGCCGGGCTCGACAGGCTGACGGAACTCGCCAAGGGCGTGCGCTCGCGGCCTTCCGGGACCGGCGACGAGATCCTCGTCGTCGTCCCGCTGTCCGACCGGGACGGCGCGGGCCGGATCCGGAACCTGACCGCCTGTCTGCTCGCGTTGCGCGATCAGACTTTCCCTTCGGACCGGTACCGGGTGACCGTCGTCGAGTTCGACGAGAAGCCGCGCTGGAAGCACGTCGTCGAGCCGCTGGTCGACCACTATGTGCACATCCAGGGCGAAGGGCTGTTCAACAAGTCCTGGACGCTGAACGTGGGCGTACGCGAGACCCTCGGCGCGGCGCGGACCCTGTGCCTGCTCGACGCCGACATCCTGGTGGACCGGGAATTCCTGGAGCGCAACCACTCGCGGTTCGTCGACCAGCGCGCCGACGCGCATCTGCCGCACACCGAAATGCTGTCGCTGGACGGCCCTTCGAGCGACTGGCTGATCGAACGCCGCTGCGGCGAGAGCACGCCGGAAGCACCCCTGGCGGGCGCGCGCGGGCTGCTGCTTCGCGACGTCCCCGGCGCCTGCCTGTGGACGCGACCGGAGATCTTCACCCGCATCGGCGGCTTCGACGAGCGCTACAAGGGCTGGGGCGGTGAAGACGAGGACATGCTCTACCGCATCTCCGCGGCGGGCGACGTCACCCAGTACGACGACGTCTTCCTGCACCTCGCGCATCGGCGGCCGCCGATGCGCAACGCCGAGGGGAAGCCGTTCAACGCGCACGTCGAAGTGGGCAGCTGGACCGGCGAGTCCGGCTTCGGGGACACGGCCGGTGTGACGAGTGGCGATGAGTAGCGGGCTGGAGATCCATCCGGTGAAGGACGTGCGGCGCCAGCGGATCGCGATCTCGGGGATCTTCCTGATGATCGGGATCATGCTGGGCTCGTGGTTCGCGCGGGTGCCGCAGCTGCGGATCGAACTCGGGCTGAACTTCGCGGAACTCGGCATGGTGCTGCTGAGCCAGACCGTCGGTGTCCTGCTGGCGATGCAGCTGGCCGGTCACCTGTCGAACCACCTCGACAGCCGGGCCGTCATCCGTGTCACTTCCCTTGTCCTGCCGTGGTTCCTGCCGCTGATGGCGGCGATGCCCGGCGCGGTCACCGCCGGTCTCGGGATGCTGACGTGGGGTGTCATCGCCGGTCTGCTGGACGTGTCGATGAACGCACAGGGCGTCGAGGTCGAACGGCGGGCGCGGCGGCCGGTGCTCAACAGCCTGCACGCGGTGTGGGGCATCGGCGCGCTGCTCGGCTCGGGCGGCACGGTGCTCGCCGTCCGGGCGGAACTCTCGCTGAGCGCCCATTTCTGGGTCGTCGCGGTGGTTCTCGTCGTGATCGCGCTGTTCAGCGGCCGTTGGCTGCTGACGGAATCGCGCGGTTCTGTGCAGGCCAAGGAGAAGGCGCCGAAGGTCGGCTTCTTCTCCGGCTGGACGCGCGCGGTGATCATCCTCGGCGGCCTCGGCGCGGCCGTCGCGCTGTGCGAAGGCGCCGTGTCCAGCTGGGGCGGCGTGTTCCTGAGCGAACAACGCGGCGCGGCGGCGAACATCGCTTCGCTGGGCTATTTCGCGTTCATCGTGGCGCAGACCGGGACCCGGCTGATCGGCGACCGGCTGCACCGGCGATTCGGCGCCGTGGCACTGGTGCGCTGGAGCATGGCGATGACCGCGGCCGGCGTCCTGCTCGCCGTGCTGGTGCAGAGCGTGTGGTTCGGCCTGGCCGGGCTCGCGATGGCGGGCGTCGGGCTCGCCGTGGCGATCCCGATCATCTCCAGCGCGGTGGGGCATGGCACGAAGTCCAACACCAGCCTGGCGATCGCGCGGTACAGCACGCTGCACAACGCCGGTGTCCTCGCCGGACCGGCGATCTTCGGATGGCTCGCGCAGACCTTCGGGATCAGTACGGCGCTGACGTTGCTGCTGGTGCCGCTCGGGGTGATCGGGCTCTTCGCTTCGGCCACTTCTCCCGCTTCGGTACGGGCTTCCTCGGCACCGCCGGAGCCTGGGCCTGAGCCTGTGGTGCCTCGGGCCGCTTAGGGGCTCGTCTCGTGAGTGGTAAGGATTGTTCTAACCGGTCCTTGCCACTCACGAGACGTATTACGAGCTGTGCGTTACCGGCCTTGTGGTGTGGTTTCACTCGTCAGTGGTCAATATGCAATTAGCGTTGTCGCTTAAAATTACGAACAATCAACGGTCGTATTTCGGTAATATGGTGGGGTGTCCGAGACTCTCATTCCCGAACTGCCGCAGGAGCTGTGGCGTGCCGGCAAGCTGGAGCTTGCCCATGGCGCGACGCATCTGGTGCAGGTGATCCGGGTCGCGTCCGCCTGCCTGGGGATGTATCTGGCGGAGGTCGAGACACGGGGCGCGGAAGACCTGTTCGGCCACGGGAACGCGGCGTCCTGGTTCGCTGAGATCGCCCGGATTTCGCTGGGGGACGCGCGGGACACGGTGAACCGGGCCCTGGCCCTGAACCCCGTCCCCGTGGCCGGTGGTGAGACGGCGGTGTTCGCGCCCGCGACCGCCGCCGCGGCCGAGGACGGCGCGATCGGGGACCAGCACATCGACCTCATCCTGGACATCCTCCGGAAAATCCCCGCCGGTGAGCGGGAGGGCGCGGACAAGATCCTCGCCGGCCTTGCCCGCCACGCCGGACCCAGAGAACTCGCCGAAGCCGGCGCGAACCTTCTCGCGCACCTGGACCCCGACGGGAACGAACCGAAGGACCCCGAACCCGCCCCGCCACGGCGGGAGGTGTTCGTCGAGCGCCGCGGAGACGGGTTCTGGAAACTCTCCGGTCTGCTGGACCCCGAGACCGGGGCCCGCACCGCGGCCATCCTGGACGCCCATGGGGCACGGCGGCCGGTCGATGAGTCCGGCCAGGCCGACCACCGGACCATGCCCCAACGCTACGGCGATGCCTGGGCCGACGTCCTCGACCTCGCCACCGCCTGCCCCGACCAGCCCGGCACTGCCGGCTACCGCACGCTGGTGCACGTCACCGTCGGCCTCGACGCCCTGAAAACCGGGCTCGGGACCGCGTGCCTGGACTTCGTCGGCACCATCACCGCCCGCGAAGCCCGCCTGATGGCCTGCGACTGCCTCATGATCCCCGCCGTCCTCAGCACCGCCGGTGAACCCCTCGACGTCGGGCGGATGCGACGCTTCGTCACCCCCGGCCAACGCCGAGCACTCAACATCCGCGACGGCGGCTGCGCGTTCCCCGGCTGCCACCGGGCGCCGAAACACTGTCACGCACACCATATTCAGCACTGGGCAGACGGCGGACCCACCGACCTCCGCAACCTCGTCCTGCTCTGCTCGTTTCACCACCGGCTGATCCACCACGGCGACTGGCAGGTCCGGATCGCCGGAGACGGCATACCCGAATTCCTGCCACCCCAATACCTCGACCCCTTGCGACATCCTCGACGCAACACCCTCCACCACGTCACCTGACCCCCACATCACCGAGGAGCCCGCCAGCCACACCGGCGACGGGCCCCTCGGCATGCCCAAAGCGATCAGGCGGCCTGAGCCTGCGCGGCACCCGAGATCGCGGCGTACCCACCGGCGACCAGTGCCTGCGCGGCACCGGCGTACCACTCGGCCTGGTCGGGGGCGTGGGTGGCGAGACCGTCCACGTACCGGTTGAACAGCGAGAAAAGCGAAGCGATCAGCACGGTGTCGTGGATGTCGGCTTCCGAGGCGCCGGCGGCCTTGGCGTTGTCGACCAGGGCGGTGGTGACCGAGTGGCCGCTTTCGCGCGTGGCCAGCGCGACCTTCAGCAGCGCGCGCAGCTTGTCCGAGATCGGCGCGGTGTCGATGTCCTGCTTGGCCGAGTCGACGGTGGCGTTGCCGCCCTCGATCTGCGCGGCGGAGAAGGCGCCGTGCGCTTCGGCGCAGAAGTAGCAGTCGTTCTCCTTGGACACGACGGCGCCGATCAGCTCACGCTCGCCGGTGGTCAGCGAGCTCGGGCCGCGCAGCAGGGTCTCGACCAGTTCGCCGAGCGGTTTCGCGGTCTCAGGGCGGAAAGCGAACAGGCCGATGATTCCGGGCTTGGTGGGATCCACCGTGATATGCGACATGCGTCCTCCATGGATCGACGTAGAATCCGATGGTCCGCCCGTCACACCCCGCCGAACAATATTCCCGATTGCTCAAGCACCCGAGCATTCAGGGAGACGTACACCCGAGCCCGCCGTGGAACCGTGGAGAGCACGAACGAGCGGAGGGCGGGCACGATGCAGGCGCAGGTGCAGACGACGTTGCGCGTCGCGGCCAAGGACGTCGTCGCCGAAGGGGTTGTTTCGCTGCTCCTCAGGGCCCCGGACGGCGCGCGCCTGCCCGACTGGACGCCCGGTTCGCATATCGACCTGGTGCTGCCCGGCGGGCTGACCCGGCAGTACTCCCTGTGCGGAGATCGTTGGAACGCCTGCGAATACCGGGTCGGGGTCCTGCGCGAGCCCGACGGCCGCGGCGGTTCCGCGTACGTCCACGACAAGCTCAAGATCGGCGACACCGTCGGAGTGAGCCGCCCCCGCAACAACTTCCCGCTCGTGCCCTCGAAGAACTACCTCTTCATCGCGGGCGGGATCGGGATCACCCCGCTGCTTCCCATGATCCATCAGGCAGAGCTCGTCGGCGCGGACTGGAATCTCGTCTACGGCGGCCGGACGCGAAACTCCATGGCGTTTCTCGGCGAACTGGCCTCCTACCAGGAAAAGGTCCACATCGTCCCGGAAGACGAACAGGGACGGCCGGATCTTCAAGCCTGGCTCGGCGAAGTCCGCGACGGACTCCGCGTCTATTGCTGCGGCCCGGAGGGATTGCTCAAAGCCGTCGAGAACGCTTGCGCTCCTTGGCCCGCGCCCACCCTGTGGACGGAACGCTTCTCGGCGCCGGAGCAGGGCGCGCCGGTGCGCGACGAGCCGTTCGACATCGTGCTGGCGCGACGGGGCGCGACGGTCACCGTCACGCAGGACATGACCGTGATCGACGCGATGCGCACGGTCGGCGTCGACCTGCTTTCGTCCTGTATGGAGGGTGTCTGCGGCACCTGCGAGACCACGGTCTTGGACGGCGTCGTCGACCACCGTGACGCCCTCCTCACCGCCGAGGACCGCGCGGCGGGGGACTGCATGTACCCCTGCGTCTCACGTTCGTGCACCGACCGGCTCGTACTGGATCTGTAAGCCCCGGAGGCCGTGATCATGACGTCGTTGCCCGTCATCGACATCGACCCGTTCGGCACCGAGGTGCTGACGGATCCGTACCCGCTCGAGCACGCCCTGCTCGACGCGGGACCGCTCGCCTACCTGAGCGCGCACGACATCTACGCCGTCGCCCGGTACGACGCGGTGTACGCGGCTTTGCGGAACTGGCAAGGGTTCCAGTCCGGTGCCGGGGTCGGGCTCTCCAACTTCCGGACCGAGAAACCGTGGCGCCAGTTGAGCATCGTCGTCGAGGCGGACCCGCCGCACCACGACGCGCCGCGCCGGGTCCTCGCGAATCTGCTCGGCCCGCGCGCCCAGCGCAGGCTTCGCGCCGAATGGATGGCCAAGGCGCACAAGATGGTCGGCCAGGTCCTCGACGGCACCCCTGGCGGCACGATCGAGTTCGACGCGGTGACGGCGATCGCGGAGAAGTTCCCGCCGCGCGCGGTCGGCGACGCGCTCGGGCTGCCCGAGGAAGGCCGCGAGAACCTGTTGCCCTTCAGCGACTTCCTCCTCAACGCTTTCGGCCCACGCAACGAACTCGTCGCCGCGGGCGCGCCGCACGCGAAGTTCCTGACGACGTGGGTCATGGAGCACTGCCAGCGCGACGCCCTCACCGAAGATGGTTTAGGCGGGCAGATCTGGGCGGCCGCCGATCGCGGCGAGATCACCCACGAGCAGGCGCCGGGCGTCGTGCGCTCGCTGTTCGCCGCCGGATTCAACACCACCGTGCACGCGCTCGCCGCCGTCATGCACGCGCTGGTCACGCATCCCGAGCAGTGGGCCCGGCTGCGCGCCGAGCCGTCGCTGGCGCGGATCGCGTTCGACGAGGCCGTGCGCTGGGCGTCCCCGGTGCAGACGTTCTTCCGCACCGCGGTGGGCGATGTCCCGGTCGGTGACCACGTCGTGCCCGACGGCGCGAAGGTGCTGATGTTCCTGGGCGCGGCCAACCGCGATCCCCGGCGCTGGGCCGATCCGGAGAAGTTCGACCTCTCCCGCGACCCGTCCGGGCACGTCGGCTTCGGGTTCGGGCTGCACCAATGCGTCGGGCAGAACCTGGCCCGCCTGGAGGCCGAATGCCTCATCACCGCGCTCGCGGAACGCGTCGAGACGCTGGAACTGGCAGCTCCTGGCGAACGGCGGCTCAACAACACCTTGCGGGCCTGGCATTCCATCCCGGTCCGTGCCCGGCTGGCGAACTGAGAGGCAAAGCGGAAATGAGCGAAACCGAGGGGCAGGCCGAACTGCTCGCCATCGACGCCGAGTACCTGTGGCACCCGTGGTCACCGAGCCGGGTCAGCCCCGACACGCTCGTCGCGGTGTCCGGCAAAGGCTGCGAGGTCACCGACGCCGACGGCCGCACGTACCTGGACGCGAAGTCGTCCGGCTTCAACGCGACGCTGGGCTACGCCTGCGGGCCGGTCGTGGACGCCATCTCGGCACAGGTCGCGAAGCTGATGACTTACGACATGGGCGAGGGCGCCAACATCCCCGCGATCCGCCTGGCGCAACGGATCGGCGAGCTCGCCGGCCCGGCACTGACCCGGACCTTCTTCTGTAACAGCGGTTCCGAGGCGATGGAGGCCGCGATCCGCATCGCGCGCTTCTATCAGGCCGTGCTCGGCTCGCCCGACCGCGGGCTGATCGTCTCGCTGCACAACGGTTACCACGGCGCCACGATGGCAGGCGCCGCGACCGCCGGGGCGCCGTCGCCGATCTCCGACGACCTGACGCCGAGCGGGTTCATCACCGTTCCCGGCCCGGAGGAAGGCATCGGCGCGCTGAAGGGTTTCCTCGCCGATCACGGGAAGCGCACGGCGGCCGTCCTCGTCGAACCGGTCCAGTCGCGCGGCGCCTACGTCATGCCGGAGGACTATCTGCGCGGCGTGCGGGAACTGTGCGACGAGCACGGGATCCTGCTGGTCCTCGACGAGGTGACCACCGGTTTCGGCCGGACCGGACGGATGTTCGGCTACCAGCACGCCGGCGTCCAGCCGGACATCCTCGCCACCAGCAAGGGGCTGGCGGCCGGCTACATCTCGCTCGGCGCTGTCACCACCACCCAGCACGTCTTCGAAGTGTTCGACAGCAACAAGAAGATGGCCGGTTTCGTGCACGGGCACACGCATTCCGGGCACGCCACCGCCTGCGCCGCCGGGCTCGCGGTGATCGACCACATCGAAAGAGAACAGCTCCTCGCGAACGTCCAGGCCCGTGGCGAGCAGCTGCTCGCCACACTGGAACCGTTGCGGGAACTGGACTGCGTGACCGACATCCGCGGCCGCGGCCTGATGATCGCCGTCGAGATGGACCGGTCCCGCCGCGCCGCCCACGTCAGGAAACTGATGCGCGACAACGGCGTCCTGGTCCGGCGCACGGTCAAGAACGTCGTGCTCGCGCCGCCGCTGATCCTCACCGCCGAGCAGGCGGACCGGATCTCGCGCGAGCTGCTCGACGCCGCCCGCAAGGCCGCCCTCGTCGAATTCTGAGGGCGGCCCCGCCGGGGGTCAGACCAGGATGTCGCCGAGCAGTTTGGCGAAGCCTTCCGGGTCCCAGATGAAGCCGCCGTGATCGCCGGGGAACTCGACCACCTCGACGCCGAGTTCGTCGGCGAGCGCGGCGCACGTCCGCTTGGTGAGCAGGCCGCCGGAGTCGGCGCCGAGACCGACCACGATCCGGAACGGCCCGTCGCGCAACGCGTCGAGCTCGGGGGTGTAGCGCGTGGTCGTGCGGAGCTCGTGCACGAAGAACCGGCGGCCGTCCTCCTGGTCCTGCTCGGGGGAGTCGCTCGGCGGCGGGCCCGCCTCGTCCTCCTCGAAGCCCGAGGTGCCGAGGAACTTCGTCCAGGCCGCTTCGAGGCCTTCGGTCTCGAAGGCCTTCACAATGTCGTCGACGTCGGCGTGCCGCTCGGCCGCGTCGGGCAGCAGGGTCAGCGCGGGAGGCTCGTGCGCGACGACCGTCCGGATCCGGCCGGGGTGGCGGGCGGCCAGCGCGAGCGTGGTCATCGCGCCACCACTGGAGCCGAAGACGTCGGCCGTCTCGGCGCCGAAGTGGTCCAGGATCGCGATGACGTCTTCGGCGCGCTTCTCCGGGCTCGAATCCTCGTTCGGGTCGTCCAGGGGGCTCCGGGCGATGCCACGGGGGTCGTGGGTCACCACGGTGAAGCGGCTCGCCAGCGCGTCGGCCAGCGGGGCGAAGGCGTCCGCGGCCATCGGTGAGCCCATGGCCAGCAGCACTGGTCCGTCGCCGCGGACCTCGTAGTGCAGCCGGCCGCCGGGGATGGTGATCTCGTTCGTGCTGGTCATCTCGGTCGTCCTTCCTCGATCTTCCGCCCGTCGGGTGGCGGCGTCACAGGTTGGACTCCGGGCCGGGCGCGAACTCATCGCTCGCGCCCGGCAATTCCGGACATTCACCCGATAGTGGTCATCCGGCGGTGAAGATCTTGCCCATGATCCGGCGAGACAGCGCCCGCGGGGAGTAGGCCAAGAACGCCGTGAGCAGGCGTGCGACGGTTCCGGGCACGGTGATCGCGCGCCCCTTGTCCCACGCCTTCAAACCGCCTCGCACGACCTCTTCCGCGGTCGTGAAGCCAGGTGTCTTCTCGACCGTGTCACCGAGACCGGCGACGTCGCCGAACTCGGTCGAGGTCGCGCCAGGGCACAGTGCCATGGCCCGTACCCCGGTCCCCGCCAGCTCCGCCGAAAGCGACTCGGTGAAGGACAGCAGGAAGGCCTTCGTGGCGCCGTAGACGGCCATGTTCGGGGTGGCGAAGAAGCCGAGGTTCGACGCGACGACGATGATGCCGCCCGAGCCGCGCGCGACCATCTTGGGGACGGCCTGCGACACGAGGTCGACGTTCGCGGTCACGTTGAGCCCGATCATGCCGAGCGCGTCGGCCGGATCCGATTCGTGGATCCGGCCCCTCGATCCCCGGCCGGCGTTGCAGACGAGGAGGTCGGCGCCGCCGAGCTCCTCCGCACGCCCGAGGATCGCTTCGGCCGCGCCCTCGGAGGTGACGTCGCGGACGAAGGGGACGATGAAGCCGTTCGATCCCTTCGCCAGCTCGTCGAGCCGGTCCGCGCGGCGGGCGACGGCGAGCACGCGGTAGCCGCGGTCCCGCAGCACCCGCGTGAACTCCGCGCCGATCCCCGACGACGCGCCGGTGACGACCGCCAGCGGCGCGTCGTGGACGGACCCGCCGGTCATGACCGCACCAGCGAGGGCTCGCCCAGCCGCACCGGGACCTCCTTGTGGCCGTTCATGATGAACGTGCCCTGGCCTTCGAGCTCGTCGACGCCGACAGCGAGCTTCAGGTCCGGGTAGCGGGCGAACAGGGCGGGCAGCGCGATCCGCAGCTCCAGCCGCGCGAGCGGCGCGCCGAGGCAGAAGTGCGCGCCGTGTCCGAACGACAGGTGCGTCTTGTCGGCGCGGGTGGCGTCGAACTGCCCGGCGGTCTCGCCGTGGTTCTCCGGGTCGCGGCCGATGGCGGTGAAGCCCATCAGCACCGGGTCACCCTTGCGGATGGTGACCCCGGCGACCTCGATGTCCTCGGTCGCGTACCGCAGCGGCAGCTGCGCGACCGGGGCGTTGACCCGCAGCGCCTCTTCGATGACGTCGTCCCAGGAAACCTGGCCGCTGTCCAGCAGTTCCTTCTGCTCGGGCTGGCTCAGCAGCGCGACGACGGCGGCGCTGAGCGCGTTCATCAGCGTCTCGGAACCGGCGCCCAGCATGAGGTGCAGGGTGCCGACCATCTCCTCGTCGGTGAGCCTGCTGCCGTCCTCCTCGCGCGCGGCGAGCAAGAGGCTGGTCAGGTCGTCGCCGGGGTGCTCGCGTTTGAACTCGGCGAGGTCGGTCAGTTCCTGGTGCCACAGCTCGACGTTCGCCTCGGCCTCGTCACCGGTGGTGGTCGTGGTGACGTTGACGCCCGCGCCGCGCAGCGCCGACGCGCGGGCCGACTCCGGGACACCGAACATGTCGCAGATGACGCGGGCGGGCAGCGGGGTCGCGAAGCGGCCCTTGAGGTCGACGACCTCGTCCGCGCCGAAGCCGGAAAGG
This sequence comes from Amycolatopsis alba DSM 44262, assembly GCF_000384215.1. Taxonomy (NCBI): domain Bacteria; kingdom Bacillati; phylum Actinomycetota; class Actinomycetes; order Pseudonocardiales; family Pseudonocardiaceae; genus Amycolatopsis; species Amycolatopsis alba. The sequence continues at coordinate 2,663,948 of NZ_KB913032.1, read as the reverse complement.
CCGTCGAGGAGGTCGTCGACGATCTTCTGGATCAGCGGCCGGGTCAGCTCGACCTGCTTCGGCGTGAAACCACGGGAAACCAGCTTGCGCAGGCGGTTGTGGTCCTCACCGTCGTTCGTGGTCATGTTGTCCATCAGGAGCCAGCCGATCAGCGGCCAGTTCGACGGGATCTCGCCTTCGGTGTATTTGGTCCACTTCTGCGGGTCCTTGGCGAACCGGTTGTCGGCCAGCACCTGGCGCGCCGCCTGGTAGCCGGTCACCGACCACCCGATCACCCCGCCGGGCAGCTCGACCTGGGTGATCGGCCCACGGGCGCGCAGAGCCTCGCTCTCCGCGTGAATGTCCGTACCCGCGATGTCCAAGGTGTAAGGGCAGCGGCTTTCCATCGGATCTTCTCCTCAACGATCGAAAAGGGTTGTGCTTACTGGGACCGGAAGAACACCGTGAGCAGCGGGGCGCCCGCCTTCTGGTTGAACAGATGCCCCTCGTTCATGCAGACGTACTGGCCGTTGGGGAGCCCGTCGGCGAGGGCGTGGCAGTTGTCGATCAGCCACGAAGGGCTTTCCCTGCCGCCGATCACCAGGGTCGGCACCCCGATGCCCGGCAGCTCGCCGAACGGGACGGCCTCGTGGTTCGCGTCGAGGATGGAGTCGTAGAGCGTCGTCGGGGCCATGGCCTCGAACGACGGCCAGATGGGAAGGGATTTGAAGCCCTCGATGGTTTCCTGGCTGAACCGGACGTTCTCTCTCAGGAACAGCGCGACCGCGTCGGTGCGGTGATCGGCGGCGACCATCCGCTCCAGATCGTCCATATAGGACTCTGGCAGCTGGTGGCCGCCGTAAGTGGGTTCGTACAGCGCCATTTTGCCCATCGGGACGCCGTTCGCCGCCGCCCGCATGGCGATCAGGCCGCCGGTGCAGTTGGCGAAGATCGCCGCCTCGGGGCCTGCCGCATCGAGGACCGCCGCCAGGTCTTCGACCTCGCGGTCGATGGTGTACCCGGACAGCCCGCCGTTGTCCTCGCTGTTCCCGCGGCCGCGGCGATCGTAGTTGTAGACGGTGAAATCCTCCGAGAGCAGCTCGGCGAGGTCGGCGAACATCGCCTTCTCGTTGAGCCCGCCGCCGAGAATGATCACCGGCGGGCCTTCCCCGGACTTCTCAAAGGCGATCCGCGTCCCGTCCGCCGACGTCACGTGTTCGAGTACGAGACCCCGTGTCCCGAACCCGATGTTGTCGAGACTGGCCGCGGTTTCCTGGTTCGCCATCACGAATCTCCCGCCTGTCGAAACCCGCTTCCCACGCTAGGTCGCGCTCACCTCCATGCCATCTCCCTGCTTGCCCGCATGCTTCGCGACCGGGCCGCCCGAGCGGGGCGAACCCGACATAGTGCGCAAAGGGTATCCGGCCTCAAGATTGCTCCGCTTCTCCTCGGTTGCGAACAGAATTCGTTGACAAGCAACCTCGAAGATCCGTAAATTCATTACCGGAAGCGCCGGGGAACAATACGAAAATATCCCCCGCCATTCATTCCGTCCTCACCCCGATGAAGGAGTAAAAAGTCATGCGCAAAAGCGTTTTCGTGAAGACCGTCGCCGGTACCGCCGCCGCTCTCGGCATGCTTGTCGCCTTCCAGGCGCCCGCGTCGGCCGACGCCCCTTCGGCAACGGTGACGCCGTCGTCCGGGTTGGCCGACAACGCCGTGGTCCAGGTGGGTGCGTCGGGGCTGACGGCGGGGACGGCCTACACCGTCGGCGAGTGTGCCGAAGTGTCGTCCGGCGTGCTCGCCTGCAACGCTTCGGGCCGGGTCGACGTGACGGCCGCGGGCGATGGAACCCTTTCCACTCCGCTGACCGTGAAGAAGAGCTTCGAGGGAATTCTTTTCGACGGCAGTTCGTACGGTACGGTCGATTGCTCGGCGGTCACCTGCGTGATCGGTCTGGCGGACGCCGCGGGTAATGGTCCCGCCGGTGTCGCCATTTCTTTCCAGTAGTGGCGTGACCCCTGAGGGCACGGGTCGCCTCGCGGCGATCCGTGCCCTTATGTCCGCTTGAGGCGAAGCTCATGATCGAGACGGTGTAACTCATCGGGAAGGGATGAGCCGGACCCTGCCCGATCGTGCGATCGGAACCTACGCTCGTTTGCGCAGCTTAGTGGGGGTTTCTGGACCGCAAAGGAGCATTTCCGTGGCACGTCCAATACAGAAGATCGTGATCGTCGGGGGTGGCACGGCCGGCTGGCTGTCCGCCGCCTACCTGAACCGCGCCTTCGGCAGAAAGGTCGACATCACCCTGATCGAGTCGCCGCGGATCCCGCGGATCGGCGTGGGTGAGGCCACGGTCCCGACGTTGCGGACCACGTTTTCCTTCCTCGGCATGAAAGAAGAGGACTGGATGCCGAAGACCAACGCGGTCTTCAAATCCGCCGTCCGGTTCAACGACTGGCGCAAACCCCACGAGGGCCGCGACAGCCACACCTATTATCACCCGTTCTTCGACGTTCCCGAACCCGCGGTGCGGAACTACGAGCAGCCGTTCCACAAGCGATTCGGCCGCGGCGTCTCACTCGCGCACTTCTGGCTGAAGCAGCGGCTGGCCGGGGACACGCGCGTACGCGAGACCTTCGGCGACGCGGGAATGGCCCTGCAGCGTCTTTGCGAGCTCGACAAGGCGCCGAAACCGTTGCCCGGCACCGACGCACCGGACCCCGGCTACCGCTACGCCTACCACTTCGACGCCGCGCTGATCGCCAAGTACCTCCGTGACCTGGCGACCGGCCGCGGCGTGAAGTTCGTTTCGGCGGACGTGAAGTCGGTGACCGTCGACCCGCGCGGCGTGATCGAGAAGGTCGTCACGGACACCGCCGGCGAGATCGAAGCCGATCTTTTCCTGGACTGCACGGGATTCCGCGGCCTGCTGATCAACCAGACGCTCAACGAGCCGTTCGTCAGCGCCAACGACGTCCTGCTGTGCGACTCCGCCGTCGCGCTCCCGGCGGAACACCAGGAAGGCGGCCTGCGGCCGTACACTTCCGCCACCGCGAAACCGGACGGCTGGATCTGGGAGATCCCCCTGGCCGACCGTGACGGCACCGGTTTCGTCTACTCCAGCGCGTTCACCACACCCGAGAAGGCCGAACAGCAGCTGCGGCAGCACCTCGGCGGCCGGGGGCACGACATCGCGGGTAACCACATCAAGATGCGCGTCGGGCACAACCGGCGCTCGTGGGTGAACAACTGCATCGCGGTTGGCCTGTCGAGCTGCTTCGTCGAGCCGCTGGAGTCCACCACGATCGCGCTCATCGAGTACCAGCTCGCACTGCTGGTGCTGCACTTCCCGGACTCGGACTTCGACGAGCGCCGCAAGGCCCGCTACAACGAACTCATGGTCAGCGCGTTCGAGGACCTGCGCGACTTCATCGTCATGCACTACACGCTCACCGACCGCGACGACACCGAGTTCTGGCGTGCCGTCCGGGAGGCGCCGATCCCGGCGAGCCTGGAGGAGAAGCTCACCGAGTACGCGGAGAGCGTCATCATCCCCGACGGCAGCCAGCTGCGGCTGTTCGAGACCCGCAGTCTCTGGGCGATCCTGTCCGGAATGGACTTCGACTTCAAGAAGGCCCCGCCGTCGGTCGAGCTGATGAACGACGCCGCCGCGTGGGAGATGTTCGAGCAGATCGACAAGGAGCGGGAGATCTACTCCGCCGGCCTGCCCAGTCACCGCGAGTACATCGATGCCCTGCACCGAGGCCTCTAGAAATCCGTGAAGGCCTCCTTCCCTACCTTGAGAGTAGGGAAGGAGGCCTTCACGGATTTCAGGTCAGCCGGCGAGCGGGAGATCGTCCCGGTCGGAGCGGTTCTGGCCGTCGACGCTGTGGAGGTGACGCTTCTTGTTGCCGCGCAACAGGGTGAAGGTCACGCCGAGGCCGATGACGGCGAAGATCACGCAAGCCACGAACGAAGCCTGAAGCCCGGCGGTGAACTCCGCGGGCCCGCCCGGCGCGGCGGTGAACGACGTCGACACCGAGGTCACCACCGCGACCCCGAGCGCGCCGCCGATCTGGAACGACGCGACGTTGATCCCCGACGCCGCCCCGCTGTCGGCCTGCGGCACCTTGGACAGCGCGGCCACCGACGCGGCCGCCATGCCCGCGCCCAGCCCAGGGCCGAAGACGACCAGACCCCACAGGATGTCGGCCCCGTAACTACCGTTCACCGGCACCTGGGAAAGCAGCAGGCAGCCGGCGCCGAGCAGCACGAGACAGGCCGCGACGACCGGCCGGACCCCCAGCCTGGTCACCACGGACTGGCCGACGTACGCGCCCACGAACGCCAGCGTCGGCATGACCGATTGCAGCACGCCGAACTCCAGCGGGCTGTAGCCGAGGACGACCTGCCCGTACATCGAGATGGTGACCGAAAGCCCGAAGGCCGCCATGCCCATCGCGACGGTGACGAGGTTGCCGCCCGCGAGCGCCGGACGGCGGATCAGCGCCAAGGGCACCAGCGGCGCCGACGAACGTTTCTCTACCACCACGAACAGCGCGAGCAGCCCGGCGGCGACGGCGAACAGGATCAGCGTCGGCGCGCTCGTCCAGCCCCATACCGGCGCCTGGACGACGGCGAGGATGATCGCGACGAGTGCGAGTGTGCTGACTACGGCTCCCGCGACGTCCTGGCTGCGACGCTTGCCGGAGTCCCGGCTCTCCTGCAGCAGCACCGGCGCCAGCAGCATGACCAGCACCGCGATCGGCACGTTGACGTAGAACACCCACTGCCAGCCCAGGGTCTGCGTGAGCAGCCCGCCGACGAGCAGGCCCGCCGTGGCGCCGATCCCGCCGATGCCGGACCAGCCGGCGAGCGCGGTGTTGCGGCTCTTGCCCTCGGGGAAGGTGTTCATGAGGATCGACAACGCCGTCGGCACCATCAGCGCCGCCGCGATCCCGCTCAGCGCCCGCGCGGCGATGATCACCGCGGGGCTCCATGCCAGTCCACAGAGGACCGATCCGACCAGGAACAATGCCGTGCCGAGCACGAACACCCGGCGCCTGCCGAAGTGGTCGGCCGCCCGGCCGCCGAGGATGAGCAGCCCGCCGAAGGTGATGAGCTTGGCGCTCAGCACCCACTGCGCGTCGGCAGGCGACATCCCGAGGTCGGGTGCCAGCGAAGGCAGCGCCAGGATGACGCTCTGCGAATCCAGCAGGACCGCGAAGTTGGCCGCGCACAGCAGGACCAGCGCGGCCCAGCGGAAGCGGACGGCCTGAAGATTACTCACCGGAACTCCTCGTGCTCGTGACGAAAGGATCAGGCCGCGGGACGCTCGGCCTCGCCGGTGTCCGTCTTGGCGGTGGGGAGTGTCGTCACGGTGGCGTTCTTCTTGCCACCGCCGGAGAACAGCACCCGGCGCATCATCGACGGCTTCATCAGCGCCTGCGGCGGGTCGATCAGCGAGATGGTGCGCATGAACCCGCGCGCCACCACAGGGTCGTTCGCGGCCGCCGCCATCACCTTCGACATGTAGGCGTTGCCGATCTTGGTCGCCAGGGTGCGCTTGCCGCGCACCGTCTCGTAGCCGAGGTCCGCCGACGCGGACATCATCCACGGGGAGTCGGTCTCCTTGGCCAGATCGCGGAAGTAGCCCCGGAACGACGGCTCGACACCCTTCTCCAGGTGCTTGCGCAGCACGTTCGCGCCCATCGCGGCGACCGTCATGCCCTGGGCGTAGACGGGGTTGAAGATGCAGGCGGCGTCACCGAGGATCAGGTACCCGGCGGGGAAGCGGGTCAGCTTCTCGTAGTGGCGGCGGACGCTGGCCGGGAACCGGAACGAACCGGCGGGCGCGCGCTGCTCCGCGTTCTCGATGGCGTTGTAGACCTCCTTGACCGGCAACGTCTTGGCGTAGGCCAGGAAGCCGTCGTGGTCGGTCGGCGCCCGGTCGCCCGCGATGCCGGTGAGGGTGAGGGCGTACCGGTCGGCCAGGCGCGCGAAGATGCCGCCGCGTGGGAAGCCGGGGGTCGCCGTCGGGACCAGCGCGATGTCCTCGCCGAGCGGGTCGACGGGCAGCGGGCCGACGAAGTCCATCGTCGTGTAGGTCAGGTCCATCTGGACCTTCTCCTCCGGTGCCTTCTCGTAGCCGAGCTCCTCGAGCCAGCGCGGGGAACGCGAACCGCGGCCGGAAGCGTCGACGATCAGGTCCGCGCTGATGACCTCTTCGCCGCCGCCGTCGCGGCTCTGCACGCGGACCCCGGTGATGCGCTCGTTGCCCTCGTTCGCGACCAGGCCGACGATGTCCGTGCGCTCACGCAGGACGACACCGGGACGCGGCAGCGTGCGCGACCGCAGGAAGTGCTCGATAACCGGCCGGTTCGCGGCCACACAGGCCATCCCGGTGTCGGTGACGGCGAACATGTCGCCGTTGAAGTAGTAGTGGCAGGTCGACCCGTAGTCGCCGACCGGGACACCGGCCGCGATCATGTCGTCGACGAAACCGGGGAACAGGTCCTCGATGATGATGCGGCCCCGTTCGAGCAGGGCGTGGATGTGGATCGCCCACGAGATCGCCGGGCGCAGATCCGTCCCGGCCGCGGTGAGATCGTCGCGTTCGATGACGGTCACCTGGCGGTAGGCGTCGGAAAGCACGCGGGCGGCGAGCATCCCGGCGATGCTGCCCCCGAGCACGACGGCGTGATCGCCGATCTTCGTTCCCATTGGCGTGTGCCTTTCGGTGGTCAGGCGAGTGGACGAATACGGAAAACGCTATGCCGGTCGGCCGTGCCGCTCTTCTCCCGCTTTGCGTAGCGCTTCTCCGGGGTTGCGAGCTTGTCCCGCGGTGGTATTCCGGCGGCAGGCGAACGCGTAGTTTCCGTTGTGGACCTCCGCGCCACGAGGAAGGAGCACGAATGGGTTCGGCGTTCGTCGTCCGTTATCAGACGACCCCGGAATCCGCCGGTGAGAACGAAAAACTGGTGGAGGCCGTCTTCGCGGAATTGGCGCGGGATCGGCCAGACGGGCTGAGCTACGCGTCGTTCAAACTCGACGACGGGGTGAGTTTCGTCCACGTCGGTGTCGTCGAGGGCGACGGCAATCCCCTCGCCGCGTCGACCGCGTTCCACGAGTTCCAGCGGGGCATCCGCGAGCGGGCCCCCGAAGGACCGGTACCCAGTGGGGCCACGCTCATCGGCTCCTATGGCTTCTCCACCGCCGAAAACGGAAACCGAAACGAGGAGACAGACCGATGACCGCTACCGCCGACACCGCCACCGGCGTCGCCGCCCTGCCCGGCCAGATCGTCGCCGCCTGGGCCCGCCACGACGCGGAGGCCTTCGCCGACGTGTTCGTCGAGGATGGCACGATGATCCTGCCCGGCGTCCACGTCAAGGGCCGCGACAACATCGCGAAGTTCATGGCGGGCGCGTTCGCCACCGCCTACCAGGGCTCCCAGGTCACCGGCACCCCGTTCGACGCGCGCGAGATCGCGCCCGGCGTCGTCGTGCTGTACACCGAGGGCGGCGTGATCCAGGCCGGCGACACCTCGGTCGCCGAGAACGCCAAGGTGCGTGCTTCGTGGACCGCTGTCCTGCGGGACGGCGAGTGGAAGCTGGCCGCGTACCAGAACACCCCGCGGGACTGACGCTCTCGCAACGTAGGTCCGTGAAGGCCTCCTTCCCTACCCTCACGGTAGGGAAGGAGGCCTTCACGACATCGGGTTGTGTTGAGTGCCCCCGTTGTGGCATTGGGGGCATCAGGTGCGCCGCCACGGGTGGATCGCGATCGGTGGAGCGTCCGTGGATGCCGCGAAGGACCCCTTCGGGACGTTCAACGTCTCAAGGGGGGCCTTCAGGACATCGGGTTGTGTTGAGCGCTCCCAAAGTAACATTGGGGACACTCAGCGTCGCGCCGCCACGGGGGATAGCGCCGTGAAGGCCTCCTTCCCTACCTTTCGGTGGGGAAGGAGGCCTTCACTCGTTCGTCTCAGCGGAAGAACTTCGTCAGAAGCTCAGCGCCCAGCGTGTCGTCCATCAGGTGCCCGGCGGTGTCCATGGTGACGTACTCGCCCCGTGGGATCCCGTCGGCGACGGCCTGGCACATGTCCTTCATCCACTGTGGACTCTTGTTGCCGCCGAGCACAAGACTCGGCACCGTGATCGCGCCCAGCTCCTCCACCGGGACGCGGTCCGCGTCGTCGGACAGGATCGAGTCGTACGGCATCGAATGCGCCATCGCCTCGAACGCGGGCCAGATCGGATGCGTCGAGAAGAACTCGATCTCGTCGTCGGTGAAGAGCGCGTCCCACTTCAGGAACAGGGAGACGGCGTCCTTGATCCGGTCCTGCGCCAGCAACTCCATGAGCTGTTCGGTGTAGCCCGGCGGGACCTTCGGGCCGCTGTACGGCGGTTCGTACATGGCCAGCTTGAGCATCGGGACGCCACGGGCGGCCGCCGGGACCGCGATCATCGAGCCGGTGCAGTTCGCGAAGACGTGGGCGGTGCCGCCCGCGGCGCCGATCACCGCGGCCAGGTCCTCGATCTCACGGTCCACTGTGTACGGTCCGACGCGTTTGTCGTCGCTGTCGCCACGGGCGCGACGGTCGTAGTTGTACACCGTGAAGTTCTCGGACAGGCCCTCGGCGAGTTCGGCGTGCATCGCCTTCTCGTTCAGGCCGCCGCCGATGATGATCACCGGCGGGCCGGTGCCCGACTTCTCGTAGGCGATGGTGGTGCCGTCGGCGGACGTCACCTTCTCGATCGGGAGGTCGCGGTTGCCGTAGTCGAGGTTCTCGATGTTGGCGTCAGTCACTGGTGCCCCTCGCGCGCAAGGCCTGCTTGAACTTCCGGAGGTCGTCGAGGAAGAGGTCGGGTGCCTCCAGGCCGGGGAAGTGCCCGCCCCGGTCGAGCCGCCGCCACTGCACGATGTCGGAGAACGCCCGCTCCGCGTAGGTGCGGATCGGCTCCATGATGTCGTACTTGTAGGCGGCCACGCCGATCGGCGTCGAGATCGGCGGCAGGGGAGCGACGAACGTCTTGTACTCCTCGAACCGCGGATGCGCGACGGCCAGTTCAGGGTGCGGCGTCGCCGTCGTCCGGGTGAAGGCCGCGTTGTCGCAGTAGAAATGCGCCGCGTTGCCCGCCGAACCGGTGAGCCAGTACAGCGTCACGTTGGCGAGCAGGTCGTCGCGGTCGAAGACCTCTTCGGGCGAGTTGACCGCACCCGACCAGCCATGGAACTTCTCGATGTACCAAGCGAGCTGCCCGACCGGCGAGTCCGCCAGGCTGTAGCTCAGCGTCTGCGGCCGCGTCGCGTGCTCGACCATGTACCCCGGCGCGGGGAGCATGTACGGGTCGAGCAGTTCGAGTTCCTCCTGGCTCAGGCCTTCGAGATCACTCGCGTCGGCGGGCTGGGTCACGAGGAAGTTCACGTGCGCCGCGATGACGTTCTCCGGCTTCATCGCGGCGAGGATGATGGAGATGAACGAACCCCAGTCCGCGCCCTGCACGATGTAGCGCTCATAGCCGATCTCGGCCATGAGCTTGCCCCAGATCTCCGACATCTTGGGCACCAGCCAGCCGTGCTGCGTCAGCGGCGTCGAGAAACCGAAGCCAGGCAACGTCGGGATGACGAGGTGGTAGGCGTCCTTCGGGTCACCGCCGTGGGAGCGCGGGTCGGTCAGCGGCCCGATGAGGTCCAGGTACTCGATGATCGAACTCGGCCAGCCGGTGGTCATCACCATCGGCGTGGCGTCGGGTTCGGGCGACCGCACGTGCAGGTAATGGATGTTCGCCCCGTCGATGTTCGTGACCACCTGGGGGAACTGGTTGATCTTCGCTTCAGTCGCACGCCAGTCGTACTCGGTGCGCCAGTACTCGACGAGCTCTTTCAGGTAGGACTGCGGAACACCGCGGGTCCAGCCGACGTCGGGAGTCTTGGCGGGCCAGCGGGTGTCGTCGAGGCGTCTGCGCAGGTCGTCGATGGCTTCCTGCGGGATGTCCACTTTGAACGGTGTCATGACCGGTTCCTCAGTACGTCGGTGATGGCGGCGGAGATCTCCGCGGCCTGTTCTTCTTCGAGCACGAGCGGCGGGCCGACGACGAGGGTGGGCCCGTAGTCGCGGGCGAGGACGCGGTGCTTGCCGCGCAGGTCGTCGATGACGGCGACCATGCGGTCGAACGGCATCGGCTCCCCGGTACTCGGGTCCGCGGTCAGTTCGATGCCGACCATCGCGCCGTGCACCCGCACGTCGTGGACGATCGGCAAGTCACGGATGCCGTCGAGGCCCTCGACGAACCAGCTCTCGATCTTCTTGGCCTGGCCGAGGATGTTCTCCCGCTCGATGATGTCGAGGTTGGTCAGCGCGAGCGCGCACGCGACCGGATGCCCCGAGTAGGTCAGCCCGTGGAAGAAGAACTTCTCCGGGTTGCCGACCATGACCTCGCCGATCTCGTCGCGCATGAGGACGGCGCCGAGCGGCGCGTAGCCGCTGGAGATCCCCTTGGCGGTGACGATGATGTCCGGGCTGTAGTGCGCGGAGGCGAACCAGTCGCCGGTCCGGCCGAACCCGGTGATGACCTCGTCGGCGATCAGCAGGATGCCGTATTTGCTCAGTAGCGTGCGGATCCGCGGCCAGTAGTCCTCCGGAGGGACGATGACGCCGCCACCGCCCATCACCGGCTCGCCGATCATCGCGGCGATCTTCTCCGGTCCGACGCGGAGGATCTCGGTTTCCAGTTCCTGCAGGAGGAAGTCGGTCGGGTCCTGGCCGCCGAACATCTCCGGGTGGGAGATCATGGGCGGGCTGACCTTGGTCACATGCGGCATGGTGGGCCCGGCGCCGAAGTGCATGTCGTCCATGCCGCTGACCGAACCGCCGGCGAGGGTCGTGCCGTGGTACCCGAACTGTCGCCCGATGATCCAGGTCCGCTCGGTGTTGCCGCGTTCGAAGTGGTACCGCCGCGCGATCTTGAGCGCCGCCTCGGTCCCGTCCGAACCGCCACTGGTGAAGTGGATCTTGCTCATCCCCGCGGGCGCGAGTTCCGCGAGACGGGCGCCGAGCCGGATCGCCGGTTCGTTCGAGTATTCGCGCCACAGCGAGAAATACTCCAGCTTCTCCGCCTGCGACGCCGCGACCTCGGCGAGTTCGGCGCGCCCGTGGCCGACGGCGACCACCCAGTTGCCGCCAGCCATCCCGTCGATGAACGGGACGTCCGCGGCGTCCCAGACCACGGATCCCTTGCCGCGGACGAAGATGTTGCGCTCGGTCCGCGTCGGGTTCTGGTGCGGGTGGATGAGGTGCTTGCGGTCCAGGGCCTGGAGCGCGGCCGCGTACTCCGCGCTCCCTTGCGCCTCGCTGGCGATGGTCATTTCGGCGTTCCCTCCGCGGGTTTCCGGCAGCAGACACGAACCACGCTAGGGGAGCCGGGCAAAGCGGTCTTCTCGCTGATTGCCGCAGGATTCAGGAGTTCTTGCCGCAACCGAGGAGAAACCGGGCCCTCGTCGATCTTGATAAATTCCCGTTATGGTCGATTTTGTCGTGGTTGGGGCCGGTGCGTCCGGTTGCGTCCTCGCTAACCGGTTGAGCGCGGACCCCTCCGTCTCCGTCGTGCTGATCGAAGCCGGGTCGTCCGACGATCATCCGAACTTCGTGGTCCCCGTCGCCGGTGGGAAATTCTTCAAGACCCGGTACGACTGGGACTTCGACACCCATCAGGAGCCGCATTGCGAAGGGCGGCGGGTCTACCTGCCGCAGGCGCGTGTCGTCGGCGGCGGGAGTTCGGTGAACGGCGGCGCCTACGTGCGCGGCAATCGCGCCGACTTCGACGAGTGGGGCCAGCCGGGCTGGGATTTCGCCGGGATACTCCCGTATTTCCGGCGGTCGGAGGACAACGAACGCGGCGAGGACGAGTTCCACGGCGTCGGCGGGCCGCTGCGGGTCAGCGACGGCAGGGCGGGGAACCCCAGTTCCGCCGCGTTCACCGCGGCCGCGCTCGAAGCGGGTTACCACCACAACACCGACTTCAACGGTGTCACGCAGGAAGGGTTCGGCGCGTTCCAGGTGACCCAGCGGGACGGCCGCCGGGCCAGCACCGCGTCGGAGTTCCTGCGTCCCGTGCTGGACCGGCCGAACCTCACCGTCGAGACCGACCTCGAGGTGCACCGGGTGCTCGTCGAGAACGGCCGCGCGGTCGGGGTCGTCGGCAACCGGCTCGACGAACTCGTCGAGATCCGCGCCGACCGCGAAGTCGTCATCAGCGCCGGCACCTACAACTCGCCGAAGATCCTGATGCACTCCGGGATCGGCCCGGCCGAGCACCTCCGCGGGTTCGGCATCGACGTCGTCGTCGACCTGCCCGACGTCGGGCAGCAACTCCAGGACCATCCGCACGTCTGGCTGAGCTTCGGCCACGACAAGCCGGTGAGCCTGCTCGCCGCCGGCGAGCCCGAACACGCGCTGGCCTATGAGCGCGACGCGACCGGCTTCCTCACCTCGGGCGGCCCGGAGACCGGTGGTTTCGTGACCATCACCGGCGACGCACCGGATCTGCAGTTCATCTGCATGCCGCTGATGATCTCCGACGGCTTCCTCTCTCCGCCTTCCCGGCACGCGATCTCGTTCGGCGCTTCGGTGGCGAAACCGCGCACGCGCGGGAACGTGACCCTGTTCAGCCCGGAACCGACCGCCAAACCGAAGATCGTCCAGAACTATCTCGCCGACCCGGCCGACCTCGCGATGGCGATCGAAGGGGTGCGGATCAGCCTCGAACTTTCCCGTCAGGTCGCGCTCAAGCCGTACACGCTCGACGCCATCGCGGCCCCCGCCTCCGGCACGGACGCGGATCTCGCGGATTTCACCCGCCGGAACGTGCTCACCGGCCATCATCCGGTGGGGACCTGTGGAATGGGCCGGGTCGTGGATGCGCAATTGCGGGTTCTTGGAATAGAATCACTGCGTGTCGTGGACGCTTCCGTCATGCCGGCGATCGTGCGGGGCAATACCAACGCCCCGGTCATCGCCATCGCCGAAAAGGCTGCGGACTTGATTCTCCACCCTGGCTCATGAACTACGACGAGGAAGATCTGAGAGTATGGCTGAGAAGACTGCACCGCATGCGATCGACGTGACTTTCACGGCCGAGGTGATTCCCGACGGGAACAGCGGCTGGCCGTGTGTGAACATGCCGGACTCCGCGGAGTTCTTCGGCACAGGCAAGGCCGTCAAGGTCAGCGGCACCGTGGACGGCCACGACTACGAGGCGAGCATGCTGCCGATCGGCGGCGGCGTGCACATGATGCCGCTGCGCAAGCCGTTCCGGAAGGTCATCCAGAAGGAGATCGGCGACCAGGTCACCGTGCACCTGACCAAGCGGATTTCCTGACACTGCAACCAAAAGGGCCGGACCGGGGATTCCCGGTCCGGCCCTTTCGCGCAGGCGCTATTCGCCGCCGGTCCAGATCGGCCGCAGTTCGACGCTCTGTCCGGGAGCGGCGAACTCCTCGGCGATCTCGTCGGCGCGGGCCTGGTCCTTGGCCTCGATCAGGAAGAAGCCGGCGAGGTGGTCCTTCGTCGACGAATACGGGCCGTCGCTCTTCTTCTTCGAGCCGTCCGATCCGACCTCGTAAAGGCTTGCCTTGGCGGGGTCGCCGAGCGCTTCCCCGCCGACCAGCTCACCGTTTTCGTGCAAACGGCCGAGCAGCGCCTCGAATGCCTCGAAGTGCTTCTTCCGCTCGTCCGCGGAAAGACCGGAGAACTCCGGGGTGAATTCCTCCACGGGGTGTCCCCACGGCTCGGGGTGCGAGTAGAGGAGGACCATGTACTTCATTTTCTTTCCCTTCTTACTTACGCTTGTAGGCGGCCATCGTGGCGGAACCGAAGCCTGCGATCAAGACGACGCTGGCGACCAGCACCCAGATGATCTCGCCGGCGTTCGGGCTGCCGCTCATCAGGCCCCGCATCGCGGTGACCAGATGGGTGATCGGGTTCCAGCTGACCGCGGCTTCGAGCCAGCCGGGCATCGTGGACGGCTGAACGAACACGTTGGACAGGAAGGTCAGCGGGAACAGCGCCACCATGCTCACGCTCATCACGGTCTTCTCCGACCGCATGGACAGGCCGAGGAACGTCCAGATCCAGGAGAGCGAGAACGAGAACACCAGCAGCAGCGCCACCGCGCCGACCGTACCGGCGACACTGCCCAGGTTGTAGCCCATGATCAGGCCGACACCGATGATGACGACACAGCCGATGAGGTACCGCAGGAAGTCGCCGAGCAGGTAGCCGACGATCGTGGCGGGGCGCCAGATCGGCAGCGTCCGGAAGCGGTCGAAGACGCCCTTGGCGATGTCGCTGTTCACCGCGACACCGGTGTACATCGTGATCATCACGACGGTGATGGCGAGGATGCCCGGCAGCAGGTAGTCCAGGTACGCCTCGGTCGAACCGCCGATGGCGCCGCCGAACAGGTAGGTGAACATCACGGTCATGATGATCGGGAAGCCCGTGACGTCGAACAGCTGCTCGGGCAGGTGCTTGATCTTCAGCGCGGCCCGCCAGCCGAAGGTCAGCGAGGCGGAAAGAGCGCTGGGGCGCTTGGGCCGGTCGACCGACGCGAGCACGGCGTCGAGCGCGTCGACGTCGGCGGGCCGGGTTTCGTCGGCCTCTTCGGTCGTTTCGGTCGGCTTGATGGTGGAAGTCATCGGTTCGCCCCCTCCTTGGCGGCGTTCTCCGGCGTCGCGGGCCGGTCGGTGAGCGCGAGGAACACCTCGTCGAGGCTCGGCTGCCCGAGCGAGAACTCGTCGACGACGATGTCCCGCAGCGAAAGTTCATGCAGGGCCTTGGAAGCCCATTCGGCCATGCCGGCGTCGCCCTCCACACCAGGGATGCGGGCGCTGACCAAAACCTCGTCGTGCTCCGAAAGCGTGGGCTGCTCCAGGAAACGGGCGAGCACGTTCTGCGCGTCGGTCCGCTGGTTGGAATGCCTCAGGCGCAGGTGGATCGCACCGACGCCGATCGACGCCTTCAGCTGGCCCGGTGTGCCCTCGGCGATGACCTTGCCGTGGTCGACGACCGCGATGCGGCTGGCGAGCTGGTCGGCCTCGTCGAGGTACTGGGTGGTCAGCAGCACCGTGGTGCCGCGTTTGACGACCGCGCGCACGATGTCCCACACCTGGTTGCGGCTGCGCGGGTCGAGACCGGTGGTCGGCTCGTCGAGGAAGAGCAGATCCGGGGTGTTCACGATGCTGGCCGCGATGTCGAGCCGCCGTCGCATACCGCCGGAATAGTTCTTCACCTGACGACCGGCCGCCTCGGTCAGCCCGAAGGCGTTGAGGAGCTGCTCGGTGCGCGCCTTCGCGGCGGCCTTGCCGTGGCCGAGCAGACGGCACAGCAGGATCAGGTTTTCGGTGCCCGTCAGGTCGTCGTCCACCGAGGCGTACTGACCTGTCAGGCTCACCCGTGCACGGACGGCGTCCGCCTCGCGCACGACGTCGTGACCGAAGACCTTGGCCTGTCCTCCGTCGGGACGCAGCAGCGTCGCCAGCACCTTCACGGACGTGGTCTTTCCCGCCCCGTTGGGGCCGAGAACGCCGTACACTGTCCCCGCGGGAACTGTGAGGTCGAGCCCGTCGAGAGCTCGTTTCTCGCCGTAGATCTTGGTCAACCCGGACGCTTCGATCGCGGGATCCCCGTCGCGGTCCTTTGTCATGATCGAACCCTTCTGGTTCTGTTTACCTTCCATTCTGGCGACGGCGGACCATCACGAACAGTGATCAGGCCACGACCACGATGTGAAGAGTTCATGGTCGCCGGTCGCAGTCGAGGAGACGTCTCACGGAGGGAAGCCGCCGAGAATCGGGGCATTGCCTGATGGCGCCCAAGGGAGGACGAAAAATGACCTGGTACTCCGACGATGGCCTGTGGTCGGGTTTCTCCGAACTGATGTGGCCGCAGTACCTGACCGTCGAGGCCGACGAACTCGTCCGGGAGTCGCCGCTGCTGGCGTTCCCGTCGGGTTCGCGGGTGCTCGACCTGTGCTGCGGGCCGGGCCGGTTCGTCGTTCCCCTCGCCCGCAAGGGTTACCAGGTGACCGGGGTCGACCTCAACGCGCCCGTCCTGGACCGTGCCAAGCAGGCCGCCGCCGACGCCGGCGTCCCGGCCGAACTGATCCAGGGCGACATGCTCGAATTCGTGCGCCCCGGCGGTTTCGACGTCGTGCTGAACATGTACACCTCGTTCGGCTATTTCGACGAAGCCGAGAAGAACTTCCAGGTGCTGCGCAACGCGCACACCAGCCTGGCGCCCGGCGGGAAGCTGCTGCTTGAGGTGTACGGCAAGGAGATCGTCGCCAAGAACATCGGCCGTACACACGCTTTCCCGCAGCCCGAAGGCATCGCGTACATGCGGCACAGCGTCCTCGAAGACTGGACGAAGCTGCGCACCGACTGGACGCTGGTCGACGGTGACGTCGCGCGTTCGGCGCACATCCAGTCGTTCATCTACAGCGCGGCCGAACTGCGCCGCCTGTTCGAGGACGCGGGTTTCACCGACATCGAGGCCTATGGCGGTTTCGACGGCGCGCCCTACGACAAGCGCGCCAAACGCCTGATCGTCCAGGGCGTCAAAGCCTGACGGTCGCGGCGCGAAGGGCCCTTTCCCGATTCGGGAGAGGGCCCTTTCGCTATACGTGCGCCGGAGTGTCCACAAGGGACGCGAGTAGTTCGCGCACGCGGCGGTCCATGTCGTCCCGCAGCGGCCGGATCCCGGTGATGCCTTCGTGTTCCGGATTGGGGACGACCCATTCAACATAACGCGTCCCTTCGGCGACCGGATAGGTCTTGCAGCCCATGGTGATCACGACGTCGGCCGCCGCGACGTCCTCGTAGGTGACCTGGCTCGGCACCTCGCCGGTGATGTCGACGTCCCATTCCGCCAGCGCGCCAGCCACCAGCGGATTGATCCGGTCCGCCGGTTCGCAGCCCGCGGACCGCACGGTCACCCGGCCGAAACCATGGTGCTTCAGCAGTGCCGCGGCCATCTGCGATCGGCTCGCGTTGTGCACGCATACGAAGAGGATATCCGTCATCGCCCGCCCATTCTGTCCGTATCGGTGACTCGCTACCGAGGCTACCCGTGAAATCCTCATCGGAATCGCATGAGGAAAAGGGCGGCAATCGAGGAGAACTTCACCGGCGGCGTCCCATTCGCAGCATGGGAGAAGAGGCGGGCGCGGATGCGCTGCCACACTTTCCCGGTCCGCGAGAAATTGACGCTGGGGGTTGCGATGACGGAGATTCGGGTGTGCGGCGCCGTCATGGCGCACCCCCGGCGCCGGGAGGAGGCGGAAGCGCTCGCGCGGCTCGATCCCGACGGCGCGACGAAGGTGGTGCTGGATCCCGATCCGGACGGTCCGCCGACGGCCGCGCGCACCACGAAACTGGCCTGGAGCAGCGTTCCCGGCGACGCCACGCATTTCCTCGTCCTGCAGGACGACGTCGAGCTCGCCGACGGGTTCTTCGAGCACGCCAGGAAAGCTGCCGAGCAGCTGCCGGACGACGCGATCGCGTTCTACGCCAACTGGAACTCGCGCAACGGCGCGGCCGTGCGGATGGCCGCGGCCTCAGGGGCGGACTGGGCGACGGCGGTCAACGAGTACGCGCCCTGTCTCGCGCTGATGCTGCCCGCCGAAATCGCCCGCGGCTATGCCGGATACGCCCTTCGCGACAGGGACGGCTGGCCGTGCGACGTGCTGATGTTCCGCTATCTGAAAGCGCTGGAAGTGCCGATCCGGATCGCGGTGCCGAACACCGTCGAGCATTCCGGCCTGCCCAGTGTCGCCGGAAACGACGCGCACGGGCTGCGGCGTTCCGCGTGTTTCTCCGGTGTCGCTCCGGCGTCGGTGGGCGGCGTCGTCGCCGAGCACGAAGTGATCCCTTTTCACAAGCACATGACTTCCGAATGCGCGCTGCGCGGCGACGGGTACTGGGAGTACCTTGGAACGAACCGGCTCCTGCGGCGATCGGGGATTTCGCCGCAGGAGTGCCGGGTCGAGTTCGAGCGCGGCCCGGAGCTGTCCGAAGGCGCCTGGCAGACCTGGCTGACCGCGTTCACCATGGGTCTGTCCACTGTGGAACACAGCAGCGCGGCGCTGGATCAGGCTCTCGCGACCATCGGCCCCGGCGGGCTCTGCGATCGGCTCCTCGTGTCCGAGATCGAGGCGATCACGCGTTCGCACCACGATGTGGCCGTGCGAGGCTTCGCCGCCGGACGTGAACGGGCGGCTCGCCCTCGGCGTCCGCGCCGGGGGACGGGCGTCGAGGTCGCGATCACCGGCCCCGGCGGCACCCTCGCCGAGCATCTCGCGAGCCTGCTGGCCGAACTCGGCCACGACATCGTCGACAGCGCGGGGGTTTCCGGCGATACGCGGCTCGTGCATCTCGGTGACACAGCGGATCCCGGCGACGTCTTCTGCGCCATTGTCGACACTGGGCCACGCGAACACGTCCTGCGGTTCGCGACGCCGATCGGGCCGCACACCTCGGCTGATTCCCTGGTGGCGCACTGGATCGAGCTGGCATGGACCCGGCGGGCCCTGCCGGTCGATCCCGACCGCGTCCACCAGTTCACCGACGTGCGGGACATGGCGAGCGCGATCGACGCGGTGCTCACCGGGGGACCGGTCGCGCCGGTGTACGACATCGCGACGGCGACGCTCACCGGGAACGAACTGGCGAAGGTCGTCTGCTCTTCGGTCCGCTCCGTGCCGGCCGAATACGTCACCTCGCCGTCGGAGACATCCGTGATGAAACTCGGCCTCGCGGCGGCGGAACTCGGCTGGACGGCCACGATCCCGGCCGACGAAGCCGTCCGCGCCTTCGGAAAATGGCTCGCCTACGACGAGGACCGCGTCCGATGAGGATCCTCGTCGCGGGCCCCGTCCCCGAAGCCAGCGATTACGGCAACGGCGTCACCGCGCGCCGCTGGGCACATCTGCTCCGCGACCTCGGCCACGAGGTCCGCGTCGTGCAGGATTACGACGGCGGGCGCTACGACCTGCTGATCGCACTGCACGCACGCAAAAGCGAGGCCGCGATCCGCGCCTTCCTCGCGGCGTGCCCGGACGCGCCGATCGTGATCGCGTTGACCGGCACCGATCTCTACCCGGATCTGGCCACCGCCGGTGTCGACCTGACCCTGCTCGAACGCGCCGCACGCATCGTCGTCCTGCAATCCAAAGGGGTTCTGCAGGTCCCGCCAGGCTTGCGGAGCCGGACCAGGGTGATCACCCAGTCGATGCCGCCGATCTCGGGCGAGGCACCCGCCGAGGACCGGTTCGAGATCGCCTTCCTCGCGCACGCCAGGCCGGTCAAGGATCCGCTGCGGCTGAGCGAGGCGGTGCGGCTGCTGCCGTCGTCGTCACGGATCGCCGTCACGCACGTCGGCGGCGTTCGGGAGGACGACATCGGCGACCGGCTGCGCGCGGAGAACCCGCGCTACACCTGGCTTGGCGCGCTGCCGAGACCGGAAGCGCTCGCCGTCCTCGCGCGCAGCCGTCTGCTGGTGCTGACTTCCCTGCACGAAGGCGGGGCGAACGTCGTCACCGAAGCACTCGCCGCCAGGGTCCCGGTCGTCTCCACCCGCATCCCCGGCTCGGTCGGGCTGCTCGGTGAGGACTACGCCGGCTATTTCCCCGTCGGCGACACGGCCGCGCTCGCCGCCGTGCTCGACGCGGCCGAACACGACCGAGACGGGCTTTACACCCGGTTGCGGCGGCAATGCGCCGCCCGCCGCGCTTCGGCGGATCCGGAGCGCGAAACCGAAGCATGGGAGCGACTGCTCGCCGAAGCGGTACCAGCGAACGCCGGATACGAAGGAGTGCGATGAAACTCAGGAAGAGCGTTCCGAAGGTCGGTGGCGGCGGGGTGCACCGGGAGTTCACCGCCGAACAGACCTACGCGCGGATCGAGCCGCATCTGCGGCGCGCCGGGGTCACTCGTGTCGCGGAGATCACCTGGCTCGACCGGGTCGGCATCCCGGTCTACAACGCCATCGCGCCGCGCTCCAACGACATCATCTCCGTCTACAACGGCAAAGGCCTGACGAACACCGACGCCAGGACGTCCGCGGCGATGGAGGCGATCGAACGCTTCTCGGCCGCTCTCCCGGTGCGGCCGCAGGTCATCGCGTCCTATGAAGAACTGGTCGCCGAGGGCCGCACGGTGCTGGACCCGCGCGAGAACAACGCGGAGCTTTCCGCGCATTACCGCGACGATCTCCCGATCTCGTGGGTCGAGGCGTACGACCTGATGAACTCCGAATCGATCCTCATCCCGCAGGCCTCCGCCGTCTACGGCCTCAAGTTCCACGAACCTCCTTGCTACAAGGTGCTTTCCACCAACGGCCTGGCGTCGGGGAACAGCCTCGAAGAGGCCATCTGCCACGCGCTCACCGAACTCATCGAGCGCGATTCGATGACCAACGCCGAACTCGTGAGCAGCCAGCTCGCGCAGGTGCTGGAGAAGGGCATCTTCGTCGAACCGCAGCCCGAGCACATCACGTCGTACCTCCGGGAACTGCATCCGCACGTCGACCTCGAAACGCTGCCGCCGCTCGCGAAGTCCCTTGTGGACAAATTCCACGACGCCGGGCTGAAGATGCGGATCGTGCACATCACCTCGGATCTGGAGATCCCGAGCTTCCTCGCCGCCACCTCCGAGGACCTCGGCCCGACGACTTCGCAGGGGCACGGCGGTTTCGGCACGCATCCCGACGCGAGTGTCGCGCTCATCCGCGCCATCACCGAATGCGCGCAGGGCCGCGCCGTCGACATCCAGGCGATGCGCGAGGACATCCGGCTCCCGACCGAGAACGTGTCCAAGTACCAGAATCACGTCCAGCGGTCGGCGACGATCGACAAGGGCGCGTGGGCGTGGCAGCCGATGCGCAAACAGGTCGCGTTCGACGAGATCCCGTCGTGGACCACCGACGACGTGATGACCGACATCAAGCTGATCCTGGACCGCATCCGCGCCGCGGGCATCGACCGCGCGCTCGCCGTCGACCTCTCGCCGCCGGGGATCCCGGTCAGCGTCGTGCGGGTGATCGTCCCGCGGCTCGAATCGTGGGCCGTCGACCACTGCAAGATCGGCCCGCGCGGCGCGGCGGTCTGGAACGACACGCTGCTGGAACTGTCCGCCCGCATCCGGGCCGCCGAACTTTCCAAGCCCGCTTAGGAGATCGTCATGCGCGCAGTGGTTTTCATCGGCCCGAGCATCGACCTCGAATCGGCCTCGGCCGAACTCGACGTCGAGTTCCTGCCGCCGGTCAAACGCGGTGACCTCGCCGAACTACTGGCCCGGCCCGAGCCGCCGGAGGCCATCGGCATCGTGGACGGCCGCTTCCTGCAGAGCCTGTGCATCTCGCCGAAGGAGGTGCTCGAAGCGATGGATCGCGGCGTCACGATGTTCGGCTCGTCGAGCATGGGCGCGCTGAGGGCGGCGGAATGCTCGCCGTTCGGCATGGTCGGCGTCGGCAAGATCTACGAGGAGTACTTCTCGGGCCGGATCGACGCCGACGACGAGGTCGCCGTCACCTACGACGAGGAGAACCTCTCGGCGCTTTCGGAGCCGATGGTGAACATGCGGTTCGCCATCGCCGCCGGTATCGAGGAAGGCGCGTTCGCCCCCGAAACGGGGGAGCGGTTCCTCGAAATCGCCAAGGAGCTGTACTTCCCGCAACGCGTCAACCGGACCGTGCTCATGCTGCTGCGCCGGGAGATCCCGGAGGACGAGCACGCCAGGATCGCCGCCTTCTTCGCAGGCGGTGCCCCCGACACCAAACGCGAGGACGCGCTGCTGCTCCTCGCGGCGATGCGGGACCACCTGGAGCCTGCCGTCAAACCACAGATCACATCCGTCGAAGCCCGAGGTGCGCTGTGAACATCGACCCGTCGCTCGCCCCGCTGTCCGGGTTCAGCCCCGAACAGCTCGAACGGTTCCTGGAGGCCGTGCGGACCTCGTCCGACGGCGTCCAGGGCACGCTGGAGTCCCTGACCATGACGATCATGACGTCCATCGAGTGACCCGAGGCGATCAGGAATCGAGAAGCGCCGCAAAGCGATCTCACCTAGCGTAATCGGCATGGACATCGCCATTCACGGGAGCTTCCTCCCGCAGACCGACCCCGAAGCCGCCATCGCGTTCTACCGCGACCTCCTCGGTTTCGAGGTGCGCAACGACGTCGGTTACGAGGGACTTCGCTGGATCACCGTCGGCCCGCCGGGGCAGCCCGTTTCGATCGTGCTGCACCCGCCGGCCGTCGATCCCGGCATCACCGAGGACGAGCGCCGCGTCATCGGCGAGATGATGGCCAAGGGCACCTACGCGGGCATCCTGTTCTCCTCGGACGATCTCGACGGCCTCTTCAAGCACCTCGCGGAGGGCAACGCCGAGATCATCCAGGAGCCGACCGACCAGCCGTACGGCCTGCGTGACGGGGCCGTCCGCGACCCGGCCGGGAACCTGATCCGTATCCAGCAGCGCGTCTGACGTCACCGGGTGCGGGCGCGGACATGGACCCGTTCGCCCTGCTTGCCGAAGAGGCTGAGCACCTCGACCCGCCCGCGGCCGGTGGCGCCGAACCAATGCGGCGTCCGGCAGTCGAACTCGGCCGCCTCACCGGGCCCGAGGACGACGTCCTGCTCGCCGAGCACGAGCCGGAGCCTGCCTCGCAGGACGTAGAGCCACTCGCGGCCGGTGTGCGTGCGCGGGCGGGGTTCGGCGTCGCTCGCCGGGATCGTCATCTTGTAGGCACGGGGCCCGTCCTCGTGCCGGGTGAGCGGGATGAGGATCCGGCTGTCTTCGGGCTGTTCGAGCACTCTCGGTGACGACACGACCTCGTCGACGCGCAGGCCCAGCGCGGCGATGACCGGGAGCACCAGTTCGAGGCTCGGTTTGCGCTGCCCGGATTCGAGCCGGGACAGGGTGCTGGTGGAGATGCCGGTGGCGCGGCTGAGCTCCATCAGCGTCGTCCCCTTCTTCTCCCGTGCCCGGCGCAGGCGGGGCGCGATCAGCTCGATCGCCGCGGTGACGGCGGGTTGGCTCTCCATGGCGCCAGCACAGCAGCTCGTCCCGATTCCGGCAAAGTTCTTTGCCGAAACAGCCAGAAGCCGCCGACGCTGGCGCCATGATCGAAACCAGACGGCTCCCCACCGGGGTCTACCTCCTCGCTTTCAGCCTGTTCGCGATGGGGAGCGCCGAGTTCCTGATGGCCGGGGTCCTGCCCTCGGCCGCTGAAGATCTCGGCGTCTCCCTGTCGTCCGCTGGCGCGCTCATCACCGCGTTCGCCCTCGGCGTCGTCCTGGGCGGCCCGCCGTTCGCCGTCCTCAGCCTGAAGTGGCCGCGACGGACGGCGCTCATGACCACGCAAGCCGTCTTCGCCGCCGCCATCGCGACCGGCCTGCTCGCCGGCGACTACTGGGTCCTGATGGTCACCCGGTTCGTCGCGGGTCTCGCCTACGCCGGTTTCTTCGCCGTCGCCACCGTGACCGCGATCGGCCTGGTGACCCCCGACCGCAACGCCCGCGCCACCGGCGTCGTCGTCGCCGGGCTCAGCGTCGCCATGGTGGCCGGGGGACCGGCGGGCACCCTGCTCAGCAACCTCACGGACTGGACCGGCGGCTTCTGGGGCGTCGTAGCGCTCACCGTCGTGGGCGTGATCGCCTGCGCCGTCGGCCTGCCCGCCACCACGTCCGCCGCCCCGAGCCTTTCGGGTGAACTGCGCGCGATGCGCTCCTGGCGTCTGTGGGGCGTCTTCGCCGTCACGATCCTGAGCACCGCCGCGTACATGGTGTCTTTCAACTACCTGGCGGCGATGCTGGCCGACGTCGTCCCCGCGGTCTGGATCCCCGCGATCCTCGCGCTGTTCGGGATCGGCGCCTTCGCCGGGTTGTCCGTCGGCGGCCGCGTCTCCGACCGCCGGCCGCACCACGCGCTGCTCGGCGGCGTCCTCGGCATCGCGGTCTTCTCGGCGCTGCTCGCTCTCTTCGCCGACTCGGTCTGGGTGGTCGTGCCGTCGGTGTTCCTGCTGGGCGTCGCGGCCTTCGTGCTCAACCCGGCGCTGTACGGACGGGTGTTCACGATCGCCGCCTCCGCCCCGACCCTCGCCGGCGCGACCACGGTCTCGGCCTTCCAGCTGGGCATCAGCCTCACCCCGGCCTTCGCCGCCGGGGCGCTGAACCTGGGTGCTCCGCTGACCGCCATCCCGTGGATCGGCGCGGCACTGGCGCTGGTCACGGTGCCCCTTGTGCTCATTTGCTAGCATGCGAGCATGGAGCAGGTCGCGAAACGGCAATTCAACGTCTATCTGCCGCCCGACCTCATCAAGCGGGTGAAACACGCGTCCGTCGACGCCGACGAGTCGCTCTCGTCGTTCGTCGAACGGGTGCTGGAGGACTACCTGCGGAGCAGTGAGGAACGCGAACGATGAAGGTCATGCCGATCCGCTACAGCTCCGACGTCGCGGCGATGACACGGTTCTATGAGGCGCTCGGCCTGCGGGTCGGTTCGGCGTCGCGCCCCGGCGGCTGGGTCGAACTGCCCGCCGACGGCGGAATGCTGGCCATCCACCAGTCGTCCGGCGAGGACGCGGGCCGCTGCGAACTGGCCTTCGAGGTCGGCGAGCCACTGGAGGCAGTCGCGGAACGCCTGCGGGCGGCCGGATTCGAACCGGGACCGCCGATGGACGAAGGTTTCGGATACTCGATGCGCGTCCAGGATCCGGACGGCATCTGGGTGCAGCTCAACCTGTACGAGCGAGACCTCTACACGTGACAGGGGCCCGGCTCGCGGCCGGCATCGTCGCGCTCGAGTTCGCGGCCGCCGTGACCGGCTTCGTCGCCTCTACCCTGCTCCCCGTCGTCGCCGCCGATCTCGACGGCCGCGACAGCCTCGCACTCCTGATCGCCGGCTCGACCTTGGGCCTGTTCGTCGCGCTGCCCCTGGCGAGCCGGGTCCTCGCCCGCCTGGGCCCGCGCGGCACGCTGGCCGCCGGGATGACCGCCTATCTCGGCGGCCTTTTCCTGGCCGCGGCGGCGAGGACGGCGTGGATGTTCGCCCTCGGCCAGTTCGCCGCCGGGCTCGCGAGTGGACTCCTGGCGGTTTTCGGGATCAGCTCGGCGATCCGGCATCTCGACGACCGCCTGCGGATCCGCGTCGTCGCCGCGTCCTCGGCGATGTGGATCGTGCCCGCGCTGGTCGGCCCGGCCGCGACGCTGGGCCTGGAACATCTCGTCGGCTGGCGGTGGACCCTGCTGCTGCCGATCCCGTTCGTCCTTTTCGGACGGTTGCTGGTCGTGCGCGCCGCCCGTGGCTCTGTGGATTCCCCCGAGGCGCCGCGCCCGCTGTTGCGGACTTTGACGGTGCCGCTGGGCGCGGCGTGTGTCGTGTTCAGCAGTGGTTTCTGGCCGGTCGCGCTCGCCGGAGCGGCGATCACCGTGGTCGGGATGATCGCGATCCTGCCGCCCGGAACCGCGCGCCTCCGGCCCGGAACCCCGGCCGCGCTCGGCGCGATGGTGCTGTTCGCGATCGGCTACTTCGGCGCGGACAGCCTGATCACCGTGCTCCTGACGAGCGTTTTCCAGGTGAGCCTCGGGCAGGCGGCGATCGTCCTGAGCGCCGCTCCGCTGGGTTGGGCGGTGACCAGCCTCGTCGCGGCTCGATTCACCACGACATGCCTCCCCGCCGTCGGTTTGAGCCTGACCGCAGTCGGCACCGCCCTCGTGGCCTTCGGCGGTTCGTTCGCCGTTGCCCTCGCCGCCTGGACTGTCGCCGGAATCGGCGTCGGACTGGCTTATCCGGGGCTGTACATCAGGGCCACGACCGCGAACTCGACCGGCCTGACCGCCGCGGAACTCGCGACCGCCGTCATCACCGCGGAATGCGTCGGCCAGCTGCTGGGCCGGGCCGTCGGTGGCGCCCTGAGTTCCACGGGCACCGGCCTGCTCGCTTCGTACGCCCTGTTCGCGGTGGCTCTGGCCACCGCCGCGATCGCTGCGCGGTGACTGGTGCCGTGCCCGGTCACCTCGAGTGGTTTGTCCACCTACGGTCTCTCGGTGTGGTCATTTGGGATGCGTACAGCTGAGATCTCTGCTGACACACTTTGGCGAAAGGTTCGCATCGGTGTCACCCGATCCAAAGATCACGTGGCCTAGTGCTGCGGGTAGATCACTACCAGTTCATCGCGGGCACGGGTGGCTGCCACATAGCGTAGCGACCGACGACGGAGGTCGGCGTCGGCTCGTTCTGGCGGTGCCAGCGTTTCTAGGCGTGCCAGTTCGGCCGGAGATGGGCGGTCGGCTGCGATCACGACCTTGGAGAATTCGGTCCCCTTGGCGCGGTGCATGGTCATGACTGCCACACGTCCCTTTGCCGGTCGGTCACGATCGACAGCGCGGGCATCGACACCACGCTCGGTCAGCGCAGTCACTACCCGGTCACGATGGAAACGGTCCGGTACGAGGACCGCCACGGTGTCGGCGTGGGTGCCGGACGCCACCCATGCCTGGACACGCTTGCCGATCTCCTCCAACTCGGCACCGAGAGACTCGACAGGAACCATCTTCGGTTCCGGGCCGGTACGCGCTGAACGGTAACCGGTGGTTTCCATATCGTCTTCCAGGTCGACGTACTGCTCACCTTCGATGATCTTCATCGCGTAGTGCAGGTTCTGCGCAGTGGTTCGGTAGTTCAGGGTGAGTCGCTGCGAACGACCGACGATCGCAACGCCATATCTGCCCAGCACCACGCGGGCTCCGTAGATGCGTTGGTGGGCGTCCTCAGCGATGAACAGATCGTCCGGATGCTCACCGGTGAGAGCGCGAAGTAGCTGCCAATGGCTTGGCGAAAGGTCTTGACCCTCGTCGATTAGCACGTGGTCGGCAAGCTTGTCCATCTGCCCGGCCAGATGTGCAGCCGCGACTGCGGCTGCCTCAGCGAAGTCGAGACTCCCATCGATACGACCTTGCGCCCGGTATGCCGCGACGAGTTCCCACACGGCTGATCGCTTCGCTCGATCGAGTGCCACGCCGCGGCCGGGGCGGCGCACCCGAAGGTATCCCGCCTCGTCGTGGATCTTGTTGGGCAGTACGACATGCCCGTACTCACTCGACAAGAACGACTCGTTGGCCAACGCTGTCGGAAGTGACGTACTGGTCGACTCGACGATCTCGCGCCATCGGGTGCCGGTTGTTCGGGCAAGTGGCGCCGAACGGTCTTCTCCGAGAACCTCACGCACACTAGCGGCGAGGCTGCTGCCGGCGCTTCGCAGCACGGCAGAGGCGAGTGCATCCACACCGCTGACGTGCACACCTGGCTGGCCGAGTTTTTTCGTCTGCGGCACTCGTGGGTCGAGTTGTGTGAGACTGTCGCCAAGTGCGCCGGCAAGGTTCGTGGTGAACGTAGTCAACACGATCCGCGCACTGGGGCTTCGGCGCGCTAGTGCGCGAGCGCGGTGTACGAGCACGACGGTCTTGCCGGTGCCTGCTCCTCCGGACAGCCTGAACGGGCCGTTGTAGCTGCGTTCGACGTAGCGACGCTGCTCGGGGTGCAGGAAAACCCGCCAGGCACCGAAGTCGCCCCCGTCGATGACGCGACGCAGCTCATCCTGATCGCCGATCATGGCGTACTGGAAGGCCGCTCCTGGTCGTTTCAGGGAATGCAGAACGTCCGCGTCGGTATCGTCCGATGGAGCAGTCTTCTCGAGTTCCATCCGTGCAACGACCGAATCGACCGCGTCGCCAGCTGCGAGATCGACCAAGATCGTGCCAATCCAGCC
The DNA here is from genome assembly GCF_000384215.1 of Amycolatopsis alba DSM 44262. Lineage (NCBI taxonomy): Bacteria > Bacillati > Actinomycetota > Actinomycetes > Pseudonocardiales > Pseudonocardiaceae > Amycolatopsis > Amycolatopsis alba. Next base: position 2,636,137 of record NZ_KB913032.1, on the reverse strand, counting down.
GTCGTACCGCTGAGCAAGATCCAACACGGCGTCATCGTCGACAGCGGCGAGTGCCTGACCGGCTATGTGCTCCGGCAAACCGAGAGTCTCGACCAGTACGTTGCGATCGTGCCCCAGACTCCCGAGCAACGACTGGCTGGACGATGATTTGGTTGCGGCCGGGACCGACGCGGCCGGTGGCTCGATCTCGGCGATCTGCGGGAGTCCGTTGATCGGGTTGACACTCAACCGCACCCGGCGAGCCTCGGCAATCGCGTCGTCATGTGGCCAAATGCCGTGGATGACGTAGTGACGCTCGCCGTCGCTGTCGAGGCGGAACATGACCGCTCGCCAGAAGTTGTCCACCCTGCCGGTGCGTACCCGTGGGTCGACGGCGTTCTCGATGGGTTCGATGTGCAGGCCGGACGTGGTGTCGTCGGTCCCGAGCTTTTGCAGGAATGACATGGCCTTGCTGCGGATCGATCCGTCGATCTTGCTGGCCAGCTTGCCCATGATGATGGTCGGCATCGTTCCTCGAATTCCTACGCCAGTGGGAGTGCGGCGAAGATCTGTTCCAGTTCGGCTTCCACGACCCGCCATCCTGCCGCGATCAAGTCGTCCCGGTCCTGCTGGGGTGTGTGTTCGAAAACGACGGCGACACGCTCCGTAGGCCAGCAGATGTCGAGCATGATTCCGTCGGGACCCTCGATCCCGATCTTGGGTGGCGCAACTCCGCCGTGCGCGGCGAGTTTTGCGACGAGCTGGCGTTCGATGTCCGATCCGGCAGAGTCGTAAACGTCGGCCCAGGCACCCAGCGGCCTGTCTTCCTGGGGTAGTTCCTCCACTGGCGTAGTACCTGGGCTCACCTGGCTGGTCGTCGTGATCACTGTCGGCCAGTCGCGCGCAGCGAGCGCGTTGGACAGCTGCAGCCAACCACGCCACCCATCGGCGTGCGTATCGCCCAACTCCTCGTCGCGGTCGTCCAGCACGACCGCCACTCGCACCAGCCCGTTAGACAACAACATCTCGACGGTGGCGGCAAGCGCGCCTGCCCGGTACAGATGCACCTTGCGGTCGCCAATCGGGATGTGCTCGTCGAGCAGGGCCGCCCGGGCGACGACCTCCAGATCGACGGTGTCGGGGACGGTAACCGGTTGAGCGCCACGGGAGAGGAACATCGGCACCGCCCGGCTGACGGCGCGAACCGCGTTCGGCGCCGGGGCAAGCACCCAGTCGACCAGCCAATCCACCGGGCCGCGCCCGAGCGCCCGGTACGCCTCCGGTGGCGCCTGGAATGGCGGCACGTTCAGGAGATTTCCTGCCAGGTCCGGGTGATACCACGACGGCTGCTCGATCGCGTCGAGGTCGGCCATGGTGACGGCGAGGACGAGCAGTCCTGCGTCGCGCAGGTTCGCGCGTTTCGTAGCGTCGTCGGCGAGCCGGTTGCAGGTCGATGTGGCGTGATAGGCCCGGCCGTCGGTGAAGATCGCGATGTCCGGCACGTTCATGTCGTTGGTCTGCAGCAGAAAGTCCGGCCGTGAGTCGGCCACGTTCGCCTGAGGGGTCAACGTCCATTGCCGGTGTCCACCGGGGAAGGTGAAGCGCACTACGTTGCCAGTGGGACCGGGGGTCTCGGTGACAGTGGCGCCCGCGCGGCGGAGCTTGCCGACGAACAGTCGGTGGAACGCGCGCTCCAGATGGGATTCCGGTTCCTCGTATGGCGCCACTTCGGTCACCGTCCAGGTCGTTCCGTCTGCGGTCGACGCGTCGGCAGGCAAGCCGAGCAGGGTGCGCAGGTGCCGTTCCGTCGACGACCTGGACGCGCGGCTGACCATGCCAGGGGCCACGAACGGCAGCAGACAGCGATGGCAGGCCAGCCGTAGCTCGTGCCTGCATTCACACTCACGAACCCGTTGCCAGGCAAGCACCAGTAGCTCCCGCAGCTGCTCAGGAGCGGCGGTTTCGGCGAGATAGCCGGTACCACCGGGCACCACGTCGTGCAGCAGGATCGCTTCGTGGTTGTCGGTGCCGTCCGAGTGCGTCGGATCCACCACGAACTCGACCTGGATATGGTCGGGGTGGCCACCCATGCGTTCGCGCAATCCGAGCAGCAGTGCGGCGCCGAGGCTGGGAACCGCGAAGTCGTCCCCAAGGGTGACCACGCGAGGAAGCCTGATCAGCAGTCCTTGGGTGCGCAACGTTCGAGACAACGCGATGGTGCTCGTCACCTCGTCCGTTGCCGTCCGATAAGGGCACCAAGGTCGGTGCTCGTGTGGCCGGTTTCGGCCGGTCTCGGTGTCCTTCACACCGCACCCGGAGCACACCCGGAACAGCAGTCCCTGACGCGCCTCGCCACTGATCATGCGGGTGGCGCCCTGGCCGGGCGGGCCGAGGTTGATCCAGGTGAGATCGACGCTTCGCAGGTACGTGCAGCCAAGCCCAGTGTCCTCGACGAACCAGCGGCGTACCGCGTTCGCCGGGTCGATGTCGGCCGAGGTGACGATGTGGAACGCGGCCCGGTCGCGGTCGTCGCGCCGGTCGGAGATCGCCACTTCGTCCCGCCGGACCTCGGCCGAGACTCTGGTCAACTCGACTACGTCGAGCCGTTGCCCGGTATCGGAAATCCCCCGGCTGCCGCATCGAGGACACGGCGGGACTGGTAGATCTCGGCCGGTTTCGGCGACGTCCGCGGAGTACCCGCAGGACGGACAGAACGCCCAGGTGCGAATCGACGCGCCGTCGAGGCCGAGGTCCACCGCATCGATGGTGATCTCCCAGCCACGAGCATAGAACGTGGCGCCGGGCGCGAAATCACGCAACGCCAGCGCGGAACCGCGATTGAACCGAGCTGAGCCGTATTCGTGCGCACCGGTGTCAGGGTCGGTCCAGGACAACCCGACGTCGAGGGTGACCGAGTCGTCGAGCAAAGTGTAGTTGGGGAACAGCCCGTACTCCTCCAACACGCTGATCCAGTACGTGCCATTCAAGTGCCCGAGTTGCCCGGAGGTGAGTTTCGCGGTCGCCTTCGCTGAACGCAGCGCTTGCTTGTCGTCGTCGGTGGCGGCAGGCGACGCGATCTTGGCTTCGAGGTCCGGCAGCAACTCGGTGATAGCTTTCTCTCGCCGCCGCAATGTGTCTACTGTGGACTGCCAGCGCACGCTCGCGGCGTGCACGTGCGCGGCGAAGCCGCTGGTTCCTGGCCCGGAGTTTGGCCGAAGCCACTCGCGCAGTTGCATGACGACGTCGTCGGGCAGGTTTGTGAAGGTTGCAGTGAATGCGGCAAGGTGGTCGTCGGCACCCTGCTCGGCGTGCCGAACGAGTTCGCCGAGGAACGTACCAGGCTTGTCCGATCCGATTGCGCTGACTGCAGCGCGCGGGTGTGGACGCCGGGGATCGCGGGCGAAGCCATCGGCGAGGTAGGCAATGTACTGTCGGCGCAGGATCTCTTCCGCGGCAAGGTAAGTGGCGGGCGGTCGAACCTCGCCGTCCACGACGGACAACGGGTCGCCGATCTTGGGTAGCTGGTCGCCACGTCCGGTGACGAACGCCAAGCTCAACGCGTTGCCGGTGAGACGACCAGCGCGGCCGACGCGTTGCAGGTAGGAGGCCACTGTGCGCGGCAACGAAGCCAGAAACACCGCGGACAGATCACCGATGTCGATACCCATTTCCAACGTCGGCGTCGCGACCAGCACGTTCGGGGCCTGCGGGCTGCCTGCCGCGTTGCGAAAACCTTCTTCGTAGGCCAGCCGGGTCTTGTCGTCCAGCAGGCTGGTGTGTTCACGGGCGACCACGCGCCGCATGTCCGGGGATGCGTAAAGACGCCGGTAGAAGTTGTCCGGCGACTCCTCTACCCGCAGCCTCCCGCGGCAACGGTCGTGCAAACAGGGCGCAGCGATGAGCTGGTCGATGGCGGCGGACGAGCCGGGTGTCACAGCGCGACAGGTGTCGCAGACCAGCAGACGCGGCGCGGTGTCCGGCGGCGCGACCACGACACCAGAGGCTGGGATGGCGTACACAGTGGCACCGGCGTCGCTGATGGTCGTGCTAAGCACACCGTCGCGGGCGAGCCGATCGAACAAGAGCTTGGCCAGCCGCCCGCCGTCCAGCGGGGACACGTCGAGCACTCGGCTGGTCCAGCGGGCGTACCAGGACTGGGATGAGGTGACGGCGTCCACACCGCGTCCGGTGGCGCCGGTCCCACCGACCTTCGGGTATGCAGGAGCGGGGCGGTTTCTGGGGAACGCGGGCATGCCTTCGCTGCGTGGCCGGCCGCCCCAGATCGACCAATCCCGGCCGTCTTCGGTGCGTAGCCGGTCGAACCAGGGGTGGTCGATGGCGCCCTGCGCGCGCATCCGGTCCAATACGCCACGTACCCACGCGATCATCGTCGCGTCGGAGCGTGGATCGCTGAAGAGTTTGTCCTGCCAAGACGTACCTGTCAGCGCGGACCGTGCAACTCCGGCGATGCGTTGCGGCGTCCCGGCTTCCACCTCGACGGCGACTGTGCCGGTGAGTTCCAGCGTTCGCCCTGTCCGCGAGTTGAGTCCGAACTCCAGTGCGGCGGCGAGCGCGAGCCGTTTACGTACCCTGGACCGCACGGCCGCGCGTACCGCGCGCAGTGTCGGGGCCTGCCAGAACGGGACGAACGATTCCCGGTCGGCGCAGTCCGGGGCGAGGATCCGGTAGCGGGCAAACGGGTCGTCGCCCGACTGCTGGATCACCTCGTCTACCAGCGCGTCCAGGGTGAGCGGGCCGTCGGCGACGGCGTCGGCGAACACCGAACGCAGGGTGAGGGTGTGCGAGCGGGCCTGCACGAAGCCGGCCCTGTGTGCGGCGTCCTGCACCGAGTCGGTGAATACGAGTGCCTTCTTCTCGCGTGTGTCCAGGCTCGGCGTACCGAACAACGTGGACAGCGACACCGACAGCAGAGTGGCGATCGCGCTGCCGAGGAACCGGATACCGTCTTCCTGACCGCACGACGGGCAAGTGTCCTTGTTCGCGTCGGCGTCCGTGTCGAGACCGGTGGTGGTGAGCACCGGCAAGATCCAGCCGTCACGCAGTTCCGGGTCGTCCTCGGCAACGCTGGTGAGCAGTTCTCGGTGACGAACGGAAAACCACACCAGCCTCTCGACAGGCTGGTCGTCGTCCAGGTCTGTGGCGGCTTCGGCGGGCGCGTAGAGCAGAGCCCGGAACCGGCCCTCGCGGGCGGCGTGGTTGCGTCGGATGTCTTCGTCTTGGACCGCCAGACTGTTGCCGACCGGAGCAAGCCCGACACCCCAGCCAGACCGGCCGCAGTGCCTGCAGAAGATGGCCGGGAACGATGGCCGGGCTTCGGCGTCGTCCGCGACGGCCGGGCCGTCGTCGCTCCAGCGGAACCGGGTGGCCGCGGAGGCAGTCCTGTCGATGCGGGTCAACTCGCGCACCCATTGGTGTACGTCCACCGACAACGCTGCCCTGCCGGCGACGGCACGGACGTGCCCGAGCGCGCCGATCACGTAGCCGACGAACTCCAGGTCCGTGCCGAGGACGTCAGTGGCCAGGTCGTCGAGCGCGATCGCGGCTTCGGTGTGCCGGACGAGGTCATGAATCAGCGGGTGCGCCCGACAGGCAGCGTTGAGTCGTTCCGGTGTGGCGTCGGCGAACGCTGTCGCGTCGACGCCGTAGAGCGAGCCGAGCGCGATGTGCGCGAGTTGCTCACCAGTCGGGTCGTGCCCGAGTTCCTTGACCTTCTTCACGATGCCCAGTACGTCGAGGTCGGCCAGTGGGACCGGCTCAAGTCCCGGCTCTGCGCCCTCGGACCACTCGTCGAGGCCGAGCCGGGTTTCGGTGACTACCGCTTCAGCGTCGAATTCCTCGCCGAACACGGTCGCGGCAAAGTCGAGCATGACCGTCGGGTCGCCCTTGTCGCCCAAGGTGGCGGAGGTGGCGACCGGTGCCGCGAGCCCTAGCGGGCGTCGTCGCGCGGCGGCGTCGATGTCGGGGTCGTCGTCGTTCCAGTGACTTTTCAGCGCCAAGCCGAGGCGGCGCAGCAGCATCGCGACGTCGGTACCCTGCGCGCCGTCGTAGGTATGGAACTCGTCGAGCACCACGTAACGAAGGCTGGTCGCGGACTGCCGCCAAATCTTCTGATCCTCTACCCGCAACAGCAGTTGGTCGAGCATCTTGTAATTGGTGAGCAGGATGTCTGGTGCAGTGTCCTGGATGATGCCGCGGTCGGTGATCAGCCCATCTTTTGTGACACTGGCGCGCGTTGCTCCGTCCTGACCGGTGTAGAGAGCCGCGGTGACGTCGGCGAGTTCGCGGTGCGTGGTGAGCAGGGTGGTGAGCCGGCCCGCCTGGTCGTTGGCGAGCGCGTTCATCGGATACAGGATCAGAGCTTTTGTGCCCTTTTCGCCGTTGCGCCGGGCGCGCAGGACGTGGTCGATGATCGGGTACAGGAACGCCTCGGTCTTGCCGGAGCCAGTGCCGGTGGTCACCAGCGTCGGTAGCGGACGGCGCTCCTGTCCATCCACCGAGGATGCGAGTCGGGCGAACGTGGCGGCCTGGTGCCCGTACGGCGGGAAGCCTTCGTACCAGTCGAGAGTGTCTCGCCAGCCTTCGTCGGCAGGACGGAATGGCATACGGAGTCGGACGTAAGGACCCTTGAACATGCCGGTGTCCGGATCGGAGAGAAACCGATCGAGCGCATCCCGCGCGTCTCCATCGGTCAGTCCGAACGTGGTCGTCAGGTAGTCGACGAGACCGACCCTGATCCGATCGGCCTGCAGTGTCGGCAGCAGCTCACTCACGAGCGCTCCTCAAGACGCCGCTGGAACTCCGCATACGCCACCCGCATGTCGTGCTCTCTGTCCAACGTGATGAACGGCAACTCGTACGTGTAGGTGTTCCCGACCTGGTTGGTGGCCGTCCGCTCCTCCTCGGACATCCGATCCCCCTTCTTCCGCCACACGGTGAGCACGGAATTAGGAACCAGCCGTCCGTTGGCGTCGTAGTGGTAGAAGTTCCGATCGTACCCGTAGAGCACTGAGAAATGCGTCCGGTAAATCGAGCACAACTCGTCCGCGGTGAGCCCAAGAGTCAACGCAACCAGTGCATCAATTTCCACCAGTGCCTGTCGTCGGTCAGCTGCAATCCGGAGGGGTGTGTCAACGTTCCAATCAGGGCCGACGTCGCCAAGGTTCGAGCGCTTGGCATGCATGAATCCGCTGGCCCATGAATCCTCGCTAAATGCTTGGTTGAAGCAGTGTTGCCAAAGTTTGCCATAAGCATCCGTGACACAATTCAACCGCAAGGTGCGTAGCATGAGCTCAAGCAGGAATTCTCCTTGGGTATAAGAAAGGCGACCAATAGTAGAACCAGTAATTGCCGACTTGGGTGCAACTCGCACGGCAAAATCAGCCAGCAAAGACGACATGAACGCTGCGGTGGCAACCAAAGACTCTTGCTCGGAGTTCGGCGCCCCTACCGTCGACACGGTGTGGACATGTGTGCTACCTGGGGGAACAAGTGCCGGGATCAAGGTGCGTTCACCGGTGTTCGCGGCCATGGCTCGCCAGGCAATGCGATAGTAGTCGCGAGCTGGGTACTCGTTGTCGTCGCCCCAATGGGTGTAGTCGAGGTCGTAGTGGGCTCGGTTGCCTCGGGGTTTGTAGGCGGTGACTGGTATCGCATCGGTGGCCAACGCCTCGAAGTCCGTCGCCGACCAGTCGAGATGATTCAGCATCGTCTCGTTCGGCGCCTTGTAAAATGGAGTTGCCACGAACAGGTGTGGACCTTGCAGGATTACGTCACCCCACGACGCAGGCGCCCCCCATTTCGACTCGAACCGGCCCCTCTTTCGGTCAATGGTTTCATTCCAACCACGAGAGAATTGGAGGCCCAACTCGCCGATTCGGGGAAGGTCGGCAAGTTTGTCGAGAACGGTTGAGGCGGAGCGGTTGACCGCATAGACCATCCGGGTCTGGCGGACCGGAACGTCGTCCGATTCGAGGATCGCATGCCAGGTGGCCAACGTGTCGTCGGTGACGGTCGTGATCCTGTCCCGATGCGGCCGCAGATCCCAATTACCGTCGGGATCCTTGAAGCCGGGCTCGGGGCCGGATCCGTCGTGCTCTTGCGAACGAATGGCGGTGTCGGGATGATACATCGACACCGAACTAAGGAACTTTACATAATCTCGCGAAGTGCCATAAATGTTGACGCCATAATGCTTTTGATGCTGAATCTCAAAGAGTTGAAGTTCATTGATAAACTCCCAATGTTGCCTCAGTCGTGAATATGCTGCAGCTCGCAGATCGCCAGCATTCTCGTCCGTAAAATGAGATTCGAGGCTTATAAGGCCAATGGTGCCGAAATGTGAGACGTGCCGCCAGGTTTGTTCCATAAAACAGCGATAGAGGTCAGATCGGAGACCTTGCAGGTGTGGATATTGAGGCGGGGAGCCGACGAATTCGGCCAGGCAAGCCACGTCGACGGTGCCGTCAATGACGAGGTCACGAATGCCGGGTAGGGCAAGCGTCGTTTCACGTTTCTGCGCTCGCTTCTGCTCGGACGGTTTGACCGCAAGTTCCCACCAGGGGTCGCCTTCTGCCAGCAGGGCATCAAAGTTAGAGTCGGGGCGGACCCAGGGTGGGTTTCCTACTTGGAGGTCGAAGCCGCCTCGGGCGAATACTGTGGCAAAGTCCAGGTTCCAGTGGAAGAAACCCTGCTGTTGAGCCACCCGTTCGCACACCGCTAACCAGCGGTGGTCGCGAAGCACAGTGGCTACCGGCCGGGCGCCGGAAAAGGTGAGTTCGAGGTCTTCCGCCTGGTTGAGTTCGTTCCAGTCGGCGGCCTGGGCGAAGGTCGGGCCTGAGTTCTTCTTGCGGATCTCCGGGCTACGGCCGAGCAGGCCTTGTAGGGCTTCGATCCAGCCGTCCAGGTTCGGGGGTGGCGTGTCGGTGGTTAACGGCCAGAACCATAAGGCGGTCCAGGCGTCCATGACGCGGCGGAGGCGTTGGTAGGCGCCGTTTGGATTGGCCAGTGTGGTCTCGATCTGTTCGCGTTTCACCGCGCCGCCAGCCGGAAGATCGTCGGCGCCCCAGACTGGAACGTCCCGTCGGATCTCCTGTTCGGCTATGTTGAGCCTACGGTAGGTGATTTGCCAGAGCATCTCGACCCGGTGCGCGAGCTCGGTGAGCGCGTTCACTTGTTTCTGGGTGGGTTTGGTGCGGACCTTCTTGCGCCACTCCTTCAAAGCCTTCACCGCGTCTGGGGTGAGCACGGCGACTTCCTTCGCTTCCGCGGCAGCGCCCCAGCCGTCCGCGGGCAGGAGGAAGTGATGGATGCCGTCGGCGGCGATCCGATCGTTCGCGACGTCGTCGACGAGCGAGGTGAGCGGGATGTCTCGCGGGATTTCGGTGAGCCAGGACTTGGTGCTCACCTGGTTGCGGGAGTAGACCGCGCGGCGTGCCCCGACCAGGGAGTTGCCGCGGCGCAGGTGCAGGCCGAACCACGGCGCGGACAAGCCGGAGACCATTGTGTCCAGCCAGAGCGAGATTTCCGCAAGCTCCACCGCGGTGGAGTTGAGGTCGACCCCGTACACGTTGTGCAGCGCCAGATATGCTTTGACCTCTTGCAAGCGGCGGGGGTACTCATCCGGATCGATCCGGATGCCGAGTTCCGCTTGCCTGCGCTTGAGGTACTGGTCCGCCAGCTGTCGGACCGCTTCGATCGCGAACGCGCCGGAGCCGAGCGCGGGTTCGCACACGGTGAACGTGAGGATGTCCGCCGCGCTCGTTGTCCCATCCTGGTCGAGCAGTTCTTCCAGCGCCTGGCCGACGGTGAAACGGGTGAGGACCTCCGGGGTGTAGTACGACGCGGATTGCTGGCGCTCCCGGCCAGCAAGGCGGAAGACGAACGAACCCTTCGGGTGCAGCACCGGACGTTTCTCCCCGGTACGCGGGTCGATGGACTTGACGAAGTCGTCTGGTGAGATGTCGTGCGCACGATCGACGGGCACCACCCACGATCCCTTGACGCTGTCGCCGCCCTTGGCCACTTCGTACAAATCGGTCTCGGCGAAGAAACCGGTGTAGGACATCAGGCCCTCGTACACTGCGCCCAACTGGTTGATGCCGAGTTCCGCATAGGAAATAAAGCCGCGGTCCTTGCCACGGGATTCCTTGCTGAGCAACAAGTGCGTGAGCACCTGCTGCAACGCGGCATTGCCGAGCCGCACCTCGTCGATGTGCGCGGTCTTCGCCGGCTGGAACAAGTCGGCGCGCAGCGCATTGAACGTGAGTCCTCCCGTGGCCTCCGACTCGTCGTCACCCGTCAACGGGGCGTGGCCGTTGTCGACCAGCCGAAACAACACCGCCAGGGATTCGTACAGGTGAGTTCCGCTGCGGGCCTGCGGGGTGGCCAGTTCCACCTGGATCAGCTCCCGCAGCCGGTCGAGGCTGTAACCCTGGTCGTATTCCGGGGCGCCGGCTGGGAGCACTCCGAGTTCGGGTGACGCCTCGGCGTAGAGGAGGAACAGGATGCGGTACAGGAACCGCAGCGACTGTTTCGCCAGCTCCTGTGCCTCGGTGGTGGGGAGCGGATCGAGGCCCTGCGCCCGGCGGCGGTCGAGTACCTCGTTGGCGATGATCTCGATCGACAGACGGACGCCGTCGCGGAGATCCTTCGACACCCCCACGGTGTGCTTGACAGACGCTTCAAGCACTCCGTGCCACCAGATGGCGCCTTCCGCGTCAGGGGCGATCGACTCCGCGGACAAGCAGGTGAGCGCCCGGTCGATCTCGCCGGCCTTCTTGGTGTCGTTACGTTCGCAAACCAATTGCAGGTCGACTGCCAGATAGCGGCCTTCGGCCCAGCGATCCCGTTCCGCCAGCAGCGCCCATCGACCGGCAAGCACCAGCACGAATTCGGGGGCCTCCTCGGCGACGAACAACGACGACGTCAGCCGGGCGACGGACTTGATCTCCTCGTCGTCCTCGGTGAGTTGCACCGGTTCTGGCAGCGTCACCGCGTCACGGGCGAGCAGATCTTCCACCGCGCCGACCGGGCGAGCCGACAGCACCACCAGCGGGGCATGTTTCTCGACGCCGGGGGCAGACACCCGAAGGAGCGGGCCGGACCGATCGAGCACCAGGCCGTGGCCGGTCAAGCCAAGGACGCCGATCAGTCGCTCATGCACGTCCGCGGCGACAACGTCCGCGGTACGGCCGTCACGGACGGTTGCCGCCTCTGCGGACGGGTCGAGCAGCTCGGCCATCAGAGCAAGATCGCGTTCCAGGTCCTGACGGGCGCTGATGAACCTAGACCGGGGCGTATCACGGCCTTCTTTGTCTTCGTCGTCCCAGAATTTCCGCCGCTCCGACACTTTCGCGCGAAAGGACTCCTTGGTGGCGTCGGTGCTGAAGTAGTGCTCGGAGAGCCAGCCTTCACCGACGATGATCGCGTCCGAACCGGCCATCATTTCTCTCCTTCGGATTCCGGAACGACCACCAGCAGCGGGCGGACCAGTTGCCGGTCCGGCGCCATCGCGGCCACCATCGCCCGCTCTTGGTCCACGGTTGCCCGGCGGAGTTTGAGTTCACTGCGTTGGATGAGGGCCTCGGCCTCGTCCTCCCAGTGGTCCAATCGGGCCGACCATTGCTTGACCCGGCTCTTCACGTCCTCGGCCGCTGCGTCGAACAAGGTACGCACGTGTCGTTCAGCCTGGTGAACGGCCGGGGCGACGAGAGCTTTCAGGCCGGTGACGTCGACCGGGCCGGGGTTGGTGCGGGCCTCGTCCCAGCCGAGTTCGATGAACGCATCGCGTGCCGAGCCGTGCGGCGCGATCAACGCGAAGGTTGGGTTCTCCTGATCCGGGAACTGGGCGGTCAACCAGGCGACCGCGACGACCTGGCCGCGTTTGTTGGTCAACGTGCCGACCAGCAGCACAGTGGGCGCGTCGACGGAACCGCGCACGGCGAACACCTCGTTGCGACCCAACGCGGCCAGCGCTCGGTCCGCCGCCCAGTCCAGCACCGGGTGCAGCGGCGCAAGGTAGTGCGCGTCCGGCCAGCTCAGTTTCGAGGCGTCGCGCAGCGCGGCGGCAAGCCGGTCCTTGCCGCGTGCCGGGGTGGTGGCCAGCACCAGCTTCTCGGTGACTTTGCGTTCAGCCAGATACCGCTGGGGCAATACGTCGAAACGCTGCACCAGATCTGGTGGCGGGACGAGTTCCGCAGTGCCGAAGTCGACATTCCTTCGCCAGCCAACACCGTCTTTGGACGGAGCCGCGGTCGGGTCGATGAACGCCTGACGTAAAGCGTCCTCCAGATAGGACACGTCGTCGGGGTAGAGCGTGGGGCCGGTTTTGGTCGGCTCTGGCGGGCTCGGGGCCGGCTGCTGCGTGCTGGGGGTGTCGAAGAGCTGGGCGAACAACGCGGTGAGGTCGTTGCCCGCGGCGACGTCCGTGACCGGGCGGACCACGTCGTCGAGCTCCTTGCGGCCGGCCAGCACCGCGCGGATGTCGTCCTCCTCGCTCTTCACGTCGTAGTGGCCCATCAGCGAAGCGACGTCACCGAGCGCGGTGTGCGCCTCGTTCTCCTTCTCGAGCAGCCTGGCCAGAATCCGTACGTCACCGGCGAACTTCTCACCGTCCGGATCAAGCAGCAAAGCAGTGATCAACGGGGGATTTTTCTGCCCGTACCGGTCGATCCGGCCGTTGCGTTGCTCGATCCGGATCAGGCTCCACGGGATGTCGTAATGAATCAGGTGGTGGCATTGCGCGTGCAGGTTGACGCCCTCGGACGCGACGTCCCCGGTGACCAGCACCCGCACCGGCGCCTGTTCCTGTTTGAACGCCTCGACGACAGCTTGCTGCTTGTCGTCGGCGAGCCCGCCGTGCATCAACTCCACGGCTTCGGCAGGCACTTTCAGGTCCTTCGGCAAACTACGTTGAAGCCACCGCAACGTCTCCACCCGCTCAGCGAACACCACGGCGCGGATCGGCTTGTTCTTGCCGACCCCGATCTTCTTCAGGTGCTCGACAAGCCGCTGATACTTCGCGGAGGTCCGGCAATTGTCATTCAGCTCGGCAAGTTCCTGCAGCGCCCGGCGTTCCCGCGCGGCCTGATCGTCGTCGCCGAGCCTGCCAAGTCTGCCGTCGATGCTTTCCCGCAGGGCTGCCGGTGAGGACAGAAACGCCTTGGCCAAGGTCCACGGAAACAGCGACGCGTTTTGTCCCGAATAAGGACTCCCGCCTGGCCCCGGCCAAAGCCAGGTGTCCGCGAGCTCACGAGCGACCGCATTCTCCTCGGTCGTCGCTGGGACGAGAAGGTTCTCCGGCTCCTGCCGCGGTGCCCAGTCGGCGCCGACGACCTGTGCGACCTCCGGGCTGTGCCGGTGCCTGCGCACTACCAGCCTGCGCACCTCTTCCTTGTCGAGCTGGCCGTCCGGTGGAACTGCGGACGGATCGAGCAGTCTGAGCAGTTCGGCGAACGAGTCGGCACGCCCGTTGTGCGGCGTCGCCGACGCGAGGATCAACGCCTCGGCGTTACGGGCGAGGATCCTGGCCAGTCGGTTGTTCATCGTCGTCGAGTTGGACAGGTTGTGCGACTCGTCGATCACCACTGCGTCCCAGCGCTGTTTGCTCAGGCTCGCCACGTAGCGGTCCGACTTCAGTGTGTCGATCGAGATGATCGCCCGCTTGAAATAGGTGAACGGATTACGGGTGGCAGGCAGCTTCTGCCGCACCCGCTGAATCCCCGCCGAGTCCAGCCGTACGAACGGCAATGCGAATCGGCACCAGAGCTCGTGCTGCATTTGTTCCAGCACGTGCCTGGGTGTCACGACGAGAATGCGTTCACCTCGCCCTCGGCGCACCAGCTCCGAGAGGATCATGCCGATCTCGAGGGTCTTGCCGAGCCCAACCGCGTCCGCCAGGAGCAGCCGTGGTCTCAGGTTCGCTGGATCGAGCGCCTTGCGTACTGCCGACTGCTGGTAGCTCAATGCGTCGGCGAGCCCCCGTGTGGCCACCGACAACGCCTGCTCGCCGATGGGCTGTGGGGTCTTGCGGATCGTCGACTCCAGCCAGAGCCGGGCGGTGCGGTAGCGGGGACTGTCGTCGGTGACGACCGTCGCGTCGGCGGGCTCCAGGGGGACGACCTCGTCGAGGTTGCGGTAGAACGACGCACTGGTGCCTCTGACCAGCTCGCCAAGGCCTTGCACATGAACGAGCTGCCCGTCAGTGGTCTCTTCCACTGCGCTGACCAGCCATTCCTCTCCTCTGATCAGCACCGTCGAGCCAGGTGCGACCGCCCCATCGGCTTCAGGCTTCGTTGCCGTCACAACTACCTCTCGGTCTTGGTTACGTCACTGACAAGAATGGTCGACATCGCGGCGGGTTCGTTACCGACCGAGAAGTTAGGGTCTGGTGTCATGGATCACTCGCCGACGCCGCTGGACGCCGCGACCTCTGCGCGGCTGCGTCGCCAGCCCCGCTCGAGCACGAAACCGGAGGTCGTGTTGCGCCGCGAGCTCCACCGCCGGGGCCTGCGGTTCCGGGTGAACCATCCCGGCCTTCCTGGTCGTCCGGACATCGTGCTCACGAGAGTGAAGGTCGCTGTGTTCGTGGACGGCTGCTTCTGGCACCGCTGTCCCGAGCACGGCACGTTGCCACGTAACAACCGAGACTGGTGGCGGGCCAAACTCGACCGCAACGTCGACCGCGACCGGGCCAAGGACGCCGCCCTCGCCGAACTTGGCTGGCACGTGATGCACGTGTGGGAACACGAGCCGACCGAGCGGGCCGCCGATCGGGTCGAAACCGAGTGGCGGCGCAGGGTCATGAGCCGATCCGCAAATAGCCACCAGGACCGAACAGCGCGTCCCGGTTCAGGAACCGGTTGAAGAACCTGCACGACGGCTCGCCAAGGTGCACGCAGGCGCTGCACGCTCCGCTGCCGCGGCTGCACCCCGGGTCCAACGGGCATCGGTGCTCGGCGTCCACGAAAGCCTTCAGCAAATCGTCCAAATTGGACTCGAACACCGCCTGCAAACCGCCGAGCACGAAGTCACCACGAGCTCCCGCGTACACGAAGAACGCCAGGTGACCGGGGACCAGGTACTCGCTCAACGCGTCCCGTTCGATCCCGGAAAACGCTGCGGTCTGCCGGATGAACCGGTGCGCATAGGTGTGAATCAACCGCAGCAGGTCCGCACCCGGCGAGTTGTCGGACTGGGGGGCCGTCTTGTCCGGCGGTGTGACTGATTCCAGGATTGCCACCCTGGCCTCTACCGGGTCGGTGTTGCCCGCAGACCACCCTGTCAGCGTGTGGCCGTGTCCGGTCAGCCAGTTGGCGACCCGGACGGGGTCCAAGCGAACCAGGTAGGCCTCCGTCTCGGCCATGCTGCCATAGAGTCGGTAGCCGCCTCCGCGTCGACGGAACGGCACCAGAGTGCATTTCGCTGGGTTGTCGTCCCCTCTGGTAAACCCGTACATGGCAGTGAGGACCGGGAACTTGTCGACCAAATCCAGTCCGTCGATGCCCGCACGCGTCAGGGCTGCCGGGTACGCTGTGCGATAGCGCCGATCGAGTTGGTCGCCCTGCGTCGAGCCGCGCAACGCAGTGGTCGGCTGCCTGATTTCGGCCAGCGCCATGGCGATATCGACTGCCGCGCGTTCAGCCTCCTCCCTGCGCGCTTCGGACAAGGAATCAACTGGATGCTCGCCGGGCTTGGCCAATTGTCCGCCTTGCTCGGCCATGTCCGCCATGTTCTTTGCGAACGTCTCGTCCATGCCGTCTTTGACGAGTTTGGCTAGAAACTCGTCCTTGGTTTGCTTCGCAACGACGTCCGCTGGTCGCTCTGCGTTGAGACCGTCAACTATCCACGCCAGCGCCTTCCGGGCGCCTCCGGCCAATTTGAGGTTCTCCCGATGTTCTGGGCGCGGCGGGTTGATCAGTACCATGCTTCTTGGTGTGTAGACGGTGCGTGCTTTGTGCACGTTCCAGCGGAACGCGCCGTCGCCACACGGACATTTCCGGTTGAAACCGAGCCCGTTCATCGTTGTCGTCTGGCATTCCGGGCACACGAACGCGATGTCCGCGGCCTTGGCGCTTTTCGGAATGACGACCTTTACGTCGTCGTGTACGGCACAGCGGCGGATATACGGCACTTCGGTTCGGCCGCAGTCATGAATGCCAACGAAATGCAGCTGTCCCCAACGGTGCTGGCCACATTTACACTTCCTGTTCAAGGATTTGCCGATGCGTTTGCAGGCGCGGCACAACCATATCTCCGGATACCGTTCGACGGTCACACCGCGCCGCTCGTCCAACTCGACGACCTCGACCGATGCCCCAGGCAGTTCCGCCCCGACTCCGCTGTCTTTGCCGTTTGCCGTCCACGCAGCGATCTCGCGACGCAAACTCCACCGCACCCGTTCGGTGTCCACCTCGATCGGCATGGGGGCCGACCATTCGGTGACCCGGTAGATGTCGCCGCGAAGATCGACGGTCTGCTCGGGCAGAAACGTCCGCAAGATCTGGCTGCCGCTTCGACTTCCCAAAATCGTCATGTCGTTCCAAGCTCAATCGTGAATGGGGGCGGTCGCTTCGACGTCCCGCAGGCTCCTCATAGGCGGGGTCGGTCCGATTTCGCTCATGAAGTTCGTCTTCAAGGTCGGGTCTTCGAGGTCGGCAAACCAGTCCTTCAGCCAGTCGAGGATCTGCTGCTGATGCAGCGAGTCCTCGGCGCCGTCGAGGCCGAACACTGCCGCGACTGCGTCCGCCTCCTCCTGCGGTGTCAGGCCGAGGGCGTTCAGGTAGACACGCAACTTCTCCGGCGTGCTCAACCGCTGCTTGCTCGCCGGTTCGCGAAGCATCAACGTGCGGGCGGCCACCGCACCCGCGATCGTGAGGTCGAGGACGCGCCGGCTGCGCCTGGTGATCGGGATCGGATCGACGAACCGGTCACCTTGGCGGACGTACGGGCCAAAGTGACGGAACGTCTGTGCATCGCGTTCCCGGCCGATCTTGTGCAGCACGTACACCAGTCCCGGCTGCGAACGGCCGACCCGCGCGGTCGTCTGGATGAACTCCGCGGTGGTCAACGGCAGGCCGAGCATCACCATCGTGTTGAGTCGTTCGACGTCCACGCCATGCGAGAGCATCGAACTGGCTGCGACCACGTGCACCCGATCGGTGAAATCCTTCTCGGGCTTCTCCAGTCGTTCCAGAATGGCCCGGACCTCGTCGAACTCGGTCTGGCCTGTGAGCTGTTCGACGTTGATCCCTTCGACGGTGTTGTTGCTGCCCAAACTCCGCCCTGCGGCCTCCACGTCGTAAAGCGTGGAGCCGTACACGACGTTGGTGCCGTACTGGCTGACCAGCATCTCGGCGTCCTTGGGATCGACGCCCGCTTCCGCGCAAACCCTCGCCGGGTCGTCGATCAACTCCCTGATACAGCGTTGCAACGTGTCCAGGGTGCGGTCGCTGACGTGTTCGAGAGTTACGCCTCGGGGAGCGACGGCGACGAACCGCCGCAACGGTTGAGCGGTCGGCACCGTCCAAAACGACTCGCCTGCGCGTGGGCCGGGTTGTGGGAACACCCGACCTTCGCGCTGGTAAAGCACATCGACCTGTCGTTCGTAGCCTGTCAGCGTCGCGCTGCTGGCCACGATCTTGGCGCGGCTCCCGCTCGTTTCGTGCTGCAGATGATCGAGCAGGCTCTCGTAATGCGCGTCGACGGCGCCGAGGCTGTCCCGTAGCAGGTGCAACTCGTCCTGGAGCCGTAGCGTCGGCGCGAACCGTGTCTCGTCTATTGGCAAGCCCATCAAACTGCCCTGGCAGTTCGGTACCAAGCAACCGTTTGGTGTCCTCGCGCGATCCGCATAGGTGAACCCATGCCACGCCTCCGAACACGACCCGCGCGGTGGACCGACCAACCCCCGCATGGCCTGCTGCAAACTGATTGACGCCGCCTTGTCCAAAGTGCCGACCACCACCGTCGGCAGGAACCGGTACACCTCTTGGTCCACCACGTACACCGGAAGCGCACGGTTCGCGTAACGACAGTTCTCGTTCTTGCAACAGTGTTCGAGCATCCAACGCTGCCTGTTGAAGCGCATGTCCAGGTTCTCGTCCCGGCAGAATGGACAGCGCAACAGCACCTGGTACTTGTCCGGCACTCCTGGGCTTTCCGGAGTGACTTCATCGTCCTTCGCTGTCGCCGTTGGCACGATCTTGTTGGGAGTGCCTGCCTGGCCGACGAGAAATCCGAGGCTGAAAGGTGCCCCGCCGACCTTGTGATCCTGACGCACGATTTCAGCGGAGGCCAGTGCGTCGGCAAACCGCTGGGTTTGCTGCAAACTGAGCAGGCGCAAGGGGAAACGGGACCAGGCGGTCACGCCTACGGTCTTTCCGGTAAGTCGGTCGTAGAACGCCGCGGTCAGCAACAATCCGAGGTAGGTTTCGGTCTTGCCGCCACCAGTGGCGAACCAGACGGTGTCGACATAGGCGGCTTCTTCAGCCGGTTCGACCAAGAACCGAACTGACGACAGCAGGAAGCCGATCTGGAACGGCCTCCAGTCGGGGTACTTGTCCCTGGTGCTGTCCCCGATCGCCTCGTTCATCAACTGGAACGCCCGCAACAGTGCGGGCGTGGACTCCAACAAAGCCAAACCGGTACGTAGCCTGTCCAGCTCGGCGAACACCGCTTGCGCCGACGCATCTGCCTCTGCGCGCATGGCGTCCGTCCAGCCCTCGGCATCGTGCCGGACGTCCAGCGCGGCAGGTGCCCAGTGTGTGTCGTCGTACTGGGCCAGCGCATCCACCAGCTTCGCCAACTGTGGCAATGGGTCATGGGCCAGGACCGAGAATTTCAGGTCCGGTTTTGGATAGGTGCGATCCCAGTAGTCGGGTCTGCGGGTTTGCACGCTGACGGTGTCCGTGCTGCGAAAGACTCCTGGCGCCACCTCGTCAACTCCGACGTTGACTCCGTACGCTGGCACCGCACGGTCGTAGCGGAAACTGTCGGGCAGAGACTCCAATTGAAACGGCACCGTAGCGAGACCCGAGATTTCGAGCTCGGTCTCGTACAGATGCGAATCTGTGACACCCTTCTGCGGGCTGGTGTTGACCAACTGAACCACCAGCTCGGTCTGCTGGTGCCAGTCCTCCACCTCCACACGTACCTCGGCGGTCAGACCGGGAGCGCCGACAGCAGCGAACGCCGCAGCCAGTTGCGCGGAGCCGAACGACCCGCCGTTGCCGCCGACCGAAACGGGCACCTTTTCCTCGACGAGGCCCGTACGCCACCAGCGCTTGTCCGGATCAGGCCCGTCTTTGGAATCCTTCACCCAGCCCCTCGCGCGTACGATCACGGACATCGACCATGACGGAGGGCTTGATGGCCGCAACCGAATGCCGATGGCACAAGGGTCCAGCCTTTCGGACCGTTCGTCGCCAGCAGCCTTCTGGACCTCTTCCTCGCAGGCCAGCCGACCCAGCCAGAAGGTTCCCGACGGGGCTACCTCCAGCCGGTCCAGGCCATCACCTCGTCCTGCTGCGACGACCCGGCGGTCGAGCCAGTCGACGAACGCCTGACATGCTTGCTCCGACTGGTTGCTGCCGTTCACTTGCTTCGATCCCTCCAGTGCGACGCCGGCTCAGCCGAACTTCAAGTCATCCATGATGTACGACCGCAAAGACGTCGTACAGTTACTCTCGCGTAACTTGGTCAACGAACGCTTTTCCAGCTGACGGATGCGCTCGCGTGTCACACCCAACGACGCGCCGATGGCTTCGAGCGTCTCCTCGTTGCCTGTACCGATGCCGTACCTGCGTTCCAGGACCTGGGCTTCCCGCATCGACAGACTGGAACGAAGTGTTCGAGTCAAATGCTCTCTCATTTGTGCATGGACAGCGATCTGTGCTGGATCGGTACGACCATCACGGTCTTCCTCGGAGGCCAATACGTCGGACAAGCGAAGATCACCGTCGTCCCCCAATAGTCCATCGAGGCTGATCACTGGCCTGTCCAGGTCCAGCAATGCCTGGACGTCTCCTGGTTCCAAGTGGGCTTTGCCGGCGATCTCGACCCACGTGGGCTTCCTGCCAAACTGCCCGGTCAGGTCACGCATCGCTTTCCGCACTTTCTGAACCTTCTCGTGTACGTGAACCGGGATGCGGATCAACCTGCCGCGATCGCCGATGCCACGCTCGATCCCCTGCCTGATCCACCACGTGGCGTACGTCGAAAACTTGAATCCCTTCGACCCGTCGAACTTCTCGGCTGCCCGGATCAGCCCGCAGTTGCCATCCTGGATGCGGTCCAGGAACTCCACGCCAGATGCCTCGTAATGCCGGAGCTTGGCAATGGACACCACTAGTCGCAGATTGGCGCACACCAATTGAGCATGAGCACGTAGTCCGCGCTCGATCTGCATCTGCAGGCTCCGGCGCAGAGACACTTCCAACGTATCACCCGTGGACAGGTTCAATTCGTCTCGGGCCGAGATACCTTGCGAGATCAGCGACCATAATTCAATCTCTCGCTGACCATCGATCAAGGGGTAGCGGGCCACCGTTTTCAAGTACTGGCCGACCGCATCCTGCTGATGCCCCAGGCTCACGCCGCTCTGCTGCTGGAGCGGCGCGGACTCGTCGGGCACAACCCCAGCCTCGGCCAGCCGTTCCGATAGGTCATGATGTTGGCGGGGGCTGAGCTCTCGTTTACTGACGAGCAGCGCGATTTCGGCCTGGGTGAGCTGCTCGCCTTTTCGTAGCCAGTCCCCGAGGAGATCGTCGAACGTTCGCCCCACCACGTCTTCGGCACTCCGCAAGACGGTCGGCTCTGGGGCGCCCCCGAACATCCAGGCGAGATCGACGCCCGCGGCTTCCTCTTCGAGCTCGGCCGGCTTTCGGCTCGGTTCTTGAACCGGCACGTTGGTAGCGCTTTCACCGGTCGAGCTCGGCTCGTCTTGATCCCAAGCAGCCAACAAGCGATCGACGTCGCGGTGGCTCAGGTGATGGCGCTTGGTGAACTCCCAAATGGCGTGCCGTCCCGGACGTCCACCATAGCTCTCTGAGATCGACCGCAGCTCGTCGGCAAGACTGTCGGTACCCGGCGTGGGGCATGCGGGCGTCGCCATGTCCAACTCCTCCCTCGGTTACCGATTGACGTCGAGGCGAGACTCCTCAACGTTAGACCCGCACGTGAGGTCGTCACTAATCGTTATAAAGATCGACACTCCGTGCAAGGCTCATCGATACGATCGCCGCTGCAGGTCCGCAAGCCAACCGACCGAGTTGCGGTCACCGTCGGATTTGTTGGGCCTGACCTCGTGTCCGGTCGCCCTCCGCAGCCTTAGATCGACTACAGTCCCAACGTGACCGCTCGACCCTCGATCATCTCTGCTGTCGATCTCTTTTGCGGTGTGGGCGGCCTCTCGTACGGCCTACGCGAGGCTGGCGTCCAGATCGCCGCCGGGGTCGACATCGATCCAGCCTGCGCGTACCCGTTCCGCACCAACATTGGAGCGCCATTCCATCAGCAGGACATCCGCAAAGTCGAGGCTGCTGATCTCGCAACGATGTGGCATGCCCGTGCTCGCGTCCGTGTTCTGGCTGGCTGCGCTCCCTGTCAGCCGTTTTCGTCGTACCGGCGAGGTGTCGATACGTCAAAGGAACCCGCCTGGCCGCTCGTCGACGAGATGCTCCGGCTCATCGAGGGAACACTGCCAGAGGTGGTCACGATGGAAAACGTCACCCGCATTGGCAGTGCCTCGGTGTTCAGGAACTTTGTCACTGGTCTCGAGAAGCTCGGCTATCACGTCGATGCTCAGTCTTGCTACGGTCCGGCGCACGGCGTGCCTCAGCACCGCAGGCGGATGGTCCTCCTCGGTTCGCGATTGGGTGAGATCACCGTGCCGAAGGGCGCCTTCGCGCCCGAGAAGTACCCCACGGTGCGTCAGGCCATCTCTGCCCTCCCGCCTGTAGCACACGGAGAAGCAGATCCTCAAGATCGCCTTCACAAGAGCCGCAGCCTGAGTGCGACCAACTTGGAGCGGATCAAGCGGTCCAAGCCTGGGGGGACCTGGGAAGATTGGCCGGAAGAACTGCGATCCGCATGCCACCGGAAGGACTCTGGGGCGACCTTCCGCAATGTCTATGCGCGCATGGGGTGGGACGAGCCGTCGCCCACGATCACCACCATGGCGTACAACTTCGGGACGGGACGGTTCGGCCACCCCGAACAAGATCGGGCTCTCACCTTGCGAGAGGCAGCCAACCTCCAGAGCTTCCCGCCGGATTACGAGTTCGTGGCCCCGGACCAGCCGGTCCAACTCGCTCCGCTTGGTCGGCTGATCGGCAATGCCGTACCACCTCGGCTCGCTGAAGCCGTGGGGCGAACGATCGTGGATCACGTCAAGGGGACTGCTGGGGACTCGACCAAACCCGCTGCCGCTCGGCACTCTGGTAAACGGGCGAAGCAACCAGCGCGCCCGCGCGGAAGCAAAGGCTGAGCACGATTCGAACGCCAGGATACCCACCGCAAGACTTCACTCCAGCTGGCAGCTGATTGCCTGGTGGGTATCTTCTTCGCGTGCCGCAGCCATTCTGCTTGGGCATTGTTGTTTGTCGCGCGTGCGGAAGGCCGGGTTGTCATCTCCGGACTGCGGCGATCGGCCAACAGGCCTAGGTGGCGATGAGCAGTTCGCCGACCATCATGCAGTCGTAGACTGGACGACCTCGAAACCTAAAAAATCTCCGACCCGCAGCACCGGGTCGGAGATTTTTGAACTGTGGAGCTGAGGGGAATCGAACCCCTGACCTTCTCGATGCGAACGAGACGCGCTACCAACTGCGCTACAGCCCCTAGTGAAACTTGCCCCTCATTCAGGGCTCCATGAGCTTATCAGTGGCTCACAGAGCCCCGAACGCGGGGGGTCACTCTCCGGCGGCCCGGCGGAAAGGCCTGGTCCCTGGCTCGTCGAGCTCGTGGAAGGCCGGATCCTCGTCGTCGAGGTCGACGACGACGGCTTGGCGCCGGATGCGGGACATCGGGGAAGGTTTGCGCTCCACGACTTCCGGGCGCTCGGCGGCGACGACCTCGATGTCCTCGTGGGCTTCGGGGCTTTCGTCGTCGGCGATCGTGCGGCGCGGGGCGCGGGTGTTGTTGAAGCGGGCCTGGCGGCGCTGCCGGATCTCGTTCTCGATGCGGACCTGGCGGCGCAGGTAGATGAGGTAGCCGATGAGGACGGCGTCGACGACACCGTTGGCCCACCAGACCGTGGGGGTCAGGAAGCCGGCGACGGCGGCGGTGGTGACCACCAGGACCAGGAGTGCGATGACGATCCGCTGCCGGAACGCGTATTTGGCGCGCGCGGCGATGTCCGCGGCCTCGGGGTCGAAACCGCCTCGGCCAGGCCGGTAACCGGCGCCTTGGCGTTCTCTTTCGGTGTGGGACCCGCGCGAGGGCTGGGGAAGCGGTTCGGCTTCCGGTTCCTCGTCTTCGAGGTCGGCGTCGAGTTCCGCCTCGAGCTCGGCCAGATCGTCTTCTACCGACGGTTCCGTGTTCTCCGCCATGGCGAACTCCTCCGGTCCCTCTTGGCGTGTGCTCCCGCTCCGCACGACCCGCGCCGCCATGGCCGAGTCCGTCGTCCGTGCGACCTGCTGGCGCTTGCGGGCGACCATGGGCACGAGAACGACGAGCCATGCCGCTGCGAGCGCGACGATGATCACCGAACTGGGCATCTCCCGTCACCTCCCCCGATCCACTGCTGTAGTCACGCTAGCCACAACAGTCACACACGCCGCGCAGACTCGCCGGTTCCGATCACGGAAAATGCCTCACCAAATTAGGTGAATCTCACAGCTTGTGGTAACGCGGTCACCGGAACGGCCCGGTGATGGGGTCAAACGCGCTCCGCGAGGCCCTTCGCGACGAGCCTGGAGACCAGTCCGTCACCGGTCTCTTCCTTGGTGATCGCGTAGCAGAAATGGTCCCGCCAGCCGCCCGCGACATCGAGATAGCGTTCGAAAAGACCCTCTTGCCGGTAGCCCGCTTTGCCGAGAACCCGCAGGCTGGGGGTGTTTTCGGGGCGGACGGTCGCCTCGAGCCGGTGCAGCCCGCCGAAATCGAAGACATGATCGGTGACCAGCGCGACAGCGCCGGTCGCGACGCCGCCGCGGACGATGTCCGACGACACCCAGTAGCCGATCCAGGCGGACCGGAGCGACGCCCGGATGACGTTACCCACAGTGATCTGCCCGGCGAAGCGTCCATCCACCGTGATGGTGAACGGGAGGCACTGCCCGCGCCGGGCGAGGCCGCGCAGGGCCAGCCACTGCGACGGCCAGGACCAGAACGCGTTGCGGTCCGGCCACGGCCCGATGCCGGTCGGTTCCCACATCTCCAGGTGCTCGCGATCCCGCAGCCGGACGCGGCTCCACTCGCCGGCGTCCCGCAGCCGGACCGGCCGGACGGCGAGTACCCCGGCAGGCACCCGGAGCGGCCCCAGCTTCGCGGGCCAGCCCGGATGCCGGGTCTCGATCGGATACGCGACGCCGGAAATCGGTGCGCCCATTACGCCCGCTGGGCCAGGAAGGTCACCTTGACCTGCTCGCCCGCGGCGACCTCGGTGAGGTCTTCGTCGATGTTGATCAGGCAGTTCGCCTCGGCCAGCGACGCGAGCAGATGCGCGCCGGAGGTGCCGAGCGGTTGCACCAGGTACTCGCCGTTGCCCTCGTCGCGCAGCAGTTGCCCGCGCAGGAAGCCTTTGCGGCCCTTGGTGGAGGTGATCGGGGAGAGCAGTCGCGCGCCGACGATCCGGCGGTGCGGGTTGCGGGTGCCGCGCGCGGCGCGGATCAGCGGGCGGACCAGGACCTCGAACACGACCAGCGCGCTCATCGGGTTGCCGGGGATCAGGAACGTCGGCACCGAATCGGGGCCGAGCCTGCCGAAGCCCTGCACCGAACCGGGGTGCATGGCGACGCGGGTCAAGTCGATGGTGCCGAGGTCGGACAGTGCCGCGTGCACCTCGTCGCCCGAGCTTCCGCCGGCGCCGCCCGCGACGACGACGATCTCCGACATCAGCAGGCGGCCCTCGACGATCTCCCGCAGCCGTTTCGGATCGCCGGGGACGATGCCGACGCGGCTCACCTCGGCGCCCGCGTCCCGCGCGGCCGCGGACAGCGCGTAGGAGTTGACGTCGTAGACCTGCCCGACCGACGGGGTGCGGTCGATGTCGACCAGTTCGTCGCCGACGGACACGATCGAAACCCGTGGCCGCGGGTAGACCAGCACCTTCGCGCGGCCGACCGCGGCGAGCAGGCCGACCTGTGCCGAGCCGATGGTGTCGCCCTTGCGCACGGCGACGTCGCCGATCTGCACGTCCTCGCCGGTCCGGCGCACGTAGCCCGCCGACGGCACCGACTTGTGCACGGTGACCTTGGCCTGGTGGCCGTCGGTGTAGGCGGTCGGGACGACGGCGTCGGCGAGTGTGGGCAGTGGCGCGCCGGTGTCGACCCGCACGGCCTGGCCCGGCTGCAGCCGCCGCGGCTGGCGTGAACCGGCGGCGATCTCGCCGACCACCGGCAGCTGCACCGGCTCTTGGCCCGCGTTGCGGACATCGACACTTCGTACGGCGTAGCCGTCGACGGCGGCCTGGTCGAAACCGGGCAGCGCGTGTTCGGCGACGACCTCTTCGGCGCACAAGAGGCCTTGGGCCTCGGAGATGGCGACCCGGACCGGGCGCGGGCGTACCGCGGCGTCCAGGGTCAGCGCGATCTGATCCTCGACGGAACGGAACTGTCCCGCGTCTTCGGTCTCGGCCGCTTCTGCGATGGGCTCCGTCATGACTGGGGGATCTCGATCCGTTCGTTCGACCAGGCACGCGATGAAGGCCCGTCGGTGAACTGAAGTTCACCACCGTTACCAGGAGTGATGCGGTCCGAAGCCGTGGAAATCGCCCGATCGGGCAAGCTCCTCGTGGTCCGTGCCGCCTGGATGGTCGCTGCGCCTGTCATAGGCGCGAAGCCTAACCTGACCATGTGGTCAAGCCCGGCAATGAACACCTGAGCAAAGCGGAGTGGCGCTCTCGGATAACCGCCGAACGGCGTTCACAGGTGACGGATGAGCGGGCCAGGGAGGCCCTCGCGCTGGCCGCCGCGGCCGCCCGGCTGCCGGGCGAGGTCGTGTGCGCCTACGTCCCGTTCGGGACCGAACCGGGTTCGACGTCGCTCCTTGATCAACTTCTGGACCAGGGCAAACGTGTGCTGTTGCCGATCGTCCCGGACGAGCCGGGGCCGCTCGGCTGGGCCGCCTACGAAGGCCCGTCGAGCCTCGGGCCGGGCCGGCTGCGGGGGCTGCTCGAACCGACGGGCCGCCGTCTCGGTCCCGACACGCTGGGGACGGCCGATCTGGTGCTGATCCCCGCGCTCGCCGTCGACGACGAAGGCGTCCGGCTCGGCAGGGGAGCCGGGTACTATGACCGGTCGCTCTCCTTCGCCGCGCCTGGCGCCGCGCTGATCGCCGTCGTCCGGGACGCCGAACTCGTGCGCGCCCTGCCCGCGGAACCGCACGACGTCCGGATGACCGGAGTGCTGACCCCGGACCAGGGGGCTGCCCCGCGACCGGTAATACCCGGATAACAGGAGTGCCGACCCGGACCAGGGTGCCGTCCTACGACCGGTAATACACTGACGCCCCGACGCAGTGGTTCAGAAAGGGCACAATGAGCTCTGACGCGCACCTGTCCGATCGTTTCGCCGAAACGCTGTCGAAAATGCGTTCCGCGGGGGCTCACGCCATGGAGCTGGCGGCCCTGAGAAGGCGCCTCGAGCAGCTGTCCGAACCCGGCGCCGGTGAATTGCCGGGAAACGAACTCGAACCTCTCGATGACATCAGCAGGCTCGTGGATCTGCCCGAGCCGGACGACGGGGAAGCGCGCCGGGTCCTGGACCGCACGGCGGTGCTCAAGCTCAACGGCGGGCTCGGCACGAGCATGGGGCTCACCGGACCGAAATCGCTGCTGGAAATCAAACCGGGGAAGACGTTCCTCGACGTCATCGCGATGCAGGTGCTTTCGGCCCGCGCGAAGTACAACGCGCGCCTTCCGCTGATCCTGATGAATTCGGCCGGCACCCGCGAACCTTCGCTGGAGTCGCTGAAGAAGTATCCCGATCTCGCCGACGACGTCATCCCCGCCGACTTCCTGCAGGGGCGCGAGCCGAAGATCACCGCCGACGGGCGCCCGGCCGCATGGCCCGCGAACCCGGAACTCGAATGGTGCCCGCCGGGGCACGGGGACGTCTACGTCGCGCTCGCGGTGAGCGGAATGCTCGAAACGTTGCTGGCCGAAGGCATCCGCTGGTGCTTCGTGTCCAACGCCGACAACCTCGGCGCGCTCCCGGACGCGCGGATCGCCGCATGGCTCGCGAACGAGAACATCCCGTTCGCGATGGAGACCGTGCTCGGCACCGCGGCCGACCGCAAGGGCGGGCATCTCGCGCGGCTCGCGGGCCGGATCGTCCTGCGTGAATCGGCGCAGGTTCCCGACGGCGACGACTCGTTCGGCGACGTCGCCAAGTGGCGTTTCTTCAACACCAACAACATCTGGTTCGATCTCGAACGACTGAAAGCCCTGCAGGACGTCGACCCGGCCGCGCCGCTGTTGCCGTTGATCGTGAACCGGAAGACCGTCGATCCGGCCGATGCGGCCAGCACACCGGTGATCCAGCTCGAAACGGCGATGGGCGCGGCGATCGGCTCGGTCGAGGGCGCGCGGGCCATCGAGATCCCGCGGACCCGGTTCGCGCCGGTCAAGACCACCGACGACCTGCTCGTCGTCCGGTCCGACGCGTACGTGCTCGACGACGGCGGGGAGATGATCCCGGAGTTCACCACCACCCCGCCGGTCGTGTCGCTGAGCAAGGAGTTCTACAAGCTCCTGCCGGACTTCGACGCGCGTATTCCTTCCGCGCCCTCGCTCAAGGAGTGCACGAGTCTCGAAGTGGACGGCGACGTCACCTTCGGGAAGAACGTCGTCGCCCGCGGCGATGTGAAGATCACCGGGCCGAAAACCGTTCCGGACGGTGAAGTCCTCTAGCTTCGCTGGGCGATGAACACGTACTCGCGTCCTGGGCGGTCGGGGGCTTCCCGGACGTCCAGGACGCGAAAACCGTGCTCCGTCAGCGAAGCTTCCAGCTCTTCGCGTTCGCGGAACCAGAGGGTGGAGTCCGAGGTGACGACCTCGCCGTCGGGGAACCGGTAGCTGTACCGGAACGAGACGAACGGGAGGTTCACCTCGGTGACCTCGCGCCACTGCTCGACTTCGCCGACCCCCTGGACGTCGATGACGTCGTGCGCGGTGTCGGCCGCCCAGTCCTCCCACACGCGGCGACCGGGGCGCCGGATCTCGAACACCAGGTGGCCACCCGGCTTGAGCGCCGTGTGGACGCCTTCGAGAGTCCGGCGCCATTCCTCGTCGGTCAGGAAGACCTGGGCCACGTTGCCGGTCATCACGGCGAGATCGGCGCCTGCCGCGCCCGCCGCTTTCGCGTCACCGTGGATCCAGGTGATCTTCCCTTCCGGGTCCTTGGCTTTCGCGACCTCCAGTGACGCTTCGGCCGGATCGACCCCCACGACCTCGATCCCGCGCTCGGCAAGGAGAACGGCCAGGCAGCCGGTGCCGCAGCCGACGTCGAGCACTTTCTTCGCCCCGAGCTCGCCGATGAGGGCGAGGTAGTGGTCCAGATCGTCGCGAGCGCCGTCGAAGGCGTCGTAGATCGGAGCGAGCCGGGCGTGGGCGAAGAGCGCGTCAGGCATGCGGCGACGATAGTTCCGGGACACGTTCGGGAGCCACGGATTTACGGTCCCGCCGCCAGGCCTGCTCGCCCAGCAGCGCCAGGAAGGCGGGCAGCAGTACGCCGCGGACCAGCGTGGCGTCGATCAGGATGGCCACCGCCATCCCGACGCCCATCATCTTGTACTCGATCGCGCTCAGCGTGATGAAGACGCTGAACACGCCGACCATGATCACCGCCGCGCCGCTGACCACTCCCGCGCTGGTGCCGGTGCCGCGGACGATCGCGGCGACGGCTCCGTCGGCCCGGCGTTCACGGATCCGGCTGAGGATGAAGATGTGGTAATCCATGCTCAGCCCGAGCAACAGGACGAACATGAACATCGGCAGCCAGCCGACCACCCCGCCGTACGGGGTGAATCCCAGCAGGGAAGCGAAATGGCCGTCCTGGAAGATCCAGGTGAGCACACCGTAGGCCGCGCCGATCGACAGCAGGTTGAGCAGGATCGACACGAGTGACACCGCGACCGACCGGAAAGCCAGCAGCAGCAACACGAACGCCGCCAGCAGGACGAAACCGACGACCAGTGGCCTCCGTTCGATGACCCGGTCGGCGAAGTCGCGGGCGCTCGCCGTCCGGCCGGCCACCGCGAACTCGACGCCGTCCACCTCGCCGATCGTCGCGGGCAGGACCTCGGTGCGCAGTTTCGCCAGCGCGGCGTCGGCCTGAGGATCTCGGCCCGCACCGGACAGCGGGACCCGGATGACGACCGCTTCGTCGACGTTCGCGACCGCGAGGGGTTTGTTCAGTACGCCCTGGGTTTCCCCGATCCGCCGTTCGAGATCCGTGATCGCCGCCCGCAGCGCCGGACTGTCGACCGGGCCGCCGTTCCTGGCTGTCAACACTACCGTCGCGGGGTAGACCACGCCGGGGAAGGCGTCCTGGGTGCGGAGGGCGGAGTCGATCGTCGTGACCGATCGCGGCAGGCTCTCCGCCGGCGTCGGATCCTGCAGGCGCATACCGAGCGCGGGCAGGGTGAGCAGGATCAGCAGCGCGGTCGCGAGCCCGCCCCACAGCGCCGGGCGCCGGGTGACCGCGCGGGCGGTCGCGGACCAGAATCGTGAAGTCTCGGCGGTGGTGCGCCGCTCGCCCAGCCAGGGAATCCGGCCGCGATCGACCTTGTCACCCAGCAGCGAGAGCAGCGCGGGCAGCACGGTGACCGCGCCGAGCACGGCCAGGCCGACCACGAACGCCGTGCTGATCGCGAGGCCGGTGAAGTTGTCGAGCCCGGTGAACACCAGCCCGCTCACGCACAGGACGACCGTCACGCCCGACACGATCACGACGTGACCGGACGTCCGTGCCGCGATGAGGATCGCGTCGTCGATCGAGTGGCCTCGCGCGCGTTCTTCTCGTTGCCGCCGCAGGAAGAACAGCGAATAGTCGACGCCGACCGCCATGCCGATGAGCAGGGTGATCACCGTCGTCGCGCCGTTGATCGGGGTGAAGTCGTCGACGACGGAGAGGAAGCCGAACGTCGCCGCGACACTCGTCCCGGCCAGCAGCAGCGGGACCGACGCCGCGACCAGCGCCCCGAAGACGATCAGGAGGATCACCAGCGTCATCGGCAGGGAAAGGAATTCCGACCGTTTGACGTCTTCCCGGATTCCCTTGTCGACCACGGTCGACAGGCTGAGATCCCCGGAGAGGCCCAGCCGGACGGACGGGTGCCGGGCCGCGACCGCGTCGACCTGCGCGGACGCGGTCTCGAAGTTCGGGCGGATCTCCTTCTCCCCGCCCGCGATCGAGAACCCGACGAGGCCGGAAGCGCCGTCGGCCGAGATCCGTTCGGCGCTGTCGCCTGCCGGCGGTGAGCGGACGTCGGTGACGGAACCGGACCGGGTGAGCGTGGTGACCAGATCCTCGGTCGCCCGCCGGAGTTCTTCGTTCGCGGTGAACGGTGGCGAGCCGGGGTTTTTCGCTTCGACGAGGACGTTCTCGCGGAAGGGGTCGAAGGTGTTCTGGGCGTTCAAAGCGGTCTGCGCGCGGCCGGATTCGCCGGGATCGGTGCTCCGCCTGCTTTCACCGTCCAGCAGGGCACCCGACAGCAGGGCGCCGACCACGAGGGCGACCCAGCAGACGAGGGTGAGCGCGCGATGCCGGAGCGACCAGGCGGCGAGCTTTTCGGGCAGCATGAACTACAGTCCTTTACGTGAAGGAGTGAGACGCCTCGGGCGAGGTTTTTGCTTCTTCTTTCCTGGGCCGTCGAGTTGCCGCTCGGCGGCCCAGGGTCTTTCAGCGGCCGGTCAGTCGACCTCCTTGAGGATCCGCTCGACCGAGCCCACGCTCTTCTGGAGATCCGCGAGACGTCCGTCGAGTTCGGTGAGTTTGCGTTCGGTCTCTTCCTGCGCCTGGACGGTTTTTTCGGCGAGCCTGCGGTATTCCTGTTCGCGCGCGAG
This sequence comes from Amycolatopsis alba DSM 44262, assembly GCF_000384215.1. NCBI lineage: Bacteria > Bacillati > Actinomycetota > Actinomycetes > Pseudonocardiales > Pseudonocardiaceae > Amycolatopsis > Amycolatopsis alba. Next base: position 2,604,915 of record NZ_KB913032.1, on the reverse strand, counting down.
CGCGCCCTTGGCCCGGATGGTCGCGCCGAACTGCCACACGACCACCGTGATCACCACGGTGAGGAACACGAAGATGCCGATCAGCCCGGCGACTTCCTGCCATTGATGCCAGTTCACGGTCGTTCCCCCTCGTCCACGGGTGCCGGTGTGCTCAGTGTCGGTGCCGCGGCGGCGATGGCGTCCGGGCTCAGCTCGATCAGGAACGGTTTCACCTCGTAGAACTTCATCGCCTTCCCGTCCTCCGACAGCTCCAGGGTGGCCGACACGAGCCCGGCCGCCTCCAGTTTGCGCAGGTGGAGCTGCAACAGCGCCCGGCTGATGCCGAGCTCTCGCGCCAGCTGACTCACATACGCGCGCTCCACCCGGAGCGCCGCGACGATCCGCAGCCGATGCGGATTCGCCAGCGCCCCCAGCAGTCGCAGCAGCTCGTCGCCGGTGGGTCCGGTGGCGTTCATGCCCAGCTCCCGCACATGCCAAAGAAATCTAGCAGGTGCTGACTCGATCTACCAGGTGCTCCAGCCAGACGTTCGGCTCCACGTAGACGCCGACGTCCAGCGCCGAGGAAGCGAGCACCGGCGCGATCCCGCCAGGCACGGCCGTGAGGCCGTCCCGGAGTTCGACGCCGGTCCACGCCTTCCACTGGGCGAAGGTGCCCGTGACCGTCATCGAGAACGGCGCCACCTTCACGAACCGCGCGCCGAGCCGCTCATGCGTGCGCAGCCAGGGATCCTCGGGCAGCCCGTCCGGACGGCGGCGGGCGACATAGTCCTCAAAGGACAGTCCGGGTTCGTGCTCCTTCCCGGCCGGACGGACCGGCACGAAGAGGTTGCGCATACCTGCCATCGAGGCGCGCTCTTTCAGTGCTTCCAAGGCTTTTGCGGCCAGGCCGCCACCACGGCGGCCTGGCGCGACCATCACTTCGAGTGCGATCAGCGTGTTCGTCTCACGGGTGCTCAGCACGTCTTCCGCGGCCCAGGTCAGGGCGGCGTCCCAGCCGTGGTCCGGCAGTTCCGGGCGCTCGGCCGTCGGGAATTCGACCGGCACGGCGGCCGCTCTCGCCACCGGGACGCCGTCTTCCACCAGCACGAGGAAGTATTCCGGCCAGCGGGCGGCCAGATGGGACGACTTCGCCAGCAGGCCCGCCAGTCCGTGCTGGAGGAATTCGCCGCCGACACCGCCGAGGCCGAGCGCGGGCATACGCAGCTCAGGCCTGGTGGCCAGGTCTTCGATCACGATCATGTCCTCAGTAGACCCGAGGACACGCATTTCTCACGAGGTCGTTTTCCGGCTAGCGCACGGGCAACGCGCGCCGCCGTCCGGTGAGGCCGGTGGTGTTGAGGTTGGCGCGCTCGCCGGCGGAGTGCCCGTCGAGGTAGCCGCTGCCGGACAGCCGCCTCGGCGGTGCCGAACGCAGGTCGCCGTACTGCTCATCGTACGCCTGTTTGACCATCGCCGTCCGGTCCTGGATCACCAGTTCCGCGGAGCGATTGCCCGCTGTCGTGGTGTGGGTGCGGGCCGCGGTGTCTTCGCTGTTGCGGAGCCGTTCGTAGACCGCGCCGGAGAACCCGTGCAGCCAGGTGCGCCGGTACGCGGCCAGCGATTCGCCCGCGAACACCCGGTTCTCCGGCCGGACCCTGGTCAGCTGCGTGGTCGCCTGCAGCAGCAGGCTCGTGTACAGCAGTTCCGCCCGCTCCAGATCGGTGCGGAAGCCGAACACCGTCACCGCGGTGACCGACTGGCCGAGCCGGTGCAGCAGGGCCCGGCAGCGCAGCGGATGCGCGATGTTCGTGAGCAGCCCCGCCTTGTCCCGGCTGTACGGGTTGTCGAGCGGGATCATGATCTGGGTGATCTCGTCGGCTGTCGCCCCGGAGGCGGCCAGCAACGCCTGATCGATGCCGTACCGGGCGATCAGTTGGGCGGCCTTGGTGTTGTACGACTCGGCTTCGGCCTCGGTGACCGCCGGGTCCTCCGCCTTGGCGAGGAGTTTCCGGACGCGCGCGAGCAGCGTGTCGTGGTCGGGCATGGCCCTCCTTCCTGATTGGGTTGGAGCGGATCAATCTAGGAGAGAGGTCCGACAATATTCGGACGGATGTTCGGATCCCGGCGAGGGGGCGGTATGGCGATCGACGTGTCGGTGGTCGGCTCCGGCCCGAACGGGCTCGCGGCGGCGGTCCTGCTGGTCAGGGCGGGTCTGTCGGTCGAGGTGCACGAGGCGGCGGACGAGATCGGCGGCGGGGCGCGCACGGCCTCGCTGTTCGACGACGACGTCCGGCACGACATCTGCGCCACCGGGCATCCGCTGGCCGCGGCGTCCCCTTTCTTCCGCTGGTTCGGCCTCTCCGGGCACGGAGTCGATCTCCTGCGGCCGGAGATCGCGTACGCGCACCCGATCGACGGTAGCCGCGCGGGACTCGCCTATGAAGATCTTGACCGGACCTGTGATGCCCTCGGTGCGGACGGCCCCCGGTGGCGCCGCCTGCTGGGACCGCTGGCCCGGCACAGCCGCGAACTCGCCGATCTCCTGCTCGGCGACCTCCGTCATCCGCCCCGCGACCCGCGTGCCGCGGCCCTCCTTCCCGCCCGGATCGCGATGCTCGCTTCCGGACTGGACCGCCGTCTGTTCACCGGCCCGGAAGCGCCCGCGCTGCTCTCCGGCGTTTCGGCGCACGTGATGAGCCGTCAGCCCTCGCTCGCCGCGGCCGGTGCGACCCTCCTGCTCGGCCACCTCGCGCATTCGACGGGCTGGCCGATCGTCCGCGGCGGCAGCCAGGCCATCACCGACGCGCTCGCCGCCGACCTCCGCGCGCACGGCGGGCGGATCCACCCCGGCAGCCGGATCACGGATCTGCGGCGGCTGGCGAGTTCGCGGACGGTGATTCTCGACATCGCCCCGCGCGGTTTCCTCGACATCGCCCGCGATCTGATGCCGCCGCGATACCGGAGGGCGCTGGAGTCCTATCGCTACGGTCCCGGCGCGGCGAAGGTCGATTTCCTGGTGTCCGAACCGGTTCCGTGGGCGGTCCCGGAGGTCGGCAAGGCGGGCACGGTCCATCTCGGAGGCACACGGGACGAGGTGTACGCCGCCGAGAACGCCATCGTGCGCGGGGAAGATCCGGACGACCGGTTCGTGCTCGTATCCGATCCGATGGCGACCGACCCGTCCCGCGGGCTGCCGGGCAAACGGCCGGTGTGGGCGTATTGCCATGTGCCGCACGGGGATCCGCGGGACGTGACCGAGCTCGTCCGGCGGCGGATCGAACGGTTCGCGCCGGGGTTCTCCGACACGATCCTGGCGAGCCGCTGCCTCACCGCTCCGGAATTGGAGGCCTACAACGCGAACTATCCCGGCGGTGACGTCGCGGCGGGCGCGGTGAATCTGCGCCAGGTGCTCGCGCGGCCCGTCCCGCGGTGGAATCCGCATCGGACCCCGCTCGGCGGTGTCTTCCTGTGCTCCGCCGCGACGGCGCCAGGGCCGGGAGTGCACGGGATGGGCGGCTGGCACGCCGCGAAATCCGTACTGGGAGCGGACTTCGACCGCGTGATTCAGGAACAGCCAGGCCGCACGAGGCCGGTTTCGTAGGCGACCACCACGGCTTGGGCCCGGCTCGAGATCCCGAGTTTCGTCATCAAGCGGTTCAGATGCGTCTTCACCGTGGCCTCGCTGACCAGCAGGCTCCGCGCGATGTCGGAGTTCGGCACGCCGGTGCCGACGAACCGCAGTACTTCGAGTTCGCGTTCGGTCAGCCCGGTCAGCTCGGGCGGGGCCGCAGGCTTTTCCGGTGGTCCCTGGGTGAAGGCCTCGACCAGCCGCCGGGTGATGGTCGGGCCGAACAGCATGTCGCCGCGCGCGACGGCGTGGATCCCGGCGATCAGGGTCTCCGGCGGGCTGTCCTTGAGCAGGAAGCCCGCCGCGCCGGCGCGCAACGCGGTGTAGACGTACTCGTCGAGATCGAACACCGTCAGCATGAGCACGTTCGGCTTGTCCGGCCCGGTCTGGGCGAGGATCCGCTCGGTCGCCTTCACGCCGTCGAGGTGGGGCAGCCGGATGTCCATCAGGATCACGTCCGGACGCAGTGCGAGTGCTTTCTCGACGGCTTCGAGCCCGTTTCGCGCTTCACCCACGACGCGCACGTCGGGAACGGCGTCGAGCAGGGCGACGAAACCCGCCCGGACGAGATCCTGGTCGTCGACCACCAGCACACTCGTCACCGGGTTCGCTCCTGCGGCAGATAGGGAAGGGTCAGCACGATCGCGAAATCGCCGGATCCGCCCGGTCCCATTTCGATGGAACCACCGTACATTCTCGCCCGTTCGCGCATTCCGATGAGGCCTTGCCCGGCCGGATTGGGCGGTGGTGTCTCCTCGGAAGCGGAATTGCGGACGCTCAGCACGAGTGCTTCCTCACCGTATTCGAGGACGAGTTCCGCAGTCGTCTTCTCCGCGTGTTTCAGCACGTTGGTAAGCGCTTCCTGCGCGATTCGGTAGGTGCACAGTTGCTGGCCCGGCGGAAGTCGTCGTGGTTCGCCGATGGTCCGCGCCGTCACCGTGAGCCCGGCTTCGCGCACGCGGGCGACCAGCGCGGGAAGGTCGGCGAGGCCGGGTTGAGGGCGGTACTCGCGGGGTTCGCGCTGTGGCGGGCGCAGCACTCCGAGCAGGCGGCGCAGCTCGTCGAGCGCTTCGGTCGAGGTCCCGGTGATGGTGTCCAGCGCGGTGCGCGCTGTGGCGGGCGAGGATTCGAAGACGTAGCGCGCGAGGTTCGCCTGCACCGCGATCACCGAGATGTGGTGGGACACGACGTCGTGCAGCTCGTGGGCGATGCGGATCCGCTCCTCGACGACGGCCTGTTCCGCTTCGAGCCGGATCTCCCGTTCGGCGCGGACGGCGCGGTCCGCGCGCAGGTAGCCGAGCCGTCCGACGATGATCGTGCCCGCGCACTGCGCGATCAGACGGGTCGTGTCGGCCACGAAGGACGGCACTTCCCCGAGCACGAGTCCCCATTCGAAAAGGACGACCCACGCGACGGTCGGCGCGACGGCCTTCGCGGGCGGGTACCGCGCCCACACCGTGTACGCCGCGATGAAGGCGGAGGGCTCGCCCAACGTGGCCCGGTAACCCAAAGCGGTGTAGACGGTCATGATCGAAACCGAGGCGAGCAGGACCGCGATCGGCTGACGGCGGCGCATGACCAGCGGGAGGGCGATGGACACCGCGAGGATGACGGCCCCGGTTTCGACGGGGTCGCCGAACGAACCGCCGCGAGGTGCCGCGCCCAGTCCGAGGAGGGTGGCCGCGGCCGCTGTGATCAGGCAGTCGGTGAGCAACGGCCGTGTGCGGAGGAGCTGAAAGGGCTGAACGAGGGGCGGCACTTCCGCACGTTACCGCCGGAGTGTCGGACCGCCCAATTCCTGCGACTTTCGCGGTATTCACCCCGCGTTATACCGCCAAGGTTTACCCCGGCTTTCGACTTACGGTGATTCCGCTCGATGATCCATCCGGATAACGTCGGGGCAGGATGGATATTCCATTCCCCCAACTCGGCGAAGAGGGTGACCCACTCCGGGTAAGAGGGCCTTCGGGAGGGGATATCCGGAACGGGCGGCCTCTTCGCCGAGCTTCAGCCCAGATAGGCGTCGAGGGTGACGGCCAGCGCGCTTTCCGGTGACGGCGCGAAGCTCGCGCCCGCCAGCCCGCCCCAGAGCCACAGTTGGGCGAGACCGTGCAGCGACGCCCACAGCGAGGACGCGAGCAGCCGCGGGTCGGTCGTGGGATGCCAGTCGTCGTCCTGGACGTCGGCGACCAGCGCGGCGAAGAAGTCGAACACCTCGCTGCTCACCCGCGTGAGTTCGGCGTCGCCCGGATCGATGAGGTCGCGGCGGAACATCAGCTCGAACATCGCCGGATTGGCCAGCGCGAAGTCGAGGTAGCCGTGGCAGGCCGCGATGAGCCGTTCGCGCGGTGTCCCGTCCGGCAGGCCGGTGCCGCGATCGAGCAGTTCGGTGTAGCCGCGGGTGGCGACCGCCGAGAGCAAGGCCGCGCGGCCGGTGAAATGCCGCAGCGGCGCGCCGTGAGAGACGCCGGCCGCCTTGGCGATCCCGCGCAGCGTGACCGCGCCGACGCCGTCTTCGGCCAGCAGGTTCGCCGCGGTGTCGATCAGGCGGGTTCGGGCGCCCATGACCGGGTCTCCTCGAGGACGGGTAGGAGGTCCGGGCGTTTCGGCAGGAAGCCGTCGCCGGGCTGGCGGCCGCTGAGCCGGTTGCGGAACCGGCTGACCGCGACCGGGAGGACCTCCCGCGTCAGCCAGTTCAGATCCGCGCGCAGGCCGGGGCGGCCTGCCGAACCGGGCAGCGGGGCGAGCCAGGCTGGGTCGTGGGTGACGCCGAGCTTGCCGAGCACGTGCCCGGCCAGGCGCCGGTGGCCCTGCTCGGACAGGTGCAGCCGATCCGGACCGAAGTAGCGGGAATCGTGCGTGGCGTCGTCCGGCCAGAGGTCGACGAGCGTCGCGCCGTAGCTGACGGACGCCTCGCGGACGGCGTCGTTCAGCGAGACGATGCGCGGGCGCATGCGGTGACCCATCGGCATGCGGTGGGAGATGTCGCTGAGGGTGAAGGTGACGACTACCGGCGCGATCTCGGTGCAGGCGCGGATGGCCGTGTCGACCCGGCGCGCGACCGTGCGCGCGTCCCAGCCCCGGCTCATCACGTCGTTGCCGCCGCCGAACAATGCGATCAGATCGGGCCGCAGCCCGCGTGCCGCCGGGGTCTGCTCGGCGTGGATCTGGTCGAGCCTGCGCCCGCGGACCGCGAGGTTGGCGTAGCGGAAACCGGGCTCTTCCTCGGCGAGACGGGCCGCGACGAAGTCGGCCCAACCGCGGTAGAAGCCGCCAGCGGGATGCGGGTCGGCCAGCCCTTCGGCGCAGCTGTCGCCGAGCGCGACGAAACGTTGGTAGCCCATCCAGATCTCCGTAACCGCGAGTTCACCTTGTAGACACTGTCTATCAAACTGACGTAGACGCTGTCTACTCAGCGGTTCAGGCGACCACGATGAGTGAAGGCGACGGCACGCCGCGGGTCGCCGTCCGGGAGCACCCGGCACAGCGCGTCGACGATCTCGACGTCGTCGGCACCGCAGGGCGTCTCCCAGTACGACCACAGCGCCGCCGCGTCCCCGCTGCCGAGCGCGACCCGCCGGACCGACGCGGTGACCGACTCGCGCTCCTCGCGGATGGCGGGCGACTCCGATTCGGCCAGCAGCGGACCGCGGAACGCGTTCGCGGCACCGGCGACGTCGCCCCGTTTGAGCGCCGCGCGGACCCGCAGGAAGTCGGCGTCGACCTCGGCGGAGAGCCGGTACGGCCGGGTCTGCACGATGTCCGACCCGAGCTGTGTCCGCAGCCGGTGGATCTCCGCGCGCACGGTCACCGGGTTGCCGCTCTCGCCGTAGAGCAGCAGTGCCAGCCGTTCCGCCGACAAGCCGCCTGGATGCAGGGCGAGCAGAGTCAGGATCTCCGCGTGTCGCAAGGTGAACGGCACTTCACGACCGTCCACTGTGGTCGATGGCGGGCCGTCGGTGAGGAACTCCAGCGCGAGCCGCGGCCGCCTCGACGGACCCCGGTTCCGCAGGCGCAGCAGATACCCCTCGCGCAACGGCTCCACCGTGCCGAGCCGTCCATCGGGCAGGGTGATCGCGCCGCCGCTGGGCCGGACGTCCACGGTGGCGGGAAGATCGCCGCAGGATTCGGCCGCCAGCACGCGGCCCTTCGCCGAAAGCAGGGCGCCCGGTGTGCCGCGCAACGCTTCCAGGTGCGTCATGTTGGCGACCCGCAGCCGCTCGTCGCGCATCGCGATCCTGGCCCGCAACTGGCCTTCGGCGAGCTGGGCGGCCGCCGTGACCAGCGCGAGCATCGCCGGATGGACCGTCCGCAGCGGACCGCTGACGTCGATCGACCCGAGCAGCGTGCCGGTCTCCGGGTCGCGCACGGGCGCCGCCGCGCAGGTCCAGCCGTGATAGGTCCGCACGAGGTGCTCGGCGGAGTAGATCTGCACCGGTTCCCCGGTGGCGAGCGTGGTGCCCATCGCGTTCGTCCCGATGACGTCCTCGCTCCACCGTGTGCCTTCGGCGAGCATCACGCCGTCCGCGCGCCGCAGCACCCCGGCCGCGCCTTCGCGCCACAGGATGTGCCCGGCCGCGTCGGTCACGATCATCATGTGCTCGGCGTCGTCGGCGATGCTCACCAGCGTCTGCCGCAGGATCGGCAGCACCGGCGCCAGCGGATGCTCGTCGCGCAGCCCGCTCACTTCGCCGGAGTCGTAGACCAGCGGGGCGACACCGGTGTCCGGGTCGACGTGCGCGGCCAGCGAGCGATTCCACGACGCCGACACGATCGACCTGGGGGAACGCGGCGCGGGAACACCGGAGAGGACGGCGTCGTGGACGTCCTTCAGCAGCCGCGCGTACGCCTGAGGGTCACGCGGCGACGCTTCACCTCCGGGCAGCTCCGCCACGTTTCCGAGGATAGGTGACCGGGCTCACTTCGTTGCAACGTGCGTGCAACCTCACCCGGCCTACCTTCGCCGCCATCCGCCACCCCTAGCGATGAGGCAGGAAAGATGGCCAAGTACGCGGCACCGAACACCGAAGGCAGCGTCGTCAGCTACGAGTCGCGCTACGACCACTACATCGGCGGCGAGTACGTACCGCCCTCGAGCGGTCAGTACTTCGAGAACCCGACCCCGGTGACCGGGCAGGTGTTCACCGAGGTCGCCCGCGGCACCGCCGCCGACATCGACCGCGCGCTCGACGCGGCCGAAGGCGCGGCCGCGGCCTGGGGCCGGACGTCGGTGGACGAGCGGTCGAACGTGCTGCTCAAGATCGCCGACCGGATGGAACAGCACCTCGAAGCGATCGCCGTCGCCGAATCGTGGGAGAACGGCAAACCGGTCCGCGAGACCCTCGCCGCCGACATCCCCCTCGCGATCGACCACTTCCGCTACTTCGCCGGCGCCCTGCGCGCCCAGGAGGGCGGCATCTCCCAGATCGACGACAACACCGTCGCGTACCACTTCCACGAGCCGCTCGGCGTCGTCGGCCAGATCATCCCGTGGAACTTCCCGCTGCTGATGGCGGTCTGGAAGCTCGCGCCCGCGCTCGCCGCCGGCAACGCGATCGTGCTCAAGCCGGCCGAGCAGACCCCGGCGTCGATCCACCTGCTGATGTCGCTCATCGGCGACCTGATCCCGCCGGGCGTGCTGAACATCGTCAACGGCTTCGGCGTCGAGGCGGGCAAGCCGCTCGCGTCGAGCAACCGCGTGCGGAAGGTCGCGTTCACCGGCGAGACCACCACCGGACGGCTGATCCTGCAGTACGCCAGCGAGAACATCATCCCGGTCACCGTCGAACTCGGCGGCAAGAGCCCGAACATCTTCTTCGACGACGTCGCCGCGGCCAACGACGCCTTCTACGACAAGGCGCAGGAGGGCTTCGCGCTCTTCGCGCTGAACCAGGGCGAGGTCTGCACCTGCCCGTCGCGGGCGCTGATCCAGTCCGGCATCTACGACCGGTTCCTCGGCGACGCCGTCGAGCGCGTCAAGAAGATCAAGCAGGGCCACCCGCTCGACACCGAGACGCAGATCGGCGCGCAGGCCTCCAACGACCAGCTGGAGAAGATCCTTTCCTACATCGACATCGGGGTGAAGGAAGGCGCGAAGATCCTCACCGGTGGCGAACGCAGCGACCTCGGCGGCGAACTGTCCGGCGGGTACTACGTGCAGCCGACGGTCTTCGAAGGCGACAACAAGATGCGGATCTTCCAGGAGGAGATCTTCGGACCCGTGGTTTCGGTGGCGAAGTTCGACGACTACGCCGACGCGCTGAAGATCGCCAACGACACCCTGTACGGCCTCGGCGCCGGTGTCTGGTCGCGGGACGGCAACACCGCCTACCGGGCAGGCCGCGACATCCAGGCGGGCCGGGTGTGGGTGAACAACTACCACGCCTACCCGGCGCACGCGGCCTTCGGCGGCTACAAGGCGTCCGGGATCGGGCGCGAAAACCACAAGATGATGCTGGACCACTACCAGCAGACCAAGAACATGCTGGTGTCCTATTCGGACAGTGCGCTCGGGTTCTTCTGATGACCGAGCGGGTCGGCTTGACATCGGCCGCCGCGGATCTGCTGCGGCGGCTGGTGTCGCTCCACGGACCGGTGATGTTCCACCAGTCCGGCGGATGCTGCGACGGAAGCGCGCCGATGTGCTACCCGGCGGGCGAATTCCGCACCGGGGTGTCCGACGTCCGCCTCGGCGACCTGGTCGTCGAGGGGATCGAGGACGTCCCGGTGTGGATGTCGGGGCCGCAGTTCGAGTACTGGAAGCACACGCATTTGACCATCGACGTCGTCCCCGGCCGCGGAAGCGGATTTTCCTTGGAGGCGCCGGAAGGAGTCCGCTTCCTGGTCCGTTCCCGGTTGTTCAGCGACGAGGAATCGGCGGAATTGAACGGCCCAGCAACGCGATGAGCCGGGCACCGGACCCGGCGCCCGGCGGTGCCTCGACAGCGTGGTCGAAGGCGCCGCCGGGCCCGCGAACCGGCATCACGTCGGGATAGCGGCTCGCCACGCGCAACGCGGCCGTCGCGAGTTCGTCGTCCCAGCGGTGTTCGCGGCCGAGTGCGGCGTCGAGGTCCCAGTCGTGGACGAGATTGTCGACGAACAGCACGGCCAGGGCGTTCTTCCCCGGCAGCGGGCCGAAGGTCCCGAAGTCGAAGGTCTTTTCCAGGGCCTGGGAGTCGAAGGCCGCGAGGAACTCGGCGGAACTTTCCTCGTAGGACCTGACGAGGTCGGCGTCCGCCGTCGGCCGGGTCTTCCTGGGACGGCCGGACGCCTGCGCGGCGCGGTGCTCGTTGTTGTCGATCAGGTGTTTCACGACGTCACGGACGGCCCACTCGGCGCAGGGGGTCGAGCGGCCCCAGTCGTCCGTGCCGATCCCGGCGATCGTCTTGCCCGCCGCCTGATGTGCCCTTGTCGTCAACGCGTGGAAGTCCATTCCGGCAACATATACGAACGGTCGTGCTATTTTCTAGGGTATGAGTGCGATCGAGGTGAACGAGGTCTTCGTCGGGCGGCCGTCCTTGCTGGGGACGAAACGCGACGTCCCGGTGTACAGCGCGATCTCGAAGTCGCGGGTGGAGGCGCACTTCCTGGAACTCGGTGAGATCAATCTGGCCGGGGACGACCAGGCGGACCGTACCGTCCACGGCGGTGTCGACAAAGCGGTCTACGTCTATCCGGCGCCGCACTACGCGGCCTGGTCGGAGCTGGGTTTCGAGGCCGCCGCGGGCGACTTCGGGGAGAACCTGTCGGTCGAGGGCGCGGACGAGTTCGAGGTCCGCATCGGCGACGTCTGGTCCTGGGGAGACGCGCTGGTCCAGGTCTCGCAGCCGCGGATGCCGTGTTTCAAGCTCGCGATGAAGACCGGCCGCAAGGACGTCGTCCCGGCGATGATCGATTCCGGCCGCAGCGGCTGGTACCTGCGAGTGCTCCGGACCGGCGAGGTCCCGACTTCGGGGCGCATGGCGCTCGAAGAACGCGATCCGGCGAATCCGACCATCGCCGAGGTGTACGTCGCGTCGTTCACCAACGTCGCCCAGCTGGACGACGATCGCCGCGCCACGTACTGGGCGCTGGTGGACCGGGTGCTCGCGACGCCGTCACTTTCGCAGCAGTACCGTGGCGGCCTGGAATCGGCGAAACGGCGGCGAGAGGAACGGAATGCCGGGTGACGGCCGGGTGGCCCGCGGCGACGCGACGCGGCGGATCGTGCTCCGGCGCGCTGTCGACATCGCGTCCGTCGAAGGGCTCGACGGGTTGTCCCTCGGCAGGCTCGCCACCGAATTGGAACTGAGCAAATCCGGCGTGTTCGCGTTGTTCGGCTCGAAGGAGGAGTTGCAGCTCGCGACGGTCGAGACGGCGAGCGCGATCTTCGCGGAGAACGTCGTCGAGCCGACGCTGACGGTCGAGCCGGGGATCGCCCGGCTGCGCGCGCTGTGCGCGAACTGGCTGGACTACTCGGAACGCCGGGTGTTCCCCGGCGGCTGTTTCTTCTTCAACGTCGGCGCCGAATTCGACGCGCGGACCGGCCGGGTCCACGACGCCGTGGCGAAGGGGAGCCGGGCCTTCGCCCAGTTCATCCGCTCCACCGCCGTCGAAGCGCGGCAGCTGGGACAGCTGGGCGCGTCCGTCGACGTGGAGCGGCTGGCCTTCGAACTGCACGCCCTCGGCCGGGCCGCGAACGCCGATTCGGTGATGTTCGGCGGCACGGAGCCCTACGCACTGGCCCGCGCCGCCATCACCGAACGTCTCGACTACTCCCAGACGACCTGAGTGGACCGGTAGAAGTCGATGCCCTGCTGAACCCAGCGCGGGCTCTGCTTGCCCAGCCGGAGCCGGTAGGCGTCCCAGGTTCGGGAATCCTTCGGCGACCAGCCGATCTCGGCGTAACCCGGCAACCTCGGGAACGCCATGAACTCGATGTTGTCACTGGTCACGAGCGTTTCCGACCACAGTGGCGCCTCGACGCCGATGACGTTGTTCTCCGTCACGCCCTGCAGGTACGTGGCCGGATCCCAGTCGTAACCGGTCTTGACCTCGATGAACCCGGCCCAGCTCAGCCCGAGCGGTGTCTGCGCGTTGTACTTCATGTCCATGTAGGCCTTGTTCGCGGGCGACATCAGGATCTTGTTGCCCCGTGCCGCGGCCGCGGCGACGTTCGCGTCCGAACCGGTCGTGCCCCAGAACTGCGGGACGGCCGAAACCGGCGGATTCGTCTTGGCGATGTCATGCCAGCCGGTGATCTGCTTGCCGTACTTCGCGACGAGCGGCTGCACCTTCTTGGCGAAGGTCTGGTAGTCCTCCGGAGTGGTCGCGTGCGCCTCGTCGCCCCCGATGTTGAGGTACTTGCCGGGGGTGATCGCCGACAGTTCGCGCAGGACGTCGTCGACGAAGGTGTAAGTGATGTCCTTGTTGATGCACAGCGAGCTGTAGCCGACCTCGATGTCCGTGCGCAGCGGTACCGCTTTGCCGTCACAGTTCAGCTCGGCGTACGAGGCCTGTGCTGCGTTGGTGTGGCCTGGCATGTCGATCTCGGGAACGACCGTGATCTGCCGCGAAGCCGCGTAGCGCACGATGTCCGTGTACTGGTCCTGGGTGTAGTACCCGCCGGGGCCGCCGCCGACGGCGGTCTGCCCGCCGAAGGTCGCCAGCTTCGGCCAGCTCTTGATCTCGATCCGCCAGCCCTGGTCGTCGCTCAGGTGCAGGTGGAGGGTGTTGATCTTGTACTGCGCGATCTGGTCGATGTAGAGCTTGACCTGCGCCGGCGTGAAGAAGTGCCGGGCGACGTCGAGCATCGCGCTGCGGTAGCCGAAGCGCGGGTAGTCGAGCACTGTTCCGCCCGAGACCACCCACGAGCGCTTCTGGACGGTGGTCGCTTCGATCGCCGACGGGAACAGCTGACGCAGCGTCTGCACGCCGGAGAACAGGCCCTTGTCGGTGTTCGCCCGCAAGCTCACGCCGGAGGACGACACCTTGAGCTGGTAGCCCTCGGTGCCGACGCGGTCGCTCGCGTGGCCGGTTTCGAGCGAGATGGCGGGGCCGCCGCCACCGCGGTGGTCGCTGACGACGGGCAGCCGGTAGCCGGTGGCGGGCCGGAGGAGTCCGGCCAGGTATTCGGCGACTTGTCTGCCGTCGCGGTCGGAGCGGATGACGGTCGAGGGGCTGAGCCGGAAGTTCGCGCGGGGATCGGGCTTCGCGTCGACAGGCGCGGGGACGACGTCGGTGACGGTCCGTTCGGCCTTCGCGTGCTGTGCCGCGCTCGCCGTCGCGGGCAGGCCGAACGTGACGAGGCTCAGGACCGCCACGCCGAGCACGGTCGTGGACAGGCGTTTACTCATGGAGCACCTCCGGTCGGGGAACTGGAGACTCTCTGCTCATAGAGGTATAGACCAATAGGGCAAAGGGGACAACACCCGATCGGACTAGGAATACGTACCGGTCATTGGTTCACTCGCCACGCAGAACCGCTTTCAGGGCATCGAGAACACTCGCGTCCTCGATCGTCGACGGCACCTGCTCGTCGCGGCCGTCGGCGATGCCGCGCATGGTCTTGCGCAGGATCTTCCCGGACCGCGTCTTCGGCAGCGCGTCCACAATGGACACGTCACGGAACGCGGCGACCGGCCCGATGTCGCGCCGCACCAGCGCGACCAATTCGGCCTTGAGGGTTTCGGCGTCGACGTCGACCCCCGACTTCAGCACCACGAAACCGCGCGGAAGCTGCCCCTTGAGCTGGTCACGGACGCCGATCACCGCGCATTCGGCGACGGCGGTGTGGGACGCCAGCACCGCCTCCATCGAACCGGTCGAAAGCCGGTGGCCCGCGACGTTGATGACATCGTCGGTGCGGCCCATGACGAACAGGTAGCCGTCTTCGTCGACGTATCCGGAGTCACCCGTCAGGTAGTGGCCTTCGTACCGCGAAAGATACGCCTCGCGATACCGCTCGTCGTCCTGCCACAGCGTCGGCAACGATCCCGGCGGGAGCGGTAGTTTGATCGCGATGGCGCCTTCCCGGCCGGCGGGGAGCGGATCGCCCGCCTGGTCCAGGATCCGCACGTCCCAGCCCGGCACCGGTTTCGTCGCGGAACCGGGTTTGACCGGCATCGGTTCCAGCCCGCGCGGATTCGCCGCGATCGGCCAGCCGGTCTCGGTCTGCCACCAGTGGTCGATCACCGGCACACCGAGCTTGTCGTGCGCCCAGTGATAGGTCTCCGGATCGAGTCGTTCACCCGCCATGAACAACGTCTGAAACCGGCTGAGCTGGTATTTTTCGATTTCGCCCGCGTCGGGGTCGACCTTCTTGATCGCACGCAACGCCGTCGGAGCGGTGAACAGCGCCTTGACCTCATGGTCGGCGATGACGCGCCAGAACGCGCCCGCGTCGGGAGTGTTCACCGGCTTGCCCTCGTACATGAGGCTTGTCGCCCCGATGAGGAGCGGCGCGTAAACGATGTAGGAATGGCCGACGACCCAGCCGACGTCGGACGCCGTCCACCACACGTCGCCGGGCTGGATGTCGTAGATCGCGTCCATCGACCAGGTCAGCGCGACCGCGTGCCCGCCGGTGTCGCGCACGACGCCCTTCGGCTTCCCCGTGGTGCCGGAGGTGTACAGGATGTACAGCGGATCGGTGGCGGCGACCGGAACCGGATCGGCCGGCGAGGCCTTCGCGACCAGTTCGGCCCAGTCCGCGTCGCGCTCGCCCAATTCGGCGCGAGCGCGTTCACGCTGCAGCACCACGACCTTGTCCGGCTGATGCGCGGTGCCCGCGAGCGCCTCGTCGATGATCGGTTTGTACTCGACGACCCGTGCCGGTTCGATCCCGCACGACGCGGCCACGATGACCTTGGGCTTCGCGTCCTCGATCCGCGCCGCGAGCTCCTTGGGCGCGAACCCGCCGAACACCACCGAATGCACCGCGCCGAGCCGGGCGCACGCGAGCATCGCGATCGCGGCCTCGGGAACCATCGGCAGGTACACGATGACCCGGTCGCCTTTCCCGACACCGAGATCGGCGAGCGCGCCGGCGAAGCGCGCGACGTCGTCCAGCAGTTCCGCGTAGGTGAACCGGCGTACCGAATCGGTGACGGGAGAATCCCAGATCAGCGCGGTCTGCTCGCCGCGGCCGTCCCGCACGTGGCGGTCGAGCGCGTTGAACGCCGTGTTCAATTCCCCATCCGGGAACCAGCGGTAGAAGGGCGCCTTCGACGCGTCGAGTGCCTGCGTCGGCGGACGGATCCAGTCGATCGCCCGCGCGGCTTCGAGCCAGAAACCCTCCGGGTCTTCAAGGCTCCGCTGGTACGTCTCGGCGTACATCGAATGCTCCTTCGCGCTCGGGTACCGGACCATCATGGACTTCCGCCCGTGCTCATGCCCGGTGGTAACAGCGGGGAGACGCCCGTGACAACCCGGCAACCCCGCCATGGCATAGAGCGTCCTAAGCTGAACCAGGAAAAAACTGCCGGAAACGGCCTCGACGAGCTAGGGGAGCAGGGTCCATGGGACTAGCGAGCGCGCTGCTGTCGTTCGCGCACAGCCTGTTCGGGCCGGGGATCTGGCCAGGGGACTGGGTGTGGGCGACGAGCACCGCGGGAGCGCTGGTCGCGCTGCTGCCCGCGCTGGGAGCGATGGTCGTCGCGATCGTCCGCAAAGGCACCGGTAACCGCTACGACGTGGTGACCCTGTCCGTCTTCGGCGGGATCGGCGCGGTCGCCGTCTTCCTGCTGCCGTGGTTGCTGGCCACCGGCGTTTCACAGACCTACCAGGAAGCCGCCTCGACGAAGAATGGCGGTCAGTCCGGTTTCTCCGGCACTGACCTGTCGACTTTCAACGCCGAATACAACCCGCTGGTCGGCGCGCAGAGCGAGTACCTGGGGCGCGGCCAGAACGTGTACGAGGTCCTGTTCTATCCGGGCCAGATGCAGCTCAGCTACATCTTCTACCTGATCCTGCTGGTCGGCCTGCCCGCGCTGTCCCTGCTGTTCGTCATGCTGCAGGCGCGCACAGCTTTCCGCCGCGGACCGAAGTGGCCTTCACGGTTCTTCTGGATCCCGTTCGTGCTGATGGTGCTGGCGAGCGTCGGCATGGGTGCGAACACCGCCGTGCACTTCTGGCTCGGTTTCCTGCCGTTCAGCGTGCTCGGCCTGATCCCGGTCGCGCTGGTCGGGCCGCCGCCGTGGTCGGTGATCAACCGGCCGGCCCCGCAGCCCCGCCAGCAGGTCGAGCCGTACCGCCCGGAGCCGCCCGCCCCGAAGCCGCAGCAGCAGCTGCCGCCCCCGCCGCAGAAGCAGTACCCGGCGACCGCGCTGGCACAGGCGCCCGAACCTCCCGCGCTGGCAGCGGTACCGGGCCCGGTACCGGCGCCCCCTGGTTCCCGCAACTCCGGCAGCGGCCGCTACAAGCGTGTCCGGCGGCTCGGCCACGGCGGCTTCGGCACCGTGTGGGAAGCGGTCGACACCCAGCTCAACCGCACGGTCGCGCTGAAGATCGCGCACGCGCCGGACCGTGACACCGAGGAACGGATGCAGCGCGAGGCCAGGGCACTCGCCGTGGTGAACCACCCCAACTGCGTCAAGGTGTACGACCTCGTCGAGGAGCCCGACGGGCTCGCGCTGGTCATGGAGTACCTCGAGGGGCGCTCGCTGTCCGAGATCGTCGACTCGCAGGGCCCGCTCGACGACATCGCCGCCGGACGGCTCTGGTCGACCATGGCGGGGGCACTCGCCGCGGCGCACGAGAAGGGTGTGCTGCACCGCGACCTCAAGCCGTCGAACATCATCCTCGACCGCAACGGCCTCGCCCACCTCATCGACTTCGGCATCGCCCGCAGCCAGGGCGACTCGAAGATGACCGCGACCGGGATGATGATCGGCACGCCGGACTTCGTCGCTCCCGAGCAGGCGATGGGCTCCCCGGCGAGCCCGGCGTCGGACGCCTGGCAGCTGGCCGCGACGGTCAGCTACGCCTTGTCGGGCCAGCCTCCGCGCGGGACACGGGAGACCCCGATGGCCGCACTGATGGCCGCCGCCCGCGCCGAACCGGTGTCGAAGCTCCCGAACCGCAGCGCGCACGCCCGGATCCTCATCGCGTCGCTCGACCAGGAGCCCCGCCGCCGCCCGACGCTCAGCGCCGTCCGGCGTGACGTCGAAGGCTGGCTCGCGCGGGCTGGTAAGTCGCCGGACGGCCCGGTGACCCAGATCGTCCCGCGCCGCCCTCAGCAGCCACAGCAACCCCATCAGCAGCCGCAGCCCCAGCGCCACCCGCGCTGACCTGCGAAAGAGAGCAAGGGACCTTTGCTCCCGTTAGTTAGTGTGCTAACGAACGCTAGCAAAGGTCCCTTGCTCTCTCTCAGTCGACGACGACCCAGGTCCCGTCGCGCCACGCCATGGTGAACGTCTTGGGGTCGGACGCCATCATCGCGATCTGCGGCGCGATCGAGGCCGGTGGGAAGACGACCTTGTCCGCTCCCTTGCTCTGCAGCTTCGCCCGGTCGACGCGGATGGCCTTCAGTTTCTTGAGGTCATCGTCCGAGAACATCCCGAACTGCATCGGGGTGAGGGTGCGGCATTCCTTCATTCCGCCGTCGAACGCCGGACCGGTGATCCGGCAGACCGTTTCGAGGTCCTTGGCCCCCAGTGCATGGAAGTACTCCTCCATCACGCTCGCCGCCCCGTCCGGGCTGTGGGCCACCGCGCCGCCGGTGGCGGGCTTGGTGGCCTCGGAGACGGTCGCCGCGGTCGCCGAAGGCCGAGAAGAGGCACTGGGCTGTGCCGAGCTGCTGGCCGGCGCCTCCGAAGTGCTCGGAATGGCGGAAGTCTGCGGCGACGCGGTTCCCGGCGTCTGCTCTTCACAGCCCGCGATCAAGAACAACGCCGCGGCCGCACAGGCCACTCCGAGCGGTCGGATCATCATGATGCCCCCTGTCGACTGCTGCTGACCAGGGGAGAGTAACAACGATCGACCAAGTGTCACACTTGAATCGGAAAATCAGCGATCGCTCGTCAACCGGTCGTGGTCACTTCCAGGACGGAAGCCACAACTCGGCGTTCCAGTGCTCGTTGGTGATCGCTTCGCCGTTCAGGATCGGCCACAGCCAGGCGAAGTTGGCCACGACGAGACCCACGTAGAGGGCGACGACGAGCATGCCGGTGCCCCGCCGTTCGAATCCGCGTTTCGCGCTGCCGAGGATCTGGCCGAGAACCAGCGTCAACCCCAGGACCAGGAACGGTGCCAGCGGCGTCGCGTAGAAGTAGTACATCTGGCGGTCGAGGTTGGTGAACCACGGCAGGAACCCGGCGAGGTAACCCACGAGCACGGCGGCGTAGCGCCAGTCCGCGCGGAAGAACGACCGCCACGCGCTCCAGCCGAGCATCGGCAGGGCCAGCCACCACATCGCCGGCGTCCCGATCAGCATCGTCGCCCGCACGCAGGTCGACTCGCCACAGCCGGTCGCGTCGGTGCCGCCCGCGTAGGCGTAGAGCATCGGCCGCAGCCCCATCGGCCAGGTCCACGGCTTCGACTCCCATGGATGCGGTTTGTCCTTGGGCGTCACCAGATGCGCGTGGAAGTCGAGCACGTTCATCGAGTAGTTGCCCAGCGAACGCAACGCAGGGGGTATCCAGCCCCAGAATCCGGGATCGAGGTCCTTGATCGCGACCAGATTGCGGTCGGTCGCGGTCTCGCTCGCGAACCAGGCCCAGTAGCAGGCGAGGTACACCAGGATCGGGATGACGACGATCGCCCACAGCGCGGGCAGCACGTCGCGGCGCAGCGTGCCGACCCAAGGCCGCTGCACCCCGGCGGCGCGGCGAGCGGCCACGTCGAAGAAGACGGTGAGCAGGCCGAACGCGGCGATGTAATAGAGCGCCGACCATTTGACGCCGAAGGTCAGCCCGATCATCAGGCCGCCGGCGAACCGCCACCACCGGAAGCCCAGCTTCGGGCCGAAGCGGGACTCGTCGATCCAGCCTTCGCGGACGGCCACGGCGAGCCGCTGCCGCACCTGGTCGCGGTCGCACAGGACACAGGCGAACGCGGCGAGCACGAACAACGCGATGAAGATGTCGAGCATGCCCATGCGTGACTGCAGGTGCAGGACGCCGTCGCTGACCACCAGGATCCCGGCGACCGCGCCGAGCAGCGTCGAACGGGTGAGCCGCCGGGCGATCCGGATGGTGAGGAACACGATCAGCGTGCCGGCCAGCGCCGGCATGATCCGCCAGCCCCAGGCGTTGTAGCCGAACAGCCACTCGCCGATCGCGATGAGATGCTTCGCCAACGGCGGGTGCACGATCAGCTCGTAGCCGTAGTTGTCTTCGTAACCGCCGTTGCGCAGCATCTGCCACGCCTGCGGGACGTAGTGCTTCTCGTCGAAGACGGGAGTGCCCTTGTCCGTGGGCGTCGCCAGGTTCTGGATCCGGATGATGCCGCCGATGAGCGTCAGCACCAGCGTGACGATCCAGCCGCGCAGGCGGTCGGTCGGCATGCCGCGGCCGAGGAGGCTGGCCTCCCGGTCGCTCGGTGGCCGGAGCGCGTCGACCGGATCCGGCCGCACGCTCTCGTTGTCCCGTGTCAGCAGTGCGGTCACGGGGCATGATCCTACGGGCGAAAGAGTGAACTCGGTGGCCGGATATGCGAACCGGTTAACCTTCGGGAATGACCGAAGGACGCCTCGTGCTGGCAGCCACCCCGCTCGGAGACGTCCGCGACGCTTCGCCGCGCCTGTCCGAAGCCCTCGCGACAGCCGACGTGATCGCCGCCGAAGACACCCGTCGCCTGCGTTCCCTCACTTCGGCCCTTGACGTTTCACCGGTCGGACGAGTCGTCAGCTTCTACGAGGACGTCGAGACCGCCCGGCTGCCGAAACTTCTCGAATCGCTCCAGTCGGGCGAAACGGTGGTCCTCGTGACCGACGCGGGGATGCCGAGCGTCTCGGATCCCGGATTCCGCCTGGTGGCGGCCTGCGTCGAGGCCGAGGTGCCGGTGACCTGCCTTCCCGGCCCGTCCGCGGTGACCACGGCACTGGCACTGTCGGGCCTTCCTTGCGACCGTTTCTGTTTCGAAGGATTCGCTCCGCGCAAGCCCGGCGAACGCGCGAAATGGCTCGGTTCTCTGAAGGGCGAGCCCCGTACGGCCGTGTTCTTCGAGTCACCGCATCGCCTCGCGAGCACGCTCGCCGACGCCGCCGAAGTCTTGGGTCCCGATCGTCGCGCGGCTGTCTGCCGCGAGCTGACCAAAACGTATGAAGAGGTCAAACGCGGCACTCTGCCGGATCTGGCCGCTTGGGCCGCCGACGGAGTCAAAGGTGAGATCACGGTCGTCCTAGCGGGCGCGCCACCGCGTTCGGTGAGTGTCGCGGACCTGGTTTCGGAGGTCTCCTCGCGGGTCGCGGCAGGCGAACGTCTCAAATCCGCCGCCGCCGAAGTCGCCGAGGCCGCCGGGGTGTCGAAGAAGGAGCTCTACGACGCCGTGCTTGCGTCCCGCAAGAGCTAGGACAGCAAGGCCGTCGCGGCCGCGTGCGCCTTCGCAGCATCGGGCTCGGCGCCGGTGATGACGTCGGTGTAGATGAAGGACTCGCCGATCCGCACCAGCAGATAGGCCAGGTCCTCGACCGGTAAGGGCGGGGCGAGACGTCCGGCCTCGACCTCTTCGTCCAGGAACTCGCGCATCTTCGCGATCGCGCGGCTCTGCACCACGCTGGCCTTCGTCGTCAGGATCCGCAGTGCTCGCTCGGGCTCGTTGCGCAGGAACTCCCGGAACGGTTTCGAGTCGTTCACGGTCCGGACGAAGGTGCCGACGAGTTCCGCGATCCCCGCCGCGCCGCGTCCGAGCTTGCCGGAAGCCCGTGCCTCGAAGACCTCCACGGTCATCGACCACAGGATCTCGCCGAGCAGCTGATCCCGGCCGCCGACCCAGCGGTGCAGCGTGGCCCGGCTGATGCCCAGCGCGCCCGCGAGCTCGCCCATGTCCACCCGGCGCCCCTCCAGGAACCAGGCGCGCGCGATCGTGAACGCGCGCAGGGCGTCCGGGCGCGGCGAAGTCAACTGGCGTTCGAGTGCGGTTTCGATGAGTGAAACATATCATGCATCGTCTCATGGATGAGACATATGCAAGAATGTCTCATCTCGATGAGGAGGATGCGGATGCGCGCAGTACAGGTGACCGAATTCGGCGGACCCGAGGTGCTCAACCTCGTCGACCTGCCCGATCCCGTCCCCGGACCGGGTCAGCTGCTGGTGGAGGTCGACCGGATCGGCATCAACTACGCCGACACCCACCAGGCCGAGAACTCCTACCTTGCGCCGAGCAAACTCCCGCTCGTGCCAGGCGGAGAGGTCGTCGGCCGTACCGCGGACGGCAAACGTTTCGTCTCGCTGCTCAACGGCGGTGGCGGCTACGCCGAGCGTGCCGTGGCGGACGAGGTCACCAGCTTCGCCGTGCCCGACGGCGTCGACGACCTGACCGCGCTCTCCTTCATCGTCCAGGGCACCACCGCCGCACTCCTGCTGCGTAGGAGCGCCCACCTCGAACCCGGCGAATCCGTCGTCGTGCACGCGGCGGCGGGCGGGGTCGGCACCATCGCCGTCCAGCTCGCGAAGGCTTGGGGAGCGGGCCGGGTCATCGCGACCGCCAGCAGCGACGAGAAGCGTGCCCTCGCCCTCGAACTAGGCGCCGACGTCGCCATCGATTCGCGCGCCGAGAACATGACCGACGCGCTTCGCGAGGCGAACGGCGGCAAGCGCGTCGACATCGTGCTGGACATGACCGGTGGCACCGTCACGGATCAGAGCATCGCGGCCCTCGCGCCGTTTGGCCGCCTCGCGTTCTACGGTATGGCCAGCCGCGAGCAGCCGAAGCCGATCGAAGCCCGCAACCTGCTCGGCCACAGCACCACCGTGGCCGGGATGTGGCTGCCGCACGCCTTCAAGCTCCCTGGAAACGTCTTCGGCCGCACGCTCGACGAGCTTTTCGAGCTGGCCCTCGACGGCCGGATCCGCGCCGTCGCCGGCGGCGAATACGCGCTTTCCGACGCGCGTGCCGCCCACGAGGCCCTGCGTTCGCGCGGCACCGCGGGCAAGCTCCTGCTGGATCCCACCAAGTAGCTCAGCCGAGCAGGCGTTCCAGTGGAGCGGATTTGTGCAGGCATTCCTGCCATTCCGCTTCGCTGTCGGAGTCGGCGGTGATCCCGCCGCCGACTCCCAGCGCGATCTCGCCGTCGTGGATTTCGAAGGTCCTGATCGCGACGTTCAGCTCCAGCCCGGCGACCGGCGAAACGAGTCCGATCGCGCCCGTGTAGACACCGCGCGCCACGGGTTCGAGTTCGGCGATCAGATCCAGTGCCCGGATCTTCGGCGCGCCCGTCACCGAACCCGGCGGGAACGTGGCCGCGAGCAGCGCCGCGTCGTCGACCCCGTCGGCGAGTGATCCCTCTACAGTGGACTCGAGGTGCCAGACCCCTGGCGCGGGCCGGACCTCGAGAAGTTCGGGGACGCGCACACTGCCGGTCGCGCACACCCGGCCGAGGTCATTGCGGACGAGGTCGGTGATCATCACGTTCTCGGCGACGTCCTTGCTGGATTCCCGCAGCCGTTGCGCGAGATGGTCGTCGGCCGCGTCCCGCCGCGGCAAGGTGCCCTTGATCGGTGTCGACCGGACCTGGCGCCCATGCCGGGCCAGGAAAAGTTCGGGGGAGAACGACACGACCGAGCCCCAGTCGCCGGCGAGGAACGCAGCTCGGCGGGCCCGCAGCCGACGCGTGCCTTCGGCGAACAACGCGATCGGATCGCCTTCGAATTCTCCGTTGAAGCGAGCGCAGATGTTCGCCTGGAACAGCTCACCGGCCTCGATCGCGTGCACACACGCCTTGACCGCGTCATAGTGCTCCGACGGAAGCGGCCGCGACAGCGGGCCGGAACTCCAAGTCGTCGCCTCGGGAAGCTCGGCGAGCGCGGATTCCACCGCGGACACTTCGGCGACCGGATCCGGATCTTCGTCGGGGATCAGGGCTTCGAACCACCACGAACCGTTCGCGTCCAGCCGCAGCACCCGGTCGACCCAGCCCCAGACGGCCGGAGGTAGAGCGCCGGAACGGCCCGAGGGATCGGTCAGGTCGTAACTCAGGTACCCGAACCAGCCGCCCCCGATGGCGCCGGGAACGGCGTCACGAACGACAGGCATCCGGGTGGGAATCGCGAACGCCTCGGAGACGTCCCGGACAGGAGTCAGGGAAGCACTCAGCGCGATGACCGCGCGCGAAGAAAACCAGTCTCCGCAAAGCGCTGCCGGTGGTGCCAGCCCGAGCGACTCGGCGCGTACCCCAAGAGCCGCCAGCGCCCGTTCGGGCCCGACGTCCGTCCGCAGCCTCCGGCACATCAACCGCACGCGACATTGTCTCCGTCAGGGTGGGCGGAAACGCAACCTTGCCCGGCGGAAAGTGAGATCCGCGACCACACGGTGACATCGTGCACACTCGTCGTCACGGAACGAGTACTACAGAAGCACGTCTGAGAGCTTGAAGGGATAGACCACGGCGTCTTGGGCGATCGGACCGTCCACACCAGGCAGTCCGGTACCGAAACCGTGCTGGTGCAAGCCCAGTCGCGAGTGGAACCATCCCGGCCTTCCGGGGATTTCGTTGTGCCGGACCAGCCAGAGCACCACTTCACTGTCCGCCCACTTGTCCGGGTGCAGGCGATCCGTCCAGCAGCCGAGGCCCGCGTAGATCAGGACGCGTTCGACGCGCGCCGCGTTCCGGACGTGTTTGATCCACGCCTTGATGAACCGGTCGTCGACACTGGGCGCCTCCACTTCGAGCGCCGGTGCGAGCGAACCGGGTGCGAACGCGCCGAGCGCGCTCGCCGTCCGCACGAAATGGTCGGCCTGGTCGTGAACCGCGCCAGGACGTGCGTAATGCCGAGCGCCGGTATGGATTCCGACGTGCTGCGCACCGGCCAGATTGCGTTCCGCCGCGGCGTCCCGCCAGTTGGTGTTCTCGCTGACCGTGACCGAGGCGAACCGGATGTCGGCGCCACGCACCGCCGCCCAGTCCGTCACCGTCTCACGGTGGGACAGGGTGACTCCGTGCTCACCTTCCGGATCGATCAAAGCCACCTGTCCTCGAATTCGCCCCAGTACGCCCGAAAGGTCACCTTACGTCCGCGGAGCGGCCGCAAGGTGACCTTTCGGTTCAGCGTGTCTCAGGCGTTTTCGCGCTGGAAGGTCCGGGAGCCCCACCAGATGGCCAGAACCGCCATGACCAGCACCACGACGCTCCCGGTGAACAGTGCGTCCATCGAGTAGTCACCGTTGAAAGTGTTCCGCTCGACATCCACGGCGTGCCGGAACGGATTGATCCGGGAAATCGTGTACAGCCAATCCGGCGCCGAGTGCGCGGTGATCGGGATCAGGATTCCGGACAGCAGCAGCAACGGCATGAGAACCGCGTTGAGCAAAGCCGGGAAGGCGTCTTCGCTCTTGAGTGCCAGCGCCAGCGCGTACGAGCACGACGCCAGCGTGATCGACAGAAGGAAGACGATCACCAAGCTGAGCACGACGCCGCCGAACGGCGCGTTCAGGTCGAACACCAGGTACGCCAGGGCGATGATGATCAACGCCTGGACGATGGTCTGCAACCCGTTGGCGAGCACTTTGCCCAGCAACAGCGCCACCCGGCTCACCGGTGTGACCCGCATCCGCTCGACCACGCCCGAGCGGTATTCCGCCAGGAGGCCGAAACCGACGAAGGAGCTGCCGAACAGCGCGAGCTGCGCGATGATCGCCGGGGTGAAGATCATCCAGCCGTCCACATCGGACAGGCCCTGATTGTTGAGCGACTTCACCAGAAGCGGCCCGAAGAAGAACAAGTACAGCAACGGTTGCATGATGCCGATCGCAAGCCAGGTCGGATTGCGCAACGCCGCGAGCATGTCCCGGCGGAAGATCAACCAAGTGTCATGCAACATGCGTTGCCTCCTTCTCCGGAGCGTCGTCGACCGGCGTGCCCACTTCGGCATCGCGCAGGCTTCGGCCCGTCAGGGTCAGGAAGACGTCGTCGAGCGTCGGCCGGTGCACCTGCATTGACGCCATCGCGATGCCACGCGCGTCCAGCGCCCGCAGCAGTTCGGGCATCGCGGTGTCCCCGCGCGGCACGCGGAAACGCACTGTTCCGTCGGCGACAGTCATTTCGTGCGCCCCTTCGAGGCGTCCCGCGACCTCCGCGGTCTCCGCCGCCGATTCCGGTGAGACCCCGATGACGACACTGTCGCCGGAAACTCTCGCCTTCAGTGAGTCCGGGGTGCCTTCGGCGACGATCTTCCCGTCGTCGATGACGATCAGCCGGTCGGAGAGCGCGTCGGCTTCGTCGAGGTAGTGCGTGGTCAAGAAGACCGTGACTCCCTGCTCGTCGCGCAGCCTGCGGATGTGGTCCCACAGGTTCGCCCGGCTCTGCGGGTCGAGCCCCGTCGACGGTTCGTCCAGGAAGACGAGCCCTGGCGAGTGGATCAGCCCGAGCGCGATGTCGAGCCGTCGGCGCTGCCCGCCCGACAGGGTTGCGGTCGTCCGTTGGTCGAGTCCGGCCAGATCCAGCTGTTCGGCGAGGGCGGCCCCGCGCGCGAGCGCGTCCGCCTTGCTCATCCGGTACAGCCGCCCCTGGAACTCGATCTCCTCGACGACCTTGCTCGCCGGTGCGGTGCCGCCGCCCTGGGCGACGTACCCGATTCGCCGGCGCACCCCCAGTGGGTCGGCGAGCAGGTCGCAGCCGCCTACCGTCGCTTCGCCGGCGGTGGGCTTGAGAAGTGTCGTCAGCATGCGCAGGGTCGTGGTCTTCCCCGCGCCGTTGGGTCCCAGGAAGCCGACCAGCTCCCCGGCCGACACATCGAGGTCGACGCCCTTGACCGCGTGGACCTCGCCCCCATTGCGGCCCTTGCGGCGGAAACGCCGCTCAAGGCCGCGCGCCTTGATCATGTCTACTCCCTTCCGATGCTCAGCTAGTCAAACTTGACTAGCTGACGGACGCACTGTGCCCTAGGAGTCGTTCCGTAGTCAAATTTGATTACTTGGGTGGCGTGCCGAACACGGCCTCGTCGTCGCCTTCGCCGGCCATCACGTAGTCGCCGGCTTCCAGACGGCCGATCAGATCCCTCATCCAGGACACGTTCGCCTCCGCGTGCGCGCTCCACAGGCGGTACAGCTCGCTCACGTGCGGAGGCTTCCCCAGATCGACGGCGTGCTCTCGGGCGTAGTGGGTCGATTGGGCATGCGCTTCCATATTCGCCAGCTGCTGTTTCAACAGGGCCAGCACCTGCGGTCGAGGAAGAGTCGGCATGAAGGTGATCGCCGCCGACAGCGAGTACCCGGTCGCGTCGTCGCTCGACAACGCCCTGCCGAGCTGCACGACGAATTCGGTTTCACCGTCTTCGGTCAGCCTGTACGCGACCCTGTCGGGTCCACTGCCCGCTTCGGCGTCCTCTACCTGCTCCAGGAGGCCGTCGGCCGTCATCTTCTTCAGCGCGTGATAGATCGAACCCGGCTGGACATTGCCCCACTTGTCGGCCGCCCACGAAAGAAGCTCGCGCCGGACCTGGTAGCCGTGTGCCTTCCCGTACATGCGCACGACACCCAGCACCAGCAGACGCGTGGCGGACACCGAGGCCTCCGATCCTCTCCCGGACAACAATGCCTTAGACGACGTCCGTAGGCTAAACAAGCATGAGCACCCCAGTGTTGACTGCGGTGGCCTGGCCCTACGCCAACGGCCCCCGCCACATCGGCCACGTGTCCGGATTCGGCGTCCCGTCCGACGTCT
The DNA here is from genome assembly GCF_000384215.1 of Amycolatopsis alba DSM 44262. Classification (NCBI taxonomy): domain Bacteria; kingdom Bacillati; phylum Actinomycetota; class Actinomycetes; order Pseudonocardiales; family Pseudonocardiaceae; genus Amycolatopsis; species Amycolatopsis alba. The sequence continues at coordinate 2,577,508 of NZ_KB913032.1, read as the reverse complement.
TCTCCCGCTACCAGCGAATGGCCGGCAACCGGGTGCTCATGGTGTCCGGTACCGACGAACACGGCACCCCGATCACCGTCCAGGCCGACAACGAAGGCCTCACCTCCCAGCAGACCGCCGACAAGTACACCCGCCAGATCGGCCAGGACCTGCAGGGACTCGGCCTCACCTACGACCTGTTCACCCGTACCACCACGGGTAACCACGCCGACGTCACGCAGCAGATCTTTCTCGCGCTGCACCGCAACGGCTACGTCGTTCCCAAGACCACGCGTGGCGCGATCAGCCCTTCGACCGGCCGCACCCTGCCCGACCGCTACATCGAGGGCACCTGCCCGATCTGTGGCTACGACGGTGCGCGCGGTGACCAGTGCGACAACTGCGGCAATCAGCTCGACGCCGCGGAGCTGATCAACCCGAAGTCCCGGATCAACGGTGAAACGCCGAAGTTCGTCGAGACCGAGCACTACTTCCTCGACCTGTCCGCGTTCGTCGAGACCTTGGGCAAGTGGCTGTCCAGCAAGACCGACTGGCGCCCGAACGTCCTCAACTTCACCAAGAACCTCATCGACGACATGCGTCCGCGGCCGATCACCCGCGACCTCGACTGGGGCGTGAAGATCCCACTCGACGGCTGGCGCGATCAGCCGATGAAGCGCTTCTACGTCTGGTTCGACGCGGTCATCGGCTACTTCTCGGCGAGCGTCGAATGGGCGCGCCGATCCGGAAACCCGGACGCCTGGCAGGAGTGGTGGAGCAACCCGGACGCCCGCTCCTACTACTTCATGGGCAAGGACAACATCACCTTCCATGCCCAGATCTGGCCTGCCCTGCTGTTCGGGCACAACGGCGAAGGCGACCGGGGCGGCGTGCCCGGCAAGTACGGCAAGCTGCACCTGCCCGACGAGATCGTTTCCAGTGAGTTCCTCACGATGAGCGGCTCGAAGTTCTCGACCTCGCGCGGAACGGTCATCTACGTCCACGACTTCCTTCGCGAGTTCGGGCCGGACACCCTGCGGTACTTCATCTCGGTCGCGGGTCCCGAGACCCAGGACACCGACTTCACCTGGGACGAGTTCGTCCGGCGGACCAACTTCGAGCTGGCCAACGAGTGGGGCAACCTCGTCAACCGGTCCATCTCCATGGCCCACAAGAACGTCGGCGCCATTCCGCGTCCCGACGCCCCCGCGGCCGCCGACGAGGAGCTCAAGGAGCTTTCCCGCAAGGCGTTCGACACCGCCGGCGCCCACCTCCAGCGGTCCCGGTTCAAGGCCGCGGCGAGCGAGGCCATGCGCGTCGTCACCGCCGCGAACCGATACCTCTCCGACCAGGAGCCCTGGAAACTCAAGGACGACCCGGCTCGCCGCGACAGCGTCCTGCACACCGCGCTGCAGGTCGTGTCGGACGCCAACACGCTGCTGACCCCCTTCCTGCCCCACTCGGCACAGAAGGTGCACGAAGCGCTCGGCGGCACCGGTGTCTGGGCGGCTCAGCCCGAGCTTCAGGAAGTCGAGGACCTCGACATCCCCGGCCGGATCAACCCCATCATCACCGGGGACTACAAGACCGAGCAGGCGCGCTGGAAGTCCGTGCCGATCGAGGTCGGCAAGCCGCTGGAGAAGCCGACCCCGCTGTTCGCCAAGCTCGACCCGGAACTAGGCGAGACCGGTCCGGAGTGGGCGCCGATCTCGAAATGATCATCTGATGGGTGCAGAGAAGAAGGAACTGCCGCCGATCCCGGACAGGCTGCCGGTTTCGGTGGTGGACGCGCACACCCACCTCGACGCGTGCGGCGCGGTCACCGCGGCTGATGTGACAGCCATGGTCGATCGCGCCGAACGCGCCGGTGTTTCGCGGGTGATCACCGTCGCGGACGATCTCGCTGCTGCTCGCTGGGCCGCGCAAGCGTCCACTTGGGACCGTCGGGTCTGGGCAGCCGTCGCGATTCATCCCACGCGCACCAAGGATTTCGGCGAATCCGAGAAATCCGAAGTGGAGAGTCTCGCGAAAGAGTCCAGAGTGGTCGCCGTCGGCGAGACCGGCCTCGACTATTACTGGGACTACTCGCCCCACGATGCCCAGCAGGACGCCTTCCGGTGGCACATCGATCTCGCCAAGCGGATCGGGAAGCCCCTGATGATCCACGATCGAGACGCTCACGACGACGTCCTGCGGATCCTCGAGGAGGAAGGCGCGCCCGAACAGGTCGTCTTCCATTGCTTCTCGGGGGACGAGCACATCGCGCGAAGGTGCATCGACGCGGGTTACGTCCTGTCTTTCGCGGGAACGGTCAGCTTCCGCAACGCGCGTGGGCTGCATGAGGCGGCACGCATCGTTCCGGCCGGCCAGTACCTCGTTGAAACGGACGCGCCGTTTCTGACCCCCCATCCGTTCCGTGGGCGGCCGAACGAGCCCTACTGCGCCGCCTACACCGTTCGTCACCTCGCCTCGTTCAGGGGTGAGGCGGTGCACGAGGTGGCCGAATCGGTGCGAGTGACCGCTGAGCGGGTCTTCCGTTTGCCGACAGTCACCGCCAGTTGAACGGATTGCGACATTAGTGATCAGCAGTGGTCCACTCTGATGAGTGACCAACGTCACGACACTCCGGGGGGTGTTTGCGCAACCCGCCGAGGTTCGTTACTGTCCCGTGATCGTGCCGGTCGGTACCCGCTCATGCGGTTTCCGGCTGTTACGCCCACAGTCACGTCAGTGCACGTCGGGGAAGCGGAACCAGGAGCGGTACGGCCTGGAACCGTGACGATGGCGCTGACTGCGGGTGTCGGACTTCTAGAGGTGTGCCGAAGTGCGCATCGAGACGAAGGACGTAGTGGAGCGGTTGTCGAGCTCCTCGACGTCTTGGGAAAGGGAACGACCCAGTGACTGGTAGCAGTAGGCAGGATGGCTCGCGCCTCGGCGCAGAGACGAACACCTTCGCTTCCGCCGGTTCGGTTGCCGTGCTCGACCGCGACACTCAGTACGGCGAGCTGGACTACTCCGACGACCCGCGCATCACGCATCAGGACGTCCTCGCCGCGCTCGGCCCCGACGCCGACGCCTTGATGGCCGAGATCGACGTCGATGTCGACGAGCTGATCCGCCTCATCAGCGCCGAGACCACCATGCTCCCGCCGATCGTCATTCCGGACGAGGTGGCCGAGGACCGCACCGCGGGCGCGCCGATGAAGGTCGCGACCAAGGACGAGGTCATCTCGAGCGCGACCCGCGTCTGGAAGAAGCGTTTCCTCAAGGGAACCGTCATGGCGGTGCTGCTCACCCTCGGTGGTGGCGGCGCGGCCGCGATGGCGATGAACAAGAGCGTCACACTCGACATCGACGGCAAGCAGCAGACCGTCCACAGCTTCGGCGACACGGTCGGCGAGGTCCTCGAGGACGCCGGTCTTTCGGTCGGCGCGCACGACTCGCTCTCGCCCTCGCCGCAGGCCGAGGTGGGCGACGGCGGCGTCATCAAGCTGGAGCGCGGCCGCAAGCTGAACCTGATCGTCGACGGCGCACCGCAGCAGGAGTCCTGGGTCCGCGCGACCAACCTCAGCGAGGCCCTGAACCAGCTCGGCCGTTCCGATCTTGCGAAGTCCGGCACCTGGACCTCGATGCCGCAGAACGGCGAGCTCCCGCTCGAAGGCACCACCGTCGAGGTCAAGACCCTCAAGAACATCACCGTCTTCGACGGCGCGAACGAACCGCACAAGGTTCAGACCAACTCGGTCACCACCAAGGAATTCCTCGGTGAGGTCCGGATGACTCTCGGCCCGGACGATGAGGCCGTGGGCGGCCTCGACGTCAAGCTGGTCGATGGTGCCGAGGTCCACATCAGCCGGACCGGCGTCACCATGGTCAAGCAGAACGAGGACATCGCGCCGCCCGAGCAGAAGGTCGACGACCCGGAGCTCGAAAAGGGCAAGACCAAGGTCGAGGACCCAGGCACCCCTGGCCAGAAGACCGTGACCTACAAGGTCACCAAGCGCAACGGCAAAGAGGTCGGCCGCGAGAAAGTCTCGGAAGAGGTCATCACCGAGGCCAAGCCCAAGATCATTAAGGTCGGTACGAAGAAGCCCGCCGATCCGGTCATCGGTGACGCCGGTGCCTGGGACCGCATCGCGCAGTGCGAGTCCACCGGCAACTGGGCCGCCAACACCGGCAACGGCTACTACGGTGGCCTGCAGTTCAACAAGAGCACCTGGGATGCCTACGGTGGCTCGCAGTACGCCGCTTACCCGCACCAGGCCAGCAAGGCCCAGCAGATCGCTGTCGCTGAGAAGGTCCGTGACAGCCGCGGTGGCTACGGCGCTTGGCCGCACTGTGGCAAGAAGGCCTGACGCCAGATAAGTCTCCTTTCCTGAAGGTCATCATGTGGGTTTCCGCCCGCAAGGTGGCCTTCAGGCCGTTAAGGGCTTCTGTGGTTGCGTAGCGTTCTCGGATCTCTGCCTCGACAGCCGTGCCCACCAACGCGTAGGGCGCCTCTGGGCCACATTCTGGGATCGTTCGGGCGCGCTGCCGTCTCGAACCCCGCCGTCGCTGCGGTGTGGGCTTGGGTAGCCCTGTGACCGTGCCTGGGTGGCCTTGGGTCGGGGTGCGGGTTTCTTGGCCGGGTCTGTGGCCCGAGGCTCCTCGGTGGCCTGTTGCGGGGCCTGCCGAGGCAACGGGATATCCGGTCCGCTTTCCGCAAGCTCGACGATCTCTGTGAAAGCGTCACCGCGTCTCTCCGCCGGTGTGCGACTGTCGGCTTCCACGCCTGAGGCCGGGTACGCCCGTGGCACCAGAAGCGCGGTCAGGCGGGCGCCTGTCTCCGGGTCGAGGTTCCCGCGCATGTCCCAGCGGCCGGTTCGTTTCTGGCGCAACCAGAATTCACTCCGCTCGCGTTTCGGCGTGGGGTCCTCGGTGGAGCTCCCATCCGGGTCCAGCCGTGCAAGCAGGTCTGTCCCGGCCATCGTGACATCGCGTGGTCTTGCGACGCTGGCGAGATCGACCAGGTTCTTCTCCTCGTCAAGCCGCACGTTTGCGGCGACGTGTTCGGGCAGCTTCCGCATGACGGTGACGATCCGGTCGATGCCGGCCTCGGCCAGCGCGCCGGTCGCGGCCGCGACTCCGGTCAAGGGCGCGACGGGTTGAGTCGATGTCCCGTCGCGCGCACGTCTCGAGTTGAGCGCCAGCGCCCGACGAGTCACCTTCTGTGCCTCCGCTCGGGGGACACGGGCAACATGCTCGTAGAAGACGGCGATCGAGTTGTGCCCGAATAGGCCTCGGACACCACGTGACTCGATCTCGGCCAGGATCTGGCCGACTTCGGCGGCTAGACGCCGCCCTTCGCGTAGCCGTGTCTGCAACTCGTCGAGGAGCAGATCGGCGTCACCTTCCGGCAGGTTCAGCGGGAAGGTCTTGGGAGTGTTTGTGCTGGTCATCCCTCGATTGTCGGGCCAGATTCGAACGAGTGCACGGTATCGATCGGGTGAATGATCATTACGCTCCGGCAGTGCGAATTTGTGCCCATCACCCTGAAGTGGAACGCGTGCAGATGGGAACCGTCGGAAGGGTGATGGGGGCGAGTCGCGGCCGCCAGCCGAGGCTCAGGGGGGCTGGCTACGATCGTCAAGTGACTGAACTGCTCGGGCCTGCGGAGATCAGGGCGTTGGCGGCCGAGCTGGACGTACGTCCGACCAAGAAGCTCGGCCAGAATTTCGTGCACGACCCCAACACGGTGCGCCGCATCGTCGACCTTTCGGGGATCGGCGAAGGCGACGTCGTACTGGAAGTCGGGCCGGGCCTCGGCTCGCTGACGCTTGGCCTGCTCGCGACCGGTGCCGAAGTCGTCGCGGTCGAAATCGACCCTGTACTGGCGGGGCGGTTGCCGAACACCGTGGCCGAGCGAGGCGGGGCCGAGCGGCTGAAGGTCGTCGGGGCGGACGCACTGCGGATCACGGCGGACGACCTGCCTGCGCGACCGACGGCGCTCGTCGCGAATCTGCCGTACAACGTCGCCGTTCCCGTCGTGCTCCACCTGCTCGCCGAGCTGCCGTCGCTGACCAGTGGTCTCGTGATGGTCCAGACCGAGGTCGCGGACCGAATGGCGGCAGGCCCTGGAAGCCGGACTTATGGCGTGCCCAGCGTCAAGCTCGCGTGGTACGGCAAGGCGCGCAAGGTCGCCGCAGTGCCCCGTGCGGTCTTCTGGCCTGTTCCGAACGTGGACTCCGCGCTGGTCGCTTTCGAGCGAGGTGACTTGGTGTGGTCTGTGGCCAGGGAGCGGCTGTTCGCGGTGGTCGACGCCGCCTTCTCGCAGCGGCGGAAGACCTTGCGCGCGGCATTGGCGTCATGGGCGGGTTCCGCCGATCGCGCGGGCGAGTTGCTCGAGAAGGCGGGTATCGACCCCAAGACCCGCGGCGAGCAGTTGGATGTTCATCAGTTCGTCCGGATCGCCGCTGCAGCAGGCTGACCACCTGTGGCAGATGTGACCGGTACCTCGAGAACGCGTGCCGGTCGATGTCAGCACGAAAGCGTAAGTCCTCTCCTCGATCTGCATGATCCAGACCTGTCTTAGCAGGCAGGGGCCCCGCCATAACACAGGGACGGCTAGTGTCGTTCCATAATGTGGACAGCAGATCCTGTATCATGGACGCGACCAGACGTGTGATCTGCGCCTACGCGCTTGCTTTCATCCAGTGGGATCGGTTTTACTCAGTGAGCCATCCCGAGCGACTGAGAGACCTGGCTCGCCGAAGTCGCAGCAACCACCCTCCACAGGGCAGGTGCTACCGCCAGGACCGATGGAGGCTGTGCCTAATGAACAGGGTCACCCACCCGCTCCTGCTGACCAGGCGACGTGTCGTCGATGAAGGTCGCCGCACGGTAAGTGCGTGTCGACGCTCCACCGTTACTGCCTGAGTCTCTTCCCTTACCTCTGAAATCCGTCCGTTCGGACGGCTACTCGGTGACGGTTGGCGCGCTCGAAAGAAGCAGCGCCCCATTTGCATGGAGCCCTTCGTGATCACTGTCGAAAACCTGTCCAAGTCCTTTCCCCTCAACGGAAATCCCGTCGTCGCCCTGCGCGATGTGAGCGTGGACATCCAAGCGGGCTCGCTGTTCGGAGTCGTCGGTCCGGCAGGCTCCGGCAAGTCGACCCTCGCTCGTTGCATCGGGCTTCAGGAGCGTCCCGACCGGGGCGTCGTTCGCCTCGACGGGCTCAACACCGGGACCCTTGACGGCCGCCGTCTGCGCGAAATCCGCCGTCAGGTCGGTGTCGTGAGCACCAAACCGGAGCTGCTCGCCGAGCGCACCATCGCCGGCAACATCGCGTCGCCGCTCGAACAGCTCGGTCTCGACGGGCCGCAGCGCCGCAACCGCGTCGGTAACCTGCTCGACCTGGTCGGGCTCACCCCGCGAGCGGGGCAGCGGCCGGGCGACCTGTCCGAGGGGCAGCTGCGCCGGGTGGCCATCGCCAAGGCCCTGGCCGCCGGGCCGTCCGTGCTCTTGGCCGACGACCCGACCGCGGGTGTGCAGCCCGAGGAGTCCGGCGCGGTCCTGACCGTGCTCGACCGGGCGCGTGCCGAGCTCGGAGTCACCGTCCTGCTCACCACTCCCGACGCCGGCGTGGTTCGCCGTGTCTGCGACGACGTCGCGGTTCTGGAGGCCGGGGCGATCATCGAACGCGGAACGGTGCTCGACTTGGTCTCCGACCCGAACAGCCGGACCGCGCAGGCGCTCCTGCCCTCGATCGAGACCGGCCGGGCGCAGGCTTCGAAGTACGACCGCGCGGTGGATGTCGTGCTTGTCGGCTTCGCATCGGTCGGCGCGCTGCTGCCGGAGGCGGCAGGTCGCTTCGACGTCGAGCTCGCCACCATCGGAGGCGGCCTGACCCGGATCGGCGACACGCCGGTCGGCCGGTTCCGTCTCGGTGTGCGCGGTGAGCGTGCGGACGCCGCGCTCGCCTGGATCGCCGAACGCGGTGGACACGTGACCCACCCGGTCCGCGGCCCGCAGGGCGTCGCTGCCTGATTCTTGACGAATGGGCCGCCCCGGACGGAATCCGTCCGGGGCGGCCCATTCGTGTCCGACTCGTCCTGTTCTCTTTTCTCCTGGTGGCGGCACAAGTGGAGCGGCCACGTAGGCTTGACTCGTGCTCGCCGTCGTACCGCCCCCAGTAACCGTCAGGGTTCCCGCCAAGGTCAACCTGCACCTGTCGGTCGGTGACGTACGCCCGGACGGCTACCACGAGCTGGTGACCGTGTTCCAGGCGCTTTCCCTGACCGACGAGGTGACCGTCGCGGTCACTGAGGACCCCGGCGTCGAGGTCTATGGCGAAGGTGAAGGTTCCGTACCGACAGGGGCCAACAATCTCGCTTGGAAGGCGGCGCAGGCGCTGGCGGCCCACGTCGGCAAGGCGGACGGTGAGTCCAAGGTCCGGGTGGTGCTTCGCAAAGGCATCCCGGTAGCGGGCGGAATGGCCGGTGGCAGCGCTGACGCGGCCGCGACCCTGGTGGGGCTCGCGTCACTGTGGAAGCTGGAGATCTCCCGTGACGAACTGGCGGGTATCGCCGCGAAGCTCGGCAGTGATGTTCCGTTCGCGCTCTACGGCGGGACAGCGTTGGGTACCGGCCGGGGCGAGCAGCTGGTGCCGGTCCTGTCCAGGCATACGTTCCATTGGGTTCTGGCCTTCGACCAGCGCGGTCTTTCGACCCCGCGAGTGTTCGGCGAACTGGACAGGTTGCGTGAAGAGGGCAACCCGCCGCGGATCGGTTCGCATACTCCGGTGGTCGAGGCGCTGGCGTCCGGTGACCCACGGCAGCTGGCGCTGCTTCTCGGCAATGACCTCCAGGCGGCCGCTGTTTCGTTGCGTCCGGGACTGCGCCGGACGTTGCGGGCAGGAGTCAACGCAGGGGCGCTCGCCGGTACCGTGTCCGGGTCCGGGCCGACCTGCGCTTTCCTGTGCGCGGATGCCCAGTCGGCCGTCGAGGTCGCCGCGGAGTTGTCCGGCGCGGGGGTCTGTCGCACGGTGCGCGTCGCGCACGGGCCGGTTCCAGGAGCTCGCCTGGTGGGCGGGGACGACGCGCCGCGGCCGACGCCGCCTCGGGTGCACGCGTGAGGGTGTCCGAAATGGACATCGACTAATTCGTTGTGGTGCAAGCTTTTTGGAAAGGATCGGCTGAGGCATGGCCAACTTGGTCAACCTGGAGTCGGTGAGCAAGTCCTTCGGGGTGCGCCCGCTGCTCGACGGTGTTTCGCTCGGTGTGGCGGAGGGGCAGCGCATCGGCGTCGTCGGTCTCAACGGGGGCGGGAAGACGACACTGCTGGAAGTCCTCGCGGGGATCAGCGAGCCGGATACGGGACGCGTGAGCCAAGTCCGCGGCCTACGGATGGCCGTGGTCACTCAGCGAACCGAACTCCCCGTCGGCAGCACGATCGGCGACGTCGTGCTGGAGCGCTACGGCGCGGAGCACGAGTGGGCCGCTGACGCGCGTGTCAGGTCCATTATGGACGGTCTGGGGATCACTGCTCTCGGCCTCGAAAAGGCGACGGCGAACTTGTCCGGTGGCGAACGTCGCCGGGTGGCCCTGGCGGCCGCTCTCACCGGTGAGCTGGATCTCGTGGTCCTCGACGAGCCGACCAACCACCTCGACGTCGAAGGTGTGCGCTGGCTCGCGGATCATCTGCTCAACCGCAGGATCGCGGTCGTGGTCGTCACCCACGACCGGTGGTTCCTCGACACGGTCGCGAGTGTGACCTGGGAAGTCACCAACGGTCGGGTCGAGCAGTACGAAGGTGGCTACGCGGACTGGATCTTCGCACGGGCCGAACGGGCGAGGCTGGCAGCGACGGCCGAAGAGAAGCGACAGAACCTGGCGCGTAAAGAGCTCGCGTGGCTGCGTCGCGGTCCGCAGGCTAGGACCTCGAAGCCGCGCTACCGCGTCGAGGCGGCGGAGGCCTTGATCTCCGACGTGCCGGAGCCACGTGATTCGGTCGAACTGCAGGCGTTCGCCCGCCGGCGCCTGGGGAAGACCGTGCTCGAGGTCGAGGACGCCACTTTGACGGTCGGCGACCGTACCCTGCTCGATCACGTCACGTGGCGCATCGGGCCCGGCGATCGGATCGGCCTGGTCGGCGTCAACGGATCGGGCAAGACGACTCTGCTCAAGTTGCTCGGCGGTGACAAGGAGCCCGAGACGGGGCGGCGCATCCAGGGCAAGACGGTCAGCCTCGCGCACCTGCGGCAGGAGCTCGATGACCTGCCGGGTGACCTGCGCGTGCTGCAGGCGATCGAAGAGATCTCAGGCCGGGTCGTTTTCGGCAAGCAGGAGCTTTCCGCCTCGCAGCTGGCCGAGAAGCTGGGTTTCCCCGCGTCGAGGCAGTGGACGCCGGTCGAAGACCTTTCCGGTGGCGAACGGCGTCGCCTGCAGCTGTGCCGGCTCCTGATGGCCGAGCCCAACGTGCTGCTGCTCGACGAGCCTACGAACGATCTCGATATCGACACTTTGCAACAGCTGGAAGATCTGCTCGATTCGTGGCCGGGCAGCCTCGTCGTCGTTTCGCACGACCGGTACCTGGTGGAACGCGTCTGCGACACGATCGTCGCGCTCTTCGGGGACGGGCAGGTGACCCACCTGCCGGGTGGCATCGAGGAGTACCTGGATCGGCGCGCCAAGAGCCTCGAGAAGGCCGGAGGCGACCGGAAGTCGGGCAACGGGCAGGTCTCCGCGCCCAAGAAGAGCGCCGCGGAACAGCGGGCGGCGCAGAAGGAACTGTCCCGCCTCGAGCGCAAGCTCGACCAGCTGCACGCGAAAGAAGAGAAGCTGCACGCGGCGCTCCTCGCCGCGGCGACCGATCCGACGAAGCTCATCGAGCTCAACACCGAACTGAAGGCCGTCGAAACGGAGAAAGAGGAGGTCGAGGCCCAGTGGCTCGAGACTTCCGAAGCCGTCGAATAAGTTCACTCGACGTCGAGCGGGTCTTTCAGCGCGGACAGTAGTGTGACGCGCATGAGTCGGTTCGTGGACACGCTCGTCGCCACTGCGGCGGGGCGAGGTCAGCAGCGGGGAATGGTCACCGGGGAGCCCAAGGAGCCGGTTCGGCGTACCTGGGCCGAGATTCACGAGCAGGCCAAGCGGGTCGCCGGAGGTCTGGTGACGGCTGGGCTCGAGCCTGGCAAGGCGGTGGCCGTCCTGGCGGCGGCGCCGTCGCTGATCGCGCCGACGGTGCAGGCGGTGTGGCTCGCCGGTGGCAGCGTGACGATGCTGCACCAGCCCACTCAGCGCACCGACCTCGCCGAATGGGCCGAGGACACCGTTCGCGTGCTGCGGATGATCGGGTCCGGTCTGGTTCTGCTCGGTGACCCGTTCGATCAACTCGGACCGGTGCTCACCGAGCACGGCATCGCTTTCCAGGTGATCACCGAGCTGCTCGAGGCCGAACCGCTGGCGGAGCCCGTGCCGACCGCCGAAGGCGACACCGCGCTCCTGCAGCTGACCAGTGGATCGACGGCCGATCCGAAGGCCGTGCGGATCACTTACGGAAACCTGTATTCGAACGTCAAGGCGATGGTCGATCGTGCCGAGTTCGATTTCGACGTCGACGTGATGGTTTCGTGGCTGCCCACGTTCCACGACATGGGGATGGTCGGCTTCCTGACCGTCCCGATGACGTTCGGCGTCGAACTCGTCAAGATCACGCCGCTCGAGTTCCTGTCGGGACCGTTGATCTGGCCGCAGCTGATCAGCAAGTACAACGGCACGACCACGGCCGCGCCGAACTTCGCCTACGCGATCGTGGGCAGGCGGATGGCTCGTGTCGATGACGACGACGCGTACGACCTCTCGAAGCTTCGGATCGCGCTGAACGGTGCCGAGCCGATCGACGAAACGGCCGTGCAGACGTTCGTCGAAGCCGGGGAGCGGTTCAAGATGCCCGCCGAATGCGTTTTCCCGGCCTACGGCATGGCGGAAGCGACTCTCGCGGTTTCGTTCGCGCCGTTGTTCACCGGACTGACGCTGGATATCGTCGAAGCCGACGCACTCGAGGCGGACAACCGCGCGGTGCCGGTCCCCGAAGACGACCCGCGGCGCGGAACCGACGAAGTCCGTTCCTTCGCGGTGCTCGGTCCGCCTCTCGACGGGCTCGAGGCCGAGATCGTCGATGACAAGGGCACCGTGCTCGGAGAGCGCCAGGTCGGGGAGATCCGCCTGCGCGGCGAGGCCGTGACGCCGGGGTACCTGACCATGGAGGGTCCGCTCGCGACACAGGACGAGGACGGCTGGTTGCTCACCGGCGACCTCGGCTACCTGGTCGACGGCATGATCGTGATCTGCGGCCGTCGCAAGGACGTCATCATCATGGGCGGCCGGAACCTGTACCCGACCGATATCGAACGGGCGGCGACGTCGGTCGAAGGGGTCCGGGCGGGGAACGCCGTGGCTGTGCGGATCGACGCCGGCAGCCGCCGGGAGCGGTTCGCCGTCGTCGTCGAATCGAAACTTGCCGGTGACCCGGAAACGGAGAAGGCGCTGGCGAAGGAGATCGCGGCCAAGGTGCGTGGCGCGGTCGACATGCGGCCCTTCGCGGTGGTGGTGCTCCCGGCGGGAAGCCTGCCCAAGACACCCTCCGGCAAGGTGAAGCGGGCGGCGACCGCCACCCAGTTCGCGGACAAGATCGCCAAGAACGCGACGACCAGCTGACACGAAAGGGCCGGGCTCGCTGATATCGCGGGCCCGGCCCTTTCGCGGCACCTCCCGTGGGTCAGCGGCGTCGCCAAGGCGGCTTACGGGTGTGGGTGTGTTCCAGGGCCGGCGCTATGTAGTAGTCGGCGGACCGGGAGAGTCCGGCCAGCGTGCCCTCGACGTCCCGGAGGAACGCGTCGACGGCTGCCGGGTCGTAGCCTCGTTTCGAGAGTGGTGCTTTGGCGAACGCCACGTTGTGGACGTCCGAAACCGACAGGTCGTCGTCGCCGTCGAGTGTCGCCGCGACCCGTTCGAGGAAGGCGTCGACCGCGGGCTCGTGATATCCCCTGGCACCGATCGGCGCCCGGTCGAACTGCCGGGTTCTCGCCTCGAACGCGGTGACGGGCACTAGCGCTCCCGCAGGAACTCGATGGGACCGCGGTCCGGAACGGCGCGTTCGGCGGTCGCCTGGTCCTCTTCACGCGCGCCGGGTACGCCGAGCACTTGCTGGCCGGTCCGGTGGGCGAGTTGCCCTTCGACCTTGTCGAGGAACTCGTCGACTTCGCGTTCGTCGTAGCCACGCTTCCCGATCAACGGACGCGAGAACATGACGTGGTGGACCTCGGCGGCCGTCAGGTCGTCCTGGTCCGAGATCGTGTCCGCGATCCGTTCGAGGAACGCGTCGACCTCGTGCTTGGCGTATCCGCGCCGCCCGATCGGAGCGTTCGGGAAAGTGGCGCCGGTGATGTCTTCGGCCGTAAACGACATGAAACTCTCTCCGGTTTCGGTGGGGAATGCGATCTCCGCATTCCGTCCTAACGGTTTTGAGAGTTCCCCGGAAGAGTTCGCGCTATTCCACGACTCGATCAGGGGCGTGGTGAACGCCTTCGAGTGACGAGGTGTAACGCACCGCCATGTGAGCGGATTCACCCAGCGTGAAAGGTGTTCTGGGCTGCGGCGAGGCCGGTGCTGATAAGCGCTTCAACGGCGTCGGCGCAACGATCGATCTCGAAAGCGAGCTCTTTGCGCTCGACCGTCGAGAAGTCTTTCAGCACGAAATCCGCCGGATCCTGCCGTCCCGGAGGGCGGCCGACGCCGAAACGGACACGGTAGTAGTCCTTCGTGCCCAGGGATTTGGTGATCGAGCGGAGACCGTTGTGGCCGTTGTCGCCGCCACCCAGTTTCATCTTGAGCGCACCGAAGTCGACGTCCAGCTCGTCGTGGACGACCACGACACCGGCCGGGGGGATCTTGTAGAACCGGGCCGCGCCCACGACGGGGCCGCCTGAGAGGTTCATGTACGAGCGCGGCTTGGCCAGGACCACTCGTTGTCCGGAAAGCCGGCCTTCGAGGATTTCGGCGCCGCTCTTGTGGGCTTTGAACTTGCCTCCGACGCGGCCGGCGAGTTCGTCGAGCACCATGAAGCCGACGTTGTGCCTGTTGCCTGCGTATTGGGGGCCGGGATTGCCAAGGCCGGCGAGCAGGATCTGCTCGCCGGCCCCAGGAAGTACAGCTTCGGTCACACGAGTGACTTTATTCGGCGGCCTCGGCGGGAGTCGCCTCCGCCTCGGCAGCGGCCTCTTCGCCCTCGAGCGCGGCCTCGGACGGCGCCTCGTTGACGGCGACGACCAGGGCCTCGGGGTCGGTGACCAGGTTGGCGCCCTGCGGGAGGGTGACCTGCGAAGCAAGGATCTGGGTGCCGGCGGCGACGCCCTCGACCGAGAGCTCGATCTGCTCGGGGATGTGCAGCGCCTCGACCTCGATGGTGAGGGAGTCGAGGTCGGTGGTGACCAGGGTGCCAGGGCCCGCGGTGCCGGTGACGACGACCGGGACGTCGACGGTGACCTTCTCGCCGCGGATGACGACCAGCAGGTCGACGTGCTCGATGTAGTTCTTCAGCGGGTGGACGACGATGGTCTTCGTCAGTGCCAGCTCGCTCTTGCCTTCGAGCTCGAGGGTGATGACGGCGTTGCTGCCGTTCTCACGCACGACGCGGGCGAACTCGAGGGCGGGCAGGGCGTAGTGGCGCGGGTCCGAGCCGTGCCCGTACAGCACCGCGGGGATCTTGCCGGCGCGACGCGTGCGGCGCGCGGCACCCTTGCCGAATTCGGTGCGGGGCTCGACGGACAGGCTTACCTCGGACACGGTGTAGCACTCCTTCAATTCACCAACATGTTCAGCGAAAGCATGCTGAGGTGGGGATGGTTCGGGGCGGTTCTGGTGTTCGGCGGCGAATTCCACAGGCGTGCTCGACCGCGTGTGGCCACTCAAGCCGCCGCGTCGATCACGTCGGGCACCAGGTGCTCACGGAACCCGCCTCGCCGAGACCGGGAAAGTGTAGACCAACCGGTCGTGCACCGGTCCCGCCGGGTGGCTCGTTCAGGTGACAAGTCGGTGACAGCTGCTTCGGGGACCCGCGGATGCGGTGGTGCGTGACCCCTTTTCTAAGGTGTGATCTCCTCGCACGTGAGACGAAGGGGGCGGCATGCCGGCACGACGGTTGAGGATCGGCGCGATCGCCGCCTTGTGCTGCCTCGTGGCCGGTTGCGACGTCGAGATCGACGGGGCGGCGGGGATCTCACCCGCCGAGCAGCAGCGGGTGGATCGGCGCACTGAGCAGCGCGGTGCTGTCGAGAGTGCGCTGAAAGAGCTCGAACAGTCGCCTGCGGTTGTCTACAAGTCGACAATCAAGGATGCCTCGGGCAAACCCGTTGAATTGCAGTTCCGGATCACCCGCAACGGGAGCGCGCACGGCGCGCTGCCGGTCGACGGCCAGACCGTCCAGGTCGTCGCGACAGACAAGCAGCTGTACCTCTCGGCGACGCCCGAGTACTGGAAGGCGCACGGGCTGGGCAACAGCGAGCTGTACGGCACCAATTGGGTCCGCACCGACAGCTCGGACCTGCCGGTGAACGCCGTCGGGGTGCTCAACCCGCGGAAGGCCGCGTCGACACTCCGGACCGCGGTGGCCGCGACGAACCGGCTGACCGATCCGGTCCGGTCGAAGTTGCCCGACGGAACCGAGGTTTACGACGTCGGGAGCGGGCTCGGGACGCTGCGGGTGACCACCGCGGCGCCGCACCGGGTCGTCAGTTTCGCGCCGTCCCTCGTCGATGCGGCGGGCGGCAAGACGCTCGGTGCCGAGATGCGGGTCGAGCCGCTCGCCGGGGACGCGCTCAAGAAGCTCCAGACCGATCTGGACGGCGCGATCGGCGGGATCGGACAGCCGTTCGACGCGCTTGCCCAGGTCAGTGTCAGCGTGGTCGACGACAAGCTGGACTGCACGGACTTCGTCGGGACCTGCCGGGCGACCATCGGCGTGGCCAACACCGTCATCGGCGGCGCGAGCGGGACGCCCGTGCACCTGACGCTGACCGTCGAGTTCTCCGCGCAGTCGCTCGGCGCGCAGACCTGCACGGCGGACGCCAACGCGGCGCCGGACACCACGACGAGCATGTCCTGCGAGGTCAAGTTCAAGCTGCCGAATCGGAACGCCAGCTATCAGGTGCAGGCGAAGCCGGCGGCCCGCGGTGAGGTCCGGGTCCCGGTCGACGTGAACGGCGTCCGCGAAAAGCTCAAGTCCGAGTTCGCCGCGCTGGGCGGCTGACCTGCACACTCACCCTCAGGTGAGTTACATACGTTGAAGTAGTCGATCTCTCGTTCTTAGCATCGGCGTTGTCGCCGATGAAAAGGGAGAACGTGATGGCGAAGTTGGTTGTGTTCGGAGGAACCGGGTACGCGGGCGGGAAGATCGCCGCGGAAGCACGAGGCCGCGGTCACGAGGTCCTGGTTGTGTCGAGGAACGCCGAAGGCGATGGGACCAGGGCAGGGTCGCTCTACGACCAGGCCTTCCTGTCCGAGGTCGCCAAGGGTGCCGATGTCCTGGTCATCGCGGTTCACGGGCAGAGCGGTCTGCTCGACGCGGTGCCCTCGATCGCTCAGGTCGCGAAGGACAACGGCGCGCGGATCGGCGTGGTCGGCGGGGCGGGCAGCCTGCACGTGGCCGAGGGCGGGCCGCGGCTGATCGACACCCCCGAGTTCCCGGACGAGTACAAGGGCGAAGCGGGAGCACACGCAGAGGTACTGGAAGCGTTCCGGAAGCTTCCCGAGGACATCGACTGGTTCTACCTCAGCCCGGCCGCCGAGTTCGGCGCGTGGGCCGAGGGCGAGCGGACCGGTGACTTCCGGCTCGGCGGCGACGTGCTCCTGACCGACGAGAACGGCGGGTCGAAGATCAGCGGCGCCGACTACGCGATCGCGTTCGTCGACGAGATCGACAAGCCGGAGCGCCGCCGTCAGCGTTTCTGCGTCGCTTACTGACCGGACAGTTCCTTCACGACCTGCGCGAACGTTTCCAGCATCGGCTGGAACACCGTGATGTAGGAGAAGCCGTACCGTTCGCGACGCTCCTGGAGTTGCCGGACGATCTCGTCGACGGTTCCGAAAAGCAACTGTGGCGTTTCGAGCAGCTTGTCCACGTCGAAGCTGTCCGGGTCTTCTGCACGCCAGGACTCGGCGGCCGCGCGCCGGTCGTCCGTGACGACGACCCGCTGGACGAGCAGGTTCGATTCGGGGTCGCGGCCGTTCGCTTGTGAACGGAAGAAGGCGACGCGCTCGTCCATGCGCTCGGCGTCGTCGAGCTGGAAGGTGCCCGGCGGTTTTCCCGGTGCTTGGCGAAGACCCGAGAAGCCGGCGATGTCGGCTTCTCGGGCGGCGAGGGAGAGCACGCCGTCGCTGTTGCCCGCGAGGAGCAGCGGCGGGGGTGTGATCCCTTCGCTCGCGAAGTGTTCGCGCAGGTGGTCGAGGCTCTTGGTGAGGAACTCGATGCGTTCCTTGGCCGGGATCCACGGCAGGCCGGCGTCGTCGAATTCCGACTTCATGTGGCCGGAGCCGAGGCCGAGGTCCAGCCGGTCGCCGGTCATCTTCACCGTCGTGGCGACTTCGCGTGCGAGGAGAGCGAAGTTGTAGAAGGGCACGTTGGAGACGAGAGTGCCGACGCGCGGACGCCGGGTCACCGCGGCCGCCATGGTCAGGGCCGGAAAGGGCGCGTTCCGTCCTGGGCCCAGATGATCGGGCACGGAGATGACGTCGTATCCGAGGGCCTCGGCGCGGAGGCACTTCGCGACCCAGTCTTCGCGGTTCTCGGCGCCCCACAGGTTCACGCCGAACTTGAATTTCCCCATGAACGGAACCTAGCCACGCCGGGGCGTCCGGCGCGCGCTGTTTCGCGGGGAGCCGAAAACGGAGCAAGGGACCTTTGCTCTCACTCTCTTTCGGAGAGTGAGAGCAAAGGTCCCTTGCTCCGTTGGGTCAGGCGTTGCCGTCGAAGAGGGACGTGACCGACCCGTCCTCGAAGACCTGCTGAATGGCCTGCGCCAGCAGCGGCGCGATGGACAGCACGGTCAGGCCGGGGAACCGCTTCTCCGCAGGGATCGGCAGCGTGTTGGTGACGATCACCTCGCGCGCCTTGCAGTTCGACAGCCGCTCGGTGGCGGGGTCGGACAGGATGCCGTGGGTCGAGGCGATGACGACGTCGGACGCGCCTTCGTCGAGCAGGGCCTCGGTGGCCTTCACGATCGTGCCGCCGGTGTCGATCATGTCGTCGATCAGCACGCACAGCTGACCGCGGACCTTGCCGACGACGCGGTTGGCGACAGCCTGGTTCGGCTTGTCCGGGTCGCGGGTCTTGTGGATGAAGGCGATCGGCCGGTCACCCAGCTGAGCCGCCCACTTCTCGGCCAGCCGCACGCGGCCCGAGTCCGGCGAGACGACGGTGATGTTCTCGTCCTGGTAGGTCTTGTTGATGTGCGCGGCCAGCACGTTCTGCGCGAGCAGGTGGTCGACGGGGCCGTCGAAGAAGCCCTGGATCTGGGCGGTGTGCAGGTCGACCGTCATGATCCGGTCGGCGCCCGCGGTCTTGAACAGGTCCGCGATCAGGCGCGCGGAGATCGGCTCGCGGCCCTTGTGCTTCTTGTCCTGCCGCGCGTACGGGTAGAACGGCATGATCACGGTGATCCGCTTGGCGCTCGCGCGCTTGAGCGCGTCCACCATGATCAGCTGCTCCATCACCCACTCGTTGATGGGCGCCGGGTGGCTCTGGATCACGAACGCGTCGGTCCCGCGCACCGATTCGTTGAACCGGACGAAGATCTCCCCGTTGGCGAAGTTGTGCGCGGTCTGCGGGACGACCGACACGTTGAGGTGCTTGGCCACCTCTTCCGCTAGTTCCGGGTGTGCGCGCCCGGAGAAGAGCATCAGGTTCTTCTTCGGTGTACCGGACTTCGAGCTCATGCTGGCGACTCCCCGTCGTTTCCCTTTGCTGAATCGGACACGGCGGTGGTGTCCTGCTTCGCGGCGGAAGCTGCTTCCGCCGCGGGTGTGCCCGGCCTGCGCCGGGTCACCCAGTCTTCGATGTTGCGCTGCGGCCCGGTGGACACGGCGAGCGCGCCAGGGGGCACGTCTTGCCTGATCACGGTGCCTGCCCCACTGTAGGCGCCGTCGCCGATGGTCACCGGGGCGACGAACGTGTTGTCCGCGCCGAGCCGCACATGGGAGCCGATCCTGGTGTGGTGCTTGTTCACGCCGTCGTAGTTGACGAAGACGCTGGAGCAGCCGATGTTGCTGTTCTCGCCGATGGTCGCGTCGCCGACGTAGGTCAGGTGAGGAACCTTCGTCCCGGCGCCGATGTCCGCGTTCTTCGTCTCGACGAACGCGCCGAGCTTGCCCTTGGTCCCCAGCTTGGTGCCGGGCCGCAGGTAGGTGAACGGGCCGACCTTCACGCCGTCGCCCAGTTCCGAATCCGAACCGTGCGTCCGCACCACCGACGCGCCCGCACCGACGGAGACGTTCTCCAGGGTGCTGTCCGGGCCGATCTGCGCGCCCTCGCCGACCGAGGTCGAACCCTTCAGCTGCACACCGGGCTCGATGACGACGTCGCGCGACAAGGTCACGCCCGCGTCGATCCAGGTGCTCGCCGGGTCGACGACGGTGACGCCCGCCCGCTGCCAGCCGCGGACGATCCGGCGGTTCAGTTCGGCGCCGAGGACGGAGAGCTGGACGCGGTCGTTGACGCCTTCGGTCACCCACGGGTCGTCGATGACCAGCGCGCCGACGCCCTTGCCGTCGCCGCGGGCGATGCCGAGGACGTCGGTGAGGTACAGCTCGCCTTGCGCGTTGTCGGTCGACAGCTTCGAAAGCCCGTCGACCAGGACTGAAGCGTCGAAGGCGTAGACGCCGGAATTGATTTCGGCGATTTCGTGCTGCGCGGGGGTGGCGTCTTTCTGCTCGACGATCGAGGTGACGACGCCGTTTTCGTCGCGGATGATCCGTCCGTAGCCGGTCGGGTTCTCGACGACCGCGGTCAGCACGGTGACCGCGTTTCCGGTGGAGGTGTGCTCGGCGACCAGGGAAGCGAGCGTTTCGGTGTCGAGCAGCGGGACGTCGCCGTAGCTGACGACGACGGTGCCGGTCAGTCCGCCGGGCAGCGCCGAGAGCGCGCACGAGACCGCGTGCCCAGTGCCCTTCTGCTCTTCCTGGACGGCCGTGACGACCTCGCGGCCGAGTGCCTCGCCGACCTTCGCCAGCTGAGCGCCGACCGAGTCGCGACCGTGGCCGATGACCACGACCAGGTGTTCGGGGCTCAGTCCCGCGGCCGCCCGAACCGCGTGCTCGACCAGCGGGCGGCCGGCGATCGGGTGCAGCACCTTCGGGGTGGACGAGCGCATACGGGTGCCCTCACCCGCGGCGAGGATCAACGTGCTCAGCGGGCCGGTCACGGCACTCCCAACATTTCACCAACGGTGGTTGTCGGGCATTGATCCTACGTGGGCTGCTCGGCGTCCCACGCGGGGTCGGTCGGAGCATCCTCACCGGGCCATCCGGTCACCGGATCGATGGCCATCGAGTTCACCGACGAAACCTGGTTCCCGCCGCCACGTTTCGCCTGGTACATGGCCGCGTCGGCGCGTGCGAGGACCTGTTCGGCGCGCTCTTGCGGGCGGAGCGAGACGAGGCCGACGGAGAGGGTGACACCGTGCGAAAGGTGGTGCGGCAGAGATGCGACGGCATTCACAGAACGACCCAGCGCCTGCTTCGCCGCCGAGGCCGGAGCCCCAGGTAGAAGCACGATGAACTCGTCTCCGCCGTACCGGGCGACGACGTCGTCGCCGCGCAGGGCGTCGCGCAGCGTGCTCGCGATGACACGGAGCACGTTGTCACCCTCGGCGTGCGACTGCTTGTCGTTGACGTCCTTGAAACCGTCGAGGTCGACCAGCGCGACCGCGAGCGGCTGGGCGTCCGCGGACGAGGCCAGCGAACGGAGCTTTTCGTCGAGCGCGCGCCGGTTCGGCAGACCGGTGAGCGGGTCCTGCAAGGCCTGCTGGGTGATCGCGCCGTGTTCGGCGGACAGGCGTTCGTGCTCCCGGCGCGCGTTGAGCGTGGCGATCTGCGATTCCCGCAGCGACCACATCTCCGTTTCCAGGATGGTCGCGTAGTCGATCAGCGATTGGCTCGCGCCCGACGCGTAGTCCGGGGTGGTGTCGAGCCTGGCCAGCTCACGGGCGAGGTTCAGCCGCATCGACGGCAGTGAACCTTCCTCGTTGTCCTCGCGAACTTCCTTGAGCACCTGCAGCGCGTCCTCGCGGCGGCCTTCGTTGTCCAGGCAGCGGGCCAGCGCGATGGCGATGATCTCGCGTTCGTGCGGGAACACCAGTTCCGGATGCAGCAGCGAGTTCAGCCGCTCGATATGCGACGAATCGGGCGACGCCAGCGCGGCCGCCGCGGCGAGGACGCCGACCTGGTCGATCGCGGGCAGTCCGGCCTTGCGTGGGAACAGCGACTCGGTGAACGGGCCCTCGGCCGCCTGCGCCATCGACGCCGCGGTGCGGAACTTGTCCGCTCCCTCGTCGTACCGCTCGATCCGTTCGAGCCGCAGGCCCCAGCCCAGCAGCATCTTGACCCGGTTGATCAGCTGGAGCGCGATCTCGTGCGGGCTCGCGCTGTCACGGATCGCCTGCGCGGCGCGGGCGATGGCCTCCTCGGCCGCCTCGTAGACGCCCAGCTGATTCAGCACCAGCCAGCAGTCGACCAGGGTCGTGGACAGCATCCGGTCCCAGTTGCGCCTGCCGACCTGGCGGTCCGGGACCGCGGAGTCGTCGAGGATGGCCAGCGCCCTGGCGATCTCGGTGAGGGCGGCGTCCTCCTGTTTGGCGATCACCAGGCGACGGCCGCGCATGGCGTGCGCGTCGGCCCGCATCAGCGCGAGACCGTGCCGCCTGGTGTGCGCGAGCATCTCGTCGAGCCTGGGTTCGGCTTCGGCGGCGAGACCGCGGGTGACCAGCCTTGCCATCGCCGAGTACCGCAGCAACTGGGCGACCAGCAGGGGTTCGCCGCGGCGCTGCGTCTCGTCGAGGAGTTCGTCGAGACTGGTGACGATGTCCAACTGCTCGGCGTAGCTGACGCGCTGTATCGCCGCCCCGAGTTCGCGCGCGCGACCGTAGAGCCAGGCGTCGGACATCTCCGCAAGCGCCGGCCGCCTGCCACTGGTCGTCGCGTCCTCGGTCAGCCGCACACACCCCCACCGTTGAAAACGCCGCTGGTCATCTGTTCGTCTGCTCCGCCGCCAGGATTCGAACCTGAACTGTCAGAACCAAAATCTGAAGTGCTGCCGATTACACTACGGCGGATCGATCCTGGTCAGGATAGCCATGCCGGAGACCTTCGCGTGCGCCAGGGGGTTGCCTCACGGCCGCGGGCACTCCACAGGGGGCGAAACCTCCTGTACCGTAACTTACGGCATCGTAGGTAAGGACACCCTTAGGGAATCCCTCGAGGGTTGCGCGTAGAAAAGAAGTGACTGCATGACGGCTACCCTGGACCAGTCCCAGAAGCCCGCGAAGGGCCCCAAACCGGTCACCGACGGGCAGCGGTCGAGCGCCGTGCAGCTGTCGGTCTACCTCGGGGTCATCTTCCCGCTCGCCGCGTTGCTCGTGGCCGTCCCGTTCGCCTGGGGCTGGGGTCTGACCTGGGTCGACGTCGGGCTCTTCGTGGTCTTCTACGCGATCAGCGGACTCGGGATCACAGTCTCGTACCACCGCTACTTCACGCACGGCTCGTTCAAGGCCAAGCCGTGGCTGCGCGTCGTGATGGCGATCGCCGGCAGCATGGCCGTCCAGGGCCCCGTGATCACCTGGGTCGCCGACCACCGGCGCCACCACGCCTTCTCCGACCGCGACGGCGACCCGCATTCGCCGTGGCTGTTCGGTACCTCGCCGCTGGCCATCGCCAAGGGTTTCTGGCACGCGCACATGGGCTGGCTGTTCGAGCGTGACCAGACCAACGCGGAGCGGTTCGCGCCGGACCTGGTGAAGGACCCGGCCATCAAGAAGGTCGACGACCTGTTCTGGCTGTGGAGCCTGCTCACCCTGGTGCTGCCCGCGATCCTCGGTGGACTGATCACCTGGTCGTTCTGGGGTGCGGTGACCGCGTTCTTCTGGGCCGGTCTGGTGCGTGTCTGCGTGCTGCACCACGTGACCTGGTCGGTCAACTCGGTCTGTCACATGATCGGCGAGCGCCCGTTCGCCGCCCGTGACAAGTCGGCCAACTTCTGGCCGCTGGCGATCTTCTCCTTCGGTGAGTCGTGGCACAACCTGCACCACGCCGACCCGACCTCGGCGCGGCACGGTGTGCAGCGTGGGCAGATCGATCTTTCCGCGCGGCTCATTTGGATCTTCGAGAAGTTCGGCTGGGCCTATGACGTGCGCTGGCCGACCCCGCAGCGCCTCGCGCGCATCGCCACCGAAAGCAAATAACGAGGTCACGTTAGTCTTCTGCAATGGCGGGGAGACGGCGAACCAAACGTGAATCGGTCACCGGGGCGCGTCCGGTCGCTCCGGTGGCCAGGGTGCGGATGACGGGCAGCGAGCGCAGGCAGCAGCTGCTCAACGTCGCCAGAGCCCTGTTCGCGGAGAAGGGTTTCGAGGGCACCTCCATCGAGGAGATCGCGCATCGCGCGAACGTCTC
Source organism: Amycolatopsis alba DSM 44262 (assembly GCF_000384215.1). Lineage (NCBI taxonomy): Bacteria > Bacillati > Actinomycetota > Actinomycetes > Pseudonocardiales > Pseudonocardiaceae > Amycolatopsis > Amycolatopsis alba. The sequence goes on along the minus strand of NZ_KB913032.1, from coordinate 2,553,833 downwards.
CAAACCGGTGGTGTACGAGCACTTCGGTGGCAAAGAAGGCATCTACGCCGTCGTCGTCGACCGCGAGACCCAGCTCCTGCTCGACAGGATGGTCTCCACCCTCCACGGTGGACATCCGAGGGTGATGCTGGAGCAGGCGGCGATCGCGTTGCTCTCCTACGTCGAGGACTCGCACGACGGATTCCGCATCCTGGTGCGGGATTCGCCGGTCGCGAGTTCGACGGGCACGTTCTCGACGGTGCTGAACGACATCGCCAGCCAGGTCGAGCACATCCTCGCGCAACAGTTCGCCGCGCGGGGCTACGACGAGAAGCTGGCCGCGCTGTACGCGCAGGCGCTCGTCGGGATGGTCGCGTTGACCGGGCAATGGTGGCTCGACGCCCGGAAACCGAAGCGGGACGAGGTCGCGGCGCATCTGGTCAACCTCGCGTGGAACGGTCTGTCCAATTTGGAGCACAAACCCAAGTTGCGGCTGCACTGAGATCTGCGTCGCGTGCCAGTAACGTTTCCCGGCCGGTGAGCGCTGGGTCCCCCGAAGAGATCATCAAGCTGGGGGAACCACCGTGGAGAACTATCCCGCGCCCGCCGTCGAACAGATGGTGCCGCAGAAGAAGAAAACGTGGCTGAAGCCCGTCATCCGCCTGGGCATCTTCGCCGTCATCGCGGTGATCGCGTTCTTCGTCGCGAATCCGTTCACGGCGTCGAGCACCGAGGTCGGCGCCTGTCTCAAAGGCAGCGTCGACAACGCGGACAGTGTCAAGAACACCGAATGCGGAACGCCTGACGCGAACTTCAAGGTCGTCGGAAAACAGGAGAACAAGTCGGAAATCGGACTCAGGCTTTCGGGCGGATCCGAATGCGACGACTATCCGACGACCGACGCGTACTTCTTCCAGGGAAAGAAGGGCGCCAGTGACGGCACCCTGCTCTGCCTGGAGGACCTGAAGAACCCCGGTGAGCGGGCGCCTGCCGTCGGCGATTGCCTCCCCGACGGCGTGGTCGACGCGAAGAAGCTCACGAAGGCGGACTGCGCGACAGCGCGGTACAAGGTCCTCGCCATCGAAAAGAGCGCGACGTTCCTCGTCGACGGCAGCACGGTGTGCACCCAGGTGCCGTCGACCGACGAGAAGATCCAGTGGCAGCGGGCGGGCGGCACCCTCCCGCAGTCGCGGGTGCTGTGCCTGGACGACCTCAAGAAGTAGGCGTCAGCGCAGGAGGCCGGTCTCCCGCAGGTGGTCGAAGATGATCTTGTCCACCGCGGAGACCCGGTCCCTGTCCGCGTAGCCCAGCCACGCGATTTCCTCGATCTCGCTGCTGGCCGCGAGCGTTCCGATGAAGTCGGCGGTGTAGCAGGTCATCCGGACCACGAGCCCCGACGCGTGCCCGTCGGCCTGCGCCTCGAAGACCCCGGCGGGCGCGACGCTCGCCGGGGTGATCTCGACGGTCAGTTCTTCTCGGATCTCCCGGATCAGCGTCTCGGTGTCGCTCTCGCCGGGTTCGCGTTTGCCGCCGGGGAGGTAGAACACCGACTTGCCGCGCGAGCGGGTGCTCAGGATCCGGCCGTCCACCAGGTGGAGCCAAGCGATTTTGTCGATCATGGTTCAGCCCAGTGCCGCGGCGGTTTCGGCGGTCGTGAGCACTTCGCCCAGCCGTGGGAAGACTTTCGTGATCGCCGATTCGTGCGAGATTGCGGCGATGCCGGTCATCGCGTCCGACACGGCGATGGTCTCGTAGGCGTGGTCGATCGCGGCCCGCAGTGTCGATTCGACGCCGTACTCCGTGGCGATCCCGCCGAGTACCAGCGTCTTCACGCCGAGCCCGCGCAGGAGTTCGTCCAGGCCGGTGCCGTAGAACGCGCCGATCGTGTGTTTGGTGATCAGGTGCTCGCCTTCGCGGGGCGTCAGCTCGGCGACCAGTTCACTGCCGGGCGGCTGCTCGTCGACGTCCGGCCGGTGTGCCCGCACGTGGACGATCGGTGAGCCGGCCGCACTGAACGCGTCGCGCAGGAGGACGGCGTTCGCGACGACCTCCGGGCCCTCGATCGGCGTGGTCTCCAGTGCGACGATCCGGGTCTGCAGGTCGATCAGGACGAGTGCCGTCGTCGACGGGTCGATCTTCGTCATGCCGGAAGCCTAGTTGTCCCTATGCTGGACGTATGGGGAAGCACAGGGAAGTAGTGATCACCGGCGGCGGAACCGGAATCGGCTACGCGGTCGCGGCGGCCTTCGCCGCGCAAGGCGAGCGGGTGACGATCACCGGCCGACGCGAACAGGTTCTCACCGAAGCCGCCGCGTTGCTCGGCGCGAACCCGGTCCCGTTCGACGCGGCCGATCCGGACGCGGTGGAGCGGGCGCTGGCCGATCTGCCGGACCGTGTCGACGTCCTGGTCAACAACGCGGGCGGCAACACCGATTTCCGGAACGGACCCGCCGAAGACCTGAAGTCGTTCGCCGAGAGCTGGCAAGCCAATCTGGACGCGAACGTGTTCAGCGCCGTCCTGGTCACCCGTGCGTTGCGGGAAAGGCTCGCCGACGGCGCGCGGATCGTCACCATCGGCTCCATCGCCGCGCACACCGGAGCCGGTTCCTATGGTGCCGCGAAGGCGGCGCTGGAGGCGTGGAACGTCGACGTGGCAAGGGAATTCGGGCCGCGGGGGATCACCGCGAACATCGTCGCGCCCGGACTGGTCGGGGACACCGAGTTCTTCAACGGCAAGCTGTCCGACGAGCGCCGGGCGTGGCTCGTCGGCAACACGCTGACCAAACGCGCAGGCGAGCCCGCGGACGTCGCCGAAGTGGTGGCTTTCCTGGCGAGCCCGGCCGCGCGGCACGTCACCGGCCAGGTCGTCCACGTCAACGGCGGTGCGCACCTCGGCCGCTAGGCGCCAGGGGTGACGCGCAGCAGTTTGTCGTCCTTGCCTTCCGAAGTCGTGATGTAGAGAGCGCCGTCGGGCCCGCTCCGGACGGCGCGCAGCCTGCCGAACTTGTCGTCGAACTCCGGCGGCAGGGTCACCTCGGTGACCTTGCCGGTTTCGTCGAGCCGGAACAGCAGGAGTTTCTGTCCCTTCAAGGCGGTCACGGCAAGCGAGCCTTCGAGCGTGCCCCATTGCGACCCGGTGAGGAATTCCGCGCCGCAGATCGCTTCGGTGATCTCGCCGGTCGTCCACAAAGGACTGACGGCGTCCGGGAACCGCTGCTTGTCGGTCATCGGGACACCTTCGTCGTAACTGGTCTCGGTGCCGCCCTTGGACGGGTCCCAGCCGTAGTTCGCGCCGGCGCGTTCCATGTTGACCTCGTCGTCGATGGTCGGTCCGTGCTCGGCGGTGAACACCTGCCCGGTGCCCGGCCGGACCGTGACGCCCTGGACGTTGCGGTGCCCGTAGGTGAACACGCGCTGTTCGTTCGGGTTCGCCGACGAGATGAACGGGTTGTCCGGCAACGGGTTCCCGGTCTTCGCGTCGACACGCAGCACCTTGCCGCCGAGACTCGTGCGGTCCTGCGGGTGCTGTGGCCGGGCGGTGTCGCCGGTGCCGACGAGCAGCGCGCCGTCCGCGCCGAACGTGGGACGGCAGCCCGAATGCCTGCCGCTGGGGTTCACCGGCAGCCCGGTCAGCAGGTCCTTGACCTTCGTGGCGCTCGCGCCATCGTCGGAAAGCCGCCAGGTGACCAGCCGGATGTCGACGGCGTTGTCGCCTTCCTTGTGGGTCTGGCAGGTGATGAACTCGCGTGACGTCGCGAAGTCCTTGCTGATCACCATCCCCATCAGGCCGCCTTCGCCGCGTACGAGGACGTCGGAGAAATCGGCGGCGACGTCGCGCTTCGTGCCGCCGTCGACCAGCGCCAGCTTCCCAGGGCGCTGGGTGACGAGGATCTTCCCGTCCGGCAGGAATCCGACGTCCCAGCCGTGTTCGAGCCCGGCCGTCACCTGCTCGACCTTCAACGTCGTCACGGCAGGCTTCGAGGTGACCGGCGGCGCGCTCTGCACCGTTTCGCTTGACTCCCCGGAACAGGCTGTGACCAGCAAGAACAGCGAAGCGAACGACGCGGCGGCGGTAGTGCGCATGGCATCAGCATGCCATCGTGCTCAACCGCCCGCGAGGAACGAACCGGTCATCGGGTGAGGATCGCGGCGGTTTCGGCGTCGGCGGGCAGGAATGTCTCCAGTTTCAATTCCGACACCGTGACGTCGGCGGCGGTCGCGAACGTCGTGATGGCCGTGATCAGCCGCAGCTCACCCGCCGAAGTGGACAGGCGCATCGGGACGGCGAACCCGAGATGGTCCGGTCCGGGCGGCCCTGGCTCCGGAACGTAACTTTCGAGTTCGGTCAGCAGCGCGGTCAGCCGCTCGTCGGGGGCATGCGCGATCTCCTGTGTCAGCCGTTCCAGGATGTGCCGTGCCCAGTCCGCGAGGTTCAGCACCCGCGGTGCCATCCCCTTCGGATGCAGGGCGAGCCGCAAGGTGTTGACCGGTTCTTCCAGCAGTTCCGGTGCGACGTCCTCGAAGAGCAGGTCGAGCGCGTCGTTGCGGGCGACGAGCACGCCGTAGCGGTCGACCACGATGGCGGGGTACGGCCGGTGCCCGTCGAGCAGCCGCCGCATGCCGTCGAGGACCGGCCGCAGCCGGGGGTCGTCCAATTCCGTTTCGGGAAAACCAGGCGCGAACCCGGCCGCGAGCAGCAGGCCGTTGCGCTCCCGGAGCGGGAGCTCGAGTGATTCGGCGACGCGCAGCACCAGGCCGCGGCCTGGGATCGACCGGCCGCCTTCCAGGAAGCTCACGTGCCGTTGGGTGGTTCCGGCCCGGAGCGCCAGTTCCAGCTGGGACAGCCGCCGCCGCTCACGCCAGCCCTTCAGCGCGGGGCCGAATCCGGAAACCATGGACGTCATCTTGGCCGAGCCGCGTTCGGTACCGCCATTCCCTCGAAGGAATTGAATCGATTCCCCGGCGCGGAGAAGCTCGTGACATGAAATTCGGTCTGGTCGTTCCCACCTATCGGTCCATCCTCGACGCCGGGCGCACCGCGCCGGAAATGGTCGCCGTCGCGGTCGAAGCCGAACGCCTCGGCCTCGATTCGGTCTGGGTCGGCGACACCCTCGCGAAGGCGCCCATCGATCCGTTGACGCTGCTCGGCGCGTTCGCCGCCAGAACCGAGCGGGTCACCCTCGGCACCGCCGCGCTGCTCCCGGCGTTGCGGGATCCGCTCCTTTCCGCGAACGCGATCCTCTCGCTCGACCTGCTCAGCCAGGGCCGGATCACCCTCGGCGTCGGCGCGGGTTTCGCGGGCCGCAGCGAACCCGAATTCGCTTTCACCCGCGTTCCGTGGGAACGCCGGCGGGCCCGGCTCGACGACATCGTCGCGTTGTGGCGGCACGTCTGGAGCGGGAAGAGCGGTCCGTTCCACGGCGAAGTACTGCACTACGACACCCTCCCGGAGTACCCGGAGCCGCACCGTCCCGGTGGTCCGCCGGTGTGGCTGGCCGCGTTCACGCCCGGAGCGTTGAAGCGAGTGGGACGGTCATACGACGGCTGGCTGCCGTATCCGCCCGACGTCGCGGACTACGCCGACGGCCTCGCGAAGATCCGCGAAGCAGCCGTACGCCCCGTGACACCCGCGTTGTTCGCGACGGTGCTCATCGAGGACGACCCGATCCGGGCTCGTGAGCGGCTGGAGGACTATGCGCAGCGGAATTACGGCGTTCCGCTGGACTTCGTCGAGAAGATCCAAGTTCAGATCGCGGGCAGCCGGGACGAGGTCGCCGAGAGGCTTCGCGAGTACGGGGAAGCGGGCGCCGAACACGTGCTGATCCGCATCGCGACGCAGGAACCGGCCGGGTTCGACGAGCAGCTCCCGAAGGTGGTCGAAGCCCTGCCCAGGTAATCGCGCGGCGGACTGTCGGTGCCCCCACGTAGGCTGGGACGGTGACAAACGCTCCATTGTCCGGACTCCTTCATTCCATCCTTCCCGATCCGGCCCTTCGCGGGGTCGTCGAGCGGGCCGGTGCCCCGGTGCTCGAGCTCCAGGGCGCGATCGCCACCCGCCAGCTGGTCGCGGGCGCCCTCGCCGCGGACGAGGGCGCCGGCCGCCCCGTGCTCGCGGTGACCGCCACCGGCCGCGAGGCCGACGAGCTGACAGCTTCGCTGAAGTCGTTCCTCGGCGAAGGCGCCGTCGTCGACTTCCCGTCCTGGGAGACGCTGCCGCACGAGCGGCTGTCCCCGCGGGCGGACACCGTCGGCAGGCGGCTGGAGGTGCTGCACCGGCTCAAGACCGGCTCGGACGGGCTCCGCGTCGTCGTCGCGACCGTCCGCAGCCTCATCCAGCCGATGGCGCCAGGGCTCGGTTCGCTCGCGCCGATCGACCTGGTCGTCGGCGAGGAGCAGAGTTTCGAAGGGCTGCTGGAGCAGCTGGTCGAGCTCGCCTACACGCGGGTGGACATGGTCGAGAAGCGCGGCGAGTTCGCCGTGCGCGGCGGCATCCTGGACCTGTTCGGGCCGACGGCGCAGCATCCGGTCCGGGTCGAGTTCTGGGGCGACGAGGTCAGTGAGATCCGCGCGTTCGCGGTGTCCGACCAGCGGTCGCTGCCCGGCGAGATCCAGCATGTCAGCGCGCCGCCGTGCCGTGAGCTGCTGCTCTCCGAGCCGGTGCGCGCGAAGGCCGCCGAGCTGGCGACGACGTACGAGGCGGACGCCCAGCTCACCGAGATGCTCACCAAACTGTCCGGCGGGATCCCCGTCGAGGGTATGGAGGCGCTCATCCCCGTGCTGTGCGAGGGCGAGCTGGACCTGCTGACCGACGCGATGCCCCAGGGCACGCACGTGCTGCTGGCCGATCCGGAGAAGATCCGTGCCCGCGCGGCCGACCTGGTCCGCACCGGGCAGGAGTTCCTCGAAGCGTCCTGGACCACGGCCGCCGCGGGCGGGCAGGCGCCGATCGACCTCGGAGCGTCCGCGTACCGGGACCTCGCGGAGATCGCGAAGCACGCTCAGGAGACGAAGCGTCCTTGGTGGAGCCTGACGCAGCTGGCCAGCGACGATCCCGACGTCTACCGCGTCTCGGTCGAGGCCGCGCCGAACTACCGCGGCGAGGTCGAACGCGCGACGACCGACCTGCGCGCGCACACGGCCGCGGGCGGGACGGCCGTACTCGTCGTCGCCGGGCACGGCACCGCGACCCGCGCCGTCGAGCAGCTGTCGGCGGGAGAGGTGCCCGCGTCACTCGCGGAAGGCATCACCGGTCCGCTGACGCCCGGCGTCGTGACGGTGACGTGCGGCGGTCTTTCGGACGGTTTCGTCTCGCCGGAGCGTGCCCTCGTGGTGCTGTCCGAGTCGGACCTGACCGGCAGGGGTGCCGGCGCTGGAACGTCCACAAAGGACTTCAGTACCAAGATGCCGTCGCGGCGCCGCAACGCCGTGGACCCGCTCGCTCTCAAGGCCGGCGACTACGTCGTGCACGACCAGCACGGCATCGGGCGGTTCGTCGAGATGGTGCAGCGGACCGTCGCCGGCGCGACCCGTGAGTACCTGCTGCTGGAGTACGCCTCCTCCAAACGCGGACATCCGGGAGACCGGCTGTTCGTCCCGACCGACCAGCTCGACGAGGTCTCCCGCTACGTCGGCGGCGAGCTGCCGACACTGAACAAACTCGGCGGGTCCGACTGGAAGAACACCAAGGCCAAGGCGAAGAAGGCGGTCAAGGAGATCGCCGCCGAGCTCGTGCAGCTCTACGCCGCGCGCCAGGCCGCGCCAGGGCATCCGTTCGGGCCGGACACCCCGTGGCAGGGTGAACTCGAGGACGCCTTCCCGTTCACCGAGACCAACGACCAGCTCGCCGCGATCGACGAGGTCAAGGCGGATATGGAACGCGGCGTCCCGATGGACCGCGTCATCTGCGGCGACGTCGGCTACGGCAAGACCGAGATCGCGGTGCGCGCGGCGTTCAAGGCGGTGCAGGACGGCAAGCAGGTCGCGGTGCTGGTGCCCACGACGCTGCTCGCGCAGCAGCACCTCAACACCTTCACCGAACGGATGAGTTCGTTCCCGGTGAAGATCAAAGGGCTCTCGCGATTCACGAACAAGACCGAGTCCGACGCGATTCTCGAACAGTTGTCCTCGGGCGACGTCGACATCGTGATCGGCACGCATCGCCTGCTGCAGACCGGGATCCGGTACAAGGATCTCGGCCTGGTGATCGTCGACGAGGAACAGCGGTTCGGCGTCGAGCACAAGGAACACATCAAGGCGCTGCGGACACACGTCGACGTCCTGACGATGTCGGCGACCCCGATCCCGCGGACGCTGGAGATGTCGCTCGCCGGGATCCGCGAGATGTCCACGATCCTGACCCCGCCCGAGGACAGGCACCCGATCCTGACCTATGTCGGCGCGTACGACGACAAGCAGGTCGGTGCCGCGATCCGGCGCGAGCTGCTGCGCGACGGCCAGGTCTTCTACGTGCACAACAGGGTTTCCTCGATCGAGAAGGCCGCGAAGCGTATTCGCGAGCTGGTGCCGGAGGCGCGCGTCGTCACCGCGCACGGCCAGATGAACGAGGAGAAACTCGAAAAGATCATCCAGGGATTCTGGGAGAACGAGTACGACGTGCTCGTCTGCACCACGATCGTCGAGACCGGGCTGGACATCTCGAACGCCAACACCCTGCTGGTGGAACGCGGTGACCTGCTGGGGCTGGCTCAGCTGCACCAGCTGCGCGGCCGGGTCGGGCGCGGACGCGAGCGTGGGTACGCGTACTTCCTGTACCCGCCGGAGGCCCCGCTCACCGAGACGGCGCACGACAGGCTGGCGACGATCGCGCAGAACACCGAACTGGGCGCGGGTATGGCCGTCGCGATGAAGGACCTGGAGATCCGCGGCGCGGGCAACATCCTCGGCGCGGAGCAGTCCGGTCACATCGCGGGCGTCGGTTTCGACCTGTACGTGCGGCTTGTCGGCGAAGCGGTCGACGCGTTCCGGCGGCACGCAGGAGCGGAAACGTCCGAAGAAGAGGAACTCGCCGAGGTCCGGGTGGATCTCCCGGTGGACGCGCACATCCCGCATGACTACGTCCCCGGCGAGCGGCTGCGGCTGGAGGCGTACCGCAAGATCGCCGCCGCGCCCGACCAGGGCGGGCTCGACGCCGTGCGTGAAGAACTGATCGACCGCTACGGCCAGCCGCCCGCCCCGGTCCGGCGGCTGCTCGCCGTCGCCGCGTTCCGGCACACCTGCCGCGCGGCGGGTGTCACCGAGGTCGCCGTCCAAGGCACGTCGATCCGGTTCGCGCCGCTGCCGCTGGCGGATTCACAGCTGGTGCGGCTGAAGCGCTTGTACCCCAAGGCTCTCTACAAGGCGGTGACGAACACGGTTTCCGTGCCGAAGCCGACCGAGGGCCCGGCGGGCGGGCGGATGGGCGCGCCGGTGCTGCGGGACGAGGAACTTCTCGACTGGTGCGCGAAGCTGCTGACGAATCTGATGAAGTCACCGGCGCCTGTCGCGTGAGCGAACCCGAATCGCTACTTATGACGTGGTTCTCTCGCGGGAGCCGGTATGAGAGGGTAGGCGCTGTGATGCGGATCATGGGGCGCCGTCGTGCGCTGGTCGGGGTTCTTGCCGGTTCTCTCCTTCTCGCCGGCTGCAACGCCGGACCAGGGCAGGTCGGTGCGGCGGTGATCGTCGGCGGCAAGACGGTTTCGGTGGATCGCGTGCAGCAGCTGATCGACAAGGCCGTCCGTGAGCACCCGTACGGTCAGCAGCTCGCCAAGGAGCACAAGCTCGATCTCGTCGGCCGCGAGATCGTGCGCCAGGAGGTCCTCCACGACCTCACCGAGCGTGCCGCTCAGCGGGAAGGCGTCCGGGTCGACGAGGCTCTCGTCGTGAACGCGTTGCAGAACGATCCGCTGGCGAAGCCGATGGAGGCCAACCCGCAGAACGACCCCGCGATCAGCGTGCAGCAGCTCGTGGCGCGCGTGCGGGACCACCGCGATTCCCTGGTCGACGCGGCGTTGCAGACCCAGCTCGCGATGAAGTACCTGGACAAGCTCACCGTCACTTTCGATTTCAGCTCGGTCTCCTCGACCGACGCCACCGCCTCCGACGCGGACAAGCTGCGCGAGCAGGCGATCGAAAAGGCTCGGAAGTTCGCCGCGTCGCCGAACGCGGCCGCCGAACTGATCGCGCAGGACCAGCAGACGTCCGACACGCAGGCAGGCACCGGCCAGAAGCTGCCGGCGATGCAGTCGCCCGCGACCGCGGCCACCGTCCTCTTCGGTCTCGAACCCAACACCGTCGCCGCGTTCCAGCCGACACCGCAGCAGCCGTTGTGGGTCGTCGTCGTGGTGCGCGAGCGGGCCGCTGACAAGCCCGTCGCGTCGGATCAGGCCGCGCAGCCCAGCGCCCAGCAGCTGGCCGGAGTCGGTGTCCGGCTCCTCCAGCCCTACCTCGATCAGGTCGACCTCAAGGTCAATCCGCGCTACGGCGTGTGGGATGTTGTGGGCATGGACCTCGCGCCCAACGAAGCTTCGAAGAAGGGCATCGTGCTGCCTGTGCACGGTGCCGCCCCGCGAAACCCGTGACCGCTGCCGTCGTCGTGATCGCCCGCGGGGCGACACTGCCCGCCGAGGCACTCTCGATCTTGCGAAGCGGCCAGGCCGTGTACGCGGCTTCCGATATCGACGCCGACGTTTTCGGGGTTCCCCCGCTCGAAGGCGCACAGGTGCGCGACCTCGTGCTGATCGCCGGTTCGCGAAGGGAACCGAAGGCGGCGGCGCTGATCAGGTCGGGCGCGCGGGTGATCGAGGCGCCGGTTCCGCCGCTGGTCGAGGCCGCCGAGGTGATGGATCGCCTCCGCTCGCCGGGCGGATGCCCGTGGGACGCGATCCAGACGCATGAGTCGCTGCGCCAGTACCTGGTCGAGGAGACCTACGAGCTGCTCGACGCGATCGAGGACGGTGACAGGGCCGCCTTGCGCGAGGAACTCGGCGACGTCCTGCTCCAGGTGCTGTTCCACGCGCGCGTGGCCATCGAGGACGCCGCTGACCCGTTCGGGATCGACGAGGTCGCGTCCGATCTGGTCGCGAAACTCGTCGGGCGCCACCCGCACGTCTTCACCGACGCTCCGCGGGTCGAGACCGTCGGCGACCAGAATCTGAAATGGGAAGAACTGAAACAGGCCGAGAAGAGTCGCCAATCCATTGTGGATGGCGTCGCGCTCGGCCAGCCCGCCGTGGCCCTGGCCGGGAAGCTCGGCCAGCGCAGCGGCCGCGCCGGGATCCCGCTCGATCTGTTCCCGGAAGGCTCCGAAGCGGCCGCCCAGCTGTTCCGGGTGGCCGCGATCGCTCGCCGGGCAGGCATCGATCCCGAAGGCGAGCTTCGCGCCGTGGCGAAGCGGTTCGCGCAGGACATCCGCGACGCCGAACAGGCCGCCCGCGACGCCGGTCTCGAGCCGACGACGCTCGAGGCCGACGGCTGGCGCAAGTTCTGGCCGAGCTAGATCGTCAGCACGAGTTTGCCCTGAACGCGTCCGGACTCGCTCAGTTCGTGTGCCTTCGCCGCCTGTTCGAGCGGGAGGACGTCCGCGATCGAGACCCGCAGTGCGCCGGCTTCGGCCAGGGCGGCGATTTCCGCCAGATCCGTTTCGGACGGGGAGACGTAGAACTCGGCGAAACGGAGACCGAGTTCGTCGGCTTTCCGCCGGACTTCCGTCCGGTCCGGACCGTGCCCGACGATGTCGATCAGCGAACCGCCCGGTTTGAGCGTGTCCAGGGAGCGAGGGCCGTAGTCGCCGGAGATCGGGTCCAGCACCACGTCGATGACCTGCGATTTTGAAAAATCGCTGGTCGTGTAGTCGATGAGTTCGTCCGCGCCGAGATCCCGCAGGAACGCGTGCTTCGCCTTCCGTGCGGTCCCGATGACGTACGCGCCCCTCGCCTTCGCGATCTGGACGGCGAGATGCCCGACCCCGCCCGCCGCGGCGTGGATGAGCACCCGATGCCCCGGCCCGACCGGGAACACCTTGGTGAATGGCTGCCATGCGGTCAACGCCGCGATCGGGAGCGCGGCCGCCTCGACGTGATCCAGACTTTTCGGTTTCAGCGCGAGTGCGTCTTCGCTGACCGCGACGTACTCGGCGTACGAGCCGTTCGGCGGGAACGTGACGCCGTAGACCTCGTCGCCGGGCTGGAACCGCGTCCCGGCGGAGTCGACCACGCCCGAAAAGTCGAGTCCCACGGTCAGCGGCAGGTCGCCGACGACCAGCCCGTTCCGGATCTTCCAATCCGCCGGATTCACCCCGGCGGCGTGGACGCGCACCAGGACTTGGCCTTCGCCCGGAACGGGCTTTTCCGATTCGATGAGCTGAAGAACGTCGGGCCCGCCGAACGAGACTTGCTGGATCTTTCGCATGGAAACGAGCATGTCGGTGCCCGGTACCCGTTGTGAAGTAGGCACTCTCCTGATATCTAGGTACCTCATGGGTACCTTCGACGAGCGGCGGATATTCGAGGAATGGGTGGCCGTGCACGGCCGTGACTGCCCGTCCAGGACGGTCATCGAAGTGCTCGCCAACAAGTGGGCGCTCTACGTCCTCGGCGCGATCCGGCGCTATGAGCGGCCGATGCGGTTCAGTGAACTTCGCCGCCTGCTCGACGGCATCACACAGAAGATGCTGACCCAGACACTCCGGACCCTCGAACGGGACGGGCTGATCCGCCGGGACGTGTATCCCACCGTTCCGCCGCGGGTCGAGTACGGGCTCACCCCGCTCGGTGTCGACGTCGGCAGGCTGACGAACGCCGTCGCCGAATGGGCCGTCGAAAACGTCGACCAGATCTTCGCCGCCCGCTCCGCTTTCGACGAGAAAGCGGCCGCGCCCACGCAGCCGCTGTGATGCGGAACACAATCGAGTGAGAACCGATTCCGCCATCTCGACGTCTTGCCGGGTGTGAAGGGAACGGAACCGGACGAAGAGCAGCTCGTCCGTCGCACGGCCAAAGGTGACCGCGCGGCGTTCGAGGAGCTCTACCGCCGCACGTCGCCGTGGCTGGCCGTACGCCTGCGCCGTCGCTGCGCCGACGAGCAGATCGTCGCCGAGGTGATGCAGGAGACGTACCTCGCGGTGTGGCGCGCGGCGGGCGCGTTCGCGGGTTCGGCCGTCGGCGGGAGCGCCGTCGGCTGGTTGTGGACGATCGCCGCGCGGCGGCTGGTCGACGCTTTCCGTCGCCGGGCCCGGTACGCGCAGCCGATGCCGGTCGCGGAAGCGGTCGTCGCGCCTGCCGCCGAGGACGAGGCGCTGGCCGGGGCGGTCGGCGACCACGTCGGTGACGCGCTGCGCCGTCTCGCTCCCGAACTGCGGCAGGTTTTGCAGGCCATGGTGCTCGACGGGCTGACCGTCCGCGAGACCGCGGTCCTGCTCGGCCTGCCGGAAGGAACCGTCAAAACCCGCGCCAGGCGGGCTCGGATCGCGATGCGGGAGGCGCTGTCGTGAACAAGGAACACGTGTCGGAGCGGCTCCTCGCCGGCTACGTCCGCGGGGACGACGGTTTGACCGGCGACGAGGTCTGGGCGGTCGAAGCCCATCTCGAATCGTGCGCCGATTGCCGGGGGAGGCTGTCCGAGGTCAGCTCGCCGATGGTGTCGGCGCTGGTGGACGACGTCTGGGCGGGGCTGGGGCCGAAACTGGCCGAAACGGGGCCGGGGCGGTCGCGAAGCCGGTGGGCCGGGCGGTTGCACACCTGGGTGACACCGGTGATGCTGCCGTGGCTGGTGATGATCATCCTGATCCCGGCGACGGGATTTCTGCTGGACTGGGCCGGTTTCACCTGGAGCGGGGGCTACTCGTTCGTTCAGCTCTTCTCACCGGTGCTGCCGGTGCTCGGGGTCGCGGTCTCGTGGTCCAAAGGGCTCGACCCCGCTTACGAACTCGTCACTTCCGCGCCGAGAGGCGGGTTCTACCTGGTGCTGCGCCGGACGACGGCGGTCCTCGCCGTCGTCCTGCCGGTACAGGCCCTCGCCGCCTGGGTCGCGGGCGGCGGATTCGGGCTCGGCCTCCTGCCGAGCCTGGCCTTCACCACCGGGACGCTTGCGCTCGGCGGGCTGATCGGCGTGACCCGTGCGGCGTATGTCCTGTCCGGGATCTGGCTGACGGTGGTCCTGGCGCCCGCGGTGGCTTCGCAAGGGCGCGCCACCGCATTCGATCCCCACTTGCTTCCGGTGTGGGGCGTGATCTTCGCGCTGACCGCGGTCGTGGTGGTGCTCCGGCGGAGCTCCTTCGGCCTGCTCAGCGGAACCGAACGATAGAACGAAGGGGAGAACATGATGCGTGCTGTCGGGGCCGCGGAGGTCGCGCCGACGACCTACGCGTGGCAAATCAAAGCGGAGGGACTGAAGGTCCGGGTCGGCAAACGCAAGTTCGCCGTGAACGGGCTCGATCTTGAACTCGGCACGGGGGTGCACGGTCTGCTCGGCCCGAACGGGGCCGGGAAGACCACGCTGATCCGGGCACTGGCGACGGTGCTCCGGCCGGCGGAGGGAGGGCTGGCGCTGCTCGGTGAATCCGTCGGGGGGTTCACCGATCAGCGCCGCCTGCGCCGCCGTATCGGCTATCTGCCACAGAATTTCGGCTACTACAAGCGATTCACCGTCCGCGAGTTCGTCGAGTACATCGCCTGGCTCAAGGAAATGTCCAAAGAGGACATACCGGGGGCGGTGCAGCGTTCGATCGAACGGGTCGGTCTCGCCGACCGCGCCGACGACAAGATGAAGACGCTCTCCGGCGGCATGGTGCGGCGGGTCGGGATCGCGCAGGCGATCGTGAACGATCCGGACGTCCTCCTGCTGGACGAGCCGACCGCCGGGCTCGACCCGGCGCAGCGGGTGCGCTTCCGGGATCTCATGCAGGAGCTGGGACGTGACGCCTGCGTAGTCGTGTCGACGCACCTCGTCGAGGACGTCGCCACAGCGTGTACCGACGTCGTCCTGTTCGAAAACGGGAAGCTCGTCTTCCAGGGGACCCCGGACGAACTGGCCGCGGCCGGGAGCGCGGAGCACGTCGGCGACAGCCCGATCGAGCGCGGGTACTCGGCCCTTCTGGGGCACGAGCCGGGGAAGGGGAACTGGTGAACACGCGGATTCTGCGGATCGAACTCCGCCGCACCATCGCCCCGTGGGCAGCTCTCGCGATCCTGGTCGTCGCGTTCGGCTTCCTGTATTCGTTCAGTGGCCCGTGGACGAGGCTGCCGCTCGCCTGGGACGAGCACTGGGGGCTCGCCGCGCAGTGGAGCCGGTTCCTGCTGGTGTTCCTGTGGCCGATCGCGATCGGAGCCGGCGCCATCCAGGGCATGCGGGACAGCCGATCCGGTACGGCCGAACTCATGACGACGATGCCGCGTCCCGGATGGCACCGGGCCGCGAAGCTCGCCGGTGCGCTGGGCGGCCTGCTGGTGCTGGGCTATCTGCTGGTCTTCGCCGCCGGTGCCGTCCAGACTGTCTTCAACGGCGGGTTCTTCACCTTCGGCTGGCTGCCGATCGTCGTGGTCGGCGTGCTGGCGATGCTCGCGGGCGCCTGGATCGGGCTCGGGATCGGCCGGTTGCTGCCGCATCCGCTGACGGCGCCCGCGGTGGCCGTCGCCGCTCTCGTGACCATGCTCGTGTTCCAGATCGGCGGGTCGGAAGGCAGCGTGATCTTCGGAGCCGTTCCGCTCCGGGTCGCTTTGCTCGCTCCCGCGATGGACGTCGTCAACGATCCGTTCACGACCACCTCGGGCAGGATGGATCTCGGCCAAGGGGTCTGGCTAGCCGGGCTGGCGGCGACAGGATTCCTTCTGCTGGCGGTTCGCTCCACGAGGGCGAAGGCACTCGCCGTCGTTCCCGCGCTGGTGGCGGTCGCGATCGCCTTGCCCGTTCTCCCCAACAGCACGGCCGAAGCCAAGGCCGTCGACCCGCGCGCGACGGCGATGCTCTGTGACGGGCCGGTCTGTGTACCCGGCGCGATGGGGTACGAACTCCCCAGGCTTGCCGGGCCCGGCAAGGAAGCGTTGCGGCTGCTGGGAACGCTGCCGGACGCGCCGGTCAAAGTCGCGGTCCAGGACCGGCGCCTGGACTACGACGAGGTGCCGCCGCGTGCCGCCGACACCGTCTCCGTGGATCTGCTGGATTGGTCCGTCCGTTCGCTCTTGCAACCGGACGACGTGACGTGGGCGCTGGTCGCCGGCGCCGGGACGCCTACCTGTTACACCCTCCGGGGTGTCGACAAGTCCTTTATGGACGAGGTCGCCGCGCGGGCGATCACGTCGAGCTGGTTCCTCGGCGAGTGGAAGTTGTCCGAGCGTTCCTGGCTGAGCGACGCAACGAAGAACGAGGTCGTCCAGAAGCAGGACATCTTCCGTGCCCTTCCGGCCGACGTGCAGCGCGAACGGATCATCGCGGTGCGGCAGGCGGGCCTGACCTGCCAAGGCAACCAGCTCGACATCCTGCTCGGCGGTGCCCGATGAGATGGGCGGTGCTGTACGCCCGCTCGCGTGCCATGCCCACGTCGTTCGCGGCGCTGGCGGTGAGCATGGCGGTGATCTGGTTCCTGGCGCGGGACAATTGGTCGAGGATCCCGGTTTCCCTGGCGCTGCTGGTGGCGATCGCGGTGACCGCCATCGGCCTCAGCGGGCAGGACGCCGACCTGGACAGGACCGCCGCGATCCGCTGGGTGCCCCGTCGGGGCCTGCATCTCCTGCTGATCGGCGGCCTCGCCGTCGGTGCCGTGCTGCTGCCGCGGCTGTGGGAGGCGGATCGGGTCCCGGTGGAGATCATCCTGCGGAACGCGGGCGGGCTGCTCGGTCTCGTCGGGATCGCCGCGGTGCTGTTCGGCGGGGCCTTCGGGTGGACGTTGCCGCTGCTCGTGTTCGTCGTCTCGTTCGTGGTCTGGGCCACCACGTCGGGCACGGACACCACGCACCTGGTGATCACCTGGCTCCTTCAGCCCGCCGACGTGGCCGCGGCCACGTGGACCGCCGTGGTGCTCGCCGTGGCGGGCCTCGGGACCTACATGGTCTTCGGTAACCGCCGCTGACCGTGTCACAGAGGAAAGGGGCGTTCCTGACGAATCAGGGACGCCCCTTTCGCGGTCAGACGTTCCGGTTGTGCGGAACCAGATCGAGCGGGTCGTGGTCCGGGTCGTCGATGCCGAGACTGATGATCCGCGAGGGGTGGATCCGGATCACCGCGCCGTCGAGATGGCCATCGGGCGTGCAGGCGCCGGTCAGCGCTTCGGCCCGGCCCCGGATCTCGAGGCAGCGGATCCTCGGCGGGTCGTACGAGGGCATGTCGTCCACCACGAACGCGGCCTGACCGTTGGCGGCCACGTTCCGGAACTTCTTGCTCTTCGCCAGTTCGTAGCCCCTGATGTCGATCGTCCGGGTCTCGGTGTTGTAGGCGTAGCCGACGGGGCTGACTTGCAGTGTGCCGTCCGGTTGCGCCGTCGCCAGCCGTCCGAGTTCCTGGGTGGCGAGGAAGTCGAGTTCCGCTTCACTGAACATGAAATCCAGTGTGCGACCTCGACTTAACTGGAGGTCAAGCGAACAGGCCCTCGCCCCAGAAACCGCCTTCGCGCACACCCGGCGGCACCGCGAAATGAGCGGATCCGGTGTGCTGCAGATACTCCATCATCGCGTCCTTCGACGACAACGCCTGCTGCATCGGTACGAACTGCTTGCGCGTGTCCCGATTGAAGGCGAGGAAGAACAGTCCCGCTTCGAGATGCCCGACACCGTCGGAACCGTCGACGAAGTTGTAGCCGCGACGCAGGATCCGCGCCCCGTTCAGGTTCTCGTGCGACGCCAGCCGGACGTGCGAGTCTTCCGGGATCAGCTTTTCGCCGCCGGCGCCGCCGACCTGGAAGTCGGGTGCGTCGAACTCGGCGGACTGTCCCAGCGGCGCGCCCGTGCCCTTCGACCGGCCGACGATCCCTTCCTGGCCCTTCAGAGACTCCCGGTCCCAGGTCTCGATGTGCATCCGGATCCGCCTGGCGACCAGGTACGACCCGCCCGCCATCCACGGCTGCCCGTCTTCGGCCGTCGCCCACACCTGGTCGCGCAGGATGTCGGTCTCCTCGGCCTTGACGTTGCGTGTCCCGTCCTTGAACCCGAACAGGTTCCGCGGCGTGGACTGCGCCCGCGACGTCGACGAGCTGCGGCCGAACCCGAGCTGCGACCAGCGCACCGCGGTGACGCCGAAGCCCAGCCGCACGAGGTTCCGGATCGCGTGCACGGCGACCTGGGGGTCGTCCGCGCACGCCTGGATACAGATGTCGCCGCCGCCCCGCGCGGGATCGAGTTTGTCCTGTGGGAACAGGGGGAGATCGATCAGCGCCGCGGGCCGTTTCGAGGCGAGCCCGAACCGGTCGTCGAACAGCGAAGGGCCGAAACCGATGGTCAGGGTCAGCGACGACGCCGCCAGGTCGAGCGCCTCGCCGGTGTCGCTCGGCGGAGCGGCGGGGGCGCCACCGACGGCACCGCCCGTCCCGACCTCCTGGCCCGCGGTCATCCGCCGGGCCGCGTCCGTCCACGTGCGCAGCAGTTTGACCAGCTTTTCACGGTCCTTAGTCGTCACGTCCAGTGCGACGAAATGCAGGTTCTCCTGCACCGGCGTGACGATCCCTGCCTGGTGTTCGCCGTGGAACTCGACGACGCTCTGCGCCGCCTGCGCCGGGCTGTCCCCGCCGAGGAGCCGGTTCGCGCCGAATCCGGCCGCGGCGCCGGTTCCGACGAGGGCGGCACCCGCTCCCGCCATGCCGAACAGCTTCCGGCGGGAGACCGAGGTGTGCTCCGCCCCGGTCATTGCGCCGCGACCTCGGCGACCTTGCTCAAGGGTTCGCTCAGCGCGTCCACCGCCGACGCGAATTCCTTGATCTGGTCCTGGCTCAGCGCGGTGTACGACTTGAAGCCGTCGCCCTCACGCTGCTTGTCCAGCAGCGCCTGCACGTTGCCGAATTCCTTGTCCAAAGTGGACACCAGTGCCACGTCCTTCGTCTGGAGCAGCGGGCGCAGCGAGGCGATCGCGGCCTTCGAACCGTCGAGGTTGCCCTGGAAGTCCGAGAGGTCGGTGTGCGAGAACGCCTCTTCCTCACCGGTGATCTTGCCGGTGGCGATCTCGTCGAGCAGTTCCTTGGCGCCGTTGGCCAGATCGAGCGCGTTCAGCTCGATCGACGCGGACTTCGTGACCAGTTCCTTGACGTCGGCGAGCAGCTGGTCGGCGATCTGACCGGCGTCGGCCTGGAGCCCGGTCACCCACAGGTCCTTCTCCAGCCGGTGGAACCCGGTGAACTTCTGGCCCGGTTCGAGGTCGGCCTCGCGCGCGTCGATCTTCGGGTCGAGGTCGCCGAACTTCTCGGCCACCGGCTCGACACGCTCGAAGTAGACGCGAGTGCGAGCGTACGCGGCCTTCGCCTCGTCGGTCTTGCCCGCCTTCACCAGCGCGACGAACTTGGTGGTCTCCTCGTCGAGCGCCTTGGTGTTGTTGGCGACGTACTCCGCGTAGCTCTTGACCGCCTGCGCCTTCTGCGAGTTCGGGTCGTTCTGCTTGGCGCCGCCACCGGTGACGGTGAAATCGCCCCGGATGCCGGTGCCGGTCATCCCCGGTTTGCAGGCGGTCTGGTACTTGCCCGCCTCGGCGACCTCGACGATCAGCCGCCGGTTCAGCCCCGGCGCGATGTTCTCGACCTCGCCCATGATCCGGTCGCCCTCGGCGTAGAGGTAGAACTCGGTGACCTTGCTGCCCTTGTTGGTGATCTCGAAGGTCACGTTGCCCGCGTTCGCGGTGTTCACCGAGACGGCGCAGGCGCTGTCGGACGCCTCGACCTTGATCGGGCCGCCTGCCGCGGCGGGTGTTTCCTCGCCACCACCGCAGGCGGTGAGCACCAGGGCACCGACGCCGGCGAGCGCGACGAGCGGGAATCGACGAGACACGGAGGTCACTCCTTGATCGCGGCCGCGACCGGAGCCGCGGCCTTCTTCTTGGGCCTGAGGAACAGCGGCAGCACGATCGCCACGTACGCGACCCACGCGACGGCCTGCAGGACCGTCGTCTGCTGCGAATAGTTGAAGATCCCCTTGAGCAGCGCGCCGTACCAGCTGGTCTCCGGCAGGACCGCTGACGCGTCGAACGCGAGCGTGGTCAAACCGGGCAGGAAGGCGGCTTCCTGCAGGTCGTGCAGGCCGTAGCCGAGCACGCCCGCCGCCACGAACACCAGGAGGACACCGGTGATCGTGAAGAACTTGCCGAGGTCGAACCGGACGGCGCCGCGGTAGATCAGGTAGGCCAGCGCGATCGCGACGAGAATGCCCGCGGTGAAGCCGATCAGCGGTTCGGTCGTCCCGCCCTGCGCGGTCTGCACGGTGGAATAGAAGAACACCGCCGTCTCCAGGCCTTCGCGGCCGACGGCGAAGAACGACAGGACGAGGACCGCGACAGGTCCCACGTCGAGCGCTTCGTCCAGCTTCCCGCGCAGTTCCGCGGCGATCGTCCTGGACGCCTTGCGCATCCAGAAGATCATCGCCGTCACGAAACCGACCGCGACGATCGACAGCCCGCCGCCGAGCAGTTCCTGCTGCTCGAAGGTCAGCTGGGCGGTCGAGTAGGTGAGGATCGCGCCGACCCCGACCGACAGCAGGACTGCGGCGCCGACACCGAGCCACACCCAGCGCAGCGCGTGCCGCCGTTCGGTCTTGACCAGGAACGCGACGAGGATGCTGACGACGAGGGCCGCTTCCAGACCTTCACGCACGCCGATGAGCGCACTCGCGAACCACACGTCGTTCTCCCTGGTCGTCTGACTGAACCTCCTGGTTTTAGGTAAGGCTTCCCTGAAAGTCCAGGGAGAGTGACGCGGTCCGGAAGTGGACGAAACGTTCGAAAGGGTCTTGATCGGACGAGGTGCTCACGAGCATCCCCAGGTCAGCGCGACCTCGGGAGTTCACATAACGAATCGGCCGCCAGGGGACCGGTCACCGATTCGCTTTACCGTCAGTTGGCTTCGTAAGCCGAATGGGTCATCGCCCGGAAGTGTGGCGAAGTAACCTGACCGGGTGGCCGAAACCGCCCAGAGCACCGAAGCCCCGGAGCACCCAGCGCGCCCTCTGCCGCCGTACGTCCCCAAGCTCGCTTTCGCGGGCGGGCTCGTGCTCACGGGGGTGATCTTGATCATGACCGTCGGAGTGAACCGGCCGGAGGGGGAGGAACCGCCCCCGCCGCCGCAACAGCCCCAGGCCGCGCTCGCGGTCCCCGACCAGAAGCCGCAGCCAGGGGTGGCGACGCCGCGGGCCGGGCTCGCCGCGCCGCCCGACCGGCCGACCGTTTCCGACGCGGCGGAATTGGAGACCTGGGCGAACCGGGTGGCCGCCAAGACCAAGCTCTCCGCCACCGATCTGTCCGCTTACGGCCGGGCCGAGATGTGGCTTCGGCGGCAGAAGCCGGGCTGTCACCTCTCGTGGGCGACCCTCGCCGGCATTTCCCATGTCGAAGCGGCGCAGGGCAGGCCCGGTCCGATCACCCTCGAGCCCGCTGTCTGGGCGAAACACGCGGCGAGGGCCAGAAGCGACGGCAAGCAGCCGGATCCGAAGGACCTCGACGACGCCGCCTTCACCACCGCCCGCTACCTGTGCGCCGCGGGTGACGACGTCGCCACCCCGGAAGGCTGGTGGAAGTCGATGCGGACGTTCGAGCAGCCGGTTCCCTACGCCCAGGAAGTCTTCAGCGCGGCCGACGCCTACGCGGACGCCAGCGTCGCGCCCTGATCCTCGAGGACCAGATCGAAATTGAGCGCCGTGGCCATCCGGTAGGCGTCGCCTGCCGCGACGACCAGTTGCGCCATCGGATCGACGACGTTGCCCGCCGCCCAGACGCCGTCGACGCTCGTCCTGCCCTGCGCGTCCACCTCGATCGAACCGGCTTCGGTACGCGCGCAGCCGACCTGGGCCAGCAGCTTGTCGTGCGGGACGAACTTCGGGCCGACGAACACGACATCGCGTTCGACGAGTTCGCCGTCGACCATCCGGACACCGGTCAGCCGGTCGTTTTCGACGGCGAGTTCGGACACCTTCCCGTCGACGATCCGGATGCCCAGCCCCGTCAGCTTCGCCCGGTCCTCGGCCGGGATCTGCTGAGTGTGCGTGAAGAACGTCAGATCCTTGCTCCACTGCCAGACGATCAGCGCCTGGTGGACCGACTTGTCGGAGGTGGCGAGCACGCCGAAACGCTGATCGCGCACTTCCCACCCGTGGCAGTACGGGCAGTGCAGCACGTCGTTGCCGAAGCGCTCCGCGACGCCAGGGACGTCCGGCAGTTCGTCGGCCAGCCCGGTGGTCACGATGATCCGGCGACCGCTGATGACCCGGCCGCTCGCCAGCTCCACCGCCTTGTCGTGCCGCAGCCGGTGCACGACATCGTCGATGATCTCGACGCCGTAGCCGCGGACTTCGTCACGGCCTGTCTCCAGTAATTCTTTGGGTGGAATTCCGTCCCTGGTCAGGAAACCGTGCGCGTGCGCGGCCGGGGCGTTGCGCGGGGTGCCGCCGTCGATCACGACGACCTTGCGCCGCGCCCTGCCCAGTACCAAGGCCGCGCTGAGGCCCGCGGCACCACCGCCGATGATCACCACGTCATATTCGTTGTCCATGCTCCCGAGCATCCGTAATTCTTCGAAATCTGGCAAAGTTCATTGCCGATTTGGCAAACTGGAGGCATGGAGGACATCGAACGACGGCTCGCCGAGGTCGGCCCGAAGCTCAAACTGCTCCGTAAGGAACGCGGCACCACCCTGTCCGCGCTGTCGGAGGCGACGGGGATATCCGCCAGCACGCTCTCGCGGCTCGAATCGGGCACCCGGAAGGCCACCCTGGAACTGCTGCTCACGTTGTCCGCGGCGCATCAGGTCCCGCTCGACGAACTGGTCGGCGAACCCGAGCCGTCCGACCCGCGGGTCCGGATGAAACCGCAGAAGTTCGGCAGGTTCACCGCCTGGTCGCTGACCGCGCAGCCGGGCCAGCCGCAGGCGTTCAAACTGCTGATCCCGGTCGAAGACATCGAACCGGTGCAGCGGACGCACGAGGGCTACGAATGGATGTACGTCCTCAGTGGACGGTTGCGGGCGGTGCTCGGTGACCGCGACTTCACGATGGGGCCCGGCGAGGCCGCGGAATTCGACACGCGCGTGCCGCACTGGTTCGGGAGCGCGGGGCCGGGGCCGGTGGAACTGCTGGTGCTGTTCGGCAAGCAGGGCGAGCGGGCCCACCTGCGGGCCAGGTCCAAATGAGAGCAAAGGTCCCTTGCTCCCGCGGCGACGGCGGGCGGGTCAGTCGCGCAACGCGATCCGCGCGCTGACCTCGCTGATCGCTTCCAGATACTCCGGGATCGGATGCATCGCCGACGCGATCCGCATCTGCGCGAGCGCCTCGGTCAGCCTGCCGAGGCGCTGGAGGGTCCGGCCGAGCACGAACCGCGCGTAATGATCGGTGGGGTCCAGTTCCAGCACACGGGTGAAGGCACGTTCGGCCCGCCGCAACTGTGCGGAGTGGAAATACGCGCGGCCCGCCAGCAACTGAACGCTCGGCTTGTCGGTTTCTTCCTCCAGCAAGGGGCCGAGGGCTTTGAGGGCGTCGAGCGGCCTGCGGCTTTCGACCAGCGCCTCAGCCTGTCGGAAAGCGCGGAACCGAGACTCGCCGGACGAGTCCTGACCGGGTTCTGGGGCGGGTTCGGCATCCATCATGGTCCGCTCCACGATACCCCTGGGCAGGGCCGATCTCGACTGCTGAAACGGTCATGGTGGACTGTCCTGCCATGAGCAGTGCCGAAGCGGATAGGCCCGAGAACGAGCCCGGCTACCTCGGGCTCGCGCCGTACCTCTACTACGCCGACGCGACCGAAGCGGTCGCGTGGCTGGTCAGAGTGTTCGGGTTCACCGAGGAAGTGCGCTTCGCCGACGCCTCCGGAGAGGTGTTCCAGGCCACGCTGTGCGCCGGCCCGGCCAAGATCCAGCTGGCCGGGGTCGGCCCCGAGTACTGGCAGGCCAAGGGTGTCGACGGCCCGGTCGGGCAGCTGAACATCGTCTACGTCCCCGACGCCGACGCGCAGTACGAGCGGGTCCGTGCCGCTCTCGGCGAGGACGTGGACCTCGACGCGCCCCAGGACCAGCCCTACGGCGCGCGCGTGTTCACCGTCTCCGACATCGGCGGCAACAGCTGGACTTTCTGGCAGCAGTTCTCCGACACCGTCGAGCTTCCGTCGGGCTGGCGTGAAGTCCGCGCAGGTGAACCACCCACGGAATAAGTACGGGTCACCGCGCTTTGTGGCGCGTGCCTCCAACGGGTGAACGGCGCCGACGGCTAGGCTGGGCCCCGTCACCGCAGGCACGACCCACATGAGGAGCATGGCGTGGCGCTCATCGAGCAGGTAGGCGCTCGCGAGATTCTGGACTCGCGAGGCAACCCGACGGTCGAAGTGGAGGTGGCTCTCGACGACGGCACGCTGGCGCGGGCCGCGGTCCCCTCGGGTGCGTCCACCGGCGAACACGAAGCCGTCGAGCTGCGTGACGGCGACACCGGCCGGTACAACGGCAAGGGTGTCGAGCGCGCGGTCGCGGCCGTCCTGGACGAGATCGGCCCGGACCTGGTCGGCACCGAAGCCGTCGACCAGCGCATCGTCGACCAGAAGCTGGTCGACCTCGACGGCACCCCGGACAAGGGCCGTCTCGGCGCGAACGCCATTCTCGGCGTCTCGCTCGCCGTCGCGAAGGCCGCCGCCGAGTCGGCCGAGCTGGAGCTGTTCCGCTACCTCGGCGGGCCGAACGCGCACGTGCTGCCGGTGCCGATGCTGAACATCCTCAACGGTGGCGCGCACGCCGACACCGATGTGGACATCCAGGAATTCATGATCGCGCCGATCGGCGCCGAGTCGTTCCGCGAGGCCCTGCGCTGGGGCACCGAGGTCTACCACTCGCTGAAGTCGGTCCTGAAGGGCCGCGGCCTGGCCACCGGCCTCGGCGACGAAGGCGGCTTCGCGCCCAGCCTGAAGAACAACCGCGAAGCGCTCGACCTGATCCTTCAGGCGATCGAGAAGGCCGGGTACGCCCCTGGTCGTGACGTCGCGCTCGCGCTCGACGTCGCCGCGACCGAGTTCTTCTCCGACGGCGCGTACACCTTCGAAGGCGCGAAGAAGAGCGCCGAGCAGATGTCGGCCTACTACGCCGAGCTGCTTCGCGACTACCCGCTCGTGTCCATCGAGGACCCGCTGAGCGAGGACGACTGGGACGGCTGGGTCCAGCTGACCGCCGAGGTCGGCGAGAAGGTCCAGATCGTCGGCGACGACCTGTTCGTCACCAACCCGGACCGCCTCGAAGAGGGCATCACCCGCCGCGCCGCCAACGCGCTGCTGGTGAAGGTCAACCAGATCGGCACGCTGTCGGAGACCCTCGACGCGATCTCGCTGGCCACCTCGTACGGCTACAAGTCGATGATGAGCCACCGGTCCGGCGAGACCGAGGACACCTTCATCGCGGACCTGGCCGTCGCGACCGGCGTCGGCCAGATCAAGACCGGCGCCCCGGCGCGCGGCGAGCGGATCGCCAAGTACAACCAGCTGCTCCGCATCGAGGAGACCCTCGCCGACGCGGCACGCTACGCCGGCGACCTCGCGTTCCCGCGGTTCAGCGCCGAGGGGTAACCAGCCATGGCAGACCGGGGGAGGGCGCGGACCCGTCGTAGCGGGCGTGCGGACGGAGGCGGCTCCAGCAGGGGCCGCCGTCCGGAGAGCGCGCGCCGCACCACGACGACGGAGGTCCGCGCCCGAACCCGGCTGCGCCGCAGCCTGGCGGCGAAGAGGGCATCGGGTGCCGCGAAGGTGCTCGGCATGTCCACCACCCGCCGGGCCGCGGTGGTGGCGATCGTGGTGTGCGCGCTCGCGTTCACCATCGCCGTCCCGCTGCGCACGTACCTCAGCCAGAAGTCCGAGGTGAACGAGCAGCAGCAGTTGCAGTCCGAACTGCAGCGGAGCGTCGCCCAGCTGGAGGGCCGCAAGGCCGAGCTGAGCGACCCCGCCCAGATCGAGGCGGAGGCGCGTAAGCGCTTCGGTTTCGTGAAGCCCGGCGAGACGCCGTACATCGTGCAGCTGCCCGAGGACAAGGCACCCGAGCAGGGAGAGCCGCAAGGCCAGCAGCCGGTGCCCGCCGGCTCCTGGTACGAGAAGCTGTGGGATCAGGTCGCGGGCGGCTGAAGCTCTCCCTTTAGCCTTATGGGCGTGAACAGCACGGAAAAGTCTTCATACGAGCCTGTGACCGACGCCGACCGCGAGATCATCGCGGAACAGCTCGGCCGGGCACCCCGTGCGCTGCGCGCCGTCGCCGCGCGCTGCCCGAGCGGCCACCCGTCGGTCGTGCAGACCAGCCCCCGCCTCGACGACGGCACCCCGTTCCCCACGCTCTACTACTTGACCTGCCCGAAGCTGACTTCGATGGTCGGCACGCTCGAGGCGTCCGGGCTGATGAAGGAGATGACCGACCGGCTCGCGGAGGACCCCGAGCTGGCGGCCGCCTACCAGAAGACCCACGAGAGCTACCTCGCCGAACGCGACGCCATCGATTCGCTCGGCCACGAGGTCAGCGCGGGCGGGATGCCCGGCCGCGTCAAATGCCTGCACGTCCACCTGGCGCACACGCTCGCCGTCGGCCCCGGCGTGAACCCGTTCGGCGACGAGACCCTCGCCCTGCTCAAGGCCAACGGCTGGCCGTCGGGCGACTGCCAGGGGTAACACCGACACCCGGTGCACAGATAGTTCCTCCAGGTGGGTTAATTCATCCTTTGTCGGCAAACTGGTCCTCCCCTATGGGGTGAAACCGGTCACCGTATGCGGCAGGCTGGGCACGGTCGAGCGTTGTCGGGGTGGGGAAGTACCGGATCGTCGAGTCGCGATCCGCCGGGAGGGTTCTGAGGTATGCGCGTGAGGCACGTGCCAGGCGCGGTGACCGGTCATGTCCGGAGACTCTGTCTCCGGCACCGCACGATCGCCGCGGTGACCGGAGGTGTCCTCGCCATCGTCCCGGCCGGTGCCGCGGTCGTCGGTGCCGGCAGCTGGGCCGCGACGGCGAGCACGGTCCATACCGACAACGTCGCCCTCGTCGGCGGCTATGACCCGAAGAACCCGCTCGTCCAGCAGATCGGTGTCGACGGCAGCCTGCCGAACGCGCCGACCCCGCTCCCGCTTCCCGCGGACGAACTCCCCAACGGTCCGCTCGGCATCCCGGTCACCGCGCTCGCCGCGTACCGCAAAGCCGCCGACATCCTCATCGCCGAACAGCCCGGCTGTCACATCGACTGGGCGCTGATCGCGAGTATCGGCCGGATCGAGTCCAATCACGCGCGCGGCGGTTACGTCGACGCGAAGGGCAACACCCTCGAACCGATCCTCGGCCCGCAGCTCAACGGGGCCGGACCGTTCGCGGCCATCCCCGACACCGACGGCGGCAAATACGACGGCGACACGGTCTGGGACCGCGCCGTCGGCCCGACGCAGTTCATTCCGTCGACCTGGGCCCGCTACGCCTCCGACGGCAACGGCGACGGCGAGTCCAATCCGAACAACATCTTCGACGCGGCGCTGGGCACCGGCCGCTACCTCTGCTCCGGCGGGCTCGATCTGTCCAAACCGGACCAGTTGCGCGCGGCCGTTTTCCGCTACAACAACTCCGACACCTACGTGAACACCGTGCTGATCTGGGCCGAGGCCTACCGCACCGGGGTGCTGCCGACGCCAGACAGCAGGGTGCCGATCGGCGCCCCGAACGCGGCCGCCGCGCCGCCGCCCACCTCGGTTCCGCCGCCTCCGGTGCCGTCGACGCCGCCCGGTTCGGTGACGCCGCCGCCGTCGAGTTCGCTGCCGCCGAGCAATTCGGGTTCTTCCTCGTCGAAACCGCCGACGAGCAGCTCGAAGCCGCCGTGCCCGACTGTCACCGTGACGGAGACGCAGCCGACCACGTCGAGCACGAGCCCGACGACCACGACTCCGCCGCCGACGACCTGCTCTTCGCCGACGACGACCACCACGACCACGACGGTGCCGCCGACGAGCGACAGCACCAAACCCACCTGATCGGCATTGACTATCCATCCATGCCCCCGCCACCACCCTCAACGGAGAAGCTCCGCTCCGCTGTAATCTCCGGGGCATGCCTCGTGTTGCCGCGATCGACTGTGGGACCAACTCCATCCGCCTGCTCGTCGCCGAGCTGACCCCCCGTCACGACGGGACGGTCGACCTGCGCGACCTGCACCGCGAGATGCGGATCGTCCGCCTCGGACAGGGTGTGGACGCCACCGGCAAGCTGGCCCCCGAGGCGCTCGAGCGCACCCGCAAGGCGCTGGCCGACTACACGATCGCCGCGCGCCGCAAGGGCGTGGAGAAGGTCCGCATGGTCGCGACGTCGGCGACTCGCGACGCGGGCAACCGCGACGAGTTCTTCGCGATGACCCGCGAGGTGCTCGGTACCGAGGCCGAGGTCATCAGCGGCGACGAAGAGGCGCGACTGTCCTTCACCGGCGCGGTCGGTGAGCAGGATCCCGATGACGGTCCCTTCGTGGTGGTCGACGTCGGCGGCGGCTCGACCGAACTCGTGGTCGGGACCTGGGACGGTCGCCAGGCCGAGGTCATCGCGGCCAAATCGGTCGACATCGGCTGCGTGCGGATCACCGAACGCGCGCTGAAGTCCGACCCGCCGACAGCAGGCGAGATCGCCGAAGCCCGCGAGCTGGCCGCCAAGGTGCTCACCGAGGCCTTCGACGTCGTCGACGTGTCCACCGCCAAGACGTGGATCGGTGTCGCCGGGACGGTCACGACCCTGACGGCCGTGGCACAAGGTCTGTCGGAGTACGACTCCGAGCGAACGCACCTCTCGAAGCTCTCCCACGCCGAGATCGACCGCGTCGCGCAGTCGCTCCTCACAGCCGACCACGCGACCCGCGCCGCGAACCCGGTGATCCACCCCGGCCGGGTCGACGTGATCGGCGGCGGTTCGGTGATCGTGCAGGTGCTGGCCGAGCAGTTCGCCACGCGCGGTGGTCCTGACGAACTGGTGATCTCCGAGCACGACATCCTCGACGGGATCGCGCTGTCACTGGCGTGAGAACCGGGTTTTCCGTTGCGTGAAGCCATTTCTTTCGGTGATCAAGTGGTGACCTCCAGTCCGGATTAGCCCGTTCGGCGCAGCCGCGTTCCTACCAAGGTTGTGCTCTGACCGGGTGGTCCCGGATACCGTCACCCATTTGCAACACCAACGCACTGTGATCGCCTTCACCTGTCCCATAGCGTCGTCTCACCTTCTGGGCGGTGGGGCGCGACCAGCGCCCGCCGGACTATCCGACGACGAGAGTTGGAGGGGACATGCGGGCTTCACGCGGGTTCTGGGGAGCGACGGCGGTGGTGGCCACGGCGGCCCTGCTGCTGACGGCCTGTGGAGGTGGTGGGTCCAAGGAGAACAAGGGATCCGGCGCCGCCGACGCCAACGCGTCGGTTTCGGTCTACGGCACCGAGCCGGAGAACACGCTGATTCCCGCCAACACCAACGAACTCGGTGGGTCCAAGGCGCTCAAGCCGATCTTCTCGGCGCTGGTCGGCTACAAGTCCGACACCGCCGAGCCGTACAACCTGATGGCCGAATCGATCACCACGACCGATTCGAAGGTCTTCGACATCAAGCTCAAAAAGGGCTGGAAGTTCCACGACGGGACCGAGGTCAAGGCCAAGAACTTCGTCGACGCGTGGAACTACAGCGCCAACGGCAAGAACGGCATGCAGAACGCGTCGTTCTTCGAGCAGATCCAGGGCTATGACGAGATCAGCGCCAAAGAGCCGACCGTCAAGGAGATGTCCGGGCTCAAGGTCGCGAACGACTACGAGTTCCAGGTCACCCTCAAGGGCCCGTTCTCGGTGTTCGCCACCAAGATCGGCTACCTCGCCTTCGCGCCGTTGCCGGACAAGTTCTTCGCCGACCCGGAGGCGTTCGCCAAGGCCCCGATCGGAAACGGACCGATGAAGTTCGTTTCGCGCACGCCCAACCAGAACATGAAGCTCACGCGCTTCGACGAGTACCAGGGCGAGGACAAGGTCAAGTTCAAGGACCTGGAAGTCCGCATCTACACCAGCCAGGAGACCGCGTACCAGGATCTGCTGAGCAACCGCCTCGACTTCATGGAGGCGCTCCCGCCGGCGGCGAAGGCGGGCGGGAAGTACAAGACCGACCTCGGTGAGCGTCTGGTCGAGGGGAAGCTGCTCGGCATCAGCGCGCTCGCGATCCCGTACTACGTCCCTGGCTACGACAACCTGGACCTGCGCAAGGCGATCGCGATGGCGATCGACCGCGAGCAGATCGTCAAGACGGTCATGAACGACACCTACTCGCCCGCCGACGGCTATGTTTCGCGCGGTATCGAGGGATACCGGCCGGGTGTCTGCGAGTTCTGCAAGTTCGATCCGGTGAAGGCCAAGGAACTCTTCGCGAAGTCCGGCTTCACCGGCAAGCTGACCATCGCGTCGAACGCCGACGGTGGCCGCAAGGAGCCGCTGGTCGCGGCGTGCAACAGCATCAAGAACGCGCTCGGCGTCGAATGCGACTTCGTCCCGGCGACCGACTTCGGCCAGTGGCGCAGCATCGTCAACAACCGCCAGCTGACCGGCATGGGCCGCTCCGACTGGTCGGCCGACTACCCGTCGATCGAGAACTACCTGAACCCGCGCTACAAGAGCACCGGTTCGTCGAACGACTCCACGTACAAGAACCCGGCCGTGGACGCCCTGCTGAACCAGGCTGACCAGACCGCCGACAAGGCGGCCGCGATCAAGCTGTACCAGCAGGCCGAGGACCTGATCGCGAAGGACCTGCCGCAGATCCCCGTGTGGGAGGAGAAGGGCGTCGGCGGCAAGTCGAACCGCCTGAAGACCGTGAAGCTCGACTTCGGTCGTCTCGCGGACTACTCGTCCATCGAGGTCGCGGCGAAGTAAACGCGTGGTCGTGCCGGCCGGGAGCGCCCCGCTCCCGGCCGGCCGGACCCCGGCTCCCACCACGCGATCCCCAGGACGGCACGCCCATGCCCCAGTACATCCTCCGACGCCTACTTCAACTCATCCCGGTCTTCTTCGGCACCACGTTCCTCATCTACGCCCTCGTATGGGCGGTGCCCGGTGACCCGTTCGCAGGCAAATGCGGTCAGGTCGCCTGCCCGCCCGCCTACATCGAGATGATGACCGAAAAGTTCAACCTCGACGATTCGATCTTCGTCCAGTACTTCAAGTACCTCGGCAACCTGTTCACCGGCGACTGGGGAGAGACCTTCAACGGTGTCTCGGTCGGCGAGCTGATCGGGAACGCCTATCCGGTGACCGTCCGGCTCGCGCTCATCGCGGTGGCCATCGAAGCGATCATCGGCCTGTCCGCCGGCATCCTGACCGGCCTGCGCGGCAAGGGTTTCCTCGACAACCTCGTGCTGATGTCCACCACGTTCCTGATCTCGATCCCGGTGTTCGTCACCGCGATCGTGCTCCAGATCGTCCTCGGTTCGGAACTGGGCATCATCGACGCGAGCGTCTCCGAGGACGCCACGATCGGCGAACTGATCGTGCCGGGAATCGCGCTCGGCAGCTTGTCCATGGCCTACATCGCCCGCTTGACCAGAACGAGCATCGCCGAGAACCGGCACGCCGACTACGTCCGCACGGCCGTCGCGAAAGGACAGCCGCGCAGCCGGGTCGTCGGGGTGCACCTGCTCCGGAACTCGGTGATCCCGGTGCTGACCTTCATCGGCACGGACATCGGCGCGCTCATGGGCGGCGCCATCGTCACCGAAGGCGTGTTCAACATCAACGGCATCGGCGGGCTCATCTTCCGCGGTATCCAGAACCGGGAGGGCGCCACCGTCACCGGCGTCGTCGTCCTGCTGGTGGTGGTCTACCTGCTGGTGAGTCTCATCGTCGACCTGCTCTATGCCGTTCTCGACCCGAGGATCCGTTATGACTGACCCCAATGTGGCAGGCGGCGCGGCCTCCGTGGACGTCGCGAGCGCCGGAGTCGCCGACGATTCCGCGGTGGCGCACAAGCCGCGCAGCCTCGGCGGCGACGCCTGGCGGATGCTGCGCAGGCGGCCGTCGTTCATCATCTCCGCCGTCATCATCGCGCTCGTCGTGCTCATCGCGATCGCGCCCGACCTGTTCAGTTCCCGGCCCGCCGGGTTCAGCGATCTGCTCCACGCCAACGAAGGACCGTCCGCGGACGCCTGGTTCGGTTACGACAACCAGGGTTACGACGTCTACGCGCGGACCATCCACGGCGCGCGGGCGTCGTTGCTGGTCGGGGTCTTCGCGACGGTGCTGACGATCCTGATCGGCTCGGTGGTCGGGATCGTCGCCGGGTACTACGGGCGTCTCATCGACAGCCTGTTCTCGCGGGTGGGCGACATTTTCGCGGCGCTGCCGTTCGTGCTCGGCGCGATCGTCATCCTGACCACGTTCAACGCACCCGGCTCGAACCCCGGCGCGGTCACCATCATCGTGCAGGTGGTCGTTTCGATCGCCGCGCTGAGCTGGCCGGTGGCGATGCGCATCATGCGGTCGGCGACGCTGGTGGCCAAGCAGCTCGACTACGTCAAGGCCGCGCGCGGTCTCGGCGCGAGCACGCCGCGCATCGTGTTCCGGCACCTGCTGCCCAACACGGTCGCGCCGGTGCTGGTCTACGGCACCATCGCGCTCGGCGCGTTCATCGGCGCGGAGGCGACGCTGGCCTATCTCGGTGTCGGCGTGCGGCCACCGGTCGTTTCGTGGGGCGTGATGATCAGCGACGCGCGGGACTACTTCCGGGTGAACCCGCACATGCTGTTGTTCCCGGCCGGGTTCGTCACCATCACCGTGCTCGCGTTCGTCATGCTCGGTGACGGGATCCGCGACGCGCTCGACCCGAAGGCCCGGTGATCGGCTGTGACCGACGAATTGCTGCTAGAGGTGGAAGACCTCCACGTCGAATTCCGCACGTCCGACGGTGTCGCGACCGTGCTGAACGGAGTCGACTACTCCGTGCGCGCCGGGGAAACCCTTGCCGTGCTGGGAGAATCGGGTTCGGGCAAGAGCGTGACCGCGCAGACGGTGATGGGCATCCTGGACAGCCCGCCCGCCGTCGTCACCGGCGGCGCCGTCCGCTACCGCGGCGAGGATCTGCTCACCGCCACCGAAGAACGGCGGCGTGAGGTGCGGGGCGGGGAGATCGCGATGATCTTCCAGGACGCGCTCTCCGCGCTGAACCCCGTCTTCACCGTGGGATTCCAGATCGAAGAGCAGCTGCGGGTCCGGCTCGGGATGTCCAAAAAGGACGCTCGTAAGCGGGCGATCGAACTGCTCGACATCGTGCGCATCCCCGCCGCCGCCCGCCGCGTCCGCGAGTACCCGCACCAGTTCTCTGGCGGGATGCGGCAGCGCGCGATGATCGCCATGTCGCTCGCGCTCGACCCCGATCTGCTGATCGCGGACGAGCCGACGACCGCGCTCGACGTCACCGTGCAGGCCCAGATCATGGACCTGCTGGCGGAGATCCAGGCCGAACGGCGGATGGGGCTGATCCTGATCACCCACGACCTGGCGGTGGTCGCCGAGGTCGCCGACCGGATCGCGGTGATGTACGCGGGCCGGATCGTCGAACAGGCCGACGTCACCGAGTTGTTCCGCTCGCCGGGGCATCCCTACACCGAGGCGCTGATGGCCTCGCTGCCGCGGCTCGATCTCAAAGGACAGACGCTGGAGACCATCAAGGGCCTGCCGCCGAGCCTGCTGAACGTGCCGCCCGGCTGCCCGTTCCATCCGCGCTGTCTGCGGGCCCAGAGCCGGTGCGAGTCCGAACGGCCTGCCCTGCACACCCTCGGTTTCGGCCGGGTCAGCGCATGCCATTTCGCCGACGAGGTGGTGAGCGGTCGTGTCTGAGCCCATTCTGCGGGTCGAGAACCTGGTGAAGTACTTCCCGGTGCGAGCCGGGATCCTCTTCAAGCGCACGATCGGCCAGGTGAAGGCCGTCGACGGGGTCTCCTTCGAGCTCATGCCGGGGGAAACCCTTGGTGTGGTGGGGGAATCCGGTTGCGGGAAGTCCACTTTGGCCCAGGTGCTGATGCGGCTGGAGGAGCCGACGGGCGGCCTCGCGACCTTCGAAGGCCGCGACATCTTCGCATTGCGGGGAGCGGAACTCAGGCGGCTGCGGCGCGAGATCCAGATCGTGCTGCAGGATCCGTACACCTCGCTGAACCCGCGGATGACCGTCGGCGACATCATCGGTGAACCGTTCGAAATCCACACCGAGGTGGCGCCGAAGGGATCGCGGGCGGCGAAGGTGCGGGAGCTGCTCGACGTCGTCGGGCTGAATCCCGAGCACATCAACCGCTATCCGCACCAGTTCTCCGGCGGGCAGCGTCAGCGCATCGGGATCGCGCGGGCGCTGGCGTTGCGGCCGAAGGTCATCATCTGCGACGAACCGGTTTCCGCGCTGGACGTTTCGATCCAGGCGCAGGTGATGAACCTGCTCGGTGAACTGCAGAAGGAATTCGGTCTCTCCTACGTTTTCATCGCACACGATCTGTCCGTTGTCCGTCACCTTTCCACTCGGGTCGCGGTGATGTATCTCGGCAAGATCGTGGAAATGGGGACGGAAGAGGAGATCTACGAACATCCCTCGCACCCCTACACGCAGGCGCTGCTGTCCGCGGTGCCGGTCGCGGATCCGGCGTTGCGCGGGCAGCGGCAGGTCATCCGCCTGGAAGGCGACGTGCCCAGCCCGCTGGATCCGCCGTCCGGCTGCCGGTTCCGCACCCGGTGCTGGAAGGCGCAGGACATCTGCGCCGATCAGGAACCCGAATTGATCACGCGGGCAGGCGGGCATTTGTCCGCCTGCCATTTCGCGGAGGAGAAAACGGTCGTCCCCTGACTTTCGTAGGGACTTCTTTGATAAGTGGAGAACGCTGACGTAGTTTTCATGAATCGTTTCTTCAGGAGGCAGGAAGTGAAAAGACCCAGATCTCTCGTGATCGCGCTCGCGGTACCGCTGTTCGGTGCGATCGTCGCTACTCCGGTCGCGTCCGCGCAGCCGGCGCTTTCCGGCGCGGCGACCGAATTCTCCGTCCTGGCGCGTGACGGGCAGAGCGTCGCGTCGGTGGAAAGGGCGGTCCGCGCCGCCGGTGGCACCGTCGTGACCAGCAACGCCGCGGTCGGCTTGATCACCGCGACCGCGCCCGCCAACGGATTCGCCGAACGGGTCTCCGCCGACCGCTCGGTTTTCGGTGCGGCCAAAGCGAAGCCGATCGGCGTCGCGCCGAAGGACGGCAAGGCGAAGGTCAAGCCGAACGCCGTCGAGAAGGAGAGCCGCGGCGCCGCGTCGGCCAAGAAGCCGGCGCAGCCGAAGGCCGTCGGCATGGACCCGCTCGACGATCAGCTCTGGGGCCTCAAGTCGGTCCGCTCGGACCTTTCGCGGACCAAGCAGCCCGGTGACAAGCGGGTGAAGGTCGGCATCATCGACACCGGTGTCGACGCGAGCCACCCGGACATCGCGCCGAACTTCGACCGCGCGGCGTCGCGGAACTTCACGAAGGACATCGTTTCCGACGTCAATGGCGCCGTCGTCGACGGCCCGTGTGAGTTCCGCGGCTGTGTGGACCCGGTGGACCACGACGACAACGGGCACGGCACGCACGTCGCCGGCACCATCGGCGCCGCCGCGAACGGTTTCGGTGTCTCGGGCGTCGCGCCGAACGTGACGCTGGTGAACATCCGCGCCGGGCAGGACTCGGGCTTCTTCTTCCTGCAGTCGACCGTGGACGCGATCACCTACGCCGGCGACGCCGGTATCGACGTCGTCAACATGAGCTTCTACACGGATCCTTGGCTGTACAACTGTGCCGCGAACCCCGCGGACACGCCCGCGCAGCAGGCCGAACAGCGCACCATCATCGAGGCCACGACCCGTGCGCTGAACTACGCGCACCGCAAGGGTGTCACCCAGGTCGTCTCGCTGGGCAACCAGCACAGCGACCTCGCCGCCCCGCAGCCGGACGCGTCGAGCCCTGGCTACCCGTCGAACAGCACGCATCCGCGGCAGATCGACAACAGCTGCCTCTCGCTGCCGATCGAAGGCCCGCACACGATCGGCGTCTCGTCCTTCGGTCCTTCGCAGGCGAAGGCGGACTACTCGAACTACGGCGTCGAGCAGATCTCGGTGTCCGCCCCCGGCGGATACTTCCGTGACTACTTCGGCACCCCGTGGTACCGCACCGTCGAGAACGAGATCCTCTCGACGTATCCGCGCAACGTCGGCGTCGCCGAAGGCAACATCGACGCGGCCGGGAATATCACGCCCGCCGGTGTCACCGCCGGGATCCAGAAGGCGACCGCCGCCGACGGCCGCGTCGGTTACTACCAGTGGCTGCAGGGGACGTCGATGGCGTCGCCGCACGCGACCGGTGTCGCGGCGCTCATCGTTTCGCAGTACGGCAAGGGTTCGCGTGACTTCGGGATGGACCCGGACGCGGTGCAGCGGGTGCTCGAAGGCACGGCTTCGGACATCGCCTGCCCGGTGCCCCGGACCGTCGACTACCTGAAGGAAGGCCGGGACGCGTCGTTCACCGCGACCTGCACCGGTGACGCTTCGTTCAACGGCTTCTACGGCCATGGTGCCGTCGACGCCTGGTCGGCCGTGACGCGTGGCTCGGAGTTCCTGCGAGGCTGATCGTCACGCTCGTGAGTGGTAAGGACGGTTCTGCACCGTCCTTACCACTCACGAGCACATCACTACTTCCCTGAAGCGCCCTTGATGAACTTGGCCAGGTCTTTCGCCTGCCGCACCCGTGACTCCTCGTTCACGTACATCATGTGCCCCGCCGGGTAGTAAGCCGTGTCGATGTTCTCCCGCAGTTCCTCGGGAATCTGCAAACGCGCCAGCACGTGCTCCGAAGCGAAGTACGGCGTCGCACCGTCGTAGTGACCGAAAGCGACATGCACCCGCAGGTGCGGGTTCGCGCGCATCGCCGAGGCAAGAGAGTCCACGGAAGATACGGAGCGGCCCTCGAAGTCCGAGTAGGACCAGGCCTTGAAGACGTCCGTCGAGAGGATTTCGTACGGCAAGTCGTTCTCGTAGCCGAGTTCGGCGCGCACGTAATGGTTGAGCCCGCCCGTGTAAGCGCCGATGATCCGCGAGATCGACGGGTCGTCGCTCATGTGCTCGCGGCCGCCGTCGGGTTCCCAGGTGGTGAACCGGCCGTCCATCCGGCCGACGGTGAGGCCCTTGTCGCGCAGCAGTTCGGTGAAGTACCGGACGTGCTCGATCCGCAGGTTGACGCGGTCCACATAGGACTCGCTCAGCCCGGTCAGTGAAGCGAGTGTCGCCACCGCTTCGGCCCGGTCCTGTGTGGACAGACGGGCGCCGCGTGCGAGGGCCCAGGGGAGTTCCTTGGCCGCGAAGTCCTCGGCGTCCGCGAGGACGTCGTCGAGCGGGCGGTCGCCGTGGAATCCGTGGTAGTGCGCGATCGCCGCGTACGTCGGCACGTAGAGCGAGTACGGCAGGTCGTTGCCCTCGGTGAACCGCAGGGTGCCCAGGTCCAGCACGGACGAGATCAGCAGGAGCCCGTTCAGGTACATCCCGTGGCGTTCCTGGAGATGCGACGCCAGCCCGGCCGCGCGGAGCGTGCCGTAGGACTCGCCCGCGAGGAACTTCGGCGAGAGCCAGCGCTGTTCACGCGACACCCACAGCCGGATGACCTCGCCGATGGACTCGATGTCGGCGGTGAACCCGTGGTATTCCTTGGCCTTCTCGCCGTCCACGGCGCGCGAGTAGCCGGTCGAGACCGGGTCGATGAACACGAGGTCGCTGTGCGCCAGCAGGGTTTCCTGGTTGTCGGTCAGCCCGTACGGCGGGGAGACCGGGTCGTCGACGTCGCCGGACAGCACGCGGCGCGGGCCGAGCAGGCCCATGTGCAGCCAGACGCTCGCCGAACCGGGCCCGCCGTTGAACGCGAACGTGACCGGGCGCGAGCCGGGCTCCGCGTCGTCGAGCGTGTAGGCGGTCACGAACACCTCGGCCTTGGCCTGGTGGCCCTCGGACTTCCCGTCGGTGACGACCTCCTTCCGCAGCACGATCCGCCCGGTCCGGGCGGTGTAGGCGAGTTTGCGCCGCTTGAGTGTCAGCGTGTGCTTCGTGGCGACCAGGTCGTCGGTCGGCTCGACCTTGGTCTCCACCGACGGGGCGTCCTTCTCGTCGGTGGCCTTCACGGTGTTCGATTCGGAATTGGTGTCCGGCATGCTTCCAACTTACTGGCACTCTGTAGGTGTGGACATCGTCACGGCGCATGATCGCCCGAACACCCCCGGCCAGGCGATCGAAATCCAGGAAACCCTGCGTGGCCTGGTCGATCTCGAGGATCGCTGTCCACAAAAGATCGTCACGGTCACCGGGCTGGACGTCGCCTACGACGAGGGCACCGATCTCATCGCCGCCGCCGCGGTCACGCTCGAGACCTCCGGATTCCGCGTCGTGGAAAAGCGGACCGTCGTTTCACGGGTTTCGTTCCCGTACGAACCGGGCCTTTTCGCCTTCCGCGAGCTGCCACCGCTGCTCGACGCCCTCCGCGGCCTCGAGCACGTCCCGGACCTCTTGGTGTGCGACGGGCACGGACTGGCCCACCCGCGCCGGTTCGGGCTGGCCTGCCATGTCGGGGTCGTGACCGGCCTGCCGTCCATCGGAGTCGGCAAGACGCGGTTCGTCGGCGAGCACGGCGAGCCCGGCGCCGAACGCGGCTCGCGGGCGCCGTTGCTGGACGACGGGGAGGTCGTCGGCGCGGTCCTGCGCACCCAGGACGGCGTGAAACCCGTTTACGTCTCCGTCGGCCACAAGATCTCCCTGGACAACGCGTGCCGTCAGGTGCTGGGGCTGTGCCCCGAGTTCCGGCAGCCGGAGACGACCCGTCTCGCGGACCGCCTCGCCCGCGACGCGTTGAAAGAGACGCTATGAGGTCCCTCGCCGAACTCGACGCCGAGGTCGTCGGCTGCCGCGCCTGTCCCCGGCTGGTCGCGTGGCGCGAGGAGATCGCCGTGGTCAAACGCGCGGCCTTCGCCGACGAGACCTATTGGGCCCGGCCCGTGCCCGGATTCGGCCCGCCGGACGCGTCACTGGCCATCGTCGGCCTGGCTCCTTCGGCACACGGCGCGAATCGGACCGGCCGCATGTTCACCGGCGACCCATCCGGCGACGTCCTGTTCAAGGCCCTCCACCGGGTCGGTGTCGCCTCGCAGCCGACGTCGACCCGCATCGGTGACGGCCTGGAACTCCGGGGGACCAGGATGGTCGCCCCGGTGAGATGCGCGCCACCCGCCAACAAGCCGACACCTGAGGAACGGGACACCTGCCGATCCTGGCTGGCCGAAGAGCTCACCTTGCTCAAGCCGACGCTCAAGGCCGTCTTCGTGCTCGGCGCGTTCGGCTGGCAGGCGCTGCTGCCGGTGCTCGCCGAGGCGGGCTGGCCGGTGCCCGCGCCACGCCCGAAATTCGGCCACGGGGTCGAAGCGAAGCTCGGCGACCTGCGCCTTTTCGGCTGTTACCACGTGTCGCAGCGCAATGTCCAGACCGGCAGGCTGACGCTTGACATGGTGTGCGACGTCCTGGCCGCCGCGACCTCGGCGGCCGGGCTGAACTGAATCGGTGCGGAAACCGTGGCGACGCTGGTCACAGCGGGATGGGGTACACGAGCGATCTCAGCTGATGGGTGCGACTATAGGAATATGGCTGGTGTTAAGTCGGAACCGACACGGATCCTCGTCCTTGGTGGTGGGTACGTCGGGCTCTACACGGCGTACGGGCTTCAGAAGATGCTCCGGGCCAACGAAGCGTCCGTGACGGTCGTTGATCCGCAGCCGCACATGACCTATGCCCCCTTCCTGCCCGAGGCGGCGGCCGGTGCGATCGAACCGCGGCACGTGGTCGTGCCGCTCAGGCGCGTGCTCAAGCGCTGTCACGTGCTCACCGCGCGCGTGACGAAGATCGAGCACGAGCGCAAGGCCGTCACGGTCGAAGCCGCCGACGGGCACGTCGAGCAGCTGAACTACGACGTCCTCGTGGTCGCGCTCGGCGCCGTGGCGCGCATCCTGCCGATCCCTGGCCTGGTCGAGGAAGGTATCGCCTTCAAGACCATCGGCGAGGCGATCTACCTGCGCAACCACGTCATGACGAAGCTGGACGAGGCCGCCAGCACGCTCGACCCCGAGCAGCGCAAGCGCCTGCTGACGTTCACCGTCGTCGGTGGTGGTTTCGCCGGTATCGAGGCGCTCGCCGAGCTCGAGGACATGACCCGCTTCGCGGTGGAGAACTACTACCCGAACCTCAAGGTCGAGGACATCCGCTGGGTGCTCGTCGAGGCGGCCGGGCGGATCCTCCCCGAGGTGCGCGAGACGCTCGGTGTGTACACCGTCGAGCAGCTCGAG
Organism: Amycolatopsis alba DSM 44262; assembly: GCF_000384215.1. Lineage (NCBI taxonomy): Bacteria > Bacillati > Actinomycetota > Actinomycetes > Pseudonocardiales > Pseudonocardiaceae > Amycolatopsis > Amycolatopsis alba. Next base: position 2,513,339 of record NZ_KB913032.1, on the reverse strand, counting down.
AAGCGCGGCATCGAAGTCTATTTGTCGACAGCGGCGAAGTCGTTCGAGAACGGCCACGTCGTGCTCTCGGACGGCACCGAGTTCGACACCGACACGATCATCTGGACCGCCGGCGTGAAGGCGAACCCGGTGCTCGCGACCTCGGATCTGCCGCTGGACAAGCGCGGCCGCGTCGAGGCCACCGCCGCGATGCAGGTCGTCGGGCACCCCGACGTCTGGACCGCCGGTGACAACGCCGCCGTGCCGGACCTCTCGCGTACCGAGCAGGACCCGACCGCGACCTGCCCGCCGAACGCGCAGCACGCCGTTCGCCAGGCCCGGCTGCTGTCGAAGAACATCATCAAGGTGATCCGCGGCGGCAAGCCGAAGGACTACTACCACAAGAACCTGGGTGCGGTGGCCAGCCTCGGCCTGCACAAGGGTGTCGCCGACGCGCTGAACCTGAAGATCAAGGGCTTCCCGGCCTGGCTCTTCCACCGCGCGTACCACCTCAAGGCGATGCCGACGTGGAACCGCAAGATCCGCATCCTGTTCGACTGGATGCTCGGCGGTCTGTTCCGGCGCGAGGTCATCTCGCTCGGCCAGATCAACAACCCGCGCGAGGAGTTCGACAGGCTGTCGAAGTCCTGAGGTCGTAGCTCCGTGAAGGCCTCCTTCCCTACCTTGAACGTAGGGAAGGAGGCCTTCACGGCGTTTCGGGTGTCATCGCCTAGGCTGTCGGTGCCCCGGTAGCCCAACTGGCAGAGGCAGTCGACTTAAAATCGACCCAGTGCGGGTTCGATCCCCGTCCGGGGCACAACACGTTCCGCTCTGTGGACATGCTGGTCCAGGCGGACGGCCGCTGCCGACAATGAGCCGCATGACCGGAACCGGCCTGACCGACGAAGCCACTTACGACCGCACACGGCTCGCGCAGTGGCGCGCTGGGGAAGCGCTATCGCGGCGGGGGCTGCTCCGGCTGGCGGCCGGTGGCTCATTCGCGATGACGGCGCTCGGAGCGCTTCCGGCAGGGACCGCGTCGGCCGCCGCGCCGATCGTGAAGCCCTTGCCGCCGGAGATCTTCGAGGTGTACGGCACCAATGCGGAGACGCGTTGGGAAGCACTGAGCGGCCAGGGCTACTTGACGCCGGTCGAGCGGTTCTTCGTGCGAAACCACACCGCCACCCCGTCGATCGACGCCGGAGCCTGGCGCCTGAAGCTCTTCGGAACCGGATTGCGCGGCGCTCCGACGGCGGACAAGCCCGTCGAGTTCACCTACGACGACCTTCGCCGATTGCCTTCGGAGACGATCACCGTCGCCATCGAATGCGCGGGCAACGGGCGGAGCTATTTCACCGGCCAGCAAGGGCAGGCGGTGTCCGGCACGGCGTGGAAGCTCGGCGCGATCGGGGTCGCGCGCTGGCGCGGTGTCCGGCTTTCCACCGTGCTGGCCAGGGCGGGGCTGACGCGGCACGCGGTGGACGTGCTCCCGGAAGGACTCGACGCCGATTACGTCACCGGCGGGACCAATCTGGGGAAGGTGCGGCGCCCGCTGCCGGTCGCGAAAGCACTGCAGGACGTCTTGCTGGCTTACGAGATGAACGGGCGACCGCTCCCGCCGGACCACGGCTATCCGGTCCGGCTCGTCGTACCGTCCTGGATCGGGATCTCGTCGATCAAATGGCTGGGCCGCATCGAAGTCTCGGAGACGCCACTGGTGTCGCCGTGGAACACGCAGTACTACCGGCTGCTCGGACCGGACTATCCGGCGGAGGGAACCGTCGTGACCCGGCAGGTGGTCAAGAGCGCGTTCGAACTGCCGTGGAACGCGGAGTTCGAGGCCGGCGGCAGGCAGGTGCTGCGCGGCCGGTCGTGGTCGGGCAACGGCCGGATCCGGCGGGTCGAAGTCGACACGGGCGAAGGCTGGCGGCACGCGAAGTTCGTGGGCACGGCCGCGGACCGGGGCTGGCAACGCTGGGAAATCCCGTGGCGCCCCGGTGCTCCCGGCGCCCGCACCTTGCGGGCGCGGGCCACGGACATCACCGGTGTCACCCAGCCGGACGTCACCCCGCTCAACACCCAGGGCTACCTGTTCGATGCCGTCGTCCGGCATCCGGTCAAGGTGGTGTGAGATGACCCGGTCGATCGCGGTGAGCGGTGAGCCGACCGTCGAGCTGACCCTGGCGCTACGGGTGAGCACCGATTCAGAGCACGCCGCCGCGATCGCCGCGCGCCTGCTTGAGTCCTTTGAGGACACTGTCGGGGTGACCTTGACAGCACGGACCTTCCGCGCCGGTGAAGCGAATTCCGGTCAGGTCGTCGAACTCGCCGGACGGCGTCGCCGCCTCGACGAGTCCGCGCCGCCACTGCGCATCGAGCCGGACGCGCGGCGGGTGCTGCTGCGGGGCGAGGCGCTGGAGTTCACCAGGCTGGAGTTCGATCTCCTGCTGTTCCTGAGCCGGAATCCGGACCGTGTCTTCGACCGCGTCACTCTGATGGCGCAGGTGTGGGGCCTGTCCGGGGGTAACGGGCGCACCGTGGACGTCCACGTCCGGAAGATCCGCGGGAAGCTGGAACCCGCGCTGACGCCGATCACGACGGTGCGCGGGGTCGGCTACCGGTTCGACGGGGAGGGACAGGTGCTCATCGCGGATTGAGCGACGAATCGGCGAAGTTCGGCTCCGCGGCTTCGGCCGACTTGGCTTCGGAGGAGGCTGCGGAGTTGTATCGGGCCACAGTCTTCCGGAGCTGGTCGGCGTGCTGGTAGATCTCCTCGACCGTCTCGATGGGGACACGTGTCTCGACCTTGTTTTCGTCGAAGACGCCGAGATACTTCTTCGCGCGGTTGAACCACAGCCGAGCGATGGGCTTGCGATTGTTGTCGTCCAACAGCACACCGAAATAGGTTTTCGTGTCACGCGCGACGATCCTCGCCGCCGGTACTTCTCCGCAGACGATGGCGCGTACGATCCGGTATCCTTCGAGTTCTTCTTCGGTCGTGACCACATCGCCGTTGCTGTCACGCGGCCTTGTTTCCGAGAGTGCCGCAGGCGAATTCTCGGTTGGAACGTCCTGCTCGGGTAGATCAGCTGCGCCGGTGGAAACACTGACGAACGAATCAGGCCCGCCCAGCGCGTTCTTCAGCCGGTCGTTGACCTGCTCGTTGAGGAACTGGCGTGCCGCCTTGTCCACAAGCGGAGCGAATTGGTCACGCACTCGCTGGGTGAATGACCCTTCGTAGACCCGGCCTGCCAGAAACTTCACCCACTCGTCCTCCGGCGTCTTGAACTGGGTCGCGAGGATCCGTTTGATCTGACCGATGTACTTGAGCTCCTCGGCCGCGTTGATGACCGAGTCCAGGTTGAAGGACTCTTTGCTCAACTTCGCCAGTTCGGGGAGCAGAGTGTCGTCGATATCCGAAAAGTCCAGCACCAGGAAAGGCTTCGCGTCCATTCGGTTCGGCGCGTCCAGGTCGGTGTAGAACTGGTACGTCTCGCCGTTCGTGAGAATGGCGATTCTCGCGTTCGTGACAGCGAAGTACCGGAAGAGCTGGGATGCGTGCTCGATGCGAAGGGGATCATTGATCTTCTTGGCCTCGACCAGAACCTGCACTTGTCCGTCGTGCACGATGGCGTAGTCGATCTTCTCGCCCTTTTTGGTGCCGACGTCCGCAGTGAATTCGGGGATTACTTCGGCGGGGTTGAAGACGTCGTACCCGAGGACGGTGCTGATGAAGGGCATCACGAAAGCGTTCTTGGTGGCTTCTTCCGTCTGGATGTCAGCCTTGTGCTTCCGAATCTTCAGAGCCAGAGCCTGTGCGCGCTCTGCGATCTCCATGGTGGTGTCCTCCAGATGATCTGTCCCTCGGCGGCGGAGCCGCACCTTCCCCAGAAGCTCTCGCTGTGCTGCGTGGAGCTAGGTCGTCGACCGAAGCTCCTGCGTTACATCTCGTGACTCCACGGTGATGTCAGATGCGACCAAGTTACCTGTCTGACAGGCGTGGAGAGGGCCTGCCGGATCGCGATGACCTGTGATCGGCATGACCTTCGACCCAGGATCATCGGCCGGGCAAAGCGGGGATGTCAGGATGCGAACGTGACTCCGACTTACGTTTTCGTCCACGGCTCCAACTGCAACTCCTTCACCTGGAACCCGCTGCAACGCGAGCTCGCCCTGCTCGGCCACCGCACGCTGGCCGTCGACCTCCCCGGACACGGCTTCAGCGCCGGGTTCCACGCGGCGTACCAGGCGCCGCAAGACCTCGCGGCGCTGGCCACGGCACCGTCGAGCCAGGCGGGCGTCACCTCCGCCGAAGTCGTCGAGCATGTGGTGGACGTCGTGCGCAAGGCCGCCGAGCACGGGCCGGTCATCCTGGTCGGGCACAGTCGCGGCGGGATCCCGCTCACCGGGGCGGGCAACGCCGTCCCGGATCTGATCGCCCGGATCGTCTACATCTCCGCGTGGTGCTGCGTCGACGCGACGGTGGGCGAGTACATGCAGGGACCGGAGAACGCGAGCAGCGCGCTGAACGACGTCGGCGGTGTCGTCGTCGCGAACCCCGCCGAACTCGGCGCGCTCCGGATGAACTGGCGCACGGCCGACCCCGCCCTGCTGGCCGCGTTGAAGACCGCGATGCTCGAAGACGGCACCGAGCAGGAGTTCTTCGCCTACCTCAACACCCTCGAACCGGACGAGAGCCTCGACGCGGGCACCGAACGCGCCGACGCCGCCACGTGGGGCCGGATCCCGCGCACCTACATCAGGCTCACCGGGGACCTGTCGATGCCGCTCGCGCTTCAGGACCGTTTCATCAAGGAGGCGGACGCGCTCACCCCGGACAACCCGACCGACGTGCGGTCGCTGGACAGCAGCCACGTCCGCTTCCTCATGCATCCGCGGGAGGCCGCGGCCATCCTCGCCGGGCTCGCGTAGCCCACGGGTACTGTTCCGCCGGGGGGAGGAGGAGACCCAGGAGCGATGACGGACGGACAGTTCACCAAGGGGCACTTGATCACATTGCTGATCAGTTCCGCGATCGGCGTGGGATTCGGGGCCGCCTGGTGGTTCTTCGGCGCCTCCTCCGTCTCCGGCGGATCGACGCCGCTGATCGTCGTGGGGGTCGCCGCGGTGCTGGGACTGGCGGGCTGGCTCGTGCTGACCGCCCGCCGTGGTGCCGGGCTGCCCGCGGGCGGCGGGCGAGAGGAAAGCCCGTTCGGCAGGCGATACGGAATCGCCGTCCTGCTCATGCTGGTGGGGATCTTCGCCGGAGCGAGAGTGTTCTCGGCGGTCTTCGAACTTCCCGAAGCCGTGCCCGCGTGGGTGCTCTTCGTGGTCGGCTTGCACTTCCTGCCGTTCGCGAAGTTGTTCGGCTCGCGGCGTTTCCTGGTGCTGAGCGCCGCGTTGTGCGGTGTCGCCGTGCTGGCCGCGGTGCTCGCGACCGCGGGCTGGACGGCGGCCTGGCAGCTCGTGCCCGGCTTCGGCGGTGCCGTGGTCCTCTGGGCGACCGTCGTCGCCGGGTTGCTCGCGACGGACCGTCAGGGAGCGACAAGCCCGGCTTCGTAGGCGAAGATCGTCAGCTGGACCCGGTTGTTCGCGTCGAGTTTCGCGAAGATCCGGGTGATGTGGGTCTTCACCGTCGCCTCGCTCAGGTGCAGTTCCGCGCCGATCTCGGCGTTGGTCCCGCCCTGGGCGACAGCGGTGACGATCTCCCGTTCACGTTCGGTCAGGGTGCTCAGCCCGGCCCGTGCCCGATGACGGCGAGGGCTCACCCGTGCCGCGACGAAATGCCCGATGAGTTTCCGCGTCGTCCGCGGGGACAACATCGCCTCACCCGCCGCGACCACGCGCACCGCGTCGATGATCTCCTGGGGAGAGCCCTCTTTCAGCAGGAACCCGCTGGCGCCCGCGCCGAGCGCGTCGAAGACGTACTCGTCGAGGTCGTAGGTGGTCAGCACGAGCACTTTCGGCGGATTGGGCAGCGCGGTGACGGCCGCGGTCGCCGCGAGCCCGTTCATCCGCCGCATCCTGATGTCCATCAGCACGATGTCGGGAGCGTGCATGGTCACCTTCGGCACGGCCTCGTCGCCGTCGCCCGCTTCCGCGACGACCCGGATGTCGTCCGTGCTGGACAGGATCATCGACAAACCGGTTCGCACGAGGGGGTCGTCATCGACGAGCAGCACTCGCAGTGGGCGCTGGTTCACCCAGCCAGGTTAGTGGTGTCCCCACGGTAGCCAAGCCCGAACGGCGAATGTGCGCTCTTCGGTGGGCCCGGCGCTGACGTTCCCGCCGATCAGGGTGACGCGTTCGCCGATCCCGGTCAGCCCGGCGCCCGCGCCCGGCGGCTTCCCCGCGGTGGGCGTCGCGGGCAGTGGATTGACGACTTCGACGGTGACCCCGCTTCCCGGCCCTCCTCGTACCGAAACCTCGGCCGCCGCGCCCGGCGCGTGTTTCAGGATGTTGGTCAGCGACTCCTGGACGATCCGGTACGCGGTCGTGCCGAGCAGTGCCGGCGCGCCGCCCGCGTCGTCGAGCAGGATCGTCACGTTGACCCCCAGCCCGGCCCGACGGGCGTTGGCGACCAGTTCGGGGATGTCCGCCAGCGTCGGCTGCGGTGGTTCGGGATGGGTGCCGCTCTCGCCGTTTTCGCCGAAACCCTGGCCGTCGCGGAGGACACCGATGACCTGCCGCAGATCTTCGAGCGACTGGCGTGCGGTCGTGCGGACGGTCTTCGCCGCTTCCGTCGTCGCCGGTCCCTTACCGACTTCGAGCGCGCCTGCTTGCAGGGACAGCAGGGAAAGCCGGTGCCCGAGGACGTCGTGCATCTCGCGCGCGATCCGGGTGCGTTCCGCGCGACGGGTCATTTCGGCGCGGAGTTCCTCTTCCTTGGCCTCACGGATCGCGAGCGTGTCCTGCATCCCGCGGACGACCCCGACGGTGAGCGGGACGGCCGTCATCACGACGGCGACCGTCAGCGTCCCCATCAGCTGCACGGCGGAGAACTGCTTGCCGACGATCTGGCCCGCGATGGTCACGTCGGGATGGCGGTTGGCGTCGCCGAACAGGGCCCATGCCGTGGCGAAGTAGACAAGTACGGACCCGATCCACATGAGACGGTCGCGGCGATGCGCGGCCAAGGCGGCGAGGGCGACCAACGCGGCCAGCGCGTCGGAACGGAAACAAAGTGGTGGTACGAGGGCGATGCCGAGGACGAGTTCCGGCCATTTGTGCCGCCAGCAGAGCATGACGGCCGCCGCGATCCCGGTGAAGAAGCCGAGCGTGGACCACCAAGTCGGATCGAACGATTTCGTCGCCGGAAGATAACCCTGGGCGCTGAAGACGAAAATGCTGCTGATCACGCACACCGCGACCGCCACCACGGTGAGCACCACCCCGAGCACACGCCTTGCCATGCGCTGAGCGTACGCAAGGTGGCTTGGTCTCCCGCATCAGCGGAATCGATCCTTCGAAGAGCGCGGATTACGACTTTCGTCGTACCGGGTTCACGCGCCGAGGACGACGCGGCGGCCTCGCGATCGCTGGTTGTATGCCGCCTCGTTCATCCCTTTGGAAAGGAAAACCCGTGACCCAGCAAACCCCCTACACGCCGGCCCCGCAAGCCCCCGGCGGCCCGATGCCACCCCGCAACGGCATCGGCGTCACGGGCTTCGTCCTCGGCCTGGTGGGGCTGGTCTTCTCCCCGATCCCGTTCGTCGGCGTCATCGCCTGGCCGCTGGTGGTCCTCGGCCTGATCTTCTCGATCATCGGGCTGATCCGCGTCAAGAACGGAAAGGCCTCCAACAAGGGGCTCTCCATCACCGGTATCGCGTTGTCCGCGCTCGGGCTCGTGGTCTGCGTGGTGTGGATCTTCGTGTTCAACGCGGCCGTCGACGAGGTCAACAACGAGATCAACCGCACCGCGAAGGTGTCCTACGAGATCACCGGCGACGCCACGAACGTCGAGGTCATCTACGGCGAGGTACTCAACCCCCTCACCGAAACGGTGCCGGCGCTGCCGTGGAACAAGGAAGTCGAGAACAAGGGCGTCTACAAGGGCGGGACGCTCACCGTCTCGACCGGCGAGACCGGCGGGTCGGTCACCTGCAAGATCACTGTCGACGGCGCGGTGGTTTCGACCAAGACCGCTTCCGGCGAGTTCGCCACGGCCGCCTGCACCGGAATGTGACGGCCGGACGGTGAAAGGCCTCCTTCGCCATTCTCGGGGTGGCGGGGAGGCCTTCGTGTTTCCGGCATGGTTCCGACGGGGCTCGCCAGGAGAAGACGACGGCGCGGCGCGTCCGCATCATTCGAAAGGGTGGAAACGGCGAGAGGACGGCACGGTGACTGACTTCCGGTACGTGATCAGGGATCTCACCACGGAGGGCGAACAGGTCGACGCCCTGGTGGCCGATCTGGACGACGCGGGATGGGATCTGCCCACGCCCGCGGTCGGCTGGTCGGTCAAGCACCAGATCGCGCATCTCTCCTTCATCTTCAAGATCGCCGGGCTGTCCGCGGCCGAGCCGCGGAAGTTCGCCGAACTCGCGAAGACCTCGATGGCGCGCGGCTTCGACGCCGCCGTCAACGCGGCACTGGACGACTACCTCGGCGACCCCAACGAGGTCCTGCTGACCCGATGGCGCGCCGAGCGCGACGCCGGCATCAAGGCACTCGCCGCGGTCCCGGCGGACCAGGTCGTGCCGTGGCTGGTCAACCCGCTGCCGCCGGCCATCCTGGCCTGCGCCGGGATGATGGAACTGTTCGCGCACGGCCAGGATGTCGCGGACGCGCTGGGCGTGCGCCCGGAGCGGACCGATCGGCTCGCGTACCTCGTCGGCTTCGCCGTCCGGGTGCGGGACTTCGGTTACGAAGCACGGAGCCTGACCCCGCCGGAGCAGGAGTTCCGCTTCGAAATCACCGCGCCGTCCGGGCAGCTGTGGACGTTCGGGCCCGAGGACTCCCGCCAGCGGGTCACCGGGAGCGCGGAGGACTTCTGCCTCCTGGTCACGCGGCGCCGTCACCGCGACGACCTCGACGTCCGTGCCGAAGGCGCCCTCGCGGACCACTGGCTGGACATCGCGCAGGCGTACCGCGGCCCTGCGGGACAGGGGCGCGCACCGGGGCAGTTCGACAGCTGAAAGCCGCGCCGCTTCCGCGATGATTAGGGCATCCTGGAAGTCGCGATCAACTCCGTCCGGTGCGATCGTCGATGGCACACGGGGTCTAGGAGGCGATCGTGGCACGGGTGTGGTTGATCAGGCACGGGGAAAGCGAGAGCAACGCGGGTCTTCCCGGCGGCGAACCGGGGGCGTCGGCGCTGACCGAACTCGGCAGACGGCAAGCCCTCGAAATCGTGGAATCACTGGCCGAACCGCCTCGGTTGATCGTGACGTCGCCGTTCTTACGGGCACGACAGACCGCCGAGCCGACGATCGAGCGGTTCCCCGGCGCGGAGCGTGAGGAGTGGCCTGTCCAGGAGTTCACCTTCCTCGGCGAACTCCATGGACAGGTCACCACCACCGCCACCCGCAAGCCCTATACGGAGGCCTACTGGGACCGGGCCGATCCGCACCACGCCGTGAACGGCGCGGAATCCTTCGCCGCTCTCTTCGACCGGACCCAGGAATTCCTGGCGCGGTTGGGAGAACGGGAGCCAGGGCCGATCGCCGTCTTCACGCACGGGCTCTTCATCCGCGCGGTCATGTGGTCACTGCTGACCGGGATCACCACCCCGGACAGTGAGGCCATGCGCGGATTCCGCACATTCGCCGACACCTATCCCGTGCCGAACGGCAACATCACCGAACTTCGGTACACGCCTGGCAAACGGATTCCGCGTGTGGTGGTCCCGCTCGCCTCCCGGTTCGCCGACCGCTAGGGCTTCAGCAGCAGCTGGAGCTCGTTCACCCCGGTCATGTGCGGGCTGGGGATGAACGACGGCGGAACCGCCGGATCGGTGCGCAGATGCGGGAACCGGTCCAGCAGGATGTTGAGCGCCGTCTTGCCTTCCAGCCTGGCGAGCGGGGCGCCGATGCAGAAATGGATCCCGCGGCCGAAGGCGAGATGCGGGTTGTGCGCCCTCGCCGGATCGAAGACGCCCGGATTCGTGAACGTACGCGGATCCCGGTTCGCCGCCGCGACCCAGGTGAACACCATGCTGTCCGCCGGGATCGTCCGGCCGCCCAGTTCGACCTCGGTCGTCGTGGCGCGGGCGACGAGGGCGAACGGGCTGAGGAAACGCAGTGATTCCTCGATGGTGGCGGGCAACAGCGAACGGTCCTCGCGGACGCGCCGGTACTCGTCCGGATGGGAATCCAGGCACAGCACCGTGTTCCCGAGCAGCATCGTGGTGGTGATGTGCCCGGCGAGCAACAGCACGTTCGCGAAGTTGACGACTTCGTTCTGTGTGAGTTTCACGCCGTCGACCTCGGCCTCGACGAGTTTGGTCAGCAGGTCCTCACGCGGGTTCTTCCGTCGATCGTCGACGTGCTCGCCCAGATAGTTGACGAGGTTCGTGATCTGCTCACGCGTTTCCTCGGCGGCTCTCTTGTCCTCCTCGCTCTGTTCGATGAGCGACCGTTTCTGGCTGTTGCGCAGCAGCGTGTCGACCCATTCCTTGAACAGGTCGCGATCGCTCGCCGGAATGCCGAGCAGCTCCGCGATGACGATCACCGGCAGCGGGTAAGCCAGGTGGGTCACCAGTTCCATCGAGTCCGCGCCGTCGACGGCGTCGAGGAGTTCGTTCGTCAACGCGGCGATCCGCGGCTCCAGGTCCGCGACGACCTTCGGCGTGAAGGCGTGGCTGACCAGCGTGCGCAGCTTCTTGTGATCCGGCGGATCCATCTGGAGCAGGTTGCCCTCGATGAACTGGTCCTTGTCCGGCGACATCTCCTTGGGGATCAGACGGGCGGTGTCGGAGGAGAACACCTTGGGATCGCTCAAAGTCTTCAGTGACTCGGCGTGGCCGTAGACGTTCCACGCGCCCGTTTCGGATTCGAAACCGACCGCTTCGTCCGGGAATTCACCTCGAAGCCAGAACTGGTCTTTGTGCACGCCCCAGTTTTCGGCGATCGTGGTCATGGCTTGCCCCCTTCTTCTCGTGGTGGAGGAGCTCGGATCACGCAGGCTCCTCGGTACCGTCCTTTCGGTAGATCCAGGCGTCATAGGACGAGATCAGGTCCCGGAACGCTTCGATCGCTTCGGCCGCGGCGGCGGCCAGATTCGCCGTGGACGGTGGCTCCGGCGGCTCGAACGCCGTCCGGATGATGTGCGCGAGAGCGTCGGCCTTCGCCTCGGGTGTGAGGCCGGTGCCGTCGGTGGTGAAGCTGTCCATCAGGTAGAACCCCAGCGCCGAGGCACGCAGGGAGAACAGCAGGTTCGGGATGTCGTCGCGCAGCAGACCCCGGTCGGTCATCGTCTTCAGATACCGCTCGGAGACGACGGCGTCCTGATCCTGCAAGGGATGTTTCTTCAACCGGCCCAGCAGTTCGGTGTTGCCGGTGATGAGCGCGCCGAGCAACGGATTGCGCTGGGTGAACAGGAACGCGGCCCGCTGGAACCGATGCGGGACCACTTCCGCCGGATCTTCGTCCAGCCGTTCGAGAAGGTTCTCGGCGGCCCGGAGGGATTCACGCAGGAGCAACGCGTGGAAGAGGTTTTCCTTGGTGGGCCAGTGCAGGTAGATCGTGCCCTTCCCGATGCCGGCCTGACTCGCGATGTCCTCGATGGTCACCTTGCGATAGCCCAGCCGCGACAGCAGGACGCCGGCCGCGTCGAGGATGCGATCGGCGCGGCCGGCGGTGCGGTCCGGACGTTCTGCCACGTGCGCTCCCAGTCTCTGACTTCATGACCAGATTTGCTTATCTGGTCATCTGGTCAGTCCGACGGTAGCGCCGAATGGACGGGACCGGCAAGGAACCAGACGGATTTTTAACGCAGGCGGTGGGCGAGCAGGAAGTTCCAGATGACCGGCGTCGCGTTGATGACGGTCGGGGTGGCGGAGTCGTTGTTCGGTGCCGTACTCGGCCAGACATGTCCCGCGCCCTCGATCCGGTAGTGCTGGAGCGAGCAACCGAGCCAGCGTTGGACGGTGACATCGGTCTTCGGCGAGTACTGGATCGGGCGGGAGAAGCAGCCGTTCCGGTCCGCCCACGCGGCGAGCCAGTCCGGCAGCGCAGGCAGGCCCTTGGCGGGATTCCCGGCGTAGGGGATCGTCGTGTCGGAGGTTCCGTGGAAGTCGAGAATCGGAGCGGGCCGCGACGGGTGGCACTCGCCGCCCTGCGGGTAGAACGCGCCGGCGACCGGGGCGAACGCCGCGATCCGGCCCGGCAGCCGACAGGCGAGGACACCGACGAACCCGCCGCCGTTCGATTTGCCCGTCGCGTAGATGCGACGGGAATCGACGCACAGTTCCCGCTGGAGCGTGTTCAGCAGATCACTGGTGAAGAGCACGTCGTCGGCGGCCGCCGAGTAGGGCGCGCCGGTCCATGCCGATTCGCCGTCGGTGCCCACAAGTCCTTGCGGGTAGACGGAAATCGCGTCATACGCGGAAAATCCGGATAGCTCCTCCTGATACTTCGACGTCCGCTTGTGTCCGTGGAACGACAACACCAGCGGGTACGGCCGAGATGGCTGGTACCGCGCGGGAACGTGCACCGTGTACTCGCGGACCAGGCCGCCGGACGCCACGGTCCGCAGTGTCGTCGTCCCGGCGGGAACCGGGGACGGACGGTGACAGCCGGTGGTCCGCACCGGATGATCGATCGGCGACGGCGCGGCCGACGCCGCCGGTGCGGCGAGCAGGCTCAGTCCGGCAGCGGTGGCGGCCGTCAGCGCGAGATGACGCAGGTACTTCGTGGGACCAGGCACGCGATCCTCCTTGATCGGGCGGCGGGGCGGTGATCAGGGTCACCCCCGGCTCGGGCCTGGTCAGCATTGTGTTCATTGAGTTTTCGGACCGCTTTTCTTGTCACCCCACCGGGCGACCCGTCAGACGGCCTCGCCCGGCAACCTCGCCGGAGCTCGCGGCCGGTCAGCCGCAGGCCTGTTTGGCCGCGAGCACCCGGTTCAAAGCCTCCTCGACGCGCGCGGCCGGGAGGGCGCCGGACGCAAGCGCTTGCTCCAGCGTCGTCAGCACCGTGTTGACGTTGCCTCCGGAGGACCACAACGCCTGATCCGCCCCTGCCTGCAAGGCCTTGAGCACCGCAGTCTGCAGCGGGTACTGCGACGTGATCGCCTTCATCGCCCCGAGATCGTCCGTGATCACCGGGCCATCGAACGCGTAGTCCTGCCGCAGCAGCCGGTACGCCGCCGAGGACAGGGTCGACGGCGCGCCGCCGGTCAAGTCGGGCACGTCCAGATGCCCGACCATGACGCCGACCTCGCCGTACTCGCCGATGTCGCGATACGGCACCAGGTCGACCTTTCGCAGCGAGGCCAGTGGTGGCGTCTGCACCAGTCCCTTGTGGGAGTCCCCGGTGGCGTGCCCGTGCCCAGGGAAGTGCTTCAGTACCGGCTGCACCCCGGCGTCCCGCAGGCCCTGCGCGAACGCCAAGACGTACTTGCGCGCTGTTTCCGGGGTCGCGCCGAACGACCGGTCACCGACGATGTCACGATCCGGTTGGTCGGTGATGTCGGCGTCGGGCGCGTAGTCGACGGTGACGCCGCGAGCCCGCATCTGTCGACCTCGTTCGGCGGCCTTCGCCCGTACCTGCGCCGGTGTCATGGTCGCGGCCATCTTCCGGGCACTGGGCATGGCGCCGTCGAGGTCGTCGATCCGCTGGACGCGGCCGCCTTCCTCGTCGATCGCCACCGACACCGGTACCTTCGCGGCCCGCTGCACCTCGTCCAGCGCGCGGTTCTGCAGCAGGGCCGTCTCGTTGCCGCCGAGGAAGATCCCGCCGACCTGCTGATCGCGCACCAGCTTCACCGCCGCTTGCGGGTCGCCGGCGTTCACGCCGACCACCATCAGCTGGGCCAGTCGTTGCCGGGGGCTCATCCCGGCGATGACGGCCTCGCAACCCGTGTCAGGCGCCTGCTCGGCCCTCGGTGACGGCGAGGGCGGGCTTGAGCTGGACGGGCTCGTAGTGGCGCCGATCCGCGGTGGGGGTGTGGTTCCCGCGGGCTGTGCCGATCCGGCCTGTTCGGCCGTCGTACCGCATTGCACGCTGGTGAGCAGAACGGTGACCGTTCCCAGGATGACGGTCAACCATCGCTTCGTCGTCTTCGGTCGCCCGGAGTTCATCGGCTCTTTTCGTTCGTCGTCCATGCCGACATCGACGGTAACCCCAGTTGCCCTTTAGTACGCGCCCGCGTGCCCTTTGGTACGTGCTCGCGTCAGCCTCACCTCCTTCCTGTTCGGTGTTCTCCTGCGTTGACCTGCTGTTCGCCCTTGACAAGCCGATCCGATGCGAACTACATTACCACATGGTTATGGAACCGCAAGGTTATCTACGGTCGCGCAGGCGCCGACCGGGCCGAACGTGAGAACTCGAATTCGTGAGAACTGAAAGGCGGGCGACGTTGCCGCAGGATCTGCTCGATGTCACCTTCGCGGCGCTCGCCGACCCCACCCGCCGCGCGATCCTCGCGCGGCTCTCGCACGGTGAAGCCACGGTGACGGAGCTGGCCGAGCCGTTCGCGATGAGCCAGCCCGCCATCTCCAAGCATCTGAAAGTGCTGGAGCGGGCGGGGCTGGTGGCGAGGGGGCGTGACGCCCAGCGTCGCCCTTGCCGGCTCGTGGCCACGCCGCTGAAGAACGCGAACGAATGGATCGGCGGGTACCGCCGGTACTGGGACGAGGCCTTCTCGAAGTTGGACCTCGTCCTCGAAGGAGAGACGCAACACCCGGAGCGCCGGGACGAGACCGATTGACCACCGCACGAGCGGAAAGGAACAGCACGATGGGACGCGCTCTCAGCGTGACGAAATCCGGCGATCTCGAGATCGTCATGACGAGGTCCTTCGGCGCGCCGAGGACGCTGGTGTTCGACGCGTGGACCAAACCGGAGCTGGTATGCCGTTGGTTCGGTCCGCACGGCTGTGAGGTCGTCGAATGCGAGATCGACCTGCGGGTCGGTGGCCGATGGCGCTACCGGCTGCGCCACGGCGGCGGGATGGAGATGCTGCTGCAGGGCGTCTACCAGGAGGTCAGCCGTCCGGAAAAGCTCGTCTCCCTCGAGACGAACGAGGACTGCGAGGCCTCGGAAGGGCAGGCCTTGGCGACTCTGACGCTGGTCGAACACGGCGGGGTCACCACGCTGACCCAGGTGGTGCGGTACGGCTCGAAGCGGATCCGGGACGCCGTGCTGGAATCCGGGATGGAGCGGGGGGTCGGCGAGGGCTTCGACAAGCTGGCCGAGGTCGTTGCCACACCGGCGAGGGTGTGAACTCGATGAACGCCATCAAGGACCGTTATCGCCTCCGAGCCGATCTCTTCGAGAGCAAGGTCGCCGCCGTCGAAGCCGGGCAGTGGGAGAGCAGGTCCCCGTGTGAGGAGTGGAGCGCCAGGGATGTCGTCGGGCACATCGTCGACATGCACGGCGCGATGCTGCGCCCCCTCGGGCGTGATCTCGGGCCGGCGCCTTCACTCAAGGAAGACCCGCTCGGGGCCTTCCAGTCGGCTCGGGCCGATGTCGAGGGCGTACTCGACGATCCTGAGCTCGCGGCCACCGAGCACGAGACCCCGGCGGGGAAGATGACCGCCGAGCAGCACATCGACCAGGTCGTCAGTGCCGACATGGTGGTCCATGGCTGGGACCTGGCTCGTGCCACCGGCCAGGACGACACGATCGATCCGGAGGAGGTCACCAGGATGTGGCCCGGTGCGCAGGCGATCCCTGATCAGATGAGGATCCCCGGCGCTTTCGGACCCGGCATCGTCGTCTTCGGTCCCGAAGTGAAGGTGCCCGAAGACGCGCCGTTGCAGGACAGGCTGCTCGGGCTGATGGGCCGCGACCCGAACGCGTGATCCGGGTCAGACGTGGATTCCCCGGTGTCGCCGGGCGGGCCGGGAAGGAACCGGCACCTCGGCGGTGTCGGTCCCCTTGGCCGCGGCCAGGACACGCTCCAGAACCGACAGAGAGGTGGTGAGCAAGGAGATCTGGTTCTGGATCCGGGTCTTGGCGATCTCCAGTTCGCCGGTCATCCCCGGCGAAGGCACCAAATGCGTGTGGTCCCCGGAAACACAAGGAAGGAGTTCCGCGATCTTGCCGCTGCACAACCCGGCCGAGTAGAAGAGCTGGATCTGCAGAACACGGGCGATGTCGTCTTCGGTGAAGGTCCGGTAGCCGTTGCCGCATCGATCGGGACGCAGCAGGCCTTCCGTTTCGTAGTACCGCAACGAACGGACGCTCACCCCTGTCCGTTCCGCCAGTTCGCCGATCCGCATGAGTCCACAGTAGTCGTGGAAACCCGAGGTTGACCGTGACGCCGGTGTCAGGGTTTAGCTTCGCGTTCATGAGGTTGCTCGAAGCATTCAGCGGCACCGCGATCCAGCTGCCGAACCGCATCGCGATGGCCCCGATGACCCGTGGCCGCGCCGATGACACGACAGGTGTGCCACATCCGAGGACGGCCGAGTACTACGCGCAACGCGCGAGCGCCGGCTTGATCGTGAGCGAGGGTGTCTGGGTCGACCGCACCGGCAAGAGCGGCCCAGGTATCCCAGGACTGGTGACCGAGCAGCAGACCTCGGCCTGGCGTGAGGTGACGAGGGCCGTGCACGAACAAGGCGGCCAGATCTTCGCGCAGCTCTGGCACGCGGGCAGGGTCAGCCATCCCGGCGTGACAGGCCGGACGCCGGTGGCGCCGTCAGCGGTCCGGCAGGCCGGGCGGATCTTCTCCGCCGAAGGCTGGACGGACACGGTCGAGCCCCGCGCGCTCAGTGAAGACGAGATCGGCGAGGTCGTCCAGGACTTCGCCGCGGCGGCACGCCGGGCCGTCGAAGCCGGGTTCGACGGCGTGGAACTCCACGGTGCCAACGGGTACCTCATCCAGGAGTTCCTCGCCGGCAACACCAACCGCAGGGCGGACCGATACGGCGGTTCCGTCACCGGCCGGCTCGCCTTCCCGCTCGAGGTGGTGGCGGCCGTCACCGACCAGATCGGCGCGGCCAGGGTCGCTCTGCGGATTTCGCCGGGCAACCCGGAGAACGACATCGTGGAAGACGATTGGAAGGAGGTGTACTCACGATTGCTCGCGGAACTACGCCGGTACGAGCTCGCATACCTGCACGTCATCGACACTCCCGACGCCGAGGCGTTGTCTCACCTGCGGCCGTTGTGGCCGGGGACGCTGGTCGCGAACCTGCGTTCCGAGGATCCGACCTCCTCAGGCGAGGGTGAGTCCTTGATCGAATCCGGGCTGGCCGACGTGGTCGCCTTCGGCAGGCTGTTCATCGCGAACCCGGACCTGCCCGCCCGATTCGCGCTTCAAGCTCCGCTCGCTCAGGCGGATCGCGACGTCTACTACGGCGCCCGGCTCGACGGCTACACCGATTTCCCGGCGTTCGAACCGGACTCGGCGAAATCCGCCTGTTCGGCGTGCAGCTGATCCTCGCCGCCCGATCTACAGTGCGGGGATGGTCAAGACGGCAGTGGAAATCGCGGCGGCTGTGCGCGCCAAGGAGCTCGATCCGGTCGAGGTGACGCGTGAGGCGTTGGACCGGATCGCGGCGGCGGACGGGATGGTCGGTGCTTTCCGCCGGGTCCGGGTCGAGGAGGCGCTGGCCGAAGCCGCCGCCGTCGCCGAACGTGCGGATCTGGCCGACCTGCCCTTGGCCGGTGTGCCGGTCGCGGTCAAGGACGTCGCGCCGGTCGAGGGCGAGTATGCCTCATGGGGTTCGCGTGCGGGGTCTTCGACGGTGTCCACAGAGGACGGTGAGATAGTGCGACGGCTGCGTGCGGCCGGTGCGGTGATCGTCGGCCTGACACGGGTGCCGGAGCTGTGCATCTGGCCGTCGAGCGACGGTCCGGACGGGATGGCGCGCAATCCGCGTAACCCGTCCTACGCCGCCGGCGGTTCGTCGGGCGGGAGTGCCGCGGCCGTCGCGGCCGGGCTGGTGCCCATCGCGCACGGCACGGACGGCTTGGGCTCGATCCGGCTGCCGTCAGCGATGTGCGGGATCGTCGGTCTCAAACCGGGTAAGGGCGTGGTCCGCGTACCGGGGGAGAACGGCTGGTTCGGCCTGTCCACACACGGTCCGATGACGACCACCGTGGCCGACGCGGCCGTGCTGATGTCGGTCCTCGCCGAACAGCCCGGCCTGGCGGACCTCGCGGACCCGAAGCGGTCCCGCATCGCCCTGTCCACTCAGGTCCCGTTGACGAGGGCGCCGTTGCCGCGCGCCTTCAGCCGGGCGGTCACGCAGGCCGGAGACCTGTTCCGTGCGGCTGGGCACACCGTCGCGCCCGGAACGCCCCGGTACAGCGCCAGCGCGATCGGTGGCCTTCTGGCGCGCTGGGTCGCGGGCCCGGCAGAACAAGCGGCCGGGTTCGACCTCGCCGCACTTCAGCCCCGCACACGCACGCACGTCCGCCTTGGGCGTCTGATGAGCAAGCGGGTCCGGGAGAGCACCCGAGAGCGCTGGCTGGAACGTGCCGAAGAATTCTTCGCCGACCACGACGTCCTGGTCACGCCCGTGATCGCGACCCTCCCGCTCAAGGCACGCAGGTGGCACGAAAGCCGGTGGATCGCCAACGTGCTGCCTTCGGTGCGCGTGGCGGGGTTCGCCGGGCTGTGGAATCTCGCGGGCTACCCGGCGATGTCGGTGCCGGTCGGCGTGCATCCTTCGGGCATCCCTGCCTGCGTTCAGCTCGTCGCCGCGCCCGGTGGGGAAGCGCTCCTTCTCGGCCTTGCCGCCCAGCTCGAAGCGGCCAACCCCTGGCCGCGCACCACCGCCTCCTGACACCGGCCAAAAGAGAGCAAGGGACCTTTGCTGTCACTCTCCCAAAGAGAGTGACAGCAAAGGTCCCTTGCTGCTTCGCGCTGGTCAG
Organism: Amycolatopsis alba DSM 44262; assembly: GCF_000384215.1. NCBI lineage: Bacteria > Bacillati > Actinomycetota > Actinomycetes > Pseudonocardiales > Pseudonocardiaceae > Amycolatopsis > Amycolatopsis alba. The sequence continues at coordinate 2,494,368 of NZ_KB913032.1, read as the reverse complement.
GAGCCGGTTTTGGCCGGTGACGGCTTCTGCCCGTTCGCCTTGGGGCCGTTCTGCTCGCTCTGTCCGTTCTTCGGCGCAGCGGCGGCAGGCGCCGAAGAAGCGGGCTTGGCAGGAGCGGTCTTGGCCGGAGCGGCGGCCTTTGAGGCGGGCTGCTCGGCGGGCTTGGCAGCCTTGGCGGCAGGCTTCGTCTCTTCGGCCTTGCTGTCGCCGCCGACGAGCTTCGAAGCGTGCGGGATCACCGATTCTTCGGGCAGCGCCGCGAGCATCGCCTCGCTGCCCTTCAGGACCTCGTCGGCCTGCATCAGGCTCTTGCGGGCCTGCTCGCGGATCTCCGCCAGCCGTTCGACCTTCCGCTGGGCGGCGGTCGTGCGCTGGGCGGCGGTCGTCGTGGCCTCGTCGAGACGGCGCTTGGCCTCGGTCGTCGCCTCGTCGACGCGGCGCTTGGCCTCCGCGGTGGCCTCCGCGATCCGGCGTTCGGCCTGGTTCTTGCTGGCCGTCTGCTGGTCGGCGATGTGCTTCTCGTGTGAAGCGCGCTGAGCCGAAATCGTCTGGTCGAACTCGCGCTCGATCTTCCGGCGCTTGCGCTCGGCCTCGTTGTCCAGCAGTTCCCGGCGCTGGGCGGCCTCGACGGTCAGCCGCTGGACCTCGGCGCGGGTCTCGGCGAGCGCGGATTCGTGCTCGGAGTGCAGCGCGTCCGCCTGCTTGTCCAGCTCGGCGACGAGCCGCGTGTAGCGCTCACGGAGCTTCTTCGAGGCCTCGCTCGAGGACGCCCAATGCTTCTCGGCCGCGACCTCGGCGCGCTTCGTGACCTCGTCCGCGCGTGCCTGCGCGAGCGTGACGGTGCGTTGCATCCGCTCGTCGAGGTCTTCGAGCCGCTCCGGCGGTTTCTTCAGTTCCTCGATCCTGGCGTTCAGCTTCGCCACCTCGTGGCGCACGGTTTCGAGTTCGCGGGTGGCCGAGGTCGCCTGCGCGATCGCGGCGTCGCGGTCGGTGATCACGCGATGCAGCTGGGCTTCGAGATGATCCAGATACTGGCGCACTTCGTTCCGGTCGAAGCCATGCCAGGCCTGGGTGTACTCGCGCCGCAGGGGCAACAGGCCGTTGTCTCGCTCGGGAACCATGGTCACGACGGTACCTGCGTACCCGGCGTCGCCGTGCTCAGGCTTGGCGATTCACCGACGTGTGTCGGCTCTCAGCTGCTTTTCCTCACCTGAACGGCCGCCACCCGTGTGCGCAGTGTCACCAATGGAAGCCGCGGCTGAGCCGGGCGAGGGCCATCGCCGCACGTGACAGATGCTGCTCGCCCTTCCCGATCTTGAGCCCGCCGCCGCCACCCGCGGCCGCCGAGTCCGGAAACACGCGGAATCCTTGGTAGGCCACGGCATCCGTGAGTCCCGGCGTGAGCGTGTACGCGAGCCCGATCGCCTGCCCGGCAGGCGTGCCGATGTGCTTCGGGCGTTCCTTCAGCGCCTTCAGCACCATGTCCGCGGCCTGATCCGGGGATTTCGTCGGAAACGCGTCGTAGATCTTCGTCGGCCGGATCATCGGCGTGCGCACGAGCGGCATGTGAATGGTCGTGAAGGTGATTCCGTCACCGTGGGTCTCGGTCGCGGCGATCCGGGAGAAATAATCCAAAGCGGCCTTCGACGCCGCATACGCCGAAAAGCGCGGCGCGATTCCCTGCACGCCGATCGACGAGACGTTGACGATATGCCCGAATTTCCGCTCGGACATATGCGGCAGCACCGCGAGGATCAGTCGCACCGCGCCGAAGTAGTTGATCGCCATCGCGCGTTCGTAGTCGTGGAACCGGTCGTACGACAGTTTGATCGAGCGCCGGATCGACCGGCCGGCGTTGTTCACGAGCATGTCGATCCGGCCGTGGTCGGCGAGCATGGCGTCGACGGCCTTGTGTACCGATTCTTCGTCGGTCAGGTCGGCCGGGTACACCGACGCCGTGCCGCCCGCGGCGATGATCTCGTCCCGCACTTCTTCGAGTTCGTGCTGCCGCCGTGCCACGAGCAGCGGGATCCCTCCCGCGGCGGCGACCTTGATCGCGGTCGCCCGGCCGATGCCCGAAGACGCGCCGGTGATGATCACGCGACGGCCGTCCAGTTCGCCGCGGGGGCCGTGCTTACGGGCGCGGAACGGGTCCAGGTGCTCGCGCCAGTAACGCCACAGGGTGGGCGCGTAGTCCTCGATGCGGGGCACCTCGACGCCCGAGCCGATGAGCGCCTTGCGCGTCGACGCCGACGAGAACACCGACGGGAACGCCATGGTCTCCAGCAGCACCGGCGGGATGCCGAGCCGCTCCATCACGGCGTCGCGCGCGATCGTGAAGCCGGGGATGTGCTCGCTCAGCTTCACCAGGTTGACGATGCCCTTGGACAGTCGTTCGTTGAGCTGCACGGAGATCGTCGGCGCGCCGGCCGCCTTCGCGAAGGCGTTGTAGACCGAGACGACCGGCTGAGGCTCCGGGTTGACCAGGTGGAACGCGCGCCCGTCGAGGCCCTTCGTGGTGATCAGGGCGTTCAGCGACTCGGCGACGTAGTCGACCGGGACGACGTTGGTGTCGCCGAGGTCGGGGCCGACGATCGGCACGTCGGGCAGCCCGGCCAGCCTGCTGATCGCGGGGAACAGGTAGTACGGGCCGTCGATCTTGTCCATCTCGCCGGTCTCGGAGTTCCCGACGACGACCGCGGGCCGGTACACCCGCCACGGCACTTCGTGCTGCTCGCGTACGAGACGTTCCGCCTCGAACTTCGTGCGGTGATACGGCGTGACGAGCCGCTGGCCGACGTCGAACATCTCCTCGGTGAACATGCCCTCGTGGTCACCGGCGACGGCGACCGAGGACACGTGGTGCAGACAGCCCGCGTTCAGCTCGGCGGCGAGCGCGATCACCTGCGCGGTGCCTTCGACGTTGGCCTTGATGCTGGCTTCGTCGTCGGCGGTGAGGTCGTAAAGGGCGGCGAGGTGCACGACGTGATCGACACCGCGAAGCGTCTCTCGGTCTTCCTGGCCGACGCCGAGCAGCGGCTCGCCGAGGTCGCCGGTGACGAGGGTGACGCGTTCCGGATGCGGCCAGGCGTTCACGAGTTTCGCGAGTTTGTCCCTCGAGGACGAGCGGACGACGAGCGCGACCTTGTCGACGTCTTCCCTGGCGAGCAGCAGCCGGGTGAACTGGCGCCCGATCAGTCCGGTCGCCCCGGTCACCAGAAATGTCGCCATCTGCTTCACCCTTCACCGTGCTCGCCCGCGTCCACAGGCATTCTGCTGCATCGTCACGGCGAGGACCACCACGACACCCGTGAAGTTACTCACGGGTAACTAGGCTGGGTCGGCGATGACGACCCGGTTCTCGGCGTAGCCGGTCTCCCCGCCGACCCAGCGGCCGCCGCAGGTGACGAGGACTATCCGATGTGGACCGGACTGGCCGAACAGTTCGTCCGCCCGCTGCGGCAGTTCGTTCTTCTTCAGCGTGATCAGCTGGGAAACCTTGTACTGCCAGGATTTCCCGGCCTTGTCGACCACGGTGACGGCGCCGCCGATCCGCTCGGTCCACAGTTCCGCGAACGGACCCGTCGCGCCCTTCCAGTTCACGTGCCCGGCGAAGACGCTCGCTCCGGTGTCCGAGCTCAGCTCGGCGCCCCACCAGGTGACCTCGCCGAGGTTCTCCGGCACCGGGAGTTCCGCACCCGGTCCGAGTTCCTTGCGGATCAGCTTCGCGCCCCCGCCCGCGGGCAGCCGGATGGTTCCCGGACCCTGCGGTTTCGGGGCCTCGGGCTCCTTCGGGGGCGGTGGCGGAGCGGCCGTCGGCGTCGTGGGGACGATTTCCGACGGAGGGGGGACCTCCTGTTGCGCGGGCGCCGCCGGGGCACCGCCCGCGACGGAGACGGAGACGGGCTGAGCCGTCCCCGCCACCACGGTCGTCGGCGGCCAGAGAATCAAGGCCGCGACGAGGTCCGCGCACAGGACCGTGACGGCTCCCAGCGCGAACCCGCGTCGTACTGACATTCCAGAACCCTCTTTAGCGTCGCGAAGACCGCCGCGCGGCCACGCCCACCATCAACGAACCGAGCAGCGCGAGCGCACCGACACCGAGGATCCCGGCGGTCGACGCGGAGTTCTCGACGGTGCCCTGCATCATCGCCACCGGCCGGTCGCCGGCGGGGATGGTGCGCGGTACCTCGTTGGGCGTGTTGGCGACCTTGAGCGCCAGCGTCTCACCCGGCTTGACCTCACCGCAGGCGGACGGCGGATTCTTCGGGTCGAACGCGTTGGTGTAGCCCGGCGGCGCGTTGACCTCGACCACGCAGATCTCCTGCGGCGTCCGCAGGTTCTCCACGGTGACCGTCCCGTTCTCGCCCTCGGTGGTGACGACGGCGGGTTTGCCGTCGGCGCCGTTGAGCGGCTTGCCGTCCTGGCCGAGGGCGGCGGCGGACTTGTCCTTGGCGGTGACCCGCAGCGCGGCGCCCGCGATGCCCTTGCCGGTCTTCGCGTCGACCTTGGTCACCTGGACCTTGCCCGGCTTCGAGACGACGGCGACACCCTGGGCCTTCAGTTCCTTCTCGCCGCCGGTCGAGACGACCTTCTGCACGCCGGTGTCGACCGGGAACTGCACGTACGGCCGGTCCGCGGGGGCGGACAGCGAGCTGGCCAGCTTCGGCTGGTCACCGGTCGGCGTCACCTTCACCGTGACGGTGCCGTCTTCCCCCGTCTTCACCGTGGTGGCCTTCTCGGCCTTGGCGTTCGAGGTCGACGCGGGCTTGGTGCTCTCGCCGCCGTCGACGGTCGCGTTCGACGGCGTGAGCTGCACCGGCACCCCGGAGATGCCCTTGCCCTTGGCGTTCTTGACGCTGATCGTCCACTCGCCCGCGGTGCCGATGTGCTGGTCTTCCTTCGGCGGCGCGATGGCGGTGGTCCACGGACCCCGGTTGGCCTCGGCGTCCTTGGTCAGTTTCTCCACGGCCGCGGCGGCGTCGGAGTGCTGCGCCTTCAGCTTGTCGAGGTGGAACCCGACGTCGTAGCCGAGCTGGGCCGGGTCCCGTTGCGGGTCGAGATCGGCCGGGGTGCGGGGCTTGGACGTCCACGAGTGGAGCAGGTGGGCCAGCGCGGCGGAATCGGCCTTGTTCTCCGCCGCGCCGTAGCGCAGCAGAAGGTAGGAGATGTTGGCCGCGACGTCGGCGGGCAGCTTCTGGCCCCATTTGTCGAGGAGCTCGTCGCCGGGCTGGTACTTCTCGCCCGTGTCCGGCGCCTTCAGCTGGAAGGAGACGCAGAACACGTGCTTGCCGTTCACGACGTAGGAACCGAGCCAGTCTCTGCCGGACGCGGCCTTGTGGGGCTGGCCAGGTGTGACTTCGTAGCCGACACCTTCCTGCTTGGCGGCCGAAGCCGGTGTCGCCGCGACGGTGGCGGACAGGGCGCCGAGCAGGCACGTCGCGATCAGGCTGGTCAAGGCGCGCGAACGCACGCTCGGGCGTGTGGTCCACCCCATGGTGTGTTGACTCCTTTGGCCGTGCTCTGCCCCGGCGCATTTACGTCGACGCAGTCCACACGATCGATAGGTTCCCCGACACGCCTTCGGTGAGTATCCGAACACGCAACGTGCAGAGTGTCCTGTGAGCAGCGGTTTTGGCAATAGGGCATCAGGTGGGGTATCGGTGAACGGTCGTGATCTCCACCGCATACGGTGTGGGGAGTGGGCCCCGCGCCGAATGTGAGTAAAGTCGTCTTTACTTCGACGGGAACCGGGCGGCCCTAGCGGTCGTTGAACCCGATGCAGGTGCCAGTAGATCCAGGAGGATCAGGTGCGATCCAGTAGCAACCCGGCGTTCCGGAACCTGCCGCGTGGCGCGGCGCAGTACGGACCCAACGTAGGCTTCAACCAACCCCAGGGCGGCGTGCCCGGCTACGGCCCTCCGCAGACCTCCGCCGGCGCCGACGACCGTCCGATGACCGTCGACGACGTCGTCATCAAGACGGCGCTGAGTCTCGGCACCGCGCTGGTGACCGGCGTGCTCACCGCGATCTGGGCGATCAGCCAGATCACGACCTCGGCCTCGGGCAAGATCACCGCCATCCCCGGCGCCGTGATCGGCGCGCTGGTCGGCGGCATGATCGTCGGTCTCGTGATCTCGCTCGTCATCATCTTCAAGCAGAAGCCGAGCGGCCCGCTCACGCTCGCGTACTCGGCTGCCGAGGGTGTCTTCCTCGGTGCGATCAGCGGTCTGTTCGAACTGCTGTACCCCGGAATCGCGATCCAGGCGATCATCGGTACCGCGGGTGTGTTCATCGCGATGCTGGTCGTCTACAAGACCGGTGCGGTCAAGGTCACCCCGAAGCTGACCAAGTGGATCATCGGCGCCGTCGTCGGTGTCGCGATCCTGATGCTGGTCAACCTCATCACCAGCTTCTTCGGCTTCAACCCGCTGCGTGACGGCGGGCCGATCGCGATCATCTTCAGCCTCGTGGTGATCGGTGTCGCGGCGTTCAGCTTCCTGCTCGACTTCGACCAGGCCGACCGGATGATCCGCGAAGGCATGCCGTCGAAGTGGGCGTGGTTCGCCGCCTTCGGCCTGATGACCACGCTGGTCTGGCTGTACCTCGAGATCCTGCGACTGCTGTCGTACTTCCAAAACGATTGACGCGGGTTCACCAGGGAAGGGCGCTCCGAGCGATCGGGGCGCCCTTTTCCGTTCCTGTGAATACTCTGACCCCATGACCGAGCACAGTGGCGAACCCGCCAGGCCGAGGCGTTCCAAGTGGTTCTGGGTGGGCATCCTGGTGCCGGTCGCGATCGTGGTGCTCAGCGCGTCCTCCTGGATCGTCGGGTACCTCTCGAACACCGACGACGTCCAGGTGGGCGACTGCTACGCGATCACGACGTTCGGCGACGTCGACGCGGATCCGGTCAAGGCGGACTGCGGTTCGGTCGAAGCCAACGCGAAAGCGGGAGCGAAGACCGACGCGGGCGGTGCGTGCCCGGCGGGCGAGTACGACCAGCTCGTAGTCGACAAGACGTTCGCTTCGTACAAGCTCTGCATGATGATCAACGCGAAGCAGGGCGACTGCCTCGAGAACTTCCTGGCCGACAGCGTGGCCTATCAGAAGGTCGCGTGCTCGGACCCCACGAAGGACGCGGAGGTCCTGAAGGTGGTCAACGGCGTCGTGACCTGTGACGACACCGAAGCGACTGATCTCAAGAGCTACTCGACGCCGCCGTCGACGGTCTGCGTCAAGAGCCTCAAATAGGGACTCCGACCAGCGGCTTTCACTCGTTTGGGGGCCCGGTTTAGGCGGTTGATCACGGTAAGTGTTTGATACCGAGGTTCTCATTCCTCTTCACACCTGTGAGGTTTCTCGGTGACCACTTCCCAGCCGGCCCCTGGGGGCCAAATGCCGGTGGGACAGCCCGACGCTTTCGGTCCGCCGCCCGGCGGGCAGCCGACGGCACCCAAGCGTTCCAAGATCGGTTGGCTTCGGTTCGCCATTCCGGTGCTCGTCGTCGTGATCGGTGGCGGCCTCTTCCTCTACAACCACTTCACCGGGACGGGCAGTGCCCAGGCCGGCGAGTGCTTGAGCGTGACGGAGTTCTCCAGGACTGCCGACGAGCCGAAGAAGGCCGACTGCGGCGCGCAGGAGGCGAACGTCAAGATCGGCGCCCGTGTGGCCGGTGACGAATCCTGCCCCGAGGGCGACTACGACACCATCTCGATGTCCGGCCGGATGTCGTACAAGTTGTGTCTGGTCGTCAACGTCAAGCAGGGCGACTGCCTCAAGGGCTACCTCTCCAAGACCGCCGGCTACCAGAAGGTGTCCTGCACCGATCCCGCCAAGGACGCGGAGATGGTGAAGGTCGCCGCTGTCTCTGACCAGGCGACCTGCGAGGGCACCGAAGCCACGGGGGTGGCGACGTACTCGACGCCGCCGACCACGCTCTGCATCAAGACAGCGAAGTAACTCCAAGTCCAAGCGCGTGAAGGCCTCCTTCACCTCGGCTCAGCCGAGGGAAGGGGGCCTTTCTGCGTGTCGGGGGAGCAAGGGACCTTTGGTATCGCCGCCGCCATCCGGCCGTGTGTGAGCCGCCGTTCGTCGCACAGTGTGGGACGGGCTGCGATCGGACGGTCACCGGTCCTAACGTTGCTCGTCCCCAACCCGCCGATCGACCTGGAGTCCTGGTGGCGACGACAGAAACCCAAGCCGGTGAGAAGAAACTCCTCGACTTCCCGACCTCCTGCGCCGCCCCGGTCCCGCAACCCGAGGAGCCGGTCAAGATCGTGCCGCTGGCGGTCGCGGGAGCCCTCGCCGTCGGCCTGACCTGGTACGTCTGGGCGGCGCACGGGGCGAAGTTCGGTGTCCTGCTCGTCCTCGGCCTGCTGCTCGGCCTCGCTCTCTTCCACTCCCGTTTCGGTTTCACCTCGGCCTGGCGCCAGCTGATCGCGGTCGGCAACGGCCAGGGCCTGCGGGCGCACACGCTGCTGCTCGGCACGGCGGCGACGTTGATCGCGCTGATCGTGGGCACCGGCTCCGGCCTGTTCGGCAGCAAGCCGAATCCGACCGCGGGCGGGCTGGGCCTCGCGTTGTTCGTCGGCGCGACGATCTTCGCCATCGGTATGCAGCTGGGCGGTGCGTGCGCCTCGGGAACCTTGTTCGCGGTCGGTTCCGGTCAGTCGACGATCGTGCTGACCCTCGGCGGGTTCATCACCGGCTCGGTCCTCTACACGTGGGCATACCCGCTGCTTTCCGGCTGGCCCGAGTTCAAGGGGATCCTGCTCGCCGACCATGTCGGCTGGTTCGGTTCGTGGGCGATCACCATCGCCGTCCTCGCCGCGATCGTGCTGGGCACCCGGTTCGTGCAGAAGCGCCGCAACCCGCCGCCGGTCGACGTCGTCCCGACCGCGCGTGGCCTCGCCCGGATCTATCGCGGTTCCTGGCCGATCCTCGTCGGCGCCGTCGTCCTCGGGGTGCTCGCGGGCGCGGTGTTCCTGGTCTCCGGCGGGATCTGGGGTGTCACGAGCGCGTTCAGCCTGTGGGGAGCCAAGATCCTTCAGGTGTTCGGCCTGCACCCCGAGACCTGGGAATTCTGGCGGCTCAAGGCGAACGCGGCTTCGCTGGCCGGGCCGATCTGGAAGGACAAGAACAGCCTCACCGACATCGGCATCATGATCGGCGCGGGGGTCGCGGCCGCGGCGGCGGGCGCGTGGAAGATCCACAGCTCGATCCCGTGGCGGACCGCCGTCGCCGCGGTGCTCGGCGGGATCCTGATGGGCGTCGGCGCGCGGATGGCGGGCGGCTGCAACATCGGCGCCTACCTCGGCGGTATCTCGGTCGGCAGCCTGCACGGCTGGCTGTGGGGCGTTTTCGCGCTCGGCGGTACCTGGATCGGGCTGAAGCTGCGGCCGCTGTTCGGCCTCGGCAACCCGGCTCCCTCGGACAGTGTCTGCTGATCACTCTTCGTGACATTCCGTATGCGGGCTTGCCCTTTCGGTCCGCATGCGGGGAAAAAGTTGGCATGTAAAACCTGTGTTCGGCTACCCTCGGCTACATATCCAAGCTTGCGCATTAATGCACAAGCTTGGTTGGGGAAGGCTCGGCGCCGCGCCGGGCGTCGATTCCGTCGTCGCGACCACGGGGGTTGTCGCGTCCGGAGAACCACTGAACACCAGGGGACGGATTTCTTCATGTCAACGCAAAGCCCGGCCGCACCGGGCGGCGACAAACTCGACGCGGGCGTGCTCAAGGTCGCCGGCGTCGTGATCCTCGGCGCGATCATGGCGATCCTCGACACGACGGTCGTCAACGTCGCGCTCCAGAAACTGACCATCGAGTTCCAGACCTCGTTCGACACCATCCAGTGGATCGCGACCGGGTACATGCTGGCGCTGGCCACGGTCATCCCGATCACCGGCTGGGCCTCGGACCGGTTCGGCACCAAGCGGCTGTACATGACCGCGATCGGGCTGTTCCTGATCGGGTCGATGCTCGCCGGCATGGCCTGGGACGTCGAATCGCTGATCATTTTCCGGGTTCTGCAGGGCTTCGGCGGCGGCATGCTGATGCCCGCCGGCATGACGATCCTGACCAGGACCGCGGGTCCGCACCGGATCGGGCGCGTGATGGGCGTGCTCGGGGTGCCGATGCTGCTCGGCCCGATCGGCGGCCCGATCCTCGGCGGCTGGCTGGTCGACGCGGTGAGCTGGCGCTGGATCTTCTACATCAACGTGCCGATCGGCCTGATCACCATGGCGCTGGCCTGGCGAGTGCTGCCGAAGGACCGGCCGGAGCCGAGCGAGCGGTTCGACTTCGTCGGCATGCTGATGGTGTCGCCGGGTCTGGCGGCGCTGATCTTCGGCGTTTCGAACATCCCGTCGGCGGGCGGTGTCGGCGCGGTGGACGTCTGGCTGCCCGCGCTGGCCGGGATCGGGTTGCTGGTGGCGTTCGTGTTCCGGGCGAACCGGGTCACGAATCCGCTGGTCGATCTGAAACTGTTCAAGAACAGGTCGTTCTCCGTCGCCATGGTGACGATGACCTTCTTCTGCGTCGCGTTCTTCGGCGCGATGCTGCTCCTGCCGACGTATTTCGTGCTGGCGCGCGGTGAGTCGGCGATGAACGCCGGTCTGCTGCTCGCCCCGCAGGGGTTCGGCGCGATGCTGACCATGCCGATCGCGGGCAGGCTCGCGGACAAGATCGGCGCGCGGAAGATCGTGCTCCCCGGTCTCGTGCTGATGCTCGCCGGGCTGATCGCCTTCACCCAGCTCACCGCGACGACGCCGTACTGGCTGCTGCTTTCGGCGCTGTTCGTGATGGGGCTCGGCATGGGCGCGACGATGATGCCGATCACCTCGGCCGCGTTGCAGACACTCAAGTCGGAGGACATGGCGAAGGCGTCGACGGCGACGAACATCGTGCAGCAGACCGCGGGCGCGATCGGCGCGGCGGTGCTGTCGATCATCCTGGCGGCGCTGCTCGCCGGGAAGTTCGGCGTGCCGACCGCGCAAGGACAGCTGGCGGCGACCGCCGCGGTGTTCAACCCGGCGACGCACGAGGTGGCTTCGGGACTGGCGGCGGACGCGTTCTCGACGACGTTCCTGTGGTCGATGATCCTGCTCGCGCTGTGCCTGATCCCGGCGGCTTTCCTGCCGAAGACCAAGCCGGCGCTGCCGGAGGGCACGGCTGACGGCGAGGTCCCCGCGGCTCCGCCGATCATGACCCACTGAGCATGACCCGCTAGGGCCCGGAAAGAAGCAAGGGACCTTTGCTCACGTTCGTTAGCGCACTAACTAACGTGAGCAAAGGTCCCTTGCTCTCTTTTTGCGGGTCAGGAGGTCAGGAGAGGCGCTCCAGCACCATCGCCATGCCCTGGCCGCCGCCGACGCACATCGTCTCGAGGCCGAACTGCTTGTCGTGGTGGCGCAGCGAGTTGATCAGCGTCGAGGTGATCCGCGCGCCGGTCATGCCGAACGGGTGGCCGACGGCGATCGCGCCGCCGTTGACGTTCAGCCGGTCGAGGTCGATCCCGAGGTCCTTGTACGACGGGATCACCTGCGCGGCGAAGGCCTCGTTGATCTCGACGAGGTCGATGTCGCCGATCGACATCCCGGCGCGCTCGAGCGCGCGCTTCGACGCCTCGACCGGGCCGTAGCCCATGATCTCCGGCGACAGCCCCGAAACACCGGTCGACACGACGCGGGCGAGCGGCGTGAGGCCGAGTTCCTTCGCCTTGGTGTCGGACATGATGATCACCGCGGCCGCGCCGTCGTTGAGCGCGCAGCAGTTGCCCGCGGTGATCCGGCCGTCGGGGCGGAAGACCGGCTTGAGACCGGAGACGCCTTCGAGGGTGACGCCCGCGCGCGGGCCGTCGTCCTTCGAGACCACCGTGCCGTCCGGCAGGGTCACCGGCGTGATGTCGTTGGCCCAGAAGCCGTCCGCGATGGCTTTCTCGGCGAGGTTCTGCGAACGGACGCCGAACTCGTCCATCTCTTCACGCGACACGTTCTTCAGCCGCGCGAGGTTCTCGGCGGTCTGGCCCATCGCGATGTAGACGTCCGGGAGGACGCCGTTCTCGCGCGGGTCGCTCCAGCTGTCGGCGCCCTCGGCCGCCACCTGCGCGGTGCGGGCCTCGGCGTCGGCGAACAGCGGGTTGTGCGTGTTCGGCCACGAGTCCGAGCTGCCGTTGGCGAAGCGGGAAACGGTCTCGACGCCTGCGGAGATGAACACGTCGCCTTCGCCCGCCTTGATCGCGTGCAGCGCCATGCGGGTGGTCTGCAGGCTGGACGAGCAGTACCGCGTGATCGTGCAGCCGGGCAGGTGGTCGTAGCCGAGTTCGACGGCGACCGCGCGGCCCATGTTGAAGCCCTGCTCGCCGCCGGGGAGACCACAGCCCAGCATGAGGTCTTCGATCTGCGTCGGGTCGAGCTCGGGGACCTTGTCGAGCGCGGCGCGGACCATCTGCGCGGTGAGGTCGTCCGGGCGGATGCTCACCAGCGATCCCTTGCCGGCGCGGCCGATCGGGGATCGGGCGGTGGAGACGATGACGGCTTCGGGCATGGAACGACACTCCCTTGTTTTCGATCCAGACACGCGCTAAGCGGTTGCTCACCTCGCATCCTCCACCGGAGGGAGGTGCGGGTCAAAGGCGAACGCGATCCACGCCACACCACCCGGTGACGCGGGGGTGCCACCGAAGTTGAGTCGACACATCGCGACCTGCGGCGTTTAGGCTGTCTGCGTGGAATACGTCGAGCACATCGTGGACCTCGTGGGCAACACCCCTCTGGTCAAGCTGAACGCACTGGCCGAGGGGCTGCAGCCGCTCATCCTGGCCAAGGTCGAGTACGTCAACCCCGGCGGCAGCGTCAAGGACCGCATCGCGCTGCGGATGATCGAAGCCGCGGAGCGCTCCGGCGAGCTGAAGCCCGGCGGCACCATCGTCGAGCCGACGTCCGGCAACACCGGCGTCGGGCTGGCCATGGTGGCGCAGCGCAAGGGGTACAAGTGCGTGTTCGTCTGCCCTGACAAGGTCAGCGAAGACAAGCGCAACGTGCTCAAGGCCTACGGCGCCCGCGTCGTGGTCTGCCCGACCGCGGTGGCACCGGAGCACCCGGACTCCTACTACAACGTCTCCGATCGCCTCGTGCGCGAGATCGAGGGCGCCTGGAAGCCGAACCAGTACGCCAACCCGGAGAACCCCGCCAGCCACTACCACTCGACCGGCCCGGAACTCTGGCGCCAGACCGAGGGCAAGATCACGCATTTCGTCGCGGGCGTCGGTACGGGCGGCACCATCTCGGGCACCGGCAAGTACCTCAAGGAGGTCAGCGACGGCCGCGTCCAGGTCGTCGGCGCGGACCCCGAGGGCTCGGTGTACTCCGGCGGGACCGGGCGGCCGTACCTGGTCGAGGGCGTCGGTGAGGACTTCTGGCCGGAGACCTACGACCGCAACGTCGCCGACCAGATCATCGCCGTGTCGGACGCGCATTCCTTCGACATCACCCGCCGCCTCGCGCTCGAAGAGGGGCTGCTCGTCGGCGGCTCGTGCGGCATGGCCGTCGCCGCCGCGCTCAAGCTCGCCGAGGGCCTCGGCCCGGACGACGTCGTCGTCGTGCTCCTGCCCGACGGCGGCCGCGGCTACCTCACCAAGGTCTTCAACGACAGCTGGATGTCCTCCTACGGCTTCCTGCCGCCGGACTCCAGCGGCGCGACCGTCGGCGACGTCCTGATGAAGAAGAGGGGCTCGCTGCCCAGCCTGGTGCACAGTCACCCGAACGAGACCGTCGCCGAAGCGGTGGCGATCCTCTCCGAGTTCGGCGTCAGCCAGATGCCCGTGGTCAGCGCGGAACCGCCGGTCATGGCTGCCGAGGTCGTCGGCGCGGTCAACGAACGCGATCTGCTCGAGGCGCTCTTCACCGGCAAGGCGCAGCTGGCGGACAGGCTGGAGCAGCACATGTCGCCGCCGCTGCCGACCATCGGCGCCGGTGAACAGGTGAGTTCGGCGATGAACGCGCTCTCGGGCGCGGACGGTGCGTTGGTGCTGGTCGACGGCAAGCCGGCGGGGGTCGTCACCCGGCACGACCTGCTCGCGTTTCTCGCGGGACGGTAAAGAGGCATTTCATCGGCTGGTCGGGCCGGGGCGTTACGAGCGGCCCACCCGGCTATCCGATAGCGTGTTCGGTGAGTTGAACTTTTATGTCCTCGTCAAGGGGGTTCAAGACCCAAATGAGTGCTCCGCAGCCACCGAATCAGCCTTGGGGTGGCGCCCAGCCACCGCAGGGACCCCCGAGTGGCCCTCAGCCGCAGCAAGACAACCCGTTCGGTTCCCCGGAACCGACCCAGGTGGTGCAGCCCGGCCAGCCGCCGGCGCAGCCCGACTACGGGCAACCGCAGTACGGGCAGCAGCCCTCCTATGAGCAGCCCCAGGGTGGCGGGTTCGGCGACACGCCGGAGCCCACGCAGGTCGTGCAGCCGGTCCAGCCGGGTGCCAGTGACGCGAACGCGACCCAGGTCGTGCAGCCGGTGAGCTCCGGCGGGGAGACTCCCCCCGGTGAGTCCACCCAGCTCGTGCCGCCGGGCTCGCAGCCGCCCGCCATCCCGTACGCGCCGCCGCCGAGCGCGGCCGACAACCCCGCCGCCGGTGCCTACGGCGCGCAGGGTGGCGGCTTCGGTCAGCAGCAGGGCTTCGGCGGACCCCCGCAGGGCGGGTTCGACCCGTCGCAGGGCCAGCAGCCCGGTTTCGGCCAGCCGCAGCAGGGCTTCGGCGGACCGCCCCAGGGCGGATTCGGCCAGCAGCCCGGTTTCGGCGGACCGCCGCAGGGTTACAGCCCCGCCGCCCCCGCCGGTGGTGCCGGCGGGAACCCGCTGTTCGGCTTCATCGCCGGAGGCCTCGTCGGCCTTCTCGGTCTTCTCGCGCTGATCTTCAGCTTCGTCTACTTCGGCGACGCGAGCGAGTACTCCGAGGGCATCGACGGCCAGACGTCCAAGCTCGGCGAGGAGGCTGTCAACAAGCTTCTCGACCAGTTCGGTCTGGCTTCGCCCGGCACCGTCTGGCTCTACGTGATCCTGCTTCTGGTCGCTTCGCTCATCGCGACGGCGGCCGGTGCCGGTCTCGCTCTGGCGGGCAAGCTCCCGGCCTCGATCAAGAAGATCGTGCCGATCGCGGTCACCGCGGGCGGCGCGCTGCTGCTCCTCTTCGGCATCCTGCTCCTGGGTGCCACCACCGCGTCGGGCGATCGCGTCCCGAGCGGTGCCAGCATCGGGATCGGCCTGCCGCACCTGATCTTCGGCATCCTGATCGTGATCGTGGGCGTGGTGGGCCTCATCCCGGCGACCGCGCAGTTCGTCGGCCTCGGCGGCGGCGGTTCGGTGCTCGGTGCCCCGCAGGGCGGCCAGCCCGGTGGTTTCGGCGGCCCGCCTCAGGGTGGCTTCGGCCAGCCGGGTCAGCCCGGCCCGTACGGCCAGCCGCAGCCGGGTCCCTACGGTCAGCCCGGTCCGGCCTCGGGTGGGTTCCCGCAGCAGGGGCAGCCCGGTGGTTTCGGGCAGCAGCCCGGTCAGCAGGGGCCGCCCAGCGGTGGTTTCGGCCAGCCGGGCCAGCCGCCGCAGGGCGGTTTCGGTCAGCCTCCGCAGCAGCCCGGCGGTTTCGGGCAGCAGCCCGGCCAGCCTGGTCCGCCCAGCGGTGGTTTCGGCCAGCCTGGTCAGCAGCCCGGTCAGCCGCCGCAGCAGTGGTGATTCGCCACCGCTGAACGGTTTTCGCCCAGAACGCCCCCGGCCCGTCGGCCGGGGGCGTTCTGTTTTCGCCGTGGTCCTCGGATTCCCCTGCCACGGCCGAGTTCGCCGGGCTAGGGTGAGCGCCGTTAACCCAGACCTGCCGATGGGGGCGACGTGAGCGGTCCGTACGGATATCCCGCACAGCCCGGACCGCCCGGATTCGGTTTTCCCGCACCGCAAGACCGGCCGACAGGGGCGACGGCGGTCATCGCGGCCCTGCTCGGCCTGATCGCCGCGGGCGCCGCCGGGTACCTCCCGGTCTACTTCTTCCTCGAACTGCCGTCCGGGTTCAGCATCGGCGATCTGCCCGGTCTCGTGCTGACCGCGCTGGGCCTGTACCTCCTGGCCGCGTTGCTCCTGTTGCTCGGGGCGCTGTCGGCGTTGTTCCGCTCGGTCGCCGGCGCGGTACTGCTCGCGCTCGGCTCGCTGATGGTGATCGCCGCGGTCCTGATGGAACCGTTGGCGTTCAACGGGTCCTACGGGCTGTACTTCCGGATGCAGTTCGAGTTCGAGACGTTCGTCGCCTTCGTGCGGGTGGTCATGTTCGCGGTCGCTCCGTTCACACTGCTCTTCGCGATCATCCCGCCGACGGTGAAGTACCTGCGCTGGCGGCCCGCGCCGACCCAGCCCTACCGGCCGCAGAATCAGCTTCCCCAGCCACGCGGCAGGTGAGATCGTGGACCCTTCAGCTCGGCTTGGGGGAGTTCACGAGTTCTGATCAGTCTTCGGGGACAGCCATCGGCGCGGCCGTCCTCGCCTTCCTGTGCGGCATGCGGTATCTGTCCGAAGCGGGCGCCTTCGTCCTGCAGCTCGCGGTTTTCGAACCGGCTCCGCGGTACTTCGTGGGAATGGTCTGGAACGGAGTGCTGGTGGCCACCCTGTTCGTGGGCGGTGTCCTGCTGCTCATGCGGAAGTTCCTCGGCCGCACCCTCGTGGTCGTCGGGGCGGCGCTGGCGCTGGCTGCCTCCGTCCTCGCGAACGGCGACATCCGGCTCTATTTCTTCGCCGAGGTGGACGGGGAACCGTTGATCACGAGTGAGTTCGCCGCCTTCCTGTTGTTCGCGATGGCCGTCGCCGCACTGGTGCTCTCGGTGATCCGGTCGACTTCGGATTGGCTCGAAGGGCGACGGCACGACGGCGAAGAGCCGTCGAAGCAGGATCGGCTACCCGGCTGGTGACCGGCCTGACAGGATGAGCCGGAGAGTTCGACAGGGGGAGAAATGACTTTTCAGCAGTACCCGCCGCAGGGCGGATATCCACCACCCGGTGCCTACCCGCCGCCGGGAGTGGCGCGGCAACCGAGCGGCGTCACCGGGATCATGGCCGGGATCTTCGCGCTTCTCGGCGGACTCTGGTTCCTTGCCGGTGTCGCCTTCCACGTCATCGAGTTCGTCGACTTCACCGTTGATTTCCTCATCATCGGCGCGGTGCTCGACTTCCTCACCGCGGCCTTGCTCTTGAGCGGCGGGATCCTGCTGCTCCTGCGCAAAGGCGCGGGACGAGTACTCACCGCGATCGGAGCCGGGGTCACGGTCGCTTGCGTGGCGCTGGTCTTCGTGCTTCGGGCGACAGGCTCGTATTTCCTCCTCTCGTACAGCGGGGTGACCCTGCGGTTCGGCTTCGGCTGGCTCCTCATCGTGGTCTTGATCCCGGCGATCACGACCCTCGTGCTGGCGCTGATCCCGCCGACGGCGCGCTGGATCGCGGCGAAGAGACAGGCCGTGGCGCCGCAGAACTTCGCATATCCGCCACCGCAGCACGGGTATCCGCCTGCCGGATACCCGCAGGCTCCCGGCCCGCAGCCGCAGGGCCCGCCACCCACGCAGTGGTGAGTTCGATCCCAGACGATGGGATCTCGAGGTGGTGGTCGTACCCTGGACGGTATGGCCGACGACTACTCTCTGCTGGGCTTCGAGACACGCGCGATCCACGCCGGGCAGAGCCCTGATCCCCGGACCGGCGCGGTCATCGTGCCGATCTATCAGACCTCGACTTACGCGCAGGACGGCGTCGGCGGCACGCGCGAAGGCGACTACGAGTACTCCCGCACCGCCAACCCCACGCGCACCGCGCTGGAGGTCGCGCTCGCGGCGCTCGAAGGCGCCCGGCACGGCCTGGCCTACGCGTCGGGGATGGCGGCCAGCGACGTCCTGCTGCGGGCGACCCTGCGGCCCGGTGACCACCTCGTGCTCGGCAACGACGCGTACGGCGGCACCTTCCGGCTGATCGACAAGGTGCTCAGCCTGTGGGGCGTCGAGCACACGGTCGCCGACCTGGGCAACATCGCCGAGGTCCGCGCCGCGATCCGGCCGGAGACGAAGCTGATCTGGTGCGAGTCGCCGACGAACCCGATGCTGGGGATCGCCGACATCGCCGCGCTGGCCGAGGTCGCGCACGGCGCCGGCGCCCGCCTGGTCGTCGACAACACCTTCGCCACCCCGTACCTGCAGAACCCGCTTTCGCTGGGTGCCGACGTCGTCCTGCACTCGACGACCAAGTACCTCGGCGGGCACTCCGACGTCGTCGGCGGCGCGATCCTGACGAACGAGGACGAGCTGCGCGAGCAGCTGTTCTACCTGCGCAACGCGGCAGGCGCGGTGCCCGGCCCGTTCGACGCGTGGCTGACCCTGCGCGGGATCAAGACGCTCGCGCTGCGGATGGAGCGGCACAGCGACAACGCCGAACTGATCGCCCGGATGCTGCTGAAGCACCCGAAGGTCGACCGCGTCTACTACCCCGGCCTGCCGGAGCACCCCGGCCACGAGGTCGCCTCGAAGCAGATGCGGCGGTTCGGCGGGATGATCTCGTTCACCCACGTCGACGGTGAGCAGGCCGCGCTCGAGGTCGCCTCGAAGACGAAGCTGTTCATCCTCGCCGAGTCGCTGGGCGGGATCGAATCGCTCATCGAGCACCCCGGCCGGATGACCCACGCGAGCACCGCCGGGTCGACCCTGGAGGTGCCGGACAACCTGCTGCGCCTTTCCGTCGGCATCGAGGACGGCAGCGACCTGGTCGACGATCTGGCCAAGGCCCTGGGCTGACCGCCGCCGAGCCCAGGGCGTGAGCAAGGGACCTTTGCTATCATTAGCGTACCCATGCTAACTAAGTGACAGCAAAGGTCCCTTGCTCTGTTCGCGCTGGTCAGCGCGGTGTGGTGGGAGGAATCGCCCGGTTACGGGCGGAAGTTGCTGGGGGTCGCGCCGCTCCTCGCGTCCGCTTCGTGCGAGGTCCCCTGCGGCGCGGCGGGCAGTTCGGAGCCGTCGACGCAGCCGCCGACGAGTTCGATGTGGTTGTCGTGCCGGATGTACTGGCCCGGATCCACGCATCCGGCGCGATCTACCGTGTAGACGGCGGCGCCGGTCAGCAGGGCGGCCGACGTGAGCGCCAGCACGACCGGGAGCAGCCCGGCGGAGCGGGTCGCCCGGACCCTGCCGATGTTCCCCCGTGCCATGCGCACTCCCTGGTTGCCTTCGCCGCCGTCGTCAAGAGTACCCGGACGGCGAAGTTGTCACGTGACGTATCCGCCAGGTGACATCTTCCTGCCGGTCAGCGGCCCCGGACCGCCCGCCGGAGCGCTTTGTCCTAAGTGGACGGTTGACCGGTGATGGCGGCGACCGCGAGTTCGCGTTCGGGCTCGCCGATCTCGGGCAGGGTGAACCGCGACGCCCGGATGTGGCCGAGCAGTTCGGGATCGGGCGCCACGTCGTGCTCGCGCAGGTAGTAGGCGACCGCGCCCGGCCAGTACCATCGGCCGTCGGTGCGGAAGTTCAACGGCACCAACGGTTCCCGGTCGGGATCGAAGGCGTCGGCGTCGTAGCTCCGCGACGCCAGCACGACCGGGGCGCCGTCGAGGTACGCCAGCACACGGTCTCGTTCGGCAGGGGACAGCGGCTCGCGGTTCACCGTCGGGCGGCCCGACTCGTCGAGCCCGTCGTGGACGCGCGGCGAGCGCAGGGCTTCGGGCGTTTCGGCGGGAGGAGTGGCCACCGGCGTGGGCTCCAGGCCCGCTCGCCGTCGCAGCCAGGGCGGGATGTTCTGCTCGGCGCGCGGGAAGAACCGGAGTTCATCCTGGAAGCCGATCGGCGGCGGGGTGCGCCGCCACACCGGCTCCTGGTCGAGGGTGAAGTCGACGGAAGTGCCCTGGACGGCGTCGAAGGTCAGCGTCGCGCCCAGCCAGGTGCCCTGACCGGGCTGGTACATCCCCGCCCGCAGCGTGCCGAGGAGCTGGACCAGTTCCGGTGGTGGCGCGACCGGATGCGTCGCCCCGTCCGGTCCGGTGACGAGGACGTCGGTCTCGAGGTGCCTCCCGACCGCCCGGTGCTCGGTGCGCAGCCGTCGCCAGCCGGGCGGGGCCATCGACGCGAGGCCGCTGCCGATCTGGGCGACGATCTGCTGCTGTTGCTCCGGGCCGAGCGGCACGGGTGGCGTTGTCATCGATGCTCCCCTCAGGTCCGCGGCGGCGGGGGCTGCGTCGTCGCCTGCGGGATCTCCACGAGGGAGCCGTCGGCGAGCAGTTCCGCGATCGAGCGCTCGAGAACGTACGCCGTACCGCCGCCTGCCTGGTCGTACCAGGCGATCGGCGATCCGACGATCGCGCGGACGGGACGGAGCGTCCGGTACACGTGGTACTCGAACCGCTGTTCCTCGGCGGGCTGTGACCGATGGGTGAACTCGGTCCGCGCCGCGTAGAGCGTGTTGCCGGACGGGCTGCCGAAGCGGTCCATCTCGGTACCCGGCGGAAGGGTCACGATCCGCTTCCCGCCGTACAACTGGAGCCCGACGTCGCCGCCGACCGGCTGGATCGGCCAGTCCTCGGTCGGTCGTTTGGCGTCCGGCGGGAGTTCACCGCGGAAGTCGGCCTGGTTCAGGTAAAGGTGCCCGACGAAGTACCGGACGGCCTTGCTCGCCGTGTCGAAGACGGCCTCTTCGAGCCGCTCCTCGCCCTGCGCCTGGAACACCGCCCAACGGCCGTCCTCGGCAACGAGGCACCAGGCGCCGTCGGCCACCTCGCCGACGCGGTACCGGGTGGGGTCCAGCTCCAGCGCGGCGGCCGCGTCGACGGCCTCCTTGGCGGCGGTCTCGGGGTCGTCCGCCCCGGTGGATCCGGTCGCGGCCCCGGAACCGAGCCGTTCGTTCAGCCAGTCCGGAATCCTCGCCGGATCGCGGGGGAACGCGGTCAGTTCGGCGGCGAACTCCGCGGCGGGCGGCTCGCCGTCCCAGGCGGGCTGGTCGTCCCAGGTGTACTCGTACTCCGCGCTCAGGTCTCGCGGGATGTGGGCGACGGCCTGGAACCATGTCCCGCGGCCGGGCCGGTACATCCCGCTCCGGAGTTCGGCCAGGAGCGGGGGAACCTGTTCGGGCAGGTCCCACAGCTGCAGGCCGCCGTCGCTGTCCCGGCGGACCATCACCGCCAGTTCGGTGTAGCCGCCGATCACGCGGTAGGTCAGCATGACCTGCGCCCAGTCGGTCGGGACGTTCAGCGCGATGAGGTTGGCGATCCGGACCCAGATCTGGTTCTGCTCCGCCGGGTCGAGCGGCTCGGTGCGAGCGTCTTCGGCCGGTTCCGCCACCGGTTGCCCGGCTCCGGCGAGCTTTTCGCGCAACCACGCCGGAATGTGCTCGGCGTCCCGAGGGAACGCCTCCAGGTCCCGCGCCCAGCCAAGGGGATCGATCGACGGCTGCCACCGCGGATCCCATTCGAGGTTGTGGACGATCCGGAACCGGGTCGGCGGATCGACGATGAAGCGCATCGAGAACCAGGTTCCCTCGCCGTCCTCGTAGTACAGCTCCCGCATCCGGAGCGCGATCCGCACGGCCTCCTGCGGCACCTCGATGGTCGCGTAGCCGCCGTCGCCCATCAGCACGGCGATGGTGAAGTCGTGCACGTCGACGTTGGCGCGGCAGACCAGGTCGATCCGGCGCCAGCCCTCGGGCGCCGCGTCCGACAGCGCGTACACCATGTCGTACTTCAGCTGCTGGAGCTCTGCCGCGTCACGGGGCATCGGAGCGGTTCCTTTCTGCTGGTGCCACCGCGGTCATCACGGCCTCGCCGGAGGATTGTTGGGGAAGCTGCGCATGTGGACGTTGCTGTTGCCGAACTCGTCGACCTCGATCCAGCGTACTTGGATCGTGTGCGGAACCTGGCTGCCGTCCCGCATCGGGAAGACCTCCATTCCTTCGATCTTCCGCTTCCCGCCGCCCTTCTCGAGGAAGTTGGCCAGGTCGCTTTCGAAGGCGTGCCAGTGGTCCGGCCCCGCGATCTTCCGGCCCTGATTCTGTGGCCGCCATTGGGCCATCATGTTCAGCAACTCGCCGGGACTGTCGAACTGCTTGCCGAAGAGATGGCCGCCGTCGTACTTCCCCGGTGTTCCGGTGGCCTGTTTGTTCGACTCGTCCTGAGCCGACGAATCCCGGTTGGGCGCCGCGCCGTCCTCCTGGAGTTCCAGGTCGTTCGCGCGGCCCCGCACCGTGTCGGTGCCGCCGCCGTCGAGCTCGGGGCCGGTGTGGTAGACGAACTTTCCGTCGTCCACGTTGTAGACCATGTTCGGTGCCGGGTTGTTGAGGTCCGGATGGGCGGGCCGGTAGGTCTCCAAGACCACGTTGCCGTGCTCGTCGGTCCAGTAGATGGAGCGCGTGTGGTCCTCGCGACCGGGGTTCCTGTACTCGCTGGTGACGACGTACTTCTTGTTCGGTTCCAGGGGTAGCGGCTTTCCTTCCGCGTCCTTGGGCATGTGGTCGAAGAACGAGTCGCCCCTGGGGATTCTCATGTCCACGCGCTCGTTGCCGCGGAATCGTTCCGGATCCCTGGCCCCGTGGGGTACTTCGGCGTCCGGGTCGAGTCGCTGGCGGACGATGGGGTCGCCTTCGCCGATGCCGTACTTGTTGTTCGCCTCGATGTCGGGGTGCTTGCGCATCATCCGGCCGGACTCGATGTCCGCCCAGCGGACGTGGCCCTTGGCGTCGGTGTAGAAGGTGCCGCGGTGCACCCCCGCCGAGTCCGTGACCTCGTACCGGGTGTGCGGCGCGTACGGGCCGCCGCTCGCGAAGGACGCCTTAGGGTCCGGCGCGAGGGCGTCACCGCGGTGGACAGTGACCGGCTCGCCCTCGAAGTCCGGGCGGTGGAACGTCACCGACGGATGCGGGTTGCCCTGCGCGTCGGTCGAGAACGTCTGGTGGTGGCCTTCGACCTCCACCCGGTACGTCGTGTTCGGATGCGGGTTCGTGACGTCGGGGTTCGGGTGGTAGTTGTCGTTCGGCTTGTAGGTGACGGTCCCGTTGGGGCCCTTGTCCTTGACCCGCGGCTGCTGGTTCGGGTGCTCGGTGTCGATGTGGGTGACCCGGCCGGTGCCGTCCGTGTGGTAAACGCCGCGCCGGCGCCCGGCGTCGTCGAAGACCTCGTACGCCTGGTTCCGCCCCAGCTGCTGGTCGCCGGGGAACCGCTCGCCGCGGGCGGGCGGGCGGATGTCGGTGTCGGGGTCCGGCCCGCCGACCCGCGAAGGAGTGGCGCCCGGTGTCGTCGGCGGGTCGAAATCGGTCTGGTGCTGCGGGTTGCGGTGGATGTCCTGCTGACGGTTGCCGTCGAGCAGTTCGCCTTCCTGCCGCACCGAATGCTGGTTCCGGTCCCTGGGGATGTCGCCGTCCGCGCTGGACGGCGGGTCCTGCCGGTGGGACGTCCTGTCCGGGTCCGCGCCCGGCGGAGGCTGGTCGCGGCGGGACGAGGTGTCGTCGTCGCCGTCACCGCGGCTGCGGGCGCTGTCGGCGTCCACACCCTGCTTGTCCGTATGCGAGGTGTCCGGTGTGAAGCCGTCGTCGCTCGCCCGGCGGGCGGTGCCGTCGGGGCTGTGGACGTCCCATTCGCCGTTCGGCGGGATCTTGGGCCGGGGGCGGCCGTCAGGGCCGATCTCGTAGTCGGACGAGAAGACGCGCCCGTTCGAGTCGGTCCACGCCGGCCTGCTCGGCGCCATGACCTCGGTGTCGAGTTCCCGCGACAGACGGCGCGCGAAGTCGTTCGAACCGGCGTCGCAGCCGATCAGCCGGATCGGGCGGCCGTCGTAATCCCCGTTGCGGCGCAGGATGTCCGCGAACTCTTCCGGGGTGTAGGTGCGGTTGCCGATGCGGGCGTGCCCGTCCGGGGTGACGTGGACGTCGACGGTGTAGCGGCCGTCCGGATCCGGCTGGACCCGGTGCGGCAGGTCGCCCATGTCCGGGTCTCCCCGGTGGTACGAGCTACCTGCGGGAGTGCCCTCGGAATGCCGCTGGTTGACCTCGTCGGGCGTCAGCGGCCGGTCCGGCTCGCCGTCGGGGCCGCGGTCGTGCGGCGAGCCGTCGGGGTGCCCGTCAGGGTCCTGGCGCGGGCCGTGCCCATCGGGGCCGTGACCCTCCGGCGAGTGGGGCTGCCCGGAGTGGCCGCCAGGGCCGCGGCCGCCCGGACCGGTGTTGCCGGGACCGGTGCCGCCGGGCCGGGTGCCGGGGCCGTGCGTGCCCGGTGAACCGGGGGTGCCGGTGTGCGGCTGGGCGCCGGGACCGAAGTCGTTGCCGCGGGCGGCAGGCTGCGGCTGATGCGGCTGGTTCGGCCGCCCGCCGGGACCGGTCTGGCCGGGGCCGCGGCTGGGACCGGTGTGGGTGTCGGGCGTGCGCGGGGTGTGCGTGTCCGGGGTGCGCGGCGAACCGGGCGTCCCCGTCCAGCCACCGCCCGGCGGCCTTCCGCCGGGCGAACCAGGGGTGCCGCCGGGGGCACCACCGGGACCGCCTTGAGGCGGCATGCCGCCGGCGACCGGCTGACCCTGCGGCGGGACACCGGGCGAACCGTCGCCACCGGTACCGCCGCGCTGCGACGGGACAGGTGAAGGACCGGCGTCGCCGACACGCGGCGCCGTGGGCGCGGTGCCGCTGGTCGTCGTGCCGCTGTCGGTCGGCCGGGTGGGGCTGCCGTCGTTGCCGGTGTGGTGTCCGGGCGACGGGTCGGACCGCGGTGTGGGTGAACCGCCGCCGTCTCCGCCGTGTGTCCGGGGCGAGCCGCCGCTGTCTCCGGTGTGGCTGGGCGAACCGCCGCTGTCGGCGCGGGTGTGCGGTGCGGGAGAACCGCTGTCGGGGGCGTGGCTTGGAGAGCCGCTGTCGGCGCGGGTGTGTGGCGCGGGGGAGCCGGCGTCGGGTGTGTGGCTCGGGGAGCCGCCGCTGTCCGTACGGGTGTGCGGTGCGGGAGAACCGCTGTCGGGGGCGTGGCTCGGAGAGCCGCTGTCGGCGCGGGTGTGTGGCGCGGGAGAACCGGCGTCGGGTGTGTGGCTCGGGGAGCCGCTGTCGGCGCGGGTGTGCGGGGCTGGGGAGCCGCCGTCGGGCGTGTGGCTCGGAGTGTCGGTGCGGGTGTGTGGCGCGGGGGAACCGCCGTCAGGGGTGTGACTGGGGGCGCTGCCGCTGTCGGCGCGGGTGTGTGGTGCCGGGGAGCCGCTGTCCGGGGTGTGGCTCGGCGAACCGCCGGTGTCCGCCCGATTCGGGCTCGGTGAGCCGCCGTCGTGCGCGCGGTTCGGAGTGCCGGAATCGCCGGGAGAGCCGCCGCCGTCGGAGCGGGCCGCGCTGGGAGAGCCGCCACCGTCCGGCGCGTCGCCGAGGTTTCCGTCCGAAGTGGACGGTCCGTCGCCATCGCCGGTTCGACTGGAAGAGCTTCCGTCCGAACGGGATGGCGATCCGCCACTGTCCCTTGTGGACGATGAGCCGTCGCCGCGGGTCGCGCTCGGGGAGTCGCCGTTCGAGCCGGAATCGCCGGAACGGCCGGAGTCGCCGTCGGAGCCGTTCGAGCCGTCGCCTGAACCGTTCGAACCGTCGCCTGAACCGCTGCCGGATCCGTCGCCGTCCGAGCCACCGGAACCGTCGCCGGATCCACTGCCGGAACCGTCGCCGTCCGGACCGTCCCCGGAACCGGTGCCGCCACCGTCGGGCCCGCCGGATCCACCGCCGCGGCCGCCGCGCTGGACGAAGCCGCCCGTCTTGATGTTCCTGGTGTTGATCACGTCCAGGCCGGTGACCTTGCCCGCGATCTTGCCGAAGACCTTGATGATCTTCTCGAAGACGTCGGCCAGCTTGCCCAGCAGCGGCGAGACCCGCCGCATCGCGTCGCAGAGTTCCTTGAGCTTGTCGGCGATCCTCGCGGCCCATTCGGCGATCGCGGTGACGGCCTGCGCGACCACCAAGGGCGTGCCGAAGCCGAGGGAGAACACCGTCTCCATGACCCAGGAGATGAGCTTGCCGACCGCGTCCGCGATCAGCTGGCGGATGAATTCGCGGACGAACGTGACGATCTCGCCGAAGATCATCACCACGGTGCTGATCGCGCCCGCGACCGTCGCCGCGCCGCTGATGGCCTCCGCCTGTTCCGCGGCCTGTTTGCGGTACTGGTCGGCCGCCTCGCCGGTCCAGCCGGTGGTGCCGTTCTTGACCGCGTTCGAGAGCTCGACCTGGCTGTCTTCCAGCTTCTTGGCGACGTTGCCCCAGGTCTCGGAATACGACTGGATCACCGGCGGATCGCCTGCCACCGCGTCCAGCATGTCCTTCAGCGGCTGCATGTGTTCCATCAGGAACGACGCCACCGACGACATCAGGTAGCCGAACGGGTCGATCGCGGCGCTCGCGATCTCGCCCGCGAGGCTCAGCACGCCGAGCCCGCCGCCGATCCAGTCGCCGTTCGAGATGCCGTTGAAGGCGTCCATGGCCGACTCGGCGACGCCGATTCCCGCGCCGTAGCCGTACTCGCTGTTCCCTGCCGTCAGCGGTCCGGGGCCGTCGCCATCGGTCGGCGCCTTCGCGACGAGCGGGTTTCCCTCGGGCATCAGTCAGGCACCTGCGCGTTCTTGAACTCGGCGGCGAAGTTCTCGTCCTGCGTCCGGTAGGCGTTGGACGCCGAACGCACGTTGTTCGCCACCGCCGTCGCGGCCTCGACGGCCTTGTTCAGCGCGTTGATGCCGAACTCCTCGACCGGGTCGAGCATCATCCGGAACGGCTGGCAGATGATGCCGTACGCATCGGTCGGCATGCTCACCTGTTGCGCGGCGTCGACCGCGCCGCGCAGCCCGTCGGCGATGCCGTCGATCTGCTTGGAGTGCGCGTCGAGGTCGGCGCCGAGTTCGTACCCCTTGCCTGCCATGGTTTCTCCCCTCTACCAGGCCGGATGAACGTGCTAGGAAAGAATGTTGCCGCCGAAGTCGTCGTCATCGTCGTCCTGCGTGCGGCGGCGGCGCGGGATCGGCTTGGGCTGGGGCGGAGCCGACGGCGCGGGCGGCGGGGGCTCTTCGTCCTCCGGGCCGAAGCGGTGGTGCCGCTCGGGCTCCGGCGGGGCGAGGTCCTCCTCCGGGGGAGCCTCCGGGAAGGTGCTCTGCGCTTCCGTGATGACCCGGTTCGCCGTCTCGTCCGTCGTGCCGACGGTCTCGGCCATCGCCTGCTGCAGCAGCTCGGGGATCCGGGACTGCGCGAGCTGCACGAGCCGCATGACCTGCGCCGAGACCTCGGCCATCCGCTTGCCGCTCGCGGCTTCGGAGATGACGAGGTTCTTGAGCAGGCCCTTCGCATCGACCGTCACTTCGACGGTGTTGTCCTTCGACCGCTCCGTCACGGTCTGCCCCTGCATGCGGGCGGCCATCGCCTGATAGCGCGCGGCGGTCTCCTGGATCTGCTTCGTCCAGTTGTCCACCATGCGTTCGCTGGCGTCGACGTTGTCCGGCATCGGGACCCTCTCAAGCTGCGTGCTGACGTCTTCACACTGACGGTCCGGAGAGGCCCCCGGTTCCGGTGTGCTCGAAGTTTAGTTCCCGTCCGGTGTACCACCCCCGGCCGACAAAGTTGGCCCCATCACGCAGCGAAAGGGCCCCTCACCGCACAAAGTGCGATGAAGAGCCCTTTCACGCCCTGCGAACTGCCGGGGTCAGAGGTTGCCTCGGCGCTGCGCTGATGGCGCCTCGCCGTTAAAGATTGCCTCGGCGCTCCTGCTCACGCTCGATGGCCTCGAACAGGGCCTTGAAGTTGCCCTTGCCGAAGCCGAGCGAACCGTGGCGCTCGATGAGCTCGTAGAACACCGTCGGGCGGTCGCCGATCGGCTTGGTGAAGATCTGCAGCAGGTAGCCGTCCTCGTCGCGGTCGACCAGGATGCGGTGCTCCTTGAGCTTCTCGATCGGCACCCGGACCTCGCCGATCCGCGCGCGCAGCTCCGGGTCGTCGTAGTAGGAGTCCGGGGTGTCGAGGAACTCGACGCCCGCCGCGCGCATCGCCTTCACCGTCGCGACGATGTCGTTGGTGGCCAGCGCGATGTGCTGGCAGCCCGCGCCGCCGTAGAACTCGAGGTACTCGTCGATCTGCGACTTCTTCTTCGCGATCGCCGGCTCGTTGAGCGGGAACTTGACGCGGTGGTTGCCGTTGGAGACCACCTTGCTCATCAGCGCCGAGTACTCGGTCGCGATGTCGTCGCCGACGAACTCCGCCATGTTCACGAAGCCCATGACGCGGTGGTACCAGTCGACCCAGTAGTCCATCTTGCCGAGTTCGACGTTGCCGACGCAGTGGTCGACGGCCTGGAACAGCCGCTTCGGCGCGCCCTCGGGGCGGACGATCTTGCTCTCGCGCGGCTCGTAGCCGGGCAGGTAGACGCCGGTGTACTTCGACCGGTCGATCAGCGTGTGGCGGGTCTCGCCGTAGGTCGCGATCGCGGCGATCCGCACGGTGCCGTGCTCGTCGGAGACGTCGTGCGGCTCCTCGAGGACGGTGGCGCCCTGCGCGCGGGCGTGGTCGATGCAGCGGTCGACGTCGGCGACCTCGAGCGCGAGGTCGATGACGCCGTCACCGTGACGGCGGTGGTGGTCGAGCAGCGGGGAGTCCGGCTTGACGCCGCCGGTGATCACGAAGCGGGCCGAGCCGGACTTCAGCACGAACGACTTGCGCTCGAAGTTCCCGGTCTCCGGGCCCGAGTACGCGACGAGCTGCATGCCGAACGCGACCTGGTAGAACCACGCGGTCTGTGTGGCGTTGCCCGCGATGAACACCACCGCGTCCATCGACTTCACCGGGAAGGGGTCGGTCGAAGAGTCGTGGTCGACGAGGCCGACGAGCTGACGCAGCTGGTCGTAGCTCACGTCGTCAAGAGCACCCTGGGGTTCCGCTGTGTGCGTCATGCCCTGAAGCATCCGAGGGCATGACAAAATGTGCAACGGTCAAAGATTTGGCTGCGCACTATGTCCAGTGAAGAAGTGGTCGGCGCAGTCATAGTGGACAACCTGTTCAGGAGGTAGGCACGATGTCGGACACCCCTGATGATCTGGACGCGCGGCTGCTGTTGTTGCTCACCGACTCGCCCCGGCTCGGGGTGCTCGAATGCGCCCGGCGTCTCGGCGTCGCGCGGGGCACCGTGCAGGCCCGGCTGGACCGGCTGACCGAACGCGGGATCCTCGGCGGGTTCCCGCCCGAACTCGACCTCGCGGCGATGGGATACGGGCTGACCGCGTTCGCCGTCCTGGAGATCGCTCAGGGCCGCCGGGCCGAGGTCGCGGAGGCGCTGTCCGCGATCGACGAAGTGTGCGAGGTCCACGCGACGACCGGTCAGGGCGATTTGTTCGTGCGGATGGTGGCGCGCAGCAACGACGACCTGCAGCGAGTGGTGGACGAGGTGGTCGGCGCGCCGTACGTGCGGCGGACGTCGACGTCGATCGCGTTGTCGACGCCGGTTCCGCCGCGCGTACGGCCGCTGCTGGAACGGCTGGCGAGGAGCTAGCTCACCTGGCCCAGGTACCGCTTCGCCGAGCGTTGGACGGCTTCGCGCCCGTCGGTGCGGATGATCGCGTCCCACCAGGCGCCGTAGATCGCTTCGAACTCGTACGGTTCGAGCATCTCGGCGGCGCGGCGGACGATCTCCGGGCGCTCCGGGATCAGGTTCGGGTAGCTGTACATCATGCCGACGAAGCGGCGGTCCGGGACGACCTGCAGGATGTCGCCCGAGAGCACCGCACCGCGGCCGTTCTCCCCGCCGGGCCAGTGCAGCACCGTCCCGCCGGCGAAATGCACGCCGAGGTTGATCAGCCGCAGGTCAGGGGCGACATCGAGGGTCGCGCCGCTCCACAGCTTGATCGCCGGGTCCGGCCTGCCGATCCACTGCTGGTCACCCTCGTGCAGGTACACCGGCACGTCGAAGGCGTGGGCCCATTCGACCATGGTGGTGTAGTAGTGCGGGTGACTGATCGCGATGCCGGTGATCCCGCCGAGTTCGCGGACCTTCGCGACCAGGTCGTCGTCGATGAAGCCCGCGCAGTCCCACAGGAAGTTGCCGGATTCGGCCTTGACCAGCAAGGCCCGCTCGCCGATGGCGAAGTTGGGCGTGGACCCGACTCCGACGAGACCGGGTCCCTGCTCCTCGATGCGAGCCGTGTACGTGCCACTGGCGCGAACGGTGTTCAGATCGGTCCACTGCTGCCCGGTCCGCGGGACGTACTGACGTTCGTCTTCGCAGATCGGGCAGTCGGACCGGGGTTCCGCGTACTGCATGCCGCAGGCCACGCAGATCGGTAGCTCGCTCATCGTTTCCCTCCAGATTTCTCCGG
Organism: Amycolatopsis alba DSM 44262; assembly: GCF_000384215.1. NCBI lineage: Bacteria > Bacillati > Actinomycetota > Actinomycetes > Pseudonocardiales > Pseudonocardiaceae > Amycolatopsis > Amycolatopsis alba. The sequence continues at coordinate 2,464,039 of NZ_KB913032.1, read as the reverse complement.
AGGTCACGCTAACGGCTCATATGCGCGCCCGGCCATATCGGGCCGGGCGCGCAGTGTCGCCGAAGGGGCGCCGGTTCGCTTCCGAGGCCTTCGGCCGCAAAGCGGCGCGCGGGCGGCTCACTTACCGGTGTACGGCACGGCCTTGACGAGCGTCACCTTCTGGATGTTGCCGTTGGGCAGCTCGTACTCGCGGGTCTCGCCCTCTTTGGCGCCGAGCAGCGCCTTGCCGAGGGGGGACTCCGGCGAGTAAACGTCCAGGTCACCCTCGGTGCCCTCTTCGCGGGTCGCCAAGAGGAAGTTCTCGTCCACGTCGTCGCCGTCGTAACGCACGGTGAGGACCTTTCCTGGTCCCGCGCTGCCGTCGTTGGCGGGAGCCTCGCCCACCTTGGCCGAACGGAGGAGTTCCTGGAGGTGGCGGATGCGGGCTTCGTGCTGGCCCTGCTCTTCACGGGCGGCGTGGTAACCCCCGTTCTCCTTGAGGTCACCCTCCTCCCGGCTGTCGTTGATCTTCGCGGCGATGACCGGGCGGAGCTCGATGTAGTGGTCGAGTTCCTGCTTGAGTTTGTCGTAGGCATCCTGGGTCAGCCAGGTCACCTTTGTGTCGCTCACGGTCACCATCTCCTAGTAGGGCCTGCCAGGCTTGGGTGTACAAGCCGGCCACCGGGCCGGCATGGCGCGACGGCCTGGCTGAGATAAAGGAAAAACACGGCCCGTCTTGGGCCGTGCCGGTAGATCAGAGTAACACGGCGCGAGGTATCGCCGCCGGAGGAATTCGGTCGCGCCTCGGCGTTGGGCGCCTGTTTCACCCCGTTGGCCGCTATGGCCTTGACAGGTACCGTGGTACGTCGTATGAGCATCCGAAGATATCAGCCGTGACCGGCTTTCCGATGCTCTTGATGGTGGTAGTCACCCTGCTGTTCTTCGAACCAGGCTGAATCAGGACCTCTTTACGGCCGCTCTCCGCCCCCGCTTTGTCACGGACCCGGACGACACACACGCCGGGACGGTTCACGTCGTCCCTGGTCACGTTGATGGTGATCTCCATCGCGTCGCCGGGCTTCTCGGCGAACGAGACGCGCTCGCCGTCGATGGGCGCGCTGCCGAAGTTCAGGTACATGGCGTACGCGATACCGCCGCTGACCAGCAGTGCGATCACGCCGAACACCAGGCGGCGCCAGCGGGCGGGCCGCGCGGCGCGGGTCTTGCCGTACCGGTCCTCCGGCAGGTCCGTCCGGGTGCTTTCCGCGGTGGGAGCGTCCTGTCCCGTGCTCAACGCGGGCCTCCCGGTTGGTGTCGTCGTGCTCGCAGGGACAATGGAGCCGTATGCGAGTGGTTCCCCTCGAGTATCCGCGCCAGGCCGGGCGGGCCATCAGGCAGGGTGGCAGGGGAATAGGGAACGAGAAGGGGACGTTCGGAGCATGGTGTCAGCCGATGAACCGTTGAAGTCACGCCTCCGCCTGATGGCGGTGCACGCGCACCCTGACGACGAGTCGAGCAAGGGCGCGGCCACGATGGCCAAGTACGCCGCCGAAGGGCACGAGGTCATGGTCGTGACCTGTACCGGCGGCGAAGCGGGCAGTGTGCTGAACCCGGCCATGGACCGTCCTGAAGTCTTGACCAACATGACCGAGATCCGCCGGGAGGAGATGGCCCGCGCGGCCAAGATCCTCGGCGTGAGCCACGTGTGGCTCGGGTTCATCGACTCGGGGCTGCCCGAGGGTGACCCGCTGCCCCCGGTCCCGGAAGGCTCGTTCGCGGTCATCCCGCTCGAAGAGTCCACCGGCGCCCTGGTGAAGGTCATCCGCGAGTTCCGCCCGCACGTGATCGTCACCTACGACGAGAACGGCGGGTACCCACACCCCGACCACATCCGCACGCACGAGATCTCGGTCGCGGCCTTCGACGCCGCCGGCGAGGCGGAGCGCTACCCGGACGCGGGCGAGCCGTGGCAGCCGATGAAGCTGTACTACGTGCACGGGTTCTCGCGCGCCAGGATGACCGTGTTCCACGAAGGCCTGCTCGCGCGCGGCCTGGAGTCGCCGTACGAGGAGTGGCTCAAGTCGTGGGACCCGGAGAAGGCCGACGTCATGGACCGGGTGACCACCCGCGTCGAATGCGGCGACTACTTCGAGCAGCGTGACGAGGCCCTCAAGGCGCACGCCACCCAGATCGACCCGAACAGCCGCTGGTTCGCCGTCCCGCGCGACCTGCAGCGCGAGGTCTGGCCGACCGAGGAGTACGAGCTGGTCCGCTCACTGGTGGACAGCACCCTGCCGGAGGACGATCTGTTCGCCGGCTTGAAGGAGGGCTAGATGAGTTTCGGTGTGCCGGCGTTCGCCGTCATCGGAGTGACGGTGTCGTCGCAGTTCCTGGCGCAGCAGCCCGGCAACGGCGACAACGGCGGCCAAGGCGAGGACTTCGGCAAGTCTTCGCCGGTGGGTTTCCTGATCCTGATCCTGTTCTTGATCGCCGTCGCGCTGCTGGTGCGGTCGATGACCAAGCATCTGAAGCGGCTTCCGGCGAGTTTCGACGAACCCGCCGAGGAGGCTCCTGCGGCTCCTGCGGCTTCTTCGGAGGCTGACGCGGAGAAGCCCGCCGAGTCCGCTGAGAAGGCGGAGAAGCCGGTCGCCAAATCCGACTGACGCGTCGTGAGCGGCGTTTCGGGTTCTGGCGGTCCTTACCGCTCACGACCGTCGCGAGGGCGGTTGTCGCGGTGTCCTGAAGGCCCCCTTTGAGACGTTGAACGTCTCAAAGGGGGCCTTCAGGACACCCATGCACCTCTGGCTCGTTCACGGCCCCTGCCCGGCTGACCCCGCGTCCAGTAAGGCCGGGCAGTGCCGCGAAAGCCACTTTCGGGACATCAGACGTCGCGAAAGTGGCTTTCGCGACACCCGCGGCTGCGAACTCACGTGACAGAAGGGACGACACGCGTGAGCCAATGGACGACACGCGTGATTGAACGGACGCCACACGCGGGCTGGCTGGGACACGCGAGTCGTCCCGCCAGACACACGTGTCGTCCATCCCGTCACGCGAGTCGTCCCAACGGACACACGACACCGCCACCTACCAAAGACACCCTCGGCTCTAACTCACGAGCGGTGCGGGTCAGAGGCGCGGGTCGACCGGATCCGACTCCAGCGCCAGCACCGCGAACACGCACTCGTGCACCCGCCACAGCGGTTCCCCGCGCGCCAGCCGCTCCAGCGCCTCCAGCCCCAGCGCGTACTCACGCAACGCCAGCGCCCGCTTCCGGTTCAGCCCGCGCTTGCGCAGCCGTTCGAGGTTCTCCGGCAGCGTGTAGTCCGGCCCGTAGATGATCCGCAGGTACTCGCGCCCGCGCACCTTCACTCCCGGCTGAACCAGGCCGCGCGTGCCGCGTGTCAGGTTCGCCGCCGGTTTGACGACCATTCCCTCGCCGCCCGCGCCGGTCAGCTCCAGCCACCAGTCGACGCCGCGCGCCACCGAAGCCGGGTCGGTGGTGTCGACGGCCAGTGTCCGCGTGCGTGTGAACAGGTCGCCGGTCAGCCGGTCCAGCAGTGAGAGGTGCCAGTCGTGCGGACGGTCGTGGTACGAGTGTCCTTCCGAGGCCAGCACCTGGAACGGCGCGAGCCGGACGCCGTCGAGTCCGTCGGTCGGCCAGCAGTACCGCCGGTACGCCTGCCGGTACGCGTCCACAGTGGACTCACGGGTCCGTGTCCGCGTCAGGAGTTCCGACACGTCGATCCCGCGAGCGGCGGCCGCGTCCAGTGCGGTGACGGCGGCGGGCAGCACGGACTGGGCAGCCGCGCCCACGGCCGCGTACTGGCCCGAGATCAGCGACCCCGCCTTCGCGCTCCACGGCAGCAACTCCGCGTCGAGCAACAGCCAGCCGGTGTCCAGCTCCTCGAACAGCTCCGACGCGGCTTCCCGCACCCCGGCGAGCAGCAGCGCGTTCTGCTCCGGCGTGAAGAACGGCCGCCCGGTGCGGGTGTAGACCGCGCCCGGTCCCTGGATCCCGAACCGCGCGGGAGCCACGTCGTCGGCACGGCACACGAGCACGACAGCCCGCGATCCCATGTGCTTCTCTTCGCACACCACGTGATCGACCCCCGCGGCGCGGAACTCGGCGAAAGCCTCCTCGGGGTGTTCGAGGTGGTCACCGGAGTCGGACGTCGAACACGGCGCCATGGTCGGCGGCAGGTACGGCAGCCAGCGCGGGTCGACGGCGAACCGGCTCATCACCTCGAGCGCGGCCGCGGACTGCTCGGCGGAGACCCCGACCCGGCCGTGATGCCGGGTCTCGACGATCCGCTTCCCGGTGACGTCGCCCAGCTCCAGTACGGCGGGCTCGCGTCCGCCCAGCGGCCGGTCCGGTTCGAGCGGGCGCGTCGGCTCGTACCAGACCTTCTTCGCCTTCACCGACACGACTTCCCGCTCCGGGTAACGCAAAGCGGTCAGCTTGCCGCCGAAGACGCAGCCCGTGTCGAGACACATGGTCCCGTTGACCCACTCCGGCTCCAGTGTCGGCGTGTGCCCGTAGAGGACCATCGCGGAACCGCGGTAGTCGCGCGCCCACGGCAGCCGCACCGGCAGGCCGTACTCGTCGGTCTCGCCGGTGGTGTCGCCGTAGAGCGCGGTGCTCCGCACCCGGCCGGACGCCCGCCCGTGGAACTTTTCGGGCAGGCCCGCGTGCGCGACGACGAGCTTGCCGCCGTCGAGGACGTAGTGCGCGATGAGGCCATCACAGAATTCGTGTGCCTTGGCGCGGAATTCCTCGTCCTGCGCGGCAAGCTGTTCCAGGGATTCCGCGAGGCCGTGCGCCACCTTGACCTTGCGCCCGTTCAGCGCGCGGACCAGTTTCTGTTCGTGGTTCCCGCAGACGACGAGCGCGCTGCCCGCCTCGGCCATCGCCATCACGCGGCGCAGCACGCCAGGCGTGTCGGGGCCGCGGTCGACGAGGTCGCCGACGAACACCGCGGTGCGTCCCTCGGGATGGACGCCGTCGGCGTAACCCAGTTCGGTGAGCAGTTCCTCCAGTTCCTCGCGGCAGCCGTGGACGTCGCCGATGACGTCGAACGGTCCGGTCAGCTCGCGGAGATCGTTGCGCAGCGGCTCGACGACGATCTCCGCTTCGGCGACTTCGGCTTCGCTTCGCAGCACGTGGACGCGGCGGAAACCCTCACGCTCCAACGACTTCAGTGAGCGGTGCAGTTCGCCGCGCTGGCGGCGGACGACGTGCTCGCCGAAGTCGCGGTCCGGCCGGGACTCGTTGCGTTCGTGGCAGACCTTGACGGGCAGGTCCAGCACGATCGCCGTCGGCATGACGTCGTACTCCCTCGCCAGCTTCAGCAGGCTCGCGCGGGAAGCGCGTTGGACGTTCGTCGCGTCGATCACCGTGACCCGGCCCGCTTCGAGCCGCTTCGCCGCGACGTAGTGGAGCACGTCGAAAGCGGCGGCCGACGCGCTCTGGTCGTTCTCGTCGTCGGCCACCAGGCCGCGGAAATAGTCGCTGGACAGCACCTGCGTCGGCGCGAAATGCGTCCGCGCGAAGGTCGACTTGCCGGAGCCGGAGGCGCCGACGAGCACGACGAGGGACATGTCGGGAATGGTCAGTTTCATGCCACGGCCTCCTTTCGAGACGTGAAGACCGCCATCTGGGTCGGCGGTCCTGATTCCTGGGACTCGTGTCCCACAGGCAGGTGGCGGACGTCGTAGCCGCGCCGTGCGGCGACCCCCTCGGCCCACGAGCGGAACTGCTCGCGTGTCCATTCGAAACGGTGGTCGGCATGGCGGAACCGGCCCTCTTCGAGGAATTCGAAGTGCCGGTTGTACTCGGCGTTCGGCGTCGTGACGAGCACGGTCCGCGGTGCGGCGACACCGAACACGGCGTGCTCCAGCGCGGGCAGGCGCTCCTCGTCGACATGCTCGATCACCTCCATCAGCACGGCCGCGTCGTATCCGGCCAGCGACGGATCCGCGTAGGTCAGCGCGGACTGCCGCAGCGTGATCCGCGATTTGTCTTTGAGGCGCTTGTCCGCGATGTCGAGCGCGCTCGCGGACACATCGACCCCCACGATCTCGGTGAACGACGGCTCTTTCTGGAGCACGCGCAGCAGCGCGCCACCGCCGCAACCGAGGTCGAGCACTCGCCGCGCGCCCGCCGCCCGGAGCGCCGCGAGCACACTCCCGTGGCGTTGCACGGCCAGCGGCTCCGGCCGGTCCGGCAGTTCGGTGACCCGTGCCTCGGCCTCGGCCGGAACGTCGCCCGCTTCGGCCAGCCGCGCGAGCGCGTACGACACGATCGGGCGACGCCGTTCGAGGTACCGGCTGGTGATCAGTTCCCGTTCCGGATGCCCGGCGAGCCAGCCCTCGCCGACCCGCAGCAGCTTGTCGGCCTCGTCCTGGCCGATCCAGTAGTGCTTGTCGCCGTCGAGAGCGGGCAGCAGGACGTACAGCTGCCGCAACGCGTCGACGACGCGCTGGGTCCCGGTCAGCCGGAGATCGACGTAGCGGGAATCGCCCCACTGCGGGAATTCGGGGTCGAGCGGGATCGTCTTCGCTTCGACCTGCCAGCCGAGAGGCTCGAACAGCTTGTGGACGACCTCGGCACCACCGCGCGCGGTCAGCGACGGGACCCGGATCTCCAGTGGAAAGTGTTCGTCGACCAGCTCCGGCCGGTTCGCGCACCGGCCTGCCAACGCCGTGGTGAACGCCGCCCGCAGGGCCACCGCAAGATACGAGCCGCCCGCGTAAGGCCGGTCGTTGACGTACTGGGTCAACGACGTCCCGCCGCCGCGCACGAGGCCGACCGGGTCGATCTCGACCAGCAGCGCGACGGTGCAGCGCTCGTCGGACGCCTTCGGGTAGAAGACGTGCGCCGTTCCGGCCGAGAGCGTGACCGGCTGCGCCTTCTCCGGATGTTTGTGCAGGAGAAAGCCCAGGTCGGTGGCGGGTGTCCGGGTGGTCGTCATGGTCAGCAACACCGGGTCAGTGTCGCGCACAAGGCCGTTCCGCGCGCCCGCATTTCCGCGTGCGACCCTGGTGACATGTCGAACCGCCTGAAGGCCGCGACCAGTCCGTACCTGCTGCAGCACGCCGAGAACCCGGTGGACTGGTGGCCCTGGGGCGAAGAGGCGCTGGCCGAGGCGAAACGGCGGAACGTGCCGATCCTCCTCTCGGTCGGCTACGCGGCCTGCCACTGGTGCCACGTCATGGCGCACGAGTCCTTCGAGGACGAAGCGACCGCGACGCTGATGAACGCGAACTTCGTCAACATCAAGGTGGACCGCGAGGAGCGCCCGGACATCGACTCGGTGTACATGGCGGCCACGCAGGCGATGACCGGTCAGGGCGGCTGGCCGATGACGTGTTTCCTCACCCCGGAGGGCGAGCCGTTCCACTGCGGCACCTACTACCCGCCGTCGCCGCGGCCGGGGATGCCGTCGTTCTCGCAGCTGCTCGTCGCGGTCGCCGAGGCCTGGGGCGAGCGCCCGGAGGAGCTGCGTTCCGGCGCTCAGCAGATCATCGCGCATCTGACGGAGAAGAGCGGGCCGCTTCCCGAGTCCGTTGTGGACGGTGTGGCGCTGGAGTCCGCGGCCGCTTCACTGGGCAAGGAGTACGACGCCGAAACCGGCGGATTCGGGGGAGCGCCGAAGTTCCCGCCGACGATGGCGTTGAACTTCCTGCTCCGTCATCACGAGCGCACCGGCTCCGATCTCGCCGCCGTCGAGCACACGGCGGAGGCGATGGCGCTCGGCGGGCTCAACGACCAGCTCGCCGGTGGCTTCGCGCGCTACTCGGTCGACGCGCGCTGGGAAGTGCCGCACTTCGAGAAGATGTTGTACGACAACGGTTTGCTTCTGCGCTTCTATACGCAGTTCCACGGCGTGACAGGGCATCAGTACGCGCGGAGGACGGTCGAGGAGACCGCGGAATTCCTGCTTCGCGACCTCGGGACGGCCGAAGGTGGCTTCGCGGCTTCCCTCGACGCGGACACCGACGGCGTCGAAGGGCTCACTTATGTCTGGACTCCCGCGCAGCTCGCCGAGGTGCTCGGCGAGGAAGACGGCGCTTGGGCGGCCGAGCTGTTCCAGGTGACCGAGCGGGGCAACTTCGAGCACGGCGCGTCGACATTGCGCCTGCGTGAGCCGCATCCAGAGGACGAAACGCGTTATGAGCGGGTCCGTGGCGCGCTGCTGACCGCCCGGAACGAGCGCCCGCAGCCCGCCCGCGACGACAAGGTCATCGCCGCGTGGAACGGGCTCGCGATCGGGGCGCTCGCGAAGGCGGGCTCGCGGCTTGAACGTCCACAGTGGATCGAAGCGGCCGCCCGCGCCGCGGCTTTCCTGATGGACACCCATTTCGTCGACGGACGGCTGCGCCGGACCTCGCGCGACGGCGTCGTCGGCACGACGGCCGGGGTGCTGGAGGACTACTCGTGCCTCGCCGAAGGTCTGCTCGAGCTCCATCAGGCGACCGGGGAACCGCATTGGCTCGCCGACGCGGTCACCCTGCTCGACCTCGCCTTGGCCCATTTCGACGTCCCGGAGTCGCCGGGCGCCTACTACGACACGGCCGACGACGCGGAAGTCCTGGTGCAGCGGCCGTCCGACCCGACCGACAACGCGAGCCCGTCGGGCGCTTCGGCACTGGCGAACGCGTTGCTGACCGCGTCCGTGCTCGCCGGGCACGACCAGGTCGGCCGCTACCGCGAGGCGGCCGAGCAGGCACTGGCCCGCGCGGGACGGCTCGCCGCCCACGCGCCGCGATTCGCCGGGCACTGGCTCACCGTCGCCGAAGCCGCCGCAGCCGGCCCGGTCCAGGTCGCCGTCGTCGGACCGGACGCCGCTGCGCGCGCGGACCTGCTGGCCGCCGCCGTCGCGTCGCTGCCGGACGGCGCCGTCGTCGTGAGCGGTACCCCGGACGCCGACGGGGTACCGCTGCTCGCGGATCGCCCGCTGGTCGGAGGTGCCGCCGCCGCGTACGTGTGCCGTGGGTACGTGTGCGAGCGGCCGGTCACCACCGCGGAGGACCTGCGCTCTCAGCTCACCAGTCCCACGACATAGCGCCGAAGCCGCCGCCGGTCTGCGGGGCCCCGGCAGGCTTCACCGTGACCTGGGGCTTCGGTTTCGGCTTGGCGGCCGTGGGCTTGGTGGTCTTCGGCGGCTTCGTGGTGCTGGACGGCGGAACCCCCACCACCGTGAACGTCCGGGTCGACTTGCGCCCGTCGGTGCAGGTGAGCGTCGCGACGTACTTGCCTGGCGTCTTCACCACGTGCCCGAACCCGCCGTATTTCCCGAAGTTCCCGCCGATGGTCCACCCGATCGGCTCGGCGAGACCGGGCGAGGTCACCGGGCCGTCCGGGGTGCAGCCGCCCGCCGCGGCCTTGGTCTCGGCGTAGATCTGTTCGCCGGGCCCGAGTTCGGCCGGGCCGAGATACCAGCTGGGATCGGTGGTCGCCGCGGCGGGCGCGATCACCGCCAGTTGAGCCGCTCCGCAGACGAGAGCGCCGATCATGGCTTTCTTCAGCATGAGGTTCCCTTCCTCGACGGCTGTCGGTGAGAACACGTCCGCGCAGGTCATCGGGTTGCCTCGGGTTTCGCCGGGGGAGAACACGCGTGAATACCGGCGATTACGCGCGTAGCGTCGGTAGCGTTGTAATCATGTAATCGCGGAGGCGAGCATGCACACCTACTTCAGGACGGCGAGACATATGGGACGCGGTGGCTGGAAGGGCCGGGGCGGCTGGCAGCAGGCGGAGATCCCGTCGGCGGACGACGCGGCGGCGTGGTTCGGCGGACGGCTCCCGGAGGGCTGGTTCACCGGGGATCCGCAGGTCACGGTGGATCGCGAGGAGATCGTCATCGTCGGCGAACTCCAGCCGCTCACCGGCGAGTACGCCGACGACGCCGCCCGCGCGGCGGCCGAGGACGGCCGGATCAGCCGGTTCCGCGAGGAGACCCGCGACGAGCGGATCGAGATCGCGCGCCAGGCCGAGCACCGGTATCAGCGCAAGGTCGCCTGGGGCGCGAGCCTCGGCGGCACGAGGCATCTGTTCACCACGCATTCGGCGCCGGTCATGACCAGGCTGCGGCAGCCAGAACGCCTGGTCCTCGACACCCTCGTCGACGCGGGTGTCGCGCGGTCGCGGTCGGAGGCGCTGGCCTGGGCCGTCCGGCTGGTCGGGGAGCATGCGGACAGCTGGCTCGCCGAGCTCCGGGAGGCGATGACCAAGGTCGACGATCTCCGCTCACAGGGACCGGACCTTTCCTGAGGCCGGGGTCCGCCCCTAGAGTCGGGATTCCGCCGTCTTCACCGAAGTCCTCTTGCGAAAGAAGGCGTCATGGACGGCAGATTCTCCCGGCGTTGGCTGATCAAGGGCGGTCTCGTGGTGGCCGCGAGCCCGCTGCTCGCGCCCACCGCCTCGGCGGCCCCGGTCCTTCCCTGGCCCGCCGCCGACGACATCGTCGCGCGGACGAAACGTCCGGTCTTCCCGGACCGGACGTTTTCCGTGCTCGATTTCGGCGCCAAAGGCGACGGCAAGACCGACAACACCGCCGCGATCAAGAAGGCGATCGAGACGGCCAACGCGCGTGGCGGTGGACGCGTCGTCGTGCCTAAGGGCACCTTCGTCACCGGCGCGGTGTACCTCAAGAGCAACGTGGACCTGCACCTCGCCGCGGGTGCGGTGCTCAGGTTCGGCTCCGACGCCTCGAAGTTCCCGAACGTGCTCACCCGCTACGAGGGCATCGAGTGCGTCAACCGGTCGCCGATGATCTACGCGTACAAGGAAGCCAACATCGCGGTGACCGGGCCGGGCGTCCTCGACGCGGCCGACACGGCTTCCTGGAACAAGGGCAAGGACCGTGACTACCTGGAATCGCTGGTGGCCAAGGGGATCCCGCCGGAGAAGCGGATCGTGCCCGGCTCCGGGCACGCCATGCGGTCCGCGTTCGTCGAGCCGTACGCGTGCGACACCTTGCTCATCGAGGGTGTGACGCTGAAGAACCCGGTGTTCTGGCAGCTGCACCCCACGCTGTGCCGGAACGTCACGATCGACGGCGTCCGCACCGACGCGAGCACCGCGCACTCCAACACCGACGCCTGCGACCCCGAGTCCTGCGACCACGTCGTGATCGTGAACTCCCATCTCGGCGCGCACGACGACAACATCGCGCTCAAAGCGGGCCGGGACGCCGACGGGCGCCGGGTCGGCGTGCCGTGCCGGAACATCGTCGTCGCGAACTGCGTGATGGACGGCAACTGGGGCGCGATCACCTGCGGCAGCGAGCAGACCGGCGGGATCCGTGACGTCTACGCGTACCGGCTCACCGTCACCGGCGAGACGAAATACGCGCTGTACGTCAAGTCGAACACCTTGCGCGGCGGCTTCACCGAGAACGTCAACCTCGACAGTGTCTCGGGCACTTTCGCCCGCTCGTTCGCGTACGTCCTGCCGGACTACAACGGCCAAACCGGCTCGTATGTCCCCCGGTTCGGTCCGTTCACCATCAGCAACTCCGTGAGCACGAAATGCGGGCAAGCCGCGTTCAACGTCCGGGGGTTGCCCAACTCACACGTTCGGGGTCTGCGGGTGCGCGATTGCCGCTTCGACGGCGTCGCGAGCACGGAGAACACCCTGGAGCACGTCGATGACCTGCGGTTCGAGAACACGACGATCAACGGGAAACCGGTCTGATTCGTGCTGCGCCCGCCGATGCGGTGCGGCAGGCTGAGGTCAGAACGCACCGCATCGGAGGAATCGTGGACACACCAGGACTTCCCGCGAAGATCGACCCGGACGCGCTGACCACCGTCCTCGATGGACGGTGGGCCGGGCTACGCCGGGCGGTGCGCGCGCAGATGGCGGCGGAAGACTTCAAGGACCCTGTCGACCTTGACGTGGAAGCGCACCGGGCCCAGGTCCTCGAATGGCTGCGCAAGCTCGCCGGAACCGACCGCCCCGGTCTCGGTTTCGACCCGGCGTACGGCGGTGGCGGCGACGTCGGCGGCTCGGTGATGTCGTTCGAGATGCTGGGCTTCGGCGACCTCTCGCTGATGGTCAAGGCAGGTGTCCAATGGGGTCTGTTCGGCGGCGCGGTGCAGCTGCTCGGTACCGAACGCCACCATGAGCGCTATCTGCGCGAGATCAAGGATCTGGAGCTGCTGGGCTGTTTCGCGATGACCGAGCACGGTCACGGCTCGGACGTCCAGCATCTGCGCACCACCGCGACCTACGACCCGGCCACGCGCGAGTTCGTCGTGCACACGCCGGACCGGGGCGCGATGAAGGAGTACATCGGCAACGCCGCCCGCGACGGCGAACTCGCTGTCGTGTTCGCGCAGCTGATCACCGGTGGTGAATCGCGCGGCGTGCACGCGTTCTTGGTGCCGATCCGCGGCGAAAACGCGAGTGGCGTCGAGATCGAGGACTGCGGCCGCAAGGCGGGTCTCAACGGCGTCGACAACGGGCGGCTCACCTTCACCCAGGTGCGGGTTCCGCGTGAGGCGCTGCTCAACCGGTTCGGTGACGTCGCCGAGGACGGGACGTACACGAGCCCGATCGAAAGCGACGGCCGCCGGTTCTTCACGATGCTCGGCACGCTCATCCGCGGGCGGGTCAGCGTCGCGGGCAGTGCCGGCAGCGCGACGAAACGCGCGCTGGCGCTGGCCGTCCGGTACGGCGAGCAGCGACGGCAGTTCGCGCGGCCCGACGGCGACGAGGTCGTGATCCTCGACTATCGCGCGCATCAAAGGAAACTGCTGCCCGCGCTGGCGACGTCGTACGCGCTGCACTTCGCGCAGGAAGCGCTCGTCGCGACGTTGAACGACATCGCCGAGGACGCGCCCGAGGAAGAGCAGCGAGAGCTGGAAGCACGTGCGGCCGGGATCAAGGCGGTCTCGACCTGGCACGCGACGGCGACCATCCAGGCCGCCCGTGAGGCGTGCGGCGGCTCCGGCTACCTGTCGGAGAACCTGCTCGCCGGGCTGAAGGCCGACACCGACGTCTTCACCACCTTCGAGGGTGACAACACCGTGCTGCTGCAGCTGGTCGCGAAGGGCCTTCTGACCAGCTACAAGGACCATTTCGAGGACCTCAGCCCGCTCGCGACCGCGCGGTTCGTGGCGGAGCAGTTCGTCGAGGCCGTGATCGAACGGACGTCCGCGCGCAAGGTCGTCGAGCGGCTCACCGACGCCGACGACAGCGACGTGCTGTACTCGCGCGAATGGCACCTGAAGCTGTTCGAAGACCGCGAAGAGCACGTACTCGGCGGCGTCGCGCAGCGTCTTCGTAAGGCTGCGTCGGATCCCTTCGGTGTTTTCAACGACGCGCAAGACCACGTGCTGCGCGCCGGGCGAGTGCACGTCGACCGAGTGGTGCTCGAAGCGTTCATCGCCGCCATCGAGCGCTGCGCCGACGCGGAGGCACGGGAGCTGCTGGAGCGGGTCTGCGACCTCTACGCGCTCGCGAACATCGAGGCGGACCGGGGCTGGTTCCTCGAACACGGACGCCTGACCTCCGGACGCTCGAAGGCCGTCACCGCCGCGGTGAACGCGTTGTGCGCCGACCTGCGCCCGCACGCGCGGACGCTCGTGGACGCCTTCGCTATCCCCGAGCAGTACCTAGCGGCTCCGATGCTGCGGGACTGACGCCTGCCCGCTGCTCGGCGAGCTCGGCCCGCAGCGCCTTGACCTCGCGGGTCAGCTCGTCGAGATGCTCGCGGGTGACGGCCTGCGCGTTCTCGTCGGCCTCGGTCACCCGGCGGATCAGCCACGACGCCAGCGTCGCGGTGACCACACCGAGCAGGGCGATCCCGGCCACCATCAGCCCGACCGCGACGACGCGTCCGGTACCGCTGACGGGATAGCGGTCGCCGTAGCCGACCGTGGTGATCGTCGTGATCGACCACCACACCGCGTCGGGGAAGTCGGTGATCGGCGCGTCCGGCTGTGTGCGCTCGGCGTCGAGTACGGCGAGCGCCGAACAGAACACGATGAGCGCCGTCGCGCCCACCGTGTAGACCACGACGCGGCCGCGCAACGACAACCCGGCGTTGCGGTTGAGGACGTTGAGCACCGTGACCAGCCGGAGCAGCCGCAACTGCCGGATCAACGGGAGCACGATGATCGCCAGGTCGAACAGGTTGCTCTTCAGGAACGTGCGTTTGTCCTCGGCGTGCTTGAGCCGGACGCCGTAGTCCAGGGCGAAGACCGCCCAGGAGAGCCAGGTGACGACCTCACACCAGACCCGGCCGGTGTGCCCGAGCGAGGGCTGGAGGATCGGCCAGGCGTAGGCGGCCAGGAACAGTACGGCGGCGGCGTTGAGCGGCCACTCCATCCGCTTTTCCCACATCGGACGTCTCCTCACCTGGCCTTTTCCAGGTGCGTACGTTAAGCGATGTCGAGGGCTGTGCCATAGAGTTTCTCGGCTCTGAGGGTGATGTAGAGCCTGTCACCGTCATCGGGTGTTCGCGTGACTTCGGAGAGTTCCGCTTTCCCTTCCACGACCGCGAATTTCCAGTGATCGGCGCTGGAGACGTAGAGCGAAGCGGTGGGGTTGTTGCGGAGCTGCTTGACCTTGAGGCGCTCTTCGGTCGTGCTGATCCGGATCTCGCGGGCTTCGGGGTCCCAGGTGTAGACGACCGTGGAGAGATGGGGGCGGCCGTCGCGTTTGAGGGTCGCGAGGGCGCCGAAGGTGTGCTCGGCGATGAAGGCGCTGAGGGCCGCTTCGTCGAGGGTTCGGGGCGTCGGGTTCTTGGCCATGGTGGTGATCATGGCTCTGGTGGTGGAGGTGCGGAAGAAGGCACTTTCCTGTGCCAGAGGGAACACGCGTGTGTCCGTCCAGGTCACCGGCGCGACGTACTTGACGTACTTGGGCAAACTGGTCGGGACTTGACCGGGAGGTCCCTTTGTCCGCTCTCCATTACGACAGCTACACCGAAGCTCGCGCGCATCTGAAGGATCTGCTGGATGCTGCGCAGAAGGGCCGTGTTGCCACGGTTCGGCGCGACTCGGTTCAGGCCGCCGTCGTGGACGTCGAACGGCTGCGGTACTTCCTTGCGTCGCTTCTGCCTGCGTCTGCGCAGGTCGTCGCCGAGGACGGCGGCTGGTCCGTGTTCATTCCGGGCTTGCCGGTAGCGGCGGACGGAGCCACTTTCGACGAGGCGCTGACCGAGATGGTCGACGCGCTGCGGGAGTACGCGGAAGACTGGCAGCTGCGGTTGCTGGACGCGCCGAATCACCGTGACAACTGGGGCCTGGTTCAGTTGATCAGCCTGAGCGACGACGATCAATTGCGCGATTGGCTGGCGGGTACCGCGCGGTGAATCGGCCACAACTCACCCGTAAGGACCATGAGTCGTTCTGTCAGGTCGAGGAGTGGCGCAGGGTTCGCGATGTCCGCGGCCGGACCGGTACGCATCACGTCACCTACGAACTCGGTCTCGTGGACGGCCGCATCCTGCGAACCCGGATCTCGCATCCGGTGGATCGGACCGGGTACGGGAAGAGCATCTGGAAGCACATCCTTCGCGACCAGCTCGATGTCGACGAGCCGTGCTTCTGGTCGTGCGTGCACGATGGCGTCAAACCCGATCGCGGAGTACCTGTTCCGCAGGCCGAAGCTCTTCCGGCTGATCTGGTGCACATGCTGCTCTCGCGGGTCGGTCTCACCGAATCAGAGGTCGCCGCGATGACCAAAGCCGAGGCCATCGCGAGGCTTCAACAGTTCTGGACCGAGAACAGCTGATCGCCAGCTAGGCGTACATCGCCAGCCAGATCGCGATGTAGTGCGAAACCGCCGCCAGCACCGTGCAGGCGTGGAAGTACTCGTGGTACCCGAAGGTGTCCGGGAAGTGGTTCGGCCACTTGACGGCGTAGAACACCGCGCCCAGCGTGTAGAACAGGCCGCCGACGCAGAGCAGGACGAGTGCCGCGATGCCGGCGTGCGCGCCCAGTTCGGGCAGGACGAAGACGGCGACCCAGCCCAGTGCGATGTAGATGGGCACGCCCAGCCACCGTGGCGCGTTCGGCCACAGCATCTTCAGGGTGACGCCGCCGATCGCGCCGCCCCAGACGATCGCGAGCACGATGTACCCGGTCGGCTGGGACATCGCCAGAAGGGTGAATGGCGTGTAAGTGCCCGCGATGAACAGGAAGATCATCGAATGGTCGGCGCGCTTCATCCATTCGTATGCTCGTGGGCTCCACAAGCGACGGTGATAGAGGGCGCTGACGCCGAAGACGCCCAGGACGGTCAAGCCGTAGACCGAAGTGGACAAAGCGGCCATTCCCGACACTGTGGACGCCGCGAGACTGATGAGGGCCGCGGCTCCGGCGACGGCGCCGAAGAAGGACCAGAAGTGGATGTGCCCCCGCAAGCGAGGACGCGTGTCCACCAAGGGCGTGGGGCCGGACGGCTGGGGTTCGGTCGCTACGCTCACTCAGCCAGGTTACGGCACCGTAGGTTTTTTGCCAGTGTCCGTGGCGCGTCCCACTGAGGCTCGCGGGGTGACTACTCTCCACTGGCGTGAGTCTTCGGTCCTTCTTGTCAGACGTCCTGTACAGCGCCTACGGCAGGCGCCTGATCCAGCAGGCCAAGGGGCGCCATCCACGCCACATCGCCATCATGCTGGACGGGAACCGCCGCTGGGCGCGCGAAGCGGGCTTCACCGACGTCGCCGACGGCCATCGCGCCGGCGCCAAGAAGATCGCCGACTTCCTGAGCTGGTGCAACGAGGCCGACGTCGAGGTCGTCACCATGTGGCTGCTCTCGACCGACAACCTCGGCCGCGCGGCCGAGGAGTTGAGCCCTCTGCTGAAGATCATCACCGACGTCACCGACGAGCTCGCCGCGCCGCAGACACCCTGGCGGCTCCGCATCGTGGGAGCCCTTGACCTGCTGCCGCCGGAGGTCGCGAAGGCCCTCAGCGCGGCCGCGGAACGCACCGAGGGGCGTTCCGGGATGGAGGTCAACGTCGCGGTCGGTTACGGGGGGCGTCAGGAGATCGCCGACGCGGTCCGCAAACTGCTGCTCCAGCACGCCGACGAGGGGACCTCGATCCGCGAGCTCGCGAAGATCCTGGACGTCGATCATATTTCCGAACACATGTACACCTCGGGCCAGCCGGATCCGGATCTGATTATCCGCACCTCGGGTGAGCAGCGGCTTTCCGGATTTCTGCTCTGGCAATCGGCGCATTCGGAATTCTGGTTCACCGAAGCTTATTGGCCCGCATTCCGCCGGGTCGATTTTCTCCGGGCGATGCGCGATTACGCATGGCGGCACCGGCGCTTCGGTTCCTGACCCGCGCATGACGAAGGCCCCGGAGTGCACTTCCGGGGCCTTCGACGTCCAGGCTGAAGATCAGCCGTGGTGGTGCTCCAGCGAGTGAGCCAGGAGCGACGGGGTCAGGACGACACCCGTGTAGGCGCCGGCGACCAGCGAGGCAGCGCCGTAACCCAGCGCGCCACCGCCCTCGATGAACGTGTTGTAGGCGTCGCCGAACGTCGGGTCCGGGGTGCCGGTGGTGTCGCCGGTGGCGGCGAACGCGGTCCCGCCGACCATCATGAGACCTGCGGCGACGGCGGAAACGAAACCAGCCTTCTTCAGCACTTCGCACTCCTAGGTAGAGATATTCAGGGGGTCGGGGGCACCGAATCCGGTGGGGGTGTCCCGCAGTGAGAAAATTACTCGCTATTCAGGCTCTGTGACCGTCTCGTAAGCCCATTGTGTGAGGCGAAAAAGGTTCATTTCACTCGGTCCGGTTCTCTGTCGCGGACACAAAATGCGGGCTGCTACCAAGCGTGGTAGAACCCTCGATCCCATCAGGTGAACGCCCTCTGTCGCGTTAATCCATCCGGGTCATGTCGACGTGTGTCCCTGAATGGAGATCATCACTACCCAGGGTGATGGTGGCCAGGCGTTGATGCCACGCGACCGACAGTGAGATGACGGTTTGGCGAATCACCGTGGTGGCTGCCTGCGCGATCGGCCGGACGCAGGTACCTTCCGAAAGTGAGAGTTCGCGTCCCATGCGGACTCTCACGGGAGGCCCTGGTCGTGGCGGTTGTCGACAGGGCGGCTCAGCCGCCCAGTGGATGCACGAGGGGGCCGGCACCCGGCCCTCGCGGCCGTGCCGGCTGACGTCGAAGGCGTCAGAAGGAGCGGTTAGCCAGGGAGGTGCCCGGCCCAGCGAGTGCGGGCGTGGTGCCACGCCCACGAGGGAGATGCCGTCGTGACTGCGCAGCGTTCACCCCGCAAGGCCTCTGGCCGTTCTTCGACCGGTGCCCCTGGCCCGGAGAAAGCCTCGATCTCGCCCGAATCCCAGCGGTCCACTTACGTGCTCGACACGTCGGTCCTGCTCTCTGACCCCTGGTCGGTGACCCGTTTCGCCGAACACGCGGTCGTGCTCCCGCTGGTCGTCATCAGTGAACTGGAGGCGAAACGTCACCACCCCGAACTGGGGTGGTTCGCGCGCGAAGCGCTTCGCATGCTCGACGACCTGCGTCGTCAGCACGGCAGGCTCGACGCGCCGATCCCGATCGGTGAGCACGGCGGCACCCTGCAGGTGGAGTTGAACCACTCCGATCCCACGGTGCTCCCGGTCGGTTTCCGCACCGACTCCAACGACCACCGCATCCTCGCCTGTGCGCTCAACCTGGCGGCGGAACACGCGTCGGTCACGCTGGTGACGAAGGACATCCCCCTGCGGGTCAAAGCGGGCGCCGTCGGCCTGGAAGCCGACGAGTACCGCGCGCAGGAGGTGACGCCTTCGGGCTGGACGGGGATGGCGGACGTGGACGTCCCGCAGACCCTGGTCGACGCGCTGTTCAGCGGGTCTTCCGCGGATCCGGCGGAGTTCGGGATGCCCGAGGTCGGTGAGCTGCCCTGTCACACCGGTCTGAGGCTGCTCGCGGGCAGTTCGAGCGCCCTGGGCCGGGTCACCGCGGACAAGCGGATCCGGCTCGTGCGGGGTGACAAGGAGGCGTTCGGCCTGCACGGCCGGTCGGCCGAGCAGCGGGTGGCGCTGGATCTCCTGCTGGACTCCGACGTCGGCATCATCTCGCTGGGCGGCCGCGCCGGAACCGGGAAGTCGGCGCTCGCGCTCTGCGCGGGGCTGGAATCGGTGATGGAACGCCGCCAGCATCGCAAGGTGGTGGTCTTCCGGCCGGTGTACGCGGTCGGCGGCCAGGAACTGGGCTACCTGCCCGGTTCCGAGAGCGAGAAGATGCAGCCGTGGGCGCAGGCGGTGTTCGACACCCTCGGCGGGCTGGTCAGCCAGGACGTCCTCGACGAGGTCTTCGACCGCGGGATGCTCGAGGTGCTCCCACTGACCCATATCCGCGGCCGGTCGCTACACGACACGTTCGTCATCGTCGACGAGGCGCAGTCCTTGGAGCGCAACGTGCTCCTGACCGTGCTTTCGCGGCTCGGCACGGCTTCACGGGTCGTGCTCACGCATGACGTCGCGCAGCGCGACAACCTGCGGGTCGGGCGGCACGACGGTGTCTCGGCGGTGATCGAGAAGCTGAAGGGTCACCCGCTGTTCGCGCATGTCACGCTGACCCGGTCCGAGCGCTCGCCGATCGCGGCGCTCGTCACCGAGATGCTGGAGGACCACGGATAGCCGATCGGGGAGTCCTCTTGGGACAGTCCTAAGAGGACTCCCCGTGCTTCCTTCGCACCGCGGCGAAATCGGCGTCGTGGGTAGGACCGCCCGAAAGGCGGTCCGGCGCGGCCGTGGAATAGAAACAGGAGATCGCCGGGACGACCAGCGGGTCGCGGTCCGCGGTGAGGCTCAGCAGGAGATCCCAGTCGTCCATTTCGACCAGTGACTCGTCGAAGCGGGCTTCTTCGAGGCCCGCGCGATGGGCGACGGCGCCGGTGTCGGCGAGATTCTCCTTGAGCAGTGCTTCGCGGCTGTACGGCTTCAGCAGCAGCCTCGGCAGCCCTTCGACATCGTCGATGACGTACCCGCCGTACGCGGCGGTGATCTCCGGATGGTCGCCGAACGTCCACGCCAAAGCCTTGAGCCACAAGGGATGCATGGTGTTGTCGTCGTCGAGATAGGCGATGACGTCGCCGGTCGCCGCGGCGAGGCCCACGTTGCGTGCGGCGCTGACCCGGTTGTGCGCCACGCGGATCGCGCGGATACGCGGGTCTTCGAGGGCCGCGAGCACCTTGGGCGTGGAGTCCGCGCTGGCGTCGTCGACGACGATCAGTTCCCAGTTGCCATAACGCTGTGCCCGGACCGACTCGATCGCGCGGGGCAGCAGCGCGGCGCGATCGTGGGTCGGCAGCACGACCGAGATCTTCGGCGTGGCGGCGAGTTCCCGCTGTTCGAGCCACTGGGTGAAGGTCTGGACGGCGCGGGCCGCTTCGAGTTGCCCAGTCCGGAGGTGCAGGCCCTCGAAAGCGATGTCATGGCTTTCGAGCCAGCCGTCGAGCGCTTCCTGCCGTGAGCCAAGGGCTTCCTGGCCGGCTTCGACGGTGGTGGTGCGCGCGTCGCCGTCCCGCAAGGCCCCGCCGTGGTCTTCGAGCCAGGCGGTGTGGTGCTCCAGCACCGCGCGCAGGCGATCGAGTTCCGCGGCCTGGTCCGCGAGGGTGGATCGCAGTGCGGCGATTTCCCCGTTTTCCGCGTGGCGGCGGTCCATCGCCGCCGCCACGATCCGTCTCAGACGTCTCACCCGACGCACCTTAGTGCTTCCAGGGCGCGGAAATCACCAGCCCGACGGCAGCGGGCGCCCTTCCGCGAAACCCGCGGCGGACTGGATGCCGAGCAGCGCGCGCTCGTGGAACTCCTCCAGCGTCCGCGCGCCCGCGTACGTGCAAGCCGACCGGACACCGGAGCCGATGGAGTCGAGCAGATCTTCGACGCCGGGCCGGGCCGGGTCCAGCGCCATCCGCGACGCCGAGATGCCCTCCTCGAACAGGCCCTTCTTGGCGCGTTCGAAGACGTTGTCCGTGCGCGTGCGGGCGCCGACGGCGCGCTTCGACGCCATGCCGAAGGACTCCTTGTACGGCCTGCCCTGCTCGTCGTGGCGCAGATCGCCGGGGGACTCGTGAGTGCCGGCGAACCACGAGCCGACCATGGCCGCGGACGCGCCCGCGGCCAGCGCCAGCGCGACGTCGCGAGGATGCCGCACGCCGCCGTCCGCCCAGACGTGTTTGCCCAGTTCACGGGCAGCGGCGGCGCATTCCGCCACGGCCGAGAACTGCGGGCGGCCGACGCCGGTCATCATCCGCGTCGTGCACATGGCGCCGGGCCCGACGCCGACCTTGACCACGTCCGCGCCCGCGTGGATCAGGTCGCGCGTGCCTTCCGCGGTGACCACGTTCCCGGCGACCACCGGGACCCGCGGGTGCACCGACCGGACGGCCTTGAGCGCGGAGATCATCTTCTCCTGGTGGCCGTGCGCGGTGTCGACGACCAGCACGTCGACGCCCGCCGCCAAGACGGCCTCGGCCTTCGCCGCGACGTCGCCGTTCACGCCGATCGCGGCGGCGACCCGCAGGTTCCCGCCGTCGTCGACCGCGGGGGTGTAGATCTCCGCGCGCAGCGCCGCGATCTCGGTCAGGACGCCCGCGAGCCTGCCGTTTTCGTCGATGCCGAGCGCGAGACCACCGCCGTGGGCGTGCAGGCGCTCGAACACCTCACGGGGCGGGGTGTCCAGCGGGACCGTGACGAGCGCGGGCTCCGCGACGTCGCCGAGCCGGGCGAAGCGGTCTACGCCGGCGCAAGCCGCTTCGTCGACCACGCCGACCGGTTTGCCGTCCTCGTCCACCACGACGACGGCGCCGTGGGCGCGTTTGCCGACCAGGTTCAGCGCGTCGGCCACCGCGTCGCCGCCGGTCAGCACGAGCGGGGTGTCCCACACGGTGTGACGGCTCTTGACCCAGGTGACGATTTCGGCGACGGCGGCCGTGTCGACGTCCTGTGGCAGGACGACGAGCCCGCCGCGCCGGGCGACCGTCTCGGCCATCCGGCGGCCCGCGACGGCTGTCATATTGGCCACCACGATCGGGATCGTCGCGCCCGTGCCGTCCACAGTGGACAGGTCGACGTCGAAGCGGGACTCCACGTCCGAACGGTTCGGCAAGAGGAACACGTCGTCGTAGGTCAGGTCGTGAGCGGGCCGGTGCCCGTCGAGAAAGCGCACGGGTCCCCAGGATACCCGCGTGGGACAATGTCGGCATGACCGACCGGGACCGTGACGAAGCCGGACGAGCCCGCAACGCGCGCCCTCGGGACGGTCTCGGCAGGCCGCTCCCGTACGGCGCCGACGGGGTCGAACGGCAGCCCGAGGGCATCGAGCGCAGCCCCGAGGACACCATCGCCGAGGCCCAGCGCCTGCTCGACGCGGGGCGCCCGTTCCACGCGCACGAGGTGTTCGAGGACGCCTGGAAGGCGACCGACGGGGCGGAACGGGAGCTGTGGCGCGGCCTCGCGCAGCTCGCCGTGGGCCTGACTCACGCGGCGAGGGGGAACGGGAACGGCGCGGCGTCGCTGCTGGAACGCGGCGCGGACAACATCGAGCCGTTCCGCGAGGCCCGGCCGCACGGGATCGACGTTCCGGGGTTGCAGGCCTGGGCGCGGGAGATGGCCGGAGAGGTGAAGGTGCGGATCCGGGTCGAGCCGGTGGCGCCCCGCCTGCTGGGCACACCTTGAGTACTCGACATACCGCGAGTATGTTACTTCGAGTAGGGATACTGCTCAGTAGGTAACGGCGGGAGAAGCGCGGATGAGCGAGCCCAGGGAATTGCTGGCCGAATCGCTGAAACTGCGCTGCGGCGCGATCCTGCCGAACCGGCTGGCCAAGGCCGCGCTGAGCGAGCAGCTCGGCGACCGCCGCAACCGGCCGACCGCCGAACTCGCCGAGCTGTACCGGACCTGGTCACGGGGTGGCGCCGGAACGCTGATCACCGGAAACGTCATGGTCGACCCGACGGCGCTCGGCGAACCTCGCAACGTCGCGGTGCCTCGGGAACCGGACGCGACCGAGTTCAAGCCGTGGGCGCGCTCGGCAGACGGGACCGAGACGCGGTTGTGGGTCCAGCTCAACCACCCCGGCCGCCAGAGCCCCCGCTTCCTCTCCCGTCAGCCGGTCGCGCCGTCGGCGGTGCCGTTCGGCGACCGCGGCATCCGGTCGGTGTTCGCGACGCCCCGCGCCCTCACCGGTGACGAGATCGAAGCGATCATCGACCGCTTCGGCGTGGCCGCGCGAACCGTCGTCGACGCCGGGTTCGCCGGTGTCCAGATCCACGGCGCGCACGGCTACCTCGTCTCGCAGTTCCTTTCGCCGCTGACCAACCAGCGCACCGACGGCTGGGGCGGTGACGCGCTCCGGCGGCGCCGGTTCCTGCTGGAGGTGGTCGCCCGGATCCGGGGCGAGGTCGGCGACGGCGTGCCGATCGCGGTCAAGCTCAACAGCGCGGACTTCCAGCGCGGCGGCTTCAGCGAGGAAGAATCGCTCGAAGTCGTCCGCGAACTGGGCGAAGCGGGCATCGACCTGCTGGAAGTCTCCGGCGGTACCTACGAGAAGGCCGCCATGATGGGCTCCGGCAAGACGAGCAAGGCCAGCACTGTCAGCCGCGAGGCCTACTTCCTCGACTACGCCGCGAAGGCGCGGCAGGTCACCGACGTCGCGCTCATGGTCACCGGCGGCTTCACCAGCCCTGAGGGAATGGCGGACGCGCTGCGCTCCGGGGCGCTGGACGTCATCGGGCTCGGCAGGCCGCTGGTCGTCGATCCTGCGTTGCCCGGCCGTCTGCTGGCGGGGGAGGACGTCCGTGCCGAACGCAAGGCGCCGAAGACCGGGATCCGGCTGGCCGACAGCCTGCTCGAGATCCAGTGGCACACCCAGCAGATGCACCGGGTGGCCGCCGGGAAACCGGTGGACCGGCGGCTCGGCGCGGTGCGGGCGCTAGTACGCGCCGGAGTCGCGGATCCGCTCAACGCCTTCCGGCGTGTCCGGGGCTAGTTCATCCACCGGGTCAGGGGCCAGGTAGTCGTCCGGTTCGTCGCGGCGGTTGAAGGTGCGGTCGAAACCGACCGCCGCCGCCGCGAGACCGATGAACAGCACGCCGATCAGCACGCAGTTGAACGCGACCCCGCCGTAACCGTTGATGCCGGGGTCGACGAACGGGTACGGGTAGAACCCGATGATCGCGCCGCGCACCAGCGTGACCGCGAGCCAGCCCAGCGGGTACAGCAGCGACCACGACAGGATCCGCCACGAGAGCTGGCCGCGCGGCCCGAACAGCAGCCAGCCCGCGACGCACATCAGCGGTGACACCTTGTGCAGCATCGTGTCGGCGAAAACCGCCCAGCCGTGCAGTTCGTAGAGGTCGGCGAGCGCGACCTGGAAGACGACCCCGGTCACGGTGATGCCGACGAGGCCGGTGAGCCGCAGCACGCCGAACAGCGTCGACCGGCCGGCGACGCCGAGCGCGAGCAGCAGGCTGCCGACGCCGACCAGGATGTTCGAGTCGATGGTGAAGAAGGCCAGCAGGTTGGCCACCCGTCCGGCCGGGGTGTGGAAGCTGCCGCCCTCGGTGCCTGCCGAGACCGGGATCTGGGCGGCGAGACCGGCGATCACCACCAGCGCGGTCGCGCCGAACCAGGCACGCGCGATCTTGGAAGCCTGCATTCTGCCTACTTTATGGGTGATCACACCGGAACGTCCCGTCACCACCACCCGCCGCCACTCGATCGGGGTCGGGACGGCGCCGGGCCGTCCCGGCCACCGGGTCATATCGTGGGAAACGATGGACGTCGAGCGCAGGCCCGGACGCCGCGGGCGGGTCGCGCGGGGTCCGGCGGAGGACAGCGGACCCGTCGCCGGGTTCGCGCGACGGCTGTGGGAGCTGAAACGCGCCGCCGGTGACCCGTCCTACGATCGGATGCGCGACGAGTACGGCGCGCTCGCGTCGAAGTCGGCGCTTTCGGCCGCCGCTCGCGGAGAGCGCCTGCCCAGCTGGGAGACCTCTTGGGAGTTCGTCCGCGTGCTGGCCGCCGGGGTGCTCGGCGGTGACGAGGACGAGGTCCGTCACGAATGGCGCGGCGAGTGGGAACGCGCGCGGGACGCGCTGACCGGTGCGGCGCCCGAACCGGTTCCGGAGCGTTCGCGGCGGACGGCGTTCGTCCTCGCCGGGGCCGTGGCACTCGTGCTCGTCGCGGCGCTGGTGTTCGTGTTCGCCGCTCCTTTCGGTTCCGAGCCCGCCGCTCCGGTCGGTGACGCGTCCGAGTTCGTCGCCGACGTGACCGTGCCCGACGGCAGCGAGGTCGCGGCCGGATCGACCTTCGTGAAGACCTGGGAGTTCCGGAACGCGGGAACGGTCGGATGGGTCGGCCGCTATCTGGTCCGCGCCGGTTCGTTCGGCAACCCCGGCGAATGCGGCACTCCCGAACGCGTGCCCGTCCCGCAGACCGCTCCCGGCGAACACGTGCGCGTCTCCGTCGAGGTCCGCGCGCCGGACAGTCCAGGGCATTGCCAGGTGTACTGGAAGATGGCCGACGACCAAGGGCACATTCTGTTGCCGAACACCCGTGCCGTGTTCTTCTCGGTCCGCGTCATTTGACCTTCGGCGCCGGTGGCCAAAGCGCTGACCTGCGTGGACATTGTTCCGGCGGCCATGGCCATTTCGCGGCCGTGAATCGCTTTCCGAGTGGCCGCCGTCGCCTTTAACGTCATCGGCGTTCGGGAATTCCGGAAGGGGATTTTCCGAAACACTCTCACATTATTCGCGGAAAGGGAATCCATGCGTCCGTACGTCAAGGTCGCCGCACTGGCCGGGGCCACGCTCACCGTGGCGCTCCTGCCGGTCACCGCCGCGCAGGCGGCTCCGGCGCCCGCTTCGGGCAGTGATCCGATCATTACCTGTGAATCCGGCTATCACGGCTGGATGCGCCGGGCCGGGAAGGACGCGATCTGCCTGAAGCCGGGCACCCGCACCTGGGACGTCAAGGTCTTCGAATGCGCCGGGGATCTGACGGTGCATTTCAAGAACGGCGAGAAGGCCTATTGCGGGGGGAACCTGAAAATCGGCCTCGACCTGGCCGTCCAGTCCAATGTCGTCAAAACCGTTGTGGGGAACCGATGAACAAGAAACTGCTCACCGTCGTCCCGGTCGCGCTGGCTGGCACCCTGCTGATGGCACCGTCCGCTTCGGCGGCGTCGAAGGTCTGTGAGGGCGGGCCGCTGATGGGCGCGTCGACCAAGGTCGTCGAGGTGAGCGCGGGGCAGAGCATCGACATCACCGTGCACAACCACGACTACCGGGGAATGCTCGTCCAGATCATCGACGACACCTTCGACAAGGGCCTCTGGAGCGGGGCCATCGCGCCGGGCAAGGAGCACACCGTCAAGCACGGCGTGCTCGGGGAGCCGCCGGTGTATCACAAGATCCGGTTCGAGGTGACTTCCAACCTCTCGAACAACTACACCTACAAGATCTCGTCGGATCGCTGCTACTGATGCGTTTCGTCCTCGCAAGCAGGTGACGAAACGCGGCGGTGGGCGGTGGGTCCAGGGTGGTCGTGAGTGGCGATTCGTGTTCTGACCCCACTTGCCACTCACGACCACCCGTGCCGACGCCGGTGTCCCAGGTAGAGGGTCAGGCGTGTCGCGAAAGCCACTTTCGCGACGTCTGATGTCCCGAAAGTGGCTTTCGCGACACTGACGGCGGCCGTCGCGCGCGCAAGGACCGCATCCAGAGGACTAACTGCCGGGTTTGAGGAGGCCGCGGACGGTGTCGATGGTGTCGGCGTCGGCGGCCTCCTTGTCCGGCCGGTACCGCACGACCCGCGCGAAGCGCAGCGCCAGCCCACCCGGATACCGCGTGCTGACCTGGGCTCCGTCGAGTTCGATTTCGACGACGAGTTCCGGCCGCACGTGCACCGCCCAGTCCGTTCGATGCGTTTCGATCTCCTGGAACGTCTTCGTCTGCCAAGCCAGCAGTTCGTCCGTCATGCCCTTGAACGTCTTGCCGACCATGATCGGCGGCCCGCCGCCGGGGTCGCGCGCGCCGAGATGCAGGTTCGACAGCGTGCCGGTGCGCCTGCCGTGACCCCATTCCGCGGCGAGTACGACCAGGTCGATCGTGTGCACCGGTTTCACCTTGAGCCACGCGCGCCCGCGGCGGCCCGCCGCGTACGGCGACGCGAGATCCTTGACCATCACGCCCTCGTGCCCGGCGGCCATCGCCGCTTCCAGCACCTCCGCGGCCGACGACGGCGCGATCTCGCCGGGGATCACGTGCTCACCGGCGACCTCGCGCAGCGCGGCGTTCCGTTCGGACAGTGGCGCGTCCAGCAGGTCCGTGCCGTCGAGGTGCAGGCAGTCGAAGAAGTACGGCCGCAGCAGCAACGCCTTGACCTGCTCCTCGCGGGTGCTCCCGAACCGGCTCATCGTCTCCTGGAACGGTCTCGGCCTGCCGTCGTCGGTCAGGGCCAGCGTCTCGCCGTCGAGTACCACCGACGTGCAAGGCAGTGAGCGCACGAGGTCCACCAGTTCGCCGACGCTGCCGGTGATCTCCCGCAACGTCCGCGTGTAGACGTGCACCTCGTCGCCGTCGCGGTGGACCTGGATCCGCGCACCGTCCATTTTGTACTCGACCAGCGCCTCGGCGTGCTCGGTGACAGCCTCTTCCAGCGACTCCGCCGGCGACGCCAGCATGGGCCGGATCGGCCTGCCCAGCGCCAGCTTGAACTCCGCCAGCCGTTCCCGGCCGCCGGTCATCGCGGCGAGGCCCGTCACCGGCAGCTGCCCGGACAGCATGAAGGCCCGCCGGACCTCCTCGGCCGGGATCTCGGCCGCCGCCGCGATGGCGTCCACCATGATCCCTTCGAGCGCGCCCTGCCGCAGCTCGCCGGTGAGCAGCCGGAACAGGAACTCCTGCTCGTTCTTCGTCATCTTGGTGAACAGCGCCCGCAAGGTGTCCGCGCGCAGCTTCACCGAGCCGGAGCCGGACGCCGCTCCCACCGTGCCGAGCGCCGTGTCGACCTCGGCCACGGTCAACGACGGCTCGGCGGCCGGAGCCGCGTTCAGCTCGGCCAGGGTCCGCCAGCCGGTGCCGACGCGGCCCTGCGTCGGCTGTCCGGTGAGGAACGCGACGACCGCGGGAAGCTCCAGCTCGCCCGCGGCGCGCAGCAGTGCGGCCAGGGTGGCGATCTTCGCCTTCCTGGACCTCGTGGCGGCCAGTTCGGCCGACGCGGTCACCACCGCGGTGAGCAACATGGGTCCATCATGAACCCGCGCACCGACAGTTTCGGCGCCGAGCGGGTTCAGGCGTGCGCGGGATCGGCGACCCAGCTGGCGAGCAGGCCGAGCGCCCGCTCGCTTTCGGAGCCGGGCTCGGCGGTGTAGATCACCAGGGCCAGGTCCGGATCGTCGGGCAGCCGCAGCGTCTCGTAGCGCAGCCGGAGCTCACCCACGATCGGGTTGATCATCACCTTCCACGAGTGTGCTTTCTCGCGCACGGTGTGCTTCGCCCACAGCTTCCGGAACTCCTCGCTGCCGAGGGAGAGTTCGCCGACGAGCTGGGCGAGGTACGGGTCGTCCGGGTACTTCCCGCTCTCGGACCGGAGGTTCGCCACGACCTCCTTCGCCACCGTCGCCCACTCCGGGTGCATCTCGCGGGCGTGCTCGTCGAGGAAGAACATCTTCGGGATGTTGCGCTCGCCGGGCGTCCTGCCGCCGAAGTCGAAGGACAGCGCGCCGCCGAGCGGGTTCCAGGCCAGCACGTCCAGGTAGCGGCCGAAGACGAACGCCGGGGACTGGATCGCGTTCAGCATCAGCTGCAGTTCGGGCCGGATCCGCTGCGCTCGCGGCCGCGCGGCGCGTTTGCGCTTCGGGGCGGCCAGATTGCGCAGGTAGGTTTCCTCATCGCGGTGCAGCCGCAGCGCCCGGCTCAGCGACTCGAGGACGGAATCGGACACGTTGCGCGCCCGGCCCTGCTCCAGCCGGGTGTAGTAGTCGACGCTGATCCCGGCCAGCTGTGCGAGCTCCTCGCGCCGCAGCCCGGCGACCCGCCGCTGGTTGAACCCGGTCGGGAGGCCGAGGTCGGCCGGATCCAGTGCGGCCCTGCGTGCCTTGAGGAAGTCGCCCAGTTCGGCCGTCTCGGTCATGGTGACGAGTATCCCGGATCCGGCGGGCCGAGTGCCTGGTCCTGCTGGGACCAGGCACGCGCCGGGTCTCTCACCGGTACGGGATCACCAGGTCGTCGCAGGATTTCTCATCGGGAAGGAGCGGCCGGAAGACGACGAGCAGGCTCGTGTCCGCCGTCTTCCACCGGGTCGCGGGGGTGGCGGCCTTGGCGAGGTCCTCGGCCCGGCGCGCGGATTCACCTTCCAGGACGACGCAAAGACCACCGTCGACAGGCCGCGTGCCGAACGGCGCGAACGGCCACGGCCGCGCGTCCGGGGCAGGGCGGCTGTCCGAAGCCCAGCCGATCGCGGCGATTCGCGTCGGCCGATAAGCCTTCGGCACGGTTTCGGCTTCCTTCGCCACGTCGGCCAGTTCGTCGCGGAAGCCGGCGAGTTCGCCGGACGGGTTCTCGGCGCGGACCTGGCGCCGCTTGCCTTCCTTGTCGTACAGCGTGAAAACCAGCAGATAGCCGTCGGTCGTGCCGCTGTCGTCGGGGACGAATTCGTCGCGATCCAGGCCGGCGCCGTGAGCCGCGCTGTAGACGTCTCTCACCGCTTGATCGTCCAGCCGCTTTTCGCTGACGACCTGAAGTGACCCCTCGGGTTCGCCGGGAACGAGCAGCCGCCCGCCGCCGTACAGGCTGAATTCGGGGAGCAGGGCCGGTTTCGGGCTCGGCATGCCGACATAGGCCTTGGCGCGCAGAAGCACCGTTTCCGGACCCGCTGGTGGCGGAGTCACCGTTCCGCAGGCGGAGAGGACGAACACGAGCGCCGCCACACTCGCGCGGCGGATCACGGGCGCCCCGTCTTCAGATCCGAACAGGATGTTTCGTCCGGAAGAAGGGGGCGGAAGGCGACCGTGTACGTCGCTTCACCGCTTCGCCAAAACGTCGTGAACCGAGAGGAATCAGCCAGCGCCTTCGCTTTCTCGACGACGTCTCCTTCGAGAAGGACGCAGCGCTCGCCCCTCACCGTCGGCGCATCGGCCAAAGGCGGGAAGGGCCACGGCCTGACGTCGTCTTTCCTGCCCGAGAGCGGTACCGCGGTGCCGATGGCGGCGACCTTCCTCGGCACGTAGGGCCGTCCTGGCCCGGCGGCGTCCGACACCTCGCGAAGTTCGTCCAGGTAATCAGCGGCCTCTCCGAGAGCGCCGCCTTCCTCGCTTCGGGGCGCGTAAGCCAGCAGCCGGTACTCGTGATCCCGGCCGCCGTAGATGGCGAATTCGGTGGCCATGGCATCCGAGACGTTGTTCGCGTGGAGCGTGCTGTCGCGCGCGAGCCCGGCGTCGTAGGCCTTGGCGTAGAGAGCTTTCATCGTGGCGTCGTCCAGTCGTTTCTCCCGTGCTTCCGGCCAGACACGGCCGTTTTTCTCCGCGACGAGCAGCCTGCCGTCGCCGTAGAGGGTGTAGCTCGGGAAGTCCCGGAGTGACGCGCCCCAGGTCTGATAGGGGGTCACCCGGACCAGCGCCACCGCCTGCCCGAAAAGTGGCGGCAACGGAGCGGGCTGCTGGCCGCAAGCGGCCAGCAGCAAGAGCACGAAAGCGATCCCCAGGCGCATACCCGAGAGACGGAAGCGGCGCCCTGTCCGGTTG
The DNA here is from genome assembly GCF_000384215.1 of Amycolatopsis alba DSM 44262. Classification (NCBI taxonomy): domain Bacteria; kingdom Bacillati; phylum Actinomycetota; class Actinomycetes; order Pseudonocardiales; family Pseudonocardiaceae; genus Amycolatopsis; species Amycolatopsis alba. The sequence goes on along the minus strand of NZ_KB913032.1, from coordinate 2,433,319 downwards.
CGTCCGACTTATGGTCCTGTCTGGTGATCGTGTTCTGGCTCTGTTCTTTGGGCCAAATCGTCGACATCGTGAAGACGTGGACAGCGAACGAAGAAGCGTGACGGTCGGCGTACTGGGGGTGCTGATCGTCGGCGCGTCCGTACCGGTGACGGGAATGCTCGACGGCTACCCGGTCATCACCGGGCAGGCGCTGCGTTACGCGCTCGCGGGACTGCTCCTGCTGGCGTGGGCGCGGCTGCGCGGACAGCCGATGCCGTTGCCAGGCAGGCGCGACTGGCCCGCGCTGATCGCCCTCGCGGCGACCGGGATGATCGGTTTCCAGGCATGCCTGCTGTTCGCGCAGCGTCATGCCGAACCCGGCCTGGTCGCCGCGTTCCTCGGCGGCACGCCGCTCGTGCTCGCACTCGCCGCCCCGCTGGCCAAGGGGAAACGGTCGTCGTGGGCACCGGTGACCGGGGCCGTGCTCGCCGGACTCGGGATCGCCGTGCTGTCCGGCGGCGGCGCGGCGCGCTGGCAGGGGCTGGTGCTCGCGGCGCTGGCGATGGTGTGCGAAGCGCTCTTCACGCTGCTCGCCGTCGGCGTGCTCGAACGCCTCGGACCGCTGGCGACCGCGACCTGGAGTTGTTGCGCCGCGGGCGTCGGCGGGGCGGCCGTCGGCACGATCGCCGACCCGGCCGGTGCCTGGGCGTGGCCGGACGGGCGCGAACTGATCGCGCTCGGCTATCTGACGGTCGTCGTCACCGCGATCGCGTTCCTCCTGTGGTACTCGGCGGTTTCGGCGCTGGGCGCGGACCGGGCCGGGGTGCTGGTCGGGCTGATGCCGGTCTCCGGGCTGGCCGTCTCGCTCCTGCTCGGCATGCAGGATTTCCGGTTCTCCCAGCTGATCGGGGTCGCGCTGGTGTCGTCAGGCGTCGTGATCGGCCTGCGCCGCCGCGAGTTCGACGAGCTTGGCGCACTTGACGTCGAAATGCTTCACGACGTCGCCGCCGATGACCCCGACCATGACCGCGCGCAACGGGCCGCCGATCGTGACCTCCTGGACGAACTCCGTCCCGCCGTCGGCCGAGGCCAGCCGGAGCACGATGTCCATGGTGCCGCGGGGAATCGGCTGGCGGACGGCGACCTCGCGGTCCTGGATCCAGGACGTGATCGTGAACGGCTCCGCGACGAGTGAATGCACACGGCCGCGAACGAAACCCGTCGGCACGAAGAAACCGGTCGAGCCCGGTTCGGCGGGACCGTGCAGTTCGACGGTGCCGAGGTCGGGATCCCAGTCCGGCCACCGGGTGAGGTCGCCGAGGGACGGCCAGAGCGCGGACGGCCGGGCGGGCAGGATTTCGCGGGAGGTTCTGGTCCAGGTCATACCCGGACGATATACGGAACTGGCAGTCTCGTAAACTGGGTGCATGGCGAGAGGCAGGCCGAGGGAAGAAGGAATCGACGACGCGGTCCGCGGGGCCGTGCGGGCGTTGCTGACCGAAACCGGTTACCAGCGCTGCACGATCGACGCGGTCGCGGCGCGGGCCGGGGTCGGCAAAGCCGCGGTGTACCGGCGATGGCGATCGAAGGCGGAACTCGTGTTCGCCGCGGTGGTCCATCCCGTCGAGCTCGAACCGCCGGAGGACACCGGCTCGCTGCGGGGCGACGTGGCGGCGGTCCTCGAGGTGATCCAGTCCTCTTTGGACAGCGCGGAACTACGGCAGGCGCTGCCGTCGCTGCTCGCCGACGTCCGGGCGGATCCGGTGCTGGAAGCGCGGTTCGGGGAGGTCTTCCTCGGGCGTGAACGCGAATATCTGGTCCTGATGCTGGAAAGGGCCGTCGCGAGAGGGGAACTCTCACGACGGCCCGATCCGGCACTCGTGCACGCGATCTTGCTCGGCCCGGTGCTGACGTGGCTGCACCTGTTCACCGAGACACCGCCTTCGGGTGGGCTGGCGGCTTCGCTCGCCTCACCACTCCACGCGGCTGTGGTCGCTCTCGGCGCTTAGCGGCCTCCGCGCGCCATGCGGAGCACGTCGAGGGCTTCGTCCAGCTGGGCCTCGGTGAGCTTGCCGTTCGCGACGTGACCGCGTTCGATCACGACCTCGCGGATCGTCTTCAGCTCCTTGAGCGCCAGCTTCGCGATCGCGGCGGCCTCTTCGTAGCCGATGTACTTGTTCAGCGGCGTCACGATCGAAGGCGAACCCTCGGCGTACTCCCGCGCGCGGTCGGCGTTCACCGTCACGCCCGCGAACACCTTGTCCGCCAGCAGCCGCGACACCGCCGCGAGCAACCGCGCCGATTCGAGCACGTTGCGCGCGATCACCGGCAGGTTCACGTTGAGCTGGAAGTTGCCCGCCGCACCCGCGAAGGCGACCGCCGCGTCGTTCCCGATCACCTGGGCGACCACCTGCAGCGTCGCCTCCGGGATCACCGGGTTCACCTTGCCCGGCATGATCGACGAACCCGGCTGCAGATCCGGCAGCGCCAGTTCGGCGAGCCCGGTACGCGGGCCGGAACCCAGCCAGCGCAGGTCGTTCGCGATCTTGTTCAGCGACACCGCGACCGTGCGCAGATGCCCGGACGTCTCGACGACGCTGTCCTGCGTCGCCTGCGCCTCGAAGTGGTCACGCGCCTCGGTCAGCGGGAGCCCGGTCACCGAAGCCAGCTCCTGCGAAACGGCCGCGCCGAAGCCTTCAGGCGCGTTCAGGCCGGAACCGACCGCCGTGCCGCCGATCGGCAGTTCCCCGAGTCGCGGCAGGCCCGACTTCAGCCGCTCGACACCGAACCTGACCTGCGACGCCCATGCGCCCGCCTCCTGGCCGAAGGTGATCGGCACGGCGTCCATCAGGTGCGTGCGGCCGGACTTCACGATGTCCGCCCAGTCGGCCGCGCGCGTCTCGATGGCGGCGGCCAGGTACTCCAGGGCCGGGACCACGTCGGACAGCACGGCTTCCGTCGCGGCGACGTGGATCGTCGTCGGGAAGGTGTCGTTCGAAGACTGCGAAGCGTTGACGTGATCGTTCGGATGCACGTCGCGGCCCAGCGCCTTCGACGCGAGCGTCGCGATGACCTCGTTGGCGTTCATGTTCGACGAGGTCCCGGAACCGGTCTGGAACACGTCGATCGGGAAATGCGCGTCGTGCTTGCCATCGGCGACCTCGTCGGCGGCCTTCGCGATGGCCTCGGCGACCTCGGCGTCCAGCACGCCGAGCTTCGCGTTGACCCGCGCGGCGGCGGCCTTGAGCAGGCCGAGCGCGCGGATCTGGGCGCGCTCCAGGCCCCGGCCGGAGATCGGGAAGTTCTCGACGGCGCGCTGCGTCTGCGCGCGGTAGAGGGCGTCGACGGGGACGCGCACCTCGCCCATGGTGTCGTGTTCGATCCGGTATTCCTGTTCAGCCATACCCCAAGTCTCGCGCAGCGGCTCCCGGCGCGCTCCGTGTCTTTCGGCACGCGAGCGCTAGGATCGAATGTGTTCTCGATCACGCCCCCCACCACCTTCCGGGAGAGTGCCGAATGAGCGAGTCCGCTGGGGAAACGTCGTACGACCTCGTCATCATCGGGGCCGGTCCGACGGGTCTTTTCGCCGCCTACTACGCGGGATTCCGCGGTCTTTCGATGGCCGTCGTGGATTCACTGCCGGAGGCAGGCGGACAGGTCACCGCGATGTACCCCGAAAAGATGATCTACGACGTCGGCGGGTTCGCCGAGGTCCGCGGCCGCGATCTGGTGCAGGGCCTGCTCGACCAGGCCGCGCCGTGGAAACCCGCGTACCTGCTCGGGCGCAAGGCCGAAAAACTCGAAAGCGTCGAAGACGGCATCACCATCACCCTCGACGGCGGCCAGGTACTGCGCGCGGGCGCGGTGCTGATCACCGCCGGGATCGGCGAGTTCACCCCACGTCCGCTGCCCGCCGGTGACGGCTGGCTCGGCCGCGGCATGGTCCACTTCGTGCCCGCGCTGCAGGCGCACGCCGGTCAGCACGTGGTCGTCGTCGGCGGCGGGGACTCGGCGTTCGACTGGGTGCTCGCACTGCATCCGGTCGCCGCGAGCGTCACCCTCGTGCACCGGCGCGCGAAGTTCCGCGCCGCCGAGTCGATCGTGCGGCAGGCGCGGGACCTCGGCGTGCGGATCGTCACCGACGCCGAGGTCACCCGGTTCCTCGACCGCGACGGCGCGCTGGCGGAGGTCGAGGTCCAGGCCAAGGGCGCAGAACCCGAACTGCTGCGCGCCGACACGGTGGTCGCCGCGCTCGGGTTCACCGCGGATCTCGGGCCGATCGAAAGCTGGGGGCTCCAGATCGACCACCGCGCGATCGCCGTCGACCCGACCATGGCGACCCCGCGGGAGCGGGTCTACGCGGCGGGCGACGTCGCGGCGTATCCGGGGAAGGTGAAGCTGATCGCGACCGGGTTCGGGGAAGCGGCGACGGCGGTCAACAACATCGCGGTCGCGTTGAACCCGGACGCGCATCTGTTCCCTGGGCATTCGAGCAACGCCGAGTAGGGCGTCACGCGGGCGGTGCGATCTTTTCCGCGATCCACTGCGCGTAAGCCACCACCGAAGTCGCGATCGACGGCGAAGTCGCGCACACCGGGTCGGCGTTGCCCGGACGGCTGATCGTGCCCAGCAGCACCCACTTGTCGTCCACCTTGGCGACCTCCGGCCCGCCGGAATCGCCGTAGCACGAGCCCGATTTCCCGCCGGGATTGTCGGTGCACAACTCGACGGCGCCGTCGAACTTCGCGGAACAGCGCACGCCTTCGACGATTTTCGTGTCCAGTTGCTGCAGCTTCGCGGGGCCCTTGCCGCAGCCCGAAGTCGGGCAGGTCTGGCCCCAGCCGAGCAGCCGCGTCGGCGTCCCCGGCGCCACGACCGCCCCGAGCGTGATCGGCGCCGCCTTCACCGGTGCGGCCAGCCGCACCAGGGCGAGATCGCCGCCGGCGTGCTCGGGGTCGGGGTTGTAGGACGGGTTCACGACGACCTCGGCGGGTTTCGCGATCTCGCCGCCCTGGGTGTTGTCGTTGCTGCCGATCCGCACGCTCAGGTTCGCCGGGTTCTTGCTCTCGACACAGTGCCCCGCCGTCACCAGCCAGTCCGCCGCGATCAGCGCCCCGGCGCAGAAAGCCTTGCCGGAGGCCGAATGCAGCGACGCGATGAACGGATACGGCTCGTCGGCCTCTCTGCCGCCGACGAGGTCGCCCGCACCCGTGGCCTGCCCGACCGGCGTGAAGATCATCGCCGCGAGCAGGACCACGAGCACGCGCTTGAGCACGGATTCTCCTTAGGGGAGCGGGGGAACGACGTCGTCTTCCAGTGAATCGTCGAGGTGGCCGTCGAAGTTGACGGACGAGTACGAGCGGAGTTTGGTCAGCCGGTGGTAGCCGTCGATCATCCGGACCGTGCCGGACTTCGACCGCATCACGATCGACTGGGTCGTCGCGCCGCCCGCGCGGTAGTGCACGCCGCGCAGCAGGTCGCCGTCGGTGACGCCGGTGGCGCAGAAGAACACGTTGTCGCCGCGGACGAGGTCGTCGTTGCCGAGGACGCGGTCGAGGTCGTGGCCCGCGGCCAGCGCCTTCTCGCGCTCCGCGTCGTCCTTCGGCCACAGGCGGCCCTGCAGTTCGCCGCCGAGGCACTTCATCGCGCAGGCCGCGATGATGCCTTCGGGGGTGCCGCCGATACCGAGCAGCATGTCGACGCCGGTGCTCGGCCGGGCCGCGGCGATCGCGCCCGCGACGTCACCGTCGGAGATGAACCTGATCCGGGCGCCCGCCTCGCGGACCTCCTTGATCAGCTGTTCGTGGCGCGGCCGGTCGAGGATGCACACGGTGACGTCGGAGACGCTGGAGTTCTTGGCCTTCGCGACCCGGCGGATGTTCTCCGCGACCGGGGCGGCCAGGTCGACCTTGCCCGCGGCGTCGGGGCCGACGGCGAGCTTCTCCATGTAGAACACCGCGGACGGGTCGAACATCGCGCCGCGTTCGGCGACCGCGAGCACGGCGAGGGCGTTCGGCATGCCCTTGGCCATCAGGGTCGTCCCGTCGACCGGGTCGACCGCGACGTCGCAGTCCGGCCCGTCGCCGTTGCCGACCTCTTCCCCGTTGAACAGCATCGGGGCTTCGTCCTTCTCGCCTTCGCCGATGACGACGACACCGCGCATCGACACGGTCGAGACGAGCTGGCGCATCGCGTCCACGGCGGCACCGTCACCGCCGATCTTGTCCCCGCGCCCCACCCAGCGGCCCGCGGCCATCGCGGCGGCTTCGGTCACGCGGACCAGTTCCATCGCGAGGTTGCGATCGGGCGCTTCAGGGCGTCGGGAAGAGCTGGCGGACGAGGTGGGGGTGGGCATGCTGCCTCCCGGATCAGGGAACTCGGCGGGGTCCCAGTCTCTCAGATACCCACGGTGGTTCGGTGGCTCAGGAGCATGGTGAACGTCACTGACCGTTGCCGGCCTCGTCCTCGACCGACGACAGCGCGGCCTCGATCCGCTCGCGTGCGCCTTCGAGGTGGTGCTCGCAGACCTTCGCCAGCTGCTCGCCCTTCTCCCACAGGGCCAGCGACTGTTCCAGGGACAGCCCGCCCGCTTCGAGCTCGCGGACGACCTCCACCAGCCTGTCGCGGGCCTGCTCGTAGCCGAGTTCGGCGGTCTCGCCACCGGGTTTGCTCACGCTGTGCTTCCTTCTACCGGACGTCGGTGCTTGCCGATACCCGCGCACACTACCGCGCCGGCCATGGCGTTGTCGTAACCCACGAAGGCGAGAGCGAACTCCTGACCATCACCCTCCGCGATCGCCGCGACCAGGTTCTCCTGGGCTCTCGCCACCCGTTTGCGGTGCAGGGTGCCGTCCGCGAACCACCATCGGGTGCCGACGTGCTCGGCCGTCGCTTCCGACAGTTTCCGCAGCTGGGCGTCGAGGCCGAGGTTGCCGACGAGTTCGCAGCCCGCCAGCAGCACCGTCCAGCATTCCGTGGCGGCTCGTTCGGTCAGCAGGGCGTTGCGCAGCACGTCGGGGGCGTCGGCGCGTCGCGCGGCGTCGACGGTCATGGGCAGGAAAATCGCCGTCAACGCTCCTCCTCCGGTACGCCCGAGACGACGGCGCCGAGCGCGCCGTCGACCACGCGGACGCGCAGGTTCGCGCCGTCCACGACCTCGGAGACGGACCGGAGTACCTGGAGGTTGCCTTCGGCGTCGGTGTACTGCACCACCGCGTAACCGCGTTCGAGGGTCGCCGCGGGGCCGAGCGCGGTCAGCCGCGCGCGGGCGCTGGCGATCTCCGCCTGGTCCTTGGCGAGCAGGGTGAGCATCGCGCGGCGACCGCGTTCGCGGTGGATCTCGACGTCGTCGGAGCGCCGCTGGATCGGGCCGAGCGGATCGGCGAGCACGGGACGGCTGCGTGTCTGGTTCAGCAACCTGACCTGGGTGTCCACCCAGCCGTGCAGGGCGCGGCGGCCGCGGTCGCGCATCTGGCGGACGCGCTGGGTCTCTTCGCGCACGTCGGGCACGATCCGCTTGCTGGCGTCGGTCGGCGTCGAGCAGCGGAGATCGGCGACGTGGTCGAGCAGCGGGGTGTCGGGTTCGTGCCCGATGGCGCTGACCACCGGGGTCCCGGCCGCCGACACCGCGCGGCACAGTGCCTCGTCGGAGAACGGCAGGAGATCTTCCACGCTGCCGCCGCCGCGCGCGATCACGATGACGTCGACGTCCGGGTCGCGGTCCAGTTTGGACAATGCCTGGAGGATCTGCGGGACGGCGAGCGAACCCTGCACGGCGGTGTTGATGACCTTGAACGCGACATGCGGCCAGCGGGCTTGCGCGTTGACCAGTACGTCGCGTTCGGCGGCGGACGCGCGGCCGGTGATCAGCCCGATTCCCTTGGGCAGGAAGGGGATTTTGCGTTTGCGTTCGGGCGCGAACAGGCCTTCGGCGGCCAGCAGCCGTCGCAGCCGCTCGATCCGCGCGAGCAGTTCGCCGATGCCGACCGCGCGGATCTCGTTGGCGCGCAGGCTCAGCGAACCGCGGTTCATGAAGAACGTCGGCTTCGCGTGCACCACGACGCTCGCGCCCTCGCGCAGCGGCGGTTCGATCGTGCGCAGCAGGCCCATCGGGCAGGTCACCGACATCGAGACGTCCGCCGACGGATCGCGCAGTGTCAGGAACGCGGTGTTGGTGCCTTGGCGCGCCGAGATCTGCGTGACCTGGCCCTCGACCCAGACCGCGCCGAGCCGGTTGATCCACTCACCGACCTTGCGCGCGACCGTGCGGACCGGCCACGGGTTTTCGGCCGACGTGGACGGACCCGCCGGCGCGGAGGTGGGTTCGGCGCTCACTGGCCTTCCGCGCCGTCGCCGTCGGCCTTCTTCACGTTCCCGATGCGCCGCGCCAGCATGCCGACGAACGACGCCCGGTCGGCGTTCGCCCGTTCGTAGGTCAGCAGTTCTTCCAGCTGCGCGAGATCGAACCGGCGCAGCCGGGCACGCAGCTGAGGAAGGGTGAGCGTGTCGTAGTCATCCAGCCCGGCGGGACCCGAGGTCACGGGCGCGCTCGCGCTGTCGAACTCGCCGTCGGCGTGGTCCTCGGCGAGCGCGCGCTCCTCCTCGGCCCACGGGTCTTCGGTGAGCGCTTCGAGTTCATCGAGAACACCGAGGTGACCGTTCACCTCGGCGCGCGGCTCGGGGACCTCGGTGTCCTCATGCAGCGGGATCACGCACGAGTCGCGTTCGTACCGGCGTTCCCCGAGGTCAGGCGGGAGGTCTTCGTCGAAGGTGGCCCAGCTGGGGGCGTCCTCGACCGGGCGGAGGCCCGACAGCGCGTCGTCGCCCTTGATGGCGAGCTCGGTGACGTGCTGCTGCACACGCATGGAGAACTGGAGCACCTGGCTGACCACCGTGACGGGGAGCCCGGTGAGCTGCTTGGGAAGTTCGCGAACCCGCTCGGCGGTGGTGACGGCGAGGCCCGCGGCGACCCGGAGGGGGAGCGGGAGAGGCTTCATACGTCTAGCCTGCCGTATCTGGTCCATCCTGCCCAACCGAACGGGTGTGTCGGCTCACAGGACGTGACTCCACGCACATACTTCAGGGTGGTTCCCTGGTCACCTGAACGTGAGTGCGAGGAGCCCCCAGGGCAGCCCGTACCCTGGGGGTCATGAGTTCTGCGAGTCCCGGAATCACGCCCGCCGGCAGTCCGACGATCACCGAGTCCGGTGTGCCGGCAGGTGGCAAACGTGTCCTGCTCGCCAAGCCTCGCGGTTACTGCGCGGGTGTCGACCGCGCGGTCATCGCCGTCGAAAAGGCACTCGAGCTCTACGGCGCACCGGTGTACGTGCGCAAGGAGATCGTGCACAACCGGCACGTCGTGGAGACCCTGCGCGACCGCGGGGTGATCTTCGTCGACGAGACCTCCGAGGTGCCGGAAGGCGAACTGGTGGTGTTCTCCGCGCACGGCGTCTCGCCCGCGGTGCACGCCGAGGCGGCCGAGCGCAATCTGCGGACCATCGACGCGACCTGCCCGCTCGTGACCAAGGTGCACAAGGAAGTCAACCGGTTCGCGAAGGACGACTACGACATCCTGCTGATCGGCCACGAAGGCCACGAAGAGGTCGAAGGCACCGCCGGCGAGGCTCCCGACAAGGTGCAGCTCGTCGACACCGCCGAAGACGTCGACAAGGTCGAGATCCGCGACCCGTCGAAGGTCATCTGGCTCTCACAGACCACCCTTTCGGTGGACGAGACCATGGAGCGCGTCGATCAGCTGCGGGACAGGTTCCCCGGCTTGGCCGACCCGCCCAGCGACGACATCTGCTACGCCACCACGAACCGCCAGGTCGCGGTCAAGGCCATGGCCGCCGAGTGCGACCTGGTGCTGGTGGTCGGCTCGACGAACTCGTCCAACTCGAAGCGTCTGGTCGAGGTCGCGCTGAAGGCGGGGGCGCGCGCGTCGCACCTGGTCGACTTCGCGCACGAGGTCGACGAAGCGTGGCTCGAAGGCGTCGAGACCGTCGGCGTCACGAGCGGTGCTTCGGTGCCGGAGGTGCTGGTCATGGACCTGCTGGCGTGGCTGGCCGAGCGCGGCTGGGGCGACGTCGACGAGGTCACCACGGCCAACGAGAAGATCGCTTTCGCGCTGCCGCACGAACTGCGGAAGGTCGGCAAGGCCTGAGGCTTCTTACGAAAAAGGGCCGTCCGAGGAGTTCCTCGGCGGCCCTTTTTGCTGGTCAGCGCGTTACTGAGGGGTAAGGCGCTGTGTCAGGTCGACATAGCGCCGAGCGGCTGGGCTTCAGGCAGAATTGCGACGCCCGATTTGAGTACTTTGCGCAGTACTGCGTGGGGTGTGAGTGGCCAGGACGGTCAGAACCGACAGCGTCTCAGCTACCTGCTGCCGGGCGGTTTCGTGTGTCTGGACGGACGACACGTGTGATCAGATGGACGACACGTGTGTCCAGACGGACGACTCGCGGCGAGGGCCTGCCGGCACGCGTGCCGTCCCGCCTATCACGCGTGTCGTCCATCGGAACACGCGTGTCGTCCGTCTGATCACGGCACCGCCGGCTCGCCCGCGAAGATCCCTGCCCTGGGGATTCGACCGGGCTTCGCCTTGCCCCCTCAAGAGGCAACAGCAAAGGTCCCTTGCTACCGCTCGTCGTCCCACGGGCGGCGGCGAGGTGGCTGACCACCACGGCGCGGGTCGTCCGAACGCGGCGGACGGCGCCGCGGGGCACCGGGCGCGCTTTCGCCACGTGGGTCGCGGCGGCGGGGTTCGCCGCCGTCTTCCGGGCGTGGCCGACGCGGCTGCCGTCCAGGAGGCGGCGGCTTGCGGGCACCGGGCTCGGCGTCGCGGCGAGGACGCCGCTCGTCGTCGGCGGGCGGACGGCGGCGGGGCGGCGCGCCTTCTCGCGGAGCACCGCGGCGGGAAGGCGGGGGCGGGGTCTGACCGGTCCGGGAGGCCGGACGGCCACGGCCCGGTGCGGCGGCCGCGGGGCGGGCCTCGGCCTTGGCGTCGTCGCGGCGTTCCGGTTTGGTGCCGCCCTTCACCTTCACCGGGGCATCGGGATCGCGTTCGCGGTAGATCCGGAAGAAGCCGATCGCCAAGGTGACGCCGGTGGTGATGGCCATCGTCGGGAACCCGTTGATCAGCGGGTTCCCGATGTCGAAGGCTCTCTCGATCAGGCTGGAGTCCTTGCTGTTGTCCGAGGTCAGGAGGATGACTCCCGGAACGGTCACAGCGAGGACCAGGGGCGGCTGCACCATCGGGCCGAACAGCCCTCTGCGCTGGACGGCGACCACGGCGGCCACCGCGCCGAGCGCGTAGAAGATCTTGAACAGCAGGCCCAGGTCCTTCTGCGTCATCATGTCGATGAAGGCGCCAAGGATGGCGAGCCCGAAGCCCACCAGGACGGCGGCCCACCAGGGCAGCCCGCGCCTGGCGCCGACGAGCGGACGCTCGTCCCAGGCTACGGGAACGTCGTCGGCATCAGGATCGCTCTGGCGATCGCGAATCGCGGTCACAGGCCCCACCGTATATCCAAGCTGCGGACATACCGCCAACAGGCGGTACGTCTATCGCCTGGTAGTGGTCATTCCGGACCACCCGGACGGACTGCCCGAGTGCTTTCCAGAGGTACTACGCGTAGGGGCTCGACAAGGTTGTCAGGCCGACCGAAACGGAGCCTCTGATTCCGGAAACCGCAGGTAGGAAACGTCGTCGCGTGAGTGGTTGGGACTGTTCTCACCACTCACGAGGCCGGTAGTTCGTCCCCCTTCCTGATCAAGGGAACCGGTGCCGGGCTGCCCGCCGCGTCGGTCAGCGGGGAGACCGTGCTCCGGAAACTCTCGAGCGCTTCCAGCTCCCGGCGCCGGGCCGAGATGAACCGCTGTAGATGGGTGCTCGACAGGTTCAGCGCGTCCACGGCGTTGCCCGCCGCCCGGTGCGCGGCCGCCGCACCCGCCCGCACCTGCTCGACGTCCTCGACCAGGGCCCGCTCGGTCGCGGCGAACAGCGCGGCGGAGGCCAGTACGGCGAATCCGGTCGGTCCGCAGAGAAAGACGCGCCTGTCCAGCAGCCAGCGCAGCAGTTCCGGGTCGGTGTCCAGCGCGGCGACCACGGCCGCGTCGGACGGGACGAACATGATCGTCCCGTAGATCGCGTCGGCCCAGCGCTGGTAGCCCTTGCCCGCCAGTTCGGCCGCTCGCGACCGGATCTGGCGCACGTGGACGCGCAGCGCGTCGAGCCGTTCTTCGGGGTTGTCGGTCTCGACCGCTTCGGCCCAGCAGGCCATGCTCGCCTTCGCGTCGACAGGCACCGTCCGCCCGCCGCCGACCCGCAGCACCATGTCCGGTTTCGCCGCGCCGCCGCCCGCCAGGTCCGTTTGCAGCGTGAAGTGCAGCTCCTCGCGGAGCCCGAGCGCGCGTGCGGTCTCCAGGAGGACCTGTTCGCCCAGTTCGCCACGGCCGCTGATCGAGGCGAAGGCGACCTCATACCGGCGTAGCGCGAGCTGCTGCTGATCCGCCTTCGCGCGTTCGGCGGCGACTTGTTTCGCCGCCGCGTCCGCCCGCCGCATGCCGTCGTTGTACAGCCGCCACAGCAACGCGACGGCGGCGAGCAGCAGAAGCGCGAGCACGACGGCCGCGGTGGTGATCACCGTCGCCACCGGTACCTCCCCTCCGGATCCGAGTCGGGAACATCATGGCGGAACCCACCGACAAAAACGGGACGATGCGGTCGCGCTCCGTATCTGACCTGCACGGTCCCCGGCGTGTCGGAAAGCGCACCGGCTTCAAGGGCGCGCCTCCCCTTCCCGGCCTGTGCGCGGCTCTACCTTGGGCTGCGTGAAGCTCCTGCACACGTCCGACTGGCACATCGGCCGTACCTTCCACGGCGCCGATCTGCTCGCCGAACAGGAAGCCGTGCTCGGTCACCTCGCCGATCTGGTGGTCGCCGAGTCGGTCGACGTCGTGCTCGTGTCCGGGGACATCTACGACCGCGCGGTGCCCTCGGCGGAGGCCGTCCGGGTGGCCACCACCGCGCTGGGCAGGCTCCGCGACGCCGGGGCGAAGCTGGTGATGACGCCGGGCAACCACGACTCCGCGCCGCGGCTGGGCGCGTTCGCCGAATTCGCCGCGGCGGGCGGGCTGTACCTGCGCGCCACCATCGACGGCATCGCCGAACCGGTGCTGCTGCCCGACGAACACGGTGACGTCGCCCTCTACGGCATCCCGTACCTCGAACCGGAGCCCGCGCGTCACGCCCTCGGCGTGCCCGAGGCCCGCGGTCACACCGGCGTCCTCACCGAGGCGATGCGGCGGATCCGCGAGGACCTCGCCGCCCGGCCGTCCGGAACGCGGTCGGTGGTGCTGGCGCACGCCTTCGTCACCGGCGGCGAGCCGACCGAATCCGAGCGGACCATCGCGGTCGGCGGCGTCGAGCAGGTGCCGGGTTCGGTGTTCGACGGCGTCGATTACGTCGCACTCGGCCATCTCCACGGGCCGCAGACCCTCGCCGAGCACCTGCGCTATTCGGGCAGTCCGCTGGCGTACTCGTTTTCCGAGACACGCCAACGGAAGTCGGTATGGCTGGTCGATCTCGACGCCGACGGTCTCGCCGAGGTCCGGCGCCACGAACTGCCGGTCCCGCGGCATCTCGCGATGCTGCGCGGCGAGCTGGCGGAACTCCTTGAGGACCCGGAGCACGACGAACTCACCGAACATTTCCTCTCCTTCACGGTCACCGACCGGGTCCGCCCGATCGACGCCATGCGCAAGCTGCGCGAGCGGTTCCCGTACGCGGTGCACATGGACTGGCAGCCGGAAGGCGGGCACGACGGAGCCGCGCTGAAGTACGCCGAAGCCGTCCGAGGGCGATCCGATGTTGAGATCACCCGCAGTTTTCTTGAGGACTGCCGCGGCTCCGAGCCATCGGAGAGCGAAGAGCGGCTGGTGCTGGCGGCGCTGGGCGCGGCGGGCAGGGAGCGCGAAGTATGAGATTGCACCGGTTGGAGGTCGCTGCTTTCGGCCCGTACGCGGGTCGTGAGGTGGTGGACTTCGACGTGCTCGGCGCCGACGGGTTGTTCCTGCTGCACGGCGATACCGGCGCGGGGAAGACGACGCTGCTCGACGCGATCGCGTTCGCGTTGTTCGGCACGGTCCCCGGCGCTCGCGGCGAGGTCAAACGGCTGCGCTGCGATCTCGCCGAGCTCGATCAGGTCACCGAGGTCGTCCTCGAACTGACCGTTCAGGGCCAGCGGATGCGGATCGCGCGCAACCCCGAGTACCAGCGGCCCAAACGCCGGGGCGAGGGGATGACCCTCCAGCAGGCGAAGGCGGTGCTGAGCTGGGTCGGCACGGTTCCCGCCGGGCACGTTGCCGAAGGCATCACGCGGATCGACGAGGTCGCGCGCACGGTCGAGCGGCTCATCGGCATGACGCACGAGCAGTTCTTCCAGGTGGTCCTGCTGCCGCAGGGCGAGTTCGCGCGATTCCTGCGGGCGAACACGGCCGAGCGCGAGGAGCTGCTGGAGCGCCTGTTCGGCACCGAGCGGTTTTCCGACGTCGAGAACTGGTTCGCGAATCTGCGCGCCGAACGCGGCCGCGAGCTGCAGGACAGGCAGCAGTCGCTGCGGGAGTGGGTCGCGCGGTTCGCGCAGGTCGCCCGGCAGGAGGCGCCCGAAGAGGGACAGGCCGAGTGGGTCGAGACGGTGCTCGCCGAGTCGTCCGAGCTCGTCGCCCAGGCACGGGAACGCGAAGAGAAGGCGCGGAAGGCCGCGAAGACGGCCGAGGCTTTGTGGCAGGAGAACCGGTCCACCGCGGAGCGGATCCGCCGGGTGCGCACCGCGTACACGCGTCTTGCGGCGATCGCCGAGCAGGCGGATCAACGCGCGGAGTGGGCGGAAGAGGTCGAGGCTGCCCATCGCGCGGCGGGAGTCGCCGCGGAGGCCGATCTGCTCGAACGCCGCTCGGGTCAGCTCGCCGACGCGGAGGCCGAGGAGGCGCTCCGGGCTCAGGAACTGCCTGACGCCGCGGACAGCTCCGCCGCCGAACTCCGCGCCCGCGCCGGCGAGGTGCGTGAAGAGGCGGGCGCGCTGGCCGAACTCGTGGCGGAAAGCGAGCAGCAGCAACAGGATCTGCTCCGCCGCGAACAGCTGAGCAGCGCCGCGAAGGAGGCGGAGAAGCAGGCCGAGGCATTCGCCGCCGAACTCGAATCCGTGCCGGAGCAGATCACGGCGTTGCGTGCCGAGGCGCTCGCGGCCGCCGAAGCCGAGGCGAAACTCGAAGGCGCCCGCACCCGGTTCGAAGAGTTGACCGCGCTGGTCCGGGACGCCGACGAGGCACCTCAGGCGAAGCAGGCCGTCGAGCAGGCGCGTGGATCGCTCGGCGACGCCCGCGACGTCCATCTACAGGCGCGGGAACATCGGCAGGACTTGCGTGAGCGCCGCCTCGACGGGATGGCGGCCGAACTCGCCGCCGGACTGGCCGCGGGTGCGGACTGCCCGGTGTGCGGGGCGACCGAGCATCCGGCGCCCGCCACGCATACCGGCGGTCTCGTCGATCCCGAGGACGAACGCCGCGCCGAAGCCGCCGAGCAGCAGGCCGACAAGCGACGCGAGAAGGCGCAGGCTTCGCTGCTGGAAGCCGAAGGACGGCTGAAGGTGCTGGTCGAGCGGTTGCGCGGACGCACCGCCGAGGCGCTGCGGGCCGAACTCGGCGAGGCGCGGGAGCTGGGCACGTCGCTGTCGGAAACGGCTCGCCGCAAGCCCGCCCTGGAGAAACGGCTCCTCGAACTGGAACGGAAGACCGAGCAGCTGACCGAACGCCGACGCGTGACGGGGCAGCGGGCGGCCGAGGCCGCCACCGAGGTCCGAGGCCTCACGGAACGGCTGGCCGAACGGGAACGACGGCTGGAGGCCGCGCGCGGCGAGTTCGCCGACGTCGCCACTCGACGGCGGCATCTGCTCGGCTTCGCGACCCGCCTCGGCGCGCTCGCCGAAGCACGGCTCGGTGTCGCGGGTGCCCGCGAGCGCCGCGACGAGCAGGCGAAACTGGTCGAAGAAGCTTTGCGGGCCAAGGGATTCGCGGATCTCGACGCGATGCGGGCCGCGTCACGGCCGGACGAGCAGATCACGAAACTGGAGAACAGCCTCGCCGACGCGAAGGTGATGGAGGAGTCCGAGCGGCGCGCGCTGGCGGCGCCGGAACTGTTCGGCATCTCGCCCGAGGACGAGATCGACGTCGTGGCCTCCGAGGAGGCGGCGCGGGAAACCCAGGGCGAGTCCGAACAGGCCTTCGCGGCGCTGCGCTCGGCCACGGCCCGGCACACGGACTTGACCGGGGTGGCCGAGCGGATGACGTCCTTGATGGCGGACCTGGCGCCGGTCGAAGAGCGGTACCTGGAACTGAAGGCGCTGGCCGAGGTGGTCAACGGACGCGGGCAGAACGCGCGGAAGATGTCGCTGCGCTCGTACGTCCTGGCCGCGAGGCTGGAGGAGGTCGCGGTCGCGGCGACCGCCCGCCTGCGGACGATGAGCCAGGGCCGCTACTCCTTCGTGCATTCCGACGCCGCCGGGGCCCGTGGCACCCGCGGCGGGCTCGGCCTCGACGTACTCGACGACTACTCCGGCACCGTCCGGCCCGCGAAGACGCTTTCGGGCGGTGAGTCCTTCCTCGCGTCGCTCTCACTGGCGCTGGGTCTCGCCGACGTCGTCGCCGCCGAGACCGGCGGAGCGCTGCTGGACACGCTGTTCATCGACGAGGGCTTCGGCACGCTGGACGCCGAGACGCTCGACATCGTCATGAACATCCTCGACGAACTTCGCGCCGGCGGGCGAGTGGTCGGGCTGGTCTCGCACGTGGAGGAACTGCGGCAGCGGATCCCGACCCGGCTTCGGATCCGAAAGGCGCGTACGGGCTCTTCGGTCGAGATCCACGCCGCCTGACGCAGATCAGGCTGCTTCGTGGCTCAGCAGCCACTGCTTCGCCGGGACACCCCACCGGAAGTTCCCCACGCCTCCACCGGTCCGCACCACCCGGTGGCACGGCACGAACAACGCCGCCGCGTTCTTCGCGCACGCCGACGCGGCCGCCCGCACCGCCGACGGATTCCCCGCCAGCGCCGCGTATTCCGCGTAGCTCACCGGCTCACCCGCGGGCACCTTCCGCAGGATCTCCCAAGCGTGCTCCCGGAAAGCGCCGGATCGTTGCCGCACCTCGATGTCGGCGACGGCGTCGAGGTCGCCGCCGTGGTACCGGCGGATCGCGGTGCTCACCGGTCCCAGGTCCCGTCGCTGCTTCACCTCGCCGGGAGCCAGTGACGGCGAGATCAGCGGCGTCAGTTCGCCGACGTCGCCCGTCCAGCCCGAGGCGAGTACGGCCCCGTCGCCCGCCACCACGGCGGTGAACGGGCCGATCTTCGTGTCCATTGTGGACCAATACGCGATGCTCATCGTTCTTCCTTTCAAGCTCGCCACAAGTACATGCCGGCGTACGAGGACCAGGGCTGCCAGGCCCGTCCGCGGTCGGCCAGCGCGGGTTCGTCGTCGGCGATCCCCAGCGCGGCCGCTCCCCGGCGCAGCGCGGGGTCGCCGGTCAGCAGGACGTCCGGTGCGCCGAGGACGCGCATCAGGACGTAGTCCGCGATCCGGGGCCCGATTCCAGGGAGGTCCAGCAGCTCCGCCCGCAATTCCTCGGGGTCGCGGCCGACATGGACCGAAACCCCGTCCGCCAGCGCGCGGGCCACCGCGGCCACCCGCTCCGGCCCGTGTCCGGCGATCTGGGCCGCAGTCGGGAACAGCGTCGTCAGCCCTTCCAGCGACTCGTCACAGCTGGGCATGCGCTCACCGAGGGTCTCGGCGAGCGACGCCGTCTCGGCGGGGGACAGCAGCGCGCGGAGCACGAGTTCGTCCCCGTCGACGGCGCCGGGCACCCGGATGCCGGGGATCGCCTCGACCAGCGGCGCGAGCGCCGGGTCGGCCCCGAGGACCCGCGTGACCGCCTCGGGATCGGCGTCTAGGTCGAGCAGCCGCCGCACTCTGGCCACCGCGCTGCTCAGGTCGCGCAGGTCGGTGAGCCGCAGGTCGCAGCGGACGTGGTCGTCCTTCGCGGTCAGCCACACCACGCCCGAGCCGTGCGCGAGCCGCAGCGTGCGCCCGTAGCCGGTCACCCCGGAAACGTCGCGCGTCACGTGCTCGACGCCGGGGATCGCCCGGTCGGCCAGGAAGTCCAGTACCCCGTCCGCGTCGAAAGGTTTGCGGAACGGCAGCCGCAGGCTCAGCCGGGTCCCGGTCGGCGCCTCCTGGGCCTTACGGCGACGCAGGCTCGCCGCACGAAGCTGCGAAGGCGTCGTCGCGAACACTTCGCGGATCGTCTCGTTGAACTGGCGGACGCTGGAGAAGCCCGCCGCGAACGCGACGTCGGTCAACGGCAGTCCGGACATCTCGATCAGCAGCCGGGCGGAATGCGCCCGGTGCGCCCTGGCCAGCGCCAGCGGCCCGGCGCCGAGTTCGGCGGTGAGGACGCGCCCGAGCTGGCGTTCGGAATAGCCGAGCCGCCGCGCGAGCCCCGGCACGCCGTCGCGCTCGACGGTCCCGTCCGAGATCAGCCGCATCGCCCGCGCGGCGAGGTCGGCCCGGATGTCCCAGTCCGGCGAGCCGGGGACGGCGTCGGGGAGGCAACGACGGCAGGCGCGGAAGCCGTTGGCCTGCGCGGCCGCCGACGTCGGGTAGAAGCGGACGTTCTGCTGCTTCGGCGTCGACGCGGGGCAGGACGGGCGGCAGTAGATCCCGGTGGTGGCGACGGCCATGATGAACTGGCCGTCGAACCGGGAATCACGGGCGGCGACGGCGCGGTAACACCGTTCGGTGTCGCGCCACACGGCCCGTTCGGCCAAGGTCTGCTCGGTCATGACATCGATCGTGCCACCAGGTCGAGGGCGCGGCTGGCGGAAATCCGACACCGCGATCAAGGCCTCGGCGGATAGGGCGGCGGGCGGCACGTAGACTCCTGGCCCGTGAGTCTCACCCTCGGCATCGTCGGCCTGCCCAACGTCGGCAAGTCCACCCTGTTCAACGCGCTGACCCGCAACGACGTGCTCGCGGCGAACTACCCGTTCGCGACGATCGAGCCCAACGTCGGCGTCGTCCCGCTGCCGGACCCGCGGCTGGACGAACTCGCCAAGGTGTTCGGCTCCGAGCGGACCGTGCCCGCCGTCGTGTCCTTTGTGGACATCGCGGGCATCGTGAAGGGCGCCTCCGAGGGGGCCGGGCTCGGCAACAAGTTCCTCGCGAACATCCGCGAGGCGAACGCGATCTGCCAGGTCGTCCGGGTCTTCGACGACCCCGACGTGATCCACGTCGACGACCGGATCGACCCGGCGAGCGACATCGAGACGATCAACACCGAGCTGATCCTCGCCGACCTGCAGACGCTCGACAAGGCGCTGCACCGGCTCGAGAAGGAGGCGCGGACCAAGAAGGAAGCCAAGCCCGCCCTCGACAACGCGGTCAAGGCCAAGGAGATCCTCGACTCGGGCCGGACCCTGTTCCAGGCGCAGAAAGAGGTCGACTTCGAGGTTCTGCGCGAGCTGAGCCTGCTCACCACGAAGCCGTTCCTTTACGTCTTCAACGCCGACGAAGGCATCCTCACCGACGAATCCCGTCGCGAGGAGCTGGCCAAGATGGTCGCCCCCGCGGACGCGGTCTTCCTCGATGCGAAGGTCGAGTTCGAGCTGCTGGAACTGGACGACGAAGACTCCGTGCGCGAACTGCTGGAGTCCGTCGGCCAGCACGAGCCGGGCCTCTACTCGCTGGCGCGCGCCGGTTTCCACACCCTCGGCCTGCAGACCTACCTGACCGCCGGCCCCAAGGAGTCCCGCGCCTGGACGATCCCGCAGGGCGCGACCGCCCCGCAGGCCGCCGGCGTCATCCACACCGACTTCGAGCGCGGCTTCATCAAGGCCGAGGTCGTCTCGTACGACGACCTGATCGAGAACGGCTCCATGGCTGCCGCCCGGTCCGCCGGGAAGGTGCGGATGGAAGGCAAGGACTACGTCATGTCCGATGGTGACGTGGTGGAGTTCCGCTTCAACGTCTGAGCCGGTGCGGATGACACGCACGGATCTCGCGGAGAACCTGCCTGCGGCGACGGGAACACGTCATCGGACTTGGCGCCCCGCGGCTTGAATGAACGCGGTCAGGGTTTCCTGGCTGCGTTTTTCGAGCTGTTTCACGGTGGCCAGGTCCGGTGCTCGATGCAAAGCCCCGATCGGCTCGAAGGTGGCGTCGACGAGCCGGAGGAGCTCGGGATCTTCGGTGAGCATCCGGATCCTGAGCCGTGCGTGATCGGCCGTCGCGCCGCGCTTGTCCGACTCCGTGTATCCGGCCCGCATTTCCTCGTCCGGCGCGTCGCGCTCTTTGAGGAACCACTTCGCGACCACGCCTTGCCGAAGTTCAGTCATGGCTTCGGCGAAGGCCACGTAGGCGCTTATCCGTTCCTGACGAAGCCGTTCGTCACGAGCGGTTCGCTCTGTTCGACGCGTGTTCAGGAGACCGAGCAGATAGGTGAGGGTCGAACCGGCCAAGGTTCCGGATATCGCGACGACAGTGGTCAGCACACCGTTCATGCCGGTGAGCCTGCCACTTCACCCGAGCAGTGGTTCGAAAGCGGAATCCTCCTCGCCGGGAACGTGCGGCAGGAATCCGTCGGTGACCGTGCGGGCGGCGCTGGCGAGCAAGCGATCCAGGACTTCCTGCCCGGTGGCAGGGGGCAGCCGGAGTTCGACCAGGAGCCGGTCGCGGACGGCGGGGTGATCCGGGTTGTCTTCGAGGTGGTCGGCTCCGAGTTCAGGGGGACGTGAGCCTGCCAGAGCGTCGTGCCAAGACGGGAGGACGATCGCGAGGGTCAGCGCCTCGGCGACGGATTCGGCGATGAGGGAAGCGCCGCCTTCCGAGTCGGTGTACAAAACGGGGCGCGAGCCGTCCGGCGTTGCCGGGCCGCAGAGGTAATGGGTGCCGCCGGCGTTGCAGCCCGCGACAGGTTTCACCGAGAAGCCGTTGGGCAGGGCGATGGACTCGATCGGGTCGGTGCGGGCGAGATCGAATTCGCCGTCACAGGCCAGATATGAGGCGGCTTCGGGATGCTCGGCGATCCTCTCGAGCAGTGCTTCGTCGGAGAGCACGGCCGGGTTGAGGGCCACGGCGACCGCGGGGGTGAGCGGGTTCCCGTCGAGGACATGACGGATGGCGTCGAGAGGGACAGGGCGCTCGTAATAGTCCTCGAAGTGGGATCGGACGGCCTCAGGAGAGCGGTCGACGAGGAGTCCGAAGAGGAAGCCCGTACCGTCCGGGCTCTCGCTGTCGGCAGGGAAGGTGATGGCCGATCCGGTGTGCCAGGCGGTGTCTCCGTGCTCCCACCACAGGCAGGCGGTGACCCGAGGAACGTCGCTGCCCTCTTCGTGGAAGGCGGCATCGTCCAAGAGCGAGCGCAGGGCGGCGGGCACGTCGTCGATGACGCCGGGCCAGACCTGCTCGTCGTCCGCCGCGTAGGGACTCATCGGCGACTCGTGGTCGAAGCCGCGGACGAGCACGCCGGACGGAGTGAAGAGAACGGTGAAGTCGTCGCCTGAACCGTTGTCCATGAAGGCGGCTTCGACACCAGGACCCCAGTCGGAGTCGAAGGTGTACTGGCCGTACTCCGGATCTTCGCCGATCGCCGATTCCAGGACCGCGAGTGCGCGCAGGTGTTCGCGGAGCCGGGCGGGGTCGGGCAGGAGTGCGGCGATCTCGTGCGCGGTGGTCATGGCGTAATGGAAGCAGTGGCCACCGACAATCAGGACCCCCGAGTGTCATGAAAGGGTCGGTCAGGGCAAGAAACGTCCTGACCGACCCTTTCATGACATGGGCGTGCGCTACTTCCGCAGCAGGCTGTACGCCGCAGATCCGATCAGCTCCAGCGAAACCTGAAGCCGCTCAAGGGAAACGTTGTCCTTGATGGTGTCTTCCGGCGTGTGATAGGTCGGCTCCAGCAGCGCCGGGCCGCTCTCGCCACGCCAGCTGAAGTTGCCCGACGCGATGCCACGCTCGAAGAACGGCACGTGGTCGCTCGAACCGCGCGCGACCGGGCCCTTGACCCGCGGGTCGTAGCCGAGCCGCTTGGAGGCGGCGTTGACGGCCGCGGTCGTGGCGTTGTCGGCACCGTCGACGGAAAGCAGCCAGTAGGTGATCGCCGGGTCCCAGCTGGTGGCGACCATGTCGTTCTGGAAACAGCCCGCGATCCGCTTCGCCTCCGGGTCGGACAGGTTCGACACGTAGTGCCGCGAGCCGATCAGCCCGTACTCCTCCGAGCCCCACAGCGCGAACCGCAGCGTCTTGTTCGTCGGCAGGTACCGCAGGACCCGCGCGAGTTCGAGGCACAGCACGGTGCCGCTGCCGTCGTCGTTGGCGCCGGGGGAGCCGGGGACGCTGTCGTAGTGCGCGGTCACCATGACCACGCCGTTGTCCTTGCCGGGGAAGGTGGCGGGCCGCTCGGCGATGACGTTGTACGACGTCAGGTTCTTGTGGTGGGTGGCCGTCGCCTTCACCTTGACCGAGCCCTTGGCGAGCCGTTCGCGCAGGCGCTCCACCTGCACCTGGGCCAGGCCGAGCACCGGGATGGTGACCGGGGTCGGGAGCGTCGGGGAGAACGCGGACAGTTTGCGTGCCGGGTCGGCGCCGACCCGGCCGAGCAGCACGGCGTCCGCTCCGCGCTGCGCGGCCGTCAGGTACGCGTCGGCCTTGTTCGTCACGGCCGCGATCAGCACGATCTTGCCGGTCAGGTCGTCCGGAAGCGTGGTCCCGTCACCGGCGTCGACGACGACGGCCTCGCGCGTGACGTTCTGCGCGCCTTGGGGCGAGGAGCCGGTCTGCCAGCTGTCGCGCCCGACCGACAGGCCGCCGAGGAACTTGTCGGCGATCGGGAACGGCTGCAGCGTGACCTGGTAGCGCAGGTCGCGCAGCACCTTCGCGATGTAGTCCTTGGCCCGCAGCTCGCCTTCGGTCCCGGCGATCCGGGGGCCGATCTTGTCGCTGAGCACCCGCAGGTGCTCCAGCG
Organism: Amycolatopsis alba DSM 44262; assembly: GCF_000384215.1. NCBI lineage: Bacteria > Bacillati > Actinomycetota > Actinomycetes > Pseudonocardiales > Pseudonocardiaceae > Amycolatopsis > Amycolatopsis alba. The sequence goes on along the minus strand of NZ_KB913032.1, from coordinate 2,410,267 downwards.
CCCGCCGCGACCGGACCCGCGCGATCACCGGGTAGTCGCCGAAGTCCAGCGACGGCGGGAACTGCGCGCCCGGACGTTGCTGCGTCGCCGCGGCGGCGGTGCCGGGGTTCAACCCGATCGTCGCCGCGCCCGCCAGTGCCACCGCGCCCGCGAGCACCTCACGTCTGCGCAGACCTGCCATGGAACACCCCTCACTTCTCGGAGAACCGTCGTCCGAGTAGCCAATAGGCACCGATGTGTCAGGACAACCTCCGATCGTCCCCTTTTTCCGGTTCAGCGCGCGGCGACCCGGCGGTATGCCTGCGAGACGGCGACGACGCCGCAGGTCGCGGCCGCGATCACCCCGCCGATCAGGAGCACGGTGCCGACGAAGGGCCCGAAGTCGCCGACGTCGGCGAGCCGTCCCCAGAACGAGCCTTCGAGCAACGCTCCGACGAGGATGAACGTCGGAGCGACGATGCCGAGGAAGAGGATCCAGCGGAACCGGGCGGCCAGCGTCAGGACGAGGATCCCGGTGCTGCCGAGGATGAACGGGCCGGGCGGGATGTCCGGGAATCCGGGTACGCCCGACGCGATCTGGATGATCAGGCCGGCGACGCCCGCGAACAGGAAAAAGGCGTTGGCGACGGCTGCGGTGGAACGGTTCATGGCGGAACTCCTCACTGGGTCGGATGACCACTGAAGAGTCCTCTTCGAGGCAGCTGAGGGCGTCGGCCCGGAAGCGGCAATCGGGTCTACGCGGACCTGCGTACGGGTTCGCCGAGGACTTCCGTGACCTCCGCCGAAATCGCCGTCACCAGCGCGTCGCCGAACACGCAGAGCGTGTACTCCCACGGGTGCCCGAACGTGCCCAGCCGGAAGTCGGAAGTCAGGTACACGTAGTAGTCACCGTCAGGGAACGGGCTGAGCGGCCAGTCCTTCGCGGACGTCGGGAACCGGAACGACTCGTGGTGCCAGTCGAGCGCGTACAGCTCGTCGGCGCAGGAGGCGAGGCCTCGCTGGATCACCGCGACCATCCGGTCGAGGAGCAGGTAGCCAGGGTCGTCGTCGAGGGCGGACAGGCTCCAGGTCGCCGATCCTGCCGGCTCCTCGATCCCCGGCCACTCGAACCGGTCGGTGCTCGGCCGGAAGGCGAATTCCCTGGAGAAGCGGTCCCACACCTGCCGGTACTCGGCGTCCCCCAGCGTCTCGATGCTCACGCCGGGAAAATACGCTCCGCCAGTCTGATACCAGAGTGGTAGCATCAATCTCATGGCCATGACTCTGAGGTTGAACGACGAGCAGGAGCGCGCTCTCGCCCTGCTGGCGGAGGCCGACGGCGTGAGCAAGCACGAAGCCACCGTTCGGGCCATCACCGAGGCCGCCGCGCGCCGCGTCCGTGACGACCGTGTCCGCGCGCTGTCCAAGGACGGCAGGGAGCGCTACGCCGCTCTGCTCGACCGTCTCGCCCAGTGATCGAGTATCTCACCGTCGAAGACCTGCTGGCGCTCGCGGAGGATCTCCGTGTGCCCGACATCCGTGATCTCGGGCTGCTCGACTCCGCCGCGCACCGGCCGCAGGCGTCGTTGATGGGCCGGGACGCGTATCCGACACTGCACGAGAAAGCGGCGGTGCTGCTCGAATCGCTGACGCGCAACCACGCGCTCGTCGACGGCAACAAGCGCCTGGCCTGGATGGCGACGTTCGTCTTCTACGGGCTCAACGGTCACGACCTCGACGCGCCGGAAGACGACGCGTACGACCTGGTGATCGCGATGTCCATCGGCTCACGCAGGTACCCGGAAGCCGCGGTCGAGCTGGCCGCGTGGGCGAGGGTAACTTCGAACGGGTGAAGCCGTTGAGCCCCGACATGTTCGCGCCCGAATGCCCGTCGAATCTGACGCCGTTCCGGATCGGCGACAAATGGGCAGGCCTGGTCGTGCTGTGCCTGGAAGAAGGTCCGCGCCGGTTCACCGAACTGCGGGTGCCGCTGAGAGGCATCACGTCGAAGGTCCTCACGGAGACCCTCAGGGCTCTGGAGCGCGATGGCATGATCACGCGGACGGCGTACGACGAGACGCCGCCACGGGTGGAGTACGAGCTCACCTCGCTCGGCCGCACGTTGTTCGAGCCGATGGAGGCATGCCGCGAGTGGGCGGCGAAGCACCTTCCGGCGCTCGCCGCGGCTCGTGAGGCTTCTTTGGCGGGCGGCCAGGCGAAGCCTGCCCGTTGAGGGTGGTGGCGGGGCGGGGTCGGGCTAGCCGAGGAGGCCGAGAACGACGATCGTCAGCAGCGTGATGGCGGCGGCGAAGGCGGTCACCCAGGCGCGCTGGGCGGCGGTGATGGAGGCGTTGTTCACGGCGGCTCTCCGGGGGCGAGAAGCGACAGGTCCGCCGGGAACAGCGCGTTGATCAGGCCTCGCGTTACCCTTTGAACGCCAGTGTGATCAAGGTCACTGATCGTGCTGATGGTGCCGATCACGCGCCGTGTACCAGAGCACTCCGGCAGCGGCCGCCACCATCGCGCCGAATGCGGAGAAACCCACCACGATCGCCTGCGTCATCATTCGTCCTTTTCTCTTCGGTCGTATCCGGGAGACGTCCGAGAAGCGGTGTCGTGGCGCAGTCGTTGCGGACGTCACACAGCGTCGAGTACCCCGTCGATCTGCGACGCAAGCGCGAAGTCCTTCTCCGTCAGCCCTCCGGCGGAGTGCGTGCTGAGCCGGAACGTCACCGTCCGCCAGCGGATGTCGATGTCCGGATGGTGGTCGGCAGCCTCCGCCAAAAGGGCCACCTTGTTCACCGCCGCGATCGCGTCAGGGAAGCTCGGCAGCTTCGCCGTCCGCTCGATCGTGACGCCGTCACGCGTCCAGCCGGAGAGTTTGGTCACGGCCTCGTCGGCCTGCTGGTCGTGCAAGATTTCCGCCATGACTCCATGGTGGTACGCCGTCGGCTACGCTGCACGTTTGCCACGGGTCCCCCCTTGAAGAACGCAGGAGGCTAGATGAAACGCGCCCTCCGCACGGTCGTTGCGGCTGGCACGGTGGCCGCCCTCGTCGCGGGCTGCTCGCTCTCCGGGAACACGGGGAACGACCCGCAGGCGCCGACGACCGTCACCCTCGTGACCCACGACTCGTGGCTCGCCCCGCAGGAGGTCCTCGACGCGTTCGAGCGGCAGTCCGGGATCAAGATCTCCGTGCTCAAGCAGGGTGACGCGGGCGCGCTGACCAACAAACTGGTGCTGACCAAGGCGAACCCGATCGGGGACGTCGCGTACGGCGTCGACTCGACGTTCGCCTCCCGCGCGCTCACCGAGGGCGTCTTCGAGCAGTACACCAGCCCGGAGGCCGATCGCGGCCCGCAGCGTTACTCCGTCGACCCCGAGCACCGGCTTTCCGCCGTCGACCTCGGCGACGTCTGTGTCAACGTCGACAGCCGGTACTTCGTGGACAAGGGGATCCCGGAGCCGAAGTCGTTCGCGGACCTCGCCGACGCCAAGTACAAGGACCTGATGGTCGCCGAAAGCCCCGCGACGTCGTCGCCGGGGCTGGCGTTCCTGCTCGGCACCGTCGCCCAGTTCGGTGAGCAGGGCTGGCAGGCGTACTGGACCCAGCTGAAGGCCAACGGCCTCAAGACGGTCAGCGGCTGGGAAGAGGCCTACACCAAGGAATTCTCCGGCTCCTCGGGCAAGGGGCCGCGCCCGATCGTCGTTTCCTACGCGTCTTCGCCCGCCGCCGAGATCGGCGACGACGGCAAGCCGCGGACGAAGGCGCTGCTGGACACTTGCTACCGGCAGGTCGAGTACGCGGGTGTGCTGGCGGGCGGCAAGCAGGTCGAGAAGGCCCGCAAGGTCGTGGACTTCCTGCTGTCCCAGCAGTTCCAGGTGACCGTGGCGAGCAACATGTACGTGTACCCGGCCCGTCAGGGTGTCGAGCTCCCGCAGGGCTGGGCGCAGGCCGCGCCGCTTCCGCAGCAGCCGAAGACGCTCGAACCGGCCAAGATCCAGGCCGGGCGCGAGCAGTGGATCGCCCAGTGGCGCACGCTACTCGAAGGCTGAACACCGGCAGGCTGACTCTCCGAGGAGCCGGGCTGGCCGCACTCGCCGTGCTGCCGCTCGGTTTCCTCGTGCTCTTCTTCGCCTGGCCGGTCGCGGCGATCATCGGCCGGGGCTTCGGTTCCGGCGGGGTCGGCACGGCCATCGGCGACCCGCTGACCTGGAAACTCGCCGGATTCACCGTGGCAAGCGCGGGGGTTTCGACGATCGTCGCGGTGCTCGCGGGCCTGCCGGTCGCGTTCCTGCTCGCGCGCGTGAAGCTGCCGGGTGTCTCGCTGGTCCGGACGCTCGTGCTGGTGCCGTTCGTCCTGCCGACCGTCGTGGTCGGCCTGGCGTTCCGCGCGCTCTGGCCCGACGGCGGACTGCTGCCCTTGGTGCTGGCCAACGCCTTCTTCAACGTCGCCGTCGTCGCACGCACGGTTTCCGGGCTGTGGAGCCATCTCGACCCGCGCACCGTGGACGCGGCACGGGCGCTCGGCGCGTCGCCGTGGCGTGCCTTCCGTTCGGTGACGCTGCCCGCGCTCGCGCCGGCCATCGCGTCCTCGGCCGCGGTGGTGTTCCTGTTCTGTGCCACCAGTTTCGGGGTCGTCCTCATTCTCGGCGGGGCGAAGTACCGCACCCTGGAGACCGAGATCTACCTGCGCACGGTCGAACTGCTCGACCTCTCCGGCGCGGCCGCGCTGTCCCTGGTGCAGTTCGCGGCCGTGATCGCCGCGCTCGTCGTCGGCGCGCTGGCGAGGCGGCGCCGCGAGAACGCGGTGCGCTTGCGTTCGGGGAGCGAGACCGCGCGGCGGCCGAGGGGCGGCGAGTGGTGGGCCGTCTCCGCCGGGCTCGCGGTGATCGCGCTCCTGATGACGCCGATCGTGGCGCTGCTACTGGAGTCCGTGTCCACTTCGGACGGTTGGAGCCTCGCCGGGTACGAGGCGCTCGCCGGTCACGGATCCCGTGGCGCACTCCAGGTCTCGGGCTGGGACGCGGCGTCGATGTCGCTGCGGACGGCGTTCGACGCGACCATGCTCGCGATGATCATCGGGGTGCTGGCCTCGGTCGTGCTGGTCGCGTTGCGCCGCACGCCGGGCAGGCTGGCGCGGGGCATGGGCGAGACGATGGACGCCGCGCTGATGCTCCCGCTGGGTGTGTCCGCGGTGACCGTCGGCTTCGGCTACCTCGTCACGCTCGACGCGTTGCCTGGTGACCTGCGGACGTCGCCGCTGCTGGTGCCGCTCGCGCAGGCGCTGGTGATCATCCCGCTGATCGTGCGGATGGTGCTGCCGGTGCTGCGGTCGGTCGACATCCGGCTGCGGCAGGCCGCGTCGACCCTCGGCGCGAGCCCCGGCCGGGTGTGGCGGGAGATCGACCTCCCGCTGACGGCGCGTTCGCTGGTCGCGGCCGCCGGATTCGGTTACGTGGTCGCGCTCGGCGAGTTCGGCGCGACGAGCTTCCTGGCCAGGCCGGACGCGCCGACGCTGCCGGTCGCCGTCGCGACGCTGATCTCGCGGCCGGGAGAGCTGAACAACCAGATGGCCTACGCGGCCTGCGCGCTGCTCATGATCGTGACCGTGGTGGCGGTGGTGCTGATCGACCGGTTCGGCGCGGTCCGCGGGCAGAATTCGGTAGGGGAGTTCTAGTGTCGCTGTCGGTACGGGATCTGACCGTCCACTATGGATCCTTCGCGGCGGTGAAGGACGCCGGGCTGGACATCGCCGACGGCGAGGTGCTGGCACTGCTCGGCCCGTCCGGTTCGGGGAAGTCGACGCTGCTGCGGGCGATCACCGGACTGGAGCCGCTGACGTCGGGCATCGTGCGGTGGGACGGCGACGACCTGTCCGGTGTCCCGGTGCACCGGCGGGGGTTCGGGCTGGTCTTCCAGGACGGGCAGCTGTTCCCGCACAAGGACGTCGCCTCGAACATCGCGTTCGGCCTGCGGATGCACGACGTCCCGCGCGCCGAGCACACTGACCGTGTCCGTGCGCTGCTGGAGCTGGTCGGGCTGAGTGGTTACGAGCGGCGAAGGGTGACCGAGTTGTCCGGCGGACAGGCGCAGCGGGTCGCGCTGGCCCGCGCGCTGGCGCCGGAACCGCGGTTGCTGCTGCTGGACGAACCACTGTCCGGTTTGGACGCCGGACTGCGGGAACAGCTCGCGATCGACCTCGCGGCCCTGCTGCGGCGCAGCAAGATCACCGCGCTGCTGGTCACGCATGACCAGGAAGAGGCGTTCACGCTCGCCGACCGGGTCGCCGTGCTCGACGACGGCGAGATCCGGCAGGAGGGCGCGGTCCGCCGCGTCTGGCGGCAGCCGGTGGACGAGAACGTGGCGCGGTTCCTCGGCGTGACCACGTTCGTCGACGGTGAGGCGTCCGGCGGTGTGGTGCGGACGCCGCTCGGCGAGGTCTCGCTGCCCGACGTCGAGGACGGCGCGGTGCGGCTGGGGCTGCGGCCGCACGGTCTGCGGGTCGCGTCCGATGGCGTCGAAGGCGAGGTCACCGCGGTGGTGCACCGGCGGGAACACGTCCGGCTCGTGGTGGCGCCCGGCGGCGATCCGGCTGGAGTGTCCACTGTGGACGCCGTCGCGCCGGTGACCGCCGATCTGCGCCCCGGTGACACCGTGCGGCTCGCCCTGGACCCGGACGGCGTCGCCCTCGTCAGCTGAAGCTGACCGGTGGGTGGGCGTGAGTGACGATTCGTGTCTCGTTCGCCGGGTTCGCGGCCAGGACGAAGACGTGACTCGCGTGATTGAAGGCGGAACTCACGTGACTGGACGCCGAACTCGGGTGTGCGGCTTCTGATCACGCGAGATCCGCCTTCAAGCACGCGAGTTCGGTGCCCCGTCACCGTTGCCTTACCCCTTGAGAGGACGCGAATCGCCACTTACGAGCCAGCGAAGGTCAGCCGTCCCGTGTGGTCAGGCGCGAGTAGGCGATCGAGAGCCCGATGACGATGTAGCAAGCGGCCCGCAGGGCGCCCTCGCCGAGCAGCGTCGTGTCCAGCGGGTCCATCAGCACCGACGCCGGTGCCTGCGCCCAGTCCTTGTTGAGCAGGAACGGATGCAGCCACGAGACCGCGTCCAGGAAGCCGAGGATGGTGAACACGATCGTCCCGGCCAGCACCGAGGCGACCACCAGCATCGGATGCTCGGTGAACGACGAGATCGCGAGCGCGACCGCGCCGACCGCCCACAGCTGCAGCGTGATCCACAGCGCCACGATCAGGAGCCTGCCCAGCGCGTCCCACACGCTCAGCGTCGAACCGGTGAGGGTGAACATCGAGTCGGTGCCGCTGATGATCAGCCCGGTGACGAAACCGGTGAACGTCATCGCCAGCACCGCGAGCACCGACACCGTCGCGACGCCGAACGCCTTGATCGCGAGCAGCCTGCCCCGTCCGACCGGCGCGATCAGCCAGCCCCGCAGGGTGCCGTGCGCCGCCTCGCCCGCGATCGCGTCCGCCCCGGCCATCGCCGAAGCGAGCGGCAGGAGCAGCGCCAGCGTCATGGTCAGCGCCGCGACCGGCAGGATGAACCCGTTGTTCATCGCGGACGCGAGCAGCGCGCCGTCCCCGCCGCCACCACCGCCGTTCGCCTCCGCCGGGTCGACCAGCGTCAGCGCGACCCCGATCACGATCGGGATCAGCGCGAGCAGCCCCAGCACGGCCAGCGTGCGGGGCCGCCGGAAGATCCAGCGCAGTTCGGCGCGGTACAACCGGAGCAGGCCGACACTGTCCTGGCCCGTTCGTGCCGCGGGTGCCGCGGCCAGAGCGTGGGTCACGACTCCCCCTCACCGTCTACAGTGGACTCCGGCTGGGTCAGCCGGGCGAACAGGTCTTCCAGCCCGGTGCGCGCCCGCGCCGCCTCGTGCACGGCCACCCCGGCCGTCACCAGATGACGCAGCACGTCGGGAGCTTCGGCGGCGGTGAGGTCCACGCGGACGCCGTCCGGTGTGAGCCTGCTGCCGATCCTGTTCTCCCGCAACGTTTCCACCGCGAGCTCGGCGTCCGGCGTCCGCACCAGCAGCGCCGCGTTCCCCGACTCCAGCAGTTCCGTGAGCTCGCCCTGGGCGATCACGTTCCCCGACTGGAGCACCGCGACATGCGTGCAGGTCGCCTCGACCTCGGCCAGCAGATGCGACGACACCAGCACGGTGACGCCGTCGGCGTGCAGTTCGTCGATGATCCGGCGGATCTCCCTGGTACCCGCCGGGTCGAGGCCGTTGGTCGGCTCGTCGAGCACGACCATCCGCCGCGGCACGAGCAGCGCGCTCGCCAGCCCCATCCGCTGCTTCATGCCCAGCGAGTACCCCTTGTAGCGCCGGGTCGCGGCGTCGGTCAGGCCGACACGCTCCAGCGCCGCGTCGACCGCGCCGGGGATCCCGGCCGAGGCCAGTCTCGGTTCGGCCGCCGCCACGCGCAGCAGGTTCTCCCGCCCGGAGAGAAAGGGGTGGAAGCCCGGCCCTTCGACCAGCGCGCCGACGTCGGGCAGCGCGTGCGCCGCCTCGTCGGGCATCCGCTTGCCGAAGAGTTCGACCTCGCCCTCGGTGGGACGCACGAGTCCGAGCAGCATCCGGATGGTCGTGGTCTTGCCCGAACCGTTGGGGCCGAGCATCCCCAGCACGGCGCCTTCGGGAACGTCGAGATCGACGTGGTCGACGGCCACCGTGCGGCCGTAGACCTTGCGCAGGCCCCTGGTGCGGGCCGCCAGGGGTACCGCCGGAGCGGACGTCTCCTGAGAGGCGTCCGTCCCGGCTTCGAACGTGGTGGTCACTTCGCGGCCAATGCCTCGAAGAGGACCTGCTCCGGCACCGCGCCGACGGCGTAGCGGCCGTCGTCGGTCAGCACGCCGCTGCCGACCTTGGTGGTCACCAGCCAGCCGCTGCCCCACGCGCCGCTGACCGGCTTGGCGAACCGCGAAAGCAGCGCCTTCGGGTCGACCTGACGGCCTTCCTCGTCCTTCGCGCTACCGGCCTTGGCCAGCGCGTCGGCCGGGATCTTGCCGGTGATCGCGGTGTCCCAACCGTCGCCGACGACCTTGACGTCGGACTTCGCCTGCTCGGCGAGTTCACGGTTCTTCGGGTCGACCTCGGCGGTCTTCTCGGTCACCTTCGCGCCCTTCGGCGGGGTGAACTCGAAGTTCCCCGCGGGCTGGTTCGCGAAGTTGATCTCGCTGAAGGAGACCTCGAGTGCCGGGGAGGAGGTGCCGTTGGCCAGCACCGTCAGCCGCAGCGGCATCCGGGTCTGCTCGTCGATCGCGACCCGGATCTCGCGCAGGAGCGTCCGCTCGGTCGGCTTCGGGGTCAGCACCAGCTCGTACGCCGCCCGGTTCGCCACCGAGGACGTCCCGTCGACGGCGATCGTGCTGCTCTCGCGCACCTTGCCGAGCAGTTCCGAAGCCACCGTCGCCGGGTCGACGGCCTGGCCCTCGACCTTGTTCTGGTGCTCCTTGGCCAGGTCGGCCGGGATGGTCACCTTGGTCGCGGAGTTGTCCTTGGAGTTGTACTCCCAGACGGTCTGGCCGTTCCGGACGATGGTCTGCTGGCTGGAGCCCTCGGTGAGCGACACCTTGCTCTTGCCCGCGCCATCGGTCGAGATCTGCGCCGAGTCGATGCTCAGCGCGGACGCGCCGGGCAGCGTGCTGCCGATCTGCGGCAGGCCGAGGTCGTTGTTGACCTTGACCTTCCCGTCGAACGCCGACGGCTTCGCGTTGAGCGTGGACTGCACCAGCTCTTCGGCGCTGATCTGCGGCAGCACCGGGGCATCACCCGCGCTGGCAGGCATCGCGACGACGGCGAGCCCGCCGACGCCCAGAGCCGTCCCCACCACCGCCGCGGTGATGGCCTTCCTCTTCGGATCCATGCTGTCTCTCCCTGTTTCCCCGAACCCCAGTGTGCTCGGGTCTTGGCGACAACGCTTCCCCGGAAACGCTGAGATACCACTCAGACTCCGCCGTCCGAGCTGAGATGGCGCTGAGAGCTCGCGCGTGAGCTGGTGAAAGCGTGAATGATGAGGGACGTGAAACCTCGAGTACTGGTGGTCGACGACGAACCCGGCGTCCGCAAGGCGCTGCAGCGGGGGCTGCGCGCCGAGGACATGGACGTGGTCACGGCGGCCGACGGGCCGAGTGGCCTGCGGCTCGCGCAGACGGGCTCCTTCGACGTCGTCCTGCTCGACATCATGCTTCCCGGTCTTTCCGGCTATCGCGTGCTCGAACGGCTGCGCGCGCTCGGCGTCACCACGCCGGTGCTGATGATCTCCGCGAAGGACGGCGAGGTCGACCAGGCGGACGGTCTCGACCTCGGCGCCGACGGCTATCTCGTGAAGCCGTTCTCGTTCGTCGTCCTGGTCGCGCAGGTGCGCGCGGTGCTGCGGCGGGCGTCGCCGGACGCGATCCGCGGACCGCTGCGGATCGGCGCGCTCGAAGTCGACCGGAGCCTGCGGCAGGTCCGCTACGACGGCATCGACGTGGCGTTCAGCCCCCGCGAGTTCGCGCTGCTGGAGGTATTGGCAGGCCGGGCGGGCACGGTGGTCACCAAGGACGAGCTGCTGCGCGCCGTCTGGGGTGACGAACAGGCCGCGACCCGCAACGTCGTCGAGGTCTACGTCGGCTACGTGCGCCGGAAACTCGACGCGGTCGGCGCGGGCGCGCTGGTCCGGACCGTGCGCGGGCACGGCTACCTGGCCTCGGATCCGCAGCTCGACGAAGTGATCGCCCCGGCGGGACAGGGGTGATCGGCTCGCCGTCTTGGTGGCGCCGCCGCTCGCTCCAGGTCCGGATCACCCTGCTCACGGCCGCGGTCACGCTCGGTTTCCTGCTCGGGCTGGCGGCGGTCGCCGGTGACAATCTCCGGCCGCTGCTCATCGGCTCGGTCGACGACGAACTCAGCGCCCAGCTGGAGATCGCGAAGGCCGACGCCGCCGCCGGGCGGTCACCGGCGGCCTCGGCGGTCACCGTCCGCGTCCTCGACACCGGCGGCGCCCCGGCCGACGGCCTGCCACCGGCGAACCTCGGCCCGGCGGACGTCCGCGCGCTGAAGGCGGGCGAGCCGGTCACGACCGGCGGCGAGCACAGCTGGCGCTGGGTGGGCACCGTGGTCACCGCGCCCGACGGGCAGCAACGCCTGGTCGCCGCCGGCGCCGGTCTGGTCGGCTTCGCCACCGCCGTGCATTCCGGCGGGCTGTGGCTGTTCGTGGTCGCGTCGGTCGGCGCGGTGGGCGCCGGGATCGCGACGTGGCTGCTGGTGCGGTTCGCGCTGCGGCCGGTGGCCCGGATGCGCGGTTCCGTGCGGGCCCTGCCACCGGGCGCGCGGCTTCCGCTGCCGGACTCGCACGACGAACTCCGCGCGCTGGCCGAGGAGTTCAACGCCCTGCTGGCCAGGCAGGAGGAGGGCGCCGACCGGCTGCGGCGGTTCACCGGCGACGCCGCGCACGAGCTGCGTTCGCCGGTCGCGTCGATCCGTGTGCAGGCCGAGGTCGCCGTCACCAATCCCGATCCCGACCTCTCGCAGGAGACGCTTTCCGACATCCTGGAGGAGTCGGAACGGCTTTCCTCGCTGCTCGACGGGCTGCTGGCGCTGGCGAGGTCGGACGCGGGGGAGGTGCCGCCCGCCGAACCGGTCGAGCTGGTGAGCGAGGTGCGGGCCGCGGTCGCGCGGATGCCCGCCGACGCGCCGGACGTCCGGGTGAGCGGCACGGCCGGGACGGCGTGGGCGCTGGCCACGCACGCCGAGGTCGAACTGGTGCTGAGCAACCTGCTGCGCAACGCCTCCCGGTACGCGCGCGGCGAGATCGTGGTTTCGGTGCTCGCGTCGCGGTCCTCGGTGCGGGTGGTGGTCGACGACGACGGGCCGGGTATCGCGCCGGAGCACCGGGACCGGGTCTTCGACCGCTTCTACCGCGTTTCCGATTCGCGGGCCCGGTCCTCCGGCGGGACCGGGCTGGGACTGGCGATGGTCGCGGAGGCCGTCCGGCGGCGCGGGGGTCGGGTGCGGGTCGGCGAGTCACCCGATGGCGGGGCGCGTTTCCAGATCGTCTGGCAGGCCGCGCGGCCTCAGTAGACGCTCCCGCTCCTCGTACCTGTGACCAGCCGGCCGACCCGCGTGTAGTCGGGTTCCGTCGCCGTGTCGTCCGTCTGATCACACGTGTCGTCCGTCTGGACACGCGTGCCGTCCGTCCGATCACGCGAGCAGGCGGCCCGGCCTCAGTAGGGTGTGCCGCGTGGTGATCGTGGGTGCCGCCATCGTGCGGAACGGACAGTTGCTGGCGCAGCAGCGGGCCTGGCCCGCCGACCACGCCGGGCAGTGGGAACTGCCGGGCGGACGGGTCGAAGACGGCGAAAGCGACGAGGCCGCTCTGGCGCGTGAGTGCCTGGAGGAGCTGGACGTCGCCGTGACGGTCGGTGGCCGGGTCGGCGACGATGTTCCGCTGCCGAAGGGAAAGGTGCTGCGGATTTACGCCGCTTCGCTGGTCAGCGCGGGGGACGAGCCGCGGGCGGTGGAGCACAAGGACGTGCGGTGGATCACCGCGCGCGAACTCGACGACCTCGACTGGCTCCCCGCCGACCGGATCCTCCTCCCGGCCCTGCGCGCCCTGCTCGCAAGTCCGTGAAGGCCTCCTTCCCTACTTTGAGGGTAGGGAAGGAGGCCTTCACGGACCTTCAACCGGCACCGATGAGACGTAGGGCGGACTGGAGCCGGTGGTCACCGCGCTCCGCCGCCCGGACGGCACCCGCCTTGCGCACCCGCTCCAGCTCGCCGGGGTCGGCGAGCAGCGCCAGGGCACGCTCCCGGACCGGCCGCAGCTCCTCGATGAGCGCCTCGGCGACAGCCTCTTTGACCTGGCCGTAGGAGTCGAACCGGTCGGCGAGTACTTCGGGCTTCTCCTTCGTACACGCCGAGAGGATGTCCAGCAGGTTCGCCATCCCTGGCCGGGCCTCCGGCGCGTACGCGGGCTTCGACCCGCCGTCGGTCTTCGCGCGTTTGACCTTCCGCCTGACCTGGTCGGCCTCGTCGAGGACGAAGACGACCCCGGCCTCCTCCCGCGTCGACTTCGACATCTTGCGGGTCGGCTCGGCGAGGTCCATCACGCGCGCCCCGGCGGGCGGCAGGACCGCCTTCGGCATGGTGAACACGTCGCCGTAGGTGGAGTTGAACCGCTTCGCCAGGGTTCTCGCCAGTTCGACGTGCTGCCGCTGGTCCTCGCCGACCGGGACCTCGTCCGCGCCCTGGAGCAGGATGTCCGCCGCCATCAGCACGGGATAGGTCAGCAGGGACAGCCGGACCCCGGCGCGGCCCTTCGACTTCTCCTTGAACTGGATCATCCTGGCGGCCTCGCCGTAGTTGCAGGTGCACTCGAGGACCCAGTTGAGGGCGCCCAGCTCGCGGGCTATGTCGGATTGCACGAACACGCGGTCCGGCTCGATCCCGGCCGCGATCAGCACGGCCAGCTGTTCCGACGCCATCGAGCGCAGCTTCGCCGGATTGTGCGAGTTCGTCATGGCGTGCAGGTCGGAGACGAAGTACAGGTCGTCCGGCCCGCCTTCGTCCGCCCAGCGCCGGATGGCTCCCAGGTGGTTCCCGATGTGGACGTGGCCGGACGGGGTGATCCCGGACAACCTGATCATCTGCCTTCTTCCTTCCGGATTCGGGCCGCCCCAGGAGTCCGGGCACGAAAAAGGCCGCCCGGTGGGGCGGCCTGTGGTGCGCTCGTCTGGTTCAGCGCAGGACTTCGGGGCCGCCGGAGGGCGGCCACCACGAAGCGTGCTGCGTGCGCATGACGACGATGGTACGCGGCCCGGCAAGTGGTCCGGCGGACACGTTCGAACGAGTACGAACAGAGAATCTCGTACAAAGTGAAAAAATAGGGCTGAGTCACTCATTCCGGGCACGTCGCGTCAATACTTCGTATCGGCTGATCCAGTACACCCGTCATATAGGAGATCCGGGTCTACCTTCATCTCATGTATGTCGTGATGCTGACCTATACGGCCCCTATCGAAGAAATCGACTACGTGCTCCCGGATCACGCCGACTGGCTGACCAAGCAGTACGAGCACGGCATTTTCCTCGCCTCCGGCAGGCGCAATCCGCGCATCGGTGGTGTCATCATCACCAGGCCCATGGCCAGGGGAAAGCTGGACGCGATCCTCGCGACCGACCCCTTTTCGATCAAGCATATGGCCGCCTATGAGGTGATCGAGTTCTCGCCGACCAGAACCGCGCCGGAACTGCGGTTGATCAACGAGGCGGTGGTGCACTGACGATCAGTGCCGACGATGCGGTCAAGCCGCTTTCGCGATCTTCGTTTTCGCCTTTTTCAGGGCGAGAACGGGGCATTTGCCGCATCGTGACTTCGAGCGGCAGCATTTCTTCTTGACCTTGCCCGACTTCATCCATTTGCGCACGAGCTTGTGCGGGTCGTCGGGTAGTTTCTTGCCCACTCGTGCTCCTCGTCGGACTGCGTCGGCGACGCAGTCCACGTTAGGTGAGGCTAACCGATCTTGGGGCGTGGGGGTGCTCACAGTTCGGCTACAGGTAGGCTGGTGAGGTCCGCGTATGGCCAAAGTCGGCCGACGTTACCCGATCGCGTGAGTAGAGCGACCGGGGCCCGGCGCGGGCACCACACCCGAACTTGAAACCTTTGGAGCCTTCGCGTGCCCGCAGCCAGCGCCACCGCAGTCGATGCCGGCCGCTCGTCCGGCAAGACCCGGCCCGACCTGCGCAACGTCGCCATCGTCGCACACGTCGACCACGGCAAGACAACCCTCGTCGACGCCATGCTCCGGCAGTCCGGCGCGTTCGAGGAACGCGCCGAGGTCGTCGACCGCGTGATGGACTCCGGGGAGCTCGAGCGGGAAAAGGGCATCACCATTCTCGCGAAGAACACCTCCATCCACCGCGAGACCGAGAACGGCCCGGTGACCATCAACGTCATCGACACCCCCGGCCACGCCGACTTCGGCGGCGAGGTCGAGCGCGGCCTCGCCATGGTCGACGGCGTCGTCCTGCTGGTGGACGCCAGTGAGGGCCCGCTGCCGCAGACCCGGTTCGTCCTGCGCAAGACCCTCGAGGCCGGCCTGCCGGTGATCCTCGTGGTCAACAAGACCGACCGTCCCGACGCCCGGATCTCCGAGGTCGTCGAAGAGACCCACGACCTGCTTCTCGACCTGGCGGGCGACATCGAGGACGCCGACCTAGACGCGATCCTCGACCTGCCGGTCGTGTTCGCCTCCGCGCGAGCGGGCAAGGCGAGCCTCGAGCAGCCCGCCGACGGCGCGGTGCCCGAGAGCGAGAACCTCGACCCGCTGTTCGAGACCCTGCTGCGTCACGTGCCGCCGCCCTTCGCGGACCGGGAAGGCCCGCTGCGCGCGCTGGTCACCAACCTCGACGCGTCGAACTTCCTCGGCCGGATCGCGCTGATCCGCATCCACTCCGGCAACCTGCGCAAGGGCCAGACCGTGGCCTGGATGCGCGAGGACGGCAGCATCCAGAACGTCCGGATCTCCGAGCTGCTCGTCACCGAGGCGCTCACCCGCGTCCCGGCGACCGAGGCCAGCGCGGGCGAACTGGTCGCCATCGCGGGCATCCCCGACATCACCATCGGTGACACGCTGGCCGACGTCGAGAACCCCGAGGCGCTGCCCCGGATCGCCGTCGACGAGCCCGCCATCTCGATGACCATCGGTGTCAACACCTCGCCGCTGGCGGGCCGCAGCGGCGGCGACAAGGTCACCGCGCGGCTGGTCAAGGCCCGGCTGGACCAGGAGCTGATCGGTAACGTCAGCATCAAGGTGCTGCCGACCGAGCGCCCCGACACCTGGGAGGTCCAGGGCCGTGGCGAGCTGGCGCTGGCGATCCTCGTCGAGCAGATGCGCCGCGAAGGCTTCGAGCTGACCGTCGGCAAGCCGCAGGTGGTCACCCGGATGATCGACGGCAAGCTCCACGAGCCGTTCGAGCGCCTGTCGATCGACTCCCCGGAGGAGTACCTCGGCGGCATCACGCAGCTCCTGGCCGCCCGCAAGGGCCGCATGGAGCACATGGGCGGGCACGGCACCGGCCGGATCAAGCTCGACTACGTCCTCCCGGCGCGTGGCCTGATCGGCTTCCGCACCGACTTCCTCACCGAGACCCGCGGCACCGGTATCGCGAACCACGTGTTCGAGGGCTACTTCCCGTGGGCCGGCGAGATCCGCACCCGCCACTCGGGTTCGTTGGTCGCCGACCGCTCCGGCCCGATCACCGCCTACGCGATGATCCAGCTGGCCGACCGCGGCACCTTCTTCGTCGAGCCGGGCGCCGAGGTGTACGAGGGCATGGTCGTCGGCGAGAACCCGCGCGC
This sequence comes from Amycolatopsis alba DSM 44262, assembly GCF_000384215.1. NCBI lineage: Bacteria > Bacillati > Actinomycetota > Actinomycetes > Pseudonocardiales > Pseudonocardiaceae > Amycolatopsis > Amycolatopsis alba. Next base: position 2,393,914 of record NZ_KB913032.1, on the reverse strand, counting down.
CGAGGACCTCGACATCAACATCACCAAGGAGAAGAAGCTGACCAACATGCGTCAGTCCTCCGCCGACGTGATGGAGACGCTGGCCCGCCCGCGCAAGATGGGCCTGGAGGAGGCGCTGGAGTTCTGCTCCGTCGACGAGTGCGTCGAGGTCGCCCCCGACGTCGTCCGGATCCGCAAGGTCACGCTGGACGTCAACCAGCGCGCCAAGGAGCGCAACCGCAACAAGAACCGCGGCTGATTCCCTGACCGACGCCGAAGGGCGCCTGCTCACTCACTGTGAGTAGGCGCCCTTCGGCGTTTTCGGCGACAGAATCCGTCACTCACCGTATTCGATCAGGTGTTCTTTGTGAGAGGGAGTCCTTTCCCGACAATTCCGCCGGGACGCCGTTCTCCATTTTGGACGGTGTTCACAACGCCGGAACGGCTTCCCGGCGCGGCGAAAGTACCGCGCCGCCGGGTGGGCCGAGAACTTCGATCACACCCGACGCGAAAACAAAGGCAGCTAAATGTGTCCGGATAGGACTCCGTAGCACGATCGTTTCCACCGTCGAATCGTCATTCCGGCCCCCGTTCCGGAATGTTCCGGGTCGCGGAACCCATTGCCGGACGAGCCCGTTTCGGCGGGTGCCGAAATACCCCGGCCATGGCAGGAACCCCGAGGGCCTCCCGGACGTCCACCGGAGGAGGCGGCATCCGGTCGGGCGACGGCCGGGCCGATATGGGAATCTCGCTGCCGAGGCCATGCCCGGCGTGGTAGCTCTATGGCGACGGGGCGAGGGACAAACCAGGAGGATCCAGGCGTGCGGTCACCGAACACAGCGGCGCCCATGCTGGCGTGCGCGGCCGTGCTCCTCGCTGCCTGCAGCAACACCCCGCCCCCGCCGGTGGTCAGCTCGTCGGCCTCACCGGTGAGCAGCTCGACCACGAAGACGCCTTCGCAGGTCGTCGTGGGTGTCGACGACGTTCTCGGCGGCTACAACCCGCACAACCTCGCCGACGCCTCCCAGGTGACGTCGGCGCTCTCGCAGCTGCTGCTCCCGTCGGTGTTCCGCCCGAAGGACGACGGCAGCTTCGAGCTGGACAAGAGCCTGATGAAGTCCGCCGAGGTCGTCTCGCAGCAGCCGTTCACGGTCGCGTACACGATCCGGCCGGACGCCTCCTGGTCCGACAGCGCGCCGATCGCCGCCGAGGACTTCGCCTACCTGCGCGAGGCGATGCGCGACCAGCCGGGCGTCATCGGCCCCGCGGGCTACCGGCTGATCTCGGACATCCAATCGCGGGAAGGCGGCAAGCGGGTCGAGGTCACCTTCGCCAAGCCGTATCCGGGCTGGCAGACGCTCTTCGGCAACCTGCTTCCCGCCCATCTGCTCAAGGACGCCCCGAACGGGTGGCAGGGCGCGCTGGCGACGACGTTCCCCGCCGTCGCCGGGCCGTACTCGATCAAGGGCCTCGACACGGCGCGCGGAGAGGTCGTCCTGGAGCGCAACGAGCGCTACTGGGAGAAACCCTCCGCCCTCGACCGGATCGTGCTCCGTGCGGCCGATGAGGACGGCACACTGGCCGCTCTGCGCAGCGGCAACGACCAGTTCGCGATGACCAGGACCGGCGGCACCGGTCTCAAACGGCTCGGCGAGCTCGGCTCGGCCGTCCAGCTGCACACGGTCGCCCGCCCCACGGTCGCGCAGATCCTCCTGCGGCCGGTGAGTTCGACGCTGTCGGATCCCAAGGTGCGCGAAGGCGTCACCGCGCTGATCGACCGCGGCAAGCTGATCACCGAGTCGGCGAAGGGCGGCCCCTCGGAGAAACTCCGCGCCGACGCCCAGGTCCGCGTCCCGTCCGCCCCCGGCTTCCAGCCGACGATCCCGGCCCCCGGCCCGCCGTCGGCGGCGGATCCGGCCAGAGGCGAGGAGCTGCTCAAATCCGCCGGCTACACCAAGGAAGCCGGAACCTGGCGCAAGAACGGGAAGAACCTTTCGCTGGTCGTCGCCTCGCCCGCCAAACAGGAGCCGTACGCGACGATCGCCAAGGAGCTGACGGCGCAACTGGTGGCCGCGGGGATCGAGGTCAACGCGATCGCACCGCAGCCGAGGGAGCTCTTTTCGACGCTGCTGGCCATGCCGGTGCTGAACGGGATCCAGCAGACGACCCCGGAGGGCGCGGGCAACGTCGGCATCGACATCGCGGTGATCGGCCAGGTCACCGGGGGCGCGGACGTCGCGTCGGTGCTGGCGTCCACCTTCGGCTGCCGTCCCGATCAGCTCACCGACAAGACCAAGGCCGTGGTCCCCGGCAACCCGCTGGGCTTCTGCGACCCGGCCCTGCAGCCGTCGATCGACGCCGCCCTGACCGGCACCACGCCGGTGGCAGACACACTTTCGGCCCTCGAACCGGAATTGTGGCGCCGGAATGTTGCCATTCCGTTGTTCCAGCTGGCCGATACCCTCGCCATCGGCTCTGGTATTTCCGGAGTAACCGCTGGTCCTCCTATGGTGGGCCCTTTCGGGTCGGCGGTGAACTGGACGAGGGGTCCGAAGTAGCCGATTCGAGTCCGAGTCCGCCCCTGGCGGGTGACCTTTCCCGGCACGTTCGAGTGGCGGACTGATTCCTCAAGGTAACCACTGTATTTCTCGATGTCGGTCGCAAGTTACCCTTTGGTCACGATCGCCCCGGAACTGGTGACTGTTCGTGCATTTCCTTTCTAGCGTGCACCCGCAGTGCGCCAAATGAGTGTCGCTTGGCGTGTCATAGGCTCCGGGCCATCTCACCGGAGCGGTGTGGGGTCCTGTTCCGATCTCAGGAACCCAGTGCTAGGAGGGCACACTTCATGAGGAAGTCCAAGGCAGTCTCCGCCTGGTCGCTGGTCGCGGCCTCCGCGCTTGTGCTGAGCGCATGCAGCGGTGGCGACAGCGGTAGTTCCGACCAGAACGGGTCGTCGACCGACATCAAGAGCATGGCGGTCGGTAAGGCGCAGAACGGCGAAAACTTCAAGCTCGCGGACACCAAGGGGTACGAAGGCACCGTCACGGTGGGTATCGACGACGGGTACTCGGGCTACAACAACGACACGCCTGACACCAACACGTCGTACAACACCTACGTCCTGACCTCTGTGCTTGCCGGCGCCGATGTGCTCGACGGCAACAACAAGGTGCTGCTGAACAACGACGTGTTCGACTCCTGGGAGGTCACCTCCAAGTCGCCGCAGACCGTCGTCTACAAGATCAAGCCGAACGTGAAGTGGTCGGACAACGAGGCGTTCGACTGCGACGACATGTACCTGTCGTGGCTGGCGCACTCCGGCAAGGCGAAGACCTCCGACGGCAAGCAGGCCTTCCTCGCCGCTTCGACGACCGGCTACCAGCTGATCAACGAGGCGACCTGCAAGGACGACCTGACCTTCGAGACCAAGTACACCGAGCCGTACCTGGACTACAAGGGTCTGTTCAACTCGACCGCGATCATGCCGGCGCACATCGTCGAGAAGCGGGCGAACGTCCCCGACATCACCAAGCTGACCCCGACCAGCGACGCGGCCCAGCTCAAGGCGGCCGGTGAGTTCTGGACCAACGGGTTCAAGGCCTTCAAGGCCGAGGACATGCCCGCTTCGGGCCCGTACAAGATCACCGCGTTCGACGCCAACCAGAAGGCCGTCACGCTGGAGAAGAACCCGAACTGGATCGGTGGCAAGGGTGGCCCCTCCAAGATCGTCGTGAAGGCGATGGAGGACACCAAGGCCATGGCGACCGCGCTGCAGAACGGTGAGATCGACATCGCCGCCTCGACGCAGCCCGACGCCACCGCGGCCAACACCATGAAGGGCCTTTCCGCCCAGGGTGTCACCTACGGTTCGGCCTCGCAGCTGACCTTCGAGCACATCGACCTCAACTACAAGCGCATGTTCAAGGACAAGAACCTGCGCAAGGCGTTCTTCGAGGTCGTCAACCGCCAGGAGATCACCGACAAGCTCCTGAAGGAGGTCCAGGCCGACGCGACCCCGCTGAACAGCATCGTGTTCATGCCGGGCGAGCAGGGCTTCAAGGACCTGTACAGCAGCAAGGCAGGTCTGGGCGCCCAGGCCGCGGCCAAGACGCTGACCGACGCCGGCTGGGTCAAGGGTGGCGACGGCATCTTCGCCAAGGACGGCCAGCGCGCGTCGTTCAAGATCTCGCACAACCAGAACACCCGCCGTCAGCAGACCGTCGAGATCATCATCTCGCAGGCCAAGGCCGCCGGTATCGAGATCACGGACGACCAGGACGCCAACTTCCTGAAGGGTGGCCGTCTCGCGGCCAGCGACTACGACGCCGCGCTCTTCGGCTGGTCCGCCGCTCCGTTCAAGGCCGAGCAGAAGTCGATCTACATCACCCGTGTCGACGACAGCAGCCAGAACTACCAGGGCCTGTCGAACCCGACGATCGACTCCTCCTTCGAGGCGGCCGTGAAGGCCACCGACGAGGCGGTCCAGCTGGAGAGCTACCAGAAGGCCGACCAGGCGATCGCGGACGAGTACGCGACGCTGCCGCTGTTCCAGACCCCGTCCATGTGGGCGTTCAAGGGCATCGACCGCACGTACATGCAGTCGTACAACGGTGTCCTGTGGAACGCCGGTGAGTGGGAGCAGAAGAAGTAGGGCTTCCGCCCCGCTTTTTCACCACTCTCTTACGCGATCCTGGTGGTAGGGGGCCCGGCCACAAGCCGGGCCCCCGTACCCGCCGGAAGTAGCTGTTGACCGTAGGGTTACCGCCACTACCGTGGACAACCGGGCAGCGGTCCAGCACTTCGGCGACCAGGCCCGGATGAGGAGCAGTTCGTTGAACCTGGTGATCTACATTCTTCGCCGTCTGGCGATATCGATCCCCGTCCTGTTGGTCGGGACCTTTCTGTGTTTCATCATGGTCGCCGGCACCGGCGACCCGCTCGCCGAGATGAAGAGCAACCCGGCCATCAGCAAGGAAGCCATCGCTCAGTTGGCCTCGCAGCTCGGCCTGGACCAGAGCATCGTGCCCCGGTACTTCACTTGGCTCGGCAACTTCATCACCGGCGACTGGGGCGTTTCCATCGCGCAGGGCAACGCGCAGGCCCCGGTGTTCCCGAAGGTGATGGCCGCGTTCGAGGTCACCTTGAAGCTCGTCGTCGGAGCCGAGATCCTCGCGCTCATCCTCGGCGTCCTCGTCGGTGTGGTCGCGGCGGTCAAGCAGTACTCGATCCTCGACTACATCGCCACCACGCTGGCCTTCCTGTTGTTCTCGATGCCGATCTTCTGTGTCGCCATCGTGCTGAAGGGCTACGCGATCCAGTTCAACGGCTGGGTCCGGGACCTGGGACTGTCCGATGTGCTCGGTAATCCCTGGATCCGCACCACGAGCCCGGAATCGCTGAACTTCAACGGTCCAGGCGGTTTCCTGGCAAGTTATGTCGGCGCGTATCTGCTGCCGACGTTGTCCATCATGGCGATCAGCTTCGCCGCCTACAGCCGGTTCCAGCGCGCTTCGATGCTGGAGACGCTGAACGCGGACTACGTGCGGACGGCGCGTGCCAAGGGACTCGCCAACGGCCGGGTCATCTTCCGCCACGCCTTCCGTAACGCGCTCATCCCGGTGACCACCCTGTTCTCCGTCAACTTCGGTGCCGTGCTCTCGGGCGCGATCATCACCGAGACGGTGTTCAACTGGAATGGCATGGGCAAGCTGCTCGTCGAAGCCGTGATCAAGAGCGATACCCAGGTGATGATGGGGTGGCTGGTGCTCATCGCCAGCAGCATCATCGTCGCCAACCTGATCGCCGACCTGATGTACGGCATCCTGGACCCGAGGATTCGCGTTGGCTGACTTGAACTCCCTAATCGCGGCGGAAGACGCCAAGTCCGCCGATGGCACGCTTCCGGAAGAGGCCCTGCCCGAGCCCCGGAGCCAGGGCAAGCTGGTCCTGCGCAAGTTCCTGCGGCACAAGCTGGCGATGATCTGCACGGGGGTCCTGCTGCTCCTCGTGCTGACCGTCATCATCATGCCGATCTTCTGGCCGCACAGCTACGAGGACAGCTCCTTCCCCTCCTTCGCCAAGCCCAGCGCGGATTACCCGCTCGGCACGACGCAGGTCGGCAAGGAAATGGTGTCGCAGATCCTCCGCGGCACCCAGTACTCGCTGCTGATCGCGCTCATCGTGTCGATCGTCGCCACCACCATCGGCACCGTTTTCGGCGCCATGGCCGGCTACCTGCGAGGCTTCACCGACTCGGCGATCTCGCGGGTGACGGACCTGTTCCTGATCGTCCCGCAGATCGCCGCCGCCGCCATCCTGGCGAAGGTGTTCGGTGGCGGCAGCTGGTACATCGTCGCGATGGTGCTGGCGGCCTTCGGCTGGATGCCGATCGCGCGGATCGCCAGAGCCGAGGCGATGTCGCTGTCCCAGCGGGAATTCGTGGACGCCGCTCGCGCGTCCGGCGCCGGGACCCTGCACATCGTGTTCAAGCACCTGGTGCCGAACATGGTCGGCCTGATCACGGTCAACGCGACCCTCGCGGTCGCGCAGGCCGTGCTGATCGAGGCGGCGCTGTCCTTCATCGGGCTGGGGGTGCAGCTGCCGGACACCTCGCTCGGCCGCGTCATCCTCGAGAACTACTCGCAGCTGCAGAACCGGCCGGCGCTGTTCTTCGGCCCGTTCATCGTGCTGGTGCTGATCTCGCTGACGATCAACTTCATCGGTGACGGCCTGCGGGACGCTTTCGACCCGCGGCAGCGCCGGATGAAGGCGTAAAGCCCTCTAACCGTGTGAAGGCCCCCTTCCCTCGGCTCAGCCGAGGGAAGGGGGCCTTCACGCTGTTCAGGGCTTGTGAGGGGACCTTTCGCAACACTCCGGCGGCACCGGGTGTCGCGAAAGCCACTTTCGCGACATCAGACGTCCCGAAAGTGGCTTTCGCGACACCCGAAGCCGACCCTCCACCGTCGAGCCCACCCTGCCCCGCATCGCACTCGCCCCCAAGTACGTGAAGGCCCCCTTGCTCGCGCCAGGCGCAAGCAAGGGGGCCTTCAAGTCCTTACAGGGAGTCGGCCACCGGAGCGAGCTTGCCCGCCTCCCAGGCCGCACGCCGCTCGGCCTGCAGCACCGGGTCCGCGACCGGGGCGGCCGAGAGCAGGCGGCGGGTGTAGTCCTCGCGCGGCGAGTGCAGCACCTGGTCACGCGTGCCGACCTCGACCAGCTTGCCGTACTGCATCACCGCGACGCGGTCGGCCAGCAGGTCGACGACGGCGAGGTCGTGACTGATGAACAGGCAGGCGAACTGCAGCGAGCGCTGCAGGTCGAGGAACAGGTCCAGCACGCGAGCCTGCACCGACACGTCCAGCGCCGAAGTGGGCTCGTCCGCGATCAGCAGCGCCGGGTCGAGCGAGAGCGCCCGCGCGATGGCGACGCGCTGACGCTGGCCGCCGGAGAGCTCGTGCGGGTACCGGTTGCGGTAGTGGCCGCCGAGCTCGACCTTGTCCAAAAGGGACGTCACACGCTCGTTCAGGGCCTTGCCGGACAGGAACTTGTGCAGCACCATCGGCTCGGCGATCGACTCGCCGATGGTCATCTTCGGGTCCAGTGTGGACGCCGGGTCCTGGAACACGATCGAGAAGTAGCGGCGCAGCGGGCGCAGCTCCTTGTTCGACATGTTCGTGATGTCCTTGCCCGCGATCGACACGGTGCCTTCGGTCGGGGTCAGCAGGCGGATCGCGCAGCGGCCGACGGTCGACTTGCCGGAACCGGATTCGCCGACCAGGCCGACGATCTCGCCCTTGGCGATGGTCAGCGAGACGTCGTCCACCGCGCGGTTCTTCGCCTGGCCGCGGCGGCCGGGGTACTCCAGCACGAGGTTCTTGATCTCGAGCGCGGGCGCGCTCTCCTCGATCACGGCCGCGAGCTCGGAGTCTTCGAGCCGGATGTCCTCGGCGATCTTCGTGGCCTCGTCGCTGTCGGCGGAGATGCCCTCGTCGTCGAGCAGGCGGCGGCCCTCGGGACGCTGGCCGAGCACCGGCACCGCGGCGAGCAGCTTGCGGGTGTACTCCTGCGACGGCGACGCGAACAGGTCGCGCACCGGCGCCTCTTCGACGATGTTGCCCTGGTACATCACGACCACGCGGTCGGCGAGGTCGGCGACGACACCCATGTCGTGCGTGATCAGCACGATCGCGGTGTTCAGGGTGTCACGCAGTTTGCGCAGCAGGCCGAGGATCTCCGCCTGCACGGTGACGTCGAGCGCCGTCGTCGGCTCGTCGGCGATGATCACCTTCGGGTCGCACGAGATCGCCATCGCGATGACGACACGCTGGCGCAGACCGCCCGAGAGCTGGTGCGGGTACTGCTTGAAGCGCAGCGGCGGGTTCGGGATGCCGACCATCTCCAGCAGCTCGATGGCGCGCTTGTCGGCGGCTTCCTTCGAGATGTCCTGGTGCGAGCGGAGCGCTTCGCGCAGCTGCCAGCCGACCGTGTAGACCGGGTTCAGCGCGGTCATCGGCTCCTGGAAGATCATCGCGACCTGGTTGCCGCGGATCTTCTGGAGGTCCTTCTCCTTGAGGTCGGCGAGGTTGCGGTCGCCGAGGCGGAGCTCACCCGCGATCCGGCTCGTCTTCGGGAGCAGCCCGAGCACCGACATCGAGGTCACCGACTTGCCGGAACCGGACTCGCCGACCACCGCGACGATCTCACCAGGCTTGACGTCGAACCCGATGCCCTTGACGGCGTCGACCACGCCGTCGTCGGTCGGGAACGAGACGCTCAGGTCGGAGATGGACAGAACCGAACCCGACACGCCGCCGAGGTCCGACGATGCTGCTTCAGTGCTCACCAAGATGCCCTTCGTGGGGGTACATATGGTCACGGCGCAAAGCCCGTGACGGTGTCAACGCGCCCTCGGCGGGAAAACATGCCTCGGACGTGCGCGAGGATAACCGAGAGTCGCCCGACTAAGGTCGGTGCTCGGGGCTTCCGTTCCCGACACCCTATAAAGGAATGCCCGCCGTGTTCGAATTAGTCTTCAAGCCGTGATCTCCGATAGGCCCAAATTGCTCCTCGTCCACGCCCATCCGGACGACGAGAGCATCACCACCGGCGGCACCATCGCGCGCTACGCGGCCGAAGGCGCCGACGTGACTGTCGTCACGTGCACTCTCGGTGAGGAAGGCGAGATCATCCCGCCCTCCCTCGACGGGCTCGGCTCGTGGGCTTCCGACCAGCTCGGCGGCTATCGCGCGGGAGAGCTGGCCTCGGCCTGCGCCGCGCTGGGCGTCACCCGGCACCGTTATCTCGGCGGCATCGGCCGCTGGCGTGATTCGGGGATGGCGGGGACGCCGTCCGCGGCCCATCCGCGCGCGTTCTCCGGCGGCGACCCCGACGAGCAGGCGGCCCAGCTCGCGGAGATCCTGGACGAGGTCCGGCCCCAGGTCGTCGTCACCTATGACGCTTTCGGGGGTTACGGGCATCCCGATCACATCCGCGCGCACGAGATCACCATGGCGGCGGCGCCGAAGGCCGCGTCGGTCGAGCGGGTCTTCCATACTGTTTCTTCTCGCGCCGCCGTCGCCGCCGGGCTCGCCGCCCTCCGCGGGCGTTCGGCGTTCCGGGTCCCGGAAGACGGCGAACTGCCGGTGACGCCGGACGAGACCATCACGACCGCCCTCGACGTCGGCGCGCACATCCCGGCGAAGGCCGCCGCGTTGCGGGCGCACGAGACCCAGGTCAGCGTGCCCGCCCCGCCGCATCTCGCGGACCACTTCGCGCTGAGCAACGACGTCGCGCAGCCGATCACCACGGACGAGTACTTCGTGCTCGCGCACGGACCGGCCGAGGGTGCCGGGGCCGACCTGTTCGGTGGACTCGCGACGTGACCGCCCCGTCACCGCTCACCGCGCGGCAGCGGTTGCTGCTGGCCTTGCTGTCCTTCGACGCGTTCTTGCTCGGCTTGCTCGAACTGTTCTTCCTGCCGCTCCGGCTCGACGGGATCGTGCTGCCGAAACTCGGTGACGCCCCGTTCCCGGTGACCGTGGTGCTCGCGGTCGTCACCACACCGCTGCTGGTGCGGACGACCGCGAAAGTGGTCCGGCCCACCTTTTCGGTGATTCCGCTACTCGTCTGGGTACTCGTGGTACTCGGGATGGGCGTGACCGGCCCCGGTGGTGATCTGGTGCTGATACAGGACTGGCGGGCGCTGCTGCTGATCGGCGGCGGGGCCCTGCCGGGAGCGCTGGCGCTGGGCGGCGGTCTGGGCATGGCGGCGAAAGCCGTGAAGCCCTCGAAGGGAGGCAGCGGTGGGTGAAGCGATTTCGGACCGCCAGGTCGTGGCGGTGCTGCGGCCGTTCGTCCGCGCCTGCGGACCGATGGTCGACGCGCTGCGGGACGCGGATCCGTTCGGCCTGCAGGCCAGGGGACGCCGTCATGAAGACCTGGACGGCGTCGAGCCGGGACTGAAGGACAAGCTGCTCGACGGGATCACCTCGGTCAAGGTGCCCGGCACCGCGGCCTGGGCGGAGATGTCGAACTACCAGCGGACCCATTGGTGGGTGAATCGGGTCGGCCGGATCACCGCGCTGGTCACCGCGATCCCCGGTATCGGCGGCGCGCTCGCCGACAGGCTGCCCGTGCAGGACGCGCTCGGCTCGGCGGCGCAGGGGGTGTTGCTGTGCGCGATCGCGGGGGAGTACGGCGTGACCGACGTCGGCGCCCGTGTCCGGCTGATCGCGTGGGTGCTCTTCGAACGCGACATCGATCCGGTGATGGCGGCGGGCAAACACGCCGAGCATGACAAGGCGACCGAAGACGACGAAGCGGCGAAGCTCACCGAGGAACTCGAAGACGCGAAGAAGAAACACGGCAAAGTCACCTTGAAGGCCGCCGCGGGCACGCTGTGGCGGCTCGGCCGGGGACTGCTGGGCATCGTCGAGGAACTGGAGAAGCGTCCGCGTGGCCGTCTTTTCCACCGTGCGCTCGGGAAACTGCCGGTGGTCGGCATGGCAGGCGACTACCTCGGCGAGCGGTCCGGCCTCAAACGCGTCTGGAAACGGGCGCACGAGTGGTTCACCGAGCACCCACAGGGCGAACTCACTTCCAGAACATGAACGCGTCCTGGCCGTACATGGCGGCGAGCTTGAAACCGCCGACGGTGTCGAAGATCGCGTAGGACACGTCCCAGAGCAACGGGCTGGCTCCCGGAATGCCCCACAGGACGGCGAACAGCGCGAGCGGCGCCCACGGCCGGGCCTTCGCGCCGAACGCGCGCGCGCCGGGCGAAAGGTACGGCTCGATCGCGCCCCAGCCGTCGAGGCCGGGGATCGGCAGGATGTTCAAGAGGAACGTGACGATCTGAAGCAGGGCCAGGAACGAGAGCCCGATCACGAGCCCGTTCGTCATCGGCACCAGTGCGACGACGAGGGTCAGCGCCACCCCGACGGCCAGGTTGCTCAGCGGCCCGGCGAGCGAGACCCACGACTGGACCCCGCGTGAGCGCAGGCGTCCGTGCTCGATCCACACCGCGCCACCCGGCAGCGGGATGCCGCCGATGATGAGGAACACCAACGGCAGGACGATGGACAGCACCGGATCCGTGTACTTCCGGACGTCCATGGACAGGTAACCCTTGTGGGCGACGCTGTGGTCGCCGCCGCGGAACGCCACGACCGCGTGACCGAACTCGTGCAGCGTCAGTGACGCGATCCAGCCGCCCGCGACGAGCAGGACCACGCCGGTGATGATCAGCGGGTCGTACTTCTGGCTGGGAATCGTGGTCGCGTCACCGAAAGCGGCCAGGACACCGCCCAGGATGGTGACCCCGAGGATGCTGAGGAAGATCGGGCTGGGCCGCACTGCTGATCTCTGCACCCCACCAGTCTTCCGTATGCCCGATGTGAAGTTCTCGGCGTGTCCCCTTGCGCGATGCGGCCCGTGTATCCCCCGAACTCGCTACTCCGCTTGACCTGACCGCACTACACGGGTGTAATCACAGTGATGTCATTCGTCGCTGGAAGGGGGCGGCGGATGGTGTTTCAACACCGCCAGCCTGGGGAGTGCGTGGACAGCGAGGAGGCGGACGTGCGGTTGGAAGCAGATGGAAGGGAATGGGGGCAAGTCGTGGGTTGGGGTGAGGTCCCGGAGCAGCAACTGGGCGATCTCACCGAGCTTTTCGACGATGCCTCCGCGGAAGAGCAGGACTGGCAGGAACGGGCCCTCTGCGCGCAGACGGACCCGGAGGCGTTCTTCCCCGAGAAGGGCGGCTCCACCCGCGAAGCCAAGCGGATCTGCCTCGGTTGCGAGGTCAAGGACGAGTGCCTCGAGTACGCCCTCGCGCATGACGAGCGGTTCGGTATTTGGGGCGGGCTCTCCGAACGCGAGCGTAGGAAACTGAAAAAGCGAGCTGTGTGACGGCGATCTCCGGCACCCCCAGTGCGCCGGAGATCGCTTCCTGCCCGCGTCTTGTCTTGTTCCACACGGTCTTGTCTTGTTCCACACAGTGGGGCCACCAACGGGTGACAGGGTCGCGTCGTAGGGTGGCGGCAGTCGACTTCGCCGCCACCTCTGGAGTGCCCGTTGTCTCGCACCGCCGCGTCAGCTGTGCCGCGCACGGCCCCCGTTCTGGCCATTGTGGTCTGTCACAACGGCGAGAACTGGTTGCCACTGGCGCTTTCCGCGCTGCGGCGCAGCGGTGTCCGGCCGCGGCACGTGCTCGCCGTCGACACCGGGTCCACCGACCGGACGGCGAAGATCCTCGCTGAAGCGGCCGCCTCTGAAGGCGTCGCCGCCGAAGCTCCGGTTCTTGACGGAATCCTCACGCTTTCGAGTGAAGTCGGCTTCGGCGCGGCCATCGGTGAGGCCGTCGAGCACGCCGTCGAACGCTGGGGTGATCCCGGCGGCTGGCTCTGGCTGCTGCACGACGATTGCGCACCGGAGCCGGACTGTCTCGAGAACCTGTTGGCAGCGGCCGAAAACGAGTCCGCGGCGACGGTGCTCGGTCCGCTCGCGGTGGACTGGAGCGACCCGCGGCTCATCGTCGAAGCGGGGCTGTCGACGGACGCCATCGGCCACCGGCAGCAGATCTCACCCGACGAGAACGACACCGCGGTGCTCGCGGTGCCGAGCGCGGGATCGCTGGTGCGCCGGGAAACCTGGCACGATCTCGGCGGCTACGACCCCGGATTTCCCTTGCTGCGCGAGGATCTCGACTTCGGCTGGCGCGCCAACGCCGCGGGTGGCCGGGTGCTTTCGGTACCGTCGGCCCGGCTCCGGCATGCCCGCGCGCTCAGCACTGGACAGCGGGAACCGGCCGCGCTCGGCCTTTCACTGGCGGCGGCGAACCGCGCGCACGGGCTCCGGGTGTTCCTCGTCAATTGCTCCCCGCTGTCCTTTTGGTTCGGTCTTTTTCGAATCCCGGTCTTCGCGGCGCTGCGGGCGCTCGCCTTCCTCCTGCTGCGGCGCACCGGCGAAGCGGGCGCGGAACTCGCGGCGGCCTGGTACCTGCTGCGCGGTCGTGGCGGGTTGCGCGCGGCCCGTGCCGGACGCCGGAAGACCGACCGGCCGGGCGATGTCCGAGGCCTGTTCACCGGGCGGATGACGCGGGTGCGCAACGCGGTCCGCGCCGGTGTCGTCGGCCTCGTCCGGCGCGGTGTCGAACGGGACTTCGCCCTCGGGACCGTGCCGGAGAGCGCGGATCAGGCAGGGGCTTGGATCCCGCCGGAGGCACTGGAAGCCGGGCAAGACCGCCCCGTCGGTCCCGGTGCGCTGCCCGCCGGGGCGATGCGCGGGGTCGGCTCGCGGGGGACTGGCCTGCGGCGGCCCAGCGCGGTCGTCGCGGTCGCGGTCCCCGAGAAGCCCACGGCGAGCGGGCCGAAACCGTCACCGGTGCCGCGGGACGGTGGGCGACGGCCGGAACCGGAACTCGTGTTCGTCGAGGTCGACCGGAAACGGGTGCTCGGGGCGACCGTGCTCGCCCCGCCGGTGCTCATGCTGGTCGTGCTGACGGCGCTCGCGTTCGCCGTCAACGGTTCCCGGCTCGGGCTGGACCTCTTCGGCGGGAAGCTGCTGCCCGTCGGCGGGCTCGGCGAGATCTGGGCGTCGTATCTCGCGCCGTGGCACGCGATCGCGGGCGGGACGGCGAGTCCCGCGCCCGCGACCCTGCCGGTGCTGGGCACCCTCGGCGCGATTTTCGCCCCGATCGGCGGGCCGGCGGCGCTGGTCGCGATCCTGCTGATCGGCGACATCCCTCTCGCCGCCCTGAGCGCGTACGCGGCCACTCGGCGCCTTCGCGTGCGACGCTGGGTTCGCGCCGTTGTCGCGGCTGCGTACGGCGTGCTTCCGGCGGCCACCGCTTCGGTCGCGCAAGGACGGCTCGACGTCGTCGTCGTGCATCTGCTGCTGCCGCCGGTGATCGCGGGCATCGTGGGGCTGCTGGTCCGCGCGGACTCGCGGTGGCTGCATGTTTCCGCGCTGAGCGCGATCGGGCTGGCGCTGATCGGCGCCTTCTCGCCGCTGGCGCACGCGCTGGCGGTGGTCGGGCTGGTGATCGGGTTCGTGGTGCTGCCGTCGCCGACCGGGCTCGCGCGGCGGATCGCGTCGGTGGGCATCGTGGTCTTCCTGCCGCTGGCGCTGCTGCTGCCGTGGCCGAGTGTGCTGCTGCGGCATCCGGAACTGTTGCTGCACGGGCTCGGCGGTGGTACCACGGCCGCGTCCGGTGCCGATCTCGCCGGGCTGGACCCCGGTGGTCCCGGCGCGTGGCCGATCGGGGTGGCGCTGGTCGCGGCCGCGATCGTCGCGCTGGTGGTGCGGCCGTCGAAGGGCGCGGGCGGCGGTGTCGCGGTCGTCGTGCTGGGTGTGCTCGGACTCGTGGCGGTGCGGTTCGTGGCGGTGACGCCGATGTCGGGCGGCGCGCACGCGACCGGGTACGCCGGGGTGCCGCTGCTGGTGATCGGCGCGGGGTTGCTGTGGACGGTGCTGGCCACCTGGCAGCGTGGCGGGACGAGTGTCGAGCCCGCGCCGTGGCTGACGAAGGTCACCGCCGTTGCCGGGGTGCTCGTGCTGCTGGCGCTGGCGACCGGTGCGGTCGTCGGCGGACGGGAAGGCCCGTTGCGGTCGGGTGAGCGGCCGTCGCTGGCTCCGGAGATCTCGGCGGAGCTGGCCGCGACCGGACGCTCGGTGCTGGCGGTGGGTTCTTCGGCCGAGCCGGTGCGGCAGACCGGCGGGCGGTTGCCGTTCTACGGCGACGACGAACTCGCGCCGACACCGGGCAGCGCCGACCGGCTGGCCTCGTGGCGCCGGGACCTGCTGCAAGGCTCGCCGGACGCGGTCAAGCAGGCCTTCGCGGCGGCGTTGGCTTCGGGGGCGCTGTACGTCGTGCTGCCCAGTGGCGCCGATGGTGGTGCTTTCGTCGCACTCGCGCGTGATCTGGTCGCTCCGGCGGCGCCGACCTCCGACGGGCGTCCCGTGCTCCGTTTGCTGCCCGCCGGTGGGCAGGTGGCGTTGATCTCACCGGAACTGGCGCAGGCGGCGGTGACCGGGAAGGGCGCGCCGGGTGCGTCGCCGGGGGTGGCGCCGGTGCAGGCCGGGCTGCCGGACGTGCGGGTGCGGGTCTCGGAAGGGCCGACCGGGCGGCTGCTCGTGCTGGCCGCGGAGTTCGAGGCGGGCTGGCAGGCGAGCGTGGACGGCAAGGCGGTGCCGATCGTGCGGGCGTGGGGGCATCAGGTGGCGGTCTCGGTGCCGCCCGCGCCTTCGGAGGTGGTGGTGGAGCATCAGGGGACCACGCGGAACCTTCTGCTGCTGGCTCAGGTGGCGGCGGTGCTGTTCACGCTGCTGACCGCTGTACCCACGCGGCGGCGCCCCACCCTCTAGCGGGGTTTCGGGTTGCCCGCGGGGCTCGGGTGCCTCGGGTGTGTCCTGAAGGTCGCCTTTGAGACGTTCAACGTCTCAAAGGCGACCTTCAGGACGTTCGGACTCGGGTGCTCCGGGGTTTCGGTCGCTCCTCATGTCCCGAGCGCCACGCTCGGGACCTCAGATCCCTGCTGGGGTGTTCCCGATGCGACATCGGGAACCTTCGCGCCTGGCCCGCACTGGAGTTGTCCACAGCCCAATCCCCTTGTGGACAACTCGGGGCTCCGGCACCGTTTCCGCAGGTCCCGTCGGTGCCCGGCGATACACTGGGCTGGGGACGCCCCCCCAGGGACGGGCGGGGGCTGGGTCAGGGCTGGGGCGGGAGGGGAGAGGGTGGCTAGTCGCCTTCGATGACGTCGGGTTCGACGCCGAGGTAGCCCGCCACCTGTTCCACGAGGACGTCGTGGACGAGTTCCGCGAGTTCGCCGGGGTCCTTCGCGCGTGCTTCGAGGGGGCGGCGGTAGAGGACGATGCGGGCGCGCGTCGGGAGGCCGGCGCGGTCGACGCCGGCGGGCACGAGCCGCGAGAGCGGGACGGCGCCGTCGTGCAACACGCCGTCCACTCCGGCCGGTGCGCCATCCGAGCGAACTTCGGGGACGTCGTCGACGGCGACGTCGAGCTTCGTCAGCTCGTGCCGCCACCGCGCTTCGATCGGTTCGAGCGCGTCCAAAACCAGCGCGTCGAACCTCTCTGCCCTGCTAGCGGCGGCGGGAAGGGTCGACGGATACAGCGCTCCGCGCAGGCCCCGGCCGTGCCGGTCCCGGCGCATCCGCCGTCGCTGTCGGGAATCACGAGCCGTCGCCACGATCCGAAGGGTACGCGCTCGGCGAGTCGAAGCGCGTGTCGCCGGTACACCTGGCCGAGGACGCGCTATCGTTCTCGATCGTGCGGAGCGTACGAAAGTGTTCGCGAACGGGTTGTCTCGAACCCGCTGTCGCCACGCTCACGTATGCCTATAGCGATTCGACAGCCGTAGTGGGGCCGCTGGCCACCGCGAGCGAGCCGCACTCCTATGACCTCTGCGAAGCCCACGCCCTCCGGCTCACCGTGCCCAAGGGCTGGGAAGTCGTCCGGCACGAGGGCGCCTTCGCCGCCCCAGACCCGTCCGCCGACGAGCTGACCGCGCTGGCCGAGGCAGTCCGCGAAGCGGGCCGCTCGGACAAGCCCGCGCCGGACCCCGAACCCGAGGGTCCCTCCGGCAGGCGCGGCCATCTGCGCGTCCTGCCCGGCCGAGCCTGACGCGAGGGCCCGCCGGTAGGCTTTCGAGCGCGCCAGAGGGCGTTGTAACGAGACTATCGGCGGGGAGCAGGCGTGCCAGACCTTTCGGGCATCGTGAAGGCCTACGACATTCGTGGTGTTGTCGGTGAGCAGCTGGACGCGGCCCTCGTACGCGACCTCGGCTCGGCGTTCGCCCTGCTGATCAAGCCGGAGTCCGACTCCGTCGTGATCGGCCACGACATGCGCGACTCCTCGCCCGAGCTGTCCGCCGCGTTCGCCGACGGCGTGACTTCGCAGGGCCTCGACGTCGTGACGATCGGCCTCGCCAGCACCGACCAGCTGTACTTCGCGTCCGGGTCGCTGAACCTGCCGGGCGCCATGTTCACCGCCAGCCACAACCCGGCGCAGTACAACGGCATCAAGCTGTGCCGCTCGGGAGCCGCCCCGGTCGGCCAGGACTCCGGTCTCGCGGAGATCCGCGACACCGTCGAGCAGGGTGTCCCCGCCTTCGTCTGCCAGCGCGGTTCGGTGACCGAGAAGGACGTCCTCGCGGACTACGCGGCGTACCTGCGCAAGCTCGTCGACCTGTCGGGCAACCGCTCGCTGAAGGTCGTCGTCGACGCGGGCAACGGCATGGGCGGCTACACCGTCCCGACCGTCTTCGCGGGCCTGCCCATCGAGGTCGTGCCGATGTACTTCGAACTCGACGGAAACTTCCCGAACCACGAAGCCAACCCGCTCGACCCGAAGAACATCGTCGACCTCCAGGCGAAGGTGCGCGAGGAAGGCGCCGACGCGGGCCTGGCCTTCGACGGCGACGCGGACCGCTGCTTCGTCGTCGACGAGCGCGGCGAGCCGGTGTCGCCGAGCGCGATCACCGCGCTGGTCGCGATCCGTGAGCTGGAGAAGGAGCCGGGCGGCACCATCATCCACAACCTGATCACGTCGAAGGGTGTCCCGGAGATCGTCGCCGAGCACGGCGGCAAGCCGGTGCGCACCAGGGTCGGGCACTCGTTCATCAAGGCCGAGATGGCCAAGACGGGTGCGATCTTCGGCGGCGAGCACTCGGCGCACTACTACTTCCGCGACTTCTGGCGCGCCGACACCGGCATGCTGGCCGCGCTGCACGTCCTCGCGGCCCTCGGTGAGCAGACGGGCCCGCTGTCCGAGCTGACGGCGGAGTACTCGCGCTACGCGGCCTCCGGCGAGATCAACTCGACCGTCGACGACCAGGTCGCGCGCATGATGGCGGTCAAGGACGCCTTCGGCGCGCGCGACGGCGTCGAGATCGACGAACTGGACGGGCTCACCGTGCAGCTTCCCGGCGGCGGCTGGTTCAACCTGCGCCCGTCCAACACCGAGCCGCTGCTCCGCCTGAACGTCGAGGCGGCCGACGCCGAGGCCGTCCGGGCGCTGACCGAAGACGTATTGGCGATTGTCCGTGGGTAACGAATGTGTCGTGAAAACACACATAGAGATGTCCCACAGGTAGGGAGTAGTCATGGCCGTCACGTTTGACGCACAGTTGCTGGAGATCCTGGCCTGCCCGTCCCCCGATCACGCGCCACTGCGCACGGGTACGACGGCCGATCCGGAGGCCGACGCGCTGACCTGCACGGAGTGCGGTCGCGTGTATCCGGTCCGTGATGGAATCCCGGTACTGTTGCTGGACGAAGCCACCGAGCCGACGACCCCGGATGGCGCCCATGCCGACGGTCCCTGACGATTCCCTGTTCGACGATCCCGCGAGGCTGGCCGAGGCCGACACCGCGGGGCTTCTCCGTGCCGCCGCGATGGCGGGCGCCCAGGTCCGGGCGACCGCCGAGGCCGCGGCCGAACTCGAGCTGAGCGATCGCCTGGACGTCGGGCGCCCGCGCTCGCTCGTGCTGATCGACCGGCCCGGTGTCAGCCGGACGCTGACCCGGCTGGTCGCCGCGCTCCTGACCCCGTCGTGCCCGGTGCCGGTGGTCGTCGCCGAGGTCGTGCCGAGCTGGATCGGCGCGCTCGACGTCGTCTTCGCGCACACCGACGACGCCGGTGACCGCGAGCTGGCCGCTTCGCTGGAGCGCGCCGCCCGGTTCGGGGCGACGGTCGTGCTGTCCGCGCCCGCCGAAGGCCCGGTCGCGGCCTCCGTCGCGGGCAAGGGCCTGCTGCTCGCGCCGAGGCTCCCGGTTCCGCCGGAGATGGCCTTCCCTCGCGGGCTCGCCGCGGCCCTGCTCACCGCGAACGCCCTCGGCCTGCTCGTGGCCGACCTGGAGCAGCTCGCCGACCAGCTCGACGCGGAAGCCGAGAAGGACTACCTGGCCAGGGAGTCGTTCGCGAACCCGGCCAAGGCGCTGGCGCTGAAACTGGCCGAGCGCCAGCCGCTGCTGTGGGGGCTGGACCCGGTCGCGGTCGCCGTCGGCGAACACGCGGCCCACGCGTTCGCCGCCCACGCGGCCGTCGTCTGTGACGTGGAGGACTACCGCCAGGCACTGGCCAGGCCCGCCTTGCGGCGGGCGGCGTTGTCCGGTGGCGTGGAACGCGATATCTTCGCGGACCCTGAGGAAGGGGCGGGCTCGACGCCGAGGGTGTTGCTCCTCTCGGTCCGGACGGGGCCCGCCACCGAGGCGGCTCGCTATCAGGCGGAAGACCTGCTGCCCGGCGCGGATGTGATCGCCCCGGCCGAAGAGATCGAAACGGACGAGATCGTGCGTGCCGCCGTTCTCGCGCTGCGTTTCGAACTGGCCGCGGTCTATCTCGGGCTGGCCGTCGGCAGCATCGGCGGCGCCGGGAGGTACACGCCTGCAACGGCGTGAGCCCCGCGCGCGACGTAAGACATGAGGGCCGGCACAAACAACCCGTGCCCGGCGAGGAGTTGAGGTGACAGTGGAGCTGCTGCGCAATGCCGTGCGGCCCTACGCGTGGGGGTCCAGAACGACGATCCCCGAGCTGCTGGGGCGTCCGGTGCCGGCGCCACATCCGGAAGCGGAACTGTGGATGGGCGCCCACCCCGGCGACCCGTCCCACGTCATCGGCCCGGACGGCACCGAGCGGAGCCTGCTGGAGCTCGTCGAAGCCGATCCGGTCGGCCAGCTGGGCACCAGCTGCGCCGGCCGCTGGGGCGGCAGGCTGCCGTTCCTGCTGAAGATCCTCGCCGCCGAAGAGCCGCTTTCGATGCAGGCTCATCCGTCGGCCGCGCAGGCGGCCGAGGGCTACGCGCGCGAGGAGTCGTCAGGGATCCCGCGTGACGCGTCGAACCGCAACTACCCGGACCCGACGGCGAAGCCGGAACTCGTCTGCGCACTGACGGAGTTCCACGCGCTGGCGGGTTTCCGTGACCCGGAACGCACGATCGCGCTGCTGAAGGCGATCGAGACACCGGGGCTGGCGAAGTACGCGGTGCTGCTGGAGGCCCAGCCTGATCCGGCCGGGCTGCGCGCGCTGTTCACCACCTGGATCACCCTGCCGCAGGCCGCGCTCGACGAACTGCTGCCCGAAGTCCTCGATTCGTGTGTGAAGCACGTCCGGGACCGTGGCGAGTTCGACGTCGAATGCCGCACCATCCTGGAACTCGGCGAGGCGCATCCGCGGGACGCGGGGGTGCTCGCGGCGCTGCTGCTCAACCGCCTCACTCTCAGCGCGGGCGAGGCGATCTACCTGCCCGCCGGCAACCTGCACCTGTACCTGCACGGCACCGCCGTCGAGATCCTGGCGAACTCGGACAACATCCTGCGCTGCGGGCTCACCCCCAAGCATGTCGACGTGCCGGAACTGCTGCGCGTCGTCGACTTCGCGTGCGGCGAGATGCCGGTCCAGAGCGGCGAGCGCGAGGAGCGGTTGTCGGTGTACCGCACCGACGCGCCGGAGTTCGAGCTGTCGCGGATCGAGTGGGAGGCCGGGGACGATGGCGAGATCGCCGTTCACGACGTCGGCCCGCAGATCCTGCTGTGCACGGCCGGTGGCCTGCTGGTGACGGCCGACGACGGCGAGCAGGTCGAACTCCGCCGCGGCCAGTCGGTATGGCTCCCGGCTGCCGACCCCGCCGTCCTCGTGCGGCCGCTTTCCGGTGAGCGCACCCAGGTCTTCCGCGCGACCGCCGGCACCTGCTGACGTCGCACGCCCTTGGGCGAAGTGTGTGCGTTCCGTGTGGCGCGTTCCGAGACCATCATCCTTACGGGTGACCCGGCGATTGTCGTCGGCTCTTCCCGGATGACGATGGCCGAGGAGAGCAGCAGCAGTGACTTCCCACCCCGACGCGGTGAGCGGACGCGCCTACCGGGTCCCGGTTACCGTGCGCCCCGCCGCCCTGCTCGCCGTGCTCGGACTCGCCGTCGTGACCGTGCTCGTCCCGGTCGTCGATCTGGTACTCCCGCTGCCGGACGGCCAGGACCTGGCCGGTTCGGCGCCGGCGCTGGCGGGGCTCGCCGCTGACGCGATCGAGTCCGTCAAAGCCGCGGGTTCCGGTCTGCAAGACCTCGCCGTCGACGCGGAGAACAGGCTCAACCTCCCGCTGGTCGTGCTGGTCACGCTCGGCGCGCAGGTGCTGCTCACCGCCGCGCTGGTGGTGAGCGGCACACAGCCCATCCGCGTGATGCTGACCGTCGCCGGCCTGATCAACGTGTTCGCGGTCGCCCGGCTCGAACCCGCCTCGCCGCCGATGTGGGACGCCGCCGCCAACGGGGCGCTGGTGATCGCGCTGGCCTGGTTCTCCGCCGTCAGGCGTGAACCGCTGTTCGGCGCACAGTGATTTCCGGGTGGTGCTCGTCTGAGGGGTCGGGCACCACCCGGTCAGGCCGGGGCGGGTTCGGTGAGCGACAACAGCAACCGGACGAGGGTCGAAGCGTTGGCGTCGTGGGGGACTTCCAATCGCTTCGCCTCTTCGCCCGCCGCCTCGGCCGCCTTCGTTTCCCCGACGGCCTCATAAGCCCTGCGCAGCACGTGCAGGGTGAGGCCTGTCGCCGGTTTCCCGCCCATGGCGCGGAACTCGTCAAGGCATTGGCGCAGCACGGGAATCGCGCTTTCGGCCCGGCCGTCGCCGATCCAGCTCGCCGCGATCGCTCGCGTGCACGAGAGCTCTCTCGGCCGTTCTTCGAGCGCGCCGGCCAGCCGCCGCGCGTTCTCGTAGGCCTTCACCGCGTCGGCACGCCGCCCGGCTCCCGCGAGGATCGCGCCCTGCGTGCGCAACGACTTCGCCAGCGCCGATTTCGCCGTCGTCCGGCGGAGCACCCGGACCGATTCCTCGATCGTCTCCAGCGCCTCCTCCCGGCGGCCGTCGAGCATCAGCGACCACGAAAGTCCTTGCAGGGCAATGCCGAGCTGGCGGTCGTCGGCCGATTCCCGTGCCCGTGCGAGGATCCGGCGATCGATTTCCAGCGCCTCGGATATCTTGCCCAGCCTGTGCAGAGCGGCGGA
This sequence comes from Amycolatopsis alba DSM 44262, assembly GCF_000384215.1. Lineage (NCBI taxonomy): Bacteria > Bacillati > Actinomycetota > Actinomycetes > Pseudonocardiales > Pseudonocardiaceae > Amycolatopsis > Amycolatopsis alba. The sequence goes on along the minus strand of NZ_KB913032.1, from coordinate 2,371,420 downwards.
TTCCGCGCGCCTCGCGTAGGTGCCCGAATCCTCCACAGTGGACAGTTCGCGGGCCTGGGTCGCGGCGTGCAGGGATTCCCCCGCCCTGCCGAGGCCGACCAGGCAGCGCGCCAGATTCGTCTCGACCCACGCCTGCGCGGAAACGTCGCCCAGATCCGCCAGCTCCTTCGAGCATTCGCGATAACCCTCGACGGCGCGTTCGTACTCGCCGTGAACATGCAGCAACACCGTCAGGTTCGCCTCGGCGATGACCGCGATGTGCCGGTCACCGGCCTCGCGGGCGGCGTCGCGCAAGGTCTCGTACGCCGTCCGCATGTCGGTGTAATGGCTGTGCAGGTACAGGTACGCGCTCAGTCTTTCCACTATCCGCAAGGCTTTTCGCAGCCAGCCGACGGCGCACATCGACGAGACGGCGGCGACCAGGTTGGCCCGCTCCACGGAGAACCAGGTGCCGGGGTCGCGCAGCAGCCGCTCGACCAGTTCACCGGACAGGGGCTGCGCGGGCAGGTCCTGGTCCGACAACGGCATCGGCACCGTCCTCGGCAGGCGGCGGGCCGCCGTGTCGGCGAGGCACAGCGCCGCGTCCGACACCTTCGCGACGGTGGCCACCCGCTCGGCGTGGGTCTCCAGTTCCCGGCCGAGTTCCGTGGCGAACACGCGCACGAGATCGTGCACGCGGAACCGCTGCTCACCCGTCGGGTCGAGACCGGTGGCTTCGAGCAGGCTGGCTTCGACGAGTTCGTCGATGGCCTCGTCCGCGTCCTCGTCGTTGACCAGGGTTGTCACCGCCCACGCGGGAAGGTCGAGGGTGCGGCAGCGGCCGATCAACCGGAACGCGCGCCGCGCGGACGGGCTCAGCGCCTCGTAGCTCAACGCGATGCTGCCGCGCACCTGGAGATCGCTGACCTGGAGTTCGTCGAGGCGCGAGACCTCGTCCTCCAGCTTCCCGGCGAGTTTCCCGAGCGGCAGTCCCGGCCGCATGGCGAGCCTGCTGCCCGCGATCCGCAGCGCCAGCGGGAGATTGCCGCAGGCCTTGGCGATCCGCTCCGCGTCCGCGCGTTCGGCGCCCACCCGGTCCGGCCCGGCCAGCCGCGCCAACAGGGTCATCGCCTCGGGACCGGACAGCGGTGCGAGGTGCAGGCGATCCGCCCCGGCCAGCCCGGAAAGCCGCCGCCTGCTGGTGACCAGGACGGCGCTGCCCGGCGTTCCCGGCAGCAGCGCGCGGACCTGGTCGGGGCCGGCGGCGTCGTCGAGCACCACGAGGACCCGCCGATCGGCGAGACGACCGCGATAGACCGCGGCCCTGGCCTCGACGTCGTCCGGGATGGCGGGCCCGGTGACGCCCAGCGCGCGCAACAGGTCGCCGAGGACGTCGGCGAGGTCTCGCGGGTCGGAGGCGCCCGCCAGCGGGACGAACAACTGCCCGTCCGGGAAGGAGCGGCGGAGCCTGTGCGCGGTGCTGACCGCGAGGGTGGATTTGCCCGCGCCGGGTTCGCCGGTGATCACCGCGACCGGGACGCCCGCGCTTTCGCCGAGCAGTCCGGAGAGCTTCGCGATCTCGCCCTCGCGGCCCGCGAAGTCCGCGATGTCCGGCGGCAGCTGGCAGAGCGGGAAGACCTGCGCCGCCTTGGTCGCGGGCGCCGGATCCTCGCCGCGCAGCACGGCGGCGTGGACACGGCGGACCTCGGCACCGGGCTCCACGCCCAGTTCCTCGACGAGCGTGGTGCGCAGCTCGCGGTGGACGGCCAGCGAATCGGCCTGCCGCCCGGCGCGGTGCAGCGCTGTCATCAGCTGGGCGGCCAGCCGCTCGCGCAGCGGATGTTCGGTGATCATCGCCTGGAGTTCGCCGGTGAGCTCGCCGTGCCTGCCGTCGGACAGTTCGGCGTCGACACAGTCTTCGAAAGCGGCGAGGCGTTCCGACTCCAGCCTGGCGACGTCCGCGTCCAGCCGGGGGAGGTGCAGTCCGGACAGGACCGGCCCGCGCCATTCCGCCAGTGCCCGGCGGTAATGTCCGGCGGCCACCGCCGGATCGCCCGCCCGCGCCGCCGCCTTCCCCGCCGCGGCGGCCTCGCGGAAGGACAGCAGATCGAGGTCGCCGGGCGCGACCACCAGCCGATAACCGCGCGGGTCCCGCTCGATCTCCAGCCCCTCGAACCGTGCCCGCAGGCGGGAGACGTACGTGTGCAGATTCGAGGAGTACGACTTCGGCGGCGTGTCCGGCCAGAGGGTCTCGACCAGCGCGTCGACCGGGACTGACGAGTTCGCGTTCAGCAGCAGGACGGCCAGCAGGGCGCGCTGATGATCGCCGCGCGGCGCCGTGCGCCGCCCCGGCGGGCTTTCGATCGTCAACGGTCCGAGCACGCCGAATCGCGGCACGGGCACCTCCCAGGTCCAGAGAGGGGCGAGACTAGCGAGGGGATCCGACAATTCTGTGACCTGTCCCGCCCGGCGCGTACCGGCTCATCTGCACTGCTAGCCTTCGAACCCGGCATATCGGGACACCATTTGGGGAGTTGCACGTGTCTGCAGGTGGCGGAACCAAGGCGATCATCGCCGCGCTCGTGGCGAACGCCGGAATCGCGGCCGCGAAATTCACCGGCTTCCTCATCACGGGGTCGTCCTCGATGCTCGCCGAGTCCGTGCACTCGCTCGCGGACACCTCGAACCAGGGCCTCCTGCTGCTGGGCCAGAAGACCTCGCAGCGCGCCGCGACCCGCGCGCACCCGTTCGGCTTCGGGCGGGACCGGTACTTCTACTCGTTCATCGTCGCGCTGATGCTCTTCAGCCTCGGCTCGGTGTTCGCGCTGTACGAGGGCATCCACAAGATCAGCGAGCCGGAGGCCTTGAAGACGCCGTGGGTGGCCGTCGGCATCCTCGTGGTCGCGATCGGACTGGAGTCGTTCTCCTTCTACACCGCGATCCAGGAGTCGAAGAAGATCAAGGGCGACGCGGGCTGGTGGGCGTTCATCCGCCAGGCCAAGACCCCCGAACTGCCGGTGGTCCTCCTGGAGGACGCGGGCGCGCTGCTCGGCCTGGTGTTCGCGCTCGCGGGCGTCGGGCTCTCGGTCGTCACCGGCGACCCGGTGTGGGACGGCATCGGCACCGTGGTGATCGGCCTGCTGCTCGGCGTCATCGCGATCATCCTGATCATCGAGATGAAGAGCCTGCTGATCGGCGAAGGTGCCTCCGAGCCCGACCTCGACACGATCATCGACGAACTCGCCGCGGGCAAGGTCGAGCGCGTCATCCACATCCGGACGCTGTACATCGGCCCGGACGAGATGCTGGTGGCCGCGAAACTCGCGCTGGTGCCGGGGCTGGAGACCGGCGAGGTCGCGCAGGCCATCGACGACGCCGAAGCGCGTGTGCGGGCGAAGGTTCCCACGGCGAAGCTGATCTACCTCGAGCCGGACCTGGACCGCTCGCTGGCCTGAGCCGCGCCGCCTCGCGCTCACGGACAGACATCTGGAGGAGCCGCGACCGCCGATCGGCGCAACTGTCCGTACACCGCCGATTACCAGCGCGACCTCCGCGTACTTCGTTGCTCTCCCACCGCGCTGCCGTCACGACCGGGCGATAAGGTCCGATGAACCGCAGTCAGGTGTATGGAGGTCAAGGGTGCCCGGAAACGGTCTGTGGCGTACGAAGTCCATCGAGCAGTCCATCGCGGACACCGACGAACCGGGGACCAAGCTCAGGCGGAACCTGAGCGCGTGGGACCTGACCGTCTTCGGCGTCGCCGTCGTCATCGGCGCCGGTATCTTCACGCTCACCGCGCGCACGGCAGGCGACTACGCGGGGCCGTCGGTGTCGCTCTCGTTCGTCTTCGCGGCCATCGCCTGCGCGCTGGCGGCGCTCTGTTATGCGGAATTCGCGTCGACCGTCCCGGTGGCCGGGAGCGCGTACACGTTCTCCTACGCCACGTTCGGCGAGTTCATGGCGTGGATCATCGGCTGGGACCTGATCCTGGAACTCGCGGTCGGCGCGGCCGCGGTGTCGAAGGGCTGGTCGGCCTACCTCGAAACCGTGCTCTCCTACATCTTCGGCAAGGGCACGAAGACGACGTTCGAGATCGGCGGTGTCCCGGTCGACTGGGGTGCCCTGATCGTGGTGCTGGTGCTGGCGACGCTGCTCGCCGTCGGCACGAAGCTGTCTTCGCGGTTCTCGATGGTGATCACCGGGATCAAGGTCGCGGTGGTGCTGTTCGTGATCGTGCTCGGCGTCTTCTACATCAAGGGCTCCAACTACACCCCGTTCATCCCGGACGCCCAGTCCGGCGCCGACTCGTCGGCCACCGGGGTGGACCAGTCGCTGTTCTCCGTGTTCGCGGGTAGCAGCAGCAGTTCGTTCGGCGTCTTCGGTCTGCTGGCCGCGGCGTCGCTGGTGTTCTTCGCGTTCATCGGTTTCGACATCGTCGCGACCACCGCGGAAGAGACCCGCAACCCGCAGAAGGCCGTGCCCCGCGGCATCTTCGGCTCGCTCGCCATCGTCACGGTGCTCTACGTCGCCGTGTCGCTCGTGGTCGTCGGCATGGTGAACTACAAGGACCTCGCCACCTCGGCGGGTGACGGCAGCAAGAAGACGCTCGCGTCCGCGTTCGCGGTCAACGGTGTCGACTGGGCGGCCAACATCATCTCCGTCGGCGCGCTCGCCGGCCTCACGACCGTCGTCATGGTGCTGATGCTCGGCCAGATCCGGATCATCTTCGCGATGTCGCGTGACGGTCTCATGCCGCGCGGCCTGGCGAAGACCGGTGCGAACGGGACGCCGAAGCGGGCGACCATCGTCGTCGGCGCACTGGTCGCCGTCGCCGCGACCTTCTTCCCGGCGGACAAACTGGAAGAAATGGTCAACGTCGGCACCCTGTTCGCCTTCATCCTCGTTTCCGCGGGTGTGATGGTGCTGCGCAAGACGCGACCGGATCTGCCGCGCGCGTTCCGGGTGCCTTGGGTGCCGCTGATCCCGATCCTGGCGATCCTCGCCTGCCTGTGGCTGATGCTGAACCTGACCGTGCTGACCTGGCTGCGGTTCATCGCGTGGATGGTGCTGGGCGTGGTCGTCTACTTCGCCTACAGCCGTCGTCATTCGCTGCTCGGCAAGAAGAACAAGGAAGAGAAGACGGAGTCCGTATCGGACTGATCAGTCTCGTTTCGGCGGCCCACCATTCCTCTGTGGATGGTGGGCCGTTTTTTTCGGGGGCCGGTTTCGGTGTGAAATCGGTGTGCGATAGCGTCCGGGCTCTTACCTCACCCTGTCGGGTGAACGGGGCTCGTGGAGAACACCGCGAGTTGACCTTCATCCCACGAAAGAGGTAACCGCGCTTTTGCTCGTTTGTCCCCCGATCGGTACAGGAGAGCTCTGAATGCAGATCATGTCCGGACGGCGTGTCCGCTCCGCCGTCACCGTCGTCGCACTGGCGACCGCCGCCCTGCTCGGCACCGCCGGCTCGGCGCTGGCCTGTCACTCCGACGACGAACACGCCAAGCCGATCCCCGGCAGCGTCAGCAAATGCGAGCAGGTCAAGGCCGGCGGTTCGGCCCTGTCCGACTCGGACTTCAAGTTCACCGGCGGCGCCGGTGAGAAGCGGCTGAACATCACCGGTCTCGGCGAAGGCGTCAAGGTGACCGCGATCGTCGTCCTCGGTGGCGACGACGGCTACAACGTCTACGAGCCGGGCAAGCGCAAGCTCGCCGACACCCCGCCGTGGACCGAGCTGCGCGCGCCGTTCAACCGCGACGGCAGCAAGGCGAACATCGACAAGTGGTTCGCGTGCGGCGAGAAGACCAAGCCGACCGAGCAGCCGAAGCCGTCCGAGCCGACGAAGACCTCGACGGCCAAGCCGCCGACGACCGCTCCGACCACCACGGAGAAGCCGTCCGACACCCCGACCAGCACCGTCGCCCCGGCTCCGAACGTCGGCGGTAACGGTGGCAACGGCGGTGGCCTCGCCAACACCGGTTTCGACAACGCCTGGCTGCTGTGGGCCGGTGGCCTGCTGGTCCTGGCCGGCGCCGGTGTCCTGGTCCTGCTGCGCGTGCGTCGCGGCAAGACCGACTGAAGCTAGCTGGTGACTGAAGGCCCTCTTCCTCTCGAAGGGGGCCTTCAGCGCATTTGGGGGAAGTCCCCGAACAGCGATCCCTGTTCGCCCCAAGGGTTCGACGGCCGGGGGCGGCCGAGACCGGCGGCCATCGCGACGGCGTTGTCCCATTCGGCGTCGGCGACGTAGTCCGTGTGCCTGAGGACACCGGGTGCCCAGCGGTGCCGTCCGGTCGGCCCGCGCAGCGGATCGGGCAGCCAGTGATCGCCGCCGAGCACCAGCACGCCCTGCTCGTCGGGTTCGGCGGCCAGCGGCCCGGTTCCGCCGCCGGGCAGGTAGCCGTCGCCCAGCAGCTTCCCGGACACCACGCGATGCCGCCAGGTCGTGACGCCACCGCCGAAAACGTCCGTGCCGCGGCACAGCGCCCGCCAGCGGCCGTCGAGATCCTCGTACAGCCCGGCCAGCTGCGCCTGCGGCAGCATCGCGGGAAAAGCCCGCTGGTAACCCCACTGCAGCGGCGAGCCCGCGGTCAGCAACCCGACGCGTTCGCGGTCCTCCGGCGGGAGATCGGCGATCACGCGCGCCGCGGCGAGCACGGTCAGCAGGCTGCCGAGGTTGTAGCCGGACAGCACGACCCGAGTGCCCGGATCGGCGAGATGTTCCTTCACCCGGTCCGCGAGTTCCGGGACGACCTTGAGCGCGTAACTCGGCGGCACGGTCGGATGGGCGGCCCGCGGCCAGAAGCACACGAGATCCGCCAGCGCGCCGAGATGACGGCTGCGCGTGGGTTTCGTCGCGGCCGCGAACACGACGCGCAGCAAACCCGCCGCCAGCGCGCCCAGCGCGAACACGCCGATCGCCGAAATCGGGGTGAACCAGCTCGCCAGCGGGCCGAAACCGAAGCGCAGCACGAGGAGCGCGCCGCCGCCCGCCGCCATCGCCAGTGCCACCGTGAGCGCGAGATGGTGCAGATGCTTCCGCTCCCACGAAGCGCGGGCCCAGACGCGCGCGGCCTCTTCTTCCTGCGCTTCGCTGATCTCCATCAGCGCGACGACCTCCGGGACGCCGCGCCGCAGCCGCCGCAGCGGGACAGCCACCGCGAAGCCCAGCACACCGAGCACAAGGGCGAGGGCGAGCCCGGCGCCCCACAGGACGGTCACCAGGACGTAGGTGTCGGGCAGCCGGAGATCGGCCGCCCCGACCAGTTGCCGCAGCGCGACCGCGAGGCCCGCGCCGAAACCGCCGCCGAGCAGACCGGCGAGCGCGACGACGGGCGCGGCCGCCCAGCCGCCGAGCCAGGGTCGCAGCCGTCGCGGCATGTGCTTCCAGGCCGACCGGCCGAACAAGGCGGCCGGGATGAGCATCAGCGCGAACAGCACGGTCACCACGACCATCGACGCGCCCAGCGCCTCCACCGTCCCGTCCGCTCCGCCGAGCCCGCCGCCCGTCAGCCCGGCAGGCAGCGGTGTCCGGCGCACGACGGCGATCCCGACCAGCGCGACGGCGATCGCGATCAGCCCACCCCGGATCACCGGTCCGGCCGAGAAACCGACCGTCGAGGCCAGCAGCGACGCGACGGCGAGGGCCAGCGCGCAGATCCAGACGATCAGGTCGAACGTCGTCGTCGGCAGCCGGAACGGGCCGCCGAGCAACGGAAGCGCGACACAGGTCAAGGCGGCGACGGTGTGCAGCGTCCGCAGACCCGGCGTCCGAGGCAGGTCCTGTGGTTGCAACGGGCTCGAACTGTGGGTGCGGTGCAAGCGGTTCCGCGATCGCCAGTCCGACGACGGGATCCGGTCGAGCACGAAGATCAGCGCCAGCAGCGGCACCACCCCGATCGCCGTCCGCAGCGGCGCGAAATCCCGCACGAACGACGGGATACCGGACAGGCAGTCCGAGCCGGGAGCGAGGCATTGCGCGGCGAACAGGTCGAGCGAGACCACCGCGAGCTGACTGATCAGCAGCATCGTCAGCAGGAGCGAGGCCACCCGCAGCAGTCCCCGGCAGATCGCGCCGAGCACCGCCGCGAACCGCCTGCCCTCCGGGACCGGCGGCAGCATCCAGTGCGCGACGTTCGCCAGCGAGAACGGGAACAGCAGCGCCCAAGTCGCCTTCGCCGCGCCCCCCGACGTCATCCCGCTCCACAGGTAGCCTTCGAGAATGCGCGGGATCGAACGGCCGAGCGCGGGCAGCACCGGACCGGGAGCGGGACGGCGCAGCCGGTCCGACGGCCGGATCAGCCTGCCGATCCCGTCGCCCGCGACGTCGACCACCGACGTCGAATCCAGCAGGCTTTCACCGCTCGTGCCCACCAGCCCAGGTACGCGTATTTCGACGACGCGGGTATCGGGACCCGGCATGACCACGGTGAACGCCTCCAAACCGTTTCAGTGGGCTTTGAGCCCACGACGGTACTGTTCCGATGTCATCCAACCTTGGAGGAAGCGCGCATATGACCCCCGAAAGCGTTGCCAAGCGGCACGACACCCGCAACGGCATCGAGTTCGCCGTCGCCGATCTCGAAGCCGCCGAGTTCGGCCGCAAGGAGATCCGCCTCGCCGAGCACGAGATGCCGGGCCTGATGGCGCTGCGCCGCGAGTACGCCGAGGTGTACCCCTTGAGGGGAGCCCGTGTGTCGGGCTCGCTCCACATGACGGTACAGACCGCGGTCCTGATCGAAACCCTCGTCGCGCTGGGTGCCGAGGTTCGCTGGGCCTCGTGCAACATCTTCTCCACCCAGGACCACGCCGCCGCGGCGATCGTCGTCGGGCCGCACGGCACCACCGAGGAGCCCAAGGGTGTGCCGGTGTTCGCCTGGAAGGGCGAGTCGCTGGAGGAGTACTGGTGGTGCACCGAACGGATGCTCACCTGGGACGGTGAGGGTCCGAACATGATCCTCGACGACGGCGGCGACGCCACCATGCTGGTGCACAAGGGAACCGAGTTCGAGAAGGCCGGAGTCGTCCCGTCCCCGGACGAGGACACTTCGGACGAGTTCCGTGTCTTCCTGCAGCTGCTGAGCGCTTCCGTCGCGGCCGACACCGGCAAATGGACCAAGATCGGCGAAGGCGTCCGCGGTGTCACCGAGGAGACCACGACCGGTGTCCTGCGGCTCTACCAGCTCGCCGCGGCCGGTGAGCTGCTGTTCCCGGCGATCAACGTGAACGACGCCGTGACGAAGTCGAAGTTCGACAACCGCTACGGCATCCGGCATTCGCTGATCGACGGCATCAACCGCGGCACCGACGTCCTCATCGGCGGCAAGGTCGCGGTCGTCTGCGGCTACGGCGACGTCGGCAAGGGCGCCGCGGAATCGCTGCGCGGCCAGGGCGCGCGGGTGATCGTCACCGAGATCGACCCGATCTGCGCGCTGCAGGCGGCGATGGACGGCTACCAGGTCAAGAAGCTGGAGAACGTCCTCGGCGAGGCCGACATCATCATCACGACCACCGGGAACAAGGACGTCGTGCTCATCGAGCACATGGCGCGGATGAAGCACCAGGCGATCCTCGGCAACATCGGCCACTTCGACAACGAGCTCGACATGGCCGGTCTCCAGCGCTACCCAGGCATCCGGCGGATCAACATCAAGCCGCAGGTCGACGAGTGGGTCTTCCCGGACGGCAAGAGCATCATCGTGCTGTCCGAGGGCCGCCTGCTGAACCTGGGCAACGCGACCGGGCACCCGTCGTTCGTGATGTCGAACAGCTTCTCCAACCAGGTGATCGCGCAGATCGAGCTGTTCACCAAGCACGAGGAGTACGACAAGGAGGTCTTCCGCCTCCCGAAGAAGCTCGACGAGAAGGTCGCGAAGATCCACCTCGACGCGCTCGGCGGTGAGCTCACGAAGCTGACCAAGGAACAGGCCGAGTACATCGACGTGGACGTCGAAGGCCCGTTCAAGACGGACCACTACCGGTACTGAGTGCTTGGGTCTCGTGAGTGGCAGGGACGGTCCTCTTGAGGGGTAAGTCGCGTTAGGGCGGACCGGTATTTGTCTACGTGCCGCAGACCTGCCCGAACTGACGGATGCCCGATCGATGGTGAAGGAATCAGGACACTCGACGTCCCGATTCCTTCACCGTCGCGAGGTCACCAAGGACGTACCCCCTCAACCCCCGCTCACCGGCATCCGGCACGAGCCCCGCACCGTGGCACGAGCCCCGCACCGTGACGCGATCCGGCTCCAGTGGGTAGGCAAATACGAGTCCGACAGAACGACACTTGCCACTCACGACCACCCCGGCCGCCGACACCGCACCGCCAGGCCTGATGTCGTGAAAGCCACTTTCGCGACATCAGACGTCCCGAAAGTGGCTTTCGCGACACCCGAAGCCGACCCGCAGCCGAGCGACCCGGCCCGCCACGGCCGGCCGTTCCCTCGATAACCGGTCTTGCCACTCACGAGGCCGCGAGTGCTACTCCCACTCGACCTCGATACCGGCCAGCCCCGGCCCGGCGTCACTGAAGAAACCGCTGGTCACCCCGCCCATGTCACAGGGCAGTTCCTCGGACTCGACGGGTACGGCGTCGTCGCGCGTCCGGAACTGCCGCGTGCAGCGGGCGGGCAGCGCGCCGAGCGCGAACTTCAGCTGCACCAGGTAGCTCGAACACTGATCGCGCAGCATCCGGAAGTACCCCGGTGACGCGGCGCCGGAGTCGTCCCGGACCCCGAAGCAGAACACGTGGATCTCGCCCTCGGCGAGTTTCCGGTCGAAGAGCAGTTCGGTGGCCATCGTCTCGGCCTCGGCGTTGCGCCGGATCCGGCCGACGCGGCAGCCTTCGGCGGTGATCAGCTCGACGTCGCCGATGTCGCAGCCGGGGTCGCCGTTGTAGACGGTGACGTACCGGTCCGGGCCGTGGCGCCGCGCCCGGCACACCAGCCGGGTGTGCAGGGCGACCTGCCGGTGCGCGGCGTCGAAGGTGATCGTGTCGTGCACCGACAGCATTTCGAGGTCGGCGTTGTAGCGATTGGACGACGGGTACGCGCCCAGTTCGGCCAGCAGCTGGTCGACGATCGAGCCCATGTCGCCGGACCGGATGTCGTGGAACGACGCGGCCATCTGGTGCCCGCGCGCCCTCGCCGTCCGCGGCCCGATCAGCACGACGAGCGCGTCCGCGGGCAGTTGCAGCACCGATTCCAGCGCACGGACCGCCGGGAGTGCCTTGGGTACCTCCGGCTGGCGCAAGCCGCGCTGCCAGTAGCTCAGCGTCGACTGTCCGATTTGGACACCGCGAAGCCCGAGGTGGGCGCGCAGCCGGGCAAGGGAGAGGCCGCGGTAGGCGATCGCCTGCCGGAGCGCGTGGTGGAATTCGCCGCTGCGAAGGGCCTCGACAAGTTCCTTCGGCAAGGATTCGAGCGGTTGACGACGTGTGCCGTCGATGATCGTCGGGGTGTCCCCGTCTCGTGTCACCGCTCGTCCCTTCACCAGACCAGTGTGTGCGCTGAGCGTGAACACCGCGGAACGTTCACGTTAGCAGCGCACTGTGAACACTACGTCCCCCGTTCGGGGTGGTTGACCCCGGAAGAGTGACCGTTCCGGGGTGTGGAAACGCCCCGGAACGGTCCGTTCCGCCGAGTGCCCATCTTGCTCTGTGTGAGCCTGCTGTTCACCGTTGTGACCACATTGGTTCGCCATGGTGACCAGGAGGCCCGTCGTGCCTGTGTTCTCGAGGAGGGTTTGCGCCGCCGGCGCCGCGAGTCTTGCGGCGTGGCTGGCGATCCAGACCCCGGCGAGCGCGCTGCCCCAGCCGCCTGCCCGCCAGAACACCGTCGCGATGCAGGTGCAGGAGAAGTCCCAGTGGTGCTGGGTGGCTTCCGGCAACACCATCGCGGCACACCACGGTGTGACCGTCACCCAGAACGAATTCTGCCGGATCGCTCACGGTGAGCGACGCCGGGAGTGCGCCGACGAGCCGGGAACGCTGGGCGACGTCCGGCGCGCCTTCGGCAAGCTCGGCTTTTCGGCCCCTGGGAACTACCTCAAGGGACGCATCTCGTACGCCGACGTCCAGGCGCAGACCGGTTCCGGCCGACCGGTGCAGACACGGGTCGGCTGGGCCGCTGGCGGTGGTCACATGCACGTCCTCTACGGCTTCGACGCCGGCCGGAAGTGGGTCTCGTGGGGGGATCCACTGCCCACCGGGAACCGCTACAACTGGTCGACCTACGACTTCTACGCCGCCAACAAGTCCTTCACCTGGACCCATACGCTCACCGGGATCCGGCGATGAGCGCGCGGCGGTTCCCCGTGCTCGCCGGGCTGGTCGCGGTCGCGCTGCTGATCTCGGCGCCGGGAGCGCGCGCGGACAACCTGTCGAGTGAAGATCTCGCGGCCGCGAAGGCTGCTGCCGACGACCCCACTCTGCGTGCCGAAATCGGTCGCTTCCTCACGCAAACGGGTGGTTCGGGCCGGACGCCGTCGGTGAGCGTCGTCAACGAATCCTTCCCGGTTTACGAGCTTTCGAGGGACTTCGTCGCCGGCGATGGCGCGGTCGCCGGGCGACTCGCCTACGTCGCCGTCCCGGTCACGGCCTCCGACGGGCAGACCGCCACCGTGTGGTCGGTCCGGGGCGACGACGGCGCCTGGCGCGTCGGGAACATCGCCTCGGGCGACCGGGAGAGCGAACTGGCCCGGCGGTTGCCCGCGGGCGCGACACTGCTCCACGAACCTCAGGTCGACGCCTGGTACGCGCTGCGCGACGGCCGGGTGACGCTGCTCGACTCGGGCGCCAGCGGCTACGCGGCCGGTGCCACGGCCACCCTCGCGGAGTACCAGAAGACGGTCTCCGGCCGGTACGGCGCCATGCTCGCGAACTCGCCCTACGCCCAAGAGGGCAAGGCCGGTGGCTACAACGCCCAGGTGATGCCTCGCGGCGACGGCGGCCCCGCGCCCGACGCGCAGGACACCGGCTACGTCCCGCTGCTGATCTTCGGCGGCTTGCTCCTCATTTGTGTCGCCGGCTTCTTCCTGCACTCGAAGAGGCGCGTCCCCTAGCGGACCGGTGGGCCGGACGTGAGCTGACCCCGTCTGGCCCGCCGGTCGACCAACCACCCGTATCCATCCATGCCCCGCCGCCCTCGACCGAACCGCTTCGCGGTGCTGGTCATATTCTGTGGCGGTGGGTCGACTCGTGGTGATCGAAGGTCTGGACGGCGCGGGCAAGCGCACGCTCGCCGGCGCGCTGACCGGCGCGCTGAACGCGGCAGGGGCGAGCGTCACGTCCATCGCGTTCCCGCGCTACGGCGAAAGTGTGCACGCCGATCTCGTGAAGGAGGCGTTGCACCGCGGGCACGGCGACCTCGCCGACTCCGTGTACGGCATGGCGATGCTCTACGCGCTCGACAGGCGGGGTGCCGCGGACGAGATCCGCGCCCGGCTCGGCGAGCACGACGTCGTGCTGCTCGACCGGTACGTCGCGTCGAACGCGGCGTACGGCGCCGCCCGGCTCCACCAGGGCGCGGACGGCGAGTTCGTGCGCTGGCTCCGTGAACTGGAGATCGACCGGTTCGACCTGCCGGTGCCCGCCGCTCATCTGCTGCTCCGGGTCACCGCAGACGTCGCGGCGGACCGCGCGCAGCGCCGCGCGGAGAGCGACGCCGATCGCGCGCGGGACTCCTTCGAGACCGACGACGCGCTCCAGAAGCGGTGCTCGGTGGTCTACGACGAACTCGCCGCGACGGGCTGGCTCGCCCCTTGGCACGTCCTCGACGGCGTCGCCGGTGTCGACACCGCCGCTTTGGCTACCGCCCTGCTCCGCGATTAGTCACCTACTTGCGCTCGGGGGTGAAGGGACGCGCGGAAGGTTCTCCTTGCCTCAGGTCTTGCGGTCCTCATGAGAGAGTCCCGGAGGTGTCGCGAAAGCCACTTTCGGGACACCTGGTGTCCCGAAAGTGGCTTTCGCGACACCGGGTTCGGCGTGCGGGCGAGCGACGGAACACGTCACGTGTGCCCTTACCCCTCAACCTGGGATCGGGGTGACTCGGGCGCCGTGTCTCGAAGGCCCCCTTTGGGACGTTCAACGTCCTGAAGGCCCCCTTTGAGACATCCCGAAGTGCGGCCGAAGGCACCAGAACCCGCCAGGACACGCGTGCCTTACCCCTCAATAACCCCCTAGCTGCGTGCGCAGCCAGGTGTGGAACTCGCCGATGTGGTGCTCGGACGGCATCAGCACCCCGCCGCCGCGGTAGGCGCGGGACGCCATCGCGGGCTGGCAGCGTTCGCAGGCGTCGAAGTCCTGCTCGTTGACGCGGTGGAACAGCTCCACCGACCGTGACACGTCCCGCCCCGACGCCACGACCTCCGCCGAATAGAGCCAGTCGCATTCGACGACCGTCCGGTCCGGCGCGAGCGGGTACATCCGGTGGAAGATCACGTGGTCCGGCACCAGGTTCACGAACACCTGCGGCCGGATGGTGATCGCGTAGTACCGCCTGTCCTGCTCGTCCGCGACACCGTCGAGCCTGCTGAAGCCCGAACCGCCGTCGATCGTGAACCCGGCGACGTCCTCGCCGAATTCGGCGCCGTGCCCGACGTAGTACTGCGCCGCGTATCCGCCGGCGAACTCCGGCAGCACTTCGGTCAGTTCGGGATGGATGGTCGCGCAGTGGTAGCACTCCATGAAGTTCTCGACGATCAGTTTCCAGTTCGCCTTGACGTCGTAGGTGATCCGGCGCCCGACCGAGAGCCCGTCGAGCCCGTAGCGCTCGATCGACTCCAGATCGCCCAGCCGTTCCCGCACCGCGCCTTCGACGCCGTCCCCGAACGACGGCGGGTCCGCGGCGAGGCAGACCCACGCGTAGCCCAGCCATTCCCGCAGGCGCACGGTGTGCAGCCCGTATCCGGCGCGGTCGATGTCGGGGAGGTTCGCCAGGTTCGGCGCCGCGATCAGTTTGCCGTCGAGCCCGTACGTCCACGCGTGGTACGGGCACTGGAACGCGCGTTTCACCGTTCCGGTCTCTTCGGTGCACAGCCGGGCGCCACGATGGCGGCAGATGTTGAGGAACGCCCGCAGCCCGCCGTCCCGGCCCCGGCTGACGATCACGCTCTCCCGTCCGATCAGGACGGTCCGGAAGTCGCCCGCGGACGGCAGATCCGCCGCCCTGACCGCGCAGAACCACTGGCGTTCGAAGATCTTTTCCTGCTCCGCGGCGAAGATCGCGGGGTCGGTGTAGTAGCCGCCACCCAGCGTCGGGATGAGACTCGTCATCTCGGGACTCCGGTCAGCCGGGCCGGGTCGAACAGGGCGATCGGATGCCCGGTGGTGCCGTCCACCACCAGATCGGCGAGCACTTCGCCGACCACCGGGACGAACTTGAAGCCGTGCCCGGAGAATCCGCAGGCGACCACCACGCGGTCGTGCGCGGGGTGGCGGGAGATGACGAAATGCTCGTCGGGGGTGTTCGTGTACAGGCAGGTCGCCCCGCGCAGGAACGCGCCGGGCAGCGACGGCATCTTCCGCCTGACGAACTCCGAGATCTCGCCGACCTCTTCGGCGTGCACCGTCCGGTCGATGGTCTCCGGCGTGCAGGTCTCGCCGCCGCGGAAGAAAGCGACCTTCACGCTCCCGGCGTCGTCGTGGGAGGGGAAACCGTAGAACTGGCGGCCGCTTTCGCCTTCCCAGACGTAGATCGGATGCCGCTCGGCGCGGAACGGCCCCGCCCCGCCCGACGGCGCGAACCAGTACTGGACCTGCCGCTCGATGGTGAACTCGACGCCGAGTTCGCCGAGCAGTCCCGGTGCCCAGGCGCCGGGGCAGATCACCAGCTGTTCCGCGGTGTAGAAGTTCTGCGACGTCCCCACCCGGACCCCGGTGGACGTCTGCCGCCACGAAAGGACCGCCTCCTCGTGGTGCAGATCCGCCCCGGCCCGCGCGGCGAGCTGGAGATGCGCCGCCACACTGCCTTCCGGCACCACGAAACCGGCGTTCTCCTCGTACAGCGCGATTTCGTGGTCTTCCGGGCGCATCGTCGGGAACCGGCGCCGGATCTCCGCCGCGTCCAGCAGCTCGTGCGGCAGT
This sequence comes from Amycolatopsis alba DSM 44262, assembly GCF_000384215.1. Lineage (NCBI taxonomy): Bacteria > Bacillati > Actinomycetota > Actinomycetes > Pseudonocardiales > Pseudonocardiaceae > Amycolatopsis > Amycolatopsis alba. The sequence continues at coordinate 2,355,363 of NZ_KB913032.1, read as the reverse complement.
TCCCATTTCCGGGCGCTGGCCAGGCTGCCCGACACCGTCCGCGAGCCGGGGCCGCCGAGCATGATCCCGCCGCAGCGGGTGAAGATCTTCCGGCCGGAGTCGCGTTCGACGCCGTCCCACAGTTCATGCGCCCGCAGCAGGAGCGGCACATACGCGGGATCCTCGAAGTACGCCTGCCGGGTGATCCGCGAGCCGCCGTGGCTCGACCCGAGGTTGTGCACCGGCGCGAACCGGTCGATCCCCAGGACACGCTGCCCGCGCCGGGCGAGCCGGTACGCGGCCGCGCTGCCCATCCCGCCGAGGCCGATGACGATGACGTCGTAGTGGGTCATGCGGCGCTCCTGAGCCGGGCCATACCGGGGTCGAACAGCGGTTCAGCCGCCACGACGGCGGGGATCCGCTCGCCGAAGTACTCGATCTCCAAAGGCGTTCCCGGCACCGACAGCCCGGCGGGAAGCCACGCGTACGCGATGTTCTTGCCGACGGTGTAGCCGTACGCGGCACTGGTGACGTACCCGGCGGGACGGCCGCCCGCGAACACCGGTTCCTTGCCGAGTACGACGGAATACGGATCGTCGACGGTGAGACAGGTCAGTTTCCTGGTGGCCGTTTCCCCGGAGCGGCCGACCAGCGCGTGCCGGCCGATGAAGTAGCCCTTGTCCATCCGCACCGCGAATCCGAGCCCGGCTTCGTACGGGTCGTGCTCGGCGGTGACGTCCGTACCCCACAGCCGGTACCCCTTTTCCAGCCGCATGCTGGAGAAGGCGTCCCGCCCGGCGGCGATGATCCCGTGCCGCTGCCCGGCTTCGGCGAGCGTGTCCCACAGTTCGCGGCCGAGATCGGCGCTCGTGTACAGCTCCCAGCCGAGTTCGCCCACATAGGACAGCCGCATCGCGGTCACCGGCACCAGGCCGACGTAGGCCTGTTTCGTCTTGAAGTATCCCATCGCCCGGTGCGAGAAGTCCGTTGTGGACAGTGGCTGCAGGACGGCCCTGGCGAGGGGTCCCCACAGGCCGATGCAGCAGGTACCGGGGGTGGTTTCGTGGATCTGCGCGGCGCCGTCGCCGGGCAGATGCCGCCGCAGCCAGTCGATGTCGATGGCGCTGTTGACGCCAACCTGGAACCGTTCGGCACCGAGCCGGGCGACGGTCAGATCGCTGCGCACGCCACCGTCTTCGTCGAGCAGCAGCGTGTAGGTGACCGAGCCGGGTTTCTTGTCGAGCTGGTTCGTGGTCATCGTCTGCAGGAACGGCAACGCGCCGGGACCGGTGACCTCCACACGGTTCAGTGACGTCATGTCGAACATCGCCACCCGCTGTCGCGCGACGAGGGCTTCGGCGCCACCGATGGGGGACCAGTATCGCGCGGCCCAGTCATTGCGTTCCGGGACGAGACCGACCTCGGGGAGGTTCGCGTTCGCCTCGTACCACTGCGGCCGTTCCCAGCCGTTCGCTTCGAGGAAGAACGCGCCGAGCGCCGCTTGGCGCTCGTGGAAGGGACTCGTCCGCAGCGGCCGCGGTTCTTCCATGGGCTGCAAGGGATGGACGATGTCGTAGACCTCGACGAAGCTTCGGCAGCTGCGCGCCATGACGTAGTCCGGGGCCAGCCGCGCCCGCTCGAACCGGGCGAGGTCGCAGCCGTGCAGATCGGCGCCGGGCTGCCCGTCGACCAGCCAGCGCGCCATCGCCCGCGCGACACCCGCCGAATGCGTGATCCAGACGGCTTCGGCGACCCAGAACCCGTCGAGATCCGGATGCTCGCCCAGGAGCGGCATACCGTCCGGGGTGAAGGAGAAGAGGCCGTTGATGCCCTCTTCGACCTTGGTCTCGCCCAGCAGGGGCAGCAGGTCGACGGCGGCGGCCCAGGACCGCTCGAAGTCCGCGGGGGTGAAGGCGAGTTCCGACGGCATGCCCTCGCCCGCGCCGATCTCCCCGGCGGGCAACGGCATCGGCCGGTGCCCGTACGCGCCGATGCCGATCCTGTCGGCGTGCTCGCGGAAGTAGAGGTCGGCGTCCTGATGCCGCAGGATCGGCCGGGTCCCTTCAGACAGGCGGGGCAGGGGACTGGTGCGCGCGTACTGGTGCGCCATCGGGACCAGCGGGATCACCAGGTCCACCAGTTCGCCGAGCACCGGGCCCCACATCCCGGCGCACGAGACCACGAGGTCCGCGCGGAAACTCCCGGTCCCGGTGGTGACGGCGGTGACCCGCCCGCCCGCGGTTTCGACGCCGACGACCTTCTGGTGCGCGAGGAACTTCGCGCCGCGCCCGATCGCGCGGCGAGCCTGCGCTTCGGCCGCCCGCAGGGGTTCGGCCAGGCCGTCGGAGGGAATGTGGAACCCGCCGAGCACCTTGGCCGGATCGAGCAGCGGATGCAGCGCGACGCATTCGCCCGGCTCGATCAGCCTGCTTTCGACACCCGAAGCGGTCGCCCAGCCGTGCCGTCGCTTGAGGTCGGCGAGCCGTTCCGGCGTCGTGGCCACCTCCAGCCCGCCGACCGGCCGGAAGCAGGGGCTCCCGTCGAGTTCGAGCGCGCCGTACTTGGCGACGGTGTACCGGGCGAACTCGGTCATCGTGCGGCAGGCGTTGGTCTGGAAGACCAGTCCGGGCGCGTGCGAACTGGATCCGCCGGTGGTGAACAGGCCGCCCTGTTCCAGCACGGTGAGATCGGTCCAGCCGCGTTCGGTGAGTTCGTCGGCGAGCGCGCAGCCGACGATGCCGGCGCCGATCACGACGACGCGGGGTCCAGAGGGCATGGTGGGAGGAACCTCCTGCCTGCCCGGAGGTCCACAAAGGACACGCGGGCATCGGGGTGACAGGCGCAGTTGCGGATGAGGCACGTTGTTCCGTCTTCAGCAACAAAGTGCGGCACGCGCGGGCGCGCTGTCAAGAGCCCGAAAAGGTCGCCTGCTTCACTCCGTGAAATACCCGAGCTGGTCCGAGAGATCCGCGGACGCCTCGGCGAGCGGCCGCACGATCTGCCGCACCCGCTGTTTCGAAAGCCGGTACGACGGACCGGAAGCGCTCATCGCCGCGACGACGGCGCCGCCGGGGCCGTGCACCGGCACCGCGACCGCGTGCATCCCCAGCTCCAGTTCCTCGAAACAGGCCGCGTACCCGTCCTCGGCGACCCGCTCCAGTTCCGCGGTCAGCTCGTCCGGATCGACCGTGGTCCGCGGCGTGAACTGTTCGAGTTTCCGCCGGAGCAAGCGTTTGCGCTCGACGTCGCCCATGTACGCGAGCAGGACCTTCCCGCTGGACGTCGCGTGCAGCGGCGTGCGCTGGCCGGTCCAGTTCTGCGTGGTGATCGCGGCCGAGCCGCGGGCCTGGCTGACGTTGATCGCGACGCCGTCGTCGGCGATCGCGATGTTGACCGTCTCGCCGAGCGTCTCCGCCAGGCCCTGGCACGTCCGCCTGCCCAGTTTCGCCAGATCCATCCGGCCGGTGGCGGCGCCCGCCAAGCGGACGATGCCGAAGCCGATCGCGTACTTGCCGCGTTCGCCGAGCTGCTCGACGAGGCCGCGGTTCTCCAGGACGCTCAGCAGGCGGGAAGCCGTCGACTTGTGCACGCCGAGTTCGCCCGCGATCTCGGTGATGCCCGTTTCCCCGTTGCGCGCCAGCAGTTCCAGCACGCTGATCGCGCGGTCGACGGACTGCACCTGACTGGGTGTTGCGTTCCCCGCGTCCTGGTTCCGCATGACGCAACAGTAGCCGTTTCGCCCGGATCCGTTCGGCTGAGTGGGCGAATCCCTTGACGCACCGCCCCCTCGGGCGCGATTGTTGCGCAGAGCACGTCCCGTCTCGTAATACGCAACATCAACAACCGTCGGTCCTTTCCCCGGAGGCCCCGATGATCCGTGCCTGCTCCGTCTCCGAACTTCCCGAGGGCGAAGCTCTCCGTCTCGAAGGCCCAGTGCCCGTATCGGTTTTCCATTCCCAGGGCGGCTACTACGCCCTGGACGACACCTGTAGCCATCAGGACGCGTCGCTCGCCGACGGCTGGATCGAGGACTGCTTCGTCGAATGCCCGCTGCACGCGGCGCGGTTCGACCTGCGGACCGGCGTCCCGGACTGCCTGCCCGCGAAGAACGCCGTACGCACGTACCCGGTCGTGGTCGCCGACGGGGTGATCTACGTGGACACCGGGGTGCGGCAGGACGTCGCTTGAGAACCGTCGCCGTCGTCGGCACCTCCCTGGCGGGACTCCGGTCGGCGCAGGAGCTGCGCGAGCGGGGATTCGACGGACGGCTGGTGATGATCGGCGCCGAACCGCCCTACGACCGGCCGCCGCTTTCGAAGGATTTCTTGCTGGGCAAGGTTTCCGCCGGTGATCTCGCGCTCGCCGGGCCGGACGGCCTCGACGCGCTGGCCGCCGAATGGCATCTGGGCGTCCGTGCCGAGAAGCTCGGCCGCGAAGGCGTGACGCTCGCCGACGGGACCACGATCGCCGCCGACGGCTACGTCATCGCGACCGGAGCGGTGGCCAGAACCCTTGGTGTGGCAAGGAACCTGAACGGCGTTCACACCTTGCGGACGATCGACGACGCCGTCTCGCTGAAACGGGATCTCGCGGCGGGGCCCGCTTCGGTGATCGTCGTCGGCGCGGGATTCATCGGCGCGGAGGTCGCGTCCGCCTGCCGTCTGCTCGGTCACGACGTCACCGTGATCGAGGCGATGCCCGTCCCGCTCGCCCCGGTCCTCGGCGCGCGGATGGGCGCGGTGTGCGGGGAACTGCACGCCGAAAACGATGTCCGGCTGATCACGGGCGTCGCCGTCGCCGGGTTCGCCGGGGCCGATCGGGTCACCGGTGTCCGGCTCGCCGACGGGAGGGAGTTCCGTGCCGATCTCGTCGTCGCCGGCGTGGGGGCGCGGCCCGCCACCGGATGGCTGACCGGCTCCGGGCTCGCCGTCGACGACGGGGTGCTGGTCGATTCCGGCTGTGTCACAGCGAATCCTCGAGTGATCGCGGTGGGTGACGTCGCGCGGTACCAGTGCCGTTCGCGCGGCAGGCGTGTCCGGTCGGAACACTGGACGGCGGCGAACGAACAGGCGGGGGTCGCGGTCGCGAACCTGCTCGCCGGCGCGACCGTCACGCATTTCGCACGACACGGTTACTTTTGGTCCGATCAGTACGGACGGCGGCTCCAATTCGCCGGAGTGGCCACGGAAGACGTGCGGATCGTCGAAGGCGACGTCGCTTCGAAGCGGTTCGTCGCGGCCTATCACCGCGGTGACGTCCTGACCGGGGTCTTCGCGATCGACTCCCCGAGGCCGTTCACCAGGCTCCGGCGCGCCCTCTAGGGGCCGAAGACCCTACTCGGATGGAGCAATTTGACCGATTCGATGATCTTTCTGGTGGTCACATCGCCGGGTCGTGCGCCCGCGCGGGGAAACTAGTGCGAACATAGGTTTATGAAGGCACGTGTTCTGGTCGTCGACGACGACCCTGCTCTCGCGGAGATGCTCACCATCGTGCTGCGTGGGGAGGGGTTCGACACAGCCGTCGTGGCCGACGGCTCACGAGCGCTGCCCGCGCTTCGTGAGCTGAAACCGGACTTGGTCCTCCTCGACCTCATGCTGCCGGGGATGAACGGCATCGACGTCTGCAAGGCCATCCGGGCCGAGTCCGGCGTGCCGATCGTGATGCTCACCGCCAAGAGCGACACCGTGGACATCGTCCTCGGGCTCGAATCGGGGGCGGACGACTACGTGGTCAAGCCCTTCAAGCCGAAGGAACTCGTGGCCCGCGTCCGCGCCCGGATGCGCCGCACCGAGGCCGAGCCCGCCGAGTCGCTGACGATCGGCGACCTCGCGATCGACGTCCCCGGCCACGAGGTGACCCGTGAGGGCAAGGCCATCCCGCTGACCCCGCTGGAGTTCGACCTCCTGGTCGCGCTCGCCCGCAAACCGCGTCAGGTGTTCACCCGCGAGGTGCTCCTCGAACAGGTGTGGGGCTATCGCCACGCCGCCGACACCCGCCTGGTGAACGTGCACGTCCAGCGTCTGCGTTCGAAGGTGGAGAAGGACCCGGAGCACCCCGAGGTGGTGTTGACGGTCCGCGGCGTCGGGTACAAGGCAGGCCCGCCGTGATCACCCCATGAGCGGACGCTTGCCGAGGCTTGCCCAGACCACGATGCGCCACGTCCGGCGCATCGTGGTTTTCGTGCGCCGCAAGATCGTCTCGTTCAACGAGCTGTGGCGGTACTCACTGCAGTTCCGGGTCACGGTGTCCACGCTGGCGCTGTCGTCGGCCGTGGTGTTCGTGCTGGGCATGGTGCTGCAGAACCAGATCACCGACCGGCTGCTCGAGACCAAGGAAAACGCGGCGATCGCGCAGACCAGGGCGGTCGTCGAGACCGCGGCCAATGAACTGATCGGCGTCGGTGCCGAAAGCCCGGAAGCGCTGACGGCGCGGATGAACAACGCGCTGAAGAAGATCTCCAGCACGACGACTTCGCAGGACGGCGCGGGATCGGCCGCGGGCACCTTCGAACCCGTGCTGGCCGCGGGCGGCCGCGATCAGTCGAGCAGGCCGGTGGCCGCCGGTCCCTACGACAAGGTGCCGGTCCGGCTGCGCCAGTTCGTGGAGACCGAACAGCTCAGCACCCTGATCCACACGGTCACCGAGCCCGACGGCGGCAAGACGACGTATCTGATCGTCGGCGCGCCGCTGAGCACGATGATCAACCCGCTCCAGCTCTACCTGCTGTACCCGCTCACCAGTGAGCAGAACACCGTCTCGACCGTGCAGAACACGCTGCTCGTCGGCGGTCTCGTCCTGCTGCTCCTGCTGGCGGGCATCACGAACCTGGTCACCCGGCAGGTGGTCCGGCCGGTCCGGCAGGCCGCCGCGGCGGCCGAACAGTTCGCGGGCGGAGACCTCGACCAGCGCCTCGCCGTGCTCGGCGAGGACGATCTGGCCAAACTCGCCGTGTCCTACAACGAGATGGCCGCGAGTATCCAGGGGCAGATCCGCCAGCTGGAGGACTTCGGCGGGCTGCAACGCCGGTTCACCTCCGACGTCTCGCACGAACTGCGGACCCCGCTGACCACCGTCCGGATGGCCGCCGACGTGCTGCACGCGTCGCGCGAGCAGTTCCCGGCCGGCCTCGCCCGCTCCACCGAACTGCTGGTCGACGAACTCGACCGGTTCGAGGCCCTGCTCGGCGACCTGCTGGAGATCAGCAGGCTCGACGCGGGCGTCGAGGAGCTTTCGGCCGAGCTGATCGACGTCCGGCCGATCGCGACCAGGGCCGTCGAACAGGTCCGGGTGATCGCGGGCAACGCGGGCAGTTCGGTCGAGCTGGTCCTCCCGGACGAGGAGGCGCCCGCCGAGGTCGACGCGCGCCGCGTCGAGCGGATCCTGCGCAACCTGCTGGCCAACGCGGTGGACCACAGCGAAGGCAACCCGGTGGTGCTGACGCTGGCGGTCAACGAGACCGCGGTCGCCATCACCGTGCGAGACCGCGGCGTCGGGCTCCGTCCCGGTGAGGCGGAACTGGTGTTCAACCGGTTCTGGCGGGCCGACCCGTCCCGCAACCGCCGGACCGGCGGCACCGGTCTCGGCCTCGCGATCAGCCAGGAGGACGCCCGGTTGCACGGCGGCGTCCTCGACGCCTGGGGCGAGACCGGCCACGGCGCCTGCTTCCGGCTCGTGCTGCCGCGGCAGCAGGACACGCCGATGGGGGAGAGCCCGCTGGTCCTGCCACCGCCCGATCACAAGGCGACCGACACGCACGGCTCGCCGTCAGGACTGCTCGAAGTCCGGCCGGCCCCCGACGCGATCCTCGCCGAACCCGAGGAGGTCGGCCGGTGAAGCGGCTGCTGACCCTGCTTGCGGTGTTCCTGCTGGTCGCGGGCTGCGCGAACATCCCGCTCGAAACCCAGCCCGCCGTCGTCCCCGGTGACAAACCGGGGCAGGCGCCGGTGGACGTCCCCGAACCGGCGGCGGGCATGGACTCGCTGACCCTCATCCGCCAGTTCATCCGCAATTCCGCGACGCCTGGCTCGGCGAACGCCGACGCGCGGGTGTACCTCGACGACGATGCCCGGCGCAACTGGAAGCCGTCGCCGGGGCTGACGATCATCGACAACACCTTCGGCACCGTGTACGACACCGCGTCGCAGCCGGGGAACCCGGACGAGCAGCTGGTGAACGTCCGCGGGTTCAAACTCGGCAACCTGGGCCCCGACAACGCGTTCATCCCGGTGAAGGCCGAGTACTCGCAGCAGTTCAAGGTGCGGAAGCAGCAGAACGGCCAGTGGCGGATCGCGGACCCGCCGCAGGAGCTCGCCGTCACCGACGAGGACTTCGCGCTCAACTACTTCCGGGTGCCGATCAGCTTCTACTCGCCCGACTCCGGCGCCTTCGTCCCCGACCTCCGGTACGTCGCGGCGAAACCGCAGGCCGGACTGCCCGGCCGGGTGATGGACCTGATCCTGCAGGGGCCGTCGGAAGGGCTGAAGGGCGCTGTCAAGGACCTGCTGAACGACCAGGTCGCCACCGACACCAACGTCCGCAGCACGGACGACGGGACACTGAACGTCGCACTGACCGGGATCGGCGGGGCCAGCCTCGTGGACCGGAACCTGATCGCCGCGCAGATCGTCCTCTCGCTGCAGACGGTGACACTGAGCCGGATCCGGCTGCTGGCCGACGGCACCGCGCTGGTGCCGGAACACGAATACTGGCGCTCCAGCGAACTGCCCAACTACAACGTGGACATCGCGCCCAACTCGGAACTGCTGGGACTGATGACCGTGAACGGGCGGGTCCGGTCACTCAGCGACGGGCAGCCGATCGGCGGGCCCGCGGGCAACGGCGGGTACAAGGTCATCAGCGGCGCGCAGTCCGTCGACGGCAGACGGCTCGCGGTGGTCGAAGAGCGCGACGGCAGGCAATGGCTCCGGGTCGGGGACCTCGGCCGCGATCTCGCTTCGGTCGACCTGTTCGGCGGCAGCCTGAGCAGGCCGACCTGGCGCCCGGTCGCCCGCGGCGGCGGACTTTCGGGTGAGGTCTGGACGGTCGTCGACCACAACACCGTCGCCAGGGTCACCCTGGCCGCGGACGGCCGCTGGGTGAAGGCCGGCGTCGACGCGACCATGCTCACCGGACTCGGCCAGATCACCGAACTGCGGCTTTCGCGCGACGGGTCCCGGCTGGCCGCGGTGGTCAACGGGCAGCTGGTGGTCGCCTCGATCGTGCGGACGGCGGACTCGGTGGCGCTGCGGGCGCCGCGCAAGCTGCAGGAACGCGACCTCAAGGACGTCGTCGACGTCGACTGGTCCGCCCAGGACCACCTGGTCGCCGCGACGTCGTCGAACACGCTGCCGGTGGTCATGGTGCCGCTGGACGGGCAGCGGATGGACGCCTTCAACAGCTCGAACCTCACCCCGCCGGTGCACGGCGTCACCGCGGCGCCGAGCAGGCCGAACCTGGTCGCGGACGCGGGCGGGCTGTGGGTCGCCTCCGAGCTGGGCGAGGTGTGGCGGCCGCAGGCGCACACCGTCACCGACGCGGACCCGTTCTACCCCGGCTGAGCGCTCGGCGGCCCGATCCGTGAAGGCCTCCTTCCCTACCTTGAGAGTAGGGAAGGAGGCCTTCACTACCTCTCAAGTCGCCACTTTCGCCCCAGACGCACCAGCAGTCACAGCGGCTGCCCCCTCGCCGCAGCTCAGCCGAGGGAACCCGACCTGCACACCCGACCTCCCGGCGGGAGCAAGGGACCTTTAGTAACGGCAGCTCTCCTAGCGGCGCTAGTGAACCGGGTAGTCCGTGAAGGACTCCTTGAGGGACTCAGAGTCCCTCAAGGAGTCCTTCACGGACCGAGGCGGGGGCCGCGTAGCGTCGCGAAGGGGCCCAGAGTTGCGAAGGAGCCTGGCGTCGCGAAGGAGCGCAACGTCGCGAAGGAGCCTTCTCCTCAACAGGGGGTCCAGCCTTCTTCTCGACTGCCTCTCCTGGCACGTCACCGAACCCCGGCACCTTCTCCTCGACTGCTGTCGTGACTGGTCTCCTGTGGACGAAAAGTGTCCTAAGGGGACCAGTCATGACGCAAAGGGGCCAGGAACTGTCGGGGCCCGGCGCGATCCTCGAAGGCATGATCAAAATCCTGGATCTCCTCATTCCCGCCCGCTGCGCGTCCTGCGGGGCGCCCGGCGCGCCGTGCTGCGCCACCTGTCAGACGGCTTGGGGTTCGCTCAGCGAGATCACCCGCGCTCCGACGGCCGGTCTCGTACCCGTCTACGCCCTGGCCCGCTACTCCGACGACGCCCGCCGCTTGATCCTCGCCTACAAGGAACGCGGCCGTCGCGACCTCGCGCCGTCCTTGGGGCTGGCTCTCGCCGAAGCCCTGCTTCACCTGCCCGAACCGGCAGCGGGACACTGTCTCGTCCCGGTCCCGTCGAGACGTCACGCCTCGCGTGTCCGGGGCGGCCCGCATGTCCGGCGCATGGCCGAAGAATGCGCGAAAGTGCTGTCGAGCAAGGGAAAACCGGCGACGGTCGCGCCTGTGCTCGAACTCAAGGCCGGGGTTCGCGACGCCGTGGGGCTCACCCGTGCCGAGCGGGCGGTGAACCTCGACGGCCGCATCCGGCTGGTCGCGGGAGCCCATCCGGCACGGGCCATTCTTCTTGACGACGTGATCACAACCGGAGTGACGGCCGCCGCTTGTGTGCGCCTTTTGGACATAAGCGGAATTCACGTTTCCGCGGTGGTCGCACTGGCCGCCGCCGGGTGATCGGAGGGTCACCTACAAGAGTGATGAATGATCGGGAACGGGAATGGGTACAAGGGCGTTGACAGGATATGAGGAGGCTTCCGGGGAACACACCGACAGCCCGCCACTCCACCGGGGTGGCGGCGGTTTCCCCTGGCGGCGTCACCCTCGGCTTTTTCCTGTCCGAAGGCTTGCGCCGTCCGCGTGAAAACAAATCACGGGGACGACGCCCGACAGGCCGGATTGCCCCGCTGGGCCCACCGTCACCGTCGCGTGCGGTGACGAGGTCTCACGTCCTGATATCCCCCGGCTCGGGGGCTGTTGCTCGCGGCGTGATGCAGCTAACGTGCAGCGCTATCAGCAATCCCGGCAGGCAGGGAGGTGACCAGCCCATGTCCCTGGCGCCGGAGCCGCGCTGAGTCCGCGCTCGGACATCCGCCACGAGACGTCGTGTCCGTATGCCGAGTTCCCTCATCGCCCGCGATCCGGGCTTCGTCCCCGCTTTACCGGCGCCCTAGTGAACACATCTACAGCTCGCAGTCATTTCAGCGAGGGAGGTCGTGTATGGACATCGTCGTTAAGGGCCGCAACGTGGAGGTGCCCGACCACTATCGGGCACTCGTCAGCGAAAAGCTGGCCCGGCTAGAGCGCTACGACAAGAAGGTCATCCGTTACGACGTGGAGCTCTTCCATGAGCCCAATCGCCGTCAGTCGAAGAACTGCCAGCGCGTCGAAATCACCGGTAAGGGCAGGGGCCCCGCCGTACGCGCCGAAGCGTGTGCAGGCGACTTCTACGCAGCGCTGGATTCCGCACTCAACAAGCTCGAGAACAGGTTGCGGAAGACACACGACCGCCGGCGCGTGCACTACGGCCGCAGCCGCCCGGAATCCGTCGCCGAGGCGACTTCGATGGCGGCCGCCGGTGGCATGACCACCGACACCCGGCATCTGGCGGGTACCGCTGTGCTCGAGGCGCCAGAGGCCGAACCCCTGGCCGACGGTTTCGCCGTCGAGAGCGGTGAAGAGTTCGAGATGCCCCAGCAGCGCTGGGATGACGGGGTGACCGAACATCAGCCCGGTCGCGTCGTCCGCGAGAAGAAGCACGACGCGGAACCCATGACGGTCGACCAGGCCCTCTACGAGATGGAACTGGTCGGTCACGACTTCTACCTGTTCAACGACTCCGACGCCGGATGCCCGAGCGTCGTCTACCGGAGGCGAGGCTTCGACTACGGCGTCATCCGGCTGAGCTAGCCGGTCCCTCCGACCACCCACAACGCCTATGAAGCGGCCCGTACGCGCACGCGTGCGGGCCGCTTCCTGTCCGGATCAGGCCGGATACGTGCCCGCCCGGTCAGGTACCGACCGACGGTGCGTGCGCGAACACCGAAGTGTTCCCTACGATGGGGGTCGGACGGCGGTGCGAATGCCGGCGCCGTCGTGTACGAGACTGCCCGAGATCGGCTCGGGTGCGATCACAATCAGCTAGTGAGGTCGACCGGATGGTGCTGAACCGCCTGCTCCGCGCGGGCGAGGGCAAGATGGTGAAGCGGCTGCGCAACATCGCCGATCACATCAACACCCTCGAAGACGACGTCAAGGAACTTTCGGACACCGCGCTGCGGGCCAAGACCGACGAGTTCCGTAAGCGGAACGCGGACGGCGAGTCACTCGACGACCTCCTGCCGGAGGCGTTCGCGGTGGCGAGGGAGGCAGCCTGGCGCGTGCTGGGCCAGCGGCCCTACGACGTCCAGGTGATGGGCGGTGCCGCGCTGCACCTCGGTCAGGTCTCGGAAATGAAGACCGGTGAGGGCAAGACCCTGACCCAGGTGCTTCCCGCGTACCTGAACGCGCTGTCCGGCAAGGGCGTGCACGTCATCACGGTGAACGACTACCTCGCCAAACGTGACGCCGAGTGGATGGGCCGCATCCACCGCTTCCTCGGCCTCGAGGTCGGCATCATCCTGGCCGATCAGACGCCCGACGTCCGCCGTCAGCAATACGCCGCCGACATCACGCACGGCACGAACAACGAGTTCGGCTTCGACTACCTCCGCGACAACATGGCGTGGAGCCTCGAAGACTGCGTGCAGCGCGGCCACAACTTCGCGATCGTCGACGAGGTGGACTCCATCCTCATCGACGAGGCCCGGACGCCGCTGATCATCTCCGGCCCGGCGGACCAGTCCTCGCGCTGGTACGTCGAGTTCGCGCGGATGACGCCGCTGATGAAGGCGGACATCCACTACGAGGTGGACATCCGCAAGCGCACCGTCGGTGTCACCGAGAAGGGTGTCGCCTTCGTCGAGGACCAGCTCGGCATCGACAACCTCTACGAGGCCGCGAACACGCCGCTGGTCGGCTACCTGAACAACGCGCTGAAGGTCAAGGAGCTCTACAAGCGCGACAAGGACTACATCGTCCGTGACGGCGAAGTCCTCATCGTCGACGAGTTCACCGGCCGTATCCTGCACGGCCGCCGCTACAACGAGGGCATGCACCAGGCGATCGAGGCCAAGGAAGGCGTCGAGATCAAGGCCGAGAACCAGACGCTCGCCACGATCACGCTGCAGAACTACTTCCGGCTCTACAGCAAGCTCGCGGGCATGACCGGTACCGCCGAGACCGAGGCGGCCGAGTTCCACCAGACCTACAAGCTGGGTGTGGTGCCGATCCCGACCAACAAGCCGATGGTCCGCGCCGACCAGGCCGACCTGATCTACAAGACCGAGCAGGCCAAGTTCGAGGCCGTCGCCGAGGACATCGCCGAGCGGCACGAGAAGGGCCAGCCGGTGCTGGTCGGCACCACGAGTGTCGAGAAGTCCGAGCACCTGTCGAAGCTGCTGCTCAAGCTGGGTGTCCCGCACGAGGTCCTCAACGCCAAGCACCACGACCGGGAGGCCCTGATCGTCGCCCGCGCCGGGCGCAAGGGCGCGGTCACGGTCGCCACCAACATGGCGGGCCGCGGTACCGACATCGTGCTCGGCGGCAACCCGGACATCATCGCCGACGAGGTGCTGCGCGATCGCGGTCTCGACCCGGTGGAGCACTCCGAGGAGTACGAGGCCGCCTGGCCGAAGGTCCTCGAAGAGGTCCAGGCCGACACCAAGTCCGAGGCCGACGAGGTCCGCGAGGCGGGCGGGCTGTACGTGCTCGGCACGGAGCGGCACGAGTCTCGCCGGATCGACAACCAGCTCCGCGGTCGTTCCGGCCGTCAGGGCGACCCTGGCGAGTCCCGGTTCTACCTGTCGCTCGGTGACGAACTCATGCGCCGCTTCAACGCGACCATGGTCGAGCGGGTCATGACCACCATGCGGCTGCCGGACGACGTGCCGATCGAGCACAAGATGGTCTCCAAGGCGATCAAGAGCGCGCAGACGCAGGTCGAGCAGCAGAACATGGAGATCCGCAAGAACGTCCTCAAGTACGACGAGGTCATGAACGAGCAGCGCAAGGTGATCTACGCCGAGCGCCTGCGCGTCCTCGAGGGCGAGGATCTCCGCGAGCAGATCGAGCACATGCTGGTCGACGTCATCAACGCGTACGTCAACGAAGAGACCTCTTCGGGCTACGCGGAGGACTGGGACCACGAGAAGCTGTGGACCGCGCTCAAGACGCTGTACCCCGTCCAGGTCACCTGGGACTCGCTGACCGAGGACGACGACCTCGACGCCGACGGCCTGCGCGAGGCGCTGCTCGAAGACGCTCACCGCGCGTACGACACTCGCGAAGTCGAGATCGACGGCAAGGTCGGCGAAGGCGCGATGCGCAGCCTGGAGCGCCAGGTGATGCTCACCGTGCTCGACCGCAAGTGGCGTGAGCACCTCTACGAGATGGACTATCTCAAGGAGGGCATCGGCATGCGGGCCCTGGCGCAGCGCGATCCGGTCATCGAGTACCAGCGCGAGGGCTACGACATGTTCCGCGCGATGCTGGAGTCGCTGAAGGAGGAGGCCGTCGGCTTCCTGTTCAACCTCCAGGTCGAGCAGGCCGAGCCCGCCGCCCCGTCGCCCGAGTCCGCGTCCGCGCTGCCCGCCGGTGTCGGCTCCGGGAACGGCCAGGCCGCCAACGGCGACGGACGGCACGCCCGCCCGACGCCGCCGCAGGGTCCGGCGACCGACACCGAGTCCGTGCCGTCCGCCTTGCGGGGCAAGGGACTCGGCGGTGGTTCGCAGTCCGGGCTGACCATGTCGGGCCCGTCCGAGGACGGCGGCGTCGAGTCGCATTCGGACAGTGCCGGCAGCGACGGCGGTGACCAGAGCGGAACCCGCCGGGAGCGTCGCGCCGCGCAGCGCGCCTCCCAGAAGAAGGGCAAGAAGGGCCCGCGCCGCTGAGACGGTCATCAAAGGGGCCTTCACCGCATCACGTGCGGTGAAGGCCCCTTTGTCATGCAGCGAGCCGGAGCGAGGAAACGCGCCGCGGCGGCTTCAGCAGGTGGAAGCGGGTACACACCCAGCCTGTCGGGGTCCGCTCGAACCGGGCGGCCAAGGCGAGGGAGCGGCCGTTCTGCTCGACCGTCGCGCAGGCCTCTACGACGCCGTCCGCCGGATGGCACAGGTGAATCGACTTCGGCCGGTAGCCGCCCGGCGGACGACGGCGGCCCTTGTCGAGCAGCGCGCTGTGAAGCGCCGGGTCGAGGATGGGCCGCACCTGGCTCGCCGGACGGCGTCCGTCGCAGGCTTCGAGGATGGTGGTCAGCAGCCTGCCCACCTGTCTGCGGTCCGGCGTGTCGGGAGCAGGCTGGAATTCCTCCACGACCGGTGGTTCCCCCGCCAGCCGCAGGTCCAGCACGAGCTGGTTGTCCGGCGGCGGCGCACGGTGCACCTGCCTGCCCTCGACCCGGTACGGCGGCTCATACGATTTCAGCCGTCTCAGTACGTACGAACGCATCAGGCAGCCCCCTCTTCCGCGGCCCCTCGGCCGCCCCCAGCAACTAAGGGGCCGGAGACAGGCCGCGCCGCGACAGGAACCGCCCGAGAGGATGAACCGGGCGGTGATCGCTTGTGTACGGTGGGCCGGTGCTGAAAGGGCTGGTCATCGACTACGTCGGGGTGCTCACGGACGACGGCGCGGCTGAGTTGTACGCCTTCCTGCGAGCCGCCAGGGCACGCGGCATCAAAACGGCCTTGCTCTCGAACGCCCCCGGCGCGTCGGACGAGGCCAAGCGGTCACTGGCCCCGTTCTTCGACACGCTCGTCTTCTCCGGCGAGGTCGGCGTGGCCAAACCCGAACGCGAGGTCTACCTGCTCACCGCGGGCCTGCTGGAGCTGCCCGCCGGCCGGTGCGTGTTCGTCGACGACGCCGCGCACAACGTCCGAGCCGCGGTCGCGGCCGGGATGGCGGGGGTGCACCACACCTCGGTCGAGGAGACGCTGACCGAGCTCAGCGCCCTCTTCCCGCAGCATCGGTAGCGCGGCGGACCAGCTCGAACGAGAGCACGGCGGCGGCCGCGGACACGTTGAGTGACTCGACCTCGCCGGGCATCGGGATCGACACCCACTCCGTCACCAGCTCGCCGACCTCGGCGCCGACGCCGTTCGTCTCCCCGCCCAGTACGAAGGCCGCGCGCTGCGGCAGTTCGACGTCGAACACCGTCTCGCGGGCCGAAGCGCCCAGCGCGTAGAGGCCGTACCCGGCTTCGGTCAGCATTTCGGCGGCCTCACGCGCGCTGCCGCACCGCAGCACCGGCGCGCGGAACGCGACCCCGGCCGAGGCCTTGACCACCATCGGGTCGAGGGCGGCGACCCCGCGCCGCGGCACCACGACCCCGTCCAGCCCGGCGGCGGTCGCCGTGCGCAGGATCATCCCGACGTTCGCCGGGGTGGTGATGCCGTCGAGCAGCAGCACCCGCGACGGCGGCCTGCCGTCGGACAGGGCGGCGTGCAGTGACCGCATGCGCGGGGCGACGACGTCGGCCAGCACCCCCTGGTCCTGCTTGCCGTTGCCCGCGAGCACCTTGACGCGATGCGCGCTCGCCCGCTGCACCGGCACCCCTGCGGCTTTGGCGGCGCGCTCGATCTCGGCGGCGTTCGGTCCCCGCACGGTGTCGGCGAGAATCACTTTGTCCACCTCGAGCGCCGCGTCGTCCAATGCCTCGAGCACCGGTTTCCGCCCGTACACCGTCAGGAACCGGTCCTTCGGCGAGATCGCCGACTCATCACCCACACCGGCGAGTGTCCCACTATGTAAGGATCGGCCCATGCCCGACCGCCTCTCCGCGCTGGACGCCTCGTTCCTGTACGTGGAAGACCACTCGACCCCGATGCACGTCGGCGGCGTGGCGATCTTCGAACGGCCGCGTGACGGCTTCACCCATGAGCGGCTGCTGCACCTGATCGGGCAGCGCCTGGCGTTCCTGCCGAGGTACCGGCAGCGGGTACTGGAGGTGCCGGGACACCTCGCCCGGCCGGTGTGGGTCGACGACGTCGACTTCGACCTCAACTACCACGTCCGCCGGTCCGCCCTGCCGCAACCGGGCTCCGACGGCCGGCTGTTCGACCTCGTGGCGCGGCTGATGTCACGGCGGCTCGACCCTGGACGGCCGCTCTGGGAGGCGTACTTCGTCGAGGGGCTCGCGGGGGACCGGGTCGCGCTGGTGACCAAGACGCACCAGTCCGTTGTGGACGGGATCGGCACCATCGAGCTCGGACAGCTGATCCTCGAGACCACTCCGCAGGAGCCGGAGCCGTTCGACGACAACTGGCATCCGCGCCGGGAACCGAGCCGCACCCAGCTGATCCTCGACGCCGTCGCCGAGACCGTGCAGCGGCCGACGGAACTGGTGGAGAACGTCCGCTCCATCGCCCATGACGCCACCGCGATGGCGGGCAAGGTCACCGAAACGGTCGGCGACGTCGCGTCGGCGCTGAAGACCATGGTGAATCCCGCGCCGTCCGGGCCGCTCAACGTCCGCACCTCCGGCGGCCGCATGTTCGCGGTGGTCCGCACGCGGCTGGAGGACTTCCGCAAGGTCCGCGCCGCGCACGGCGGCACGGTCAACGACGCCGTGCTCGCGGCCATCACCGGCGCGCTGCGGCAATGGCTGCTCTCCCGCGGGTCGAATCTGACCGCGACCACCACCGTGCGCGCGCTGGTGCCGATGGCCGTCCGCGACGCCGAGACGGCCGAGTACTCGACGCCGGCGCTGGTCGGGAACCAGGTCGACGCCTACCTGGTCGACCTCCCGGTCGGGGAGCCGAACGCGGTCCTTCGGCTGCAGCACATCGGCCATGCCATGGCGGACCACCTCGACTCGGGCCGTTCGGTCGCCGCCCGCGGGCTGCTGACCGTCGGCGGGTTCGCGCCGGCGACCCTGCATTCGCTGGGCGCGCGGGCGGCCGGTTCGATGTCGGGGCGCATCTTCAACGTGCTGATCACGAATTCGCCGGGCCCGCAGGTGCCGCTCTACGCGGGACAGGCGAAGATGGTGGAGATGTTCCCGGTCATGCCGCTGGTGCGCAATCAGGCGCTGGCGATCGGGGTCACCTCGTATCACGGCGGTGTCTACTTCGGACTGAACGGCGACCGCAAGGCCGTGTCCGATGTGGACCTGCTCGCCGGGATGATCGAGGAATCGCTGGAAGAACTGAAGGGTGCGCACTGGTGAGGGTTTATCTTCCAGGGACGATCGCGATGCTGCGCGACCTCGAAACCGCCGGTGAGTTCCGGGCGCGCAGCGGTACGGGCTTCGCGCTGACCCCGGCGCTGCGGGAGTCCTACGCCAGCGGGTCCGACGAAGAACTCGAGTACGCCGCGCTGCTCGACGCCGCCAGGGCGTCGCTCCGGCTGATCGCGGCCGAGGAGAAGCCCGAGCCGCGGCGGGTGGTGATCTCCGCCGACATCGACGAGGTCACCCAGCGCCCGGATCTCGACGCCGCCGTGGTCCGGCTGGCCGGGCCGGTGAAGATCGCCGAAGTCGCCGCGATCCACGTCGACGCGGCCGAGGCCGCCGAGTCCGTGCTGGCCGCCGCCGCGGTGATCGACCAGGCCGACCTCGGCGACCCGGACGCCGAATTCACCCTCGGCGACGCCGAAGACCACGAACTCGCCTGGTACGCGCCCCAGGAGCTGCCTTTCTTGCTGGAACTCCTGTAGTCCAGCGGGGTGTCGCGAAAGCCACTTTCGCGACGCCTGGTGTCCCGAAAGTGGCTTTCGCGACACCTGGAACCGGGTAAGCGGCCAGGTGACACGGCACGTTCGCCCTACCGGCATCAGAACCAGGAAGGGCCCGGAACCGGGCGTTCGGGGCGCCATCCGGTCGCCTCGGTGAGCCGGGCCGAGACGACGCGCTGCGAACGCGCCAGCACCGCCATCGATCCCACCCGATTCGCCAGCCACTTCGGCAGCGCGCGCGCCCGCCGGACACCGGCCGCGACGGCCATCGCTTCGCCGAGTTCCCGCTTCCGCACCGGATCCGCGGCCAGGTTGTAGACGCCGCTCGGCGCCCGCAGCGCCGCGATCGCGCCCGCCGCCGCGTCGTCCGGATGGATCGCCGCGGTCCAGTCGGTCCGGCGGCCGATGATCAGCGGCGAACCACGCCGCGCGGCCGTCAGCATCATCGTGGTCATCGGGTCGTCGGAGACCAGCAGCCCGATCCGCAGCCGGATCGCGGTGCGTCCCTCGTCGGCCAGCTCCGCGATGTTCGCGTGCGCCACCGTCGAAGACGCGATGTGGCCGTACGGCGCGAGCGGCGCGTCCTCGTCCAGTTCTTCGTCGCCGCCGTCGGCGTAGACGAACGAAATCCCTTCCTGCACCACGATTCCCAGCTCACCGACCCGGCGCGCGGCGGCCGCGAGCGTCCGACTGCCTTCGGCCCGAAGGCGGTCGTTCTCCGCCCAGCCGGACGCTTTCATCGCGTGGCGCGCGTCCGGGATCCGGGTCGCGACGTTCACCACCGCGTCGTGCCCGTTCAGCGCCCCGGCCAGGGAATCGACGTCGAACAGCGAACCCGCCACCGGTTTCGCGCCGGTCGCGCGCACGGCCGCGACCCGGTCCTCGCCGCGGGCCAGCCCGTTCACCTCGTGGCCCTCGGCCAGCAGACGCCGCACCAGCGGCCGTCCCAGCACCCCGGTCGCCCCGATCACCATCACCCGCATGTTCGTTCCCTCCTGTCCGCCTTCACGAGCTGGACGAGACGGGCGCGGGGAACGTGACAGGATCAGCCCGCCGGGATCTCCCCGATCTCCTCCGGCGGCGGCGCCTGGATGTCGGCCTGCGTGCCCCACTCGCGGTAGCGCGTGACGATCCGCGCCATCGCGCTGTCCGGAACACCCGAAGCGGCGAGGACCGGGGCGAGGTCGAGCACGATCTGCACCGGCCGGTGCGCGTCGTCGAGCCAGACCTCCATGGGGATCTTCCCGAGCTTGCCGTTCAGCTCCCCGACAGCCTCCGCGGACAGCCCGGCGGGCAGGTCACCGCCCAGCGCGGCCATGTCGACGTCCAGCCGGTAGTGCTCGGTGGAGACACCGTCGAGGTCGGCGTGCCCGGACTCGGTGAGCGTTCCCGCCCGCCGGAGCTGGTCGAGCGCGCGGCCGGGGTCGTTCTGTTTCGCCAGCTGGTCGATGCTGCCGCCGGCGACCTGGGAGAACGGGTCCGCCCCGTCGGGGGAGACCTTGACCCACGGTTTCCCGCCGGGAACGTCTTCGCGGACGTTCTCGGGGACCTTGGCGAAGACGACCTTGTCGACCAGCCGGAGTTCGAGCGGCTCGCCGAGGAAGTCCGTGGTCATGGCCAGCGCGGTGCCCGTTCGCGCGACCCTGGCCTGTCCCTGGCTCTTCGACCGCATCGTGCCCGCCGTGACGTCGGTGGTGAACTTCGCGGCCTTGCCGTCGGTGGCGGACGCGGCGCCGTCGGCGAGCGCGCGGGCGTCGGCGAACGAGACGGTTTCGCCGTCACACGCGCCGAGCAGCGCGCCGAGGACGAGCATGACGGCGGGCAGGGCCGTTCTCCGCATGAGGACCTGCTTTCACAAGGCGGGCACTCAAGCGAAACACAGCCGGGGGCCTCGCCCCGATCGGGGGAACGGCTCAGCGGCTGTCGCCGATGGCCTCGGGCGGCGGCGCGATGATCACCACGTCCGAGGCCCAGCTGTCGTACTTGACCGTGGCCTTGCCGATGCTGACCTGCACCGGACGCTGTTCGCCGTCCAGCCACACCTCGGCCGGGGCACCGCCGAGGTCGAGGACGTAGTGCGTGGCGGCGGTCCCGTTCAGGTCGGCCTGTTCGGACTTGGTGACCTTGCCGGACTTCGAGATCCGCTCGATCGTGCGCGTCGGGTCCATCTTCTCGACGACGTCCGTCATCAGCGCGCCGTTGGCCGCGGAGAGCGCGTCCTTGCCGCCTGCGGTGATCTTGACCCATTCCTTGTCGGTCTTGAGTTCCTGGACCTGGGTGTCGGACAGGTGGTAGTAGAGGACGCCGTCGGCGTAGATCAGGTCCCGTTTCTCACCCGCGACCTCGGCGACCATGGAGAACTTGCTGTTCGCTCCCTCGTAGAGCCCGGAGCTGGTCACCACGACCTTGCGGCCGTCCTCGGCGGTGGTCTCCAGTGCGATCTTGGACGACCGGGCCTTCTGCGTGCCCGCTCCGGCGGCCGAGGCCAGCTGTGCCGCGTCCGCCGGTGGCGCCGCCGGTTTCTCTTCGCCGGAACAGCCTCCCAACAGCAGGAGAGCGGTACAGACGACGGCGAATCCGGTGGCACGCATAGGACTCCCTCGGGTGAATGGTCTGTACCACTACCGTAGCGCCTATCGCGTGAATTTCCACCGTCCGATGGTCCGGAAGCGCGTGAAGGCCCCCTTCCCTCGGCTGACCAGAGGGAAGGGGGCCTTCACACGCGACAGGGGGTCTAGATTCCCTGCTTCATCAGTTCGGTGTAGTCGCCCACTTCGGCGGCAGGCGGCGGAGTGACCTCCACCGGCGTGCCCCAGTCGCTGTAGACGTAGGTCGACTTGGCTTCGCCGGTCTGGCGGCTTCCCGCCGACTTCATGAACGAGGTCATGTCCATGGTCATCTTCAGCGGGAGCTGCTCGGCGTTGAGCCAAAGTTCGGCCGGGATCCGCAGATCCTTGCCCTCGAACCGCTTCTCGATCTGCGCCCGCTGCTCGGGGGTGAGGTCGTCGCCGAGGAACAGCGCGATCTGCTTCTTGGCGTCGAACTCGACGAAGTAGTGGTTCACCGGGACGCCGTTCAGCTCGGTCTGCTCCGACCTGATGATGCGGCCGGTCTTTTCGACCATCTCCAGCTGCTTCGCCGGATCACCCATTTCGAAGGACCGCTGCATGGTCTTCCCGATGGCCTTCGTCTGGGGATCCTCGCTGTTCAGGTCGATCTTTCCCCAGCTCTTGTCCGTCTTGAGCCGGGTCTTCTCGGCCTCGGGCAGCTTGATGAACAGGGTTTGGTCGACCAGGCGCAGAACGCCGGATTCGCCGTCGATGCTCATGTTCGCCTCGAGCTTCGAAGCTGGACCGTCGTAGTACGCCACCAAGGTGCCCGTGACCTTGGAGTCTCCGGACACGGCATCGATGGTCGCCTTGGAGGACTTGGTCTTCCGCGTCCCCTGCTTCGCGGCTTCGACGAGGCCGAGCGTGTCGGTGAACGGGGTGGCCAGCGCGAGCTCGCCACCCTTGTTGTCGCCCGGCGCGTCCGGACGGGTGCCGCAGCCCGTGACCACCAGGGTCAGGGCCGCGGCCATCGCGGTGAGCTTGACTCCGGCACGCATCTACCGGCCGCCGGCCTTCTTCATGATCTCCGAGAGGTCGCCGACCTGGTCCGCAGGCGGGGCCTCGATGGTCACCGGGGAACCCCAGTCGGTGTACTTGACCGTGGTCTTGGCGACACCGTCACCGGGGGCGCCCATGGCCTTCACGAACGCGGTCTGGTCCGAGACGACCTGCACCGGCAGCTGGTCGGCGTTGAGCCACAGCTCGGTGGGGATGGTGACGTTCTTGCCCTTGAGCTTCGCGTTGAGCTGGTTCAGGGTCTCGGCGGGCAGCGGGATGCCGATGTCGCCCATGATGAGGGCGATGGCCTTCTCGGCCTCGATCTCGACGACGTAGTGGTTGGTCTTCTCGCCGTTCAGCTCGACCTGGTCCGACTTCGCGATCTTGCCTGCCTGCGAGACCTGCTCGAGGATGCGAGACGGGTCGCTTTCCTTCACGGCCTTCGACATCATCTTGCCGAGCACCTGCGACATCGGGTCCTGGCCGTCGGCCGAGATCTTCAGGTACGCCTTGTCGGTCTTCATCTCGGCCTTGTCGGCGGCGTCGAGCTTGAAGTACAGGGCTTTGTCGATGAACAGCATGTCGAGCTTCTTGCCCTCGCTGTCCATGACCATCGAGAGCTTGCTGTTCTCGCCGTCGTACAGACCCTGGCCGGATGCTGTGCTCTTCTCGGTGCCCGCGACGGTCTCCATCGTCATCTTCGACGACTTGGCCTTCTTGGTGCTCTCGCGGGTCAGTGCCGCGAGCTGGATCGGGTCGCCGAGCGGCGACGAAAGCGAGCTCTTCGCTTCGGAAGGTGCGGGAGCAGCCGCGCCGGACTGCTTCTCGCCACCGCAAGCGGACAGCGCCAGGACGGCGGCCGTGGTGACGGTGGCGAGTGTGGTTACGCGCTTCAAGTGGACCCCTCAGAAAAGTTGATCTAATCCGAACGGGTTATCGCGCGCGGGCCAAATTAGTTACCGATCGTCGTCATGTCCAGCTCGGGAGCCCAAGAGCCTTCGCAAAGAGTCCAAACGGTCCATGCTTGCGTGACCCTCGGTGACCACGTCGTCGAGCGCGCAATCCGGGTCCGAAGGCGGTCCGAGGTGGCCGCAACCGGAGGGGCACTCCTCGGCCGCCGCGGCGAACTCCTCGAACGCGAGCACGATGTCGTCGGCGGTCACGTGCGCCAGCCCGAACGAACGGATACCCGGCGTGTCGACCACCCAGCCGCCGTCGGGCAGCGGGAGCGCGACCGCCGCGACCGACGTGTGCCTGCCCTTGCCGACGGCGCTGACCACGCCGGTCGCCAGCCCGGCGTCGGGCACCAGCCGGTTGACCAAAGTGGACTTCCCGACCCCCGAATGCCCGACCAGCGCGGTGACCCGGTCCTTGAGCCGTCCGAGGAGTTCGTCCGGGAACTCGTCGTGCCGGGTGACCACGGCGGGGATGTCGAGGCCCGCGTAACCGGCGAGGAGTTCGTCCGGGCTCGCGAGGTCGGCCTTCGTCAGGCAGAGGACCGGCTCGAGGCCACCCGCGTAGCAGGCGACGAGGCAGCGGTCGATGAAGCCGGTGCGTGGCTGGGGATCGGCCAGCGCGGTCACGATCAGCAGCTGCTCGGCGTTGGCGACGACCACCCGTTCGAAGGGATCGGTGTCGTCCGCTGTCCGGCGGAGCACACTGGAGCGTTCCTCCACCCGGATGATCCGGGCGAGGGTGTCGGGCTTGCCGCTCACGTCGCCGACGATGCCGACGGTGTCGCCGACGACCACCGAGACCCGGCCCATCTCACGGGCCCGCATCGCGGTGACGACCCGCTCCGGATCCGAGTCGATCGCGCAGGTCCAGCGGCCGCGGTCCTTCCCGATGACCATCGCGGTGGAGGCGTCCGCGTGCTCGGGACGACGTTTGCTGCGCGGCCTGGTGCCCTTGCCGGGACGGATCCGCACATCGGATTCGTCCAGCTTGCGCCAGTCCTTGCCAGCCAAACCGCCTCCTGCTCTTCGAACACCGCGGAACAATGATCCCATGCTGCTCGCCATCGCCTGTCCGGCGTGTAACGATGACTGACGATTAGGGAGGTTTTCGCATGTGCGGGCGCTATGCCGCCACCAAGGACCCCGCGGCGCTGATCGACGAGTTCGCCGCGGTCGACCTGACCGAGGGCCGGATCCGGGCCGATCACAACGTGGCGCCGACCAAGGACGTCCCCACCGTGGTGCAGCGCCATCCGCGGGACGCCGACGGCGCGGTGCTCGAAGACGAGCCCACCGTCCGGTCGCTGCGGATGATGCGCTGGGGCCTGGTCCCGTTCTGGGCGAAAGACCCCGGAGTGGGTTCGAAGATGATCAACACGCGCGCCGAGACCGCCAAGGAGAAGCCGTCCTTCAAGAAGGCGGTCTCCGCACGGCGTTGCCTGGTCCCGGCCGACGGCTGGTACGAGTGGCGGCGCGACGGCAAGGAGAAGCAGCCCTTCTTCATGACCGGCCCCGGCGACGGGTCGCTCGCGTTCGCCGGCATCTGGGAGACATGGCGGCCGAAGGACGACAGGGACGCGGACCCGCTGATCACCTTTTCGGTGCTCACCACGGATTCGGTCGGCAGGCTCGCCGACATCCACCACCGCATGCCGCTGCTGATGCCGCGTGAGAAGTGGGACACCTGGCTCGACCCCGACCTGCCCGACGTCACCGACCTGCTCGTCCCGCCTCCGGCGGACCTGGTCGACACGATCGAGCTGCGGCCGGTGTCCAGCCTGGTCAACAGCGTCCGCAACAACGGCCCCCAGCTGCTGGACAGGGTCGAGCCCGTCGTCGAAAGCGCGCTCTTCGACGCGCCGAACTCATGACGACACTGGAGATCGACACCGCCTACGGCCCCGCTCGGGCCGAGCTGCACTGTGCCGAGGAGGGCGTCGCCGTGCTGATGCTCGGCCACGGCGCGGGCGGCGGGATCGGCGCGAAGGACCTGGTCGCGGTCACGCGGGCGGCGCAGGCGGCCGGGGTGCACGTCGCGCTCGTCGAACAGCCGTACCGGGTGGCGGGCCGCCGGGCCCCCGCCCCCGCCACGCAACTCGACACCGCCTGGCTCACCGTGGCCGATGAGATCTCCGAGCGTTTCGACGATCTCCCGATCGTGTTCGGCGGCCGCTCCTCCGGGGCCCGCGTCGCCTGCCGGACCGCCGCGGCGGGGCAGGCGGTGGCGGTGCTCTGCCTGGCCTTCCCCGAGCACCCGCCGGGTAAGCCGGAGAAGACCCGGCAGGGTGAACTGGACGCCGTCGAGGTCCCGACACTGGTCGTCCAGGGCGAACGCGACCCGTTCGGCCTGCCCAAAGCGGGGCCGCATCACGAGATCGTGGTGCTCAAGGGCGACCACAATCTGAGCGCCGACCTCGACGGCGTGTCACGCGCGGCCGCCGAGTGGCTCGAGCGCGTGCTGCGGCCGCTCGCCTGAGAGCCGTCGCCGGGCGTAGTGCACGGTGACCACGGCCAGCAGCGGACCCCAGAGCAGCAACGGCGCGTAACAGACGGCCATGACGATGCCGTAGACCGGCGAGTCCTCCCAGCTGCCCGGTGACATCGACGACCCCGCCTCGTTCCAGCCGAACAGTGCCTGGACGCTCAGCACGGTCAGGGCGATCGCGCCCGCGGCGGCCAGTGCGATCGCGACGAGCGGCGGGACCCGCCGTCCCCGCAGCACCGGGATCCAGCGAGGCCACACCTCACCCCACGGCCGGACGAGCCCGAGGGTGAGGAACGCGAGCGTCTCGGCGAGGAGGCTCAGGCCGAAGACGTAGGCGGTGCCCCAGCCAGGGATGCCGAACTCCGTCAGTCCTTGCGCGGTGAACCCGACCGGGATGCCGAGTCCCATCGCGATCCGCCACAGCCCGGAGGGCAGGGTCGTCAGCAACGTCGCGTGGGCGGCGAGGTTCGCCCACCTCGGCACGCCGGGCACGGTCTTGGTCATTTTCGTCGCTCCCCAGGAGTTCGTCGTTCGCTTGCCGACGACGATTCCCCAGCACGGGCGCGTGATCTTCCCGCTCCGGACCGACCCTGCTCCCTCGGGAGGGTGACCACCCCGACCCACTTGCTGCCACGTCGGGTGTCGCGAAAGCCACTTTCGCGACACCAGACGTCCCGAAAGTGGCTTTCGCGACACCCGAAGCCGGCACGCAGGCCGGCACCACGGTGACCCAAGCAGTCGACTGAACGCGGGAGATCACCCCGCGATCGGGGCGACCACGGCGCCCGTGAGCCGTACCAGATCACCCGGCGCGAGTTCGACTTCGAGGCCGCGACGCCCGGCCGAGCAGTGCACGGTCTCGAACTTCTCCGCCGAGGCGTCGATCACCACCGGCAGCCGGCTCCGGTGCCCGAGCGGCGAGATCCCGCCGAGCACGTACCCCGTCGCGCGTTGGGCGGCCGCGGGGTCGGCCATCTTCGCCTTCTTCCCGCCCGCGGCGGCGGCAAGGGCCTTCAGATCCAGCTGGCCGGTGACCGGGACCACGCCGACGGTCAGTTTCCCGTCGACGTCGGCGACCAAGGTCTTGAACACGCGCTCGGGGTCGAGCCCCAGCGCTTCGACGGCTTCGAGGCCGTACGACCCGGCCCGCGGGTCGTGGTCGTAGGCGTGCAGAACGTGCGCCACTTTCTGCTTCGCCAGCAGCGCCGTCGCCGGGGTTCCCTTGCCTGCCATGGGCGAAGTCTACGAGCGCGCCGGGAATGCCCGGCCGGGCCGCACTGTTGAAAGGCACGTGTCCACCACACTCGAAGCTCCCCGAATCCTGATCCCGCGCACGCCGGGCGGCCAGGTGATCCGTCCGCGCGTAAACTCGACGACGTCTCATGCGCACAAGCGCATCGACGCCGATCGGGAAGGGAACGGTTTGCCGAGCACGCAGAATCCCGCGCCGGACACGGGCACGGACGCCGAAGAGGCGGCCGCGCGGGCCGAGCGCTTCGAGCGGGACGCGATGCCCCTGCTCGACCAGTTGTACTCGGCCGCCATGCGGATGACCCGGAATCCGGCCGACGCCGAGGACCTCGTCCAGGAGACGTACCTGAAGGCGTACGCGGCCTTCGCGTCCTTCAAGGCGGGTACGAACCTCAAGGCGTGGATGTACCGCATCCTCACGAACACCTACATCAACGGCTACCGCAAGCGTCAGCGCCAGCCGGTGCAGCAGCCGACCGAGGAGATCACCGACTGGCAGATCGCCAAGGCGGAGAGTCACACCTCCAGCGGGCTGCGCTCGGCCGAGGTCGAAGCGATGGACAACCTGCCCGACGCCGACGTCAAGGAAGCGCTGCAGAAGCTGCCCGAGGAGTTCCGCCTCGCGGTCTACCTCGCCGATGTCGAAGGTTTCGCGTACAAGGAGATCGCCGAGATCATGGACACGCCCATCGGCACCGTGATGTCCCGGCTGCACCGCGGCCGCGCCCAGCTCCGCGACCTGCTCGCCGACGTGGCCCGCGAACGGGGCTTCATCCGCGCGGGCAAACAGCAGGAGGTGGCGGGGCGATGACCGACGACTACTGCTCCGGCGCCGACGACAAGGTCAAGTGCGAGGAAGCCCTCGCCGACATCTACCTGCTCCTCGACAGGGAGTGCAGCGCCGAGCGCGACGCCGCCCTGCGCAAGCACATCGAGGACTGCCCGCCGTGCCTCGAGGAATACGGCATCGACGAGCACATCAAGCAGCTCCTCGCCCGCAAGTGCGGCGGTGACCACGCGCCGGACGACCTCAAGTCCCGGCTGCGGGCCTCGATCCGCCAGACCGTGCAGACCAAGGGCGCGATCACCATCGAACGCACCGAGGTCAAGATCGAGCAGACTTTCGAGTAGCCCGCTCAGGACACACGAAGGCCCCCGTACCGGATCGGTGCGGGGGCCTTCGCTGTCTGATCGATGATCAGGAGTTGGGCTTCTTGCCGTGGTTCGCGCCGTTCTTCTTACGGTCGCGACGCTTGCGGGCGCGCTTCGACATGTTTCACTCCTCGTCCGAGTGGCCCTCGCGGGGTGATACGACACCGCTGGGCCAGGGTCAACCTGTCCAGTGTGTCATGCGGCCCTCACCCTGCTTGGATGGGGACGTGTCCACCCTTTCCGATCTGCTCGCGGAGAACACCGGCCTGTCCGGCGAAGCCGCGGACCATCTCCAGACCGTGGTCGCCGAATGGCAGCTGCTGGCCGACCTGTCCTTCGCCGACTTCCTGCTCTGGGTCGCCGTCTCACAGGAGCTGCAACCCGACGGCGGCGACTACGTCTGCGTCGCGCACGCGCGCCCGACGACGGCGCCGACGGCCCATCCGGAGGACGTCGTCGGCACCCGGTTCACCGAGGACGAGCATCCGCAGCTGGCCAAGGCGAGCCGCGAGGTGCGGATCTGCCGCGAAGAGGACCCGCATTGGTACCGCGACCTGCCGATGCGCCGCGAGGCCATCCCGGTGGTGTTCGGCGGAACGGTGATCGCCGTCCTCAGCCGCGAGACGAACCTGGCTGCCTCGCGGGTGCCGAGCCCGCTGGAGATCGCCTATCTCGGCAGCGCGGGCGACCTGTGCCAGATGATCGTCGACGGCACCTTCCCCAGTCCGGGGAACCAGACGGACACGCACACCAGCCCACGCGTCGGCGACGGCCTGATCCGCCTCGACCCGACCGGCACGGTGGTCTTCGCCAGCCCGAACGGGCTGTCGGCCTATCACCGGATGGGGCATGAATCCGACCTCGTCGGGCAGCGCCTCGCACCGCTGACCAGGTCGCTCATCCGTGACCCGTTCGACGCGACCGAGGTTTCGCACCGGATCATCGAGGCGCTCGACGGCAAGCCCAGCAGCCGCACGGAGGCCGATTCCCGCCGCGGCGCCGTCGTGCTGTTCCGTGCGCTGCCGCTGCGTCCCGCCGGGCAGGCCGCCGGCGCGCTGGTGCTGGTGCGCGACGTCACCGAGGTGAAGCGCCGTGACCGCGCCCTCCTGTCGAAGGACGCGACCATCCGCGAGATCCACCACCGGGTGAAGAACAACCTGCAGACCGTCGCCGCGTTGCTGCGGCTCCAGTCGCGCCGGACCTCCAGCGAGGAGGCGCGGCTCGCGCTCGGCGAGTCGGTGCGCCGGGTCTCGTCGATCGCGATGGTGCACGAGGCGCTGTCCATCTCGGTGGACGAGCGGGTCGACCTCGACAAGCTGCTCGACAACGTCCTCCCGATGGTCGGCGAGGTCGCGACGGCCGAATCGCAGGTCGGGCTTTCGCGCACGGGTTCGTTCGGCGTCGTCGTCGCCGAGATCGCGACGCCGTTGGTGATGGTGCTGGCCGAACTGGTCCAGAACGCCATCGAGCACGCGTTCCCCGACGGGCGGCCGGGCAAGGTCGAACTCGTGGTGGAACGGTCGGCCCGCTGGCTCGACGTCGTCATCCGCGACAACGGGCGCGGGCTGCCTTCGGGCTTCTCCCTGGAACGCAGCGACGGTCTCGGACTGCAGATCGTGCGGACCCTGGTGGAGTCGGAACTGCGCGGCTCGCTGTCGATCCGCGGGCTGCGCGGGGAGGCCGAGGAAGCAGGCGGCCGCCGGGCGGGAACCGAAGCGGCCTTGCGGATCCCGCTTTCCCGGCGGCTGTGATTTCGGGAGTCCGCAGTGGACTGTCCCTGGTGATCATCCTCAAGGGACAGTCTCATCCGGACACGTTTTAGGGCCGGCGCCCGAAGAGAAGTGGCGCCGGCCCTGTAACGGTTCCGCGGGAGGACTGGGAAAAGTCCTGGAAGCCATACCCCCGTGGGGGTGTGTCGGCCTCGCTTGTTAAGCTCAAGTCGGGTACGTATCACCTCGCGACACAGGGCCATACAGCCACTGCGCCGCGGGATTTCCCGAAGCTTGGGGTGCTACTCGATTTTGGTTACTGCGATGAAGCGTGCTGAGTCTTGAAAAACTCAGGCGGAGGTACGCGTGCCGATGTGCGTACGACGGCGCTTCAGGGCCCGTCGCTCGTCCTCGCTCATCCCGCCCCAGACGCCTGCGTCCTGCCCGCTGGCCAAAGCCCAGGCCAGGCAGTCGGAAGCGACGGTGCAGCGGTGGCACACGGATTTCGCCTGAGTTACCTGCGACAGAGCAGGACCGCTGGTTCCCACCGGGAAGAACAGCTCGGGGTCCTCGTCTCGGCAGGCCGCGTCATGGCGCCAGTCCATGTTTCTGAGCTCCTTCATAACGGCGCGGTACTCCGCGCCATAGTCGTCATGGCGGTCGTTTTTTTGGGTGCTTGTGAATGCTTTCACGAAGCACCCGTTTCGACAAGGGTTTTCTGAAGATCGGTGAGTCAGCTCACCCGGCCGAGCGACGCTTCTGACCTGCGGTTTCGTTCCGAAACGGCCTCCCGATGGGAAGGCCGATGCGGTGAGCGGAGGTTCTGCGTCGATGAGCGGCAGGTCGTACTTTGCCGCAGGCGATCAGCGGTCCGGTCGTCACACGATTACTGTCAGTGCTTCCGGGACGCTGAAGAACTCCACCCTCTTCCGCTGGCCGACGAGGTCGCCGTCCACCTGGAAGTTTACCGGTTCAGCAGCGTCGATGCGGATCATCGGCAGGTCATCGTGACGAAGGAGACGTCGTCCGCGTTGGTTGCTCTTCGTGAGCAATGCCTGCCGTACATGCTTGAACACGGTGGGCAATCCCAGACCGCTCAACGCGAAAAGGCCCAATCCCGTGTCGAACGAGCTGCCGGGGTTCAGGTGGACCGGACGGTCCCCCAGGTAACTCCACGGATCGGTGTTCGACACGAAAGCGGTCAGCACTTCGGTGGGCTCTTCACCCGGAATCCTGACGGTGAGGGACGGACGGCCGAGCGGGGGCCGCAGATGTGACGCCACCGCGGCCCTCATGTAGAGCCCCGCGCTGGTTTGCTTGCCCCGCCGCTTGGCCACGCGGCCGACGACGTCGGCGTCCCAGCCCAGGCCGGCGTTGAAGGTGAACCAGTGGCCGTCGGCGATCCCGAGGCCGACTTTGCGGCTTCGGTCGTTCTCGATGGCGTTGAGGAGCTGATGGGTCGCTTCCACCGGATCGTGCGCGATGCCCAGTGCGCGGGCGAAGACGTTCGCCGAGCCGCCCGGCACGACACCGAGCATGGGGATGTCGCCGACCTTCCCCGGATCGCCGTCGGCGTCCGCGAGGAGACCGTTGACCACTTCGTTGACCGTGCCGTCGCCGCCGTGGGCGACCACCAGGTCGATCCCGTCACGGGCGGCGGACCGGGCGACGGCCATCGCGTGGCCGCGATAGTCGGTCTCCACCACGTCGAGTTTGACCTGGCTGGCCAGCGCGTGCGCCAGCACGTCACGGCCACCGGCGGTGGTCGAGGTGGCCTGGGGGTTCACGACGAGGATTGCACGCACATACCGCAGGGTAAGTGACTCCGGCCCGAAGGTGGGAGCTTCACGTGACGCGAAGCTCAGCCGCGGAGGCGTCCTCGAGGCAGCACGCCTTTGAGACAGCACCGTGAGGCCCCTGTGGCGGGCGTCCCTCCTTCACTGCCGGTGAATGACAGCTCCGTCGTGACAAGTGCACCCGAGCGACCGCCCGCTCATCGACGACATCCTTATTTTTTCCCTGTCGGCGGCCGGACGAAAACGGCCGACCGGGTGGCATACGATTGAAAGTGCTCACGTACGGTGACCCGCCCTGGTGGAGCGCCGTGTCCGGAAGCCTGGAAGGCTGTTTCGCCGTGTCCATCGCCGACAAGCTCTCGCCCGCGCCCCGTGAAGTCCGCCTCGCCGGGGTCATCACCGCGCTGCCGGGGCTCGCCCTGATCGTGTTCGCCGTCCTGCTCCTGGTCAACGGCCAGGCCGGACCGGAGAACCTGCTGGCCGAGGTCGTCTATTACCTCGTCCTCGCCGCCGGAACGGTGGCCTGCGCGGCCGGGCTGGTGCTGGGGAAGACCTGGGCGAGGTCGCCCGGCGTGGTCGTCGCGCTGATCCTGATCGGGGTCGGCTGGTACGGCGCCGGCCCGTCCGGGCAGCCGCTGTGGGGTGTACCGCTGGGCCTGATCGGCGTCGCCGTCATCGTGCTGCTGTTCCGCCGCCCGGCTCGCGCGTGGGCGCTCGGGCTGCGGGAAGGCGAGACCGAAGAAGAGGCCGCCGAACGCGACGGCGCCGCGGGGCGCGCGGCGCGCCGCGAACGCGAAGAGCGCGACTCCTGAACTCGGGGCTTGCGTGCTCAGGGACGGAACTCGCGTGCTTGGAGACGGAACTCGCGTGATCGGAGCCGTACCTGCGAGTTCCGCCTCCAGTCACGTGAGTTCCGGGTCTGAGCACCCGAGTCGCGTCTTCGGGCCGGGCTAGACCTGGGCGGCGAGCGCCTTGAGGGGTTCGTCGGTGAGCCGGTCGACGGTCCACTCGTCCATCGGCACCGCGCCGAGGGACTTGTAGAAGCCCTGAGCCGGGTTCCAGTTCAGCACCGACCACTCGAGGCGGGCGTAGCCGCGCTCGACGCAGACGGCCGCGAGGGTGGCCAGCAGGGCCTTGCCGAGGCCGGAGCCGCGCTGCTCGGGGCGGACGTAGAGGTCCTCCAGGTAGATGCCGTGCACGCCGCGCCACGTGGAGAAGTTGAGGAACCACAGCGCGTAGCCGACGATCTCGCCGCCGACTTCGGCGACGTGACCGAACAGGCCCGGAGCTTCACCGAACAGGGCGACGCGCAGCTGCTCGGGCGTGAGGTGGCATTCGTCCGGGGCGCGTTCGAACTCGGCGAGGTCGTAGACGAGCTGGACGACGGCGTTGACGTCTTCTTCGCGGATCCGCCGGATTCGGTCGTCCATTTCAGTCCTCTGTGGTGGGGAGCAGGTTGAGGTGTTCGATCTGCGGCTCGCCGCGTTCGTCGCCGAGCACCGCGACACCGGCCGGGTCGAGTCCGAAGTGGACGCCCGCCGTCGACGGCAGGCCGATCCAGCGCGCGACCAGCACGCGGCTGAAGTGACCGTGGCCGACCAGGATCACGTCACCCTTGCCGAGCGGCTCGCGGACGCTGTCGATCAGCTTGTCCGCGCGGGTGTTGACGTCCTCCGCGCTTTCGCCGCCGGGGATCGGATGCGACCAGACCGTCCAGCCGGGAACGGTTTCGCGGATCACGGGCGTGGTGACGCCTTCGTAGTCGCCGTAGTCCCATTCGGCCAGCTCTTCGGTGACCTCGTCGACGCGCAACCCGGCCAGCTCGGCCGTCCGCAGCGCGCGGGTGCGGGGGCTGGAGAGGACGAGCGCGGGGCTTCCGCCGAGCACCGCGCGCAGGGTGCCGCCCGCCGCGCGGGCCTGCCCTTCGCCCGCGGCCGTGAGCGGGATGTCGGTGCGTCCGGTGTGCCGTCCGTTGACGGACCACTCGGTCTGACCATGCCGGAGGAGGAAGAGCCGATGAGCCACGGTTGCGAATATAGCCTGCGGTCCGGTTATGCTACCGGTGAGTAACATGATGAGGAGACCGTGATGGCGCAGAATCCGACCTACGCGATGTGGAACCGGCTGGCCGGGAAGCCGGTCGGCAAGCAGCTGTTCTCGGCGGCGATGTGCCTGCGTGTGCCGTACTTCCGGACGGTGCTCCCGTCGGTGCGCGAACTGCGCGCCGGCCGGTGCGAGGTGACGTCCCCGAAGTGGTGGGGTGTTTACAACCACATCAAGACTTTTCACGCGATCGCGGCATGCAACCTCGCCGAGATCGCCATGGGCATGCTCGCCGAGGCGACCGTCCCGGCGACGCATCGCTGGCTGCCCAAGGGGATGACGGTCGAGTACGTGGCGAAGGCCGAGACGGGCCTGCGCGCGGTCGCGGAACTGCCGGAGCTGCCGGAATTCGGCGACGAGGGTTTCGAACTCCCCGTGCCGGTGACGATCACGGACACGAACGGGAAGCCCGTCGTGACCGCGACCATCACCATCTGGGTCACCAAGAAGAAATAGGTACGACCGCGTCGATCGGGAGGTCAGGATTCCAGCGTGACGATCGAGGCGTTCGAGGACGGCGACGAGGCTTGGGTCCCTTGGCTGAGCGAGGCTCGTCCGGTTCCGGACTCGTAGGCCGGAACGCTCCCTTCGTGTCACGCCCGCTGGGTTCTGGCGCCCCCGAGTCGCGCTCCAGGATGTCCTGAAGGGGGCCTTTGGGACGTCGAACGTCTTGAAGGGGCCTTCGGGACATGAGGTCGAGCTTCCTCGGTTGAGCCGGGGGAGGTGACCTGCACGGACGTCGGCCGAGTGACGGCGCCCGCGGCGGGTCAGAGGGCCTTGAACTGCACGTAGGTCACCTGTTTGAAGGTGTTCTTCCCGCTCTCCGAGGGCAGTCCGAGCAAGTGGTCGGCTACTGGCGACAGTGGACCGCAGCCGGTCGTGCGCGGCAGGGCGAGCTGAGAGTCGACGACGCCGAACTTCACCGTCTTCGGGTTTTGCGAGATCACCTCGAGGGGTACCGCGGGATCGTCCTTGACCACCGAATGGAGCGGCGCGTCGAGGGTGCCGATCGTGCATCCCTTGGGCAGTAAGGGATGCCGCAGGACCGCGTAGAGGTCCAGCTCGCCGCGCCGTTCGGCGTTCGACAGGAAGTCCGAGTAGCCGCCGTACTTCAGCTGCAAGCTCGCGCCGAAGGTGTCCTTGATCCGCGCCGGGGCGTGCCGCAGTTCGCCGAACACCTGCGCGTACTTCCCGCCGATTTTGCCTTCGGAGAACGTCAGCCGTATCTCGCCGAGCTGGATCTCGCGGTCGCCGATGGTCAGGAGTCCTTGGGAGACAAAGGCTTCGCAGCGCCAGGTGCCGGGGTCGGCGCCGGCGGGCGGGGCGGGGCACGCGGAGAAGTCGAAATCGGGGGACGACGCCGCGGAGGCGTGGCCGGGCAGGGCGAGGAGGGCGGCGGCGGAGAGCGCGGCCGCGGCCGCTGCGAGGAGGCGTCTCATGACTCGAAAGAGTGGTCTGTCGCGGCCGCGGTCACATCGGGGAAGGCCCCCAAGGGGACCCCGGAGATCACCCCGTTCGAGTGAAAATAAACGGTGTTTACCCAGCTGACGCGAATCCATTTCGGATTCGGTCTTGAAGCCGCCTCGAACGGCGGGCGATCATCGGCCCATGTCCCCACTGTCGCGCCGCAAGTTCCTCGGGTTCACCGCGCTCAACTCCGCCGCCGCTCTCGGGCTCACCACGATTTCCACCGCGCAGGCCGAAGAAACGGCACCGGGCTTCTCGACGGCCGTGGTCGTCGGCACCGGTTACGGCGCCGCGGTCACCGCGCTGCGCCTCGGCGAGGCCGGGATTCCCACCGTCATGCTCGAAATGGGCAAACTGTGGGCCGATCCCGGTCCTGACGGCAAGGTCTTCTGCGACATGCTCCGGCCGGACCGGCGGGCCGCGTGGTTCAAGGACCGCACGCAGGCCCCGCTCGCCTCATTCCTGTGGCTGGACCTGGCCAACCGGGACATCAAGCGGTACCCCGGCGTCCTCGACAAGGTGGACCACGGCGACATGTCCGTCTACGTCGGCCGGGGTGTCGGCGGCGGTTCGCTGGTCAACGGCGCGATGGCCGTGACGCCGAGGCGGTCGTACTTCGAAGAGATCCTGCCCGCGGTCGACGCGGACGAGATGTACGGGACCTACTTTCCCCGCGCCAACCAGGCCCTCGGGGTGAACAACATCGACCAGGACTGGTTCGAGACCTGCCGGTCCTATCGCTACGCACGGGTTTCGCGGAAGGCCGCGGCGCGGGCGGGCCTCAAGACCGTGTTCGTGCCGAGCGTCTACGACTTCGAGTACATGAAGCGGGAAGAAGCGGGCACGGTGCCGCGGTCGGCGCTCGCGTCGGAGGTCATCTACGGCAACAACCACGGCAAGCGTTCCCTCGACAAGAGTTACCTCGCGGCGGCGCTGGGCACCGGGAAGGTGACCATCAAGACGCTGCACCAGGTCCGCGGGATCACCCGGCAGACCGATGGCACCTACGTCCTCACCGTGCACGAAACCTCCGAGGACGGCACGGTCGTGGCGAGGAAACAGCTCGGCGCGAAGTACCTGTTCCTCGGCGCGGGAAGCCTCGGTTCGACGGAACTGCTCGTGCGGGCGCGGGAAACCGGGACGCTGCCCGAACTGAACGACGAGGTCGGCCGCGGCTGGGGCACCAACGGCAACGTGATGCTGGGCCGCGCCAACCACGCGTGGGATCTCGGCGGATCGCTCCAGTCGGGGATGCCCGCGCTCGGCATCGACGCGTGGGACGACCCGGTGAACCCGGTCTTCGCCGAGGTCGCGCCGGTGCCCGCCGGGATCGAGACGTGGCTGAGCCTGTACCTGGCGATCACGAAGAACCCCGAACGCGGCCACTTCACCTACGACGCCGCGACCGACTCCGCGCGGCTGCGGTGGAGCGCCGAGCAGGGGAATCCGTCGATCGACTCGGCGAAGTCGTTGTTCGACAAGGTCAACCGCGCGAATCGCACGATCTACCGGAGCGATCTGTTCGGGGACACCCGGTCGTTCGAGAACCGGTTCACCTATCACCCGTTGGGCGGGTTGGTGCTGGGCAAGGCCACCGATCTCTACGGCCGGGTGAAGGGCTATCGGAACCTCTACGTGACCGACGGGTCGCTGATCCCCGGCAGTACCGGGGTGAACCCCTTCGTGACGATCACCGCGCTGGCGGAGCGGAACGTGGAACGGGTGCTGGCCGAGGACGTGCCGCGCTAGCTCAGTTCCCGGTCCGCAACTTCTCGTAATACGCCACGCATTCGTCGTACCGCGGCAGCAACCCCTGCTCCAGGGCTTCTTTCAGGTAAGGCGCGCCGGTGTCCTTTTCGGACACCACGGGTTCGATGTCCCGCGGCCACGGCAACGCGAGATCGGCGTCGAGCGGGTTGACGCCGTGCTCGCCCGCCGGGTTGTACGGCTCGGAGCAGAGATAGGACATGACCGTGTTGTCTTCGAGCGACATGAAAGCGTGGCCGAGGCCTTCGGCGATGTAGACCGCCTTGTACTCGGCGCTGTCGAGCAGCACGGACGTCCATTCGCCGAAAGTGGGTGAGCCGACGCGGATGTCGACGATGACGTCCAGCAGCGAACCGCTCGGGCAGTACACGTATTTCGCCTGCCCCGGCGGGGTGTCCGCGAAATGCAGCCCGCGGACGGCGCCGCGCTGGGAAACGCTGGTGTTGGTCTGGGCCAGGCGAAGCCGGTGCCCGACCGCTTCGACGAACGCTTCCTCTTGGTACGGCGCCACGAACAGGCCGCGGTGATCGGGGAAAACGCGCGGGGTGAATTCGAAACAGTCGGAGATGCTGAGGCGCCTGGCTTGCATGCCTCAATGCTAACGAGCCCTTCCCAAGCCGGACGGACGTCTTGCGAAACCTCTCTTGAGCTGCGGAAAGCCGGACCCGTTTGTGACATGAACCGCACCAGAGGGGCACACTGGTCCGCATGCCTGTCACAATGTTCTGACCGCTGCGTCCGCGGCCGTCGCCACACCCACGGCACCGATGGCCGATTGGACGCTTCGCCGACAGGCCGGCGCTACCGCGCTGGGCTGCCGTGTCGGAGGACGAGTTAACCCAGGTGGCCGGGCCATGCCCAGTTTTGGCCTGTTCACCGGCCAGTTCCCCCGCTCGCAGTCCCAGGAGAATCCCATGACCTTCGCTCGAATCGAGACTTCGCCGTCCTTAGACACGGCGGATGCAATGACGGGAACCACGATGACCACGCCAGTGACGGACACCGAGATCTTCGAAGGGCACGAGGGCGGCAAGCTCTCCGTGGCCGCGACGCGCCCGATCTCCTCGCCCCGTGACCTCTCGGTCGCGTACACGCCTGGGGTGGCGAAGGTGAGCCGGGCGATCGCCGAGGACGCGGCCAAGGCGAAGCGGTACACGTGGGCGGACAGGCTGGTCGTGGTGGTCAGCGACGGTACGGCGGTGCTCGGTCTCGGTGACATCGGCGCGAGCGCTTCGCTGCCGGTCATGGAGGGCAAGTCGGTCCTGTTCAAGACCTTCGGCGGGCTCGACTCCATCCCGCTGGTGCTCGACACGACCGACGTCGACGAGATCATCGAGACCCTGGTCCGGCTGCGCCCGTCGTTCGGCGCGGTGAACCTGGAGGACATCTCGGCGCCGCGCTGCTTCGAGCTGGAAGACCGGCTCAAAGAGGCCCTCGACTGCCCGGTCATGCACGACGACCAGCACGGTACGGCGATCGTCACGCTGGCCGCGCTGCGCGGGGCGAACCAGGTTCTCGGCAAGGACATCTCCGGCCAGCGCGTGGTCGTCTCGGGCGCGGGCGCGGCCGGGGTGGCCTGCGCCAGGATCCTGCAGAACGCCGGCGTCGCGGACGTCACCGTGCTCGACTCGCGCGGCATCATCCACTCCGGGCGCGAAGGCCTGAACCCGATCAAGCAGAAGCTCGCCGAGACGACGAACACGGCGGGCTTGCGCGGCGGCCTCGGCGAAGCGCTGAAGGGCGCCGACGTCTTCCTGGGCCTGTCCGGGGCGACCATCGACGAGTCCCTGCTGGCCGGGATGGCCGACGACGCGATCGTGTTCGCGCTGTCCAATCCGGACCCGGAGGTCCACCCGGCCGCGGCGTCGCGGTACGCCAAGATCGTGGCGACCGGGCGCAGCGACTTCCCGAACCAGATCAACAACGTGCTGGCGTTCCCCGGTGTCTTCCGCGGCGCGCTGGACTCCGGCGCGCGGGCGATCACGGAGAACATGAAGCTGGCCGCCGCCGAGGCGATCTTCGCCGTCGCGCAGGACGACCTGGGCCCGGACCGCATCGTCCCGAGCCCGCTGGACCCGCGCGTCGCGCCCGAGGTGGCCGCCGCGGTCGCGAAGGCCGCGGAGGCCGACGGCGTCGTCTAGGAGCTGAAGGGACTTTCGCCTTTCCTCCAGCCGAGCAGGTCTGGAAGACGGGTTGCGAAAGCCACTTTCGCAACCTTCAACGTTGCGAAAGTGGCTTTCGCAACGCCACCTTCCCGTCAGGGCCCACCAGGCGGTCGGTGTCGCCGGGAGGTGTCGCGAAAGCCGGAGTGCGTGAACACGCCGCCCGTCAGCCGATCAGTTCCGCCAGCCGATGCCGCGGCAGGTCGATCAGCCGCGCGTCCGTCAGGTCCGAAGGGACGTCCAGCGAGACGTTCGCCAGCCGCGCGTGCGCACGGGTCAGCAGCTCTTCCTGATGCTCGACCGCGTCCGCGACGACGACGGCGTGCCGGTTGTCCGGGGTGCTCCGCAGCAGCCGCAGTTTGTACTTCCGCCCGATCAGCCCGTTGAGCGCGCCTTGCGCCTCGGCGTTCGTCAGGTCGGGATGCGAGTTCGGGACCAGCAGCGCCAGCCGCCGCGCGTTGGTGCCCAGCAGGGTCCGCAGCAGCCACGGGCCGGGGTCGGCCGAAAGATCCATCGCGACCGCGTCGCCTTCGGGCCCGGAAACGGACCAGTCGACCGGCCGTGACTCCAGCGCCAGCCCGCCCTCGGTGGCGATTTCGTGCAGCTTGTCCAGCAGGGACGGCTTGGCCGCGCCTGCGGACTCCACCGACTGCGGTCCGTGCGTGTAGATCGCGGCCTTTCCTTTGCCGCCGCGGTTCTTCTTCGACTTCGCGGTCGGCTGGCAGACGTAGAGGTCCGCCGCGCTCCCGATCGCCTGCGCGCCGAAGTACCGGTTGAAATCCGGCAGGATCGCCTCGAAGGTCAGCCCGAGCGTCGCGAGCGCCCGCTGCACCTGCGCGCCCAGAGCGGGATGCCGGGGGCTGTAGCCGTAGGCGAGCAGCAGCCGCCCGTCCGAGGGTTCGGTGAGGGCCTGGACCCCGCGCGCGGCGAACAAGCCCATTCCTTCGGGGGTGTAAGGCGGATCACTGAACACGAGATCCATCCGCCCGGTCACCGACGGTGGCAGTCCGACCCGCAGATCCGTGTGCAGGGTGCGGACGGACCGCTCGCTGAGTTCGTCGATGTAGGCCAGCACGCGGTCGTCGAGATCGACGACCGTGAGGTCCGCGTCGGGCCGCAACGCGCGCACGGCCAGGGAAGTGAGGTCGTGGTCGCCAAGGAACAGCAGCTTCGCCTTGCCGAGGTCGTACCGTTCGTCCAGCCACAGCGCCCGGTCGAGCACGGTCTCCGGGGTCGCCTGCACGTGGTCGAGCGCGGCCAGCGGCGCCGGCACGTTTTCGACGTAGCTGGTGATGGTCTTCAGCAGGTCCGGGTCGGTTTTCCGGTCCGGGGTCTCGAAGCGCGCGTACTTCTCACGGGCGGCGGGGGCCAGCCGCATGCGCGACTCGGTGCGCTCGAGGTCGTCGCCGAGCGCGTTCAGGACGTCTTCGACACTCCGGCGTGGCGCGGTACTGACCCGGACCAGTTCGCCGAGGTCCCGCCAATCCGCCCGGAGCAGGGAAATCACCCGATGGAGCGGTCGCACGTGGACACCGTGCGCCGCGAGGACGTCATCGACGGAGAGACTCACGGCTCGCAGCCTAGTGACTCGTTCGCTGAGACACCGTGCCAACAGGGCCGATGTGGGCTACGGTTTTTCGACCAGACATGGGGAGAGACACGTGACTATCGAGTTCCGTGGCGTGACCAAGCGGTACCCGGACGGGACGGTCGCGGTCGACGACCTGAACCTCACCGTGGAGGACGGCACCATCACCGTCTTCGTCGGCCCGTCCGGCTGCGGCAAGACCACGTCGCTGCGGATGATCAACCGCATGGTCGAGCCGACGTCGGGCGCCGTGCTGCTCGACGGCAAGGACGTCAGCGAAGGCGACCCGGCGCTGCTGCGCCGCGGCATCGGCTACGTCATCCAGCACGCCGGGCTCTTTCCACACAGGACAGTCCTGGACAACGTCGCCACCGTGCCGCTGCTGACCGGCTGGGACAAGGGCAAGGCCCGCAAGCGCGCGGCCGAACTGCTCGAGACCGTCGGCCTGCCGGCGGAGCTCGGCAAGCGGTACCCCGCCCAGCTTTCCGGCGGCCAGCAGCAGCGCGTCGGCGTCGCCAGGGCGCTCGCGGCGGATTCGCCGGTGCTGCTGATGGACGAGCCGTTCTCCGCCGTCGACCCGATCGTCCGCGAGGAACTGCAGGACGAGCTGCTGCGCCTGCAGTCACAGCTGGGGAAGACGATCGTGTTCGTCACCCACGACATCGACGAGGCCGTGCGGCTCGGCGACAAGATCGCCGTGCTCCGGGTCGGTGGCGTGCTCGCGCAGTACGGCACGCCGTCCGAGGTCCTGCGCCATCCCGTCGACGACTTCGTCGCGTCGTTCGTGGGCAAGGATCGCGGCTACCGCGGCCTTTCCTTCCTTTCGGCGGAAGGGATCGTCGTCGAAGAGATCAACCGGGTCGAGGTCGGCAAGCCGGTCCCCGGTCCGTCCGACGAATGGCTGGTCGCGGTCAACGCCGAAGGCCAGCCGCGGGGCTGGCTGCGTCCTGGGTCCACTGTGGACGGGGAGCTCGCCGAGACCGACCTCGTCGCGGGCGGATCGCTGTACGTCAAGGGATCGCCGATCCGCGGCGCGCTCGACGCGGCGCTGTCTTCGCCCGCCAGCCTCGGCGTGGTGGTCGACGACGGCAACAAGGTGCTCGGCGTGGTCAGAGCCCGGCAAGTACTCGAAGTGATCGAAACGCTGCCACTGGGTTCCTGATGGGCGACTTCTTCGCGGAGCTCGGACGTTATCTGGGCAGCGCCAACAACCGCTCGCAGTTCTTCGGCGACCTGCTGGACCACATCTACCTCTCGCTGGTCCCGCTGGTGCTGGGCCTGGTGATCGCGGTGCTGGCAGGCTGGCTCGGCCACCGGTTCGCCGCGGTCCGGTCCGTGCTGCTGGTGGTGTCGAACCTGCTGTACACGATCCCGTCGCTCGCCCTGTTCGTGGTGATCCCCGGCATCATCGGCTCGAAGATCCTCGACAGCGTCAACGTCATCGTCGCGCTGACCGTCTACACCTCGGCCCTGCTGGTGCGGCCGGTGCTGGACGCGCTCGACGCCGTCCCGCCGCATGTCGTCGCCGCGGCAACGGCGGTCGGCTACAAACCCGCGCGCCGCTTCCTCACCGTGGAGCTGCCGCTTTCGGTGCCGGTGCTCGCGGCGGGTGTCCGGGTGGCCTCGGTCAGCAACATCAGCCTGGTCAGCGTCGGCGCGCTGATCGGCACCGGCGGGCTCGGCGTGCTGTTCACCGACGGCTTCCAGCGCGAGTACTTCTCGCCGATCGTCGTCGGGATCGTCGCGACCCTGCTGCTCGCGCTGATCGTCGACCTGCTGCTGGTCCGGCTCCGCGATCTCCTCACGCCCTGGGACCGGGCGGCGACCACGGCGGGGGCGAAATGATCGGCGACGTCCTGAACTGGTTCGGCGACCCGGCCCACTGGCAGGGCCCGGACGGCATCCTCACCCGGCTGCTGCAGCATCTCGGCTACACGGTGCTGGCGCTGGTCTTCGCGCTGATCATCGCGATCCCGCTCGGGCTCTACGTCGGGCACACCGGCCGCGGCGCGGTCCTGCTGGTGAGCGGTGGCAACGCGATCCGCGCGCTGCCGACGCTGGGACTGGTGACCTTCCTGTTCCTGCTCTTCACCGAAAGCGAGATCTCGACGATCATCGGGCTCGTTGTGCTCGCCATCCCGCCGATCCTCGCCGGGACGTACGCGGGCCTGCAGGCGACCGACCACGGCGTGGTCGACGCGGCGCAGGGCATCGGGAT
This sequence comes from Amycolatopsis alba DSM 44262, assembly GCF_000384215.1. NCBI lineage: Bacteria > Bacillati > Actinomycetota > Actinomycetes > Pseudonocardiales > Pseudonocardiaceae > Amycolatopsis > Amycolatopsis alba. The sequence continues at coordinate 2,312,275 of NZ_KB913032.1, read as the reverse complement.
GACCGGCTGGCAGCGGCTGTGGAAGGTCGAGGTGCCCATCTCGCTGCCGCTGGTGCTCGGCGGGGTGCGGAACTCGGTGCTGCAACTGGTGGCGACGGCCGCCGTGGCCGCGTACGTCGGGCTCGGCGGGCTCGGCCGGTTCCTGCTCGACGGACTGGCCATTTTGGACTATCCCCAGGTGGTGGCGGGCGCGCTCCTGACGACGCTGCTCGCCGTCGTGCTGGATCTGGCACTGGCGGGCGTCCAGCGGCTGCTGGTGCCCAAGGGTGTCCGGTTGGCGCAGGTGGCGAGCGGGAAGAAGGCGAAGGCATGAGGCGGACGGTGGCGGCGTTCTGCGCCGGGATCGCTTTGCTGGCGGTGCTGGCGGCGGGCTGTGGCAACCCGCTCGCAGGTGGTGCCGAAGGCGGTACGACCGGTGACATCATCATCGGCGCGTCCGACGTCGGGGAAAGTCTTCTGCTGGCCCAGATCTACGCGGGAGCGTTGCGCAACGCGGGCGCGGAGAACGTGACCGTGCGCCCGCCGGTCGGCAGCCGCGAGGTCGTCGTCAAGGCATTGCAGGACAAATCGCTTTCGGTGGTACCGGATTACAGCGGGAACCTGTTGCGCTACTTCGACAAGGACACGCAGGCGACCACCCCGCAGGACGTCTACGCGCAGCTGAAGCAGAAGCTGCCGTCCGGGTTCGAGGTGCTCGAACAGGCGCCGGCCGAGGACAAGGATCTTCTGGTGGTGCGCAAGGAACTCGCCGATTCCGGGATCAGGACGTTCTCCGATCTCGGCAAGCGGTGCAAGGAACTCGTGCTCGGTGGTCCCGGCCAGTGGAGCAGCCGTTGGAAAGACAAGATCAAGACCCTCTACGGCTGCGAGTTCGCCGAGATCCGCACGACCGACACCGGCGGCCCGGTCACGGTCGCGGCGCTGAAGTCCGGTGACATCCAGGTCGCCGACCTGTTCAGCACGTCGTCGTCGATCGCCGCGAACGGGTTCGTGCCGCTGGTGGACGACAAGAACATGTTCCCCGCGCAGAACATCGTCCCCCTCGTCGCGAAGGGGACGTTGTCGCCGAAGGAGGTCGACGCGCTGAACCGGGTTTCGGCCGCGCTCACGACTGATCAGCTGACCGAATTGAACGTCCAGTTCAGCGAGGAGAAGCGCAACCCGCTCGACGTCGCCGAGGAGTTCCTGCGCCGGAACAACCTTCTCGCGCCCGCCTAGAGGCGGTCGAAGGCCGGGGAATAGCGGAACTCGCCCTGGAGTTCCGGGGTGTACGCGCGCAGGGTGCGGACCTGGAAATGCGGCGCCCAGTCCGCGACCGGCGGCGTGATCCCGTGCCTTTCGGCGAGTACGAAGCCGAAGCGGGAGTAGTAGTTCGGGTCGCCCAGCAGGACCACGGCCCCGTAGCCGAGCGCGTCCGCCGCGCCGAGGACGGCGTGCACGAGCGCGGAGCCGACGCCGGTGGCGTGATGCTCGGGCAGGACGCCGAGCGGGCCGAGGCCCACCGTCGACTTCTCGTCGGAGCCGAGCCGGGACGGGCTGCAGCAGACGTGGCCGACGACCTTCCCGTCGCGTTCGGCCACGATGGACAGTGCGCCGATCAGATCACCGTCCGCACGGAGCTCGTCGACGAGCTTCGCCTCGACCACCGGGACGCTGTGTTTCGCGAACGCGGCCAGATGGACGGCGTGGATCGCCTCGATGTCGGCCGGGATTTCCTGTCGGATCAGCATGCGCCAGAGTGTGCGCCCTCCGAAGGTAGGATGGAAATCGATTTCCGCGCGAGGACGTCGCGACTTTAGTAGGCGGCCATCCGTGTGTACTTCCACGCCGCTGAAACGATCGGTGGTCCGGGAAGCGACCACCAGATGTGCGGATTCCCAATTCTTCGTGGGCCGTACGGGCGTAAAACGCGACTAAAGGCGGGGGCTGATCGGTGCCCGAGCTGCGTCGATGCGGCGCCCATTACTACCGGGTTGTCCGTAATGCAAGGTCTTCCTTGGGGTGAAAACGGGACTTAGTCTCAGCCTGCGCTCTTGAGTGAACGCGCTTCACCTCTGATGCACCCCCACAACGATCCGGCGGGCCTTCATGTCCGCGGGTCGACCCTGCCTGGGAGGAATATCTTGAACAATTCCCTGGGATCCTTGAAGAGACGACTGCCGGTATTCGGCGTCACGGCGGCTGTCGCCGTGCTGACCGCGCTCGGCGGCACCACCGTCGCGTCGGCGGCGGAAGGTTCGATCGTCAACGCGGGCAGCGCGAAGGCGATCAAGGACAGCTACATCGTCGTGCTGAAGGACGGCTCGTCGGTCGAGGCCACCGCGAAGAGCGTGACGAACCGGCACGGCGGCACGGTCGAGAAGACCTTCGCGTCGTCGGTCCGCGGCTTCTCCGGTGCTCTGACCGAAAAGCAGGCGAAGCGCGTCGCCGCCGACCCCGCGGTCGCTTACGTGGAGCAGAACCAGACCGTTTCCATCTCGACGGATCAGCTGAACCCGCCGTCGTGGGGCCTCGACCGGGTCGACCAGCAGAGCCTCCCGCTTGACCAGAAGTACAGCTACACCACCACGGCGTCGAACGTCACCGCGTACGTCGTCGACACCGGCATCCTCACCACGCACCCCGATTTCGGGGGCCGCGCCACGCACGGCCGTGACACCGTCGACAACGACAACGACGCCACGGACTGCAACGGCCACGGCACCCACGTCGCCGGCACCATCGGCGGTACCGCGCACGGTCTGGCCAAGGGCGTCAAACTCGTCGCCGTCCGCGTGCTGAACTGCTCCGGTTCCGGGACGACCGCCGGTGTCATCGCCGGTATCGACTGGGTGACCGCGAACGCCGTCAAGCCCGCCGTCGCGAACATGAGCCTCGGTGGCGGCGCCTCGGCGACGCTCGACCAGGCCGTCCAGCGGTCGATCGCGGCAGGCGTCACCTACGGCGTCGCGGCCGGTAACGACTACGGCGCCAACGCGTGCAACACCTCCCCGGCCCGCACGCCCGAGGCGATCACCGTCGGCTCGACCACGAACACCGACGCCAAGTCCGACTTCTCCAACATCGGCACCTGCCTCGACATCTTCGCGCCGGGCAGCGGCATCACGTCGGCGTGGCTGAACAACGGCACCAACACCATCAGCGGCACCTCGATGGCGACCCCGCACGTCGTCGGCGCGGCGGCTCTGTACGTCTCCGCCAACCCGACGGCCACCCCGGCCCAGGTCCGTGACGCGCTGGTCAACGCGGGCGTCAAGGACAAGGTGACCAGCCCCGGCGCCGGCTCGCCGAACGTGCTGCTCAACACCGGTACCGGCGGTGGCCCCGGCCCCGAGCCGACGCCGTGTGGCACGCAGACCAACAGCGGCGTCATCGCCATCCCCGACGCCGGTGCCGCGGTGACGAGCACGATCACCGTCGCGAACTGCGCCCGCAACGCTTCGGGCACCACCAAGGTCGCGGTGAACATCACCCACACCTACGTCGGTGACCTGGTCATCGACCTGGTCGCGCCGGACGGCACCTCGTACCGCCTGAAGGGTTCGAGCAACGACTCGTCCGACAACATCAACACCACGTACACCGTCAACGCCGCGGCCGAGGCCGCGAACGGCGCCTGGAAGCTCAAGGTGCAGGACGTGTACCGGGTCGACACCGGCACGCTCAACAGCTGGTCGCTGACCGTCTGATCCATCCCTGGAGTACGTGAAGGCCCCCTTCCTCCTGCTGGGAAGGGGGCCTTTCCGTTTGTCCACAATGGATGTCGGACCTGCTTTTTTGTCAAAAGTTCGCCAATTTCCGAGTGTTGTTTCCGCGCCTTTCGCGGCGACAGGGAGTCCGGTCTCTGTGTGATATGAGGTCGGCTGCGGATGGGTGACGAAGCATCCTCGAAAGGCTGACATCGCCGAACAGGTCTGGGCAGGTCAGGCCGCCGGGTGGATCCTTCTTGGAGTCGGCGCGTACGCCTCACGGTAAATGGTCGCCTATTCGGCCATCGCACTGTGAAAGACGAAGACGAATCCGTATTCCGTGGTCGAACCCGATCGCGGCACCCGTGGTTTCCTTGATGTGCCTGCGGTCGGCGTGTCGGTGGCACGGACATGTCCAGCGTTTCGGTGGTATCGCAAAGGGGTGGCAAGGTGGCCGTGCTCGTCGAGAACCAAGTCGACGGTCCGAATTGTTATTGTGCGGGATACGTGGTTCCCGCCCAAGGGGAGGGCTCGGTGGGATCCGGGTCGACTCATCCGCTGGCGGCTTTGCGAGGCACTTTGAGTGAGGACTCCACTCAAACGTTGACGATCGTCGTCGACCATGACGTGCCTTTTCTCATGGGCAGCGTGACAACGGAAAGCGGTGCCTATCCCGCCGGGGTCAATGTCACCTTGAAGGACCCCGGTGGCAATACGGTGACGCCCAGCCAGACCGACGCCCGTTTCGTCGTGTGCAACAACAATGACCCGAGGATGCTGCAAAGCTGCATGATCCGGACACCCATGCCGGGTACCTGGACCGTCACGGTGGAGAACGCCGACAACAGCTCCTACGTGTTCTTCTCCACGATGCCGACAGCGGCGCAGTACCCCACCATCTACAACACGCTGACCCCGCTCGCCGACCGGGATGCGCTGGGGGCGGGACCAGAGGGGGCCAGCGGGTGCTGGGGATGCAAGATCACCTGCTGGGTCGTCGCCGTCGCGGCCGCCGCGCTGCTCGGGCTCGCCGCCGCGTTGCTCACGGCAGGCGCCGCCCCCGTCATCGCCTGCGCGGTGTTGTTGGGATCGGTCGGTCTCGCCATTTCGGCGGCGGGTGTCGTGGTCATCCTGCAGGCCTTGCTGGCGGGGGCGGGGGCCGCGGTGGGGATCATCGTGCTCAACATGTGCTCCTGGGTGAACGCCTGCCCGACCGGGGTCACGGCGACGCTCACCAGCCCGGCGACGGGAGAGACGGTCAGGAGGACGGTCCTCGTGAACGCCACGGCCACGAACGCGACCACGGTGGCGTTCTACGTCGCCCAGCAGACGCTCATCGGCACCGCCACGTCCGGGCTCAACTGGAACATCGACTGGGATACGACCCAGATCTCGAACGGAGAGCACACGGTGTCGGCCTTGGCCACGGGATCGAACGGTGCGTCCTGGTCGCCCGCGGTGAAAGTCATCGTCCAGAACTAGTGTGACGCGCGCCCAATCGGGGCGTTCGTCCACTAAGGACCATCACGAGGCTTTAGCCTCTGCGTATGCAGCCCGGACCGCCCTATCATCAGGGGCCTCAGCAGCCGTATCCACCGCAGGGGTATCCAGGGTATCCGCCGCCCGGATACGGGCCGCCGCCCAAGAAGTCGAACACCGGGCTCATCATCGGGCTCGTGCTCGGCGCCGTGGTCCTGCTCGGCGGTGGCGGGGTCGCGGCGTTCCTGCTGCTCTCCGACGACTCCGGCTCGTCTTCGTCCGCCGCGCCGACGTCGTCCAAGAAGGCCGGGCCGCCGGACAAGTACACGTCCATGCCCGGATGCGAGAAGATCGGCAGCGGGGTGCGGAACTTGCCGCCGCTCGAAACGCCGAAGGGCGAGGAGCCGGCGAGCACGTCGAACAACGACATCGTCTACACGTCCTCTTCGTGCTCCTGGCGTGAATCCGGTGCGCCGTCGGCTTTGGTGACCATGTACCTGTCGAAGTCGAAGGAACCTGGCACGGGCTCCGGTGAGGACTGGGCGAAGGCGGGCTACGACAACGCCATGCGGGACGGCGGCGAAGTGATCCCCACGCTCGCGAAGGCGACCAAGGCCGGTTACAACGACATCCGGTCCGACGGGCAGTGCTCGATCAAGCTCTACCAAGGCAACGTCGAAGCACAGATCATCGTGAGCGGTGCCGAGCCGTCCAAGCCGATCGACCAGAAGCTGTGCAAGGAGAACGCCCTGAAGGTCGCCAAGGCGACCTCCGAGGCGATCGGCTAGAGCTTTTCGACCTGGACCTGCCCGGTCGGCCCGTCGCCGAACGGGTTCTCCCAGCCGTGCCACTCGGCGGCGAGGACGTAGAGCGAACGCCCGTCTTCGCCGCCGAGGGTGCAGGAGAAGCAGCCTCGATCGGACTCGACCTTCTGCAGCACTTCGCCTCCTTCGCGGACGCGGACGCAGTGCTTGGCCGCCACGTCCGCGTACCAGACGGCGCCCTCGGCATCGAGGGAGATGCCGTCGGGGTGATCGCCGCCGAGGTCCGCCCACACCCGCCTGCCGGACAGCGAACCGTCCTCGCCGATGTCGAACGCGGTGAGGCGGTTGCCGTACGACTCGGCGACGATCAGCGTCTTGTCGTCGGGCGTGACGGCCATGCCGTTGCCGAAGAGGATCCCGTCGGCGACCTGGCGCACCTCACCGTCCGGGGTGACGACGGCGAGGACGCCGGGTGCCTGGAGGTCGTGCGAGCCGTTGACGAAGGCGTTTCCTCGGCCGTCTGCCACGACCTCGTTGCAGAACGCGGCGACGGGGGCGAGGTCCGCGTAGACGCTCAGGTCGGCGTTGAGCAGCTTCGCGTTCGGGCCGTCGACGATGATCAGGCGGCCGTCGGGAAGCCAGTCGAAGGTGAGCGGCATCGCGTTCGGCACGTTCGCGATGACTTCGCTCTCGCCGCCGGGGGTGACCGCGAGGATCTCGCCGCCGCCCCAGTTCGCCAGCCAGAGACGGCCGTCGTGCCAGCGCGCGGATTCGGGGAGCTTGAGGCCGTCGAGCAGGGTGTTCATGGTGTCTCCTTCGGTCGTTTGCCCCTACACGAACGGGCCCGGCCGTTTTCGACACCCGAACGCCGTGAAGGCCTCCTTCCCTACTTTGAGAGTAGGGAAGGAGGCCTTCACGGACTTCTAGGCGATCAGTCGAAGGCCCGCGCGATGAGCGCCTTCTGCTCGACCTCGTGCACCTTGGACGAACCGGCCGACGGTGCGGCCATCGGGCGACGCGACACGACGTCCAGGCTGGAGAACACCTCCGGGAGCTTCCGCGGCAGGTTCAGGCCGAAGAACGGCCACGCACCCTGGTTCTCCGGCTCCTCCTGGACCCAGACCGCGGGAGCGCCGTTGTAGCGCTCGAGCGCCGCCAGCAGCTTCTTCTTCGGCAGCGGGTAGTACTGCTCGACCCGGACGATCGCGATGTCGTTCGCCTCGCGCTTCGTCCGCTCGGCCACCAGCTCCCAGTAGAGCTTGCCCGAGGTCAGCAGGACTTTGCGCACCTTCGACGGGTCGACCACGGCGTCGTCGATGACCGACATGAACTTCGTCTGGCCGGTGAAGTCCTCGACCTGGGAAGTCGCGGCCTTGTTGCGCAGCATCGACTTGGGGGTGAAGACCACCAGCGGGCGGTTGACTCCGTCGAGGGCGTGACGGCGGAGCAGGTGGAAGTAGTTCGCCGGGGTCGACGGGACCGAGACGGTCATGGAGCCTTCGGCGCACAGGGAGAGGAAGCGCTCAATGCGGCCGGAGGTGTGGTCCGGTCCCTGGCCTTCGTGACCGTGCGGCAGCAGCAGCACGACGTCGGAGAGCTGGCCCCACTTGGCTTCGCCGGAGGAGATGTACTCGTCGATGACGGTCTGCGCGCCGTTGACGAAGTCACCGAACTGTGCTTCCCACATGACCAGCGCTTCGGAGTTGGCCACGGAGTAGCCGTATTCGAAGCCGACCGCCGCGTACTCGGACAGCGCCGAGTCGTAGATCATCACGCGGCCCTGGCCGTCGGCCAGGCTGGCCAGCGGCGAGTACTCCTGGCCGTTCTTGCGGTCGATCAGCACCGAGTGGCGCTGGGTGAAGGTGCCGCGGCGGGAGTCCTGGCCGGACAGCCGCACGAGGCGTCCTTCCATGGCCAGCGAACCGAAGGCGAGCAGCTCACCGAAGGCCCAGTCGATGCCGCCTTCGCGGGACATCTTGTGGCGGCGTTCCATGACCGGCTTGACCCGCGGGTGCGGGGTGAAGCCCTCGGGGACGTTGAGGAACGCGTCGCCGATGTGCTCGATGACCTCGGAGGTGGTCGCCGTGGGCACCTTGGCGGGGACCTGCTGCTCCTCTTCGACCGAGGGGCTGGCCTTCGCCGCGTGCTTCTCCAGCTCGCGGACCTCGTTGAACACGTGCTCCAGCTGGCTGGAGAAGTCGCGCAACGCGGCCTCGGCCTCTTCGACGGAGATGTCGCCGCGGCCGATCAGCGATTCGGTGTAGGTCTTCCGGACCGAACGCTTCGTGTCGATGATGTCGTACATCGCCGGCTGGGTCATCGAAGGGTCGTCGCCCTCGTTGTGACCGCGACGGCGGTAGCAGATCAGGTCGATCACGACGTCCTTGTGGAACGCCTGGCGGTACTCGACGGCCAGCTTGGCCACCCAGTGCGCCGCTTCGGGGTCGTCGCCGTTCACGTGGAAGATCGGCGAGCCGATCATCTTCGCGACGTCGGTGGCGTACTCGCTCGAACGCGAGTGCTCGGGCGCGGTGGTGAAGCCGACCTGGTTGTTGACGATGACGTGCACGGTGCCGCCGGTGCGGTAGCCGCGCAGCAGCGCCAGGTTCAGGGTCTCGGCCACGACACCCTGGCCCGCGAAGGCCGCGTCGCCGTGCATGAGGACGGGGAGGACGGTGAAGCCCTCGCCACCCTTGTCGAGGATGTCCTGCTTGGCGCGGACGATGCCCTCGAGGACCGGGTCGACGGTCTCCAGGTGCGACGGGTTCGCGGTCAGCGACACCTTGGTCTCGCCGTCGCCGAACATGCGGAAGTACTTGCCCTCGGCGCCGAGGTGGTACTTCACGTCACCGGAACCGTGCGCCTGGCCGGGGTCGAGGTTGCCCTCGAACTCCTGGAAGATCTGCGCGATCGGCTTGCCGACGATGTTCGCGAGCACGTTCAGGCGGCCGCGGTGCGGCATGCCGATGACGACCTCGTCGAGTTCGTGCTCGGCGGCCTTGTCCAGCAGTGTGTCCAGCAGCGGGATCGCGGTCTCGCCGCCTTCGAGGGAGAACCGCTTCTGGCCGACGTACTTGGTCTGCAGGAAGGTCTCGAACGCCTCGGCGGCGTTGAGCTTCGAGAGCACGTACTTCTGGACGGCGGGGTCCGGCTTCTCGTGCGGGATCTCGACGCGGTCCTGGATCCAGCGGCGCTCCTCGGGGTCGAGGATGTGCGTGTACTCGATGCCGACGGTGCGGCAGTAGGAGTTGCGCAGGACACCGAGGATGTCACGCAGCTTCATCCGCTCCTGGCCGGCGAAACCGCCGACCGGGAACTCGCGGTCCAGGTCCCACAGCGTCAGGCCGTGGGAGAGGACGTCGAGGTCGGCGTGGCTGCGCTGCCGGTAGTTCAGCGGGTCGGTGTCGGCCATCAGGTGACCGCGCATGCGGAAGGCGTCGATCAGCTCGATCACGCGCGCGGTCTTGTCGACCGGGCCGTCCGGGATGTCGGCGACCCAGCGGATCGGCTCGTAGGGCAGGCGCAGGCTGGTGAAGACGTCGTCGTAGAAGCCCTCTTCGCCCAGCAGCAGTTCGTGGATGCGCTTGAGGAACTCGCCCGACTCCGCGCCCTGGATGATGCGGTGGTCATAAGTCGAGGTCAGCGTCATGATCTTCGACACGCCGAGGTCGACCAGGGCCTTCTCGCTGGTGCCCTCGAAGTGCGCCGGGTACTGCATGGCGCCGACGCCGATGATCGCGCCCTGACCGGCCTGCAGGCGCGGCACCGAGTGGTTGGTGCCGATGCCGCCGGGGTTGGTCAGCGAGATCGTGGTGCCCGCGAAGTCGTCCGCGGTCAGCTTGCCGTTGCGGGCCTTCTTGACGATCTCCTCGTAGGCCTGCCAGAACTGCATGAAGGTCATGTTCTCGGTGGCCTTGATGGAGGCCACGACGAGCGTGCGGGAACCTTCCTTGCCCTTCATGTCGATCGCGAGACCGAAGTTCACGTGCTCCGGCGTGATCGCGAACGGCTTCCCGTCGATCAGCTGGTAGTGCCGGTTCATGTTCGGGAAGTTCTTCAGCGCGCGGACCATCGCGTACCCGATGAGGTGCGTGAAGGAGATCTTGCCGCCGCGCGTGCGCTTGAGGTGGTTGTTGATGACGATGCGGTTGTCGGCCATCAGCTTCGCCGGGACCGCGCGCACACTCGTCGCCGTCGGCACGGACAGCGAGGCGTCCATGTTCTTCGCGATCGCCGCCGCGGCGCCGCGGAGCTGCTTCGACTCCGGCTCGGCGTCCTTCTCGGCGGCCTTGGCGGGAGCCTTCTCGGCGACCTTCGGCGCGGCGGCCTTCGGAGCGGGCTTCGCCGCTGCCTTGGGTGCGGCCTTCGCCGGGGCGGTCTGCTTCGCGGTGGACTCGGCGTTGCGGACCGTCTGCGGCGTCGGCTTGGCGGCCTGGCCGTTGGCGCCCGCGCCCTCCTTGACGGTCTCCGCTGAGGTCTGACGTGCGTCGTCAGCCTTCGTCTGCGCGTCCTGCGTTGGCTTGAAGTCCGCGAAGAAGTCGTGCCAGGCGGCATCGACTGAGGTGGGGTCGGCGAGGAACTGGTCGTACATTTCCTCGACGACCCACTCGTTGGGGCCGAATTGTGACGCAGGGCTGCTGCTGGACACGGCTTGGACTCGCCTCTATCCGTCTCGAGATCTTGAACACCGCTGATGCGCCTACCAGGCTAACCCCCTCGGTGGCGGCCGTGTGATGGAACTGGCCTGTGTGAGGCGTGGCGCACTAGGCGATGGGTCACTGTCTCGATCAAGAGATCGAAACCCCGGCACCCCGCCGACCGGCCGGGGGAGCGGGGGACCTTTGCTGTCGTTTCGCTGTATGTGCAGATCAGGTCGCTGTTTTGTCGGGAAAGATTGACTGGTTCGTCGTGTCGGGACAGCCTGGAGTTCACGTCAGACGGTTTTGCTCGGTGGAGGATGCGGCCGGTGTCGTGCCGGCCGCCGATCGCCCGAGAGGTGGTGGCAGCCGATGTGGCTGGACGAGTGCCCGTCGTTCTGGGACGAGGGGCGCGTGCGCCCGCTGGTCACCGAGTCCGGCAAGGTCGTCTTGATGTGCGATTCGTGCTCCGCGGTGTGGCCGACGCTCGCCGACTTCAAGGAGATGGAGCACGTCGAGCCCGACGAGCCGGACTGGGCGGTGACGGCCGGGGTGCACGTCCGGCCGGGGACCTTCCGGTGGGCTTCGGAACGGGACCTGGAGGTCGCCGGGATGAGCGGCCTCAAGTGGCGGCCTTAGCCGGGGTACGGGCGCTCCGCCGGTAGCAGCGCTTCGGCGTCTTCGATGCGGTTCGCCGCGACCAAGGCGCCAATCTCACGCATGACCGGGGTCACGTCGGTGACAGCGGTGATCCATTTGTCGACATAGCGATCGACGGCCTCGCCGCTCAGTCCCATCTGGAGCGAGCGGTGCTTCAGGGGGCCGAGCCGGACGCTGCGCTCCGGATCCCACTGGATGCGGACCGGACTGGTCTTGACCTCGTTCCGCCACGCCTTCTGGTCGGGGTGGACGTCGCGGTCGTAGTGGCTGAGTGCCGCGTGTCCGAGCGCCCAGGCGAAGCCCTCGCGAGTGATGTCGAGGGCGAGCACGCGCTCTTGGCCGGGCTTCGCGGCCCAGCCGCAGCGGTACGCCATCCAGAGGAAGGACGGCTTGATCCAGGTCATGCGTTCGCGTTTGAACGGCGGCACGAACGTGCCCGCCTTCAGGGCGGCGTCGGCGATGGCCGCCGAGTACGCCTGATAGACGCGGATCGTGGTCTCGGTGTGGACGGCGCGGATCTGCCGCGCCGGGATCTCTTCTTTCATTTGCCGCTCAGCGTGACAGGTGCGGTGCCCGGACGCGACCGAAATTCCCTTGCCCGTCAAGGCATGGCGGCTGCGAACGAGAGTCCCGAGCGCCACGCTCGAGACGATGAGCGTCCCGTGCGGGGCGCTCGGGACACGCGGCACCTTGCCCTTCCCGCCCAAGCGGCGCGAAGGTGGCTTTCGCAATACCAGCTCCACCAGGCCCCAGTGGTCGTGACGCGGCAGCGAACTCGCGTGATCAGGCACGGATCTCGCGTGCTTGGACACGGATCTCGCGTGATCAGACGCCGTACACGTGAGTTCGGCGTCTGATCACGCGAGTCACGTCTCCGTCCTGGCCGCGGACCCGGCGAAAGATCCGTTCAGCCCAAGGACCACAGGCGCGCGTAGTGGCCACCGGCGGCGACCAGTTCCGCGTGGGTGCCCTGTTCGATGATCCGGCCGTGGTCCAGCACGACGATCCGGTCCGCCTTGGCGGCGGTGGCGAGGCGGTGCGCGACCACGAAAGTCGTGCGGCGTCGAGAGAGTTGTTCCGTCGCGCGCAGGACGGCGGCTTCGGTGGACGGGTCGAGTGCCGCGGTCGCCTCGTCGAGCAGGAGGACGTCCGGGTCCACGAGTTCGGCGCGGGCGAGGGCGACGAGTTGCCGCTGCCCGGCCGAAAGCGACCGTCCGCGTTCGCCGACGGGCTGGTGGAAACCGGCCGGGAGCGCGGCGACACCGTCGAGCGCGCCGACGGAACGGACCGCCTCCTCGACCTCCGCGTCGGTCGCGGAAGGCCTGCCGTAGCGCACATTGTCCGCGACGGTTCCCGAGAACAGATGTGCTTCCTGTGGTACCACGCCCATCCGTGTGCGCAAGGCGGCCAGATCGTATTCACGGATGTCGGTTCCGTCGATCCGGACCACACCGCCTGTCGCGTCGTAGAACCGCGCGACGAGCTTCACGGCCGTCGATTTCCCGGCGCCCGTCGCGCCGACCAAGGCGACGGTCTCGCCGGGCGCGACCTCCAGCGACAGTTGGGTCAGAGCGGGCTCATCCGTTGCGGTGTAAGCGAAATCGACATCCTTGAAGGAGACCTCGCCCCGTAGTCGCTCCGGGACCGCGACAGGTTTTTCCGCCTCTGGAACGGAAGTCGGCGTGCGCAGGAGATCGCCGATGCGCGACAGGCCGACCCGAGCCTGCTGGTAGCCGTCGAACACCGAGGACAGCTGCTGGATCGGCGAGAAGAACTGGCCAAGGTACAACAAGAACGCCACCAGCACACCGGCCGACAGTGTGCCAGCCGCGACCCGGTTCGCGCCGACGATCAGCACGACCACCTCGGCCAGCCCGGAAAGCATCGCGGCGAAAGGGAAGTACGTCGCGACAAGACGCTGGGCGCGAAGTCGCGAACGCCGGTACTCGTCGCTGCGGGAGGCGAACTTCTCCGCCGTGCGCTCCTCGCGCGTGTACGCCTGCGCGACCCGCAGCCCGTTCACGTTCTCCTGCATGTCCGCGTTGACGACGCTGACCCGTTCCCGTGCTTCGGTGTACGCCTTGGACGACGCCCGGCGGAAGATCACCGTCGCCACGACGAGGATCGGCAGCACCGCGAGCGCGTACGCCGCCAGCCCGATATCGGTGATCATCAACGCCGCCGCGATCCCGACCAGGGTCAACGCGCTCACCACCGCTTGCGCGACACCGGTCTGCAGGAACGTCGAGAGCGCGTCGACGTCGGTCGTCATCCGGGTCATGATCTTCCCGGACAGTTCGCGTTCGTAGAAGTCGAGCCCGAGCCGTTGCAGATGGGCGTAACTGCGGACGCGCAGCGAATACAGCACCGTCTCGCCGACCCGCGCGGTCATCTTGGTCTGGAGATAGACCACGAGCCAGTCCGCGAGGATCACCAGCGCGCCGATCCCGGCGGCCAGCCAGATCACCGCCTCCGCTCCGGCGCGCACCCCGTTGTCGATGCCGTGCTGGTACAGCGCGGGCATCGCGATGGTGGCCAGCGCGTCCGCCGCGACCAGGCCGATCACCACGGCGAGCGGGCCGCGCACCGGTTTCAGCAGGCGGCCGAGGCGGAACTTCGGTTCGGGCGCGGTGACGTCGGTGCCCGGCAGGCGCGGGACGTCCGTCGCGGGCGGCAGTTTCCGGACGCCTTCGATGAGTTCCTCGCTCGGCGGCAGGTTGACGTCCCACTCGCCGCCGGTGTCCTTCCGTTCGCCCGCCAGCTCGTCGGCCTTGTCCTGCTCCGGCCACAGGGCCGGGGTGATGCCCGCGGGACCACAGTCGAGACCTTCGCAGCGATGCGGTTCTTCGACGTCGTCACCCGGTCCCGCGACGAGCTCGCGGAACAGCGGGCAGCGCGCGAGCAGTTCTTCCTCGGTGCCGACGTCGACGACCCTGCCCTTGTCCAGCACGGCGATCCGGTCGGCGAGGGCGAGCGTGGAGCGGCGGTGCGCGATCAGCAGGGTCGTGCGGCTCGCGGTGACCGAGCGCAGAGTGTCGTGGATCGCCGCCTCGGTGACCGTGTCGATGGCGGACGTCGCGTCGTCGAGGACCAGCACACGCGGGTCGGTCATCAGCGCCCTGGCCAGGCCGAGTCGCTGCCGCTGGCCGCCCGACAGGGTGAGGCCGCGCTCGCCGACGAGCGTTTCGTAGCCCTGGGGGAGACGCTGGATGAACTCGTCCGCCTCCGCCGCCCGCGCGGCCGCGCGGATCTCCTCGTCGCTCGCGTCCGGCCTGCCGTAGGCGATGTTGTCGCGCACCGACGAGGAGAAGAGGAACGCCTCTTCGAAGACCACGCCGATCACGCTGCGCAGATCGTGTTGCCGGACGTCGCGGACGTCGAGTTCGCCGACCTGGACCGAACCGCTGTGCACGTCGTAGAACCGGGGCAGCAGCAGGGAGATCGTCGACTTGCCCGAACCGGCCGTGCCGACCAGCGCGAGTGTTTCGCCCGGCAGGGCCTCCAGGGTGAGACCGTCGAGCACGGGATCCGACCGCGTGTAGCCGAAGGAGACGTCCTCCAGCCGGACGCCGAGCGGGCCTTCGGGCAGCGGCCGCGCGTCCGGGCTGTCGACGACGTCCGGTTGCGCGTCGATCAGTTCGTTGACCCGCTCCGCGCCCGCCCTGGTCAGCTGGGCCTGGACGACGAGGCTCGAAATCATCCGCGCCGGGCCGATCAGGATGGAGAGATAGGTCGCGAAGGCCAGGAAGGTGCCGAGGCTGACTTCGCCCTTCAGCGCCAGGACACCGCCGACCGCCAGTACCGCGACCTGGCCGGCCGCGGGCAGTGCCGCTGTCGTCGCCGTGGGCAAAGAGGACAGCCTCGCCGCGCGCATGCGTTCGGCGAAGAGCTTCTTCGCCGTCTTCTCCAGCTTCGCGACTTCTCGCGCTTCCTGACCGAAGCCTTTCACGACGCGTACGCCGGTGACGGTCTCTTCGACCTGCTGTGCGACGTCGGCCGCGCGCTGCTGGGCCGCCCACGTCGCGGGGAAGAGCCGCTTCCGGCTCACCGCCATGATGATCGCGATCGCCGGGGCGACCACCATCGCGATCAGGGTCAGTGTCGGCGACATCCACAGCATCGCGCCGAGCGACAGCAGCGCGAAGATCACCGACCCCGCCGAGAGCGGCACCTGCATCAGGACCGACGTGACCAGTTGCAGGTCCGAGATCGCGCGGGAGGCGACCTGCCCGGTGCGCAGCGCGTCCTGCTTGCCGCCGTCGAGCCGGGAGACCGCGTTGAACACCTGACGGCGCAGATCGTGCTGGACGTCGAGGGCCAGCCGTCCGCCGACGTACCGGCGGGCGAAGGCGTTGCCGAAGGTCAGCACCTGCAGGACCGCCATCACGGTGGCGAGCAAGCCGAGGTTGGAGGTGTCGCCCGCGACGGCGCTGTCGAGCGCTTCCCGGATCAGCAGCGGACCGGCGGCCTGCAGCCCGACGCCGATGATCGCCGCGCCCAGCGACAGCACGACCAGCCACGGGTGCTTCCAGCACGAAGCGGCCAGACGGCGGATCCAGCCTCCAGCGGGTGCGGAGGTGGTCTCACGTGCCGGACTGGCTTGACGCGGACGAGGTGGAGCAGTAGTCACCCCGCCAGACTAGGCGTCCGCACCGACAAGATCGGCCGGGTTTCGGGGAGAAGTGGCCCACGCCCGCGACGACACGACCCACTCCTGGCCAGGACGTGACCCACTCCCGGCGGAGACTTCACCCGTCGCGCGCCCTCTTTCGGGCCGAAGGCCCCCGGAAACGTGATGAAGGGGCGCCTCCCCGCCCAACCTGAGGTTGAAGCGGGTCGACGCCCCTTCGGCACGTTTACGGAAGCGCGCGATAAAAAATCAAGTAATGTCTTTCTTCTGGTTCACGGCCCAGCCGGCGAGGAAGAAGACCATCGTCCAGCCGAAGAAGATCAGCGCCGAGGCCCACCACGAGAAGGCGCCGGGGGCACCGGCCGCGTACTGCAGCGCCCACGCCGTCTCGTCCTGCAGGCCGGGCACCTTCACCCCGGCCGCGCCGAAGGCTTCCGCGCCGATGGCGCCCACGATGCCGTTGACCGTGCCGTTCGGGAGGACCCCGCCCAGCCAGGTGATGTCCCAGGCGCCGAAGGACACGAACACCAGGACGTTCTCGACCACGAGCATCCAGATGGTCAGTGTGATGATGCTGCCGATCACGCTGCGCCAGACCGCGCCGACCCCGATACCGAACAGGGTCGCCAGGATCGTCGCGAGCACACCCGCGCCGAGCACGCCCAGCCACTGGCCCGCCGTCGGCAGACGCTCGCTGTCGACCGTGATCACGGTGCCGATGCTGGCCGCGCCCACGATGATCACACCGTAGATCGCGCCCCAGGCGACGTAGGTGATCATCTTCGCGCTCAACGCCGAAACCCGGTTCGGGGCGGTGAGGAACGTCGTCGTGATCGTCTTCTTCGTGTACTCGCCGGCGAGCGCGAAGACACCGAAGATGATCGGGATCATCGTGCCGATGTTGATGCCGTGCCCGAGGGCGAGCAGTCCGACGGGCAGTTCGCCGGTCGAGATGCCGAGCGCTTCGGTCAGCTCACGGGTGTCCGAGCGGCCGAGGAAGTCGCTGAAGTCGTTGGTGACCATGCCCCAGAACAGGGCGAACGCGAAAGCGAAGACCACCGCGGGGATCATCAGCGCCCACCACGCCTTGAGCGTGAGCGTCTTGCGGAACTCCGCCTTGATCAGGTTGCCCATCAGCCCTGGCCTCCCCAGCCCTCGTTCTGGCCCTGCTGCGGCGCCTGCTGCTGAGGCGGCGCCTGCTGGTACTGCTGCTGTTGCTGCTGCGGCTGGCCCTGCTGCTGGTACTGCTGCGGCGGCGCGAAACCGGGCGGCGGGGTGTTCTGCGGCGCGTAACCGGGAGGCGGACCCTGGTATCCGGGCGGCGCGCCCTGATAACCCGGAGGCGGACCCTGGTAACCCGGCGGCGGGCCCTGCTGGAAACCGGGCTGCGGCGCGGAGTACTGGCCCTGCGTCAGCTGGAAGAACATCCGCTCGAGATCCGCGGTCTCCTCCTGCATGCCGTAGACCGCGATGCTCGCCTTGGCGGAGATGTCACCGATCTGCTGCACCGTCGCACCGGAGACCGCGACCCGGCCGTCGGGCATCGGCGAGACCTGCGTGATGCCGGCCTCCTGCAAGGCGGCCACGAGGCCGCTCGCGTCCGCGGACTGCACCAGCACCCGCGACTGGTTGCTCTTGCGCAACTGGTCCAGCGAACCGTTGTAGCGAGTCATGCCCTGGCTGATGATCACGACCTGGTCGATCGTCTGCTCCACCTCGTTCAGAAGGTGGCTCGAGACCAGCACCGTGCGCCCCTCACGCGCGTACGCGCGCAGGAAGTTCCTCAGCCACAGGATGCCTTCGGGGTCGAGACCGTTCGTCGGCTCGTCCAGCACCAGCACCTGCGGATTCCCCAGCAACGCCGTCGCCAGCGCCAGCCGCTGCCGCATACCGAGCGAGAACCCGCCCGCCTTGCGGTCCGCCGCAGACGAAAGGCCGACCAGGCCCAGTACCTCGTCCACCCGCTGATCCGGCATCCCGATCGCCGCCGAATACACGCGAAGATGATTCCGCGCCGTACGTCCAGGGTGGAAACCCTCGTTCTCCAGCACCGAACCGACGACCCTCGCCGGAGTCCCCAGCTGGTCGTGCGGGCGCCCGTTGATGGTCGCCGTGCCGTTCGTGGGTGTCACCAGCCCGAGCAGCATCCGGAGCGTCGTGGTCTTCCCGGCCCCGTTGGGCCCCAGGAAGCCGGTCACCGAACCAGGCTCCACCGTGAAGCTCAGATTCTGGACCGCGTTGACCGCGCCGAACTGCTTGCTCAGATTCTGCACCGCGATGCGGCCACTGCCGTCGTGCATACCGTCCCCTTTTGTTGACGAAGGCCGATCACGCGACATCCTGCCTCACCGGGTGAGCCGGCACCCGCGGAAGGGGGTAAACCGCGGAAAGCGACCTTCGTCACGTTCGGCGCGGTGACGATGCCGTCCCCCAGCGCACCGGAGACTGCTCCGAATGGCCGCTGACTACCGGATATACGACCTAAGGCGCGGAAAATCACCGACCATGGAGGCGGTCTGTGAAGAAGTAATTCGGAAGACATGGCAACCCCATGCAGCGCGGCGGCGACTTATTACCTACGATGTAGGAGGCGGCCCGCTCCCAATGACCCCCAGGTTGGTTGAGCGGGCCGCCCTTAACTCCCTTCCCTCACTTTGGCCGGCGCTTCGCGCCTTCCCTCGGTGAAGGCTTCGTCGTTTCACACGACCCCCCCAAGTCCGTGAAGGCCTCCTTGAGGGACTCTGAGTCCCTCAAGGAGGCCTTCACGGACTTGGGCCACGCGCGTCAAAAGAAGGAGCGGGAGACCTTTGCACTGGGGTGGCAAAGGTCCCCCGCGTAGGAAGGTGGATCGAGGGATCAGGCCAGGACGGCGGCCAGATCCGTGGCGGGCAGGCCGTGCGCGGCCGCGACCGGGGCGTTGGTCAGCGCGCCGGCGTGCGTGTTGAGGCCCATCGCCAGCGAAGCGTCGGCCTGCAGCGCCTTGTGCCAGCCGAGGTCCGCCAGCTTGACGGCGTACGGCAGCGTCACGTTGGTCAGCCCGTAGGTCGACGTCCGGGGCACCGCGCCCGGCATGTTCGCGACGCAGTAGAACACCGACTCGTGGACCTGGTAGGTCGGCTCGTCGTGCGTGGTCGGCCGCGAGTCGGCGAAGCAGCCGCCCTGGTCGATCGCGATGTCCACCAGCACACTGCCGGGGCGCATCCGCGAAACGAGGTCGTTCGAGACCAGCTTCGGCGCCTTCGCGCCGGGCACGAGCACAGCGCCGATGACCATGTCGGCCTCCAGCACGGACTGCTCGACCGACAGCGCGTTCGAGGTCACCGTGCGGATGCGGCCGCCGAAGTCGTTGTCGATCTGGCGGAGGCGGTCGACGTTGGTGTCGAGGATCTCGACGTCCGAGCCGAGGCCGAGGGCGACCCGCGCCGCGTTGAGGCCGGCGACACCGCCGCCGATCACGACCACGCGCGCCGGGTGCACACCGGGGATGCCGCCCGGCAGCACACCGCGGCCACCGCTCGGCTTCATCAGGGAGTACGCGCCCACCTGCGGCGCCAGCCGTCCGGCGACCTCGGACATCGGCGCGAGCAGCGGCAGCGCGCGGTTCGGGGTCTGCACCGTCTCGTAGGCGATCGCGGTGGTGCCCGCGGCCAGCAGCGCGTCGGTCAGCGGCCGGTCCGCGGCGATGTGCAGGTAGGTGAACAGCACCTGGTCGGCGCGCAGCCGCGGGTACTCCTCGGCGATCGGCTCCTTGACCTTGAGCACGAGCTCGCCCTGGGACCAGGTCTCCTCGGCGGTCGCGAGGATCTTCGCGCCCGCGGCGACGTATTCGTTGTCGGTGATGGACGAGCCGACGCCGGCGCCGGTCTCGACGAAGACGTCGTGGCCGCGCCCGGTCAGCTCGTGCACGCCCGCCGGGGTGAGTGCCACCCGGTATTCATGCCTCTTGATTTCACGGGGGACGGCGATACGCACGGAGTGCCTCCTGCGGCGGGGTCTACGACAAGTGCTGACACTCACGGTGATGTACCCGGACGGCGGTGTCATCGTGTGCCCGCGACAAGATTGAGAACCGATCATGGTTTTCCCGGCACAATCGCTTGACCTCCAGTCAACTGGAGCTTGCACCTTGGGACACATGAGAGCCGTGTGGTTGACAGAGTTCGGCGGTCCCGAAGTGCTCGTCGCGGGCGAAGCCCCCGATCCGGTGCCTGCAGCGGGACAGGCCCTGGTCGAAGTGACGTTCGCCAACATCACGTTCGTCGAGACGCAGTTCCGCGCCGGCGGAGGCGGGCCGTTCCGTGCCGAACCGCCGCTGATCCCCGGCAACGGCGTCGGCGGCGTGATCAGCGCCGTCGGCGAAGGGGTCGATCCCGGTCTGGTCGGGAGGCGTGTCGTGACCTCGACAGGCGGCTCCGGGGCCTACGCGGAACGGGTCGCGGTCGCCGCCGATTCCGTTTTCGAGGTGCCGGACGGCCTGGCCCTCGACGCCGCGGTGGCGATCCTCGCCGACGGCCGCACGGCGACGGCGCTGGTGACCGCCGCGCGGATCCGGCCGGGGGAGCGCGTGCTGGTCGAGGCCGCGGCGGGCGGTGTCGGCGGCCTGATCGTCCAGCTCGCCAAGGCCGCGGGCGCGGAGGTCGTCGGCGCCGCGGGTGGCCCGGCGAAGGTGGACCACGTCCGGGAGCGCGGCGCCGATCTGGCTGTCGACTACCGCGAGCCGGACTGGGCGGCGAAGGCGGGCGAGGTCGACGTCGTGTTCGACGGGGTCGGCGGCGAGATCGGGACGACCTCGTTCGGACTGCTCAAACCGGGCGGCCGGATGCTGATCTACGGGTTGTCGAGTGGTTCGTGGGCGGAGGTGTCCGAAGAGGACGCCGAGGCCCGCGGGGTCACGGTGCTCCGGAACCTCGGCGGACCGGCCGAGATGCGGGCGTTCACCGAGTCCGCGCTCGCCGAAGCCGCCGCCGGGCGGCTGGAACCCGTGATCGGTCAACGGTTCCCGCTCGCACGGGCGGCGGACGCGCACGCGGTCATGCAGTCGCGCGGCGCGATCGGCAAAACGGTGCTCGAGGTCTGATGTTCGACGTCGACGAATTCCTCGCCGGTTCGCTGACGGCCAGGGTCGCCACGACCGGGCCGACCGTGCGCCCGACTTGGTATCTCTGGGAGGACAGGGCCTTCTGGATCCTCACCGGACCGTGGGCGAAGCTGGCCGGTCTCGTCCGAGAGTCGCCGTCGATCGCGGTGACGGTCGACGTCTGTGACGTCGGCACCGGGACGGTGCGGCAGGTGCTCGCGCGAGGCGACGCGGAGGTGCTGTCGTTCGACGTCCCACGTGGACGGCGGCTGCTGAGCAGGTATCTCGGGTCCGACGAGGACAAATGGGATGCGCGTTTTCTTTCTTACCTGCACGATGATCCCGAGGTCAAAGGAACGGTCTGGGTCCGGATGGTGCCGAAGCGATTCGTCGCCGACGACCTCGGCTATCGGGTATGACGCACGGCCGCGTTCGCTGGGGGTGAGCGCGGCCGTGCAACCTGCGAAACGGTAAATGCAGCCCGATCGAGTCAAGATGTTGATCTTACTGGCCGGTAAGCTGCCATTCTGTTCCGCATGACAAATCAGGATTGGCGGCGGGAGCGGCGTGTCCGCACCGTCGACACCGAAGGCAACCCGGCCGATGTCGTCGTCGGCCTGGTCGAAACCCCTGGACACGGCTACGAAGCCGCGCTCCGGGTCGACGGTGGCCCCGGTGTTCTTTTGCCGCTTTACCCCGGAGCGGATCTGCTCGCCGCGGTACGGCAGACCATTGAGGACGGATATCGCGCCAGCGCGCACTAATCTGTCGCATGTCAGGAAAGGGTCCTTCGAGACGGGAACCGACTCGAAAGACCCTTTCCTGACGTCTGAGCACAGTTCCATCACGCTACAAAGTGTTCATCAATGAACAGTTTCTCGTTGAATCCCGGTCAGCTCCAGCGCACGGAAACGAGTTGCGTGATCAGTGCCAGCCGGACGTCGGGATCGTCGAGATCCAGCGGGACGAGGTCGAGCAGCCGTCGCATGCGATAGCGCAAGGTGTTCGGATGAATGCGAAGTTCTTTCGCGGCCGCGCGCGGGTCTCCGGGATGCCTCAGCCATTGGTAGAGGGTGTCCACGTAGCCGCTCTCGTGGGCTTCGTCGTGCGCGCGCAGCAGGCCGAGCGGGCCGAGCTCGGCCACCTTCGCCGTACTCGCCGCCGTCGCGCCGCGGTGCAGCGAAAGGGCCGTCCACGCTTCGTCGAAGACCACGACACGGCCAGGGACCAGCTTCGCGCGAAGCAGGCTCAGCGCCTCGTCGGCCTGGGCTCGTGACGTCGCGAGCTCACCGATTTCGCGAGCCGAACCCGCGGCCGCCCTGGGTGTCCCGCCCTTCCTCGACGACGGCAGGGCTTCGAGCGCGGCCCGGAGTTCGTCCCAGCCATCGCCGTCCGGGACCACGGCGTAGAGCACGCCGCCGAGCTCGGTGGCCACTGGCCGCCTGCCGACACCCTGCGAGATCCGTTCGAGAAGAGCGAGCCGCAGCCCCTCGTCGTCGCGGCCGTCGCCGCCGGAGACCTCGATGACGATGACGCGGTGCGGCTCCTCGGAGAGGTCGAGCTCCGCGATCGCCTTGCGCGGGCTGGCTTTCCCTTCGAGGACGGCCCGCAGCAGCTCGGCGGAGACCCGGCGCTGGGAATCGGTGTGCGCGCGGCGGCGCAGCAGGTGCAGCGCGACGACGGGCGCCGCGTCGGCGAACGCGGCCGCGCGTTCGTCGGAGACCGGGCCCGCGACGACCGCCCACATCGACCCCAGCAGCTCGCCGCCCATCCGGATCGGCACGATGAGCCGGGGCAGCGTGCCGTCGCGCTGCGCGGGCACGAAGATCGTCTGCCGCCCACGGGAAAGCTCGCGGAACACCCCTCGTGACCGGAACCGCGCGAGCACGTCGTCGGGAATGCGGCGGCCCATGATCGTGGACACACGCGCCGAGTCGGTCAGGTCCTGCCGGGCCGAGTAGGCGAGCACCCGCGAGTTGGTGTCTTCGATGGTCACCGGCGCGTCGACCACCGAAGCGACCGCGTCGGCGAGCCGGAAGAGGTCGCCGGAACCGGGGCCGCCGCCGTCCTCCAGGGCGTCCGACTCGTCGGCCAGCGCGTCGAGGACCGTTCTGAGCAGCCAGACGAGCTGGGCCCACGACGTCGCCGGGCGCACCTCGATCAACGCGATGTCCGCTGTCTTCGCCGCCCGTTTCACCGAGGGTTTCGCCGCGAGCGGTGGCTTCAGCAGGACAGCGGCGGCACCCTTCGCCGCGCTGTGCTTGACGAGCTCCGCGGCTTCGGGCGTCTCCGTGATCGCGACGCCGAGGACGAGGTCACCGGCGGCGAGGGTGTTGCCGGGTTCGGCGATGACGACGTCGCCGACGGCCGGGGACTCCTCGGGGACCTGAAGCGCGTGCAGCAGTGTCGGTCCCACCCGGTCGACGACACTGCGTACGGAAACCATGAGGCGATTGTCCAGCAGGTGGGACCGGCGCACACGTCAGACCTCGCGCGGTGCCCTGGCGTCGATGTCCTCGGGGGTGAACCGCTCGCGTTTGGTGGTCAGCGCCCATCGGTGCCCGTCGGGGTCGACGATCCGGCCGTAGCGCTCGCCGAAGAACATCTCCTCGACCGGCGCCTCCACCCTGGCGCCGGCGAACACCGCGCGCCGCACGAGGTCGTCGGGGTCCTCGGTCTCCAAGGTCAGCAGCATCGGGGTGCCGCCGAGGGTCGCGGGCGCGAGCGCGTCCAGCTGCGGGATCTCCTGGCTCACCAGCAGCCGCGCGTCGCCGACGGCGAGTTCCACGAACAGCACGACCCCGTTCGGCAGCGTGTTGCGGAACAGCTCCACGGCGCCGAACGCCTTGCCGTAAAAAGAAAGCGATGTGTCGACATCCTTGACGAACAGATGAGGCACGAGGCCGAGCGCGCGGTTCACGCTGACTCCGCCCGCTTCAGCAGCCCGGACTGGCCCGCCACCGCGACGAGCCTGCTCAGGAACTCCGCCTCGCGGGCGGCGACCTCCCGGCCGGCGCGGGTCAGCCGGTAGTAGCGACGGCGCGAGTCGTGCGGCTGGGCCTCTGTCGCGTCCGGGGCCTCTTCGACCAGGCCGTCGGCGACGAGCCGGGCCAGTGTCCGGTACAGCGTGCCGGGCCCGAGCCGATCGGTTCCGCCGCTCACCTCGTCGACGAAACCCATGATCGCGTAGCCGTGCGCGCGGCCGCCCTTGCCGTTCGCCAGCGCCAGCAGGGTCTGGAACGCCGCGGGCGTGAGCTGTGGGTTGCCGTCGGCCATGCGAGGAGCATACACTCCGATCTCGTTATATCCATGTTGGATACAAAGGGGCCGGAAGTGGCGATTCAGGGCGTGCACAAGATCGTCGTCGAGGTGAGCGATCAGGAACGGGCGAAGAAGTTCTGGACCGAGGTCGTCGGATTCGAAGTCACCACCGACGCGCCGTACGGTGACGACGGCGGCCGATGGGTCGAGGTCACTTCATCCGATGGGATGACGGCTCTCGTCTTGAGCGCCATGTCGGAGTACGCCAAGAACCCCGAGGTGCGCGACGAACTCCCGACGGCCAACTTCTTCTTCTACGCCGATGACATCGAAAAGACGTACGAAGACCTTTCGGCGAAGGGGGTCGAGTTCCCCGCCCGCCCGGAGAAGCAGCCGTGGGGCTGGTGGGCGATGTTCACCGATTCGGAGGGCAATCGGTTCGCCCTTTCGGAACGGAATCCCATCTCCTGAGAGTGGTTGGGTGCTCCGTTCGGCGGAGCTAGCTTCGGGGGCAACAGCCGAAACCCCTTGAACCGCTAGGAGAATCGCGATGAGCGCGGACGGATGGTCGTTCGAAACCAAGCAGATCCACGCGGGTGCGGCGCCGGACACGGCCACCGGCGCGCGGGCGACCCCGATCTATCAGACCACCTCGTACGTGTTCCGCGACAGCCAGCACGGCGCCGACCTCTTCAGCCTCGCCGAGCCGGGCAACATCTACACGCGGATCAACAACCCCACGCAGGACGTGCTGGAGCAGCGGCTTGCCGCGCTCGAAGGCGGTGTCGCGGCGCTGGCGTTCGCTTCCGGGACCGCGGCGACGACGGCCGCCATCCTCAACCTCGCGAACGCGGGTGACCATTTCGTCTCCAGTCCGGCGCTCTACGGCGGCACCTACAACCTTTTCCACTACACGCTGCCGAAGCTCGGCATCGAGGTCTCGTTCGTCGAGGACCAGGACGACATCGAGCAGTGGAAGGCCGCGGTCCGGCCCAACACCAAGCTGTTCTTCGCCGAGACGCTGGCCAACCCCGGCAGCAACGTCCTCGACATCCGCAAGGTCGCCGACGCCGCGCACGAGGTCGGTGTCCCGCTGGTCGTGGACAACACGGTGCCGACCCCGTACCTCGTCCGCCCGATCGAGCACGGCGCCGACATCGTGGTCCACTCGGCGACCAAGTACCTCGGCGGCCACGGCACCACGGTCGCCGGTGTGCTGGTCGACGGCGGTACCTTCGACTTCGGCAAGGACCCGGCACGCTTCCCCGGCTTCAACGAGGCCGACCCGAGCTACCATGGTCTCAAGTACTGGGAGGCACTCGGCCCTGGCGCGTACGCGGCCAAGGCCCGCGTCCAGATCCTTCGCGACACCGGTGCCGCGATCGCGCCGTTGAACAGTTTCCTGATCCTGCAAGGGATCGAGACACTTTCACTGCGGCTGGAGCGGCACGTGTCCAACGCGCAGGCGCTGGCCGAGTGGCTGGAGCAGCGCGACGAGGTCGAGAAGGTGTACTACGCCGGGCTGCCGTCGAGCCCGTACCACGAGGCCGCGAAGAAGTACCTGCCGAAGGGCGCCGGGGCGGTGCTGTCGTTCGACCTGCGCGGCGGCGTCGGCGCCGGACGGGCCTTTGTGGACGGTACGGAACTGCACAGCCAGCTGGTCAACATCGGCGACGTGCGCAGCCTGATCGTGCACCCCGCCTCGACGACGCACAGCCAGCTGACGCCGGAGGAGCAGGTGTCCAGCGGGGTCACGCCGGGCCTCGTGCGGCTCGCCGTCGGTCTCGAAGGGATCGAGGACCTCAAGGCCGACCTCGAGGCGGGATTCCGGGCGGCCAAGGCGGCTTTGTGACCCAGGCTCCGGATCTCCCTCCCGCCACCGGTGCGTGGCGGGAGGGAGATCCGCCCGGCCGCCGCCGGTTCGTCACCGGTGTCCAGCCGCTCGAAACCGGACGCGAAATCCCGTTCACGCTCGCCTACGAGACCTGGGGGACGCTGAATCCCGGCGCCGGCAACGCGATCCTCGTCGAGCACGCCCTCACCGGGGACAGTCACGCGGTCGGACCGGCGGAGGACGGCCACGTCAGCCCCGGCTGGTGGGACGGCCTGATCGGACCGGGCAAGGCGATCGACACGGACGTTTTCTTCGTCGTGGTCCCGAATGTGCTCGGCGGCTGCCAGGGCTCGACCGGCCCGTCCTCGACGCATCCGGACGGAAGCCCTTGGGGCAGCAGGTTTCCCGCCGTGACCGTCCGGGACCAGGTGGCCACGGAGGCTGTCCTGGCCGACGCGCTGGGCATCGGACGGTGGGCCGCGGTGCTCGGCGGCTCCATGGGCGGGATGCGCGCGCTGGAATGGGCGGTGAGCGAACCGGACCGGGTCGCGGCACTGCTCGTGCTGGCGTCGACAGCGCAGGCGTCGGCCGACCAGATCGCCTGGGCGGCGCCGCAATTGCACGCCATCCGGTCCGATCCCGGCTGGCACGGCGGTGACTACCACGACGTCCCCGGCGGCGGCCCGCACACCGGTCTCGGCGTCGCCCGCCGGATCGCGCACGCGACCTACCGCAGCGAAGCCGAGCTGGCGCAACGCTTCGGCCGCCGGTACCAAAACGGCGAAGACCCGCTGCACGGCGGCCGGTTCGCCGTCGAGTCCTATTTGGACCATCATGCCGGGAAGCTGTCCCGCCGGTTCGACGCCGGCAGCTACGTGGTGCTCACCGAATCGATGAACACCCACGACGTCGGCCGCGGGCGGGGCGGCGTCGCGAACGCGCTCGCCCGGATCACCGCGCGCACGGTCGCCGCCGGGGTGGACAGTGACCGGCTCTACCCGCTGTACCAGTCGCGGGCGATCGCGGACGGGGTCGGCGGCGCCGAGTTCGCCGTCATCGGCTCGCCCTACGGGCACGACTCGTTCTTGATCGAGACCGAGCAGATCGCGGGGCTGGTGAAGCTCCTGCTGGGCTAGCCCCCGTCAGCCGCACGGTGCGCCATGCCGTTGTGAAAGCCACTTTCGCAACGTTGAAGGTTGCGAAAGTGGCTTTCGCAACGCGTTCCCGGCGGATCATCTGCCCAGCCGCCGCTCGGGGCTCCCGATTCGAGGAAGTGGCATGTCGCGAAAGCCACTTTCGGGACATCAGACGTCGCGGAAGTGGCTTTCGCGACACCTGGCGGCCGCGAGGTGACAGCGCCTAGTCCGCGACGGCGTCCGAGATCCAGGGCGCCACCGGCAGGTCCCGGTCCAGGCATTCCGCCGACAGCCGGATCGTCCAGCGCAGCGCCTGCAGCACCAGGCTGTCCACCTCGTCCGGCGCGGCGTTGGCCAGCGCGATCTCCACCTGCTCCTGCGCGGCCTCGCTGTTGCCGTGCACCTCGGCCAGCAGCGTGCGCACGGCGGTCCGCACGGGCGGGTCCGCCTGGTCGATCGAGACCTCTTCACCGTCCTCGTCGAACACCTGCACCTTGACCGGCGCACTTCCTCCATCACCCAGCGTCGACACCATGGCGCTGCATTCGCCGAAGAGCATCATCACGAGCTCTTTGGTCTCTTCGGAGCGGGCGCGGGGCTCGTCGGCGGTCGGCGTGAGCTCGTCGAGCGCCTCGGCGTCCTCCCCGAGGCTGATCGCCACGAGCGCACGCTGCGCCTTTTCGACGAGCCTCCGCTCGTACTCGCTCCTGTCCGGCTCCACGTGCCTATCAAACACCAGAGGACGGAAAAGTGGGGATAGGCCGAAACCCGGACGTGGTCACTTCGCGGCGTGCAGTGCACCCAGCGCGAGACGGCAGAGCATTTCGGCGAGTTCGCTGTCACCGAGATGGCGGTTGTACGGCGTCGAGTTGATCAACCCGAAGACCGCGTGCGCCGCCGAGCGTGCCTGCCGCTCGCCGATCCCCGGCACGGCGTCGCTGATCGCGCGCACCCAGACCTCGACGTACTGGCGCTGCATCGCGCGGACCTGCTTGCGGTCACTGTCGGTGAGATTGGCGAGGTTGCGCTCTTGGACGGTGATCAACGCGGGATGCGCGAGCGCGAAGTCCACGTGAAAATTCACCAGTGCTCCGAGAACCTCACCCGGCTCGTCCCGTTGGCTCGCCCTCGCCGTCCCGCCGTCGAGGAGATAGCGGCTGATCGAGTTGAGCATCTCGCCGAGGATGGCGTCCTTGCTGCGGAAATGCCGGTACAGCGCCGGGCCGGAGATGCCGACGGCCGCACCGATGTCGTCGATGCCCACGCCGTGGAATCCGTGGTGGGCGAAGAGCTCGGCGGCGGCGGCCATGATCTGTTCGCGCCTGTTCGCCTTCTCGCCGTTCACGAGTGGGGTGGGGTTCGCCGGCATCTGGCCATATTAAGGCCGCGTGTTAGCGAGCGCTAACACGCGGCCGTACTTCCAGCCTGAGCCAAGCGGGTTACCTGGGGAAATGACCCTTTTATGTGGAGCTACCACCTGGTAATGCTGTCTCTCGTTAACTTGTCACAAAGGAGTGACCATGTCCGTCCCTGCTCGGATCAAAGCTTCTTCCTTCACTCGTTTAGGTGCGGCCCTGGGGGTCGCTGTCCTGGCCACCCTCGGTCTCGCGGGCACCGCCCAAGCGGCGACCAACTACGTGGCGCTCGGTGACTCGTACTCGTCCGGTGTCGGTGCCGGCAGCTACGGGAACTCGGGTGACTGCATGCGCAGTGCCAACTCCTATCCCCAGTTGTGGGCCAACGCCCACGCCGGGACCACGTTCAAGTTCGTCGCGTGCTCGGGGGCGCGCACCGGCGACGTCTTGAACCAGATCGCGAACGTCACCTCCAGTGCCACGCTGGTGACGGTCTCGGTCGGCGGCAACGACGCCGGGTTCGCCGACGTCATGACGTCCTGCACCACCGGCAGCGACCAGACCTGCGTCAACCGGGTCAACACCGCGAAGACCTACGTGAACAACACGCTTCCCGGACTGCTGAACAACGTTTACAGCAAGATCAAGTCGAAGGCGCCCAACGCGAAGCTGGTCGTCCTCGGGTACCCGCGCTTCTACACGGTGCCGGGTTCGTGCTCGGTCGGGCTGAGCGACACCAAGCGCTCGGCGATCAACTCGGGTTCCGACGCGCTGGCGTCGGTGCTCTCGGCCCGCGCGTCCGCGAACGGCGCGAAGTTCGTCGACGTGCGGAGTGCCTTCACCGGGCACAACATCTGCTCGTCGGCCGACGACTACCTGCACAGCCTCACCTGGCCGATCGTGAACTCGTACCACCCGACGGCCACCGGCCAGCGCGGTGGCTACTACAACCCGCTGGTCTCCGCCATCGGCTGATCCCGCTCCAAGTACATGAAGGCCCCCTTCCCTGCGCCTAGGTGCAGGAAGGGGGCCTTCATGTACTTGAGCGGCACCTGTGGACAAGCGAGGTTAGTGGACGTTAACCTGGCGGTGTGAGTTAACGACGGCTAACTTGGCGACGAGGAGCCATGGACACACCCGTACTGAGCACTTCCGCCGATCCCGGCAGCGACGAATACGCCCGCGGCGTCACCTCCCACGCCGAACTGGTCGAGGACCTGCGCAAGCGCCTCGCCGATGCCCGGCTCGGGGGCCCCGAAAAGTCCCGCACCCGGCACGTCGAGCGGGGAAAGCTCCTGCCGCGCGACCGGGTCGACACCCTCCTCGACCCTGGTTCGCCGTTCCTGGAGCTGTCCCCGCTGGCCGCCACCGGACTGTACGACGACGAGGCGCCGTCGGCCGGGATCATCACCGGGATCGGGCGGGTCTCGGGCCGCGAATGCGTGATCGTCGCCAACGACGCGACGGTCAAGGGCGGCACGTACTACCCGATGACCGTCAAGAAGCACCTGCGCGCGCAAGAGGTCGCGCTGCACAACAACCTGCCGTGCATCTACCTGGTGGACTCCGGTGGCGCGTTCCTGCCGAGGCAGGACGAGGTCTTCCCGGATCGTGAGCACTTCGGCCGGATCTTCTACAACCAGGCCACGATGTCCGCGCGCGGCATCCCGCAGATCGCCGCGGTGCTCGGCTCGTGCACGGCTGGCGGCGCGTATGTCCCGGCGATGAGCGACGAAGCGGTCATCGTGCGCAATCAGGGCACGATCTTCCTCGGCGGCCCGCCGCTGGTGAAGGCTGCGACCGGCGAGGTCGTCACGGCCGAGGAGCTCGGCGGCGGCGACGTCCACTCGCGTCAGTCCGGCGTCACCGACCATCTGGCCGAGGACGACGCGGACGCCCTCCGCATCGTTCGCTCGATCGTGTCTACTTTGGGCCCGCGCGCGCCGCGCCCGTGGGACGTCCTCCCGACCGAGGCGCCCGCCGCCGACCCGAGCGAGCTCTACGGCGTCGTCCCGACCGACCCGCGCGTGCCCTACGACGTCCGCGAGGTCATCGCCAGGATCGTCGACGGGAGCCGGTTCGGCGAGTTCAAGAAGGAGTACGGCTCGACGCTGGTCACCGGGTTCGCCCGGATCCACGGCCATCCCGTCGGCATCATCGCGAACAACGGCGTGCTGTTCGCCGAGTCCGCGATGAAGGGCGCGCACTTCATCGAGCTGTGCGACAAACGCTCGATCCCGCTGCTGTTCCTGCAGAACATCACCGGGTTCATGGTCGGCCGCGCCTACGAGGCGGGCGGCATCGCCAAGCACGGCGCGAAGATGGTCACCGCGGTGGCCTGCGCCCGCGTGCCGAAGCTGACCGTCGTCATCGGCGGCTCGTTCGGCGCGGGCAACTACTCGATGTGCGGCCGCGCGTACTCGCCCCGGTTCCTGTGGATGTGGCCGAACGCGCGGATCTCGGTGATGGGCGGCGAGCAGGCGGCGTCGGTGCTCTCGACCGTCCGGCGTGACGCCATCGAGGCGCGCGGCGGCGAATGGTCGGCGGAGGACGAAGAGACCTTCAAGGACCCGATCCGCGACCAGTACGAGGCGCAGGGCAGCCCGTACTACTCGACGGCGCGGCTGTGGGACGACGGCGTCATCGACCCGGCGGACACCCGCACGGTGCTCGGCCTCGCGCTGTCCGCGGCGGCCAACGCGCCCTTGTCCGATGTCAACTACGGCGTCTTCAGGATGTGAGCGCGTCGATGCAGAGGATCGCCCGACTTGGCCGAAGCCGGCGCGCTGCGTGCGACAGAAACCCACGCGCCGCCGGAAAACACAGGATGTGAGCATGTTCGACACGGTTCTGGTCGCCAACCGCGGTGAGATCGCCGTCCGGGTGATCCGTTCGCTGCAGGGGCTCGGCATCCGCTCGGTCGCGGTGTACAGCGACGCGGACGCCGACGCCCGGCACGTCCGCGAGGCGCATACGGCTGTCCGTATCGGCCCCGCCGAAGCGGCGAAAAGCTATCTGTCCATTCCCGCGATCGTCCAGGCGGCGCTCGACACGGGCGCGCAGGCTGTCCACCCCGGCTACGGTTTCCTCGCGGAGAACGCGGAATTCGCCCGCGCCTGCGCCGAGGCCGGGCTGGTCTTCATCGGCCCGCCGGTCGAAGCGATCGACGCCATGGGCGACAAGATCCGCGCGAAGGCGACCGTGTCGTCGGCCGGGGTCCCGGTCGTACCCGGCGCGTCCGATGTGGACATTCCCGAGGGCGGGTTCGCCGCCGCGGCCGAGAAGGTCGGGTTCCCGCTGCTGCTCAAGCCGTCCGCCGGTGGTGGCGGCAAGGGGATGCGGCTGGTCACCGAACTGTCCGAATTGGACGCCGCGATCGAGTCCGCCCGCCGTGAGGCCAAGGGTTCCTTCGGCGACGACACGCTGCTCATGGAGCGGTTCGTCACGACACCGCGCCACATCGAGATCCAGGTGCTCGCCGACACCCACGGCAACGTGATCCACCTCGGCGAGCGCGAATGCAGTCTGCAACGACGGCACCAGAAGATCATCGAAGAGGCGCCTTCGGTCCTGCTGGACGAAGCCACCCGCGCCAAGATGGGCGCTTCCGCCGTCGAGGCCGCGCGCTCGGTGGGCTACGTCGGCGCGGGAACGGTCGAGTTCATCGTGTCGGCCAAGGCGCCGGACGAGTTCTTCTTCATGGAGATGAACACGCGTCTCCAGGTCGAGCATCCGGTGACCGAGCTGGTGACCGGACTCGATCTCGTCGAATGGCAGGTCAAGATCGCGGCCGGTGACGTGCTCACCGTTTCGCAGGACGACGTCCGGCTGGACGGGCACGCCGTCGAAGCCCGTGTCTACGCCGAAGATCCCGCTCGCGGATTCATCCCGACGGGCGGGACCGTGCTCGCGGTCCACGAACCGTCCGGCGAGGGCGTGCGCGTCGATTCGTGGATGAGCGAGGGCGCTGTCATCGGATCGAACTACGACCCGATGCTGGCCAAGGTCATCGCCTGGGGACCGGACCGCGCGGCCGCGCTGCACCGGCTCGACCTGGCGCTCGCCGACACCGCGCTGCTCGGCCTCGGTACGAACGTCGCTTTCCTGCGCGGACTCCTGTCGGACACCGATGTCCGGAACGGCAAGCTCGACACCGGTCTCGTCGACCGGCAGCTGTCCACTTTGGTCTCCGAAGAGGTTCCGCCGGAATTCTTCGTCGCCGCCGCGCTCGACAGGCTGCTTTCCTTGCAGCCGCAGGGAGCGGTCATCGATCCGTGGGACGTTCCCGACGGCTGGCGGCTCGGCGCGTCCGGCGGGATCGACTTCGCTTTGAAGTCGGGAAGTTCCGAAGCCGTCGTGCGTGTGCAGGGCACTCCGGCGAACGCGCTCGTCAGCGTTCTCAACGTCGACGGCGCCGAAGCCGTCCGTGTCTCCGCGCGGCGCGAGGGTGATCTGCTGGAAGTCCGGCATCCCAACGGTTTCCACCGGTACCGGCACGCCGCCGGGAGCGGGAAGACCGTGTGGCTCGCGCGTGACGGTCACAGCTTCGCGATCGGCGAGCGCGAAAAGCTGCGGTCGGCCGCCGGTGCCGCGGGCGGCGCCGGACCGGTCACCAGCCCGATGCCGGGCACCGTGCTCGTGGTCAAGGCCGCGGCGGGCGACGTGGTGAGCGCCGGGACGCCGCTCGTGGTCGTCGAGGCGATGAAGATGGAACACACGATCACCGCGCCGATCGACGGCGTGGTCAGCGAACTCCCCGTCCGGGCGGGCCAACAGGTCGCGCTGGACGAGACGGTAGCCGTTGTGACACCCCAAAAGGATGACTCATGATCGACTTTCGGCTGGATGACGAGTACGAGGCGCTGCGCAAGACGGTCGAGGAATTCGCGCGCTCCGAGGTCGCCCCGGTCATCGGAGACCTGTATGAGCGGGAAGAGTTCCCGTACGAGATCGTCGCGAAGATGGCCGACATGGGCCTGTTCGGCCTGCCCTTCCCCGAGGAGTACGGCGGCATGGGCGGCGACTACTTCGCGTTGTGCCTGACGCTGGAGGAACTCGCGCGGGTCGACTCGTCGGTCGCGATCACCGTCGAGGCCGGGGTTTCCCTCGGTGCCATGCCGATCTACCGGTTCGGCACCGCGGAACAGAAGGAAAAGTGGCTTCCCGAGCTGTGCGCGGGTACCGCCCTCGGCGCTTTCGGGCTCACCGAACCCGGCGGCGGCTCGGACGCGGGCGCCACCCGCACGCGCGCGAAACTCGACGGTGACACCTGGGTGATCAACGGCAGCAAGTCGTTCATCACCAACTCCGGCACCGACATCACGAAACTGGTCACGGTCACCGCCGTCACCGATGTGAAGGAGAACGGGCGCAAGGAGATCTCGGCGATCATCGTGCCGTCCGGCACGCCGGGCTTCGCCGTCGCGCCGAAGTACTCCAAGGTCGGCTGGAACTGCTCGGACACACACGAGCTCTCGTTCGACGACGTCCGTGTCCCGGCCGAGAACCTGGTCGGCGAACGCGGCCGCGGCTACGCCCAGTTCCTGTCCATTTTGGACGAAGGCCGGGTCGCGATCGCCGCGCTGAGCGTCGGGCTGGCGCAGGGCTGTGTCGACGAATGCCTGAAGTACGTGAAGGAACGTGAGGCGTTCGGGCACAAGATCGGCGAGTATCAGGCGATCCAGTTCAAGATCGCCGACATGGAGGTGCGCACGCACACCGCGCGGCTGGCGTACTACGCGGCGGCGTCGAAGATGCTGCGCGGCGAGCCGTTCAAGAAGGAGGCGTCGATCGCGAAGCTCGTCGCGTCGAACGCCGCCATGGACAACTCGCGGGACGCGACGCAGATCTTCGGCGGGTACGGCTTCATGAACGAATTCCCGGTGAGCCGGTTCTACCGGGACGCGAAGATCCTGGAGATCGGCGAGGGGACCTCGGAGGTGCAGCGGATGCTGATCGCGCGGCACCTCGGCGTCGCCTGACGCGCCGCAGAAGTACATGAAGGCCCCCTTCCTTGCGCCTAGGTACCGGAAGGGGGCATTCATGTACTTGAACCCCGCGTGTGCTCACGATGTTGTAGAACGGAAGCATGAGCGATTTCGTCATCCGCGAGGGTGGTTCTGGGGACTTTCAACCGCTGCTGGACATGTTCGACGAGGTCGTCGCGTGGCTGGCGAGCCGGGGTAGCGAGGGGCAGTGGGGGGCCGAGCCGTGGTCCACGATCCCGAAGCGGGTCGAGCGGGTCCGCGGGATGGCCGACGGGCCGGGGCTGTACATCGCCGAGGTGGACGGCGAAGCGGCCGGGGCGATCATCCTCGGTGACCGGTTTCCGCACGTTTCGCCGGTCGAGGAGCCTGAGATCTACCTCGGCCTGCTGCTGACGTCGCGGCGC
Source organism: Amycolatopsis alba DSM 44262 (assembly GCF_000384215.1). Taxonomy (NCBI): domain Bacteria; kingdom Bacillati; phylum Actinomycetota; class Actinomycetes; order Pseudonocardiales; family Pseudonocardiaceae; genus Amycolatopsis; species Amycolatopsis alba. The sequence goes on along the minus strand of NZ_KB913032.1, from coordinate 2,277,362 downwards.
TTCACCGGGCACCGGGTCGGCTCGCGGCTCATCGAGTTCGCGCTGGCCGAGGCGCGGGAACGCGGTATCGGCCTGGTGCGGGTCGACTGCTGGGCCGGCGGCGACGGTGATCTGCAGCGCTACTACGAGAGCCAGGGCTTCAAGCCGACAGAGCGTTTCGACGTCAACGGCTGGATCGGGCAGGTCTTCGAGCAGCGTCCGTAGGACTGGCGTCCGCGCGGCTTCGGGTGCACCATAGTTGACAGGTTGCCAACAGTGCCCCGCGAAGTCGCAGAGGAGCTCCCATGGCCAAACGTGAACGTTCCCTGGCAGGCAAGGTCGTCGTGATCACCGGAGCGGCGCAGGGCATCGGCGCCAGTACCGCGACGGCGCTCTCCCGGCTCGGCGCGAAGGTGGTCATCGGCGACCTGGACCAGGTCCTCGCGGAGAAGACCGCGGCCGGACTGGGTGCGGAGGCGCTGCCGCTCGACGTCACCGACACGAAGGGTTTCACCGAGTTCCTCGACGAGGTCGAGCGGCGCGTCGGCCCGATCGACGTGCTGATCAACAACGCGGGCATCATGCCGCTCGCGCCGCTCGACGAAGAGGAGGACGCGGCGACCCGCAGGCTGCTTGAGATCAACCTCCACGCGGTCATCCACGGCACCAGGGAAGCCGTGAAGCGGATGCGCCCGCGTGGCACCGGCCACATCGTCAACATCGCCTCGATGGCGGGGAAGGCGGGCTTCCCCGGCGCCGCCACTTATTGCGCCACGAAACACGCCGTCGTCGGTTTGTCGGAATCGGTGCATCTGGAATTGCATGGAACCGGTGTGCTGGTGTCGTGCGTGATGCCTGCCGTGGTGCGCACGGAACTGGCGAGCGGGCTCGGCGAAGCCAGGTTCTTCAAGTCGGTGCAGCCAGAAGATGTGGCGCGGGCCATTGTCGATGCGTTGCGCCGTCCCAAGTTCGACGTCTTCGTTCCCGCATCGCTGGACGCCATGGGCAGGATCACACGGCTGCTCCCGCGCCGCCTCGGCGAAGGGCTGCTTCGCGCGCTCGGAGGCGACAAGATTTTGTCCTCCGCAACGCATTCCAGTGCTCGCGCGGAGTACGAATCGCGTGCCGCGCGCAGTGCTCCGGCGGCGGAGAAAGACGCTGATTCTTAACTCGTACGGCCTAGCCACTGTCCGAAATGGACGGCCTGTGACGGCCGCGGTGTTGAGTCACGCGACCGCACGCGGCAAGATTGCGTCTTACCGCGTTGATTCCTCAGGAGGCACCTCATGGCCACACCCCCGGCACGGCTCGCCGCCGCCGCGTCGAACGTCGTCGGGAAGGTGCTGCACGGTGGTGTCGCCGATCTCCGCCCGGTTCCGCGTGTCCTGATCGACCAGGGTCCCAACCGGTCGGTCTACCGGCTGCGCACCAGCGGGAAGCCGGTGGACGGCCCGCCGGTGCTCCTGGTGCCGCCACTGGCCGCGCCGGCGCTGTGCTTCGACCTGCGCCGCGGCTGCAGCCTCGCCGAGCACCTGGTCGAAGGCGGCCGCAACACCTACCTGGTCGACTACGGGAACGTCGCCTTCTCGGACCGGCGTCTCGGCATCGAGCACTGGATCGAAGAGGTCCTCCCGCGGGCGATCCGCAAGGTCAGCGAGGATTCCGGCGGCCAGGGCGTGCACGTCGTCGCCTGGTGCCTCGGCGGGATCTTCTCCCTGCTGACCACCGCCGACCAGCCCGATCTGCCGATCGAGTCGATCGCCACCATCGCTTCGCCGTTCGACTTCACCGCGATCCCGCTGATCGCCCCGTTCCGCCCGCTGGTGGACCTCACCGGCGGTCACCTGCTGACCCCGATCTATCGCGTGCTCGGCGGCGCGCCGTCCTATTTGGTCAGCCGTGTCTTCCGCGCGACCGGGATCAGCAAGGAGATCACCAAACCCCTCGCGATCCTGAAGAATCTCGACGACCGGGACTACCTGGCGCAGATCGAGGCCGTCGACCACTTCATGGACAACATGATCGCCTATCCGGGGCGGACGTTCGGCCAGATCTACCATCGGTTCTTCCGCGCGAACGACCTCGCCGAGGGCACGGTCGACCTCAACGGCCGCATCATCGCGCTGTCCGGGGTCAAGGTGCCGACCTTGATCATCGCCGGGCAGAACGACACGATCGCCCCGCGCGCGGCCGTCGAACGGCTCACCGGCCTGCTGGACAACTCGCCGTCGGTGACTTTCGAGACCGCGCCGGGCGGGCACCTGGGCGTCCTCACCGGCCGGAAGGCGCGCGGGACCACGTGGCGCTACCTCGACAGCTTCCTCGACGAGCAGGCCGCCTGAGCCTCAGTCTGCGATTTCGTCGTTCTTGCGCTCGGTGTTCATCGCGCTCCGCAGGGACTGGCGTGGCGCGATCATGTCCACCATTTCGGTGATCTGGCGCCAGGCGTCGGTGATCTCGGCGGTCGCGCGGTCGCGTTGCAGGACGACCGTGGACAACGCGAGCGCCGTCATCCCGACGGTGGCGTCGAAGGCCTGTACGTGCAGCATCCGGGTGACCAGTTCGTAGGAACCGTAGGGGCCGTACCCGCGTACAGCGGCGAAGACCGTGAAGGTGCAGACGCACAAGGAACACAGCAGCGCCCCGGCCTGCCGGAAGCGCAACGCCGCCCAGACGAGCACAGGGAAGACCAGGAACAGCTTGGACGTACTGGCGGCCGCGACGATCGCCGTACCGAGCCCGCAGAACGCGAGCGCCACACCCTCACCCCACCGGGCGAGGGGAACCTGTGCCGGCAGGCGGAACCTCGGTGCCAGGAGCAGCAGAGGCGTGATCGTCAGGACACCCATCGCGTCGCCGGTCCACCACACGAGCGCCGTCGCCCAGAAGCTGCCGGGGCTCAGCGCGCCGCTGAAGACCAGCACGCCGGTGCCCAGCACGGCGCTGACAGCCGTGCCCGCGGCCGCCCCGACCGCCACCAGGAGAACGGCGTCGGGAAGCCTGTCGAGCTCGTTGCGGAAACCCAGCCTTCGCATCACCGCGTAGGCCAGCATCGGCCCGATCGTGTTCCCCGACGAGATCACCAGGACCGTGACCAGCGAGGGGCCGAGGGCGATGTTCGTCAGGAGGGCGCCGAGGAAGATCCCCGGCCAGAACCGCCGTCCCAGCAGCATCGGCACGGCCAGCGCCACCCCGGCCGCCGGCCACAGTGGTGAGATCTGCTCCCGCACGATCGCCCACTGGATACCGATCTGTCCCGCCACGAAGTAGCCGACCGTGACGCCGAGGACGATGAGGCCCCAGTGCGCGGCGGGGGACAGCTGCTGTCGAGCGGCGAGCCTCATCGCGACTCCGGCCTTGGCGGTCACAGGAAGGTTCGAGAGTACCTCTGTCCGGCCGCCCCGGCGGTTCACTTGATGGTGTTGTCATTCTGTTGGGAATAAACAAAAAAGGGGCCCGTGCAGCTGCACGGGCCCCTTCACGGCTACTTGAGTTCGGCGGACGTCTTGCCCAGGATCCGGCGCGCCACGATCAGCTGCTGGATCTGTTGCGTGCCCTCGAAGATGTCGAGGATCTTCGCGTCGCGGCTCCACTTCTCCAGCAGCGATTCCTCGGTGTAGCCCAAGGTCCCGGCCAGCTCGACACACTTCAGCGTGATCTCGACGACCGACCGCCCCGCCTTCGCCTTGGCCATCGAGGCCTGCAGCGAGTTCGGCTTGCGGTTGTCGGCCATCCACGCCGATTCCATGGTCAGCAGGTACGCCGCTTCGTAGTCGGCCTCCAGCTGCAGGAACGTGGCGGCCGCCGCGTGCTGACTGTGGACAGGCTTGTCGTAGTCGATGCTCACCCCGGCGCCGGTCAGGATCTTCCGGGTCTCCTCCAGCGCCGCGCGGGCGACGCCGATGGCCATCGCGGCGACCAGCGGACGGGTGTTGTCGAAGGTCTGCATGACCCCGGCGAAACCCTTGGCCGTGTCGATCTCCGGCGTGCCGAGCAGGTTCTCCTTGGGCACACGGACGTTCTCGAAGCGCAGCACAGCGGTGTCGGAGGCGCGGATGCCGAGTTTGTGCTCGACACGCACCACCTCGAAGCCGGGCGTGCCCTTCTCGACGACGAACGACTTGATCGCCGCACGGCCCTTCGTCTTGTCCAGAGTGGCCCAGACGACGACGGCGTCGGCGCGCTCACCGGCGGTCACGAAGATCTTCTCGCCGTTGATCACGTACTCGTCGCCGTCCAGGCGCGCGGTGGCGGTGATCGCGGCCGAGTCCGAACCGCAGTCCGGTTCGGTGATCGCCATCGCGGCCCACAGCCCGGAGAACTTCTTGAGCTGCTCGTCCGTGGCGACCGAGCCGATCGCGGCGTTGCCGAGACCCTGGCGCGGCATGGACAGCAGCAGTCCGACGTCGCCCCAGCACATCTCGATCGTGCCGAGCACGATGTTCAGATTGGACCCGTTGCGGTTGCCCGGTTTCTCGTTCTTCTCGGACCGGCGGACACCCGCCGCGCCCGCGCCGCCCTCACCGGAGGAGTTCAGCCCGTCCAGCAGCGCGGCGAACATGTCCAGTTCGGCCGGATAGGTGTGCTCGGCGCGGTCGTACTTGCGCGAGATCGGCCGGAACACCTCGGCCGCGGCCTGGTACGCCTGGTTGATCAGCGTGCCGGCCTTCTTCGGAACCTCAAGGTTGATCATGATTGCCTTTCGAAAGTCCTAGAGAAGGACGGCGCCTTCCATCACGCCGATGGCACGGAGGTCGCGGTACCAGCGTTCGACCGGGTGCTCCTTGACGAAGCCGTGCCCGCCGAGCAGCTGCACCCCGGCGCTGCCGATCTGCATTCCCTTGTCGGCGGCCAGCTTCCTGGCCAGCGCGACCTCGCGGGCGTACGGCTTGCCCTGTTCGGCGCGGGCGGCGGCGCGCAACGCGACCAGCCGCAGTCCTTCCAGCTCGATGGCGATGTCGGCCACCGAGAACGCGACAGCCTGCCGGTGGCTCACCGGTTCGCCGAAAGCCTTGCGCTCGTTGACGTACGGCACCACGTAGTCGAGGACGGCCTTCGCGGTACCGGCGGCCAGCGCGGCCCAGCCGAGCCGCGAGAGCCGGACGACCTCGGTGAAGACCTCGGCCTTGCCGCCGCCGAGCAGCGCTCCGGCGGGCAGGGCGACCTTCTCCAGGTGCAGTTTCCCGGTCGCCGCGCCGCGCAGGCCCATCGCCGGTTCGGTCTCGATGGTGACGCCCGAGTTGGACGACTCCACCAGGAACAATGCGGGGCCGCGTCCTTCAAGGTCGGCCGAAACGATGAAGAGTTCGGCGTCCGCGGCCCTCGGGACCAGCGACTTCACGCCGTCGAGCTGGTAGCCCTTCGGCGTGCGGCGAGCCTTGGTGGCAGGCTTGAACGGGTCGAACAACGCCGTGCGCTCCTGCAGCGCGAGCGCCGCGGCCGGGACGTTCTCCCCGACGAACGCGGGCAGGTAGTCCGCCTGCTGCTGCTCGTCGCCGTAGGCCACCAGCGCGGTGCTGACCGCGGACGGCGCGAGCACCGCGACCGCCAGCCCGAGGTCGCCGTGCGCGAGAGCCTCGGCGACCAGCGCGTTCGTGACGACCGACCGCTCGGTGCCGACGCCGCCCAGATCTTCGGGGATGCCGACGAGCGAGATGCCGAGTTCGGCGGCGCGGCTCAGCAGGCCTTCGGGGGCCTGGAGTTTCGCGTCGGCGTCGGCCGCGGCGGGCCGCAGCTGTTCGGCCGCGAACTCCGTCACGGTCTCGACGATGAGCTGCTGATCCTCACTCGGGGTGAGATCGAACAGTCCGGTGTCCTCGGCCGGCGCGAGCCGCGCGGGCTTGCCGAGCTTCTGGGCGGATTTGAACGTCCGTCCCGCCGCGCCCGCGACCCGGAAGCCGTTGCGCGTCCCGGCACTGACCAGGTTCTGCACGGGCTTCCGAAGTCCGGCCCGTTCAATGACCTTGCTCCCGGCCAGCCGGGTGAGCGCGGACAGGCCAAGGCCCATCGCGTCTCGTTTCCTAGGCGCACCCACGGTGAGTCTCCCTGCCTCGCTTACCTACTCGTGAGTAGGTTAACTCCCTTCAGGAGGATGCGCCACCACGGGGGAGGCGAACGTCACGCTCGTGAGTGATTTGGCTCGTCAGAACGACCCGAATCACTCACGACCTTGCGCCTCCTGGCGAGCCGGCGGCGACTGCCGGACCGAACGCTCGCTTGCCTCCGCCGACGTCGCGAAAGCCACTTTCGGGACGTCAGGTGTCCCGAAAGTGGCTTTCGCGACGCTTCCGAGCCCGTGGTAACCGGCCTGCCACTCACGAGCCGGCGGCTAGCGGCCTCACGACCTTGCGTCGCTCGAAGGTCACCAGCCCTACCGCGGCCACCGCCACGATGCCCACCAGCACGATCGCCGGCACCAGTTCCAGCAACGGCGTCGCGGCCAGCAGGAGCACCCCGAGCACCAGCCGCTGCACGTTCCACGCGCCCAGGTTCCGCCGCCGCAGCCCGCTCAACGCGATCAGGTACAGCGCGAGCCCGCCGGTCAGCGCCCAGATCGGCGTCCCGTGCAGGCCGTCGGAGAGGCTGTGGTGTTCGGTGTCGGACACGTACAGCAGCGACTTCTTCAGTCCGAGCGCCACGAGCACGATCCCGGCGATGAGCGGGAGGTGCAGGAACGTGTAGGTGTCCGTCCCGATCTGTACCCGCTCCACACCCTCCGCGCGCTTCAGGTTGTGCTCGGAGACATGCGCGACGACGGCGAAGTACACCCACCACATCGCGGACGCCAGCACGAGCCCGAAGACGGCGGCCAGCGTGATCGGCCACGACATCGGATACGAGCTGATCCCAATGCCGATCGCCACGATCGACTCGCCGAGCGCGATGATCACGATCAGCCCGAACCGCTCGGCGAAGTGGCCGGGCTGGTGCAGCCGCCAGTCCGAGGACCGGGTCCGGAAGACGTTCAGGTAGTCGATCAGCAGGGCGATGGCCCAGATGCCGAGTTGCACCCAGCCGGAGAAGAACGCGGCGACCGTCAGGAGCGTGACGCTCGGCAGCAGTCCGACGAACATCTTCAGCAGTACCTTGCGCAGCGCCGGATCGTGTCGTGCGGCGCCGAAGTAGGCGATCAGGTGCAGCAGCCGCACGAGGAAGTAGCAGCCGATGAACATCAGCGGCGCGTACAGGCCGCCGGGCAGGTCGGTGAACGCCTCCGGGATGGTCAGCGAGACCAGGAACATCGTCCCCATCGCGGCGAACATCACCAGCTGCGTGACACCCCGGTCGACGTGGATGGTGTTGGCCAGCCAGGCGTAGGAGCACCAGCACCACCACAGCACGGCGATCATGGCCACGCCCTGCCCGATGCCGAGCGGGGTGAGGTGATCGGCCATCAGCTGCGTGGTCTGGGTGATGGCGTAGACGAAGACCAGGTCGAAGAAGAGCTCCAGCGTGGTGACCTTGTGGTCTTCTTCCCTGGTCACCAGATGCGGGCCGCGTTTCGTGGGCACGCGCATATCGTGCACCGCCCGCCTTTGCGGGACCCCCGAGTTTACTGAGAGCTGACCTTCAGGACGGCGTGCATCAGCGTCGTCAGCTCGGCTTCGATGCCGGGCCTGCCGTTGACGCGGCGGGTGCGCGCGAGGTCGTTCGCGACCGTCAGTGCCGCGTGCACGGTGATCTTCACTTCGCGCAGGCTCAGTTCCGGGCGGACTTCCGAGGCCAGCGCGATCCAACGCGCGACGTAGTCCCGCTGGACCCGGATCAGATCCGCCTTGTCGCGTTCCGGCAGCTCCATGGGGCTGCCGGAAAAGGACACCAGCAGCTCGGGCGTGTGCAGCAGGGTGTGCACATAGGACGCGGCCAGCCTGCGCAGCGCGTCACGCTCGTCGTCGGTCCGCAACGCGCGTTCCGCGGCGATCGCCAGCCTGTCGGCCGCGCGATGCCCGATCGCCACCATCAGCGCGGCCTTGCTGGGGAAGTGCCGGTACACGCTGGGCCCGGCGATCCCGGCCGCAGCGCCGATCTCCTCCATGCTCACCGCGCGGAAGCCGCGTTGCCCGAACAGCTCCGTCGCGGCCGCGAGGATCTGTTCGCGGCGGGACGGCTCGCCGAGCGCGATCGACGACGCCTCTTCCGGCGGCTCGGCGGGCTCGGGCAGTGTGACATGCAGCACCGACTCCGCCAGCTGCACGAGGATCTGCGCGAAGCGTTTCTTCGCCACGGACGTGTGATGGACGGACACGCTGCCGAAGACGCTCAGTCCCGCCCAGCACAGCAGTTCGGCGTCGTCGGGGGTCAGTTCGGGACGCAGCGCGAGCAGCGCCTTGGACCACGCTTCGAGCACCGCGCCGGACCGGCGGCGGATCTCCCTGCGGCCTTCCCTGGGCAGGTGCCTGCCCTCCCAGCGCCACAGCGCGGCGACCTCGCGCCGCTCCACAGCCTGTGCGGCGAGGGTGCCCAACAGGGCGTTGACCTGGGCGGGAGCCGGAAGGTCGACGTCGGACAGCGTCTCGGTGGTCGCCCTCTCCATGTCGTCGATGCCGGACAGCACGACGTAGGACAGCACCGCCTGCTTGTCCGCGAAATGCCGGTAGAGCGCGGGTCCGGTGATCCCGGCCGCGGCGGCGATGTCGTTGATGCCGACGCCGTGGAACCCGCGGGCGCGAAAGAGCTCCGCGGCGAGGCCTGCCAGCTGGGCCTTACGGTCGCGCGGTCGCGGGGAACGCTCGGTCGGGTGATCCATAGGTGAACACACGATAGCGCCGGTTGCGTGCATCGCAACCCATTGACACCATGGGGTTATCGCGGTTTATGTTAATGACCATTAGCATGGTTACTGGCCGGTACGATCCGGCTGTGTGCATCTCTGAGACAGCGCCGTACTGCGGAGGAGTTTTTCTGTGAGTAGCGAGGCCTACATCTACGAGGCGATCCGTACGCCTCGCGGCAAGAACAAGGGCGGTGCCCTCCACGGCACCAAGCCGGTCGATCTCGTGGTCGGCCTCATCGAGGAACTGAAGGTCCGGCACCCGAACCTCGACCCCGCCGTGATCGACGACATCGTCCTCGGCGTGGTGTCCCCGGTCGGTGAGCAGGGCGCCGTGATCGCGCGCACCGCGGCCTTGAACGCGGGTCTTCCCGAATCCGTCGCGGGCGTACAGCTGAACCGCTTCTGCGCCTCCGGCCTCGAAGCCACCAACACCGCCGCTCAGAAGGTGCGTTCCGGCTGGGACCAGCTGATCATCGCCGGCGGTGTCGAGTCGATGTCGCGCGTGCCGATGGGCTCCGACGGCGGCGCGCTGTTCATGGACCCCGCCACCGCGTACGACAACTACATCGTCCCGCAGGGCACCGGCGCCGACCTGATCGCGACCATCGAGGGCTTCTCCCGCGAGGACGTCGACGCGTGGGCCGTGCGTTCGCAGGAGAAGGCCGAAGCGGCCTGGTCCGGCGGCTACTTCGCGAAGTCCGTCGTCCCGGTGAAGGACATCAACGGCGTCACGATCCTCGACCACGACGAGCACCGCCGCCCCGGCAGCACCGTCGAGGGCCTCGGCAAGCTCAAGCCCGCCTTCGCCGGCATCGGTGAGCTGGGCGGCTTCGACGCTGTCGCGCTGCAGAAGTACCACTCGGTCGAGCGCATCAACCACGTCCACACCGGCGGCAACTCGTCCGGCATCGTCGACGGCGCCGCCGTCGTCCTGGTCGGCAACGAGCAGATCGGCAAGGACTTCGGCCTGACCCCGCGCGCCCGCATCGTGGCCACCGCGACCGTCGGCTCCGAGCCCACGATCATGCTCACCGGCCCGACCCCGGCCACCGAGAAGGTCCTCAAGATCGCCGGTCTCACCCCGGACGACATCGACCTGTGGGAGCTGAACGAGGCCTTCGCCTCGGTCGTCCTCAAGTGGATCAAGGACCTGCACCTCGACGAGGAGAAGGTCAACGTCAACGGTGGCGCCATCGCGATGGGGCACCCGCTGGGCGCCACCGGCGCGATGCTGGTCGGCACCGTCGTCGACGAGCTGGAGCGTCGTCAGGCGCGCCGCGCCCTGGTCACCCTGTGCATCGGCGGCGGCATGGGCGTCGCGACCATCATCGAGCGGGTCTGAGGAAGAGACAATGACTGAAGCGAAGACCATCCGCTGGGAGCAGGACTCCGACGGCATCGTCGTGCTCACCCTGGACGACCCGAAGCAGTCCGCCAACACGATGAACGCCGACTTCCGCGAGTCGCTCGGCGTGGTCGTGGACCGCCTGGAAGCGGAGAAGGACAGCATCACCGGTGTCGTCCTCACCTCGGCCAAGAAGACCTTCTTCGCCGGTGGTGACCTCAACGACCTGATCAAGGCCAAGCCGGAGAACGCGGCCGAGATCACCGAGAGCAGCGGCCTGATGAAGGGCCAGATGCGGCGGCTCGAGCAGCTGGGCAAGCCGGTCGTGGCCGCCATCAACGGCGCCGCGCTCGGCGGCGGCCTCGAAATCGCGCTCGCGACGCACCACCGCATCGCGGCCGACGTCAAGGGCAGCCAGATCGGTCTCCCCGAGGTCACTCTCGGCCTGCTTCCCGGCGGCGGTGGCGTGGTCCGCACCGTGCGCCTGCTGGGCATCCAGAGCGCGCTGCTGAACGTGCTGCTGCAGGGCCAGCGGCACCGCCCGGCCAAGGCGCTCGAGCTCGGTCTGGTGCACGAGCTCGTCGGCACCGTCGAGGAACTGGTCCCGGCCGCGAAGGCGTGGATCAAGGCCAACCCCGAGGGCGGCGTGCAGCCGTGGGACGTCAAGGGCTTCAAGATCCCCGGCGGCACCCCGTCGAACCCGAGCTTCGCGGCGAACCTGCCCGCGTTCCCGGCGAACCTGCGCAAGCAGATCAAGGGCGCGAACATGCCGGCCCCGCGGGCGATCCTGGCCGCGGCCATCGAGGGTTCGACCGTCGACTTCGACACCGCGATCACCGTCGAGACGCGCTACTTCATCAGCCTCGCCACCGGCCAGGTCTCGAAGAACATGACGAAGGCGTTCTTCTTCGACCTGCAGAGCATCAACTCCGGCGGTTCGCGGCCCGACGGCTTCGAGAAGTACACGGCCAAGAAGGTCGGCGTCGTCGGCGCGGGCATGATGGGCGCCGCGATCGCGTACGTCTCGGCGAAGGCCGGCATCGACGTCGTGCTCAAGGACGTCACGCTCGAAGGCGCCGAAAAGGGCAAGGGCTACGCGGTCAAGCTGGAGGAGAAGGCTCTCTCCCGCGGCAAGACCACGCAGGAGAAGTCCGACGCGCTGCTCGCCAAGATCAAGCCGACCGACAAGGCGGAGGACTTCGCCGGCGTCGACTTCGTGATCGAGGCGGTCTTCGAGAGCGTCGAGCTGAAGCACAAGGTGTTCCAGGAGATCGAGGGCTTCGTCAACCCGGACGCCGTGCTGGGCTCGAACACCTCCACGCTGCCGATCACCTCGCTCGCCGAGGGCGTGCAGCGGACCGAGGACTTCATCGGGATCCACTTCTTCTCGCCGGTGGACAAGATGCCGCTGGTCGAGATCATCTGCGGTGAGAAGACCTCGCCCGCCACGCTGGCGAAGGTCTTCGACTACACGCTGCAGATCAAGAAGACCCCGATCGTCGTCAACGACAGCCGCGGCTTCTTCACCTCGCGCGTCATCGGCACCTTCATCAACGAGGCCGTCGCCGCGCTGGGCGAGGGTGTCGAGCCCGCGTCGATCGAGCAGGCCGGTGCGCAGGCCGGATACCCGGCCCCGCCGCTGCAGCTGATGGACGAGCTGACCCTGACGCTGCCGCGCAAGATCCGCAAGGAGACCCGCGAAGCGATCGAGGCGGCCGGTGGCACCTGGACGCCGCACGCGTCCGAGGCTGTCATCGACAAGATGCTCGACGAGCACGACCGCAAGGGCCGCTCCACCGGTTCGGGCTTCTACGACTACGACGAGGCCGGCAAGCGGACCGGTCTGTGGCCGGGCCTGCGCGACGCGTTCAAGTCGGGCAGCGCCGAGGTCCCGTTCGAGGACCTCAAGGAGCGGATGCTGTTCGCCGAGGCGCTCGAGACCGTGAAGTGCTTCGACGAGGGCGTGCTCACCACCGTCGCCGACGCCAACATCGGCTCGATCTTCGGTATCGGTTTCCCGGCGTGGACCGGTGGTGTCATCCAGTACATCAACCAGTACGAGGGTGGCCTGCAGGGCTTCGTCGACCGCTCGCGTCAGCTGGCCGAGCGCTACGGCGACCACTTCACCCCGCCCGCTTCGCTGGTCGAGAAGGCCGCGAAGGGCGAGATCTACGAATAAGCGCGTGACAGGAAAGGCCCCTTCATCCGCGATGAAGGGGCCTTTCCTGTCGTCCGGGGTCAGCGGGACGACGGTTCCAGCGCCACGTGCGGCAACCGCCGGTCCAGCCAGCGCGGCAGCCACCACGCGCGTTCCCCGAGCAGCCGCATCACCGCGGGCACCACGAGACAGCGGATCACGAACGCGTCCACCAGCACCGCGACAGCCAGCCCGAGACCGAATTGCGCCAGCATCCGATCGGGGTTGAGCAGGAACGCCCCGAACACCACGATCATGATCGCCGCCGCGGCCGTGATCACCCCGCCGGTGGAGGCGAGTCCTTGGCGGACGGCGTGGCGCGCGTCGCCGGTGCGTCGCCATTCCTCGTGCATCCGGGACACCAGGAACACCTCGTAGTCCATGGAAAGCCCGAACACGATCGCGAAGATCAGCACCGGTACGAACGCCTCGATCGGTCCCGGTTGCGCGCCGAACAGGCCGTCGCCGAACACCGCGGTCATCACGCCGAGCGCGGCGCCGATGCTCAGCAGGTTCAGCACGGCCGCCTTGAGCGGGATCAGGATCGAGCGGAACACGACCATCAGCAGCAACGCCGACAACCCGACGACCACCAGCACGAACAGTGCAGTGCCGCGCCCGCCTGGACGTTGATGAGCGTCAGGTTGTGGCCGAGGGCGTCGTGCAGTTCACGCGCGATCCGGAGCCTTTCGTCCGCGGCCCTTCGCTGTGCCTCGGCCTCCTTGGTGCGCTCGGCCTCGCGGCGGTAGTGCGTCACGGCTCCGACCGCGACCAGCGCGATGAACCAGCCCGTCATCAGCAGGAAGGCGAAATTGTCCACCTGCCGCGCGGCGCCTGCCTGCGCCTCGCCGACCGCGACGCCGCCCATCGCGGCCGCGGCGACGACCGCCGAACTGCGGATCCGTCCGGTCGAGGCGTTGTTGTACAGCGCGAAGGCGAACGCGAGCAGCACGAAGCCGTCGGGATCGGTGCGCGGGTAGTAGATCGCGCAGCACACCGCGGTGAAGATCGCGACGGGGAGCGGATGACGGCGGCGCAGGAACAGCGCGGCGCAGGTGAGTACCGCGCAGACCCAGCCGAGGACGGCGTTGCGCGGCGGTTCCGCGCTTTCGCCGAGTGAGACCGCGACGGAGCTCGCGAGCACCGTCAGGGTGATCGCGAGCTCCGCCGCGTACCGCCGAAGGATCGCCACGGGTCGAGCGTAGCGCGATCCAGCCGATTGACAGAATTCATTTTTACGTTCAAACTGATTTTTGTGATCGAGGATGTGGCGCCATGAAGAATGTGGAGTACCTGGAGCGGCTCGAGCAGGCGGAGGCGCTGCTGAAGCCGCAGCGGGTGGACGTCCTGCGGCAGCTGGCGGAGCCGCGGTCCTGCACCGAGGTGGCGGCGGTGCTGGACCAGACGCCGCAGCGGGTCTATTACCACGTGAAACGCCTGGTGGAAGCCGGGCTCGTGAAGCAGGTGTCGGAGCGGAAGGTGCGCGCCGTCAGTGAGGGCGTGTACCAGGCGAGCGCGCGTTCGTACTGGCTGTCGCCAGGGCTGGTCGGCAGGATCGGCCCGCGTGCGGCGCGAGACGAACTGAGTCTCGGCTATCTGGTGGATCTCATGGAGGAGGTCCAGTCGGACGTCGCCGCGCTCGACAGGGCCGCGCCGGAGCTGCCGTCGATCGGCGTCTCCGGCGAGATCCGGGTGGAACCGGAGCGGCGCCAAGAGTTCCTCGACGAACTGAAGACGACTTTGCAGGATCTGTTCACTCGCTACGGCGGAGCGGAAGGCGACGCCTTCAAACTCGCCGTGGCCTGCTACCCGAAGGGAGATGCCCGTGACTGAACCGACGATATTCCAAGTGCGCGTACGCGCGCCGATCGACAAGGTCTGGCACGCGCTGCTCGACCCCGGTGCGCTGCGCACCTGGCTCTCCGAGCACGCGGAAGTCGACCTGCCGTCCCGGTACGAGTTCTGGGGCCGGTACACGCCGGCGGGCGATCGTCAGCGGCTGTTACTGGCCGAGGACAACGTCCTGCGGTTCGCTTGGACCGTCGAAGAGACGGAGACCGTCGTCGAGATCGCGCTGACGGAAGACGGGGACGCCACCTCCCTGTCGTTCAGCCAGACCGGTCTGCCTGCCTACGACGCGATGCTCGCCGACCCGGATTCACCGCTCGGCATGATGTACACGTTTTGGGCGTTGTCCGTGGCGAACCTCGCCGATCACGTCGAGGGACGTCCGCTCACGGCCCGCTGCGACCTCACTTCCCCGCTGATGAGCGAAGAAGTGCGGATCAACGCACCGCGAGGGGAGGTCTACGCCTCGATCGCCGATCCCGCCGTGTTCACGCGCTGGTTCGGCGCCCGGATCGAGGCGGAGAACCACGTCGGCGGACGCTGGGCGATGGGTTCGCTGGAAAAGGACCTGTATCCGGCGAAGATCGTCGATCTGGTGCCCGACTCCAGGATGTCTCTCGCGTACCAGGACGGCGTCGTCGCAACCTGGGAACTCGAAGACTCCGGTGGCGGGACGAAGCTGACCTTCGTCCAAAGTGGATTCTCTGAGGAGAAGCCGCCCTATGGCTCGTGGATGGGCTGGCTCAGCGGTTTGGCGGAACTGCGTCGATTCCACGAGATCGACAGCTGGCTCCCGCTGTGGGTCGACGTCCATCTGGACGGAATGCCTGAAGGGCTCATCACACTGGACGGGAAGTAGGAGGATCCGATGTTGCTCGAAAGCAGGAACGCGATCATCTACGGCGCCGCGGGCGGGATCGGAAGCGCGGTGGCCCGCGGATTCGCCAGGGAGGGTGCGACAGTCCACCTCGTCGGCCGAACGCTGAAGAAACTCGACGCGCTGGCCGACGAAATCCGGGAGTCGGGCGGGAAGGCGGGAACAGCGGAGTTCGACGCGCTCGACGAAGCGGCCATCGACGAGCATGCCGCTTCAGTGGCTGCCTCGGCGGGCAGCGTCGACATCTCGATGAACGTCATCACGCACAACGACGTCCAGGGCACCCCGCTGGTCGAAATGTCGTTGGCGGACTTCGAAAGCCCGGTGCGCACGGCGGTTCAGACGAATTTCCTGACCGCGCGGGCGGCCGCCCGGCACATGATCGAGCAGGGGTCCGGAGTGATCCTGATGTTCGGCGGCGACGGCGATCCATTGCCGGGATATCACCTCGGTGGGCTGCAGGTCGCCTTCAGCGCGATGGAGGCGTTGCGACGAGGGCTGGCGTGCGAGCTCGGACCGCACGGCATCCGTGTCGTGACCCTGCGTACCGGCGGGATCCCGGAGACGATCCCGGCAGGCGCCGGACTCGACGACGCGATCCGTGACATGGTCGATGCGACGATGCTCAAGCGGACGGCATCACTCGAAGACGTCGCCCGTGTCGCCGCCTTCGCCGCGTCGGACCATGCACGCAGCATGACCGCGACGGCACTGAACATCAGTTGCGGCACAATGGTCGACTAGGGCGTGTTTCGCAAGTCAGGTTCGCGGTCTTCGCGCCCAGGCGGTCCCTGACGGCACGGGCGGATACGCCCGAGTGCGACCCGGTACGAGGGCGATCCGCCCGTGCTGCCAGGAACCACCTGGATCACGAAGCCCATCGAACAGACTTGCGAAACACGCCCTAGTTCTCTTCCGGCGGTAACACCGGCGAACGATCTCCCGACTACGCGGCACTACCACGTGCCGGGGAGGCCGTTATGTCGAAGAGAACAACGAAGCTGGGCATGGCACTGGCGATCGGGCTTCTGGTCGCCGGAGGCTGCGGGGTGGAGACCGCGCCCGCCGGACGGGTCACGTCAGAGAGCAGCCTGCCGACGTCATCGGCGCCGACCAGTAGCTGGGCACCGCCGACGCCGACCACGACCACGGCCACGCCGACGCCGACGCCGACACTTCAGCAGTTCGTGCCGCCGACCACGACCGCGGTCGACGTGCCGAAGCAGGTCGATCCGGTGCCGTCGAAAACACGGCCAAAGACGACACCCACGGCGAAAGCGCCGAATCTGGCGGAATGCGGAAGCGACCACTACCGCAACACCGACGGTGTCTGTGTCCATCGGCCGGCGAGCGGACCTGGTGCGGCAGACGGTGCGACAGCCCTCTGCAAGGACGGTTCCTATAGCTACAGCCAGAATCGCCGCGGTACCTGTTCCGGGCACGGTGGGGTTCGCACCTGGTTGTGATCCCGTCGGTCAATCATTCACTCAGGAGGGTGGTGCTGTGTAAGGTCGGATCATGGGACGCGCAAGGTGAAACCGGTCGGACGGGCACCTTCGCCCAGGATCTTCGTCGTCGTGCTCGCCACCTGTGGCTTGGTGGCGTCATTCATGCAAACGCTGGTCGTACCGCTCATTCCGTCGTTTCCGCGGCTGCTCAACGCGACCCCGTCCGACGCGTCGTGGGTGGTGACGGTGACCCTGGTCGCCGGGGCCGTGGTGATGCCGGTGAGCGGCAGGCTCGGCGACCTCTACGGTAAACGCAGGTTGCTGCTGATCAGCCTGGGCTTCCTGGTCGTCGGCTCGGTGGTGTCCGCGCTGACCAGTTCGCTCGCACTGATGGTCGTCGGCCGGGGTCTGCAGGGCTGTGCGATGGGCGCGATCCCGCTGGGGATCAGCATCATGCGCGACGAGCTCGCCCCGGAACGTGTCGGAGCCGCGATCTCGGTGATGAGTTCGACGCTCGGCGTCGGCGGCGCCATCGGGCTCCCGGTGTCGGCGCTGGTCGCGCAGAACGCAGACTGGCACGTCCTCTTCTGGGCGTCGGCGGGGCTCGGGCTCGTCTGTGGCCTGCTGATCCTGTTCGTGGTGCCGGAGTCGCCGCTGAAGACACCCGCGCCGTTCGACTACCTCGGCGCTTTGGGGCTGACAGCCGGACTCGTCTGCCTGCTGCTGCCGATCGTCAAGGGCGGCGAATGGGGCTGGGGCAGCGGTCGTACCCTCGGCTTCGCCGGGATCGCGGTGGTGATCCTGCTGGTCTGGGGTGCCTACCAGTTGCGGCGCCGAGATCCACTCGTGGATCTGCGCGTGTCCGCGCGGCGTCCGGTGCTGTTCACCAACCTCGCGTCGATCATGATCGGGTTCGCGCTGTACTCGATGGCGTTGTCGTTCCCGCAGTTGCTGCAGGCGCCAGGGTCGACCGGCTACGGCCTCGGCCTGACGATGGTGGAGGCCGGGCTCTGCCTGGCGCCGAACGGGCTGGTCATGTTCATGCTGTCGCCGGTTTCGGCCCGGCTCATCGAGCGTTACGGCCCGCGTACGACGCTGATGGTCGGCGCCACCACCATCGCGACCGGGTACATCTTCGCGACCGCGTTGATGGACAACGCTTTCGAGCTGATCACGGCGTCGATCATCATCGGTGGTGGCGTCGGCATCGCCTACGCGGCCATGCCCGCGCTGATCATGGGGTCGGTCCCGGTCACCGAAACCGCGTCTGCGAACGGGTTGAACTCGCTGATGCGCTCCGTCGGCACGTCGACGTCCAGCGCGGTGATGGCGACCATGCTCGCGTCGCTGGCGATCACCGTCGGCGGGGTCTCCGTTCCGTCCGCGGCGGGGTTCAGGCTTAGCTTCGTGGTCGCCGCCGGTGCGGCACTCCTGGGTCTCGTCTTGACCGCCTTCGTCCCGAAGCAACGCCAGCCCGAACCGCTGGTCGCGTCGGTCCGCTAGCGCGCCCGGCTCAGAACAGCGTCGGAACGATCGCGTCGATCAGGTGCGGTCCCGGTTCGGCGATCGCGCGCTGGAACTGCTCGGCCAGCTCCTCCGCGGTCGTCGCCCGTGTCGCCGGGACACCCATGCCCTCGGCGATCTTGACGAAGTCCATGTCCGGCCGTGAGAGGTCGAGCAGTTCGTTCGCCTTGGGGCCGCTGGCGTCCGCGCCGACGCGTTGCAACTCCAGCCGCAGGATCGCGTACGCGCGGTTGTTCAGCAGGACCGTGGTGACGTCGAGGTTCTCCCGCGCCTGCGTCCACAACGCGGAAATCGTGTACAGCGCGCTGCCGTCGGACTGCAGGTTGATCACCGGCCGGTCCGGCGCGGCGACGGCCGCTCCGGTCGCGACGGGCATGCCGTAACCGATCGCGCCACCGGTCAGCGTCAGCACGTCGTGCCGCGGCGCACCCGCGGTCGCGGCGGGCAGCAGCAGACCGGAAGTGTTCGCCTCGTCCGCGATGATCGCGCGCTCCGGAAGCAGCGCGCCGATCACCTCGACCCAGTTCTGCGGCGTCAGCGGGCCGGACGGCAATGCGGGCCGCGAGGCCTCTTGCAGTACCGGTTCCGTCTCGGCGGCGACCAGGTCCGCGACGTCGTTCAGGGCGCGCGGGACGTCCTGCCCGACTTCGGCCAGCACGTGGACCTGTGCGCCTTCGGGCACCAGGTCGCTCGCCTTGCCGGGATAGGCGAAGAACGACACGGGCGCCTTCGTCCCAGCGACGATCACGTGCTTGATCCCGTCGAGCTGGTACTCGACCTGCTCGGCGAGATAGCCCAGCCGCTCGATCGTCGGCAGGCCTTCGCCACGCTCAAGCCGGGCAGGGAATGTTTCGACGAACGCCTTCACCCCGGTCGCGGCGGCGATCCGGCTGGTCGCGCGCAGACCGGCCTCGCGGCAGCCGCTGCCACCGACGAGCAGCGCGACCGGCTCATCGCCGGCCAGCAGTTCGGCGATGGTCTTCACCTTCGTCGTGTCGACGACCTGCGGGATCCGCGGCGGGATGGGCGCGCAGGTCTCGCCGCCCTCGCCCCAGGACGCGTCGGCGGGGAGGATCAGCGTCGCCACCTGTCCGGGGGAGTCCTGGGAGGCCGCGACCGCCGCGGCGGCGTCGGCACCGACGTCCTTCGTGTGCTCGGAGCGGCGGATCCAGCCTTCGAGCGAACCGGCGACGGCTTCGATGTCCGATTCGAGCGGGGCGTCGTACTGCTTGTGGTAGGTCGCGTGATCACCGATCACGTTGACGATCGGGGTGTGCGCACGACGCGCGTTGTGCAGATTCGCCAGCCCGTTCCCGAGGCCGGGGCCCAGGTGCAGCAGTGTGGCCGCCGGTTTGCCTGCGATCCGCGCGTAGCCGTCCGCGGCGCCGGTGACGACGCCTTCGAACAGGCCGAGCACACCGCGCATCTCGGGCACGGTGTCGAGCGCGGCGACGAAGTGCATCTCCGAGGTGCCAGGGTTGGAGAAACAGACGTCCACACCGGCGTCGACGAGCGTGCGGATCAGGGACTGCGCGCCGTTCATTTTACTCACTTTCAAGCCCTCTCAGCGAAAAGACGCCGGGGTTGAGGAACCCGGCAGGGTCGAAGCCTTCCTTGACCCATCGACTGCCTTTCCTCACGCGTCTTTGCCTGGTTACCGAAGCGTAGTACGTCACGATCGAAGGTGACCATGAATCATTTTCACGTTAGCTTTCCGGTGGTCACAACCTCGCGACAACCTCACTCGGCTACCCATGTCGCAGCGGGCCACGGCGGCCCGCCGGAAGGGGTGGGACGCTCGATGGGACCAAGAATGAGACGGATCACGACGCTGGGGGCGGCGCTCGCGGTCGCGTTCGGGCTCGCGGTACCGGCGGCCGAAGGCGGGGAAGCGGCCTGCACGGCGCCCGTGGTGAACGTCGGCGGAGTCAGCCAGGGCGAAGGGACGAACGCCGGGTACACCACCTTTCTCTTCACCGTTTCCGTCGACGACGGCGGCTGCGCGCCCCAGGGCTCGGTCGAGTACCGGACGATCGACGGCAACGGGTCGCCGGTCGATCCGGCATTCACCGCCAAGGAAGGGATCGACTACCTGCCTGCCGCGGGCACGCTGACGTGGTCCGGGACGGCGGACACATACACCGTCCCGGTCAAGGTCCGCGCCGACTCCGTCGTGGAGAACGACGAACTGTTCTCCCTGCGCCTGTACGGCGAGAAGGGGCTGCGGATCGGGCACAGCGTCGGCGTGGCCTGGGTGGCCGACGACGACGCGACGAAGACCGCGCCGGTGGCCACCACCCAGGACGGTGAGATCTGCTGGTCGATCCCGCCCAACTTCGCACAGGGCAAGAGCTGCAAGGTGCCCGTCGTGCTCTCCCGGCCGTGGCCGGGGCCGCTCACGATCCGCTACCGCACCGAAGGCTCCGGGCATGTGCCGGTGAAGGACGGTGTCGTCACCTTCCAACGCGGTGAGACCAGGGGATACGCCGAAATCACTCCCTTGCCGGGGCAAACGGGGAAGGCGCGGGTCGAGTTCTTCGAGCCCTCGCAGGGCAAGCTCGTGTACGCGACCTCGACCGTGGTGATCAGCCCCGCCCGGTGACGAGATCGGCGTCGGCCGTCGCGTTCGCCCGCCGGTACAGCTCGATCGCTCGAGCCCAGTGGGCGGCCGCGGCGGCCGTGATGCCACAGCGTGCCTCGAGATCGCCGAGGTCGCGATGCAGATGAGCCTCCTCGTACGGGTCCGGGACACCTTCCCTGACCGCGAGACCGCGCTCGAGGTTCTCCCGCGCCGCCGCCAGGTCACCGAGTCCGAGATGGGCACGGCCGAGCCGGTCGAGCGCGGCCGCTTCACTGTGCCGGTTCCCGACGTCCCGGCTGATCAGGAGTGCCTGGTCGAAATCGTCCAGCGCGGCCCGGAAATCGCGGCGGGCGAGATGGACCTGGCCGGCGTGGAGCAGCGATTCCCACTCCTGCCACCGGTCGCCGATCGCACGGGACGCGGCCAGCGCCTTACCGAGATGGTCCAGCGCGACGTCGTGATCGCCGAGCTCCTCGTATGCCTCGCCCAGGGTGTCCAGAGTGGCGGCTTCCAACCGGGCGTTGCCGAGTTCGCGGAACGTCTCCAGCGCCGCCGTCAGCGGGCTGAGCCCGTCCATCGGCTGGCCTCGGCGGATGTAGGCATGGCCTAGGTTGCGCTGGGACAGCGCACGCCCGAGCCGGTTGCCCGCCGAAGTGCACCGCTCCACCGCGAGCCGGTACGCGGTGATCGCCTCGTCGAACCGGCGCAGCGCGGCGTAGGCGTTCGCGGTGTTGTTGTAGATATGCCCTTCGCCTCCGAGGTCTCCCGCCGCACGGGCGGCCTTCAACGCGCGGGCGTTGGTTTCGAGCGCGTCCGTCAGCCTGCGGGTCATGAAGTAGGCCGCCCCGAGCGCACGCAGCATCTCCGCTTCCGCCAAAGGATCGTCGAGCTCGGAGGCCGCCGCGGCCCCTTCCCGGCAGAGCCCGATCCGCTCGTTCCAGCCACCCAGGGTGTCGTAGAAACTGGTCAGCAGATAGGTGAGCTGCCAGGCGGCGGTGTTGCGGCCGTGCTCCCGCGCGAACCGCACCACAGGCAGCAGGTTCGCGCGCTCGGCACCCAGGAACGCCAGCGCCGCCCGCCTTTCGGCCGGGAAGGGCCGCTCGGGCAGAGGGTGGCGCAGCGCCGGGGTGACCAGATCGCGGTTCGGGTCGATGACCCGGTTCGCCTCGGCGGCGACGTACAGGTACCAGTCGATCAGCCGGTCCGCCGCCTCGGCGCGGCTCGACGTGGTCTCGTCGGCGCGGGCGCACGCGACGGCGAACTCACGGATCAGATCGTGGAGGCGATAGCGATCCGGACCCGACGGGGTGATCAGGTGAGCGGCGGACAGCGCGGCGATCGCGGCCCGGCCCGCTTCGGCGGGCACCCCGCACAACGCGCTGCCGAGGGCCGGGCCGAACGACGCCCCCGGTATCAGCCCGGACAGCCGGAACAGCTGTGCCGGGGCGTGGTCCAACGGCAGGTAGGCGCTCGCCAGCACGGTTTTGACGGTCCGGGAATCCCCTTGTACCGCAAGGGTCTCCAGTCGCCCGACACCGGTCAGCTCACGGGTGAGTTCCGCGATCGGCCTGCCTGGTTCGCCGCTCAAGCGCGCGGCGGCGATCCGCAGCGCCAGCGGCATCCCGTCGCACAGCCTGGCCAGCCGCGCGGCCTGCGCGGGTTCACGGGCGACCCGGTCGGCGCCCAGCACCCTGGTGAGCAGGGTCATCGAGTCCGGATCGGCCAGCGCGTCGAGAGCGAACACGCGGACGGCGTGCCTGCTGCCGAGGGCGGCCAGGGTCTGCCTGCTGGTCACGATCAGCAGTGCCTTCGCCGTCCCCGGCACCAGAGGAAGGATCTGATCCACACTGCCCGCGTTGTCGGCGACGATCACGCAACGCCTGCCGTGCAGCAGCGAACGGTAGAGCGCCGCGCGTTCGGCCGTCGAATCGGGCAGCCGATCATCGGGGAGGCCGAGCCCGCGCGACAGATGCGCGAGCGCGTCGCCCGGCGAGATCGCTTCGTGCGGGTCGTGCCCGGCGAGGTCGAGGAAGAGCTGACCGTCGGGGAAGCGGTCCGCGATGCGGTGCGCCCACTGCACGGCGAGCGCGGACTTCCCCATCCCCGCCGCGCCGGAGATGACCACGACCGGCGGCTCGGGTTCGTCGAGGAGCCTGTCGAGCGAAGCGAGCTCCTGCTGCCGCCCGGTGAAATGCCCGACCCTGGCGGGGAGCTGTGCGGGCGCCGTGCCCCGCACCGGCGCGTCGAGTTCGGGGGCGCGGCGCAGGATCGCCGTATGCAGTTCGACCAGTTCAGGACCGGGATCGACGCCGAACTCGTCGGCCAGTCCCCGGCGCACGGCCTGGAACGTCTCCAGCGCCTCGGCATGCCTTCCGCAGCGATGCAGGGCGAGCATGTGCAGCGCGGCGAGCCGCTCGCGGTACGGCTGCCCGGCCCGGTGCCGCGGAAGTTCCCGGAGGACCTCCTCGTGTTCGCCGAGCCTGAGCTCCGCGTCCCAAAGTTCTTCCCAGGCGGACAGCCGCAGTTCCTGGAGCCGCTCGACTTCGCGTAGCCCCCAGCCGTCGAGTTCGGCGTCCGCGAACGCTTCGCCGTGCCAGAGCCGCAACGCCTCGCGCAACGCCGTCACCGCTTGGCCCGGATCGCTCCGCTTGGCGGCACGGAGTTCCTCTTCGAAGCGAAGAGCGTCGACTGAGGACGGTGTGACCGTCAGGACATACCCCGGTTTGCGGGTCAGCAGAACCGGCGGGAACCCGCAATCCTCCAGCGCCTGCCGGATCCTGGCGACGTGGCTGTGCAGGGTCTTCACCGCGGTGCGGGGCGGATCTTCACCCCAGAGCACGTCGACCAGCCGGGGTATCGGGACGACAGAGCCCGCGTGCAGGGCGAGAACGCCGAGCACGGCTCGCTGGCGGGCGCCGTGCAGCTCCGCCCGCCCGGTGGGACCGATCGCTTCGACCGGGCCCAGCACCCGTAATTCCCCTGGTCCGGGCACCCCGCTCCCTCCGGCATGTGACCTCGGTGAGCGTATCCGGGCGGAGACTCACCGAAATCGGCCAATTAGGGCACACGATCTCTACAACCCCGTCACAACCGGGTTGATCGACGGTCAACGAGTCGAATGTTTCGCCCAAGGAGGGAAACATGATCAGCAGGAATCCGCGGCGTCGCCGAACGCTGCTCGCCTCGGCCGTCTTGGCCGTCGCGACGTTGTTCGCGGGGGTCGCACCGGCGGTGCAGGCCTCGACGCAGGCTCGTAGCGACGTCTTCATCCGGGACAACGGATCCGATTACGGATATGAGGCGTCGTCCGGCTCGCTCTACTCCAGCCCCGACGTCCGGGTGTGTTTCTCGGCGACGGTCCTGTGCGCCACCGACGACCCGATCGTCCAGGGTGGCAACGCCTTCATCCACGTCACACTCAACCGTCCCGGTCCGTACGGGGACGGGCTTGAGAAGGGAAACCTGCAGGTCTGGTACACCAAGCAGGGCACCGTGGCCCAGTGGCCGAACCAGTGGAACTACATCGGCTCGGCCGCCAACGTGGACGTGCCCTACGGCACCAAGACGGTCGTCATCCCGTGGAAGGTCCCGATCGGCTCGCACTTCTGCCTGCTGGCCCGGTGGCTCTCGCCGACCGACCTGCCGACGGAAGGCGTCAGCACGTCCCTCAACACACGGAACAACAACAACATCGCGTGGCACAACGTGAACGCCGTCCCGTTCAAGATCAAGGTGCCGGTGATCCGGCCGATCGTGTTCGGCTGGCACGGTCCCGACCCCACGGCGGTCGGCGACATCGTCTTCACCCAGCCGGGCAAGCCGTTCACCGGCCCCGGACGGATCACCATCGACCTCGGCCCCGACCTCGCCGCGCGCTGGCGGGCAGGCGGCGCGAAGGGTGAGGGCATCGAACGGGTCGGCGAGACCGAGCTGGCCATCGTGAACCCGCAGCGGGCCCGGATCAGCGGACTGGCGTTCAAGGCGGGCGAACAGATCGACGCCAAGCTGAGCTTCACCGCCGGAGCCGAGGCGGCCGGTGGGCAGTACACCGTCCACGTGACCCAGGTCGACCAGCGCGGCGAAGAGGTCGGTGGCGTCGAATACCGGCTCGCGGCCGAACGGCAGTAGCCAGGGAGGGGTGCCGGCCCGTGGGCGGTGAGGGTGGGGAACCCTCACTGCCCACGGGTTTCACGCGCGTGCGAACGAAAGCGTCTCGCCCTCGACCCCTCGCAGCCAGAGGTCCTGCGCGGCTTCCGCCATTTCGGCCAGTCCCTCTTCGATCGTCGCGAACACGTTGCCCGGCACCCAGCCCGCGTCACCGTTGATCAGCAGGTTGTTGCGGCCGTAGAAGATCGCGAGGTCCGTCGCGCCCTGGTCGCTGTGCGCCTCACTGCCCTCGTCGTAGCCGTACGCCGGGTTCCCGATCTCCCACGCCTCGAACCCGAAGTACACGACATCCCCCGGAATCGGCGTCACCGTGGGGTTTTCGCGGCCCGGTTTCGGTTCGGCGAAGGGCGGCACAAGGGTGTAGACCTCGTTCCGCGCGTATTTCGCGTGGTAGGCCGAACCGCTCTGCGGCAACGAGTCCCAGACCGCGCGGCAGGTCCGCGGGGCTTCGGCGTCGAGCAACCGGGCCCGGCAGGAGACCCCGCGCTTGTCGAGCGTGATCGTGATGTAGCGGGCCATCACTCGACCCCCGCCACGACGTCGCCCCAGATCCGCAGGGCTTCGTCGACCTGCCCGGTGTCGACGATCAGCGGCGGCACCATCCGGACGACGTTCATGTACGCCCCGCACGTCAGCAGCAGCAACCCGCCGGCGGACGCGGCTTTCTGGGCGGCCTGGGCCTTCGCGGTGTCCGGCTCCCCGTCCGGTGTGGTGAATTCGGAGCCGACCAGCAGCCCCAGCCCGCGGACATCGCCGATCGACGGCGACTTGTCCGCGATCACCCGGACACCTTCAAGCAACTGGCGTCCGCGTTCGGCGGCGTTCTCGACGAGCCCTTCCCGCTGGATCACCTCGAGCGTGGCGATCGCGGCCGCGCAGGCCACCGCGTTGCCGCCGTAGGTCCCGCCCTGGGAGCCGGGGAGCGCTTTCGCCATCAACTCCTCCGACGCGGCGATACCCGAGATCGGGAACCCGCTCGCGAGTCCTTTCGCGATGAGCACGATGTCCGGGCGCACGCCGAAGTGCTCGTGTCCCCAGAACCTGCCCGTCCGCCCGAAACCGGTCTGGATCTCGTCCATCACCAGCAGGATCCCGTGCTTGTCGGCACGCTCCCGCAACCCGGCCAGGAACGCGGGGTTCGCCGGGACGTACCCGCCTTCACCGAGTACCGGTTCGATGAAGAACGCGGCGGTCTCGTTCGGCGCGCAGACGGTCGCGAACAGGTAGTCGAGCTCGCGCAGGGCGAACTTCGTCGCGGTCTCCTCGTCCCAGCCGTAGTGGAAGGCGTACGGGAAGGGCGCGACGTGCACACCGGACATGAGCGGCGAGATCCCGGCGCTGAACCGGGTGCCCGACGTCGTCATCGTCGCCGCCGCGACGGTCCGGCCGTGGAACCCGCCCTGGAAGACGATGACGTTGGGCCGTTTGGTCGCCTGCCGCGACAGCCGGAGCGCCGCCTCGACCGCCTCGCTGCCCGAGTTCGCGTAGAAGAGTGAATCCAGGCCTTCCGGCAGGACACCACCCAGCTTCTGGGTCAGCTCCAGCATCGGCTTGTGCATGACCGTCGTGTACTGCCCGTGGATGAGTTTGCCGATCTGTTCCCGCGCGGCGCTCACCACGTGCGGGTGACAGTGGCCGGTGCTGGTCACGCCGATACCGGCGGTGAAATCCAGGTGACGTTTGCCATCGGTGTCGTAGAGGTACACCCCTTCACCGTGGTCGACCACGACCGGCGTTGCCTGCTTGAGCAGCGGTGATAGCTGGGCCATGGACTGCGCTCCTAGGTCGGCTGAGCTGTTGTCGATTGTTGACAATATCCATAGCATGGCGTTCGGGACAACATGGAGGAGCGTTGGGATGAGCTCGATCAGTGAGGCCGGCGTAGTCAAGGCGGTCGACAAGGAACTGTTCATCGGCGGCAAGTGGGTGTCCGCCACGGGCGGGAAGACCTTCCCGGTTCTCGACCCCTCGACAGGTGAAGCACTGTGCGAAGTGGCCGACGCGTCACCGGCGGACGGGGTCAGCGCTCTCGACGCCGCCGTCGCCGCACAGGCCGACTGGGCGAACGTCGCCCCGCGCGAACGCGGCGAGATCCTGCGCCGCGCCTACGAACTGCTCATCAAGCGCGCCGACGAGCTCGCGCTGCTGATGACCCTCGAGATGGGCAAGCCGCTCGCGGAGTCCAAGGGCGAGATCACCTACGCGGCCGAGTTCTTCCGCTGGTTCGCGGAGGAGGCAGTCCGGATCGATGGTGGTTATGCCGTCGCTCCCAACGGGGCGGGCCGGTTCCTGGTGACGAAGCAGCCTGTCGGGCCGTGCCTGCTGATCACGCCGTGGAACTTCCCCATGGCGATGGGCACCCGCAAGATCGGGCCCGCGGTAGCGGCAGGCTGCACGATGATCATCAAGCCCGCTGCTCAAACCCCCCTTTCGATGTTGGCTCTCGCGGCGATCCTCGCCGAGGCGGGATTGCCGGAAGGTGTGCTGAACGTGCTCACGACGTCGGACTCCGGCGGCGTGATGGAGCCGCTGATCCGGGACGGCCGTGCCCGGAAGCTGTCCTTCACCGGTTCGACCGGCGTCGGGCGGAAGCTGCTGGAGCAGTGCGCGGACAAGGTGCTCCGCACCTCGATGGAACTCGGTGGCAACGCTCCCTTCGTCGTCTTCGAAGACGCAGACCTCGACGCGGCCGTCGACGGCGCGATGACCGCGAAGATGCGCAACATCGGTGAGGCCTGCACGGCCGCGAACCGCTTCTATGTCCAGCGAGGCATCGTCGACGAGTTCTCCCGGCGCCTCACCGAGCGCATGGAGGCCCTGCCGATGGGGCGCGGCACCGAGGACGGTGTCGTCGTCGGCCCCCTCATCGACGAAGCCGCCGTCGAGAAGGTCAGTGGCCTGGTCTCCGACGCCACCGAGCGAGGAGCTCGCGTCCTCACCGGCGGGTCGGCTGTGGACGGTCCGGGCAACTTCTATCAGGCCACGGTGCTCACCGACGTGCCCAAGGGCGCCAGGCTGGCTTCGGAAGAGATCTTCGGGCCGGTCGCCCCGATCACTTCGTTCGACAGCGAGGACGAGGCCATCGCGGCGGCGAACGACACCGAGTTCGGTCTCGTGTCCTATGTGTACACCTCCGATCTCAAGCGGGCGTTGCGGGTTTCCGAACGGCTGGAAGTCGGCATGATCGGCCTCAACCAAGGGCTGGTGTCGAACCCGGCCGCGCCGTTCGGCGGGATCAAGCAGTCCGGGCTCGGCCGTGAAGGCGGCACCGTCGGCATCGACGAGTTCCTCGAGACCAAGTACATCGCGGTGGCCCTGTGACACCTCGAGCAGTGACCTCTTCTTATCGGATCGCCAGCATTCCCGGCGACGGAATCGGTGTCGACGTGACGGTCGAGGCCCGCAAGGTCCTCGACCGCGCGGCGGCATCGCATGGCTTTTCCTTGTCCTGGCAGGAGTTCGACTGGAGCTGTGAGCGGTACACCAAGACCGGCTCGATGATGCCGGACGACGGTATCGAGCAGCTTTCCCGGTTCGACGGGATCTTCCTGGGTGCCGTCGGCTTTCCCGGCGTCCCGGATCATGTTTCGTTGTGGGGTCTCCTCATTCCGGTG
The DNA here is from genome assembly GCF_000384215.1 of Amycolatopsis alba DSM 44262. Taxonomy (NCBI): domain Bacteria; kingdom Bacillati; phylum Actinomycetota; class Actinomycetes; order Pseudonocardiales; family Pseudonocardiaceae; genus Amycolatopsis; species Amycolatopsis alba. Next base: position 2,249,009 of record NZ_KB913032.1, on the reverse strand, counting down.
CGGCGCGCGTTCACGCAGTACGTCAACCTCCGGCCCGTCCGGCTGCTGCCGGGGACGACATCGGCACTGTCGGGCAGGAGTGCCGATGAACTGGAGATGGTGATCGTCCGGGAGAACTCCGAGGGCGAGTACTCGGAGATCGGTGGCAGGCACAATCGTGGCCAGGGAAACGAGTTCGTCTTACAGGAATCCGTGTTCACGCGGGTCGGGGTGGAGCGGATCATCCGCTACGCCTTCGAACTGGCGAAGACGCGGACGGGGCGGGTCTGCTCGGCGACCAAGTCCAACGGGCTCATTCACTCGATGCCGTTCTGGGACGAGATCTTCGCCGAGATCTCTTCGGAGTATCCGGACGTGCACGCCGAACAGTGCCATGTCGACGCGCTCGCCGCGCGGATGGTGCAGGCGCCGGACCGGCTCGACGTCGTGGTCGGTTCCAATCTCTTCGGCGACATCCTGAGCGACCTGGCGGCGGCCGTGACGGGCGGGCTCGGAATGGCGCCTTCGGGCAACATCAATCCAACAGGTGAGTTCCCTTCCATGTTCGAGGCTGTGCACGGCAGCGCTCCCGACATCGCCGGACAGGGCATCGCGAATCCGGTGGCGCAGATCCTGGCGGGGGCGATGCTGCTCGACCATCTCGGTGAAACCGTTGCGGCACAAGATGTTCACGCTGCGGTGGAAAAGGTTCTCGGGGAGGGGGCCGTGCAGACCCCTGATCTCGGCGGGAAGTCCACCACCGCCGAACTCGGGTCCGCGGTGGTCGCCGCTCTATCTTGAACCATCCGCATAGTGGCTTGTCAAGTCCCGCGAAGTCATGAACGGTCCATTCATGAATTCGGGGTGGCGTGTAAGTGCGTGAAGGCCCCTTCCTTGCATCAGGAGCAAGGAAGGGGCCTTCGCGTACTTACGCCGAGATGGGCGTTCTGGGTGTGGACGGGAAATGCGGGCTGCGCGTTCGCCCGGTCACGACCTGCCCGAATTTTTCGGAGAAAAGTGTAAAACGTTGCGATGAAAGGGAAAAACTCGCGATGAAAGGGCGCCGTCATCGCCTCCGCGTGCCTGGCCCGTGAGTTCTTGTCGGTGCCCCGGTGCACAGTGTCGATCATCGAATTCGACTACTGGAGGAGTGCCGATGTGCTGGCATTGCGACAACCCTGGGAAGACCCGCAACGACTACCTCATCGAGGAAGTCCGTCCGCTGATCCGGAAGTACGGCTGGATGGTGCAGGCGGTCGATAGCGGAGGCGCTCAACCCAGCTTCGCGTACACCGTCGGGCTCACCGACGCAGGGCTGCCGGAACTCGTCGTCACCGGCCTCAGAGAGCGAAGATCCAGTCAGCTGCTGAACTATTTCGCCCAGCAAGTGGTCCGGTCGGGGCCGCCTGAATCGGGTGAGGTGCTGCCCGCCGCGGTGGGATGGCCCGCGTTCGAGGTCGTCCCGCTCAGTTCGCCGTCGGCTCACCTGGTCACCGCCGTCCTCATGTACGGCGAAGAGTTCCGCGCCCTGCAACTGGTTTACGAGGACGAGCACGGCAATTGGCCGTGGGAAAGGGAGTTCCGCGGCGGCACGGGCGGGCAGCCGGTGCTGGGGGCGCGGCACCGTGGCTGAATCCCTAAGGCACGGCGGGAGCTTCGCCCTCTCGCAGGCTGGTTCCAGGGGCCAGTCGCTGGACCGCGTCCTCCATATGGGCTTCCAGCAGCGACAGCGCGGTTTCTTCGTCACCGGCCCGCAGGGCCTCGATGATCCTGGTGTGTTCGGTGACCCGTTCTTCGACCCGCTGGTAGGTCCCCTGCAGTGCGGTGAGGCACATCCTGGTCTCGATCAGCAGGGTCCGGGCCATCCGCACGAGCCGTTTGCTGCCGGAAGCGGCGATCAGCGCCTCGTGGAAGCGGAGGTCCGCCCAGGAGAGCGCGGTCGGATCGTCGTCGTCCGCGGCGGTGGCCATGGCGGTCACGGCCTGTTCGAGTTCGGTGGCCACCCGTTCCCGGTCGCCGCGCAGTGCTCGCAGCATCGCGGCGCGCTCGATGGCCGAGCGCGCCGAGTAGATGTCGTAGACGTCGCCGGGTTCGAGGTCGATCACGAACAACCCGCGGTGGCGCTCGCTGCGCAGGAGCCCTTCGGAAACGAGGTGCTGCATCGCCTCTCGCAGAGGTCCCCGCGAAACCTGGAACCGGGAGGCCAGATCCGTTTCACCGAGCTGGGTGCCAGGAGGAAGCGCGCCGGTCATGATCGCGTCCCGCAACTGGCGCGCGATGATCCCGGCGGTCGATTCCCGGCTGACCGGCTCGATATCCGGCAAGGACATGGTTCAGTTGCCCCTCTGCCCGAACAGCGCGCCCAGCGTCCGGACGAGCGGAGACCTCCCGGTGAGCCGCAGGCCCTCCCAGACGGTGACCTGGTTGGCGGTCAGCACCGGTTTGCCGAGTCTGGTCTCGAGCGTGTTGATCTCGCCGAGCGTCCGCATGGCGGTGTCGGGGACGAGCAGCGCGTCGGCGGCCGGGTGATCGCCGCTCGCCGCGAGCTCGACGACGGCTTCCGGGCTGAGTTCGCCGACTTCGGCGGCGGTGTCGATGTCCGCACTGCCCATCGAGACCACTTCGATCCCGCCCGCGCCGAGGAACTCGACGAACAGCCGGGCGACGTCGTCCGGGTAGCTGGCGGCGACCGCGACCCGCCGGACGCGGAGGGCGTGGGCCGCGTGGACGAAGGCGAAGGAGGTGCTCGACGCCGGGACGCCGGCGACGGCGGCCAGCCGGTCGGCCTGGTCGCGGGCGCCTTCCCAGCCGTAGACGAAGCTGCCGCTGGTGCAGGCCCACATCACCGCGTCCGGTTCGTGCTTGGCCAGCAGCGCGGCACCGTCGGCGAGGCGGCTTTCGCTGCCGAGGTCCAGGAGTTCGGGTACGGCGTGCAGATCGGTCCCGTAGATGTGCTCGACCGGCAGCTTGATCCCCGCCATGTCGCCGCCGAGGAGCTGCTCCGCGAGCGGGTAGTCGTCTTCGGCCGCGTGATCGGGGTAGATGAAACCGATCGTGGTCGTCTCGGACGGCGGTTCGGGTGGGGTGAGCGGGCTGATGGGCACGGGACCTCCGGAGGACAGATTGTCGACAATCGTAAGGGAAGAGGTCAGTCGACCTCCCGGAGCCACTTGCCGGGCCCGACGATCGGCAGGTTCATCCGCCGGAGGCAGGCCCACATCGTGAGCTGGTTCGCGGTGAGGACGGGTTTGCCGAGCGCGCTTTCGAGCGGCTCGATCAGATCGTAAGTGGGGAGGTTGGTGCAACTGACGAAGATAGCGTCGGCGTCGGCGTGGTCGGCGGCGAGGATGCGTTCGGCGATGGTCCGGTAGCTGACCTTCCAGATGCCACCGCCGAGGCCGAGGTGGTCGCTCGAGACTGTGCGCACGCCGAGTTCGGCCAGGAAGTCGTGCAGCTTCCCGGTCAGGTCGCCGTCGTAGGGCGTCAGCACCGAGACCTGGTGGAGGTCGAGCTGGTGCAGGACCTCGGCAAGAGCGCCGGAGGTGGTGACGGCGTCCGGCGCGCCCGCGTCGCAGATCGCCTTGGTCAGAGAGCGTTCGTAGTCCACACCGTTGACGAAACTTCCGGAGGTGCAGAGGTAGGCGACCACTTCGGGCTCCACGTGGAGCACATCTCTCGTGGCGGTGGCGAGATGCCTGCTGTCGCTGACGAGCTGGGCCATCTCCATGCTGACGGGCACTGGCTCGTACGGCGTCCGAGCCAGATGGAGGGAGACCTCCATGGGCACCCAGCGCCACAGCTCACGTTCCAGGGCAAGGTCGAAGGGAGCGATCACGCCGATACCGCGCTGCGCCAAAGGGCCTTCGAACTCCAGTAAGTCGAAATCCAAGTCTCAGCCTCCGGAAAGCTTCTGCTGCCACAGGTCCGGTGCTCCGGGGTCGTTCCTCGGATTGTTGACAATCATACGAGCCACTTTTACGGTGTCAACGTGATCGCTTCGGAGACCCCGGTGCTGGCCGTGCTCTGCGGAGACACGCGCCCACCGGACATGCGCGCTATCGAAGCTGAAGCGGTGGTTCGTTACACCGACGAGGCGGGCTTGGCCGACGCGTTATCCGGAGCGGACGCGTTCTTCGTCTACGACTTCCTCTCGACCGCCGTTCCTGGTGCCTGGCACGCGGCCGACCGGCTGCGCTGGCTGCACATCGCCAGCGCGGGCGTCGACCCAGTGCTCTTCCCAGGGGTGCAGCAGAGTGACGTCGTGCTCACGAACTCGCGTGGCGTGTTCGACGGGGCGATAGCCGAGTACGTCCTCGGGGTCGTCCTCGCGTTCGCCAAGGATTTCGCCCGTTCGTGGGACCTGCAGCGACAGAAGCGGTGGAAGCACCGGGAGAGCGAACGGATCTCGGGCAGGCGGGTCCTCGTGGTGGGCACCGGGCCGATCGGCCGGTCGATCGCGAGGATGCTGCGGGCGGCCGGGATGTCGGTGGCGGGTGTCGGACGCCGTCCTCGTGAGGGCGATCCCGACTTCGGAGCGGTGTACGCCTCTTCGGACTTGGGCAGTCACCTTCCCGAGGCGGACTACGTCGTCGCGGTCGCACCGCTGACCGAGCAGACGAAGGGCATGTTCGATGCCGAGGCCTTCGCCGCGATGAAGCCCGGCGCGCGGTTCGTCAACGTCGGCCGTGGCGAACTGGTGGTCACTTCGGACTTGGTCGGCGCACTGCGGGACGGGTCGCTCGGGGGCGCGGCGCTCGACGTCTTCGACACCGAGCCGCTGCCACCCGAAAGTCCTTTGTGGACTATGGAGAACGTGCTGATCTCGCCGCATATGTCGGGCGACTTCGTCGGCTGGCGTAATACTCTGGTAGAGGTGTTCGCGGACAACTTCCGTCGCTGGCGTGCGGGGGAGCCGCTGCGCAACGTCGTGGACAAGCAGCTCGGATACGTGCCGTCGGAGACGCTTCGCCAAGGTTAGGGGCCGGATGAACGACATCAAGTTGACCGCTAGCGAGCTCGTCGCCGCGTATGCCACCGGAGAGCTGTCGCCGGTCGAGGCCACCCAGAACGCGTTGCGTGTCATCGAAGAACGAGACGACGAGATCAACGCCTATTGCCTTGTCGACGCCGAAGGCGCGATCGAACAGGCGAAGGCTTCCGAGGTCCGTTGGCGGGACGGTAATCCGATCGGCTGGCTCGACGGTGTCCCGGCTTCGATCAAGGACATGTTCCTGACGCAGGGCTGGCCGACGCTGCGTGGTTCGCGGTGCATCGACCCCGATCAGCCGTGGGACGTCGACAGCCCGGTCACCGCCAGGCTGCGTGAGAACGGCTTGGTACTGCTGGGAAAGACCACGACACCGGAACTCGCGTGGAAGGGCGTCACCGACAACACGCTGACCGGGATCACCCGCAACCCGCACGACCTGTCGACGACGGCAGGCGGGTCCAGCGGGGGAAGCGCCGCGGCCGTCGCGGCGGGGATGGGCGAACTGTCCGTCGGCACCGATGGCGGGGGCTCGATCCGGATTCCGGCTTCGTTCTGTGGAATCGTCGGTCTCAAACCGACACACGGCCGGATCCCGCTGTTCCCGGCGAGCCCGTTCGGGCCGCTCTCGCACGCCGGGCCGATGGCGCGTTCGGTGGACGACACAGCGCTGCTTCTCGACGTCCTCGCCATGCCCGACTACCGGGACCCGGCGGCGCTCGCCCCGCCGGTGTCGACCTTCCGCGAAGCCGTCCGCCGGGACGTACGCGGGCTGAACGCCGCCTACTCGCCGACGCTCGGCTACGTCGATGTCGACCCGGAGGTCGCGGCGATCGTCAAGTCGGCCGTCCAGTCGCTGGGCGATGCGGGCCTGTACATCGAAGAGACCGACCCCGGCTTCACCGATCCAAAGCCGGCCTTCGACATCCTGTGGTCGACGGGGGCGGCCAAGTGGCTGGACACTTTCCCCGCCGGTTCGGAGACCAAGGTCGATCCGGGACTGCGGAAGGTGTGGGAGTCCGGCAAGACCTTCTCGGCGAGCGACTACCTCGGCGCCAACGCCGAACGGGCCGCGCTGGGCATCCTGATGGGTGAGTTCCACACGCGTTACGACGTGCTGATCACGCCGACCCTGCCGATCGCCGCCTTCGAGGCCGGGCACGAGGTGCCGCCGGGCAGCGGGCTGAGCGGCTGGCCGGACTGGACGCCGTTCACCTACCCGTTCAACATGACCCAGCAGCCCGCCATCAGCGTCCCGGCAGGCCGCACCTCCAGCGGGCTCCCGGTCGGTCTGCAGATCGTCGGCCCGCGGCACTCCGATGACCTCGTCCTCGCGGTCGCGAAGCTCCTCGAAGAGGTCCGTCCCTGGCCGTGACCAGCGGAAAGAGAGCAAGGGACCTTTGCTATCGCCTGGCGGTCAGGGGTGGGTGGCGTGGGTTTTCCGGACAAGGCCCCGCACCTGTCCGCTGCACAGGGCGAGACAGGTGGCGGCCACGACCAGCGCGGCGCAAGCGAGCAGGGTCGTGCTGACCCCGAAGTGCTGCGCGGCCGGCCCGGCCGCCATCTGGCCGAGGGGAAGGGCGATGAAGGAACCGAGCATGTCGTAGGAATAGACGCGCGCGAGTTTGTCCTCGGGCACGTTCTCCTGCAGCGAGACGTCCCAGGCCACCACGAACTGCTCGATCGCCAGGCCGGAGACGAACATGGCCGCCAGCAGCAGCGGCAGCCACGGCGCCTGGCCGAGGAGGATCAACGGCGGCGCTTCGAAAAGGATCACCGCGACCCCGACGAACAGCGCGCGCCGCGGCTGCCAGCGGGCAACGAGGATCCCGCCGACGAGCGAGCCGATCGTCTGCGCGGCGAGGGCGAATCCCCAGCCGGAGCGGCCGAAACTGCTGTCGGCGACGACGGGGCCGAGTACCGCGATCCCGCCCGCGATGACGGCGTTCACCACCATGAACTGCACGACCACGACCCACACCCAGGTCCGTGACCGGAACTCGCGCCAGCCTTCAGCGAGTTCCGCCAGCGGGCGGCTGCCGGGGAGCCGTTCGCGGCGGCTGAGCCGGATACGCCGGTAGGACAGGGCGGAGCCCAGGAACAGCAGCGCGTTCCCGCCGAGTGCCCAGCCGGGGCCGACCGCGGTGACCAGGATGCCGCCGAGTCCGGCGCCGGCGATCCTGCCGGAGTTCGAGAGCAGCCTGCCCAGTGCGTTGGCCTGCGCCAGCAGGGTGGCGGGCACCGTCAACGGGGTGAGCGAAGCCGAAGCGGGCGCGGAGATCGCGGCGACGGCGCCGTTGACCACGCTCAGGCCGACCAGCAGCGGGATCGACGCGAATCCGCAAAGGACACTCGCCGCGATGACCGCCTGGGTCAACGTGGCGGCGAGCTCGGTGCCCTGCAGGATCACCGACCGGGGCAGCCGGTCCGCCAGTACCCCGCCGAACAGCAGCAGGACCACGCTCGCCACCGAACGGGCGCCGACGACGATGCCGATGTCCACCGCCGAACCGGTCAGGTCGATCACCGCGAACGCCAGCGCGAGCGGGGCGACGGCGTTGCCGAACTCCCCGAACGTGCGGCCGCCGACCAGCCAGCGGAAGTTATGGTGACGCAGGGGTTCTCGCAGCGAGGTCACCGTCGCCTCATTTCGAACATCGAAACCGTCGCGCTGACCGGGATCGTGCCACGGGTGCGGGGTGGCTTCGCGGCCGAGTGCAGAAGCTCGCCCAGTTCACGAGCTTGCTCGAGCGCCTTCTCCCAGGTCTCGCGATCGACCCAGATCTCCGTGTCGGTCGTCGAACCCCGTTGACCGGGGACGCGGAACTCGCCGCGCCGCTTGAGCTCTTCGGCCATCGTCGCGAGGAGCAGCTGTTCCTCGTGCGGATTCGTCGACGTGAACCACGATCCCGACTCCGGATCGTGCCGGTAGCGTTTCGCCAGCCCGCCCCGGATCCGCACCTCTTCGACGATGTCGAGCAGTCCTGCCTCGTGCAGCCGTCGCAGGTGATAGCTGACATTCGCTTGTGTCTCACCGAGTTCGCGGGCGACCTCGGCCGCGCTCATCGCGACACCGGTCAAAAGCGACAGAACGCGCAACCGGATGGGATGGGCGAGGACGCGCAATCCGTCGAGGGCGGGGGACTCGGACATGCGGCCGAGTATCGACTGCCGGGACGACAACCGTCAAACAGTTATTTGGGGGTTTCGTTGGCCGGGAGATCCGGTGCAATGATCCGATGTCTGTGCTCTGCTGAGAGGTATGCGTACGACGACATTGGGCAGGAGCGGCCTCGAGGTGTCGAGGATCGCCTTCGGCACCTGGCAGCTCGGCGGGGGCTGGGGTTCGTTCGACGAGGACTCGGCGATCGCCGCGATCCACCACGCCCGCGAACTCGGGGCCACCTTCTTCGACACCGCTCAGGCCTACGGTTTCGGGAAATCCGAAGCGCTGCTCGGGAAGGCGTTGCGCGAGGAACTCAAGCGCGACCGCGACAACCTCGTCATTGCAACGAAAGGCGGCACCAAGCCGCGTTCCGAGCGCCCGCGTGACTCCCGCCGCGAATGGCTGACGCAGGGGATTGAGGACAGCCTCCGCTTCCTCGACGTCGACCACATCGACCTCTACCAGATCCACTGGCCCGATCCCGGCACGCCCGCGGAGGAGACCGCGGGCATCCTCCAGGAGTTCGTCGACGCCGGGAAGATCCGGCACATCGGTGTCTCGAACTACGACGCCGCGGCGCTGGCCGACTTCGACAAGACCCGTCCGGTGGAAACCCTCCAGCCGCCGTATCACCTGTTCCGCCGTGACATCGAGATCGACCCGCTGCCGTATGCGCGGGAGAACGACATTGGCGTGCTCGTGTACAGCCCGCTGGGCAGCGGCCTGCTGACCGGGTCCCTCACAGCGGAGACGACGTTCGAGAAGGCCGACTGGCGTTCGCAGTCTTCGGCGTTCACCGGCGAGACCTTCCGGCGCAACCTCGCCATCGTCGACAGGCTCAAGGAATTCGCCGCGGACAAGGGAATCTCGGTCAGCCAGCTCGCGATCGCCTGGACGCTCGCCCGGCCGGGTGTGCACGTCGCGATCGTGGGCGCGCGCAAGGCGGCCAACATCGAAGCCAGTCTCGCCGCCGCCGATATCGACCTGTCCGCGGACGAGCTCGCGGAGATCGACCGCCTCACCGCAGACGCCGTCCCCGTCGCGGGCGCGAGTCCCGAAGGCATCGCCTAGAGCTTGAATTCGCTGCCATCCAAGGGAAGTGAGGCGCCGCCGTCCAGTACGGCGGCGTGCTCCGGCGAAGACGGATCGACCACCGGATTCGTGTTGTTCAGGTGGGTGTACGCCCAACGCGGGCCGGGCCGGAGCTTCGCGAGGCTGCCGGTGATCGGCAAATGTCCCATGGCCAGCTGGGCACCGTCGCCGACCTTGGTCGCGGTGGCGCCCGACATCTCGTCCGGCGCGTAGAAGGTCCCGTCCAGCAACACTAGTCCGGCATCGCGAGTGAAGTCGTCGAATCCGTCCGGCCAGCTCTTCAGACAAGGCGCGTAGACGAGAACACCGCCGGTCTCGACGTCTTCGATCCGGTACGCCACCACCCATGGACCGTCCTCAGCGGACGAGCGCGCGTACTTCGGCCGCTTGTCACTCACGGGAAGCGCGCTCACCCGGAGCCCGTCGATGGAGACCTCCGACGACGGCAGCCAGTCCCAGCCGCCGTAGCCGTCGATGATCGACCGTGCGGGGAACTGCTCGGACAGTGCACCCAGAACGGCGTCCGGCGCCCACACCGGAAGCCCGCCCGCTTCCCGCAGCAGAAGCAGGCCGAGCGAATGATCGAGCTCGGCATCGGTGAGCAGCACCCCGCGCAGCGGGATCTCCCGCGGCCCCGGTCCCGCCCGCAGCGCGGGTGTGGCGAGGATCTGCGCGCGGATGTCCGGTGACGCGTTGAGCAGGTACCAGCCCTTGCCATCCGCGCTCACCGCGACACAGTCCTGCGTCCGCGGCGGCGCGTCCGAAACGCAGAGCGCGCAGGCGCAGTTCCATTGCGGGAATCCGCCGCCCGCCGCGGTGCCGAGCAGGATCACCCTCATCGCGGTCCCCGCATCACGAGCTCGTCCGCTTTCGGGGGTGTGGCGAGGATGAGATCGACGATGCCGCGATCCGGCGAACGTGAGCACACCGGGTCCGTCGCCGAGGCGTCACCGGTGAGCTGGAACGCCTGACACCGGCAGCCGCCGAAGTCGATCGCGCGCCTTTCACAGGTGCCGCAGGTGTCCGACATCCAGTCCTCGCTGCGATAGGCGTTGAAGGAACTGGACTCGTACCAGATCCGCGCCAGCGGCTTGTCCCGGATGTTGTCGAATTCCAGCGTCTCGATCGCCGTCGACGCGGGGCACGGCAGCACGTTCCCGTCGGGCGCCACGGTCAGTTGCCGCGCGCCCCAGCCGTACATGCACGGTTTCGGGTACTGCTCGTAGTAGTCGGCGACGACGTAGATGATCTCCATGCGGCCGCGCAGCCGTTCGGTGGCCGCCCGCACGATCGGCTCGGCCTCGTCGAGTTGCCTCCTGGTCGGCATCAAGGCGTCGCGGTTCCGCAGTGCCCAGCCGTAGTACTGCGTGTTCGCCAGTTCGAGCCGGTCCGCGCCCATCTTCTCGGCCAGGTCGATGATCCCGGCGAGCTGGTCGTGGTTCTGCCGGTGCAGCACGACATTCACCGAAAGCGGCAGGCCTGCCTTCTTGATCAGTCCGGCGACGACCAGCTTCCTGTCGTGGGCCCGTGCACCGGCGAGCCGGTCCGCGCGCTCCGCGGTCGCGCCCTGGACGGACAGCTGGATGTGCGCGATGCCCCGTTCGGCGAGATCGTCCAATCTGGACTCCGTCAGCCCGAGCCCGGACGTCACCAGGTTGACGTAGCAACCCAGTTTCGTGGCGTGCTCGACCAGGATGGGCAGATCCGGCCGGGCGAGCGGTTCGCCGCCGGACATGTGTACCTGAAGCACGCCGAGCTCCCGTGCCTGGGTGAGCACGGACAGCCATTCCTTTGTGGACAGTTCGCCGTCGCGGGCGATCAGCTCGACCGGGTTCGAGCAGTACGGGCAGTGCAGCGGGCAGCGATGGGTCAGTTCGGCCAGCATGCCCAACGGCGGCGCCGCGGTGGAGGTGTTCAGGTCCATTCGACGATCCGCCGATCTCCCAGCCGGGACAGGACATCCAGGATTTCTTCCTCGCGCACACCGGCGTAGCGCTTGCGCAAGGCCGAAGCGATCGCCGCGACGTCTTCGACACCGTCGCAGAGCGTGAGCACGGCCGCGGCGGTCGGATTCGGGACGAGCACGCCTTCGGGGAACAGGAGGACGTGCGTTTCCCTGGTCTGGTCATAGCTCAGCCGGACTCCGCGCCGCAGCCGCGGCACCGAGCCCATCTCGAGGGTGGTCATCGTTACTCCTTGGCCGCGGCGCGCTCGATGGCGTCGAGCATGGACCAGAGCACGTCGGTCTTGAACGACAGCGCGGCGATCGCCTTCTCCTGCTGTTCGCGGGTGACGGCGTGCCGTACGACGATGTCGAGCGTCCCCTTGCCCTCGCCGGAGACCTTGTCGATGCGATTGGTGAAGTAGTCGAGGTCTTCCCGCGCGATCCACGAGTAGTTCGCCAGCATGTCGGCGACCCGCCGCTGCATGAGATGGCCGGCGAACATTTCGGTCAGCCCCGAAGCGACCGCTTCGAGCCAAGGTCTCGTGCGGGCGAAATTCACGTAGGCGTCGACGGCGAACCGTACACCGGGGGCGACGTGCCGCTGATCGAGAACCTCTTCGCGGTCGAGGCCGACCGCGGCGCACAAGCGGAGCCACCGCTCGATTCCGCCGTCCCCGGCCTTCGCCCCGTCGTGATAGACGATGCGGTCGAGCCATTCCCGGCGGATTTCCGGCACCGGGCAGTTGCTGATGATCGCGGCGTCCTTCTGCGGGAGCACACACTGGTAGTACCAGCGGTTCGCGGCCCAGATCTTCAGTTCGTACTCGGACAGTCCGCCGTCGTGCATCCGCCGATGGAACGGATGAGTACCCCAATAGCGGTGGGAAAGTCCACGCAGGGCCGCGACGAATTCCGACGAGGACATCGGTTCGGCGGAAGGGGAAAGGGGCACGGTGCTGCCTCCGGCGGCTCGCTGATCGGGACGGCGGCACGGTGGTGGGGGGACGGCCCCCACCACCGGATGCGAAATCAGTCCTCCATACGGGCCGCGTAAGCGGTGACCTCCATGGGAGTTTCATACTCGACGAAGTCGGGCGTGGTCCAGACCTCGATGGTTTCGATCATTTCTGCTCCTAACGTCCACATGGGAACGAACCGGGACGAGCACCGTCACCCTAGAAGCGGACCGCCGATTCTGGCCAGATGTAAAGCCAGGTTCCCGTGGCATTTTGTAAAGTTTCCTACCTATGGCCGATCGAGCTGCCCCGATCGTCACGCTGGGCGCATATGGCGGTCGTGGGGGGTCGTCTGCGATAGCCCGTCCAGTGGTGTCCGTTTCGTTATTTCGTGTGTTTGTATCCAACTCGACGGGTGTACCCCGACCACCCGCCTATCGCCGCCATCCGAGCTCCAGGGGTGTAGCTGAAGGAGGCGTCCCATGTCCTTACGTCGTACTCTCGCCACCACGTTCGCCGCGGCGACGGCCGTTTCGATCGCGGCCGTTCCGGCGGCCGCCACCGAAGCGCCGTCCGTCCAGGCGATCAAACAGATCGCGAGCGGCCTCAACCAGGCCTGGTCGATCGATTTCCTGCCCGACGGCACCGGTCTCTTCACGCAGAAGGACGCCAAGACGATCAGCAAGATCGACAAGGCGGGCAAGGTCACCACGGTCCAGACCATCGCAGGGGTGAGCGTCACCCCGGAGGCCGGCCTGCTCGGCATCGCCGTCTCGCCGAAATACGCCACCGACCAGACGGTCTTCATCTACTACACGACCAGTTCCGACAACCGGATCGCCAAGCTGAAGCTGGGCCAGACGCCGAAGCCGATCGTCACCGGCATCCCTCGTGGCGCGAATTTCCACCACGGCGGGCGGATCAGGTTCGGCCCTGACGGCTACCTCTACGCGGGTACCGGCGACGGTCAGAACGGCGCCAACGCGCAGAACAAGAACTCACTCGGCGGCAAGGTCCTGCGCGTCACCACCGACGGCGCGCCCGCGCCGGGCAACCCGTTCAACAGCCGTGTCTACTCCTACGGCCACCGCAACGTCCAGGGCCTGACCTGGGTGAACGGGCAGCTGTACGTCTCCGACATCGGCGCGAACAAGCTCGACGAGCTGAACAAGGTCGAGCCCGGCAAGAACTACGGCTGGCCGACCTGCGAAGGCCCGTGCGACACGGCGGGGATGACCAACCCGGTCAAGGCGTGGCCGACGGCGGTGGCGACGCCGAGCGGGCTGGCGGCGTACAAGGGCTCGCTGTACATGGCCTCGCTCAAGGGCGGCACGTTCAAGCTGGACCTGAACGGCAACGGCGACAAGCTCTGGACCAACCTCGGCCGTACGCGCGACGCGACCGCCGGCCCGGACGGGCAGCTGTACACGATCACCCCTGGCGCCATCTACGTCTCCGACGGCAGCTAACGCTCAAGGGTCTCCCCAAGGGCGCTCTGCGCCCGACGGAGACTTCACCGGCGCAGCCCTCTTTTGGGCCGGAGGCCCACGAGAACATTTTGCAGGGCGCCTGCACGAGAACGTGACGTTCAAGTGTCCTGGCGCCCTGCAAAATGTTCTCGTCAGCTGCGCCCGATAGACACAGCGTGTTCCAGTTCGGCGAGCGCGGTGTCCAGGTGGGTCAGGATGCGCTGCAGATGCGGGACGCTCCGGCGACAGCCGGTGACGCCGAAGTCCAGGTTGTCCCCGTTGCTGGTCAGCGTGATGTTCAGCGCCTGCCCGTCGAGCAGCACGGACGCCGGGTAGATGCCGTCGAGCGACGCGCCGTTCCAGTACATCTGCTTGCGCGGCCCCGGCACGTTGGAGATCACCAGGTTGAATGGCGGTTTCGTGTTGTTCACGAAGCCGGGGATCGGCGAGACGCCGAGCTGGGCGACGTTGATCCCCGACAGCAGCAGGGTCTGCAGCGGGGTCAGCTCCGAGAAGAGCTTCTTGCCGTTGCGCATGGACGCGTTGATCGTCGCGAGCCGCGCGGCCGGGTCGGTCAGATGGGTGGCGAGGTTGCACAGCAGCGCGCCGATGTTGTTCCCCGCCGCGTCCACGCTGTCCTTGCGCCGCAGGGAAACCGGGACCATCGCGGTCAGCGGCGCGTCGGGGAGCGCGTTCTGTTCCATGAGGTAGTCCCGCAGCGCGCCCGAGCACATCGCGAGGACGACGTCGTTGCGTGACACCCCGGCGGCGGTCGCCACCTTCCGGACCCGGTCCAGCGACCAGGACTGCGCGGCGAACCGGCGGGCCCCGCCGATCGGCACGTTCAGCATCGTCTTCGGCGCCTGTGCCGGCAGCGTGAGCGTGTGCTCCTGGAACGCCTCGCGCGCCACCTTCATCGCGGCGGGCGCGATTCCGGCGAGCTGGTTGACCGTCTTGCCGAAGGTGCTGAGCACCGACGGTGACGCCTTGCCGTTGCGGCCGCCGTCCGGTTTGGGGCGGCGGCCCCACGGCGGCGGGCAGTCGAGGTCGGTGGGGTCGTCCGACAGCGTGCCCTGCAGATGCCGCAGCGCCGAGACGCCGTCCATCAGCGCGTGGTGGATCTTGCTGTAGATCGCGAACCGGCCGTCCTGCAGGCCTTCGACCAGGTGGATCTCCCACAGCGGGCGGTGCCTGTCGAGCAGGGTGCTGTGCCAGCGCCCGGTCAGTTCCAGCAGTTCGCGGATCCGCCCCGGCTGGGGCAGCGCCGAGTGGCGGAAGTGGTAGTCGAGTTCGAGGTCGTTGTCCGTCGCCCAGGCGACGTGGCCTGCGGTGTTGACCGGCCGGGCGGGACGCCGGCGGAACACGTCGCGCATGTTGTCGGAATCGAGCAGTTTCCGGCGAAGGTCCCGCAGGTAGTCCGGCCCGGCGTCCTCCGGTTTCTTGAACAACTGGAGTCCGCCGACGTGCATCGGATGTTCGCGCGTTTCCACGAGGAGGAACATCGAGTCGGTGACGGGCATGAACGGCATCGTGGGGACCACCTTCCGCGCGGCGGCGTGCGAGCACGCCGGGTGCCAGAGTCTACGCACACCGAAACCACCTTCTCACGCTTTAGGGTGGCTCACATGACGATCCCGACCGATCCGCAGACGGGTGAGTTCCGTCGGTCCGCCAACCATTTCGACGCGCGCATCACCGCGGACGGCCGAGACGGCTGGCCGGCGGAGGCGGGGAGGTACCGGCTGGTGGTCAGCCGGGCCTGTCCCTGGGCGAGCCGGGCGCTGGTCGTCCGGCGGCTGCTCGGTCTCGAGTCCGCGCTGGGCGTGGCCGTCGCCGACCCGATCCAGGACGACAAGAGCTGGCGGTTCACCCTCGATCCCGATGGCCGGGATCCGGTACTCGGCATCAAGTACCTGGCGGAGGCCTATCACGCGGCCGATCCGCACTATATGGGCGGGATCAGCGTCCCGGCCATTGTGGACATTCCGAGCAAACGGCTGGTGAGCAACGACTATCCCCGGATCACGCTGGATTTTTCCACCGAATGGACCAGCCTGCACCGGCCCGGCGCGCCCGATCTCTACCCAGAGCGGCTGCGCGGGGAGATCGACGACGTCAACATGGGCGTCTTCGCCGACGTGAACGCCGCCGTCTACCAGGCCGGGTTCGCGACCAAGCAGGCCGCGTACGACGACGCGTACCACCGGCTCTTCGCCATGCTGGACGCGCTTTCCGACCGGCTCGAGAGACAGCGCTACCTCGTCGGTGACACGATCACCGAAGCGGACATCCGGCTGTTCACCACGCTCGTCCGGTTCGATTCCGTCTATCACGGGCATTTCAAGTGCAACCGGAACAAACTGACCGAACAGCCGGTGCTGTGGGCCTACGCCCGTGACCTCTTCCAAACGCCGGGTTTCGGTGACACCGTCGATTTCGACCACATCAAGCGGCACTACCACGCGGTGCACGAACAGGTGAACCCGACGCGGATCGTCCCCTTGGGACCGGACCTGTCCGGCTGGACGACGCCGCACCACCGGGAACAGCTGGGCGGTCGCCCGTTCGGCGACGGCACACCGCCGGGACCGCCGCCCGAGGACGAACGGATCGGGGACACGGATGGAGCCACTTCCTGAACGCACCGACGTCGTCGTGATCGGCGGCGGCATCATCGGGGTCGCCTGCGCGTACCGGCTCGCCGCCGCCGGGGTCTCGGTGCTGTTGCTCGAACGCGACACCTTGGGCGCGGGCTCGACGGCGAAGGCGGCCGGCGGGATCCGGTCGTCGTTCACCACGCACGTCAACATCGAGATCGGGCTGCGCGGGCTGGCCGAGTACGCGTCCTTCGCGCAGACGTACGGGACCGAGATCGACTTCCGCCGCGACGGCTACCTGTATCTGGTCACCGATCCCGCGGACCTGCCCGAGTTCGAGCGCTGCGCCGAACTGCAGAACTCCTACGGCGTCCGCAGCCGGCTCGTCGAGCCCGCCGAGGCGCGGCGGTTCTCCCCGCTGATCGACACCGAAGGCGTGGTGGCGGCGCTCTGGTCGCCCGACGACGCCAAGGCCACCCCGGACTCGGCGGTCCAGGGCTACGCGCGGGCGGCCCGCGGGCACGGCGCGGTGCTGAAGACCGGCGTCGAGGTCGTCGGGATCGAACGCGACGGCGACGAGATCACCGGTGTCCGCACCACTGACGGGTTCGTGCGGACGAACGCGGTGGTCTGCGCGGCGGGCGCGTGGTCGGGGCGGATCGGCGAGTTCGCCGGTGTCGACCTCCCGGTGCGGCCGTTCCGGCGGCAGGTCGTGTTCACCGGCCCGGTCACGGACCTGCCCGCGTCCGTGCCGCTGACCATCGAGATGCCGTCGGCCTTCTACTTCCATCGCGAGGGCCTCGGCCTGGCGATGTCCTTCTGCGACGGTGACGGCGACCCCGGCTTCGACACCCGGTACCAGCCGGGCGACTGGCTGCCGAAGCTCGCCGAGATCGCCGCGCGTCGCGTCCCCGCCGTGCTCAACGCGGGGATCCGAAGCGGCTGGGCCGGGCTGTACGAGGTCACCCCCGACCGCAACCAGATCGTGGGGGAAAGCGTCCAGTTGTCGCGGTTCTTCTACGCGACCGGGTTTTCGGGACACGGGTTCCAGATGGGCCCGGCCGTGGGGGAGCTCGTACGGGACCTCTACCTGGGGCGGGTCCCGGCCATCGACATCACCGGGCTCGACGTCCGCCGGTTCGACGGCGACCGGGCCGCTACGAGGGAGCACAACATTGTCTGACGGGATCATCGAGGTCACCACCGAGGCGGAGCTGCGCGAGATCCTGCCGCCACCGCTGGAACGGACCGCGAACAAGGCGCGCCCGAAGTTGCACGAGCTGGACCGTCGGTGGCTCGCGGAGTCACCGTTCGTGCTGATCGCGACTTCGGCGGCGGACGGCACCTGCGACGTCTCGCCGAAGGGCGACCCGGCCGGGTTCACGCTGGTGCTGGACGACACGCGGATCGCGATCCCGGAGCGTCCCGGCAACCGGCGAGCCGACGGTTTCCACAACATCCTGTCGAATCCGCACGTCGGGCTGATCTACCTGATCCCCGGCCGCGGCGACACGCTGCGGATCAACGGCCGCGCGCGGCTGGTGCGGGAGGCGCCGTTCTTCGGCGACATGGTCGTGAACGGCAGCAGGCCGAAGCTCGCGCTGGTGGTCGACATCGACGAGATCTTCCACCACTGCCAGAAGGCGTTCATGCGGTCGAAGCTGTGGTCGCCCGAGAACTGGACGCCCGATGCGATGCCGTCCCGCGCGGCGATCGCGAAGACCTTCGAGCGGCCGGAGGAGAGCATGGCCGACCTCGAGGCGTATTACGAGCCGGGCCGGTACGCGGCAGGGCTTTATTGACGTCACGATGGTTGCTGGATCGTTGAACGATCTGGCACTATCGGCGGGGTGCCTGCACCCACCGGAGCCCAGCATCTCGTCGACGCGCTGACCGCTCTGGGGACCGAAGTCGTCTTCGGTCTCCCTGGGGTGCACAACCTGCCGTTATGGGAGGCACTGGCCGATACGGACATCCGGCTCGTCGGCGTCCGGCACGAGCAGACGGCCGGATACGCGGCCGACGGTTACGCCCGCGCGACGGGCAAGCTCGGGGTCGCGCTGGTGACCACGGGGCCCGGCGCGGCGAACACGCTCGCCGCCGTCGGCGAGGCCATGGCTTCGGCCGCGCCGGTGCTGATCATCGCGACCGACATCCCGTCCACGCTGCGGCGGCCCGGCGTGGTCCGCGGTGTGCTGCACGAGACGTCGGATCAGCAGGCGATGTTCGCGCCGGTCACGAAGGCCGGGTTCACCGTCCCGAGCGCGGACCAGGTCGCCGCCACCCTGCACCGCGCGGCCCGGCTCGCGCTCCAGCCGCAGAGCGGGCCGGTCTACCTCGGCATCCCCACCGACTTCCTGTCCGAGCGGACGCCCGCGCGCCGTCCGCCGCGGTCGCACGCCCGGCCGTCCGAGATCCCGGATCTCACCGAGGCCGAGGCGCTACTGGCCACTGCCGACAGGCCGCTGATCTGGGCGGGCGGCGGCGCGCTGCGCGCCGAGGCGGGCGAGGCGATCGGCAAGCTCGCCGAACGGCTGGCCGCGCCGGTGCTCACCACGTTCGGCGCGCGCGGGCTCCTTTCGGTCGACCATCCCTGTCTCGCCCCGAATCCGGTGCACGCGCCCGAGGTCGGCGCGCTGTGGGACGAGGCCGACGTCGTCCTCGCCATCGGCACCGACTTCGACGGGCTGATGACGCAGAACTGGCTGATGCCACAGCCGAAGAAGCTCATCGCGATCAACGTCGACCCGGACGACGCGGCCAAGAACTATCAGCCGGACATCACGCTGGTCGGCGACGCCAAGGTGCTCACCGAGGCGCTGAAAGTCGAGGAGCGGTCCGGGATCGCGGCGCTCGTCGGCAGGCTCGCCAAGGTCTCCGCCCGTGTCCGGCAGCGGATCAAGGAAGAGGAGCCGCAGGCCGCGGATCTTCTGTCCACTTTGGACGAGGTGCTGCCGCCGGACGCGGTCGTGGTCGCGGACATGTGCGTCGCCGGGTACTGGATCGGCGGGTTCCACCGTGTCCGCGCCCCGCGCAAACTCGCGTACCCGATGGGCTGGGGCACCCTCGGGTACGGCTTCCCCGCCGCGCTCGGCGCCGGTGCCGCGGGCACCGGCCGCGCGATCTGTATCAGCGGCGACGGCGGTTTCCTGTTCGGCTGCGGTGATCTTGCCACGCTGGCGCAGGAGCAGTTGCCGGTCACGGTGATCGTCGTCGACGACGGCGGTTACGGCATGCTTCGCTACGACCAGGACCGCGCCGGGCTGCCACGCCGGGGCGTCGACTGGGACAGCCCCGATTTCGTCGGACTGGCGAGGTCTTTCGGAGTGCACGCCGATCGCGTGTCCGGCTTCGGGCGCGCGTTCCGGCGGCTGCTCGGCGAGTTCGTCGAGTCCGACGAGCCGAACGTGCTGGTCGTCCGCGCGAAGATGGCGCCACCGCTCAACACCTCGCCGCGCTGGTATCGCAAGGGTTCTTCGTGACCGGGCTCCGTGTCGGCGTGGACATCGGCGGGACCTTCACCGATCTCTGCGTGCTCGACGAGACGGGTGTCGTCGCCGTCGGCAAGGTACTGACGACGCACGACGAGCCCGCTCGCGCTGTCGAGGAAGGTCTGAAAAGGACCCTCGCCGATGCCGGGCTGGACGCGGCGGACGTCGAGCAGTTCGTGCACGGCACCACCCTCGTCACGAACGCGCTGATCGAACGCAAGGGAGCCCGCACCGCGCTGCTGGCGACCGCCGGTTTCCGTGACATGCTGGAGATGCGGCGCGAACATCGGTACGAGCTGTACGACCTGCTCATCGAACTCCCCACGCCGCTGGTCCCGCGCCATCTGCGCTTCGACGTCCCGGAACGGATCCTCGCGGACGGTACCGTCCACACAGGACTGGACGAGGAGTACGTCGCGCGGCTCGGAGGCGAACTCGACGCCCGCGGGATCGACGCGGTCGCGATCTGTTTCCTGCACGCCTTCACGAATCCCGCGCACGAACGCCGGGCCGCCGAGGTGCTCCGCGACGTCGCGCCGAGGTTGCGGATCGCGCTGTCCAGCGAGGTCGTCCCGGAGATCCGTGAGTTCGAACGCGCGTCCACCACGGTCGCGAACGTGTACGTCCAGGACCTCACCGAACGGTATCTGCGCGATCTGGAACGGCGCCTGCACGAGGCCGGGGTGCGCCCGTCGCCGCACATCATGCTGTCCAACGGCGGCATCGCGACCGTCGACACGGCAGCGCGCCACCCCATCCGCATCCTCGAATCCGGTCCGGCGGGCGGGGCGCTGGCCGCGTCCGCGATCGGGCGCGCGGCCGGTGTCGAGGATCTGCTGGCCTTCGACATGGGCGGCACGACGGCGAAGCTGTGCATGATCTCCGGCGGCACGCCGCTGGTGACCCATGAGTTCGAAGTGGACCGGAAGTACCGGCTGCTGCCGGGATCCGGGCTGCCGGTCAAGGTCCCGGTCACCGACATGATCGAAATCGGTGTCGGTGGCGGTTCGATCGCCCGCATCGGCGCGCTCGGCCTGCTCACCGTCGGCCCGGATTCGGCGGGGTCCGAGCCCGGTCCGGTCTGCTACGGGCGAGGCGGCACCGAACCGACCGTGACCGACGCCGACCTCGTGCTCGGTTACCTGGATCCCGGATATTTCCTCGGCGGCGGAATGACTTTGGACGCCGAGGGCGCCCGCGAGGCGATCCGCTCGAAGATCGCCGGACCGCTCGGCGTCAGCGTCGAAGCGGCCGCTTGGGGCATCCACACCAGCGTCAACGAGGACATGGCCAACGCCGCCCGCGTCCACACCGTCGAGCGGGGCAAGGATCCGGCGAAGCTGCCGATGTTCACTTTCGGCGGCGCCGGTCCGGTGCACGGTGCCGGCGT
Source organism: Amycolatopsis alba DSM 44262 (assembly GCF_000384215.1). Taxonomy (NCBI): domain Bacteria; kingdom Bacillati; phylum Actinomycetota; class Actinomycetes; order Pseudonocardiales; family Pseudonocardiaceae; genus Amycolatopsis; species Amycolatopsis alba. The sequence continues at coordinate 2,227,937 of NZ_KB913032.1, read as the reverse complement.
GGCGCGGGCGCTCGGCGCCCCCGAGATGGTCGCCCCTCCGGCGGCCGGGGTGCTGAGCGCGGCGGGATTCCTCACCGCGCCGCTGGCCTTCGATTTCGTGCGCTCGGCGCGTTCGGCGGTCCTCGATCTCTCGTGGGACCAGGTCGACGCGCTGTTCACCGAGATGGAGGCCGAAGGCGGGGAGCTGCTGGAGAAGTCCGGTGTGGACGGTGCGAAGGTGACGCACCGCCGGATCGCCGAGATGCGGTATTCCGGGCAGGGCTACGAGATCCGTGTGCCGGTCGAGCCGGGGAACTGGCCGGAGTCACTGATCGGCGCGTTCACCGAGACCTATCGGACGCTGTACCGGCGGACCGGTCCGGACGTCGGGATCGAGGTGCTCAACTGGCGGGTCGTCTCCAGCGGCCCGGCACCCGAGGTCACACTGGAACTCGCGGGTGCCGAAGCCGAGGGCGACGCGCGCAAGGGATCTCGTCCGGCGTACTTTCCCGCCGAAGGTGGCTTTGTCGACACAGCGGTGTTCGACCGGTATCTGCTCAAGCCGGGTGATCGTGTCGAGGGCCCTGCCATCGTGGAGGAACGAGAGTCCACCGTGGTCGTTCCTCCGGGTGCGCGCTGCGTGGTCGGCGAAGACGCCAGCCTGGTGGTGACGGTGTGAGCGTCGACCCGATCTTGGTCGGTGTGCTGGGAAACCGGCTGCATTCGATCCTCGCGGAGCAGCAGAACGCGCTCGTCAACACCGCGTTCTCCTCCGTGGTGCGGGAATCGCTCGATCTCGCCTGCGCGGTGTTCGACTCGCGCGGTGAGATGATCGGCCAGTCCGTCGGCGGGACCCCCGGCCACATCAACGCGATGGCGACCGGGATGCGGCATTTCGTCGCCGCGTACCCGCCGGAGACCCTTGAGCCGGGCGACGTCCTGCTCACCAACGATCCGTGGCAGACGGCCGGGCAGATCAACGACATCACCGTCGCCACGCCGGTGTTCCTGCGGGGACGGCTGGTCGCGTGGTTCGCTTCCTGCTGTCACGCCCCGGACATCGGCGGCCGTCTGGTTTCCGCCGAAGCCACCGAGGTCTTCGAAGAGGGCCTGCGCCTGCCGATCATGAAGTTCCTCCGCGCGGGCGAGGTCAACGCGGATCTCGAACTGCTGATCCGCGCGAACGTCCGCACCCCGGAAGAGACCATCGGCGATCTGTACGCGCAGGTCACCGGGAACGAGGTCGGCGCCGCCAGTCTGGTGCGGCTGCTGGAGGAATTCGCCCTCGATTCGCTGGACGACGTCGCCGCGGAGATCATGAACCGTTCCGAGCGGGCGCTGCGTGACGCGCTGGCGAAACTGCCGGACGGCACGTACACCAGCGAGCTGGTGACCGACGGCTTCGAGGACGAGGAAGTCGTCCTCAAGGTCGCCGTGACCATCGACGGCGAGGAGATCCACCTCGATTTCGCCGGGTCGTCCCCGCAAAGCCGGCGCGGGATCAACGTCGTCCTGAACTACACCAGGGCGTATGCCTCGTTCGCGGTCAAGGCGGCCATTTCCCCGGAAGTGCCGCATAACGCGGGTTCCTTCCGGCCGGTGCACGTCACCGCGCCGGAGGGATCGGTGCTCAACTGCACGCCGCCGGCGCCGGTCGCGTCTCGTCACCTGATCGGGCACTTCCTGCCGTCGCTGCTGATCGCCGCCCTGCACGAAGCCCTGCCCGGCAACGCCTTGGCGCACAGCGCGGACGCGTTGTGGATGACGATCTGGCGCGGTACCGACGCCGAGGGCCGCGAGTTCATGCTCAACGTCTTCCAGACCGGCGGGATCGGTGCGAGGTCCACAAAGGACGGACTCACCACCACGGGATTCCCGAGCGGGCTCCGGTCCACGCCGACCGAGGTCATCGAGACGATGGCACCGCTGATCCAGCGTGAACGCGCGCTGCGTACGGACTCCGGAGGTGCCGGGCGGTGGCGCGGCGGCCTCGGCCAGTGCACCACGATGGCCGCACGCGGCGAGATCTCGTGGAGTGTCAACGGGAACGTCGATCGGCTCCGCCGCCCTGCGTCCGGTGTGGACTCGGGGCATGATGGTGCCGTCGGCCGGTTCGAGCTGACCAGTGGTGCCTTGCCGTCCAAGAGCCGGGTGAACCTGAGCCCGCACGACATGGTGAACGTGTTCCTGCCCGGTGGCGGTGGTTACGGTGACCCGTTCGAGCGGGATCCGGAAGCCGTGCTCGCCGACGTCGTCGAGGGATACGTCTCGCCGAGAGCGGCGCTCGAGCTGTACGGCGTCGAAGTCACCTATCACGGAGATCCCGAGGCGCTCGTGCGCCTTCCGGAGGACTACACGGCGGTTTCGTCGAGAGGGAGAAAATGAGCATGGGCCGGCTGGCAGGCAAGGTCGCGGTGGTCTTCGGTGGCGCGAGGGGCATCGGGGTCGCCACCGTGAAGGAGTTCGTCGCCGAAGGCGCGACCGTGTTCTCCAGCGACATCCGCGAACCCGCGGAAACCGTCGAAGGCGCGGCACACTCCCTTGTGGACGCCACCGACGAGGACCAGGTCGACGAGTTCGTGCGCGGCGTGCTCGCCGAAACCGGCCGGATCGACGTACTGTTCAACAACGTCGGCATCCACCTCGGCAAGCCGCTGGCCGACACCACCTTGGCGGAATTCGACAACATCTTCGCGCTGAACGTGCGCGCGGCCTTCCTCGGCACGCGCGCGGTGCTGCCGCACATGATCGCGAACAAGGCGGGCAGCATCATCACGACGTCGTCCAACGGCGGGATGATGGGCCGCCCCGCCGACCCGGTGTACAACGCCACCAAACACGCGCTGGTCGGCCTGACGAAGTCGATCGCCGTGGCGCACGCGCATCAGGGGATCCGCGCGAACACCGTCAACCCTGGTGCCATCGACACCGACATGCTGCGCGGTACCCTCGCGTCGCCGGAAGAGTTCGAAGCCAAGCAGCACCAGCTGACCGCGAGCACGCCCGCCGGACGGGTCGGCGAGGCGTGGGAGGTCGCGAAAGCCGTCGTCTTCCTGGCGAGCGACGAATCGCGGTTCATCAACGGGGTCGCGCTCCCGATCGACGGCGCCAAGGCCGCAGGCGCGATGCCGGGGAACCGGTACAGTCTCGATTTCGAACTCGGTGTCAGGTAACGCCATGTCCACTGTGGACGCGGAGAAGACGCTGGCCCGCGACAGACCCTTGCTGGAGCGGAGCGGGACCGCCGAACGGGTCGCCGAGATCCTGCGCCAGCGCATCTCCGAAGGCGTTTTCCCGCCGGGGTCGAGGCTTTCCGAGCCGTCGATCAGTGCCGCGCTGGGTGTTTCGCGCAACACCCTGCGCGAGTCCTTCCAGCTGCTGGCGCACGAGCGGCTCGCGGTGCACGAACTCAACCGCGGCGTGTTCGTGCGGGAACTGACCGCGCAGGACATCTCGGATCTCTACGTCATGCGGCGGGTCACCGAATGCGGTGCGCTGCGGCGCGCTTCGGAATTGTCCACTGTAGACCTTTCCGGCCTCGTGGCCGCCGTGCGGGAAGGCCGTGCGGCGGCCGACGAAGGCGACTGGCAGGCTGTCGGGACCGCGAGTATCGCGTTCCATCAGGCGGTGGGCGATCTGGCGGGCAGCGAGCGGGTCAGCACGACGATGCGGCAGGTGCTGGCGGAGACGCGGCTCTTCTTCGTGCTGACGGAGAACACGCGCGCGTTCTTCGAGCCGTTCCTGGAACGGCACGAGCGGATCGTGCGGGACCTGGAGCGAGGGCGGTTCGGGCCCGCGGAGACGGCACTGGAGAAGTACCTGCGGGATGCCGAAAGGCAGCTTCTGGCCGCTTACGAGCGCCGTGGCTCGTGAGTGGTAAGGACGGTTCTCGTCGGCCTTACCACTCACGAGACCCGCGATCCCCTGGGGTCCAGCGCGGTCTGGCGGGGAGGGCGCGTTGCGAAAGCCACTTTCGCAACGTTGAAGGTTGCGAAAGTGGCTTTCGCAACACGACCAGCGGGGCGCGTGCTTGGACCGTCAGCAGGTCAGGGCCGCACCGGCCCAGTCCGCGTGGTCGGAATCGACGCCGTCGCCGCCGTCCGTGACGACCAGGTCGAGCACCTGCACCCCGCTCAACGGCACGGAAAGCTTCTGCGCGGCTTGACCGCGCTTGAGCACGCCGGTGTGTGCCAGGGATTTGCCGTCACCGGCGACCTCGAAGGCCACGCTGCCCCCGGCCTTCTCGTCGTCGACCCCGACGGACGACGTGAACGACGTGCATCCGCCGCCGAGGTAGAGCCGGACCTTCGACGGCGCGTGGACGCCCAGCCCGTCGTCGTAGGTCACCCCGCCGATGCTCATCTTGTGGCCGTCACCGGCACTCGATTCACCGTTGCTGGTCCCGCGTTCCACCGGTCCGTAGCCGTTGTCCGCCATCATGAACGACGCCTTCGACAGCGCGCTCGTCCCGGCGGCCGGAGGCTTCACGAGGGGAGCGGTTCCGTCCGCGGTCAGCGATCGCGTGCCCCAGGACGTCCGGTAGCCGATCCGCCCGGAGATCTCGACGTGGCCGCCGCCGGGTGACGACGGGCGCACGGTCCAGCTCCGCTCCCACGACTTCCCCGGCGAGACAGCGGGAATCCGCACTTCGGTGGCACCGTCCGGTTTCCAGCCCGCGCCGACCGTCAGCTTCACCGTGCCCGAACGCACCGGTGTCCTGCCGTCGTTGAACACCCGCAGCGTCGTGGTGAACGGCTTGTCGGCGGCGACGTAGTCGGGAGAGCGCAAGGAAAGTGTCGTATGCGGCGCGGCCTCCGGCCGGTTCGACGGCCAGACCCGGTAGGTCGCCGAACCGTGGCTCGGCAGCCCGGCCCGCAGGGTTCCGGCGGACTCGGTCTCGGCGCCGGTCCACAGCTCCCGGACCCGGTATCCGGCCGAGGCCGGGGCACCGATCTCCGCGGCGGTGGCGGACAGTGTCGCGGGCGCGCCGCCGCGGTTGAACAGCACGACGACGTTCGAGCCGTCGGACATCGGTTTGGCCCAGACCTCGGTGTCGCCGTCGTCGCGGACCTTGTGCCCCTGCTTGCCGCCCCAGTCCTGGTTGACCGCGAGAAGATCCTTGTTGAGCAAGATCTTCTTGGTCGCGTCGGACATCGAGCGCAGGTCGTTCCCCGCCAGCAGCGGGGCGTTGAGCAGCGACCAGAGCGCGAAGTGGGACCGGTATTCCGTGTCGGTCATGCCGCCGTTGCCGACTTCGAGCATGTCCGGGTCGTTCCAGCCGCCAGGACCGGCATAGCCCTCCAGCCCGACCTGCTGGTCGAGGAGGCTCGTCATGCTGGCCCAGTTGTCGCTGATGTCACCGGTGGTGCGCCACAATTGCGCCCCCGCGCCCTTGCCCCAGCCCCAGGGCTTGTTCTCGCCCCATTCGCAGAGCGCGTAGACGATCGGGCGGCCGGTCTTCTTCAGCGCGTCGCCCATTTTCGTGTACCGCTCCAGCGCGGGACGGCCCTGGTTGTTGCAGTTGTCGTATTTGAGGTAATCCACGCCCCAGTCGGCGAAGGTCTGCGCGTCGACGTCTTCGTGGTCGAGCGAACCGGGCATGGTCCGCGCGCAGGTTTCCGTGCCCGCGCTGGTGTAGATGCCGAGTTTCAGGCCCTTTCCGTGCACGTAGTCGGCCAGCGCCTTGATCCCGCTGGGGAATCGTGTCCGATGTGGTTCGTATTTCCCGCCCGCGGTGCGGTTCTTCTCGGCCCAGCAGTCGTCGATGTTGACGTATTGGTAGCCCGCGGCCTTCATGCCGGACGAAACCATGGCGTCGGCCGATTCCCGGATCAGCTCTTCGGTGATGTCGCAGCCGAACTTGTTCCAGCTGTTCCAGCCCATCGGCGGGGTCGCGACCGGTGGTGGCGGGCTTTCGGCGGCTGTCGCCGGGACGACCCCGGCCAGAGAGAGCGTGCAGGCGGTCAGGAGTGCGCGGGCGAGAAGACGCATGGAGTTCCTCCAGAATGCTCAACTTTGAACAAACCCGCTCATAAAACAACAGGATCGCCCGGCGCCGGTCAAGGGCCGTTGGGATGATGTGGGAAATTCACCGGAGGTTGCGCAGACAGACCGGACAGAACCGGCGCGCGAACTGTGCACGATGGAGTGTTCGCGTCCCACCCGGATCCGGGTGAGGATGGGGACCCGAGCACGAGGAGGAAGAACATGATGTCGTCCGCGCACAATCCGCTGTGGCATCCCTTCGCGGACATGGGAGCGGTCGACGGCGATCGGCTGGTCATCACCCGCGGCGAGGGTTCCTACGTCTGGGACGACGAGGGGAAGCGGTACTTCGACGCGACTGCGTCGCTCTGGTACGCGAACTTCGGCCACGGCCGCGAGGAGATCGCGCAGGCCGTCGGGGACCAGCTGCGGACGCTCGATTCGTACAACCTGTTCGGCTACAACGCCAACGAACCCGCGCTCAAGCTCGCCGAACGGGTCTCCGCGCTCGCGCCGGAACCAGGTTCGAAGGTGTTCTTCGGTTCGGGCGGTGGCGACGTCATCGACACCGCGGTCAAGATCGCCCGCTCGTACTTCGCGCACACCGGACGACCGGAGAAAGTGCACGTCATCGGGCGAGTGCAGGGTTACCACGGCACGCACGGGTTCGGCACGGCCGTCGGCGGCATCGCGGCCAACGCCGCCGGTTTCGGGCCGCTGCCGGGCGACATCTCGCACGTGCCGTACGACAGCGCCGAAGCGCTCGAAGCCGAGATCCAGCGGGTCGGGCCGGAGCGGGTCGCGGCGTTCTTCTGCGAACCGGTGATCGGCGCGGGCGGGGTCCTGCTGCCGCCGGACGGCTATATCGAGACGGTCGCCGAGATCTGCCGCAAACACGGCGTGCTGTTCGTCGCGGACTGCGTGATCGCCGCGTTCGGGCGGCTGGGCACCTGGTTCGGGATCGACCGGTGGGCCGTGAAACCGGACATGATCACGACCGCGAAGGGCATCACCGGCGGGACGATCCCGCTGGGCGCGCTGATCGTCGCGCCGAGGGTGGCCGAGCCGTTCTTCACCGGCAAGCCGGGTGCGCCGGTGCTGCGGCACGGCGCGACCTACGCGGGGCATCCGGTCGCTTGCGCGGCGGGGAACGCGACGCTGGACCTCTACGAACGCGACGGGCTCATCCCGCGCGGGCGGGAACTGGAGAAGCCGCTGGCGGACGCGCTTTCCGGACTGGTCTCACATCCGCTCGTCGCCGAGGTCCGGGCAGGACTGGGCTTCCTTGCCGCGGTCGAACTGAAGGCCGACGTCGTCGCGGCGAACCCCGGCGCGGCGAACCGGTTGCAGCGGCTGGCGCGGGACGAAGGCGTCCTGGTGCGGAACCTGGCCAAGGGGATCGCGGTCTCGCCGCCGTTGATCGCCGGGGAAGCCGAACTGGACCAGCTCGCGACGGCCCTGCCGCGCGCACTGGACAAACTCGTCTAGCCGGCTTCGGCCGCGGAGCCGCTCTCGTTCTCGCCGAGGAAACCGGCGACCTGCTCGAGAGCGTCCGCGGCTTCGGGAAGGAACGACCAGAACAGGTGGAAGACGTGCGTGCTGACCGGGTACAGGTCGAAGCGCACGTCCAGCCCCTGCTCGCGGGCATGGTCGACGAAGCGGCGCGTCTCGGGCAGCGTCACGTCCTCGGTACCCGACTGGACGAGTAGCGGCGGCAGCCCGGACAGGTCGGCCTCGAAGACGTTCAGCAGGGGATCGGCAGGCGGGTGATCGCGGACGTAGAGCGAGAACCACTTCGCGACCGGTGTGCTGCCGTCCGGTGGATCCACCACGTCCACCAGCGGGCACAGCAGGACCGCTTTGCCGGGCTGGGGCAGCCCTTCCTCTTTCAGCTTGAGCAGCAGGGAGACGGCGAGGCCACCGCCCGCCGAGTCGCCGCTGACGGTGAGCCGCTCCGGGGCGGTGCCCTGGCCGAGCAGCCATCGGTAGGCGCGGAGCGCGTCCTCCAGCGCGGCGGGGAAGGGATGCTCCGGCGCGAGCCGGTAGTCCGGCACCAGCACGGCGGCGCCGGTGGCCGCCGCCAGCGCGCCGGTCAACGGGCGGTACCCGAAGGCCGAACCCGCGATGTACCCGCCGCCGTGCAGGTGGAGCACGCTCGGCCGGTGCCCCGGTCCGGGGGAGACGACCAGTGAGGACACGCCGTCCGTCTGGACCGGCCGCACCTCGGTGCCGTCCGGGACGGGAAGTTGTGCGTTAAGCGCTTCGAAGGCTTCGCGCATCGCCGCGAGACCGCTTCCGCCGTCTTCGACGACCGAATTCCACAGTTGCGTGACCCGCGCGTTCACCTCGCCACCGACCGAGCGGGTGAGGGTGATCGCGTCGTCCATGTCCGACAACAACGGGAGCGTGGCGCCGAGCAGTGCCTCACCGGCGAGGGTCAGCTCGACGCGGTGGGTCGATCGGCGCAGCAGCTGACAGCCGATCAGCTGTTCCAGTGCCTTGATCTGGCGGCTGAGGGCGGGCTGGGAGACGAACAGCCGGTTCGCGGCGCGGCTGAAGTTGAGTTCGTCGGCGACCGCGACGAACGCCCGCAGGTGCTTGAGCTCGATCGCGTCGGCGGCCGAAGGCATGCCCAGCAGCCGCGGCCCGGCGGGTCGTTCGGACATGGCGTCGAGTATCCCCGTCCGTGCCTGCCGGGGTGATGCGTTCCGCGCAAGAACGTGATGCGGGATCGGTCTTTCCCTTCCCCGTCTCGTCCGTGACAGGGTTGGCCATGGCCGAAACAGCAGGTCAGCGCGTTGCCGAGCTGCGGATGCGGGGCGGCGTCGCGCGGGTGCACTGGCCTTCCGGGCAGCATGCCGCGGCCCCGTTGGTGCTCTGGTTCGCGCCCGGTGGAGCCGGGGCCGAACGGGTCGCGGGTTGTGGCGCGGTGGTGATCGCCGCCGGGGTGCCCGCGTTCCCGGCGGCGCGGGCGGTCCTGGAGTGGGCGGCGGCGCATCCCCGGAGCCTGGGGGCAGGTTCGGGGCCGGTGCTCGTCGCGGGGGAGGGGCCGGGAGCCGAGCTCGCCGCGCGCGTCGCGAAGTACGCGAAGGAGCAGGGCTGGCCACCGGTCCGCGAGGTGGACGGCGGTCCTAGGGGTATCGCCGCCCACCTCGAACAAGCGAAACGAATCGTGGAGGAATGACATGAGCAAGGTCTTCACCGGCCTCGCCGTCTCGGTCGACGGCTACATCAGCGGGAAACTGCCCGAGGGCGCCGAAGAGTTCGGAAGCGGGCTCGGCGACGCGCCGACGCTGTTCGACTGGTACTTCGACGGCGACACCCCGAGCGAGGTGTTCGACGGCTTCAAACTGAGTGAACCGAGCGCGCGGTTCTTCGACACCATCGCGAGCCGGATCGGCGCGATCGTCGCCGGGCGCACCACCTACGAGCATTCCGGCCGGTTCGGCGGCGGGAGCCCGCACCCGACGGCGCCGATGGTCCTCCTCACCCGCCGTCCCGTGCCCGAAGCCGGTGACCGGCAGACCGTGATCACGACCGGAGTCGAGGACGCCATCGCCGCGGCACGCGAGATCGCCGGGAACAAGGACGTCGGCCTGATGGGCGGCGGGCTGGTCAGCTCCGCGCTGGCGGCGGGGCTGGTCGACGAGGTGATCCTCCACCAGGTGCCCATCCTGCTCGGCAAGGGCAGGAGGTTCTTCAACGAACTCCCGGAGCACGTGGAACTCCGTCTGCTGCAGGCGATCCCGGCTCCCGGCGTGACCCACCTGCACTATGGCGTCGAACGAGGGGGCGTTGGCCGATGATCCTCGTCACCGGCGGGCTGGGCATGATCGGCGCCCACACCGCCCGCGCGCTCACCGACCTCGGCCACGACGTCGTGGTCACGGCCCATCGCCGCACCGAGGTCCCGTCGTTCCTCGACGGCCGGGTGACCGTCGAACCCCTCGACGTCACCGACCGGGACGCCTTCCTGGCGCTCGCCGATCGCCACGACATCGGGGGAATCGTCCATCTCGCCGGATCCATCCCCGGCGAGGACCCGGTCGGATTCTTCCGCACGGACACCACCGCCCTGCTCAACGCGCTGGACGCCGCCCGCACCTGGGGTGTCCGCAGGTTCGCCGTCGCCAGCAGCCTCGGTGTCTACATCGGACAGCCGGTTTCGCCGTGGCACGAGGAACTCACCTTGCCCTCGGTGGAACCGCCGCATGCGATCATCGCCTTCAAGGAGGCCGTCGAGGCGATGACGGCGCACGCTCTCGCGGGCAGCGGAGTTCAGCCGGTCGTGCTCCGGATCGGGAGTGTCTGGGGTCCGTTGATGGATCCGGAATCGCCGTTCAATCCCATCCCGCCGTACATCAGCGCCGTCCTCCGTGGCGAGCGGCCGTCGCCGCTGCTCGCCGACGACGGGGGTGACAGCTGCTACGCGCCTGACGCCGGCCGCGCGATCGCCTTGCTCACGACCGCGGAAACCTTGCGGCACAACACTTACAACGTGTCCCACGGGCAGCCGCTCCTCCATCGGGAACTCGTGGGCGCGCTGGAGGAGCTGAAGCCGGGCCTCCGGCTCGACCTCCGGCCGGGAGGGCGGGCCGAACCCCATCTCGACATCACCCGGCTCGCCGAGGACACCGGTTTCAAACCGGGTTACGACGTCGCGGCGGCAGTCGCTGACTATGTCGCGTGGAGGGGGAGTAACTCGCGGTAAGAGTAAGGGCCTCGTGAGTGGTGATGACGGTTCCAACCATCCTCACCACTCACGAGGCCCTTGATGCGCACGAGGGCCGCGCGCTCGGTCATGAAGGGACAGCCGACGGGACCAGGTCCCTTCATGACACCCCCAGTGGCGGGCCCTCGTGGGCCCGCCTCAGGAGAGGCAGAGTTCGTTGCCTTCCGGGTCCGCGATCGTGATCCACTCGGCGGGCCCCTGCTTGCCGCGGTGCAGGAACGTCGCGCCGCGGGCGGTCAGCCGTTCGAGTTCGGCCTCGATCTTGTCCGCCCCCATCCGGATGTCGAGGTGCAGGCGGTTCTTCACCGTCTTCCCCTCGGGCACCAGCTGGAAGAGGAACCGCTGCCTGGTCTCGGGGTGGACGATCGCCGCGCCGTCCTTCCACACCAGGGTGCCCTTGTGCGTGGTCGTCGCCTCTTCCAGGGCGTACCCCTTCGCGATCATCTCGCGGATGAACTCCTCGTTGCTCCCCTCGACCTGCCAGCCGAGCATCTCGGCCCACCAGTCGGCGAGGTCATGGGGATGAGAGGAGTCCACGGTCACCTGGAAGTCATACGCCATACCGGCACATTAACGACGCGCCCCGACAATTCCGGGCGATCGTGCCCGCTGACCACGGTGAACCGCCATTTGTCGACCCCGCCGCCGATGATCTCGGCGTAGCGCCGGGCGCCGTCCGCGTTGGCGAAGCGCACCTGCTGGCCATTGGTGAGATGGGTGATCTTGACCGCCATCCGTGCCTCCTTGAAGTCCGGTGCCGGCCCGCGGAGCTTCCCCCTCCGGGGCCGGCGCGGACAGTAGAACACACGTTCGACTGCGACGGCGAATCCGACCCCCCGCGCGGGTCATCGCCGCATGGTCACCCGAGGCCAGGCGTCCAGCCCGCGGGCGATTTCGTGAGCCCGGACGGCGCGCAGGCCCTCGGTGAGGTCGTCCTCATTGAGGATCTCGAAGCCGAGCCGGGCGTAGTACGGCGCGTTCCACGGCACCTCGGCGTACGTCGTCAGCGTCAGTCCCGCGAGTCCTTCGCGCGAAGCCCACTCCCCGGCGTGCTCGATCAGCAGCCGTCCGAGGCCGCGCCGCGCGTGCTCCGGATGGACGGACACCTGCTCGATGTGGCCGTGGCCGTCGACGATCTCGGCGAGCAGGTATGCCACCGGGCCGTCGCCGGTGTCGTGCACCCAGGCCCGGCCCGCGTCCAGGTAGGCCGTGAGTTCCTCGATCGACGGCGGGTCGTCGTCGGCGATCGCGGCCATGCCGAGCGCACGGAACGGTTCGCCCGCCGCGCGCTCGATGTCCTGGAGCACGGGCAGGTCTTCGGGTGCGGCGAGTCGGATCACGTGTCGAGTTCTACCCGCCGCCGGGAGCGGGCGCGCGCGAATTAGAGGGAGAACGACGAGACGGCACGGTGGATCCTGCTCGCGTACGACTGGAGTGTGACGATGGCGGCCCGTTTCGCGTCGTCGCTGATCCGGGTCGCGGGGGCGGCCAGGGTCAGTACCGCGGGCCGGTGCCCGGTGCTCGGGATCGGCACCGAACACGACCAGACGCCTTCGTCCAGTTCGCCCCAGCTGACCGCGTACCGGTTCGCCCCGGCGCGTTTGACCTCTTCCCGCACGCTCGGGCCGCGACGCTGGACGATCGAGGAAAGCCGTCTTTCGCGTTCGCCCTCCGGCAGCATGGCGAGCAGCATCTTGCCCGACGCGCCGGCCCCGAGCGGGACGGAATGGCCCGGCTGGAAGGTGAAACGCATCGCGCGTTCGCATTCGACCCGGTCCGCGCAGACCGCGGAATCGCCGAAATGCTGGAACAGCAGGACCGTTTCGCCGAGGTCTCGGGCCGCCTCCTCCATCGCCGGACGCGCCAGCCGGGCGAGGTCGTTGGCCAGCTGCGCCGCCCTGGCGAGCGGCATCACCTGGCTCGTCACGTGATAACGCCCTGTCTTTCCCTCCTCCAGGAGTTGGAGTTCCTTCAGCAGTGCGACATATCGGTACGTCGTGGCGACGGGGGTGCCGATCCTCGCGGCGAGTTCGGCGACACTCGCGTCCCAGCGGCGTTCGGAAAAGGAGAGCAGCAGCTGCAGTACCTTGCGTGAGCTGCTGGCGCCGGGGGTGCGCTTCGGGGGAGCTGTGGTGTCCAGGGATCGTGCGGCAGGTGTCATCTCGACCTCTCGCCGGGGCAATCACAAAGAGTCAAGAACGTAGCACATTGTGTGAATTGCGGGCCAGGGACTTTGGTCCACGAACAAGCGGACTTCTTGCTAGGTTCGGACGATGGAAAAGCCATTGGCCGGCAAGATCGCGTTGGTCGCCGGGGCGACTCGCGGGGCCGGACGGGGAATAGCGGTCCAGCTGGGTGCCGCCGGTGCGACCGTTTACGTGACCGGTCGCAGCACCGGTTCCCGGCGATCGGAAATGAATCGCCCGGAGACGATCGAGGGGACCGCGGCGCTCGTCGACGAAGCGGGCGGGCGCGGGATCGCTGTCGCCGTGGACCATTTGGTGGCCGACGAGGTCCGCGAACTGGTGGAACGGATCGACGCCGAACAGGGTGCGCTGCACCTGCTGGTCAACGATATCTACGGTGCGCCCATCGAATGGGGCAAAACCGTCTGGGAGTCCACTTTGGACACCGGATTGCGGACGCTGCGGCTCGCCATCGAAACCCATGCCATCACCAGCCATTTCGCGCTCCCGGTCATGATCAGGACGCCGGGGGCGCTGGTCGTCGAGGTCAACGACGGGACCACCGAGTACAACTCGGAAAACTACCGCGTTTCCTTCTTCTACGACCTTGCCAAGACCGCGGTGAACAGGATGGCGTTCGCGCTCGCCCGCGAATTGGAACCGCACGGCGGTACCGCGGTCGCGGTCACGCCGGGCTGGTTGCGTTCCGAAGCGATGCTCGACGCTTATCGGGTCACCGAAGAGAATTGGCGGGACGCGACGAAGGTGCAGCCCCATTTCGCCATTTCTGAAAGCCCCGCGTTCGTCGGGAGAGCGGTCGCGGCGCTGGCCTGCGACCCGGAAGTCGCGCGCTGGAACGGGAAATCGATGTCCAGTGGTGAATTGGCGAAGGAATACGGATTCACCGACCTCGACGGTAGCCGTCCCGACAGCTGGCGCTATCTCGTCGAGGTCCAGGATCGCGGCAAGCCGGCGGACGTCACCGGCTACCGCTGAGCCTCCCGTCGCAGGAACGGCGTGAGCAGACCGGGCGCGGTCTGTTCCGCCACCGCCAGCCCGGCCGATTCGCCGACGTCGACCACCCGATAGCCGCCGATGCCCGCCGCGATCGGGGCGGTCACGGTGATCAGGCCGGCGCGGCGCTGGAAGAACGAGCGGCTGACGACGATCCCGGTGACCCCTTCACGCCGGATCGCCACCGTCGAGCGCGCCAGCGAACCGGAGCGGCTGACCAGGTAGCGCCCGACGATCGCGTGCCCGAGATTGCGGTACCGGTCCCAGCCCACGAGCGCGGCGAACGGCACCAGGCCGAGCGCGACCTGCCACATCCACGCCGGCAGGAAGTCGATCCAGTACAGGCCGAACAGCGCCGCCGCCAGGAACAGCACGCCGCCGATCGCCCTGGTGAGCCGCCGGGTCAGCGCCCGTCGCGGATGCCGGTCCAGCGGCACGGTGGCTGGGTCGAAGTTCTCCCGCAGCACCTCGGCCGCGACCTCGTGGACCCGGCCGACGGGCGCGGGCGGCAGCAGGAGCCCGCCGCCCTTGTCCCCGCCCTTGCCCTCGCGCAGGCCGCCCGCGATCGCGGTGAGCCGCGCTCCGCCCGCGATCCGCAGCGGCAGCGTTTCCTTCACCTCGACGCCGCGAAGCCGTTCCTCTTCGATGGACACCGAACGCGTGGTGATCAGCCCGCGCCGGATGTGCAGCGTGCCCTCGGTCTCGCGGGTGAGCTTGAAGTTCCAGAACGAGAGCAGGTAGCCGCCGACGGAAAGCAGCGAGACGACCACCAGCAGGGCGACCGCCGCGACGACCACGATCAGCCACACCGCGGTGTTCGCCAGATCGTCCATGAGGTCCCGCAGCGGCCCGACGTTCTCCGGGTCGATGTCCAGCTGGTGCGCGAAATGCCAGACGGCGGCGAACACCGCGCCCACCACGGCGAGCCCGGACAGCGTGAACGGCGCGTACCGCACCCACTTCCGGTCGACCTCGGCCACGACCTGCTCCGGCGGCGGCGCGGCCTCGGCTTCGGCGGTGACTTCCTTGCGGTGCAGGAGAACAGTGCGCAGCCGGTGCGCCTCGGTCTCGCTGATCGCGTCGAGCACCAGCTGGTCGCTGCCCGCGCCCTGGCCGGGTGAATGCCGTCCGGTGCCGATGCGCACGGCGCTGAGGGAGAACAGGCGGTGCTTCGGTTCCGAGGTGACGTCGACCGTGCGGATCCGGTCCAGCGGGATCGCGCGGTGCTTGCGCAGCAACAGGCCCGTGGACCATTCGACCTGGCCTTCGGCGATGCGGTACCGCGACGTGAGGACGTGCGAGACGCCGACGCATACGGTCAGCGCCGTGACGCCCAGCCCGATCCACTCCCAGCCGTTGCCCTTGCCGAGGAGCACCGTCCCGATCAGCACCGGCAGCGATTTGACGATGTCGAGCACCGGCCGGATCAGCAGCATCCGGCGGTCGAGGCGGTGCCACTGGCCGAGGTCCGCGTCCGGAAGCGTTTCGGTGCTCATGTCGCGTCACCGGGCGTGGCCTGCGTGGTCTTCGTGAGTTCCGCGGCCAGCGCCAGCGCGTCGGCGTGGTCGAGACCGGAGATCTTGACCGGGCCCGCGGCCGACGCCGTCGTCACGGTGAGTTTCGCCAGCTTGAACAGCTGCTCGACCGGGTCACGTTCGATGTCGACGGTCTGGATCCGCGAGATCGGCGCGATCCGCCAGTCCTGCTTGAGCCAGCCCTCCTGGGTGTACACGGCCTCTCCGGTGACTTCCCAGCGGTGGATCCGGTACCGCCACTGCGGCATGACCAGCAGATGCAGCGGCGCGAGCACGCACGAGATCGTCAAGGTCACCACGAGCCATGTCGGCGCGTCGTCGCTGGTGAACACGAAGGCCGCCTGGCCGCCGACGAGGATCACCCAGCCGACCGCGGCCCACACCGCCCAGTAGCCCATGGCCCGGCGGCTGACCCGGTTGGCGGGCGGGCGCAGGGTGAGCCGTTCCGCCGTCGCTGTCTCTTCAGTCACCCCTTCAGCCTGCACCACCTCGGTACGGACCGCCCACGACACCTGTCACGGGCCGATAGGATTCCTGCCACGGTCGGCGGAATGGATACCCCCTATCGGGGCGTTGCCACCCGTAGACGGTTGTAAGCACGAAACCTGGAGGATCTGGTGGCGCTGGACCCGGAAGACCTGTACGAGGTGGACTCGGACGTCCCTGACCTCGGCGGGGCCGTGCTCCTGCACTACTTCGACGGGTTCATGGACGCGGGTTCGGCGGGCAAGCTCGTCGCCGAGCACCTCCTGAACTCCTCCGAGCACCGCGTGATCGCGCGTTTCGACGTCGATCGCCTCATCGACTACCGCTCGCGACGTCCCACGATGACCTACTCCATCGACCACTGGGAGGCCTACGACGCCCCCGAACTGGTCGTCCACCTGCTGCACGACGCCGACGGCGTGCCGTTCCTGCTGCTGACCGGGCCGGAACCGGACCACGACTGGGAACGGTTCTGCGCGGCCGTGCGAAGCCTGGTCGAACGCTGGGACGTCCGGCTCACCACCGGTTTCCACGGCATCCCGATGGGCGCGCCGCACACCCGCCCGCTCGGCGTGACCGCGCACGCGACGCGGGACGATCTGGTCGGCGAGCACCGGCCGCTGCCCAACCGGATGCAGGTGCCGGGCAGCGTCGCCGGGCTGCTGGAGTTCCGCTTCGGCGAATGGGGGCACGACGCGTCCGGATTCGCCGCGCATGTGCCGCACTACCTGGCGGACTCGACGTACCCGAGCGCCGCGCTGCACCTGCTCGAGGCCATCGCCGAGGCGACCGGGCTGAACCTGCCGGACGGCGATCTGCGGGAAGCCTCGCAGGAGGCGGAAGCCGAGATCGCCCGCCAGGTCGCCGGGTCGGAGAAGGTCGCCGACGTCGTGCGCGCGCTGGAGCAGCAGTACGACACCTTCATGGAGGCGTCCAGCAAGGAAAGCCTGCTCGCGGAGTCGGTCGAGCACATGCCGACCGCCGAGGAACTGGGCAGCCAGTTCGAGCGGTTCCTGGCCGAGCAGAACGGCGGCGACACCCCCGAGCGCTGAGGCGGCCCCGGTCCGTGAAGGCTTCCTTGAGGGACTCTGAGTCCCTCAAGGAAGCCTTCACGGACTAGGGAGCAGAGCGTCAGCGCAGGCCGAGGGAGGCGATCACGCCCCAGGTGCTCTGCAGCCCGCCCGAGCTGCCGAGCCCCGCGGCCAGCACGCCCGGTGTCCCAGGAACGGCGGCGAAGCCGAGGATCGAACTGCCGTCGGCCGTCTTGGCCACCTCCGGCGGAAGCTCGTCCTTCCGCCATTCCGTCCCGGTCCACGCGGCCATCAGGATGTGACCGCCACCGGGCAGCCAGCCCGCGGTCCACAGCTTCCCGGAGCCGTCGAGCGCGGCCGCGTTGATCTCGTCGAACGGGCTCGGCGCCACGGGAGCCCACTTCCGCCCGTCCCAGCGCGTGACGAACGCCGGGATGCCGGTCGGGTTCCACTCGTTCACCCGGCCGACGACGTAGGCCGAGCCGCGGCCGTCGGGGACGACGTGGTTGACCAGCCACCCGGTGGGGTGATCGGACGGCACGGGGACCTCGGCCTGCCGCCAGCTCCTGCCGTCCCAGTGCAGCAGGAACGGGGTCTCCTTGCCGTCCGTCGTGGCGGCCGCGGAGACCCACAGGTCGTCGTCCGCGGTGCCGCTGACCCTGGTCGGCTGGAGCGGGCGGGCGCCGACCTGCGGGATCTCGACCGGCTCCCACACTTTCCCGGTCCAGTGTTCGAGGTGGTAGGCCGAAGTGCCCGTCTTCGGATCGAAGTCGGAGGCGACCAGCCAGACCGAACGCGGCGAGAACGCGGCGATGTCGACCGGGAAGCCGTCCAGCCCCGCCGGCGGTTTCGGGTGATCGACGTCGGTCCACGCCTTGCCGTCCCATCGCTGGATCACGGTGGACGTCGACGCGGCGGCCAGCGGGCCCGTCGCCTGTGGCAGGCGCGCGGGCCGCCGCGTGCCCGCTTGGGTGGTGCGGTCACCGGCGGCCCAGACGTTGTCCGGTGCCGAGGCGGAGACGTCGGTGAGCCGGGTGCCGGGGACACCGGCGGTGATGGTGTCCGCCCATTTCGTGCCGTCCCACCGGAGGGCGACCGGGACTTCGGCGCTGCCGGTCCAAGCGCTGCCGACGGTCCAGGCGTCGTTCGCGCCGGTGGCCGTGACGCCGAAGTAGATCCGGTTCACCGCGCCGTCCAGTGGTTGTTCCAGCCGCCAGCCCTCGCTCGCCGAGGCCGTACTCGTGAGCAGGCCGGACAGTCCGAGGATCAGCCCGGACATCGTCAGCGCGGATCGTCTTGCTACGCCTCGCATCTGGGACCCTTCCAGTTGTCGCGGGGTGTTCGTGAACTCTTTACGGACAACCGCGCCGGAAGGTTGTCCGGTCAGTGGTCGATGGCGACCATTTCCCTCGAATGCTTCGGCCGTTCGATCTCGTCGACCAGCGCGACCGCGAGATCCGCGTAGGAGAACGGCCCCGCGTCCTCGGCGCGCGGCAGCACCCGGTGGTCCCCGCTGCGGTATTCGCCCGTGCGGGCGGCGTGTTCGTCGAGCATCACGGGCGGCGGCGCGACGATCACCCAGTCGAGGCCGTCGCCGGACGCACGGAAGACCTCCAGTTCCGCCGTGTGCCCGAGTGAGAATTCCCGGTGCTCGGGCGGCCAGCCGGGCTGGTCGTGGAACGCGACGCCCGGCGAGATCTCCAGCGCCGATCCGACGCCGACGACGACCAGCCGCGTGACACCGGCCCGGCCGAGGCCGTCGATCAGCGCGTGCGCGGCGGCCGGGTAGTACTCCCGCGACGGGAGATCCGCGCGGTAGAGGGAACTGATCGCGGCGTCGTGCCCGGCGGCCGCCTTCGCGACGTCGTCCGCGACCGTGGCGTCGGCGGCGGTCAAGGTGACGCCGTCCCCGGCGAGATCCGCGTGCCGCCGGGGATCCCGGACGGCCGCGGTGACCTGATGCCCGCGGCTCACGGCTTCGGCGACGGCGCGGCGTCCTCCGCGTCCGCCCGCCCCGAAAATGACGATCCTGCTCATCGTGCTCCTTTTTCCGCGCCGGTCTCCGATCACCGGCGGCGAACGCGAGGCTAGGACCGGACCCCTCGGTTACCGCAACGAAACCGGCCCCGGCGTTCTGGTTCCGTTCACCCGAATGGTGCTGGTGTATCTTCCCGGAATGCTTCACCTGGTACGCCATTCAGCCCTGAAGACCTTGGGCCGATCGGCCCGCGGCACCGTCGGCCGGGGCCTGCACAGGCTCGCCCGGCGATTCCATGATCCTTATCCGGCGGAACTGGAACGGATCGCCGCGGACCTGCGCGCGGAGATAATCAGGCAGGGGGATCGCTGTTTCGATCGCGTCATCGAGTTCGAAATCCGGAGCCGCCGCGACATCATCTACGCCGGTGATCAGGACGCCGCGCGGGACAGCAACCGCTTCGCCCGTGAGTATCTGACCGGGACCAAGCACTTCGCGCGTCCACAAGAGACTCTGGCGTACGCGCTTTCCCTTGCCCCGTCAGGGGGAATGGCCCTCGAATTCGGTGTCGCCAGCGGGAACACGCTGCGCGTGATCGCCAAGGCGCGTGGCGGAGCCGAGACCTACGGGTTCGACTGGTTCCAGGGCCTGCCGGAGAACTGGCTCAACGGGATGCCCGCCGGCGCGTTCGCGCGCGACGATCTGCCGGACGTCCCCGGCGCCGAACTCGTCGTCGGACTCTTCGCCGACACGCTTCCCGGCTTTCTGGAGCGACACGAAGGCGTCGTCGATTTCCTTCACGTGGACGGCGATCTGTACAGCTCGGCGAAAACCGTGCTGGATCTGGCGGGCCCGCGGCTGCGGCCGGGCAGCATCGTGCACTTCGACGAGTTCTTCAATTACCCCGGCTGGCAGCGGCACGAACACAAGGCCTGGCTGGAATACGTCGAACGCACCGGCGTCGAATTCGAATACGTGGCCTACACCTACGCCGACAATCAGGTCACCGTGCGGATCACCGGCTAGAGCAGCTCGCGGATCCCGATCGTCCCGATGGCCGCCCAAAGGTGACTTCCCGCCGACTTGACAGCTTGTTCACGGTTTTCGCATTCGAGGACGACGACGCCGCCGATCTGTTCCTTCGTCTCGGCGAACGGGCCGTCCGTGAGCAGGGCCTTGCCGTCGCGGACGCGGACGGTCGTCGCCGATTCGGGTGCGTGCAGGCCCATCGTGCTGACGCGCCTGCCGCGCCGGATCGCCGACGGTTCCGCCGAGCATGAGTAAGGACCGCGCCGGTCCTCCTAGTCGGTGAGCCCGTCCTCGTAGGCCCGCAGGGTGGTGATGAACAGCCGTCGCTCGGCCGGGGTCAGCGGCGAGAGCGCCTTTTGCCAGGCGCGGGCGCCCTGCGCGAGCCAGCCGTCGATCGCGGGCCGCATCCGTTCGGTGATGGCGACGATCCGCCGCCGCCGGTCCGCCTCGTCCTCGCGCCGGTCGAGCACGTCCTTCTTGCTCAGTTCGCCGACCATCAGGCTCACCGTGGTCGGGGCGACCTCGAGCCGTTCGGCCAGTTCGTTCACCGTCATCGGCCCGTCGAAGAGCAGGTACGACAACAGCGACAGATGACGTGGCGCCAGCGACAACGACTGGAGCTCGTCGGGGATCTTGATCCGCTTCGCGCGGCCGACCATCCGTGGCATGAGCAGCAGCAAGGCCCGCACGGCGTCGTCGACTTCCATGTCCTCGGTTGACACCGGCCACCCTCCTGGATACCTTTGCAAGCAAAGAGGCTTTGCTTGCAAAGCAAAATAGCTTTCAGGACGATGTTACCTGGGGAGTCCCGTTGCTGATGACCACCGCCGACGCCGGAACAGGGCGTCCCCGCACCACCTCCGTCGACTGCCGCCGGTCCGGGAGCAGGTATCTGGCGTACGCGCCGGACGTCGATTCGCCTTGGTACGCGGACCTTCTCGTCAGTCCACAAGCGACACTCGAAATCGACGGGCGGCCGCACGCCGCGTATGCCGTGCCGCTCGAAGGCGGGGAGCGGGGGTTCACGCTGCACCTGCTGGAAGTCGACGCCGCTCGGGCCAGGGCGATCGCCGGTCAGTTGCTCGTCCACCACGGCGAACTCCGCAAGGCGCTGGCGGCCGCGCGGGCCGAACTCGACGGCGCGCCGGTTTCGGGCCGGTCCGGATTGCGGCGCGAACTGCTCGGCCATTGCGTGACTTTCTGCAACGGCCTGCGCATGCACCACCTCCGCGAGGACGGCGCGTTCACCGCGATGGAAAAGGCCCTTCCCGGACTCGCGCCGGTCCTCGACCGGCTGCGCGCGGAGCATGAAACCGTGTCGCGCGCGTTGCTCGATCTCGACGAGTTACTGCAGGGCAACGGAGAACTCGAAAGCGCCGCGTTACGCGAGGAGTTCGAGCGGGTCGCGAATGGCCTCGAGGACCATTTCGCCTACGAGGAGGCGAAACTGCTCCCGGCGCTCCGCGGTGATTTGTCACAGCTCGAAAAGGTGCGACCTGCGGACATGTGAGGGGACTACTCCGAGTGGGTGAGATCGTCAGGCCACCTGGCGGGAGACACCGGTAACGAATGTCCGTTCCGGGGCGACTGATCTTTGTCCGCACCGATCGGCTCGACGCCCCCGACCGGAATAGTGAGAACCGATGAAGCTTCGAAGAGCCTCCCTGCTGTCCATGGTGGCCGCGGTGGCCACGATCATGCTCGTCGCGCCGGCCTCCGCCGTCGCCGCCCCGCCGACCAGCGCGGTGGAGATCTCGCCGACAACTGTCCAACGTGGACAGACATTCACCGTCTCGCAGACCGTCTACAACGCCGACGCGACGTCCACCATCGAAGGTGGCAAAGCGACGCTGTACGGCAAAGAATCCTCGTTGCCCGCCATCGTCGACCTGGTGTCCTGCCCCGGCGCGTTCGCCTGCGACATGCTCGGTGGCAGCATCCGCGGCGGGGTCGGCTCGGTGGCCCCCGGCCAGAGCAAGACCGTGGTGTTCACCTTCCGGGTCAAGGACGACGCCCCGCTGGGCAGTGTCACGACGCAGCACCAGTTCGTCGGTGACAACTACAGCTTCGAGATCCTCGACGGCCCGGTGCTGACCGTCACGGGCACGCCGAGCGCCGCCGACCTCGGTGTCACGCTCACGGCGTCTCCGCGCGGGATCCTGACGTCGTCGATCGACTACACGGTCAAGGTCACGAACGCGGGCCCGGCGACGGCTTCCGGCGTCCGGGTGGTGTCGACCCTCGGAAACGGGCTGAACTTCACCGGCTCCGCCACGTGTTCGAACCCGAGCGGTACGAAGACCGTCAACTGTGACTTCTCGTCGCTCGCGTCCGGAGCCAGCGCCACGGCCAAGTTCTCGGTGGGCGCCGGACTGCTGACCCTCGGGCCGGTCAAGACGACCGCGAAGATCACGCAGAGTTCGGTCGCCGACCCGAACGCGGCCAACAACACCGCGTCGTCGACCTGCACGGCGATCACCGGCCTTCTGCTCAGCTGCTAGAAAACCACGATTCGGCGCCTGCCTGCGATGAGTGATCGCAGGCAGGCGCCGAATCGTGTCAGCGCAGGCGGGCGGCGCGTGAGTGCAGATAGCGTTGGTGCGGAAGGCTTGTAGCGCGCCGCGCCGCCTCCTCGTAGGACTCGACGGCTTCGGCCGCTTCCCCCGCCATCTCCAGCAGATGCGCACGGGCGGCGTGGAACCGGTGGTCTCCGGAGATCCGGTCGCCGAGCTTTCCCAAGGCAGCCAGGCCTTCTCTCGGTCCACGAGCCATCCCGACGGCGACGGCGTGGTTCAGCGCCACCACGGGATTGTCGGAAAGCCGCAGCAGAAGTCCGTAGAGTGCCTCGATCTGCGGCCAATCGGTTTCGGCTGCGCTCGGCGCCTCGTCGTGCAGCGCGGCGATCGCCGCCTGGATCTGGAACTGCCCGGTCGGCCCCCGCGGAAGTGCTTCGGACAGCAGCGCGATGCCTTCCTTGACGTACTCGCTGTCCCACCGGCTCCGGTCCTGTTCGGACATGGGGATCGGCCCGCCGTCCGGCCCCGTCCTCGCCGGACGGCGGGCGTCGGTGAGCAGCATCAGCGCGAGCAGCCCGGTGACCTCGCTGTCGTCCGGCAGCAGCCGGTGGACGATTCTGGCCAGCCGGATGGCCTCGGCGGAAAGCCCGCTCCGCACCAGTTCGGGGCCCGACGTGCTGGCATAGCCCTCGTTGAAGATCAGGTACAGCACGTGGAGCACCGCGTCGAGCCTGCCGTCCTCCTTCGGCATGCCGAAAGGGACACCACTGGCCTTGATACCGGTCTTCGCGCGGCTGATCCGCCGCGTCATCGTCGACTCGGGGACCAGGAACGCGCGGGCGATCTCCGCCGTGGTGAGACCGCCGACGGCCCGCAGTGTCAGCGCGATCTGCGACGCGGGCGACAGCGACGGGTGGCAGCACAGGAAGAGCAGGATGAGCGTGTCGTCCGAGTCGGCGGCACGCCGGTCCGCCGCGGGCGCGAGGTGTTCCTCCGGCAAGGTCCGGTGCACGACGGCGTCCTCGCGACGGCGCCGTGCCTGCTCGGCGCGCAGCAGATCGGTCAGCCGCCGCGAGGCGACGGTGATCAGCCACGCGCGCGGGTTGTCCGGACGACCCTCGGCCGGCCATTGCGTCGCGGCCGCGAGAAGCGCCTCCTGGGTCGCGTCCTCCGCCAGGTCGAAATGACCGTACCGGCGGACGACGGCGCCGAGGACCTGCGGAGCCAGCTCGCGCAGCAGGTCCTCGACACCGGTGTCCGGCATCTAGAGTTCCAGTTCTTCGAAGCTGTCGGCGCACGGCCGGATGTCGACGTACCACTCGCGATCGAGGCCGTTGTCCTCCGGGAACGGGGTGTTCGCCAGCTGGGCCGCGATCTCGGTCGCGCGGTCGTAGCTCGCGCAGTCGACGACCGTGTAGCCGACCAGGACCTCCTGCGTCTCGGCGTACGGCCCGTCGGTCACCACCGGGGCCCCGTCGCGCAGGGAGATGCGGCGCGCGTGCGCGGGCTGGGAGAGGCCCTGCGCGTCGACGAACTCACCGGTCTCGACCAGGTCGTTGTTCCATTTGCCCATGAACTCGTGCAGAGCCGTGGCGTCGTCGGCGCTCCAGGTGCCTGCCATGGTTTCGAGATCCTTCTGCGACCCCATCATCATGATCATGTACTTCACGGTTGTCTCCTCTCGGCGGGCACCGCCCCGGTGCCTTCTGCCGGGGACGTCGGAGCCGCCGGACCGGACCGGACATCGTTCGACGGCGATTCTTCCTCAGTTCCGGCCGGCGGCCGTGTTCATCGCGTCGGCCGGTTCGAGAGTTCGCCCGCCGGTGATCTTCGCGTAGAGGTGCGCGCCGCCGAGGACCGGCGGATACTTCGGCGGGTTTCCGGGAGAATGGCAGGTCGGAAGGCATTCGAACCGGGCATCGTGGTCGCCGTCGAAGAAGAACGCCACGCTCCGCCGTCGTGAGGAACCCGGCACGACGCGGTGCAGCGTGGAGCGCCAGCGGTCGTTGGTCCACTGCGCGGTGAGGTCGCCGAGGTTCACCACCAGCGCGCCTTCGTCGGGGATGACGTCGTGCCAGGTGCCGTCGGGGCCGTGGATCTGCAGGCCGGGGACGGGATCGGCGTAGAGGACGGTGACGATGCCGTAGTCGGTGTGCGCGCCGAGCCGCATCTGGCCCGGCAGCGGTTCGGGCGCTCCCGCGCGGCGCTCGAAGTGATTGACCCGCAAGGTGCGCGTCGGATGCCGGGTGTACGCGCCGAGGTGGCCGTCCGGGAGCCCGAGTGCCTTTTCGAAGATCTCCAGCAGCACCCGCGCGACACGGTGCGCTTCGGCCTCGTACTCGGTGAGCGCGGGCTTCAGGCTCTCCGGCAGGCCCGGCCAGATGTTGGGGGCGAAGAAACCATACGGATCCTCGCCGTCGATTTCTTCCGCGCCGATGACGAAGGACTCTGACAGGTCGGGCGGCGTCGTCTCGCCGAGGCTGTACGCCAGTCCTTCGGTGCCTTCGGCCGCGTACCCGCGATCCGAGGCGCGGTCGGCGGGCGCGCAGCGGAGCTTCTCCTCGACAGGGAGCGCGAAGAAGGCGGCGGTCGCTTCGCGCATGTCGTCGATCGTCGCCCGCGGGATTCCGTGCCCGATGACCTGCAGGAACCCGACACGTTTCAAAGCCTCGTCGACGGCGTGCGCGAGCTTCGCGCGATCGCCGTCGGCCCAGGTGCTCAGGTCGACCGTCGGTACGAGAGTCATACGCCGACGGTAGTCAGTGATCACTCCACGAGAAAGGCGGGAACACCGGGAACCGAAGACGATCCTCCGACGACTTGTGGGGCTGAATCGTGCGGCCCGGCGAGCGGAGAGAGATGCACTGGTACGAGGACGACGACCTGTGGGTCGGCTTCGCGGACGTGATGTTCCCGCCCAGCCGGGCCGAAGAGGCCGAACGCCTGACGGCCACATCACCGCTGCTGGAGGTCGCCGACGGCGCGAAGGTGCTGGATCTGGCGTGCGGACCGGCGATCCACGTCGTGCCGCTGGCGAGGAAGGGCGCCGACGTGACCGGTGTCGACCTCAGCCCGGCCATGCTCGAACGCGCGCGCGAGGCCTGCGAAAGCGCGGGAGTCGCGGTGAAGCTGGTCCAGGCCGACATGCTCGAATACGTCGAGCCCGGCGCGTACGACCTGATCATCAACATGTACACGTCGTTCGGCTACTTCACCGAGCCAGGTGACAACCTCACCGTGCTGCGGAACGCCTACGCCAGCCTCGCGCCCGGTGGAAGGCTGCTCATCGACGTCCTCGGCAAGGAGGTGCTGGCCGGCTGGGTCGGCCGCCCGAAAGCGGTCGACGTCGACGGCGGGACGGTGTTCATGCGCGACACCATCCTCGACGACTGGACCCGCCTCAAGACCGAGTGGACCCTGGTCCGCGACGGTGTCGCCAGGCAGGCGTCGATCCTGTCCTTCCTCTACAGCGCCGCGGAGCTGAAGGCACTGTTCGAGTCGGCGGGCTTCAGCGGCGTCGAATGCTTCGGCGATTTCGACGGCTCGCCTTACGACAACCACGCGCGTCGCCTGATCGTGCGTGGTGAACGTGACGGCTGAACCGCTCCGCCTGTTCGCGGAACCGGACGACGACACCGCCCGCCCGCTCCGGCTGACCGGCCCGGTGCTCCTGCTGTCGGGGGCGCTCGTGATCTCGCTGATCGCGGGCGTCGCGCTCGGCCCGACCACGGTCGCACTCCCGGATGTCCTGCGCTACCTGGGAAAGGCCATCACCGGCGGCACCATCACCGGCGACGAGGTCACCGGGTACTCGATCGTCTGGCAGGTCCGCACCCCGCGGGTCCTGCTCGCGGCCGTGGTCGGCGCCGGGCTCGCGGTGGTCGGGGTCGCGGTGCAGGCCCTGGTCCGCAACGCCCTCGCCGATCCGTTCGTGCTCGGTATCTCCTCGGGTGCCTCGGTCGGAGCCGCCGCCGTCGTGGTGTTCGGCCTGTTCGCCGGGCTCGGCGTGCTGGCGCTGTCGACAGCCGCGTTCCTCGGCGCGCTCGGCGCGACGGCGCTCGTCTATCTGGCCGCCCGCAGCAAATTCGGCCTGACGCCGTTGCGTCTCGTGCTCACCGGGGTCGCGCTCACCTACGCCTTCCAGGCCGTGATGAGCGTGCTCGTCTACCTCTCGCCGAACGGCCAGGCCGCGCAGACCGTGCTCTTCTGGCTGCTCGGCAGCCTCGGGGCGGCGACCTGGGCGTCCTTGCCGCTGGCCGCGTTCGGGGTGGCCGTCGCGATCGTGGTCCTGCTGCGCTACGGCACCGCACTCGACGTCCTGTCCATGGGTGACGAGACCGCGATGAGCCTCGGCACCGACGCGGCCGCGTTGCGCCGCTGGCTGTTCCTGCTCACCGCGGTCGTCACCGGGCTGCTGGTGGCGGTGAGCGGGTCGATCGGGTTCGTCGGGCTGGTCCTGCCGCATGTGGTGCGGATGGTCGCCGGTTCGGGGCATCGCCGCGTGCTGGCGCTCGCGCCGCTGGTGGGCGCGGTTTTCCTGGTGTGGGTCGATCTGCTCGCCCGCACCCTCGTCGCGCCGGAGGAGCTGCCGCTCGGCGTGATCACCGCGTTGATCGGTGTGCCGGTGTTCCTCGTCGTGATGCGGCGCCGCGGCTACGCGTTCGGGGGGCGCTGATGCTGTCCCTGAACGAACTTTCCGTCGAGGTGGCCGGATCGACGCTGATCCGCGAACTGTGCCTGGACGTCGGCGCGGGCGAGGTCGTCGGCCTCCTCGGCCCGAACGGCAGCGGCAAGTCGACCGCGTTGCGCTGTGTCTACCGGGCGTTGACGCCGTCGGGCGGCGCGGTGCTGCTCGACGGCACCGACCTCGCCGAGCAGGGCCTGCGCGACACCGCCCGCCGGATCGCCGCGCTCACCCAGGACAGCCGGGCGGATCTGGACTTCACCGTCGAGGAGGTCGTCGCGCTCGGCCGGTCGCCGCATCAGCGCGGCAACCTCCGGCTTTCGGCCCGCGAGCGCGCGCTGTGCCGGGACGCGTTGCGACGGCTGGACATCACGCACCTCGCCCAGCGCAGTGTCCTGACGCTTTCGGGTGGCGAACGGCAGCGGGTCCTGGTGGCGAGGGCGCTCGTGCAGGAACCCGAGGTGCTGGTCCTCGACGAGCCGACCAACCACCTCGACGTCCGGCACCAGGTGGAACTGCTGAAATTCCTGCGGGACTGCGGGCTCACCGTGCTCGTCGCCCTGCACGACCTCAATCTCGCCGCCGCCGTCTGTCACCGGATCGCGTTGCTGCGCGGCGGATCGCTCGCCGCCTGCGGCACCCCGGCCGAAGTGCTCACGCCCGGAACGGTCCGCGCCGTGTTCGGCGTCGAGGTCACCAGGGTGACCCATCCCGTGACCGGTGCGCTCCAGCTGCTTTACGACCTTCCCGCCGATGAAACCGAGGGGATCTCACGATGAAGCCGTCCAGGGTGACCGCGCTCTTCGCCGCGGCACTGCTCCTGAGTGCCTGCGGTGCCCAGGTCGAGGCCGGACCGGCCGCACCGGCACAGGCCACGGTGACCAACTGCGGCGCGCAGGTCACCTTCCCGGCGCCGCAGCGTCCGGTGGCCTACGACGTCTCCGGTGCCGAGAAGATGTTCGCGCTCGGGCTCGCCGGCCGGATGCGCGGGTACGTGATGAACTCGCTCGGCGATCCGTCGATCGCGGGTTCGCCGTGGAAGGACGACTACGCCAAGGTCGAACGGCTCGGCACCTCGCGGGTCACGCGCGAGATCCTGGTCGACGCCAAGGCGGACTGGGTGATCGCGGGCTGGAACTCCGGCTTCAGCGAGGAACGCGGGATCACCCCGAAGCTGCTGGACCAGGTCGGCATCGCGAGCTACCTGCACACCGAGACCTGCTGGGAGTATCCGGCCGCGAAGGCCGAGGTGACCCCGCTAGAGGCGCTCTACACCGACCTGCGCAACCTCGGCGACATCTTCGGCGTCCGCCAGCGCGCCGACGAACTGGTCTCGGAACTCAAGGGACGCTTCGACAAGGTCCGCGCCGGTGCGCCGAAGACGCCTCCCGCCAAGGTGTTCGTCTACGACTCCGGCACCGACCAGCCCTTCACCTCCGGGAAGCACGCCGCTCCCAACGACATCATCGACGCCGCAGGCGGGACGAACGTCTTCCGTGATCTCCAGGACGGCTGGGGCAGCGTCGGCTGGGAGGCGGTGGTGAAGGCCGAACCCGAGGTGATCGTCGTGGTGGACTACGCCGATCAGCCCGCGAAGGACAAGATCGCGTTCGTCAAAGCCGCGCCACAGCTGAAGAACACGCCGGCCGTGCGCGACAACCGGTTCCACGTCGTCTCCTACGGGGACCTCGTGAGTGGCCCGCGCAACGCGGCCGGCGCCGAATCCCTGGCCGCGTACCTGCGCTCGATCGGCCGGTGACCGCGATGTCCGTGCCGGTCCACGAACACGTCACCGACGCGATCAAGACACCGGCGCTGATCCGGCTGAAGCCGAACGTCGTGCTGATCCGCTTCGAGACTCTGAAGGTCTACGCGGCACTCGGCGCGGTCCGGTCACTGCTCGCCGACGGAACTGTCCGAAAAGGACAGACGCTGATCGACAGCTCCAGCGGGATCTACGCGCTCGCGCTGGCGATGGCCTGCCATCGCTACGACCTGCGCTGCCACATCGTCGCGTCCACCACCGTCGATCTCACCATGCGTTCGCAGTTGGAGATCCTGGGCGCGACGGTGGACCAGATGCCGCCGTCCGAAGACCTCCGCCTCGACCAGCGGCGCCGGGTCGCGCGCGTGCACGAACTCCTGGAACGGAATCCGGGGATGCACTGGATGCGCCAGTACCACGATCCCGTGCACTACCTGGGGTACGGCGAGGTCGCCGAGATCGTCGCCCGCGCGCTGCCCGCAGGGCCGCTGACCGTCGTCGGCAGCGTGGGCACCGGCGCGTCGACCGGCGGGATCGCACGGTCGCTGCGCGAACGCGATCCGGACGTCCGCCTGACCGGGGTCCAGCCGTTCGGCAGCGTCACCTTCGGCAGCGAGCGGTTCACCGATCCGGACGCGATCATCGCGGGCATCGGCTCCGCGATCCCGTTCGGCAACGTCGATCACGAACTGTACGACCGGATCCACTGGCTGGACTTCGTGCACGCCATGGCCGCGACCATCGGCCTCATGCGCGAGCACGCCGTCTTCGCAGGGCTTTCCACCGGCGCCGCGTACCTCGTCGCGGGCTGGGAAGCGGTGCGGAATCCGGAGCGGACGCACGTCGTGATCGGTGCCGATACCGGGCATCGTTACACGGCAAGGGTTTTCGCCCGCCATCGGGAGGCTGTCGATCCGGCGGGGCTCGCGCCACGGGAAATCACCTCACTGGACGACCTCGCTCTACCGTGGGCCGCGATGGAGTGGCGTCGTCGTCGCTTCGGGGTACCCGCACAGCCGTTGTACGGGAAGGAAAGGGCATCGTGACCATCGTCCTGCTGGAAGCACTCACCTTCGGCCTCGGCAGGCTGGCCGACGCGGCGGCGGAAGCCGGGCGGAAACTGGTGCTGTTCACCGGAAACCGCGACATCTACCGCTACGAACTCGGCATCCTCGCGCCGGACAGGGTCGAGGTCGTCGACATCGACACCACCGACATCGCGGCCTGCGAAACCGCGTTACGGGCCATCCCGGATCTCGCCGGGATCGTCAACTCGACCGACACCTGGGCGCTGCCGGGCGCGGAGCTCACCGCCAGGCTCGGCCTGCCCGGCCCGGACGCGGCGGCGGTCCGGGTGCTGCGGGACAAGGGTGCGGTGCGCGACCTGCTGTACGACCACGGGCTGACCCGCGGCAGGCCGGTGCCCGTCATGGTCGCCGAAGAACTCGGTTTCCCTTTGGTGGTCAAGGATTCTTCGGGAACGTCGTCACGCGGCGTATGGCTGGTCCGCGACGAGGCCGAACTCGAACGGGCCAGGCAGGAGGCGAAGGACACGCCGCTCAAGGGGCATCTGATCGCCGAACCGTACTTCGCAGGCCCGCTCTACAGCGCGGAAACCGTCACCTGGCAGGGAAGGACCCGGCTGCTCGGGATCCTCTCCCGCCAGTTGTCGCCCGAGCCCGTGCGGCGCGAGGAAGCCGCCGCGTTCCCGGTGGCCTTCCCCGAGGCCGAACTTGCCGGGCTGGCCGAGTGGATCGGCCAGGTGCTCAAAGCCGCCGGACACGAGCAGGGCTTCGCGCACACCGAGTTCGTGCTCACCGCCGACGGGCCGGAAGTGGTCGAGA
Source organism: Amycolatopsis alba DSM 44262 (assembly GCF_000384215.1). Lineage (NCBI taxonomy): Bacteria > Bacillati > Actinomycetota > Actinomycetes > Pseudonocardiales > Pseudonocardiaceae > Amycolatopsis > Amycolatopsis alba. The sequence continues at coordinate 2,197,173 of NZ_KB913032.1, read as the reverse complement.
TCAACATCCGGATCGGCGGGGCGATGCTCGGCGAGGCGCTGTGCCGGTCGTTGGGCACCAACGTCTACTCCGCGATGATCTCCCTGGCGCTGGGCGAGGAGCCCGCCCTGCTCACCCAGGAGATCGGCGGGGGACCGGGGATCGGGTTCGTCCTGGCGTACCCGGCCGAGGAAGGCGTGCTCGAAGGCTGGTCCGGGCTCGACAGGCTGCCCGGCCTGCCCGGTGCGCCGGAGTGGTATCCGACGGCGAGCCCCGGCGACGAGATCCGGCACCTCACGGATCAGCGATCCTGCACCGGGATCGTGCTGGCCGAAGGGCCGACGGCCGAACTCGCGCTGCATCGCGCGCTCGCCGCGGCGGGCGGGATCACGCCGTTGATCGCTTCTTGAGTGGCAAGTCCGTGAAGGCCTCCTTGAGGGACTCAGAGTCCCTCAAGGAGGCCTTCACGGACTTCCGAACGGACCCCGCGCGGGGATTCGATTACTGGGGAGACGAGCAGTTCTTGGCTTCGGCCGCGGCGGCCATCAGCGCCGGTGTCTCGATTTTGAGCGAGGGAAGGAGATCCGGGGTTTCCGTGATCGGCTTCTGCGTGGCGTCCATCGCCTGGATCGCCGCGTCCATGGCGGCGCTGTTCCCGGACTTCTCCAGGCGCTGCTTCCCGGCGGCCGCAGCGTCCCTTGCCGTGGTGAACCGGTCCACAAGGGACTTCTTCACCTCGTCACCGCCGGAAATCGGCGACGGCGGTAGCGCGGTCAAGTCGTCGACAGCCTTCCCCGCGAATCCCGCGCGGATCCCGAGTTCCTCCTTCATGGAACCTCGGGTCACTTCGGTTCCCGACGGCTGTTTACGCGAGTATTCGTCGGCGGCCTTCATATAGCCGTACACCGCTCCGCAGACTCCGTCGAGCCACGCGACGGTCTTCGCGTCCGGCCCGGACGGAGGTGCCGGCGTCGTGGACGTCGGCGTGGCGGTGACCGTCACCGGCGGCGGGGGAGCCGCCTCACCCGAACAGGCCGTCGTTACGAACAGGGCCCCCACCAGGGCAGCGAACAGAAGCTTCGTCTTCATAGGACCATCCCCTCCGGGGAGAACACGCCTCGGAAGGGGCCTGGGTTGCCTGACGGCCTCAGCCGCAGTCCCCCATGATCCGAGCCAGCTCTTCGGGCAGCATCGGCGGCTCCGGCAACGGGTTCGCGGCGGGCGTCCGCATCCCGTCGAACAGCAGGGCGAGATGGCGCCGCCAGACCTCCGGCCGGACGGCCGCGGTGGCCTCCACCGTGCGCGCGATCCCCCAGGTCACGAAGGCCATGTCCTCGAGGGTGAAGTCGGCGCGCAAGGCCCCGCACTCCTTGGCGCGTTCGACGACACGGGTCATGAGCTCGTATCCGCGTTCGAGATCCTCGGTCTGCGGCGGCCGCGTCGAGGCCAGTTCGTTGTAGCCGCGATCGGCGGCCTGCAGTTCGCAGACCCGTTCGATGAACGACGTCAATCCGGCCCAGGCGTCTTCGAGGGACAGCGCGTGTTCGGCCAGCTGCGCGACGGTCTCGGTCCGGTCGGCGAACACGGCGTTCACCAGATCCGCGCGCTGGGGGAAGTGGTTGTACAGCGTGCCGATGCTGACGCCCGCCGTCTTGGCGATCTCTTCGAGCGCGACGTCGAGGCCGCGCGCCGCGTAGAGCCCCCTGGCGGCCTCGATCAGCAGGTCGCGGTTGCGCTGAGCGTCCTTCCTCATGACGACAGCCTAGTCAAGTTGAAGGTGGCCTCAAGTTGTGTGTACCTTCGAGGAAGTTGAGGACGTCCTCAACTTAACTTCTGGGAGGACCACATGACCCGAACGCTCGCGATCTTCGGCGCCGGGCCGGTGCTGGGGCTGTCGCTCGCCCGCCGCTTCGGCCGCGAAGGGTTCCGGATCGCCCTCGTCGCACGTACCAGCGGAAACCTCGACGCGCTCGTCGCCGAATTGGACGGCGACGGCATCGAGGCGAGCGGATTCGTCGCGGATGTCTACGAACCGGACCAGATCGCGGCCGCCGTCACCGCCATCGGCCGGATCGACGCGGTCGCCTTCAACCCCGGCGGCGGGAACATGGGCGAGGGCATCGCGCCGGTACTCGACGTCGATCCGGAGAACTTGAGGCTCGTCCTGGACCGGTTCCTGGTGTCCGCGGTGGCGCTGGTCCGGGCGGTGCTGCCGGACATGACCGAACGCGGCGACGGCGCGATCCTGTTCACCGCCGGTCAGTCCGGCCTGCACCCGGCGCCGTTCCTCGGGAACATGGGGATGGCACAGGCCGCGCTGCGGAACTACTTCCACAATCTGAACGCCGTGCTCGCCGAGAAGGGCGTCTACGCCGGAGCCGTCAACGTCGGCGCGCTGATCGAGGGCAGCGTCCCGCATCAGGTGCTCACCTCGAGCCCGCTGGACTTCGAGCCCGAGGTGATCCACCCGGATGTCTTCGCCGACGCCTTCTGGAAGCTCTACGCGACGCGTGAGGCTCCCGAAGCGCTGGTCGGGGCCTTCGGGAAGTAACTACTTCTCGATCGCGTAGGCCTCGATCTCGACCTTCATCTTCGGGTCGAGCAAAGCCGTCACCTCGACCATGGTGGCCGCGGGCAGCACGTCACCGAAGGCCTCGCGGTGCGCCCGCGCCACCAGGTCGGCGTCCTTGATGTCGGTCACGTAGGTGACCGTCCGCACCACCGCGGCCAGGCTCGAACCGGCCTCCCGCAGCGCCGTCTCGATGATCGAAAGCACGGCCGAGGTCTGTTCGTACGCGTCCCCCGAACGGAACGGCTCACGCGCCGTCGTCCCGGAAACATGGATGTGGTCGCCGACGCGCACCGCCCGGCTGTAGCCGAAGATCTTTTCGAAGTCCCCGCCGGAGGAGATGTTCACCCGCTCAGTCATGACCCGAACAGAAGCACAGCCGCGGCCGGAGCGGAACCGATTTCGGCTCACCCATGATCGAACACGTTCAGGTGGCGCCCCGGCTTTCGAGTTGAGTGTCGCGGTGCGGCTTGTAGCGTCGGGCTGAGTTCACTCGCCACCGGGAGGCTCTTCGTGGTCGTCGCTCATCGTCGGCGCCGTGTCCTGAAATCGTTGTCACGCCGGGTTTTGTCGGCAGGCATGGTGGCGGCCGTCCTTTTCGGAGCCTTCGTCTCGACGGGGACGGCGCAGGCGGCGACCTGGCCGGTGCAGGGCGAGAACGACCCGTCGACGTTCGACTGCGACCACCTGTACTACAGCAACTTCCGGTCCGGCATGCAGTTCCGCGCGGGAGCCTCGGGTGACGCGGAGATCCAGAACACGGTGATCAGCAAGCGGGCGGGCGCGGCCCCGCCGGACTACTGGTCGACGAACATGGCGCTGGGCAAGGACCCGGACACCGGCCGGGTCGCCGCCTTCTACTCCAGCTACACCACCGGGAATCTCACGCTCTACAAGCATGTGTCCGGGACGAACACCGTCACCGACGAGATCGCCGGGGGAGAGACCCGCAAGCTTCCCGCCGGGGTCAACTGGGGCGGGCTCGGCTCCGATCCCGCCACCGGGATGCTTTACGGCGCGCAGAACGGCGGGGCGCCGGTGCTGTTCGCGATGAACCTCGCCAGCGGCGCCACGAAGACCTTCTCCCGCGGATCCACCCTGAAGCCCGTCCCGGCCAACGACCCCGTGTTCGCCGGCGGATCGCTCGTCCCGGACCTGTTCGTCGACTCCTCCGGAGGGGTCTACTACGGCATCGTCTACGGCGGGCAGAGCTACATCTACCGGTTCGATCCGGACACCGGCGAGACCACCCAGGCGGTGAAGGTCACCGGCCCCGGATCGTCCAACGGTTTCAACAACTACGGCATGGCCTTCCTGAACGGCTCGATCTACCTCGGCTACTACGGTGGCGCGCTGTACAAGGTCGACCCGCGCACCGGCGTGTCCCAGCAGGTCCCCGGCGGCAACGCGCACACCAACCAGGTCGGCCGGATCACCTCCGAATCGGGCGGGACCTGGCCGATCACCGACCTGGCCAGCTGCTCGATCGCCCCGGATCTGACGAAACGGCTCGTGGTCGCCAAGAAAGCGGACAAGACCGACGCGAAGCCGGGCGACAAGGTCACCTACACCGTCACCGTCGCCAACGAGGGAACGGCGACCGCGCCTGGGACGGTCGTCACCGACGATCTGTCCGGCGTGCTGGACGACGCCGCCTACAACGACGACGCGAAGGCCCTGTCCGGCGGCGCCGAGCTCGCGAAACCCCGGTACGACGCCGCGGGAAAGCGCCTGACCTGGACCGGCGACCTCGGCGCCGGCGCGACCGTGACGATCACCTATTCGGTGACGGTCGGTTCGCCGCCAGACGGCGACAAGAAGCTCGACAACGTCGTGACCGTGCCGGACAGCAACTGTGCCGAAGGCGGGAAAGACCCGGACTGCGCCGCGCACGTCGGCGTGGCGACGTTGAAGATCGTCAAGACGAGCGCGCCCGAGAAGCCCATGCCCGGCCAGAAGGTCACCTACACGGTCAAGCTCACCAACGACGGCACGGCTGACTGGGCGGACGCAACCGCCGTCGACGATCTGTCCGATGTGGTCGACGACGCGGCGTACAACGGCGACGCCACCGCGACCACCGGCGCCGTGACCTACACCGGTGGTGACAAGACCCTGCGCTGGGCCGGTGCCGTCGGGAAGGGCGCGACGGTCACGATCACCTATTCGGTGACCGTCGCGAACCCGCCGGGCGGGAACAAACGGCTGACCAACGCGGTCGTCGGACCGGACGGTTCCACCTGCACCGAAGGCAGCACGGACCCGGATTGCGGTACCGACGAGCCGATCAGCGGCGTCGTCATCACGAAATCGGCCGCCCCGGCCACCGCCAAACCCGGCGACGTCGTGACCTACACCTTGACCGCCCGCACCATCGACGGTTCGGCCGCGGCCGGTGTCACGCTCACCGACGATCTGTCCGGGGTCCTCGACGACGCCACCTACAACGGTGACGCCGCCGCCACCGCAGATGGAACGCCCACTCCGGCGCAACCCGGCTACGACAGCCCGACGTTGACGTGGACCGGGGACATCCCGGCCGGGAAGACCGTCACCATCACCTATTCGGTGAAGGTCGGCACGCCGCCCGCCGGGGACAAGGTGCTGCGCAACGCGGTCACCGGCCCGGACGGCTCGACGTGCCCGCCGGGAAGCACGGACCCGGCTTGCGCCACGGTGACCCCGATCGGCGCCTTGGAGATCAAGAAGACGGCGAGCCCGGCCTCGGCCATGCCAGGGGACAAGGTCACCTACACCGTGAAGGTGACCAACGTCGGCCCGGCCGCTTATCCGGGTGCCTCGTTCACCGACGATCTGTCCGGGGTCCTCGACGACGCCGCCTGGAACGGTGACGCCGCCGCGACCACGGGCGCCACCACCTTCGACGAGCCGGGCCGGAAACTCACCTGGACCGGCGACGTCGCCGCGGGAAGCACGGTGACGGTCACCTACTCGGTCACCGTCGGCAAACCGCCGTCCGGGGACCGCAGACTGACCAACGTCGTCGTCGGTCCGGACGGCTCCACCTGCCCGGAAAACGGTTCGGACCCCGACTGCGCGACCGAAACCCCGCTCGGTGCGCTGGTGCTGGCCAAGACCGCAGCACCGGCGAGCGCGAAACCGGGCCAGGTCGTCACCTACACCGTGACCGCGAGCAATCCCGGAACCGGCGTCTACCGCGACGCCCGGTTCACCGACGATCTGAGCGGAGCGCTGGACGACGCGACCTACAACCAGGACGCGCGGGCCACCGCGGGCACCGTCGCGTACACGGCGCCGAAGCTGACCTGGGCGGCGGATCTCCCGGCGGGCGCCACGGTAACCATCACCTATTCGGTGACGGTGAACAAGCCGCCCACCGGGGACCGGACGTTGCGCAACTCTGTGACCGGCACCGACGATTCGACCTGTCCGCCGGGAAGTACGGACCCGGCGTGCGGCACGGTGACCCCGGTCGGGGTGCTGGTGCTGGCCAAGACCGCGGCCCCGGCGAGCGCCAAGCCCGGCGACGTCGTGACCTACACCGTGACCGCGAGCAACTCCGGCACCGGTGTCTACCGTGACGCTCGGTTCACCGACGATCTGAGTGGTGTCCTGGACGACGCGACGTACAACGGGGACGCTCGGGCGACCGCGGGCACCGTCGAGTACACGGAACCGCGACTGACCTGGACAGCGGACCTTCCGGCCGGCACCACGGTGACCATCACCTATTCGGTGAAGGTCGGCACGCCGCCGGCGGGGGACAAGGTGCTGCGCAACGCCGTCACCGGCCCGGACGGCTCCACCTGCCCGCCGGGGAGCACGGATCCGGCTTGCGGCGCCGTGACCCCGATCGGCGTCCTGGAGATCAAGAAGACGGCGAGCCCAGCCTCGGCCATGCCCGGCGACAAGGTCACCTACACCGTGAAGGTGAACAATGTCGGCTCGGCGGCCTACCCTGGGGCCTCGTTCACCGACGACCTGACCGGTGTCCTCGATGATGCCGCCTACAACGGTGACGCCTCCGCCACCTCGGGCGCGGCCACGTTCGACGAGCCAGGTCGGAAACTCACCTGGTTCGGTGATGTCGCCGCCGGCGGCGAGGTGACCGTCACCTATTCGGTCACCGTGGGGAAGCCGCCCGCCGGGGACCGGCGGCTGGCCAACGTCGTCGTCGGCCCGGAAGGCTCCACCTGTCCGCCGGGAAGTACGGACCCGGCGTGCGGCACGGTGACCCCGGTCGGGGTGCTGGTGCTGGCCAAGACCGCGGCACCATCCACCGCCAAGCCCGGCGACGTCGTGACCTACACCGTGACCGCGAGCAATCCCGGCACCGGCGTCTACCGTGACGCCCGGTTCACCGACGATCTGAGCGGTGTCCTGGACGACGCGACCTACAACCAGGACGCGCGGGCCACCGCGGGCACCGTCGCGTACACGGCGCCGAAGCTGACCTGGACCGCGGACCTTCCGGCCGGCGCCTCGGTCACCATCACCTATTCGGTGACCGTGAACAAGCCGCCCACCGGGGACCGGACGCTGCGCAACTCTGTGACCGGCACCGACGATTCGACCTGCCCGCCTGGCTCGACGGATCCGGACTGCTCCGCCGTCACCCCTGTCGCGGCCCTGCGGATCACCAAGACCGCCGCACCATCCGCTCCCCGGCCCGGCGAGCGCGTCACCTACACGGTGCGCGTCCAGAACACCGGAACCGCGGCGTATCCGGGAGCACGGGTCACCGACGACCTGACCGGCGTCCTCGATGACGCGACGTACAACGACGACGCCACGGCGACCGGCGGCACCGCCGGCTACGAGGCCCCGGTGGTGACCTGGACCGGTGATGTCGCGCCTGGCGCCACCGTCACCATCACCTACTCCGTCACCGTGAACCGCCCGCCCGGCGGTGACAAGAAGCTCTCCAACGCCGTCACCGGCACCCCGGACGGCAACTGCCCGCCGGGTTCGGTGGATCCGGACTGCGGGACGGTCACTCCGGTGCCGTCGCTGAAGATCCGCAAAACGGCCACGCCTGCGGAGGTCAAGACCGGCGACACGATCACCTACACGGTGACGGTCGAAAACGTCGGCGCGGCAACGGATCCCGCCGCGTCGTTCACCGACGACCTCACCGGTGTGCTGGACGACGCCACCTACAACGGCGACGCGAAAGCGAGCACCGGCACGGTGACGGTCGCCGTCACCCCGCCGACCTTGACCTGGACCGGCTCTCTCGCCCCCGGTGACAAGGCCACCGTCACCTATTCCGTCGTCGTGACCAACAAGGGCGACAAACGGCTGGTCAACGTGGTCACCGGTGCGGGCTCCAACTGCGAAGAGGGCTCAGAGGACCCCGACTGCCGCAACGAACTGCCCACACCCGCGTTGCGCATCACGAAGTCGGCCGCCCCGGCGGTGGCCGCGCCTGGCGGCAAGGTCACGTACACGGTGGTGGTGCGCAACACCGGTCAAGCGCCGTATCCCGGTGCCGCGTTCACGGACGATCTGACCAAGGTCCTCGACGACGCGACCTACAACGGGGACGCGAAGGCCACCGCCGGCACCGTCGCGTACACGGAACCGAAACTGACCTGGACGGGCACTGTCGCTCCCGGAGCCACGGCGACCGTCACCTACTCGGTCACCGTGGCGAAACCCTTGCGCGGGGACCACTTCCTGGACAACGCGGTCGCAGGTGACGAGGGGACCAACTGCCCGCCGTCCGGGCAGCGGGATCCCGCGTGTTCCACCCGCACCCCGGTGCTCTCGATGGTCATCGCGAAGTCGGCTTCGCCGTCGGGCAGCGTCGCCCAGGGCGGCAAGGTCACCTACACGCTGTCCATCACCAATACCGGCACCGGTGCCTACGACGACGCCGTCGTGACCGACGACCTGGGCAATGTCCTCAGTGGAGCGACATACAACGGTGACGCGAAAGCCACGGGCGGATCGGTGGCGCTGAACGGAAAGCTGCTCCGCTGGCACGGCAAGCTCGCCGTCGGGCAGAAGGTCGTCGTGACGTATTCGGTCACCGCCGGTTCCGGGGAGGGGAAGCTGCGCAACGCGGTCACTTCCACCACGCCCGGCGCCAACTGCCGCACCCCGGACGAACCCGGCTGCTCGACCGAAACCTCGGTCACCCCAAGCGAACCGCCGGTCGATCCGACACCGCCGGTCGACCCGACGCCCCCGGTTCACCCGTCCGGACCTTTGGCTTCCACCGGTTCGCACACCGGTGATCTGCTGGCGCTGGCTTTCGCCACGTTGCTGGCGGGGGTCTGGCTGCTGAGGTACGCCCGTCGCCGGGTTCGTTGAGAGGCGGCAAGAAGAAGCCCGGTGCGAGTGTCCTGTGTGGACACCCACACCGGGCTCGGTCAGTTCTCGCTCGGATCAGGGAGCGTTTTTCCCGCGCGACTCATCGGGGAAGGCTCCTCCGGCCGCCGCGCCGGGGAGTACGGCCCCACGGATCATGTCGATCGCGCTCTTCACGGCGAGCGCCGTAGGGCTGTGGTTCGGGTCGGTGAACGTCTTGATGATGTTCGTCATCTTGTCGACGCCCGCCTCATCGAAGCCCATCGCCTTGAGACCTGCGGGAGTTCCGTCCGTGTACTTCATGAACTTGGCCAGCTTGTCCTCGAACTGCTGAAGTTCGCCAGGCTTGATCGCACCAGGGTGATCGAGATCGTACTTCTTCGCGCTTTCGAGGAACTGCTCGTGGATCTTTTCCTTGCTGCCGAACAGCCAGCCTTTGTCCTTGCCGGGGTCGGCGTTGTTGGTGCCGCCGGTACCGCCGGTACCGCCGTTGCCGTCGGCGTTGTTGGTACCGCCCGTGCCACTCCCGGATCCGGAGCCGCTGTCGGTACCGGAACCGGAACCACTACCGGAGCCACTGCCCGAGCCGCTGTCGGTGCCGGAACCGGAGCCGCTGCCGGAGCCCGATCCGCTGCCGCTGTCGGTGCCTGAGCCGCTACCCGAA